>JAVHQC010000022.1:191419-465712 GCA_036170915.1 Cyanobacteria bacterium auto_48_18
GTTGACACAACTAAGGTTCCTGTTGACACGACTAAAGTTCCGGTTGACACCACCAAGGTTCCTGTTGACACGACTAAAGTTCCGGTTGACACCACCAAGGTTCCGGTTGATACCACTAAAGCTCCGGTTGACACCAAAGCTTCTGTGGATGCCAACAAAGTTGAGACCAGCATTCTCAGCAGCAAAGACAACGTGAATCCTGAAGATGACGCTTACGTTGCTTCTGTAAGTGCTACAAACCAAAGCATCGCTCGGGATAAAGCTAATCGCGACAGAATTGCCCGCGAGAAGGCCGACAGAGAAAGATTGGCCAAGTCTAGCTCTCAGGCTGAAAAACCTGACTTCGAAAACTTTGTAGTCAGCTAGTTCGGTCAATCACCTGGATAATCTTAAAGAGGACGCCCGGCGTCCTCTTTTTGCGCGCGGATAATTTAAATTTTGGCGCTAAGATATGGAAATGGCCAGAGTAAATATTTTGATTGTGCTCTTTGCGATATTCGTTTCGAATATCGCAGCAGCTACTGCCGAGCCGACGTTGCCGACTCTGAGGCCGACTGCGGTTTTGATTGGGCAAACTCTTAACAAGAGTGACGTCGGTCAGTTAATTGTTCTGGGAAAACAATTTTTGAAATCGGGTGAGCATATTAAGGCTCAGGAAATTTTTGAGCGTGCCATAAAAATAGCACCAGACAATTTGGCTGCTCATCTGGGTCTGGGTCGGGCTATGCTCGAAGGTGGTCGTTTTGCCAAAGCCGAGAGCCATTTTTTAGCATGCACTTTCATTAGCCCGCGCGACAATGACGCTCGTTTTGGTATGGCCGAACTTTATGAGCACACCGGTCGGTTTGCCGATGCCATTCTTGTTTACAAGCAAATTCTCAACAGCAAAACTTTAGAAGCTACTGATGAGGCCCATGCTAACTGGTCCTTGCGGCGCTTAAATTATTACCGCTCGCTTGGTGATGCCAATTCAGCTCACTATGTCGATCTAAGCGAGGCGCATAAGTGGAAGAAAACTGCCATGCCTGTGCGTATTTCAATCTGGTCAGATCCTGAGCTAAAGTCACTCAAAGATGTTTTCTATAAATCTGTGGTGCACTCTTTTGAACAGTGGCGTGACGCCAGTGGTGGTAAGGTCAATTTTGTAGTTGTACCAGAGCAGCGCTCTGCCGATATAGTCTGCAAACTGGTTCGACTGGTGCGTGGTACTCGGGGCACTGGCCTTGGTCTGAAGGCTGGAGAAACGGCACAGCAGTGGGACGAAACCGCTTCTGATGCTTTTAAATGGTCTCGCGTTGAAGTTTTCTGGGAAGACCACAAAGATGCGCGCAAGCTAGATGCTTATGTATTGCACGAAGTTGGTCATTCGTTAGGATTGGGTCATTCAAGCAATCCGCACGACATTATGTTCCCTATGGCGCATCCACCATATACTGGTTTTCTCTCTGAGCGCGATCGAAATTCAATTCACGCGCTTTATCAAAGTAAGTAAGTAAGTAAGTAAGTAAGTAAGCAAGTAAGTAAGCCGTGGTGAAAAAATACCTCCGGAGGTATTTTTTTTGAATTACTTAGTCGGGGCGATAGTGACTTTTATGGCTTGTGGACGATAAATATCACCATTGGTCAAACGCGAGAATTGGCTGCTGTTTGTGCAATAGGTCAGCACTATTTCCCCCTTACTCTTCGTGTATTGAGCATGGGCTTTAGCACTATAGTAAAATAGACCTGGTTGATTTTTGATCTGATAGATAGACACTCTGTCTGACCATGGCCCTTCTGGTTTAGCTGCTTGACGCATCATAATTTCTTGTTTGTCCGGGGCAAAGTAGAATGCAAAAAAGCCTGGTAGTCCGCGAATTTTTGTCACCGACATTTCAGAAGCTCCGTCTTCAAAAAGCATTTCAGGAAATTCCAAAGTCGGCCGCCACTGATCGCACCACCACTCAGGTTTGCTCAGTTTTTGACTCTCTGCCTTAGCTAATGAAAAGCGGGCCAGGCAAATTGGGTGCTTGTATTTATTGAAACTGACACCACCATTGGTGCAGTAAATATAAGCGTATTTATCATCAGTGGAGCAGGCAGCTGCGTATAGTAAACGTTTGGAGCTGTTTTGAAGTATCTCTGTTTGCCAGCGCCAGCGGTCCGGCGAATCTTGTGGATTCAAGACAGTAATCAAATGATCTGTGCGTAAATCAAACTGAAATGGAGCGGCCAATTTACGGTCAGTGCGCACCACGTGCAGGTACAGGTACAACTTGCCACCAGCCATAAAGCCGTGACCCGGCCAGTAATAATCTAGAGGGTCAAGACATTGAAAAAAACCTTGTTCGTTGATCTTGCCTGATTTGCTTTTTTGCTGGCTCCAGTAATAAGTAAATTTACCGGGAGTGTCGCCGGTTCTTTCTTCGATGGCCAAAGCATTGTGCACCATGGTGGAGTCAACTCGTTTGTTGGCCTGCAACAAACCAATAAATGAGTCGCCAAAGAGCCACAGGGTGCGTTTCGGGCCCAGCTCAATGCTGTAGGCGGCATCTCCACCGGTAAAGTCTTTTTTAGCGCTTGAAGCCTTCTGCATAAACGCATTTGTCAGGGGTGCATATGGTTTAGCGGAGGTAGCTTTAAACTGGCAGGGTGGTCGAGTTTTCTTGTTGGTAAAACCGAAATCATTGGCGCTGGCGTGCTCTGTTACTAATGCGTTGACGAGCAGCAAAAGACAGAAAGCAAAGACAGCCTGACAGGCTGCCTTTGCTTGGTTGTGTTTGAGAATTGCAATCAACAGAGTGCGCCTAACTGGCCGGATTGAAATTGTCTGGTGGCTCCTTTTGCTCAAGATTTAAATCAAGAGTTTTGTTATTTTGGGGGTTTCCGCCTCCAACACCTCCGCCGGCACCCTGCCCTAATTGGGTCAATCCGGGTAAGAATTCTAGATTGACTATGGGCGCGGTACCAACTAACTTGCGTTCAGACAAGGTATCAAGCTCTTTATTGATTTGCTCGTCGGTTTTACCCGGTTCGAGAATGTGCACCAGGTCTTTATAGAACAAGGTCTCCTTTTCTACCAGTGCGTGGGCGATAAGGTCGAGTTCTTTGCGTTTTTCTTTAAGCAAGTTACGCACATTCTCCAGACAACCATCCACAACTTCTTTGATTTCCAATTCAAGTTCGCGCTCGGTTGTGCCTGAAGCAGACCGCCCCTGCACACCGAAGGCCGTTCCCGTATTCAACGCGAATGAGCCCATACCCCAATCTTTGATCATACGGCGAGCAATATTACCGACATTAACCAAATCTTGAGAGACACCGCTGGTGGTGGTGTCCATATACAGACTTTCCGCCACATAACCTCCCAGTGATACTTCTATATCTACCAGGTAATCTTGCTTGTTGGCCCCTGACACGAAGCGATCTTCCTTTTCCACCGACCACATATAACCAAGTGCTTGTCCGGTTGGCACGATTGTCACAACCTGGACGCGCTCTTTGCGATTGCGGAAGTAAGAAACAATAGTGTGACCGGCTTCGTGATAAGCGGTCTCAAACAACTCTTTCACGCCGATATGCTGACTGCGGCTCATGCCGAAGCTCACTCTTTGAATAGCGCGAATCATGTCTGAATGTGTAATTTCGATTCGCCCTTCGCGAATGGCAAATAATCCTGCTTCGTTAACGATATTAGCAAGATCGGCACCAGCCTGCAGGAAAGTCATGCGGGCAATTTCCATCACTTGCACGCTTGGCGAAACTTTGAATTTCTCCAGATATTTTTTCAGAATGGCTTCGCGACCTTCAAGATTCGGCAGCGGCACATCAATGTGTCTATCGAACCTGCCTGGCCTTAGGAGGGCCGGATCAAGCATATGCATGCTGTTGGTGGCACCAATGGTGAGAATGCTGTGTTTGCCGAAACCATCCAACTCAACCAATAGTGAATTGAGCGTTTTATTGGAATCTTGCACAGCACCGCCACCACGCTCGACACCACGCGTGCTGCCAATGGCATCAATTTCGTCAATAAAGACGATGCCTGGTTTGCCGCTCCGTCTGGCTCGTTCGTAGACAGCTTTAACGCGGTTTGACCCTACGCCTGCCCACATTGATTGGAAGTCGGCGCCGGAGAGCGAGTAGAAGGCCACTCCAGCTTCATTAGCAATGGCTTTTGCCAACATTGTCTTACCGGTTCCGGGAGGGCCAACCAACAGAATTCCTTTGGTTGGTTTAAGGCCAAATTTTTCTACTGCTTTCATATTCTTGAGCAAAGCAACAACTTCGGCTGCTTCAGCTTTGGCTTCTTCGACTCCTTTAAGGTCGTCTAGTTTGACTTCTAAATCAGGTACACGCGACAAATTCATGCCGCCTACATTTAATTTGTGTCCGGCTGTAATCATCACTTTGTCGATAGCTTCTTCAAGTTCCTCTTCAGTAACCTGGCTCTTTCCTTTGCGCACGGCCAGGATGGCCGCTTCGTTACAAGCCGCTGAAATATCGGCACCAGAAAAATTGAATGAGAGCTTTCCTAATTTAGCTAAGTCAGGAACTGAAGCGAGGCTGATCTTTTTCAAATATTTGTCGAAGATCAATCCGCGTGAATGCGCGTCTGGAATACCAATGAAGACTTTGCGATCGAACCTTCCTGACCGGTAGAAGGCCGGGTCAAAATCATCTTGCATATTGGTGGCGCCAATGGTGATGACGTTGCTGCGGCCCAGACCATCCAGTTCAACTAAAAGCTGATTCAGTGCTCCGCTTCTTGCTGTACCAAGTGGATCTGAACTACCGTCAATGTTTCTTGGTGAGCCAATGGCGTCAATTTCATCAATGAAAACAATGGCTGCAGGGCTTTGTCTAGCCTGAGTATAAAGAGCCCTGATGCGGGCCGCACCGGAACCAATATTATTCAATTGACTGGCTGATAGGCCGTAGAAAGGCACTCCTGCCTCATTGGCAATGGCTTTCGCCAGCATAGATTTACCTACGCCCGGTGGCCCCACCATGAGTACACCTTTGGGAATTTTTGCACCGATTTTGCGAAGTTCGTCGCCGCGTCTGAGAAAATCGACAATCTCAACTACTTCTTGCTTGATGTCATCGATACCGATGATGTCGGTGAATTTAATTGAGGGATCGTGACTGACCAGTTCCACACCAGAATTGGTCAATGATCTTTCTAGGCCCACTGAGACTCGATCTAAAGCTTGCAAGATCATGTCAGTTGTGACTTTATTAGGGTTTCCTGGGCGTCTGGAAATCAGCGCTGCTTCATTTACCACATTGGCAATTTCAGCCGGTGAGTAATTAGCGGTGAGCATTGTAATCTGGTCATAGTCAATTTCTGAGTCGGCCGCAACTTTACCCAGATAATACCTAAACAGTTCGGTTCTTTCTTCAGGCGTCGGCATCTGGAAGTAAATGCGCCTGTCCATGCGGCCCGCACGCATAAGCGCTGGGTCTAGCATGGAATCATTATTGGTGGCACCGATAACCATGATTTTAGAACCGCTGAAGCCGTCCATTTCTGTAAGCAGACAGTTGAGCGTCATGTTCATATCTGAAACGCCACCAAACCCCTGGTCTTGTGAGCGTTTTGATCCCATTGACTCAATTTCGTCAATAAATAAGATGGCACGGTCGTGTTGCTTTAACTTGCGGAAAAGGGTCTTCAGTTTAAGCACACCAAGGCCCATGAAAATTCCGGCCACGCCGCCGCCATCAATGACGTAGAATGGCACACCAGCTTCGTTTGCAATGGCTCTGGCGAAGAGCGTTTTACCAACGCCGGGTGGTCCAATGAAAATCATTCCTTTCGGAACCTGCGCACCAGAATCCTGATAATGTTGAGACTTTTGAATGATGTCGATAACTTCGCGAATTTCTTGCTTCGCCTTGTCGTTGCCGGTCATTTCTTCAAGAGTTTTAGGAGCATTAGGGCTTATTGGCGAATCTTTGAAGAGCCACTTAAACCAGCGCTTCCAAATACTTTTCGGTGCCTTGCTGTCTGCTCGCGGAGGTAGAGGAAAAATTACAGAAAGCATCAAGTAGAACTGAATGATGATGAAGAAGGCACCGTAAAGAACGGCCACCACCAACGTTATCACCGAGTATTTGAGAAATGCCGGAAGAGATGCAAACGGATTCCAGTATTGGGCCGTGAGAATTAAGCCAACAGTCCAGAGTATAAATAGGGTCCAACGAGCCCAATTTTTCATGATTCTTCCCTACTCCTATTCGTTGCCGAAACCATCGGCATCTCTATTTTCATTTTTGTTGTTAACATCAACCATGTATCTATATTTGCGAAACGCTCCAGTCACCTTAACTTCTGGAATCAGGCCTTCACGCCTCTTCCAAACGCCTAATGAAGTGGCTTTGACGTCAGCAAGTCCTACAGGAATTGGGCTCGCAGGCCCCTGGTAGTTGACGAAGGTGGCCGACATAATCATGGCTACAAAGAAAGCAATGGCGTACTTAAGCATGGCTTTATCCTTAATCCAACGGCATGTCTAGTTCGCGTTTGATCCACTTTGTCAGGTCAGGCTGCGACATTTCACCTTTTACGCCATTAATAGCTTTGCCTTCTTTGAAGAGCACAAAACCAGGCACACCCTGTACATCGTAGCGCTCTACCAATGCCTGGTTGGTGTCGACATTCACTTTGACAACACGCACGTAACCTTGACTGTCAGTAGCCAGTTTGCTAACGATCGGTTTCATGGTTAGACAATGGGCATCGTTTTCTTTGTAAAACTCCACCATCACCGGTGTGTTGGAGTCGAGCACTTCGCCCTGAAAAGTGCCGGCATTAACTTCCGTGACCGCGTCTGGTGCCGGTGCATTGGCAAATGTCCAACCGGTTGGTGACACCAGCGGATTGCCGCCCTCGTTGCCTGCCAGCACACAGCTAACAAGCAGCGCGATGATAAATCCAATGACCGCTTCCTTCATTCCTAGCCTCGTTTCTTGCCTAGACTCGTTGCTTCCTCAATGAGGTTGCCCTTTAGACCGCAGTCTACATATATATTGGCATAGCCTTAGAAGTTTTACACATTCCCATTACGGAATCACAATAAGTGATTACCCTGATCTTTGCTTGAAAAGCTTGAGCGATATCGCTCAAGCTTTTCCGCAGACTTTATCTGTAAAGCAAAACCGGATGAGCCATAGCTCACCCGGTCAAGATTTCTAGAGCTAAGCCTTGAGCTTATTTGCCTCTTTCTGGAATGGCCACGGCGTCGATGATGTGAATCACACCATTGTCGCAAGGCACATCGGCTGTTGTGACGATACAACCGTCTACAACAACTGTTCCTGATTTGTTGACAATCATCAAAGACTCACCTTGCAAGGTGGCCAAAGAGCTTTTGTTGGCCAGGTCAGCAGCAGTGTATTTGCCTTTGACGACGTGATACTTGAGCACATCTTTAAGACGCTTAGGGTCATTCATCAAACCTTCACGGTTTTCTTTGTTCATTTTGGCCCAACCAGCATTGCTTGGAGCAAATACTGTGATTGGTCCGCGAATGCGCAGCATGCCTACGGCGTTGGCTTTTTTCAAAGCTTGAACGGTTGTTGAACAATCGGCATTTTTTATGGCAACGTCAGCTGCATCATTTCTGTGGTGATAGTGATGATGACGATGCTTGGTGCGAGCTGAAGCTTCGGTAGTGGTGCCAACAAGTCCGACTCCGAGCAAGAGCGCTGCGGAAAGCGCAAGACTCGCTAGATTTCGGCCAGAGTAAAATTGCATTTGCTTCTCCTTTCAAATCCGCCGGGAAGAACTCGCCGACTGATGTATCTCTATAAAATGTGAACGGGCTCTTTTAGATACCCATCGCTCTATACGTGTTGCTCGATGGCCTTGGCAAGAGTCGATTTCGGCACTGCGCCTACAACCTCCTCGCAAACCTGTCCGGCTTTAAACAGGAAAAGGCTTGGAATGCCACGAATTTTGTATGCATGGGCGGTTTTGGGGTTTTCGTCTGTATTCAGTTTGACTACTTTGAGTCTTCCCTCGTACTCCTTTGAAAGGTCCTCAACTACAGGTGCTACGGCCTTGCATGGTCCACACCAGGGAGCCCAGAAGTCGACGAGAACTGGGATATCAGCTTTCAACACTTCCTGTTCGAAGGTGGAATCGGTAACGTTTGCAACGGACATTTCTAAACAGGACCTCCTCTGAGTCAGAGCACTAAATAGATTTTTGAAGCTTTGAAGCAATCAAAAAGATTATAGTGACTGTGAAGTAGTTTCCCACATATTGCGAGAATGCCTAGCCCACGAGGCGCTAGTCAAGTGTTCGGAAAAACCGTTGATCAGAGCCAAGACCTTAAGCAAATTCAGATTCTCGCGCTGTTTTGGGCTCTTGTAAAAACGAGGTTAGACTTTAGACTAATGATCAGTTCAGGAAAATCCTGAGGGTTAAGTGAATCTTCTCGACCGCATCTTATATAAATGGCTCTTCCGCAGTTTGGCTAACCAGCTGCTTATCACTTATCTCATTGTCATTACCTTCGCGCTGGCGGCCGTGAGCTTCTGGGCACTGGTAGCAATTCGCAAAGAGTCCTTGACCGACCTGCAGAATACTCTTGAGGTAGAAGCAGTTAACCTCGGCCTTGAGATTGACAACGACCTTGACCTCGATTCGCCCAAGTCGAGATTGCGCATTCAATCAGCAGTAGATAGACGTGCCACCAGACTTGGTGTCGCTATTGTTGTGGTTGATTCTGACGGACGTCTCCTTGCTGATTCATCTGAACCACGTCCGCAGGAGAATCTGGCTAAGGAGCAGGAAATCAATGAAGCCCTTGCCGGAGTAATTTCTAAATCAACTAGAAGTGACCCAGAAAGTTTGAAAAACTGGATGTATGTTGCTTGCCCAGTGCGCTCATCAGGTACAACCACAGGGGTTATTCGCGTGGGCGTGCCGCTGACCGACATTGAGCGCAGGCTTAAAAAAGATCTTTTTGTTTTTCTCGAAATTATTTTCGCCACAGGGGTAGTTACGGTACTTATCAGTCTCTGGTTGGCCAAGCGTGTCAACCGACCATTGATTGAAATGAGTGCTCTCGCTAAACAAATTTCGATTTCAGGCGATTTCTCGGCCTTCCTGCCGGTCAGACGCCAAGACGAAATCGGTGAGCTCTGCCTTTCATTCAACCAAATGATTGGCCGCCTGCGAGAGCAAGAGCGAGTGCGCCAGGAGTTTATCTCTAACGCTTCGCACGAGCTGAAAACACCAACCATGGCAATTGGCTCTGTGGTGGAAGCGCTGCAGGCCGGAGCGGCTGAAGATCCTAAACTGCGCCATCAGTTTCTTGGATCGCTCGAGCGGCTAGTGGACAGGCAGACTAGTTTGATTCAGGACTTACTGGATATTTCCAAGCTCGACAGTGGTGGCGAAACCGGCTGGCAGGAAGATGTGAATATGGCTCAATTGGTGAGCGATTCAGTTGATCAGATCAGACCGCAAGCAGACAAAAAAGAGTTGGCGATCTCAACTCAATTTGAAGCCACCGGTGCCCAAGATTTGGTGGTCGCAGGCAACAGCAGCCAGTTACAGCGAGCTCTAATCAATATTCTTACCAATGCCGTCAAGTACACTCCAGCTGGTGGTGCCATTACCATTGCTGTGCGTGCTTTAAGTAGTGAACGTTTAGAAGTTCGTATACAAGACACCGGCAGTGGTATCGATGCATTTGACTTACCTCACATTTTTGATCGGTTTTATCGCGCTGACAAGGCACGCACAAGAGAGACTGGCGGCACCGGTTTGGGTCTGGCCATCGTGCGCGAAATTGTGGCGCGGCATCACGGTACCGTAGAGGTTGAGTCAACAGTCAGTCGGGGTTCCACATTTATAATTTTGCTACCGCTACGTCAGCGAGGTGCAGAAAGTGGAGCCGTCTGACACTGATAAGAATGCAGCAAAGAGCGAGAATGCCGGCAGCAAGAAAAAGGCGCTAAGCGATCTGGTCTCTGGAATTCGTTCGCTGGCGAAGAAGAAAAAAGCGGCTGCTGCCGAACCTGCAGAACAAATGGTTTGCTGCAAAGGCATTGTGCATATTGCTTATCGTGGGTTGACTGATGACCGTATGTATATTAGTTATTCGCGTCGGTGGAATGAGATTCGCTATTTCAGGCCACACGGCCTGAGAGTTTTTTGTGCTGATTGTCGCCATCGGGTGTTGTAAGTCGAGTTTCTAGCCACCTATTCGGGCTATTTGACCCCCCACTGGATTGTCGTAACGCTCAGCGTCAGATTTAGGAGCTAGTGGGCTGGCACTGCTGACCTCACCATTAATGGTAGTTTCTGCTGCCATAAATGAGCCCGCACCTTTGAGAAAATCGGCTGGGAAGTTGAGCTTCGGTTCTGTAACTTTCTCAAGTTGGCTTATGTGCTCGCTTGAAAGTTTTAAATCAAGTGCGCCGAGATTGTCTTCTAACTGCGTTAATTTGCGTGCGCCAATGATTGAGGACACTACACCAGGCTTGCTCTGCAACCAGGCTAAGGCCACCTGCGCGGGGCTTGAGCCTACTTCTTTGGCCACGGCAATGAGAACATCAATGACGTCATAGGTTTTCTCTTTTGCCAGATGCCCGGTCACCCAATTACCTCTGTCGGTTTCGATTTTGTCTCGATTTTCTCGCGTGTACTTACCGCTGAGGATGCCATATTTGAGCGGTGACCAGGGCGTAACGCCCAGACCCATTTCCAGCGCCATAGGAATGAGCTCACCTTCAACAGTGCGCTCGAGCAAAGAATATTCAATTTGTAGTGCTACCAGTGGTGCCCAGGCTCGTAGTTTAGCCATAGTTTGAGCCTGGGCGCATTTCCATGCTGGTGTATCAGAAAATCCGATGTAGCGCACTTTCCCTTGCCGCACCAAATCATCTAAAGCCTGCATGGTTTCTTCTATTGGCGTGTGGTGATCCCAGCAGTGCATCCAGTAGAGATCGATATAGTCAGTATTCATGCGGCGCAATGATGCCTCACACTGCGACATAATCGCTTTGCGACTGGCACCACCACCATTTGGATCTCCCGGATAGAGGGTACCGAAAAATTTGGTAGCGATTACCGCGAGGTCTCTTCGAAAGTTTGTCTTGTTGATGTAGTTGCCCAGAATTACTTCTGAGTGCCCTTTAGTGTAAACATTTGCCGTATCAATAAAATTGCCGCCTCGATCAAAAAAGTGGTCGAGAATTTGATGCGATTCTCCTTCTGATGAGCCAAAGCCCCAGTCAAGGCCGAAGGTCATTGCTCCGAGGCAAAATGGGCTGACGCGCAGGCCTGAATTGCCCAGAGTGCGATATTGATCAAGCGACATAATTTCTCCCGCGACGGTAAATCGAACTAGACTAGACTGAACTGGACGAGATTTCGAAAATCGTAAAAACCGTGCCTAGTCTAGCAAAGTGCGGGTTTCTTGGCATATTCTTAACTTGTCAATGCGAGGGCTGACAAAGTAAGATAAGCTGACTTTGAAAGTCTCGTGAAGTCTTGAAAATGATTAGTGGCAACATCAGGAAGCTTGTGAGTAATACACGCTTATTCAAAAAGTCTTTATTCAAATCGCTGTTGGCAGCGAGCGCGCTGTGCCTGTTTTCTTACACTCCGGTCTTGGCTGCTGATTTTGAGCAAGGCTGTCAGTATTATCAGAGCAAAAATTATGCCAGTGCTCGCACAAGCTTTGAGAAAGCGGTTCAGGTCTATCCAAACAATTGGCTGGTCCGTTATTACCTGGCCAATACCTATTTAGCTCTAGGTCAACAAAAGAATGCTAAACGCGAGTACGAACAATGCTTGACCAGCAATCCCAATGCGGCCACAGCCAAGTTTTGTCAAGATGTTTTAATGAAAATTGGTGGACAAGCACCGGCTCCGGCTTTGATTGCTGTTGGCCCGGACAACGCTGCTACTGAGGGCGCCGTTCTGGTCAAAGATTCCGGGCTGGAAGTAAAAGATAAAGAGACTCTGGACAAAGAAGCTCAGCTCGCTGCTGCTATGGCCAAAGCTGAAGCCCAATGTTCAGCCATTCGCGCTGAGGCGAAAGACAAAATAAACAATGGTCACATTCACGGCAACCAGTGGTATCGAAATATTTCAGACGGCACTTTGTTCGTCGATCTGCGTGACGAAGAAAAAGATGCCATCAGCGCTGAAGCTGAAGGGCGCTGCAATCAGGTTATGCATTTAGTTGAACGTCAAACTCAGCACTTGCGCCCTAAACACTGATATCAAGCGCGTTCTTAATATTTTATTCCGCTCGATCTAATGTAGTGGCAGCATCTGTCGTGATAAGAAGATGTGCAGCTGTGGTTCCGATTGGCGCCATATTTGCACACTAATGTTAGGGGAGAATGTGACTATGGAAACGCTAGTAGTAATCGGCTACGACGACATGTACAAAGCTCAAGAGATGAGAGTAAAACTGGCTCGTCTGGAAAAAGAGTATCTTGTAGATCTAGAAGATGCTGTTGTGGTCGTGCGCGATACGAGGGGCAAAGTAAAGTTGCACCAGATTGTTAATACCACCGCTGCTGGTGCTCTCGAAGGCGGCTTCTGGGGCACATTGATTGGCTGTCTGTTCCTCGTTCCTATGTTTGGTATGGCAGTGGGTGCCGCTGCTGGTACGCTTACCGGAGCCTTAGAGGATATTGGTATCAACGATAAGTTTATGAAAGATCTGGGCGAGCAAATTAAACCAGGCACATCAGCCCTTTGTGTATTGATTCGTCAAATGACCACAGACAAAGTGCTTGAAGATTTGCAAGGCACTGGTGGAACAATCCTAAAAACTAATTTGTCCAAGACAGACGAAACCAAGCTGCAAGCAGCATTAGATGCACACCGCGCAGAAGCTGCTAAAGCTTCTGTATCTGTTTAAAGATTTACCTCAAGAAAATCCTTAAACAGAGTTTGTTCAAAATCAAAAAGCAGCAGAGGTATGTCGCAAAAACTCTCTGCTGCTTTTATTTTGCCATGGTTAGTGAAAACCAGAATATTGCTCCTTTGCCCACTTCGCTCGCCAGGCCCACATCACCGCCATGCGCTTTTATAATTGACTTGCAGATGGCCAGGCCTAAACCAGCACCCCCTGCATTTTTGCCTTCGTCAGTTTGAAAGAATTTTTGAAAGAGCTTATGTTTATCTGCGGCACTAATGCCGCAGCCATGATCGCGCACTGACACTTTGAGCTTGCCGGCTGTAAGTTCTGTACTGATTTCTATAACAGAAGTATCAGGTGAAAACTTTATGGCGTTGGCGAGATAATTGATGATCACTTGCATAATGCGATTGCGATCTATAGCGACGTATTCTTGCGCGGCCATATTTTTTATCATGATTTTTTTTGCCTCAGCCGCCCCAGCCACAGAGGCTATGGCCTGATCTATTACTTCTTTGATATTTTCAGCATTGATATCGAGTGACAGCTGGTCGCTCTCATATTGTTCGACAAGCAGTAAGTCGTTGACCAGTGCAATGAGCCTCTCCAGGCTGTTTTGCATTGCCTTGATTTGCTGCTGGCCTTGTGTGCTCAGGTTTCTATTTTCTCGGTCAAGAATTATCTCAAGAGATATTTGACACGAGAAAAGCGGAGAGCGCAGATCATGTGCCACCATTTGCATTAGTGACGCTCGAAATTCTGACGCTCTCTGTAGTTCATCAGACGCATGATGCAGACTAGTATCAAGATAGGCGAGCTCGTCTGCACCTGTAAGCGGAGCGTTTAGTTGCTGCCGTTTGGGCAGCCGCTGGGCATTTTCCACCAGCATGCGCAGGCGCGTATTGAGGCTCCGATTGAGCAGCAGCACTAGAATAATGGTCAGCAGCAAGTTGCCACAGAAACCAGAAATGACTATGGTTCGCGCTTTCGAGTTATTGTCTTGCAATACGCGCCGGGCGCTATCGAGATCGCTGCGTTGTTTCAAAACATGCGAGCTGATATCAATGTTGCCGCTCAATACCTGACCGATTGTCTCTCTCAGCCCTTCGAGATCTTGAATCAGACCGTCGGTACTTTTATCATCACCACTTTTGAGCAAACTGCGAATTTGTCCTAACTGGCCATTCAATACCTCATCTAGCTCACCGGCCAGAGTGCGCTGCTCTGTGGACAAATGCGGCAAACTCTTCAACTGGGAGAGGGCCGCAGTAGTGCGGTTAATCCACTGATCGGTTCGTGCCAAGTATTTTTTGCGTTTGGTGGAGATGTATCCGAGCAAACTTTCGCGATATTGATAACTGCAATCCATAACCGCATTTAGGCGCTCAATGTAGAGTGTCTGCTCGCGCTCCATTTCGGCCAGGCGATTGGTTTTGTCCAGTACACCAGAAAGTATAAATAGCCAGGCGCAATTGAACAGGAAGGGCACGACAATGAGGGCCAGCCCTTTTTGAACCAGAGTCAGACCAAATTTTTCTTGCCTTACCATGCTTATTTTGAGCGCCGTTTGTCAGACGTAAAGGCCATATCGTCCATAATGCTTGTAATGTCGTCTTTTGCTTTGGCCGAATAGGTTACGTCAACAATGGCCGCCAATTTTTTGTAGTTGGTCGGCACTTGAAACAGGGCCGCATCAAAAGGTACTTTTTTACATGACTTGGTAGACATTACCACTTGCGGGCCAGTGCGCAAATCGGTCACCAGCGCCCCGTGGCTCGGTAAGAACGGCGTGGCTTTGTTTTTTTCGCGTTCGGCAGAATAAAGCCTGTTTTCGAGCGAGGTTTTGCGTACGTAAAGTGGAATCTGTCCCATTTCGGGCACCCCGTAAAATCGGCACAGTACCTGTGCACATTTTGGATCTACCGCGATGTCTTTTGTTAGCCAGAAAATACTGCGTTGCTTTGACCTAATAGTTGAGTACTCGCTGTAGTGCAAACCTTCGGTAGTGCCAGTTCCTAGCAGTTCGACGGCCTGCTGGTCGCTCCTGGCGACGTATGGAACGTCTGATTTTTTCACCACTATCGGAGCATATTTGCGACCAAATGAGCGGTTAAAAGGATTAACCAGGCTGGCAGGTTCCAGTCTTTCCAGTGCTCCCGACCACATGGCTTTTTCATCTGGGCGATAATAATGCAGCTGCCACTTTGGCGCCTTAGCCAGCATGCAGCATCCGGTCTTGCTGATGATTGCCTTCACAGCGTCATGGGTAACGTAAAAGTGCACAACGCCTAGTTCTGCGTGATTTTGTACAAGTAGCCATTGGGTAGGTGTTGTCTTTGTATTTTTGCCCTGCACCGGTTTTGCTTGTACAGGTTTTGCTTGTACGGGTTTTGCTTGTACAGACAGCACCACTAGCAGTGCCGCAGCGATTGCCAGTGAGCAGAACACGAATATTTTGGAGCTTTTATTTTTTTTCAATTACATAGCCCGAACTGACGACCTGCTTAATCAAGTCGCTTTTTCCCGCTTCTGTCAGCTTCCGTCTTAAATTTAGCACGCATGTACGTACTGTGCCTTCCGACACTTCAGCATCTGACGGCCAGATGGCGGTCAGCAGCCGCTGGGCACTAAAAGGCCGGTTGGCATTGCGCATCAAATATTGCAGCAATGCGCATTCTTTGGGAGTGACTGAAAAGGTGAGCGCTTCCACATGCACCGTGCGCGTTTCAGAATCTAAAATCACACCTTGAATTTCTAGCTTTTCTGGAATAGTCTCTAAATTTCTGCGCAGTACACTTTTTGTGCGAGCGTACAATTCTCGCAAATCAAAAGGCTTAACTACATAGTCATCTCCGCCTGCCAGCAGAGCTTCTTCTTTATTATCAATTGAGCCTTCGCCTGTGAGAAAAATGATGTGTGTTTGGCCGCCTTGTTTTCGAAATTGCTGACAGATTGCCAGCCCTGTAGTATCAGGTAGTTGCCAATCAAGCAAGATCAGCTCGTATTGGTATGCGGTCAGCATTTGCAGACCGTCGGCGCCGTTAAGTGCCACTTCGAGTTGAACAGATTTTGTGGCAAACCACTCTTTCAGTCTGCATCCCAATTCGAAATCGTCGTCGATGAGCAAGAACTTTGACATATGTCAAAGTTTACCACTACCCATATGTTCACAAGGGAGAGGGTAGGCCTCTCCCTGTGCGTGTTATCGGGCGGTGCTTCGTAATCCGGAGTCACCGAAATTAGCGGTGGCGAGTAGTGACCATGTCGGTGTGCCCGGCGCGATAGGCACCAGTGCCTTTGCCATTGGGGGCCGAGTCGCCGGCCATGCCTTTCGCGGTGCTGCTGATGCTGGAACCATCAGCAATGCTATCTGAGAAACAACGATTGCCACCGCCGCCACCAGGGCCACCTTTCAAATCTTTCAGATCTTTCAAACCTTTTTCGTCACCAAATAATTCCAGTGCAGGAAGTGATTTTGCGGTACTGCCGTTGGCGGGTGAGTCGGTGGCTCTTGTGCTGTTGCCTACCTGTTGTTGCACTTCGGCTTGCATGCGCGCTGTATGCTCACCAGCGTCGTTGCCGTTGGCTGGCTTGATTGCTTCAGTTTGTTCTAGTTTAGCCATGTTCAAATACCTCTTTAGAAAAATCGGTGGATGCTGTTTGGTAACGCAGTTAGATTGCAACAGTGCACGTCAAAACGGCGTCAAGATTTTTTGACAGTGGAAACTGTCAATATTCACGAGGCTAAAACCAATCTTTCTCGTTTGATTGAACGCGTCCAACAGGGCGAGGAAATCATAATAAGTACAGCCGGCAAACCCGTCGCAAGGCTGACTGCTTTGGATACTAGTGATAAGCCCCGCAAACTAGGAGTCCTGAAGGGGAAATTAGTTTTGACGGACGACTTTTACGAGCCACGACCTGCCGACATTTTCAGCGATTGAATTTAACTGAGACTTTTTTACAAACTCAAACTCCGCCGAACCTCAGTCACCACAGCACTTGCATCTATTCGTCGCATGTGTTCAAGCGAATTGCCATGACCGAGAATATTGAGACTGCCTTCCCAACAAATTCTTTCATCTATTAATGCAACCTTTTGTTGAAGATTGCTGCGTTCTTTGACGGTAACGCCAATGCTCTTCAGCTGTTCAATCACAGCGCTTGATTCTCGCATCTCCTGCTCTTGCTGAAATTCAGCGGCCGGCCGGGTATAAACTGTGATCCTAGTGCCTTGCGCCACCATAGTTCTAAACTGATCAAAGAAATACTGACTGCGCTTAATGGTAAGAAATGGGCTGAGAAGTACAGCTGATGTCTGTGCTGCTGTCAGATCGCGGCGAAAAGCTTTAAAGAAGTCTCTCGAGTCGGCTGTTTCAATAGCTTTAGCAATAAAGCTGTCATCAACTTTTCTCGAGTCAATTTTTACCGCACCTGCTGCTGCCAGCTGTGCCAAGAATTTCATAAATATGGTGCCTTTTTGAGTTTCGGCAAAGTATTTCAAGTTGACTACAATAATGAAAGTGGCCTGGGCTCTAGTGAGAGCGCTGTGGAGTAAATGCGGCAGGGTTGGTTTTTCATCAAGCATAGACTTTTTGCTACCTTTGCCGTCAACACAGTCGAGGATTATTACTGTGGATTGCCTGGTTTCACAGCCTTGTGTTATGTCGACTGAAACCCGGTCTTGATCAATTGTTTGATTAATTGCTCTGCCGGTTAGTTCTGCTTGCTGACGGTACGGAGTGGTTATACCGATTGTGATATGCGCATGCTCGTTGAGTAAGCGCTTGCATAAATTGATGGCCAGTCCGGCGGAGTATAAGTTGAACCGACCGCCAGTAGCTGGGCTGAGACACCAGGGGTCTACCGCTGATGTGTCAACGATGACCATGCGCGCGGCTGCGAATATAGAATCGTCAATGGCAATCTGATAGGTGGTTTCGTCACTTTTTAGTAGGCCACCATAGAATAGAACACTGGCCGCAGCAGCAATCTCAGGGGCCATGCCATATTGAGTATCTAGCAAAGAGACAAACTTATGTTGTGCGGCCGTGGCCACAGTGTTAATTTTTAGGTGGTCGAAAATGCTGCTGTTAAGCCATTTTTGAGCCATGGCACTTTCTGCGCCGGCTGCAAGAGGCCGTTGATTGAAGTCGCCCACCAGGGTTGCTCCGATGGTGGCCTTGGTCAAAGCCCAGTACAGGTGCGGCAGGGGTATCAGGCTTGCTTCATTGATAACGATTATGTCGAAAATTTCGTCTTTAAGAAGTGTACTTAGAAAAAGTTTGCTTATGGTGATACCAATCACTTGAGCACCACTGACAGCAATCTGTGCGGCCGCAGCAATTTCTTTTTCAATGGCAATCAGGCTTTGATCATGGTGCTGCAGCTTTGTCTCGGCTACATCGATGTATTCACCAACGTCGCCGGGCGTGAGGCCGGTTTCGTCCATCAATTGCGTCAACTCTTGATTGGCTCGCCCAAGCTCAACTACTTGTGCGGCGCACTCTTCAGAAAGCTTCTGCCAGTTGATTGCTATTTCGCTCTGGTGTCTGCTTAGCGTCGATAGCCGCTGAGTCAAATCGTGAATATGCGTGGCACGCACATGGGGGTCCAGATATTGGTGAGCAGCTTGCAGCTTTGCTTGAGTCTCCGCTATTTCGCTGGTTATTTGCTGATAGCGCTCTTGCTGCATGATCATTTTTTCGGGCCGCTGAGTTTCTCGCTCTAGGTTTTTGACTAGCTCACCAACACGTTGCAGGCTCTGGCAACGTGTGAGATTTTCATTTAGAGGCTTCTGGCGTGCTGCTATCGCCTGTTGCTCGGCTAAGAGATGCACGCAACTGGCTGCCACCACTTGCTCTAGCTCCACCAGCGGATACTGCTGCTGCAAGGCGCCATCTCTAATATCACCCAGTCGAATGATTTTGCTCTGTGGGTAAGCTGTTTTGTTTAGTTGCGTCGCCACCTGTTTTATGGCCAGGTCGGTGGTCGCATTGCTATGCGAAATCATCAAAACTCGCCTGCCGGCGTTGACATGCGCTTCTACAATTCTTGCTAAGGTGGTGGTTTTGCCGCTGCCGGGCGGGCCACAAATAATAGCTAGTGAGTGCGAGAACGACTTAGTAATCGCTTCTGATTGAGAAAAATCAGGGGCGTTCTTTGCTTCGTAGGAATATTTGGCTTTAGTGCCCACCGCTCCAAAATGAGTGCCTGTGCCGCTAAACACTGCTTCTGCCAGTTTAAATGCAGGCGGGTTTGGCGAGTGTGATTTTGCCTCGCGAAATTTTTCTTGCAGTCGGTGCAATGTCAGCCATCGATTCGGCGTTAATTTCGCTGCATTGATAGAGGCGCCGAACATTTGCGGCAGTATTACGTTGACTTTAAAGCCACTAACACTGGCAACTGAGCAATCAAAATTTTGCCCGCCAATTTCAATGTTGGCGATTGAGTCTTCTTCGGCATCGAACAAATTTGCCGCAGTGAAGACATAGTGATACTTCTGCCTCGACTGTGCGATCAAAACGCCGTCAGCCAGGTCAATAGCAACTAATTTAGCCTTTTTGACCGCGTCGATTTCATCTTGCAATGCGGCAATGAAATCGCTGATACGATCAAATTCCGGCATTCAGATTTAAGAATGCTCTACTTCGGTAGACAGAGCTTGACGCAACGAGCCACCAGATTTGGTGATTAACTCGTCAGCCTGAACTCTTCCCATTTTGCGTTTAAGCATCAAAATAGCTGTTTTAGCCTGACCATTTGAAGCCACAAGAGCGCCTTCAGCAATGGGTCTTTGCACATCGCAGATCAGGGCGATGATTGACACTGCCCGTTCTCTAAGTTTTTCGTTGGTTGGTTTTAAATCAACCATCAAATTTTCGTAAACCTTACCCAGGCGAACCATGGTGCAGGTTGAAAGTAAATTGAGCACCATTTTTTGAGCGGTGCCTGCTTTCATGCGGGTAGAGCCGGTTAGTGCTTCAGGACCAACCACAGGGGCGATAACCACATCACAAACTTTATTTAGCGGCGATTCAAAATTGTTGACGATACCAATGGTGGCGGCGCCTTCTTTTTTAGCCAGTTCAAGAGCAGCAATTACATATGGCGTGCGGCCACTGGCTGTGATGCCGACAACGGCATCATTAGCTGTAATTTTGACTTCGAGTGCGTCTTTTTCGCCAAGTTCGCGAGAGTCTTCTGCATTTTCAAAAGAAACAAACATCGCTTCTTTGCCACCGGCGATGCAGGCTTGCACCACGTCGCGACCCACACCGAATGTGGGATGACACTCAGTGGCGTCAAGCACACCAAGTCTGCCGCTGGTACCAGCTCCAAAATAAATCAGACGGCCGCCGGCTCTTAATTTGTCAACAATCAAATCTACGGCGGTGGCGATTTCGCCATTTACTTTTTCCACTGCCTGAGCAACGAGAAAATCTTCCTTCTGGACACACTTGACCAGTTCGCCGGTGTCTAAGACGTCTAGATCGTTTGTTTGATCATTTCGCTCTTCCGTCACCATCTTGGTGAACTCTTTGGCGTAACCCATCTGGTCTGTCCTTGTTTTGTTGGGATGCTCAGCTTTAGTTTCCAGTGTCTTGTCCCCGCTCAATTTAGATTTGAGTATTAGATTCTATCAATCTTAAGTGTAGTTTGTTTCTTGTCTTTTGCTCTTAGTTATTCAGTTTGGCATAGGCCGATTCAGTGGTGTGATGTTGCACTGTTGAGCGTTTCTGGTATTTTCCGTCGCCCTTTTTGCCCACGTACTGACCCTTTTCAATCACGACCTTTCCTCTTGAGAGAACGGTTTCGGCTACGCCTTGAACTTCTTTGCCTTCATAACAACTGTAGTCAACGCGCATGTGATGAGTGGCGGCGCTGATTGTCATTTTCTTATTGGGATCGAAAATAACGATGTCAGCATCAGACCCAACCGCAATGGTACCCTTTCTTGGGAATAGTCCAAAGATTTTTGCCGCCGCAGTGGACGTGATCTCAACAAATCTATTCAAAGTAATACGGTTGTTAACAACTCCACCGTTGAAAATTAAGCTCATCCGATGTTCGACCCCAGGGCCGCCATTGGGAATTTTGCTGAAATCGTCTTTGCCCAACTGCTTTTGATCTTTGAAACAGAAAGGGCAATGGTCAGTAGAAATCACTTGCAGATCGTTCATTCGCAGGCCGGTCCAGAGTTCTTCCTGATTCCATTTTTCGCGTAATGCAGGGGTCATCACATATTTGGCGCCTTCGAAACCCTCACTTTCGTATGCAGTGTAGTCGAGGAAAAGATATTGCGGGCAGGTTTCAGCGAAAGCTGCGATGCCCTCGTCGCGAGCTTCTTTGACGCGCTTCAAAGCGTCGTGACAGCTCAAGTGCACGATGTACACAGGTGAGCCGGCCATTTCAGCCAGGCGAATAGCGCGGTTAACACCTTCAGCTTCTGCTTGAGTCGGTCTGGTTAAGGCATGGTATTTAGGGCTGGTGTGGCCCTTCTCAACCGCGTAACGCACTATTTCGTCGATGACAATACCGTTTTCAGCATGCATGCAAATCAATCCGCCTTCTTCGCCGGCAGCGGTCATGCCGCGAAAAATAGTAGCGTCGTCAACTAGCAATACTCCCGGATAAGCCATGAACATTTTGAAGCTGGTGACGCCTTCATCGTGAATCAGTTTTTTCATTTCTTTGATGCGTTCACGAGGCAAATCAGTGGTGATCATGTGGAAACCATAATCGATGGCCGCTTTGCCCTGAGCTTTAGCGTGCCAGGTATCCAATGCTTCGTATAAAGATTGGCCCTTACTTTGAATGGCGAAATCGACAATGGTAGTGGTTCCGCCATGAGCAGCGGCAAATGTGCCGGTCTCAAAATCGTCTGCTGATGTAGTTCCACCAAATGGCATGTCCATGTGAGTGTGGGGGTCAATGCCGCCCGGAATCACGTATCTGTCTTTGGCATCAATTACTTTGTCTACGTTTGGCTCGAGGTGCGCCAAGCTTTCACCAATCAAAACCACGCGCTCGCCATCTACTAGAATGTCGGCATGATAGTCATCTACCGCTGTGATTACTCGGCCATTTTTGATTAGCGTTTTCATTGGCATCTCCAAAACTCACTGGGCGGATTATATATACTTGAGTATTGATTTAGCAGCATCCTGAGCAGCATGCCGGTTTTCAAGTTGCGATTTTAATTTTGGCATTAGCAATTTTCATATGTGAAATTGCAGTTCAATCTTGACTGCGTGCTATAAACAGACGGTCTGATAGATCATTTTGATTGAGGCTATATAACGATTGAGTGGTGTGACCCAAGAAGTCATCGCCGAAGTGAGAATGCGGGCAAACATTCTCGATGTAATTTCCGAAGCTGTTGTGCTCAAGAAAGCCGGCAAGGAATATAGAGGACTGTGCCCATTTCACAATGAGAAAAGTCCTTCATTTAACGTTAATACAGACAAAGGCATTTTCAAATGTTTCGGCTGTGGTGAAGGCGGCGATGTTTTTGCCTTTGTGCAGAAACTCAAAGGTCTAGATTTCATTGCCACGGTCAAAGAGCTGGCCCGAAAATATGGCGTGCAGTTAGTCGAGACCGAAATCGAGCGCAAGCAGTACGACAGGCGTTCACAGATACTTTTGCTCTATCAACAAGCGAGCGAATATTACATTCGACTTCTGCAAGACGAGCAAGAAGGCGCAGTGGCACGCAAATATTTAAGCGATCGCGGCCTCAGTGATGAGACCATTGCAAAATTCAAGCTTGGCTATGCGCCCAATGCCTGGGATGGCCTGCTCACTTATTTGAGTGGAAAAAGCGGAGTTTCGGCGGCAACTTTAGAAGAAGCCGGGCTGGTGAAGAAGCGCGCTGAGAGCAGCGGTCATTATGATTTATTTCGCAATCGTTTGATGATTCCTATTTGTGATGATAGTGGGCGTGTCATCGCATTTGGTGGCAGAACTCTGGGTGACGATCAAGTTAAGTATCTCAACAGTCCTGAATCTCCAATCTATACTAAAGGCCTCAATCTGTTCGCTTTTAACCTGGCTAAAGACGCCATTAAAGAGAAAGACGGCGTCATTGTGGTGGAAGGATATTTTGATGCCATAACGCCTCACCAGTATGGCTTTACCAATACTGTGGCCACTCTTGGCACGGCTTTGACCGAGCAACAGGCCAAATTGATGGTGCGTTATACCGAAAGCAAGCGCGTTTACCTCTCCTTCGACGCTGACGCTGCCGGAGCCCGTGCCATCGAACGGGGTGGTGACACCCTTAATCAAATTGCTGAGGGTGTTGGCATTGATTTGAGAGTTTTGAAAATTCCTGGTGGTAAAGATCCAGATGAATGCTTGCGTACTGGCCCCGAAGGCGTGGCGGCTTTTGCCGAGGCCATTGAACACGCGGCTACCATGGTGGAATATCGCTTAGAGCAAGCGGTTATGCATCTGGAATTAAATACGGCTATGGGCCGCATCGACGCTTCAAAAGCGGTTGTGCCTATTTTTTCATCGATGAAAAACGCCGTCGCTCGCGGCGAGTATGTGCGTCAATGGGCCCCACGACTGGGCCTTCGCGAAGAAGAAATTTTGTCTGACATTGGCGAATATCGCAAAACTCACCGCTTTGACATGGCTCCCCGCTCTTTTTCAGGTGGTGGAGGCTCGGGCTATCAGCAACAGGGCGGCTATCAGCAACAGGGCGGCTATCAGCAACAGGGCGGCTATCAAGGCGGCCAGCAAGCTAATGGCGGCGGTTATCCGCCAGCTCAAGGCAACGGGCAGGGTTTTAAGAAGAAATTCGTCAAGAAAGAAGACTGGAAGAAAAACAAAGACAAAAAAGACATTGCCGACGAAGAGGGTCTGCCAATGCCTGTGGGTGCCCGAGGTTTAGGCATTCATCGCAGTGCGCCCGTCTCCGGCGCCCTTGATGCCGAAAGAAACCTGCTTGGCCTCTACTTGACCTCTCGCGAAGACTATCAGGTGGTTTTTGAGCGTCTGGCCGGTGAAACACTGCTCAATATTGCTCATAGGAAGATTAAAGAGGGTCTGGAAGGCATTGGCACTAGCTTCCATACCATGGAAGATTTACAAAACAGCTTAATGGACCGAATGGCTCCACACCCTGACGCTGCCAGGGCTCTGGTGGAAATTATTCTCAAAGCAGAGGATTTTAGAAAACAAAAACCGCCGGTTCAGGTTGTATTGAAAGAATCCTGGGCAAGAATCTTAAAGGAACGCCTGGCGCTCTTGACAGCTGATGCCTATACGCATTTGGCAAGGGCCGACCAGGTGAGCGATCAGACGGCATTGCAGAGTAGAATGATGGAGCTTACTCAACTAGAGACGATGTTGAAAAAAGTAGACTCGCTCGAAGATATTGAAGAGCTAAAGCGAAAGATTGATACCATAAATTCAGTACCAGAGTATGGAGACCCGCGTGAGTAAGGGCAAGGAAAAAGAAGACAGTTTCATTTCGAAACTCGACAAAATGGAAGAAGTCGGAAAAGAGCGCGATCGCGCTGGCTTGGAAGACTTGCTCGTACCTGATGGCAGCGATGAAAGCGAAGAGTTGCCTCTTCCTGCTGGTGCTCAAAATCGCGGCGATTTTATGCTGGAAGGCTTTGACGAAAAAGTTGAAGGCGATCCTGAAGAATTTGTGGAAGAGGTATCCAAAGGCCTTTCATCCGATGATCCGGTGCGCATGTACTTGCGAGAAATTGGACGTATTCCACTTTTAACTGCCAGTGAAGAAATTGAGTTAGCTCGCAAAATTGAAATGGGCGGCTCTGATGGTGCCATTGCCAAACGTAAACTGGTGCAAGCCAACTTGCGATTAGTGGTTTCCATCGCTAAAAAATATGTGGGCCGTGGCATGCTCTTTCTTGATTTGATTCAAGAAGGAAATATGGGCCTAATTCGCGCCGCTGAAAAGTTTGACCATGAGCGCGGTTACAAATTTTCGACATATGCAACATGGTGGATTCGTCAGGCCATTACCAGAGCTATTGCCGACCAGGCGCGCACCATTCGCATACCGGTGCACATGGTTGAGACCATCAACAAACTGAAGAAAATTACTCGACAGCTGGCTCAAGACAAAGGTCGCAAGCCTACTGAAGAAGAAATTGCCACCACCATGGAAATCAGCATCACTAAACTGCGCGAAATCGTCAAAGTCGCGCAAGAGCCTGTTTCGCTTGAAACTCCGATTGGCAAAGAAGAAGACAGCAAACTTGGTGACTTCATTGAAGATCGCGAAGCTGAAACTCCAGCATCGTCGGTAACGCAAGAACTTTTGCGTGAAGACATCATTGAAGTAATGGCCGGGCTTTCACCGCGTGAGCGCGATGTATTGCGTTTGCGTTTTGGCCTTGATGACGGGCGTCAGCGCACTTTAGAAGAAGTAGGCCAACTCTTTGGCGTTACGCGCGAGCGCATTCGTCAAATTGAAGCCAAAGCTTTGCGTAAATTGCGGCACCCTAATCGCAGCCGCCGGTTGCGCGAGTATATTGACTGATTGATTGTTGTTTGGAAAAAAATCTGCGCAGGTTTTTTTCTGCTTAAGATTCTCTCGGGCTTGGTTCTAAAAAAAATACCTCCGGAGGTATTTTTTTCGAAAGAGAATAAGCCCTATAGCTAATAATGATCATCTTCAGAGAGCCACTCGAGAATTTCGGGTGGCCGTCTTATTTCTTGAGTGATTTCATATAAAGTCGATGCATCTTGAGCCGGCACATTTTTGAGCGGAAGTATTAGAACTTGCACGGTCAGAGCTTTTGAGCCTAGTTCTAAATGTACTTTGTCACCGATTTTAAGATCGGTGGCCGATTTAGCAGGTCTATCGTTTACGTAAACGCGACCCTGATCGCAAGCCATTTGCGCTACGGTGCGGCGCTTAATCAGGCGAGAAATTTTAAGCCATTTATCTAAGCGCATATTATCCTTGGGCTAACAGATTCGCATGGCGATTATAGTAAAGATCGGCATCAGCTTGCACTGCTGGTGGTGTCAGCGTGCTTGCCGGCTCCACTTGCCATCTGCTGGCAATAAATCTTTCGCCAGGCTTGCGCTTGTGTTACTGACCATTGCACAGTTGAGGCCCAAAGGGTAATTTCACTGGTAAAATCATGTCCTTGCTGTATGCTCTTCAATAATGGTTACCTTCAACAAAATGTCAAAATATGGTCAGCTTGGCGTGCTCGCTATGTCGCTGGCAGTTGCATCTACCTCCACCATCCTTCTAATGAGCGGCTGCGGCGGTGATAAATCTGCCGAGCAGGCCCACAAAGAAGAGCAGGCCTCGGCTAAGGTGCCGGCTGGCCCCAGGTTGATAACTGTCACACCTGAAGTGGTCAAACGCATCGATCTGAAGACTGAAGTGGTTTCGAAGCGCGAAGTAATCGTGCCGCTGCACCTCACCGGGCGTATCGAGCCTGACTATGGCCGAGAAGTTGATATCAGCGCCAGAATTTCGGGCCGGATTTCCAAAATTCTTGTTCATCCGGGCTCGATGGTGAGAAAAGGCCAGATTATGGCCATGATTGACAGCCCTCAAATTAGTGACTTGCAGGCTGAAGCCGTAGAGGCCAAATCAAAACTTAGCATTGCCGAAGCTCATGCCGAAAGAGAGCGCCAGATTTATGAAGAACACTTAGAGCGTCCCAAAGCATTACTTGAAGCTCAGGCTAATCTTCAGACTCTACAATTGCAGTCTGACTTGTCTGAACAGGAGTTAAAAAGGCAAGAAGACCTTTATCGAGAAAAAATCGCTGCTACTAAAGATTATCTCGCGGCCAAATCTAACAATGCTAAGTTCAAAGTCGCTCTTGGGCAGGCCAAGACCGCCCTTAAGCGTGAAGAGCAACTATACAAAAATCGCGGCCTGATGAAGCGCGAATATCAACTAGCCATGGCGGAAGTAACTCGTGACCGTCAGCATTTGCATACCATCTGCAAACGTCTTGACTTTCTCGGCGCCGATCGAACCATGACTCAACGGATGCTGACCAGCGGCAATATAAATGGTCTGGTGCAAATTACTGCTCCTATTGATGGCGATCTTAGCCGCTATGACTGCGCCGTTGGCGAAGTGGTGCAACCAGAAAAATCAATGTTCAAGCTCACTGACCTTAAGTACGTGCAGGTGTTGGCAGACTTGCCTGAGGTTGATCTGAAGCGCGTGAGAATTGGCGATAAAGTCAAGATTAAAGTAGCCAGCTATCCTGATCGCGAGTTTACTGGAGTGATTAGTTACATCAGTGTGATCGTAAACACAGATACACGCACGGTGCCTATCCGCGCAAGGCTGGCCAATTTTGACAGCAAATTGAAGACTAATATGTACGCTGAAATTGATTTGGAAGGCACATCACAAAATTTCCTTGCCTGTCCAAAATCGGCAGTTCAAGAGCATGACGGCAACAAAATTGTCTTTATTAAAAGGGCTAATGGTTTTGAAGAGCGAATCGTCAAATTTGGCAAACAAGGTGAGAATTACGACGAAGTTGTCTCCGGATTGACTGAAGGTGATGTGGTGGCAACCCAGGGAAGTTTGATGCTTAAAACTGAACTCAGTTATCAACACTAGGGAAGAATCAATTAGATGATCTCTCAATTGATTCGCTTCGCTCTCAAGCAACGACTGATGACACTGGCAGTGGCTCTTGGTATGGCCGCCTTCGGCATCTGGAGCGCGGCCAATATCTCGGTTGATTCTTTTCCTGACGTATCTAATGTGCAGGTTCAAATTATTACCGAGCCTGAAAGCATGGCTACAGAAGAAGTTGAAGCACTAATCACTTTCCCCATTGAAAACGGCTTGAACGGCTTGCCTAAAGTCAACAAAATTCGCAGCAATTCGAGCTTCGGATTTTCGGTTGTTACGGCTATTTTCGATGATGACGTAGACGTCTACTGGGCGCGCAATATTGTGCAGCAAAGACTGGGACAAATCGAATTGCCGGCTGGCTCTCCGAGACCTTTGCTTGGTCCGGTAGTGTCGACATTTTCGAATGTGCTCAACTATTATCTAGTGAGTGACAGACACGATTTGACTGAGCTGCGTACCATTCAAGACTGGCAGGTGGCGCGACGCTTGCGGGCGGTTCCAGGTGTGGGCAACGTGGTCAGCTATGGCGGTTTCGTCAAGCAATACCAGGTTCTGGTATCACCTTACGTACTCAAAAGTTTCAACTTAACTCTGCGGGACGTCATTCACGCTTTATCAAACAACAACATAAACGCCGGCGGCAACTTCATTGAGCGGGGCGGAGAAGAAATCGTTATTCGCGGCCTCGGGCGCATTGACAACATTCAAGACATCAAAAATATCGTGCTCAAATCGGTGGATGGCACTCCCATTAAAATCGGGCAGATTGCCTCAGTGGAAATTGGTCCGGCTTTCCGCCGCGGCTCATCATCAATGAACTCAAAGGGCGAGACTGTCACCGGCATGGTGATGACGCGTAAGGGCGTCAATACCAAAGCGGTGGTTGAGAAAGTGCGTGAGCGCTTAGAAGAAATAAAGGGCGAGCTGCCTACAGGCGTCACTTTGATTACTTATTACGATCAAAGTGCTCTGGTGGACAAAACCATTGAGACCATTAAGGAAGTACTGATCATGGGCGGTTCCCTGGTCATTCTTGTGCTTGGTTGTATTTTGCTGCATATTCCCTGCGCCATTATTGTTTCGGTGGTGATACCACTGGCGCTGCTATTCAGCTTCATTATGATGAAGTTTACCGGCCTCACTGCGAACTTGATGACATTGGGGGCTGTTGATTTTGGCGTCATTGTGGACGCTGGTGTGGTCATGGTGGAAAACATTTTTCGCCATCTGGCCGAAGAACAGGAGAAGGTCGATGCTGGCCATTTAAGCCAGGAAGATTACGAAAAGCATCGGCTCAAGACTGTTTATAACGCAGCGAAAGAAGTGGGCAACCCGATCTTCTTTTCCATTGCCATTATTATTGCCGTTTACCTGCCTCTCTTCACCCTCGAAGGGGTGGAAGGGCGCATGTTTACTCCTCTGGCCCTTAACTACATTTATGCTCTTACAGGAGCTCTCATAGTTTCACTGACTCTGATTCCAGTGTTGTGTTATTGGTTCCTCACCGGAAAAATTAGAGAACGTCGCAATCCGTTTATCGAATGGTCAAAGAGTCTGGTCACACCGGCTCTGAAATGGTCTCTAGCGAAGCCACAGATGACCATGCTCATATCTTTTGTAGTGCTTTGTGCCGGTTTCTCACTGATGCCTTTTTTGGGCTCAGAATTTATTCCCAGCTTAGATGAAGGCTCGATTCTTTTACGTACGAAACTTTCGCCCAGTGTGGCTCACACTGAGTCACGCCGCATTGCCACCAATGTAGAGCAAACTATAAGAGAGTTTGCCGAAGTAGATGTAGTGGTATCCCGCATTGGACGCTCCGGCATGGGTGGAGACCTTGAGGGCATCGACAATGCCGACGTTTACATTGGTCTAAAACCAAGAGATCAGTGGAAGAACTTTCACGAGAAAGAAGCGCTGGTCAACGCTATGGCTGCCAGGCTAGATGGCGTGCCAGGGCTCGTCTACAGCTTCTCTCAGCCCATTGCCGACATGATTGATGACCTGATTGCCGGTATCAAAGCCGATCTCGGAATCAAAGTTTTTGGCGACGATTTAGTTACCATTGACTCTCTTGCCGGTCAGGTAGAAAAGGCAGTCAGCAAGGTGCGTGGCGTGGCCGATTTGCAGCGTGAACACATTCTTGGACTGCCGCAGTTAAATATCAAATTGCGTCGCGACGTCATTGCCAGATATGGTCTCAACGTATCTGATGTACAAGAAATTATTCAGACTGCCTTAGCTGGTAAAGAAGTGACTGAAGTGCTGGAAGGCACCAAGCGTTTTAGCTTGCTTGTGCGTTTCCCTCTCCAGTATCGCGACACTCAAGAAGACATTGAATCGATTTTAGTCAGCACTCCTGCTGGTGGCAAAGTGCCGCTTAAGCAGCTGGCTGATATTCAAACGGCGCGAGGCACAGTGATGATTAACCGTGAAGACGGTCAGCGCCGTACGGCTGTGCTGGCCAATGTACGTGGTCGAGATCTGGGCAGTTTTGTGGAAGAGGCGCAGAAGAAAGTAGCAGCTGATGTTCAGCTGCCCAAAGGCTATCATATTGTTTGGGGCGGCCAGTTTGAGAATCAACAAAGAGCCATGGCCAGGCTGGCCATAGTGGTGCCCGTGGTACTACTTCTGATTTTCATTCTCTTGTTTGCATCATTCAATTCTTTGCGCAATGCCAGCTTGATCATGCTTAACGTTCCGTTCGCCATCATTGGCGGCATCTTCTCTCTATACGTTTCGCACCAGCCAATTTCAGTGCCGGCAATTATTGGTTTTATCGCTCTCTTTGGTGTAGCGGTGCAGAACGGCGTAATCATGATTAGCTACATCAGCCAGATGCAAAAGCAGGGCATGACTGTGGATGAAGCCGTCGTTGAAGGGGTAAAGGTGCGACTGCGCCCTGTGCTCATGACTGCTCTGGTAGCCATGGTCGGTTTCCTGCCTTTGATTTTTTCACATGGCACCGGTGCAGAGGTGCAGCGGCCATTAGCCACAGTAGTACTGGGTGGGCTGGTTACTTCAACGATTTTGACTTTGATTGTGTTGCCGACAATCTATACGCTCATTAATAAGCATGCTTATGAAGACAAAAGCGGCGAGATGCACTAGGCAACTCTAAAAGAAAAGTATTAAGCGCCCAGTGATTGTCCAGGCTTCCAATCGCTCAGGCTGCAAACGCCGCCCTCACAATTTGCTGTGCGCTCAGGTGCTTGTACCGAGTTACCCTGAGCTGCAATTTTCGCCGCCAAAAAGTTTTTGCCTTCAATCGGCACAACTTTTAGCAGTTGATAGCGAATAAATAATTTCGACACGCAGCTCAGATCCATAGCAGCCTCCTGGCCTCACTGTGGCTTTTGATATACAGCTCACACTCTAATATGAGACGGAATTAGGAGAGCACTGTTCCCGAAAACAAAATTTACCGGCGAATCGCCCATCTACCGCCCCGATTGCTTTAAAATGCTGAGCACATCTTTTATTTGAGGCCAAAGTGTTCGTCAATCGCAGGCAATTTGCCAGATCATTTGCCCTGGCTTCCATGACTTTGTTGCTACCGCTAAGTGCGCTGGCTGCGCCGGTTGAACTCAAGCAGGCCGCCGACGGCAGGGCTGCTCAGGGTGCTCTGGCATTGCCTGTAAGTAGCATCGGCAGTTTACTTCTACCCAGTGGCCAGATCACTGTGGAAGGGCAAAATGTCGAGGTGGGCGCCGTGCCAGAATGGCTTTTTGACCGCCATACGGTTCTGAAAGGGGTATTGGTCCAGCTCGATGTGGCAGGCCCTGCTGGGGCGACAGCTCCGACAGCTCCTACGACTCCTACAGCTACCACGGCCTCTTCGGCCCTCAGTGGCCTTGTGTATTTTAATGGCGGCGATTGGCTAAAGAATCTTCGCCGCGGTCGTGCCAAAGAAACCATCGAAACTGCCGACGGGCAGACTTATCAGGGCCAGATCACTGGAATAACTAAAGATCAAATTGCTATTGATTTGTTACCCGGGCAGAGCAAAAATATTGCCCTGGCCAATGTCAAAAATATTGTTTCGCCCTACAGCTATCGCTTTAGTGCGCCTGCCGGCGAAGTCAAACTTTCGCCTGACACGGGCACCACAATCTGTGATGCCGGCATCGTTACCTTTGCCCCATCGAGCTCGCAGCCAAGATTGGCCAGCATGTTTACCTCAAGACCTGGATCTTCAACGCCTGTACTGAAACTACCCAAATCAGATCTGGCCGGCACCGAGGGTGGTATCACTAAAAAAGCCATTGCCTTTATGATTACCGCCGACGCCGTCAACACCATTGCGCCTGCCATCGCTATTCCGCTCACAGCCACCCTTGGCATACGTCGTGCTGAAAATACACTGAATGGTTTTACCAACGCTAATTTGGCCAACGATTTCATCTTCAAGATTCCGCTGGTCACTCCGCCTACTTCTCGCTTCTAATTAGATTAGCTTCAATGCGTGTCAGTGCACGTTCAGCTCGCTTGTAAGGCGTTCTCGGTCAGTGACGCTCAGTTACGATCTTAAAGCGCCGGGCGATAAGTCTCAATCGGCCGACCGCAAGACTGTTCTAAGTCTGTGTAGGCTTCTTGATAGGCCCGCACGGCGTCTAGATATTGGCTGCGCACGGCAACGTTTTGTTGTTGCACCTGCAGTGTGGCGGTAATATCAGACTGACCAACTTCGTAGCTGCGACGAGCCAGGCGAGCCACTTCATATGAGTCTGCCAGAATGTGTTCTTGATAGACTTTGAGCTTTTGTCTGGCGGCCAGCACGTTGTTGTAGGCTGAAGAAACCTGCGCAATAATCAAATTGCGCTGTGACCCCATTTCATATTTAAGTTGTGTGGCCGTGGCTCTGAGCCGATAAATTTCGCCCTGATTCCAATTGGTGAGAGGCGTTTCTGCCACCACTGTGAAAAATACAGAGTTTACTTTGGGGCCAGTTGGCGCGTTACCAGAGACCGAATTGCCGAAGCTGACGCTCGGATTTGGCACCACATTGGCGATGGCCGTGCGCATCTGAGCTTTATTCAAAGCAATGCGTTGATTAACGCTTTTCAGCTCTAGTCTTTGATCGAGAGCCTTTTGTATATATGATGCAAGCGTTGGCGGTTCGATGCTGAAATCGGGCAAAAGCTGGCTTTTCTGTGACGCATCAAGCTTGGGCTGACTGGTGCCTAAAAAGGCCGGCAGTCGAGGAATATTGACCAGATCTTCAGGTTTGCGGCCCATGATTACATTGAGCTGCTGTTTAGCGCGAATTACCCGGCGCATGCCCACCTGCCGCTCCACATCAGACTGTGAAGTGGCCAGTCGAGCTTTGAGTACGTCCAATTCGGGCACATCTCCGGCTTGAAAGCGTTTGCTCGAGACTTCCAGCAAGCGACTGGCCAGGTCGTACAAAGAATTGAGCGTCTCAACTGTCTCTTGAGCTACCACTACTTCAGTATAGGCTCGGCGCACATCAGCCCTGAGTGCCCAAATTGCAGTCATCAAATCGGTCTTGGTTTGCTCTACCAGCCTTTTGGTGGCGAGCAGGCGAAATACTAATTTCCAGGGGCCTTCAACGGTAAAGGTGGGGCCAATGCGCCTGACCTGTTCGCCCAGTGGCGCTCGGTCAAAAAGAAAGGCGGGGTTAGGGCCGGCAGCAGCGTCGGCATAATTGGCCGTCGTAATCTGTAGCTGTGACCTGATGGCCGCCGCTCGTGGACTTTTAACCAGCGCTTCGTCTAGTGCTTGCACAATGGAGAGCCCAGAACCTGCGGGCTTGGGCTGCTCAGTAAACTGAATATTACCAGAAACCGCACCGGCGCCTGTTTGGCCGGCGTCGACTTGCCCGGTATTTGCCTGATCCGCGTTTTTGCTAACGTCTGAAGTTGCAGGCGTGCCGGCGGCATCTGGATTTAAGCGCATAGGGCGTAAAGCCGGCATGTCACTATTGAAAGTATCGCCAGTGCCTAAACCAGGCGACGTCATTGGCTGACTGATGGTGCCAGACGACACTCCAGTTGAGGTGCCAGATGATGATGACGCTGGTGCCGAATAGCTGCTATGGGAGGGGGTAGTGTTGGGCGGAATGGCTGCTGCTGATGCCAGTTGAGCCTGCTCAACCGGAGCGGCGTGCAAGTTTTGAGCGGATGCGGCACTCAGCAAAAGACTGATTGCCAGAGGCACGAGATATTTAGAATTCACGGGTGGTAAGACATTCATGGGGTTATTTTGTTTAAGAGCCGCTCAAGTATAGTTTTCACGGCGAGTGGCTTCTCTTATAATCTGCTAACATTGAGGGCGTCGCATGAGCAGCAAAGGCTAGCCAGGTGCGGCTCCTGTCAGTATGGAAGGAACAAATATCAGCGCCAGGACAGCATGAATAATAAGGAAAGCCGGGCATTTCTAAAAGGAGAGATGGATTTCACTCCTCAGCGAATGATGCGCTACATTCGCTCGCGCGCGCGAATCGCTACAGACGAGGATATCGAAGATATCCTTCAGAATGCTTTGGTGCTGGTAACGAAGCATTTCGATCCCAGCCATCCTGAGGCAAAATTGGCGCCCTACTGCCTTGGCGCATGTAACAAAGCTATTGCACAAAACCTGGAGCGCTATCACAAAGTCGCTTTGAAAAAGCGTGAAGTCAAAGCCGGGGCGTCCATCAGCCCGGCAGAATTAGAAACAGATTTTGAATTAGACGATGACGCTAAAGATGTAGCCGAGTCGGTGAAAAAAGCTGCAGCCGCCTCAGCGGCCTCTGCGCGGGCCCTTGCTGCCACCCTCAAAGTCGCCAGCGAAGTAGAAGTAGAACTGGATGGCAGCGTTATGTCGGTTCAGACTTTAGCGCCGGGTAAAGCTTTCGATGAAGCCCCCTCAACCACCAGCCAGTACCGCACAACCTCACTTGATTCAATGTTTGATGAAGACGACAACCGCTCTGCCGATGACCTGCTGGGCGGCGATAATGTGGTTTCGTCAGGAACTGGCTCGAAAGATCCTGCCGCTCGAGCATTAATTAATGATCTGGTTGAGCGCATTCTCGACGAGCTACCACCTGGTATTCACCGCACCTGCTTCATTTTGAAATATGTTGAAGGTTATAAGCGAGAAGATTTGATTGCATGTCTAAAAATGGATGCGAAGAGTATAGATACCATCGACAAGAGAATTGTGAGAACCCTCAAAGCGTTCAAAGACAAGATGGACCAGCAAGAAGCGCATTAGTTAATTCCAGGAGACGGCAATGACTACCCTTAACGACAAACTAGCCCAATTAACCAAGGCTATGGCAAACGGAGACGAGAGCTCGTGTGCTCTTTCTTTCGAAAAGTTCTGCCAGGAAAATTTCCAGGAGCTGCCTTTGCCTGGAGAAAACAAATTATTTGACCAGGCCATGTGGACTGCCAGTCAGTTCATGCCTTTGACTAAAAAGGATGAGGCAATAGTCAAACGTGTGACGGGCAATATGCTCGAAGCCATAAGCCCAGTAACTGTGGCAGTGGCCCAGGCTACTGCTGCTACCGAAAAATCAGTATTTGCTTTGCGTGATCTCGTTGGTCAAGCTCGTGAGTCGGCCGCGGCTGTCTGGCAAGACATGCTCAGCGCTCAGCAATGGCAGCAAATGGTGCCAGCTGGTGCTACCCGTGGTGTCGGCGCGCAATTAGTGTCTATGGGCACATTTGAACGCACCGTTGATGATGTGCGCATCCAAGTTAACCTCGGTTGGCTAATAGACGAAAACAATTTGCGAGTTTTGTTGCAAGCCAAAGATGCTGAAGAGAATGCCATTCCTGAAGTAGAAGTGCGAATTAGCGAACACGACCGTGGTGTGGTCTTCTCGCGCATGACCAATCAAGACGGTGCCATGGTGGCACCAGCAGTAAAAGTAGGACCAGGGCAATATCAGATTCAAGTGTTCTGGGCAGACAAAGTCGTTGAGACGCCGTTCTTCCGCATCTAGTTAGATATTTCTTGTCATTGCCTTAAAAACAGAAGTAGATACATAGTTAAAAGGGCTTTCTCCTGAGCCCTTTTTTCTTTTGCGGAACTTTCAAGATGTCTTCGAGCCGCTAGTCTCGGCAGCCGACGCTGTAATCTTGGGCAATCTAAATTGTGTGACTGGTAGATCGCATTTTTCGCGCCTAAGAAATTTTACAACTCATAAGTTGTAGAATTTTACAACCTGGAGGTTGTAAAAATTCGTAGGCAGTGAAAAAGGTCTTTGCGGGGGTGAGAAAATTTTGCGATCTATCTAGGAATCTGGCTAAGAATCCGGCAATCCTGCCAACTTGTAACTATAAGAAAGGCTGCTTCCCAATTCAGTTCGCGGGTGCATGCCTGCGTTCTTCGCTGCAAGTGTCGATTTTAAAATAATTTGTTGGAGAAATGATTGATAGGCCACGCCTTTATTAGGCAACACTGACCCGACGAAATAGTTGTCGATGAGCGGCACGATTAAGTCGGCCACCGTGTGTTTATATGGTTGCTCACTTGAAGCGCGTCCGATATCCACCAGGTTGAAACGTTTGCCCACCGGGTCAATAAGAATATTGCCCGGCTTAGACGGGTCAAATTGCATACCGTTTTTTTCCACCATCATCATTGTTCTGGCTAAATCGTCGTAAGCAGATTGTGGTAACTCTGCGCTGGTTTTTACACTCCTAGCGAAAATCGCTTCAGCCGCTTCTAAGCCAATCTTTTTGCGTTCTGAATAACCAGGCCCACCAGCCGCAAATCCGTTCTGTTTTTTGAGAATTTCGTAGTCGCCCATTTTAGCTACAGATTGGCCCACATTATGCTCAGGCATCACGTCTACAACTGGTTCAAGCTTGCCGCCTTGCGGATTTTTACGGCCGTATTCTGCCACTTTGACCACAAAGTCATCAGTGAAATCAAGCTTGTAGACCGCACCGTTGCTGCCTCGACCTAAGAAATTTTCTTCTCTCACAGAGGCTACGACATTCTGCTCTGATGCGCGATTAGCTTTCAGTTGCGACGATAACTTGTCAAAATTCAAAGGTCGAATTGCGGCTGTTTCGCTAAGACGGACGCTTCTAGCGCCTAAGCCGAAGCCGGCCAATCCAGAGGCAGCCATTAATGGATAATCGAAAGCCATAGAGCCAAGATTGCTGCTCAGCTCTCTTTTGCTTTTCTCAAAATTGTTTGGATTTTTCCAGAGATCATAAGCAGGCACGCCAACTTTAGAGCCGATGTCGTAAACCGCCACGGCGCCAAATATTTTGCCTGCATTGGCTACGGCGCCTTCCACGTAAGGAGCCAGTACTTTTCCGAACACTTGAGGCTTTTTCAGAGCCAGAGCAAAACCCGCACCGATAGCTACACTGCCAGCTACTTCCAATGCTGTTTCACCGATTTTGTCGCTGGTGGCAGACTTGGCACGGGCAACAAATGCTTGCGGCGCCTCTTTTGCAGAGCCCAACAACAAATTTGCTTGTTGCGAAAGCTTTTCTGAAACGCTTAAGTCATCTAAATCAGCGCGTTGCCAATCGGCAGCTTGATCAGCTTTTGGTGAATTTGGCTTATCGTCTGCTGCAAGTTTGGGCAAAAAAGTACCTGAAGAATAGCTGAAAATGCCGCAGAATTAGCCTCAGGCTATCTGCTTACTTTCAATTACTCTAACAAATGAAAGCGGCAGCGACAAATTATTCTTTGGTTTGCACGACTTTCTCTAAGTAAACGGCATTGGCCACAGCGTTAGAAACGCTTTCATGCACTTCACGGTCGAGAATGCTGGGGACGATATTGTCCATTTTTGTTTGACCGCAAATTGCGTGGGCCGCTGCCAGTTTCATGGCATCGGTAAAATGCGTGGCGTGAGCTCTTAGAGCGCCTCTAAACAAACCAGGAAAAGACAGGGCATTGTTAATAGTGCGACCGTCGGCTGCAAAAAGTGCACCGCGCTTCATTGCCTCTTCCGGCTTAATTTCAGGATCTGGATTGGATAGCGCCAGTATCACCTGACCGCTTCGAATCATTTCAGGAGTTATCAGACCTGGTTTGCCTGTGGTTGCTACCACCACGTCTGAGTTGCTCATTATTTCAGTAAGAGTCATGGCTGTGCCACCAAGAGTGGTGAGTCTGTGCTTGGCGGGTTCGCGAATGTCGGTGCCGTATACGTCTTTAACACCGTAAGAAAGCAAAAGTTCTGCAATTCCTGACCCGGCTGCACCCAGGCCGATAATGCCGACTTTACTGGTGGTAAGATCGACGCCATTACGCTGAGTGATGGTAATCAGTGCTGCCAGCACAACTACCGCTGTAGCGTGTTGGTCGTCATGCAAAACTGGTATGTTGAGCTCTTCTTGCAGACGACGCTCAATTTCAAAACATTCTGGTGCGGCGATGTCTTCTAAGTGAATGGCACCAAATGTAGGGGCAATTGCCTTGACTGTAGCCACCACACTATCCACATCTGTATTGTTCATCAAAATTGGAATTGCGCTGATGCCCACAAGCTGTTCATATAAAACAGACTTACCTTCCATAACCGGCATACCGGCCACGGCCCCAATATTGCCCAGACCAAGGACCGCTGTGCCATTGGTAACTACTGCTACTGAATTGCCGATAGATGTGTAAGTGCGACTGGTGCTGATGTCTTGTTGAATTAGTTTACAGATTTGCGCCACTCCGGGTGTGTATATTTTGCGCATTTCGGCGATGCTGGTTAATGGCACTTTGCTTTTGATGCCAATCTTGCCGCCTTCGTGAGCTTGCTCCACTGGGTCAATAACCGCTTCTAGACTGGCGCTTGCAAGGCTCTTTAAACCTTCCACCACATGGTTCAAATGATTGTCGTCGTCAAGATAAAGGGTAATGTCTCGTACGAGAAAATCAGGGCCCTGAGCAAATATGCTGATTTCGCCAATGTTGGCGCCCAGTTCACCGAGTCTGGTGGCAATCTGTCCGAGATATCCGGGCTTATCCATCACGCGCACGCGGAAGGTGCGCAGGATCTTAGCTTCCGGTCGAACTAATGAGGTCATGGCCATAAAAAATTGGATACCTTTGTTTTGAATATGTGCTGTTTTGAATATGTGCTGTTTTGAATTTGTGCTCTTTTAAATTTGTGATGTTGTGAAGTTTCGAATTTACTCGCCGCTGTGATCGTCGATTTCGGTCCAGGTGCCGAACCAGCGCAACACTTCACCTTGCGAGTTCTTAACCGGCACTGCGCGGCACAGATGCCAGAGATAATCACGGCGGCTGGCTGCTGTGGTAGCTTTGCCATGAGGCATAATTTTTCTCACCGAAAGACCAAGGGCACGCTTAAGGCGGAAACGCGTTTCTAGTGGTTCAGCGGTGTTGATTGCCTGGCGCCATTTTTGATCGTACTCGAAAAGATCATCAGGATGAATTAACAGACGCCAGCCGCCGTGCAGACTTTGAGGCACAGTCAGGCCGGTATATTCGAACCAGCGATGATTCCAAAAATCAATCGTACCGTTGCTGTCTGCGGTCCAGACTATTTGCGGCATGGCATCGGCGATGATGCGCAATTGTTCTTCGCTGGCCAGCAGGGCTTCTGTGACACGCCTCTGGTCATCTACATCTGTGGCTATTACAAGCCAGCTCATAGAAGCGGTGCCGGAGCCGAAGAAAGGCACCACTTTAAGTAAATGCCAGCGGTAGCTGCCTTCATCGTAAAGCAGGTTGGCATCAGGTTCCATGTTGCTTGCGGCATAATGACCATTGCGTGTGCCACCAGGTAGATAACCACGCAATCGCACTTCGCACTGGAAATCAGCATATAGCTCGCCTACGGAAAAACCAGTGACGTTGAAATCGAGTTTGTCAGTGGGATGCAGCAGTGAAGTCCAGTTCAGTGGTTGATCAAGAGTCAAGCCGGTAAATTCTAAAAAGCCACCGTTTGCATAAGTGATTTTTCCGTCTGCATCACAAACCCAGAGTAGCTGCGGAATAGCTTCCGCCAGAGTATGCAAATTCGACTCGCGTATAGCCAGTTCTTTTTGCAATTTTTTGCGTGCGCTCATGTCGAAGAAAAAGATCACCCAGTCGTGCTCCGACGGGCCGTTTTTTGTCAGCCCCACTATCACCGGATGTTTGCGACCATCTTTAGTTAGAACTTCGGTTTCCCAGGGGTCAATTCTGCTTGAGGAAACGACGTTCTGGCGCGCTTTTTCTAAATGTTTGTGAGCCGACTTGGGAAAAAAGAAACGTACGTCCGAACCAAATGCCAGTTCTTCGGCAGAGTATCCACTCATGAGGGCAAATGATTGATTGGCCTCCAGCAGTTTGAAATCACTGTCAAGCATAATCACCGGCACCGGATCGCTGATGAATGTTGTGGGAATAGACAGATATTCAGGCTTTCCCGCCATAGATTGCAATTGCGCGATGCGCCGTTTTGAGGCTTCTATTTCTCGCAATAAATATTGATCTTGAGCAGAAACAGCACTGCCTGCAGCGGTTTTTAATCGATCGAGGTCCATGTTCCCACCCATTGAGCGATACCATCGCGATAATTTCTCAATGCCACCGCGCGGGCGAGAAAACGCACATAGGCACCTTGATATTCGCTGTCCGAGCGCGCCTTCAGCCTGACGTCTGCTTCAAAAGCATCACCGGTTTTGACACTGAGTTTCCAGCGGTTCATATATTCTTTGCGATCATCAGGATGCATAAAAAGGGCAAAATCAAGACCAACACGGTGTTCACGCGTGGTGCCACTAAATTCGTACCAGCGGTTGCTGAAGAAATCCAGGCGACCGTCATTGCCTGCTGTCCAAACTATTTGTGGAATTTGATCTGCTAAAGATTGGAAGGCGTGCGCGCTTTCCAGTACTTCTTCCATCAGACGCTTACGCCTATCGATATCAGTGGCGGTGCCAATCCATAATTTTTTTGCCGTCAACCAGTGATTAAGATCGCCGGCATTTTCTACTGTGATTTTAAGCAGGCCTTCAACCTGACCAGGCAGTGGTTTGACTAAAGGTAATGCACGCACAATGTGCCAGTAATATTCGCCGTCCGCCGCCAGTAAACGAAATTCGCCGCTGAACGAATTGCCACTTTCGGCAGCCTCTTGCCACGTTTTATCCCATTTGGCAAGGTCGCCTTCGTGCAAAGATTCGCGCCAGGCAAAACCTTCATCGTTCTCCGGCTTTGCGCCGGTGAGCTCGTAAAAACGTTTGTTGAACTGGCGCATGCGCGCCTGGCCATTACCGGCAAAAACAATATGCGGCATCTCCTGCACCAGGGCAGAAAAAAGTACTTGCCGTTGTTTCAATTCAACTTCAAGCAACTTTATATCTTGCAGATCTAGCAGAAATACCATGCGCTCGCCAGAGCCTTCCGCTAGTTTGCGCAAAGTTACGCCCACTGCCAGGCGTTTACCATCGGCCGTACTGCGCTCACTTTCCCAAACATTGGAAATCAGGCTGGTGTTGAGATCCTTGAGACGCTCGGCATCAATACTCGAAAACTGTCGTGGCGTGATTTGCGCTTCGCTAATAGCGCCGCTGAGAAAATCTTGGCGATCATAGCCAAGAAGATCAGCGAGGGCTTGATTGGCATAAACAATCTGGCCTTCAGCGCTTACCTTATATGTGGGAACGAGCGTATCTTCAATGAAATATTCAATGCGCGACTCTGCTTCCATCAAGACCATGCGGCGGTGGTCCACCAGGCTCATGTCAAGTTTGGCGCGATGGTTTGGATGCTGGCGCTGAAAATTGAGCTTCTCAAGGGAGTGTTTCAGCAACAACTCCTTTTCTTGCAAGCGTAAGGCTTTAAGCTGTCCAGCCAAATCGCCACCAGTGGTGCGTTCTTGATTGAAGCGCTCCACTTGGGGGTCGTCTGAATTTAAACAGTTCTTGCCATTTGCCATTCGTTGGAGCATATCATAATCGGCCGGTACCTCTTAGCAACCTTTATCTTCTTTAAATGCAGTGTAAAGGTGAAGTAAAGTTGCGAATTCATGGTTTTAATAACTACATTCCTGCGTTCCGCCCGCTTTCCGGCATATTCTTAAAAATGGAACAAAGGCAGCCGAGTCTGGTCATAAATGCAGAACGGTTACTAACCAGCCCTGGGCAAAGGAGATATGACCATGAAAGGTCTAATGTTCGTCGGATTATTTGGTTTTTTAGCTGGGGTACTTTTTGCCCCTAAAAAAGGCTCAGAATTGCGCAGTCAGATGCGTGAGAAATGGGACCTCCTGCAATATTCAGCTGAAGAAAAAGGCAAGGAAGTCTGGGAAGTCGTCAAACCAGCCGCCGAGCAAGTTAAGGCAGAAGGCTCCACGTTGAAGTCTGAGGGCAAAGCATTGCTCAGAGACGCTGGAGAGTTTCTCGATAAATCTCTTTCTGCAGGCAAACAAACACTGGGCGAATCACAAAATCGCGTCAGCGAGAAAGTTGCACCAGTAGTAACTTTGATTAAAGAAGACGTCAAAGAATTGAGCGACGGCGCCACAGACGCTGTGGGCAAAGTTGGCGAAAAATTTGACGAGTTGAAGAAAAAAGGCACCAGCGCTTTTGATTCATTACAGAAGAAAGAAGCTAACAGCTAATTCGCTTAAGGCGACTTGAGCATGTCAGATATATTGAGAGAGCATCGGTTTTACCAGTGCTCTCTTTTTTCTGTCATCAATTCTCAAAAAAATACGTTCGAACTTTCTTTTTTCAGCTACCAGTCTTCCTGACTCTTGTGTTCAACGGTTTTTTCCAGGCGTGAAACTATTTTGCGCAAACCGTGAGATTTGTGGGAAGACAGTTTTTCTGCCATTTTTCCTGATGCCAGCGCCACTTTTACCACTGACAATTTGGGCCGGGTAAACAATAACTTGAGGCCGAGGCCGGTGCGATAGCGCAACGATAAGTTTTCGCCGAAAGCATGCAGGTGACCGTGATAGCCTCGCACAAACTGTACTACGTCTGCGGCCAGTTGTTCTGCTGGGTGCTTATAGATGGGCTCTGAACACCTGCGCGAGTGCTTTTTCATCGTCTGCTCATAAGATCTCAAAGCCTCGTCGGCAATAATGTCGCAGGCATATTTTTCGAGTGCCTCCTTGCGAGCGGCCTCAGCCATAGACAAACGTTGGCTATCGTTTTGCAAAAGGGCGATAATCGCTTCTGCCAGGGCAATGCTATTGGCTTTTTCCACATGCAAACCGGTTTGATTGTGCTTGATATATTCAGGAGTACCTCCTGCTGTACTGCCCACTACAGGCTTGCCTGAAGCAAGAGCTTCCAGCACCGTATATGGTGCATTGTCAAAGAGCGATGGCACTACACAAACATCAGCGGCCCGATAATATTCGGGCATCTCATTAAGCGGCAAATGACTGGCAAAAAAGACTTTGCTTGTGCAGTCGCTTTTTGCCAGAATTTGCTTTAGTGATTTGAGCACCGACGACTTGCCAGCACCTGTATTGGTGTCGGCGCCCACAATAACAAAACGCGCTTCCGGCACCGCTTTTACTATTTGCGGCACTGCCTCAATTAAATACTGTATGCCTTTGCGTGCTTCCAAGCGTCCGGCAAAATAGATAATCTTAAAATCAGTATCTGATTTTGATTTTTTCTCAAAAGGTAAAGCGGCTTTTTTTCCTTCAGGCGAAAATTTTTCAGTGTCCACCGGGTTGCGCACAATTTCGATGGCGCTTAATTTGACCCCGGTTTCAGCGGCGACGAACTCGGCTAGATTGACACTGGGAGACGATAGCAGGTCGGCTTCTGACATGGCCAGGCGCTCGAGGGTTGAGACAATATAGCTATCAAAATCTTTTTTGATATTGTGATAACCCTCAGCTACAAATTTAGCATAAGGGGTATGCAGTCGCACCACCAGCGGTGCGACTCTCGTAAGCGCTATAAAGATGCCTTCGGCCAGATGATCTGGTGCTTCCACAACTTCGAAGGGCTCCGCTCGGTGCAATTGCAGAAATTTTTTCCACATAGGCAGAGCCGCGCGCAATAAGTGATGGGTATTAGGTTGAGTGACATTGAGCAGTGCCGCCAGTTTAATTTCATTGGCCCAGACGACGCGGTGCACGTGCACGCCACCGTCTATAACTGCTTGAGGATTTATGCCCTCTACATCTTTCTTTGTCAGGCAGACAACGTGCACGTCGTGGCCTGAGCGAGCCAGTGCGCGGCTAAGCTGATAAGTATAGGCGCCAATACCGCCCCATCCTGTATCAGGTGGATACTCGCGGGAGATGAAACAAATTCTCATTTAAACCTGTTTCTGACTAACCTTTTTTGATCGTCCAGAAATCTTCGCCGAGGATATCCCAGGGCAATCTTCTTTCATCAGGCTCGTTGGCATCGAAACACTGATTGACGAAATAAATCATGTTGGCTGGATTCTGGAAAACGTTTGCCAGGCCGTGTGCTACTCCGCGTGGAATATAAAGGGCCTGTGCTCGACCAGAGCCGAGGACGAAGCGCATGCTTTTGTTGTATGTAGGCGAATCTTTGCGAGCGTCAAATAGACCAATTAGCAGGCGGTCGTAAGGCATGACAAACCAGACATCTTCCTGGTTGTAGTGCAGGTGGAAGGCTTTGATTGTGCCGGGAAGCATTTGTGAATAAGTAGTTTGCTTGACTTTGAACTCAGGCAAAATCTGCAAGCAGCCTTGATCGTCAAAGCGCAATATTTCTGCCAGCGACCCACCGTCGTCGTAGAACATATTGAGATTGATAATCTGTACGCCATCAATGACGACTTTTTTCGAATAGTCTTGAACTGAAAGTTCTTTTTTGTATTCGGTGCCGATCGCTTCTTGTGATAGTGGTTTCAACATAATCATTGCTTTGATGCCTGAAGGAAGTGTCGAGTCTCAGTCAATATAGACGCTGTAAGAATACCAGATTGCTGGCAAAAGTGGCTTCCTCTCAGGCTGGGGCCTTAACAGCCTTAAGCCTCAGATATTCCTCTAAGGCAACTTGCCACGGTGTTAGCGGGCGTGCCAGTACGTTTACCAGGTCTGTTTTATCGAGCACAGAGTAGGCTGGTCTCGGTGCCGGTCTTGGCATGTCTTTTGTTTCAATAGGCAGAACTGTAATTTTTTTGCCATGAAATTCGAGGCCCTTAACAATTTCTCGTGCAAAATCAAACCAGCTAGTGACGCCATCGTCTGTGGCGTGGTAGACGCCGAACTTTCCAGTTTCAATTAAGTCGGCAATCACTTCTGAAAAAGTCAGAGTACTGGTGGGTGAGCCCACCTGGTCGGCCACCACCGATAATTCGCCGCGTTCCTGGGCTAATTTGTAAATGGTATCGACAAAGTTGCGCCCGTGAGGGCCGTAGAGCCAACTGGTGCGCACAATATAGTGTTGAGGGCAATGTTGCTGCACCGCCAGCTCGCCGGCTAATTTTGATTTGCCGTATTGCGAGAGTGGCGAAGTTTCATCTGTGGGCAAGTAAGGTCTTGACTGAGTGCCGTCAAAAACATAATCGGTGCTGACATAGAGCATAGGAATTTGCAATTTCCCTGCTGCAATGGCTACGTTTTCGCTGCCGGTGTAATTAACGAGAAACGCTTTTTCGGGCTCGCTTTCGGCCAGATCTACTTGTGTATAGGCCGCGCAGTGAATAACCAGGTCAGGACACACTGAGTTCATCACTTTATCGACTTGTTCAAAGTCAGTAACGTCAAGCTCACCCTTGCTTAAGGCCACCACGTCATGACCACGGTCACGCAACCGGGGGCTCAATGTTTGCTCGAGCATGCCACCGCCCCCGGTGACCAGCAGTTTCATCTTTTTGCCGGTAGCTGCCATTCTTTAATTCCTGCTGAGAAGTGAATTAGTGTGTTTTCGCAGCTACAAGTTCTTTAGCGGCGGTTTTGGCCGTATGCGGCTTGGTTACTGCTTCTACCCAGCCCGGGTTGCTTGTATACCACTTCAATGTTTCATGAATGCCGGTTTCAAATGTATGTTTTGGTTTCCAGCCGAGTTCGCGTTGAATTTTGCTTGAATCAATGGCGTAACGCTTGTCGTGACCAAGTCTGTCTTGCACATAATTGATCATCTCTTCACCTTTACCCAGTTCTTTTAAAACCAGTTTGGTGATTTGCATATTGGTGCGCTCGTTGCTGCCGCCTACGTTGTAGACTTCGCCGGGTACTCCTTTGTGGAATGCCAGATCAATGGCGGTGCAGTGATCTTCTACATGCAGCCAATCGCGCACGTTGAGACCGTCTCCGTAAACCGGTACTTTTTGGCCCTTGAGCAAATTAGTGATGAAGAGTGGTATCAATTTTTCAGGATGCTGATAGGGACCATAGTTATTAGAGCAGCGAGTGATCACTACTGGCATACCAAAAGTATGGAAGTATGCGCGGCAGAAAAGATCGCCGCCGGCTTTGCTTGATGAATAGGGGCTATTTGGTGCCAGTGGTGTCTCTTCGGTGAAGAGCCCTGTTGGTCCTAATGAGCCGTAAACTTCGTCGGTAGAAACCTGAGTGTAGCGAATGGTGTAGTCTTCAGGCTTGTAGGGCATCTGGGCGCCTTCCTTGCGACCAAATTTGAGAGCAGACTCGAGCAAGACCTGAGTGCCCAGTGTGTTTGATTTTACAAACACTGATGAATCGGTAATGGAGCGGTCTACGTGACTTTCCGCAGCCAGGTTGATAATGCCGTCAATGGCGCCGAATTTTTTGCCTGAAACTATTTCGTCTACCAGCACGGCGTCTTCTACTCTACCCACCACCAGTTTGTAGCGAGGATTGGCGTCGACGTCGGCAAGATTTTCTTTGTGACCGGCATAGGTTTCAGCATCAAGATTGATGATTTCGTAGTCAGGATAAGCACTGAGCAAATGGCGCACAAGATTGCTGCCAATAAAACCTAACCCGCCAGTAATGAGCAGTCGCATAGAAAAATTCCTCGATCATGACTAACCGACTAGATTTTCCCTCTCCAGGCCGTGCTTGATCAACCCAACCGCATTCATATAAGGGGTTGCGCGTATGAATATTGTTTTATCTAGAGGTCAAAATCGAGCCGAGTTAAACGACTTCTACTTTAGAGTCGTCTCCAAGCATCAGGCGAAATGCCTGCGGCCGGCCAGTCGAACGTGTTAATTCAACTGATACTCCAATCAGGCTGTCGCAAATGCGGCCATGAAAATCTAGTATCTGAGCCTTTTCACGCAGAATGCTATGTTCAATTTCGGCATGGCTCACTCGGGCGCCGTCACCAATTGATGTAAACGGACCCACGTATGTGCTCTCCAGCAGGCAGTCTTCGCCTATCACCGCTGGCCCGCGCACAATACAATTAATCAGTTTACTGCCCTTGCCCACATGTACGCGGCCCGAAATGCGGCTGGCATCGTCAATTTCACCGTCCATAGAGACATCAGTCATTTCGTCTAAAACCACCCGGTTGGCTTCGAGCATGTCATCTTTTTTACCGGTATCTAGCCACCAGCTTTTCAAAATGTGGCTGTCTACGCGGTGTCCGGTGTTAATTAGTTGTTGAATGGCGTCGGTAATTTCTAACTCGCCGCGTTTGCTGGGTTTGATTTGATCAATGGCAGTGTGAATTTTGGGTGTGAATAAATAGACACCAACCAGGGCCAGGTTCGATTTTGGCTTAGCCGGCTTCTCTTCCAGACCACTGATGGCGCCATCTTTGTCTAAGAGTGCCACACCAAAAGCACTGGGATTCGGCACTTCTTTAAGCAGGATAAACGCGTCAGGACCTTCGTCTTCAAAGCGTTTAACCAGTGGACCAACGCCGTCTTTAATCAGGTTATCACCCAGATACATGACAAATGGTGCGTCGCCGAGGAAGGGCCTGCCGGTCTTGACCGCATGGGCCAGACCAAGTGGCTGGTCTTGCAAGATATACTCAATGCGTATATTCCATCTGCTGCCGTCGCCCACGCACTCTTCAACGTCTTTACCGGTCTCAGGGCTGACGATGATGCCTATTTCACTAATTCCGGCGTCAATGAGCGCCTCAACCGCATAAAAGAGAATCGGTTTGTTTGCCACTGGCAAAAGCTGTTTGGCCGCAGTATGGGTGATTGGCCGCATGCGTGTGCCTTTGCCGCCACTGAGAATTAAACCTTTCATACTGTGCATCCTCTTTTATTGTTCATCTAAAACTTAGCTAGTAAGCCCCGCGCTTGCTGAACACGGCCTTAAAGGTGAGGGCGATGATGCGCCAGTCAAGCCAATAACTCCAGTTTTCGCAATACCACTGGTCGGCAGCTACTTTGACATCATCGGGCAGCTCATCGCGGCCGTTGACCTGGGCCCAGCCTGTGATACCCGGCGGAAACTCGAGTACACCGCTGACTTCTCTTTTGGCAGTGAGGTCGGTTTGATTATACAGAGCGGGCCGAGGGCCCACTAAACTCATCTGGCCAACTAGAACATTAACCAGTTGTGGAAGTTCATCCAGACTGGTTCTTCGCAAAAATTTGCCCACCCTGGTAATTGGGCTGGGGAGAAGAAGCATCTGGTCTGTAGGTAGGTCTGGAGTGCCTGTGGCCATGGTGCGAAATTTATAAATTTCAAACAATTGGCCGTCTTTGCCCACGCGCTTTTGTTTGAAGATAATCGGACCACGGCTATCTAATTTGATTGCCACAGCGATAGCAATCAACACCACTGAGCCTGCCAACAGGGCAGACAAGGCAAGAATAAAATCGGTAATTCTCTTGGCAATCAATTTCTTAGTAAGACCTTTTCAGCACTCATTTTAAAGCAAATAAGTCCTAGAATTGGCTCATGCTTTTATCTGTAATTGTTGTCAGCTGGAATACCAAAGATCTTTTGCGTGCGTGCCTCTCGTCTTTGCAAAGTGAACTCAAAACGCTTTGTCCCGAGCAAGATTGCGAGGTGTTTCTTGTTGACAACAATTCGGCTGACGGATCGGCACAAATGGCCGCGGCCGAATTTCCCTGGGTGAGACTCACAGCCAACAGCGACAATAAAGGTTTTGCAGCCGCCAATAATCAGGCTCTCGCTCATGCCACCGGCGACTTTGTTTTGCTGCTTAATCCTGATACTGAAGTAAAACCAGGCGCACTTCGCATCTTGATTGATTTTTTCTCAACCCATGCCAAAGCCGGCGTGGTAGCACCGCAGCTGCTTAACACCGATGGCTCCATTCAGCGGTCATGCCGAGCTTTTCCTTCATTTATAGGTATGGTTTTCGAACTGGTTGGCCTCAGTCGCATGTTTCCTGCTGGTTCTAAATATGGTGCAAAATTTCGCGAGTATAAAATGCTTGACTGGCAACATGATGATGAGCGTCAAGTCGACCAGCCAGAAGGCGCCTGCCTCATGATCAAGCGTCAGTTGCTTGATCAAATCGGTACATTAGACGAAGGTTACTGGATGCTTTTCGAAGAAGTCGACTGGTGTTTTAGAGCGAAAAAGGCTGGCTGGGAAATCTGGTTTACCCCTGCCGCTCAAGTGGTGCATCACTATGGCCAGTCGATTAAGCAAGTCAAAGTTCGTATGATACTCTCGTCGCACCGTGGCCTTTACCGTTTTTGGTTCAAGCACTATCGCGGTAATCGCTGGTGGCTTGATGGTATCGCCTATGGTGGTCTAATGGCTCTTGCTTATTTACGCATCGGCATGTATAAGTTGCGGGCTCTTCTATGATATTCACCAGCCTCGAATATATTCTCTTCCTCCCCATTGTTGTGGCACTCTTCTGGCTTTTGCCCAAGTTTTGCCGGCTGCCTATGCTGCTTGTGGCCAGCTATTACTTTTACATGAGTTTCATTCCGCAGTTTATTTTATTGATACTACCTATGACTCTAGCCAATTGGCTCTGGGGCAAGGTAATGGCCCGTGACCACACCAATAAGCGGAATTTAGCCATTGGTATCACTGCTAATTTAGTGGTGTTGGCCATATTTAAGTACGCCAACTTTTTTGCTGATTCTTTTGAGCGAGTGGCAAAAGTAGCTAGCGGCAAAGATCTTTTCAATTTTGATTTGCATATCATTTTGCCTCTGGGTATTTCATTTTTTACTTTTGAATTTATCCACTATCTTTTCGAAATTTATCGGGGCAAAAAACCGATTGATTCTTTTGTTGTTTTTGCTCTTTTTGCGGCTTTCTTTCCCACCCAAATTGCCGGCCCAATCAAGCGCTATCCTGACTTTCTCGAGCAGATGAAAGCCGACAATAAAATTCAGCTTTCTTATTTTGATGAAGGCATTCCACTGATTATTATTGGTATGGCCAAAAAATTATTGTTGGCCGACAATCTTGCCGTTTTCGTGCAAATGGGCGTTAGCAGCCCTTATAACTATAGTGGCTTAGAGTTGTGGCTCTTTGCCTATGCCTTTGCTTTTCAAATTTACTTTGATTTTTCCGGTTATACCGATATCGGCCGCGGCTCGGCCATGCTTTTCGGCTATCACATACCGATTAATTTCAATATGCCTTATATTGCCTCAAACATTTCAGATTTTTGGCGCAGGTGGCATGTCTCGCTTTCTACCTGGCTGCGCGACTATCTTTTCATTCCTCTAGGTGGGTCGAGAGCCTCACACTGGATGGTTAATCGCAATCTTTTCCTCACCATGGCGCTTGGTGGTTTGTGGCATGGTGCCGCCTGGAATTTTGTTGTCTGGGGCATTTATCACGGCCTGGCTTTAATCGCCCACAGGGAATTTTCAATGTGGAAAGAAGCCACCTCACCGGTTAAAGCTTTCCTTGCCAGGCCAGGTGTGGCAACGTGCTTTCATTATTTCTCTCTCTTTCTCACTTTTCAAACCGTCTGTATCGGCTGGGTCTTCTTCCGTATGCAAGACATTGGTTTAGCCTGGGTGATGATTCGTCGTATGCTCACTTTGAAGCCCCTTTACAGTCTAGCTGACCATCAATTTTTGGTGATGAAACCAGAACTACCGGTGGTGGTGCCCGTGGTGATTATTATGGTGGCGGTGCTTTTGCTTGCTAATTTGCCCATTTCAGCGCTAAACGAGAAAAAAGTTTTTCAAAACCTTCCGGCCTTTGTTAAAGCGGCTTACTGCGCCATTTTGATTTTGACAATGATAATTTTTCTGCCAGATACTTCGCAGCCTTTTATCTATTTCCAGTTTTAGACTGCTTGGTCGATTTGTCTAAGTCAGGCATTTTGATAGTTGCCATAACGCTTGTACTGGTGGGTCTCAGCACTCTTCTCAAATACCTGGCGTCAGTCTCCCACGGCTTGGGTAAGTATCCTGTCAGTTTTTTCAAGCTCCGTTTTGCCGCCATGGTGCGCTCTTCATCCTGATAATAGCCAGCGCCCAAACCAATACCCTTATACGTCAAGCCTTTTTCGTCTCCAGCCTCATTGCGCACTACAATCAGCAGTTCTTGAATGCAGCGGTTGAAAAGTTCGGGATCTTTGTCGACCTGATTTGATAGTTTCTCTTCTAGTGCTGTGGCGTAAAGATTATGCACGTCTATGTCATCAGGGTCTAGCTTCACAGCCTTAGCGAGCAGCACTATAGCTCGTTGATAATTGTGGTGGCGCAGATGTTGTCTGGCTGTCATAAGCAAAGTACGAGCGTTGGTTTCGCCGAAGACGTCATCGTAGTCGCGCAGAGGCTGCTGAGTCTCTGTGTCTGAATTTAGATTTGCATTTAGATTTGCATTTGCATTTGTATTTGTATTTTGACTGGTACTTTGGGCCTGAGCTATGCTGCCACTGGCGCCCCAGTCATTGCAGCAAGAAGCTAGTAATAGCACCAGGGTCAGAAACTGAGTGCGAAATTTAACTGTTATATTGATTTTTGGACTGCTTAAGAATGTCATTTTTCTCTGCTCGTTTCGGCGATGCTTGCCTATGAAAACAGAGCAGCAGTATTGTGTCAAATGGCTCTGTGATTGCTTTGTAAAGACTTCTATACAGTCTTCTTGCAGTCTTTACGTAGTATCGCATGTGGTGTGTAGTACGCAAAACGGCCCCGGTACAGCTTAATGCTTGTCACTCAAGTCATTGCTCTTAAACTTCCTTGCTTAGACAGAAAAATTTTGCATCGAAAAAAGGGCTTTCAGGATTTTCTGTAAAGGAACAAAAATATAAAAATATTTGCCCCAAGAATATTTGGTGCAAAAACATTGAACTTTTTGCTCTGTTTTTACGTTGTTAGTAATAGAGACTCAACAGCAATGGAGGTTTAAGCTGTGGAAGAAATTTTGTATTGCGCCGGTTGTTTGTTTTCGGCAATTTATTTGTTGATCTTGGCCGTCTGGGTGACCAGGCTATGATCTTTTTCACCTATATAGGCAGTAAAAAATGCCATACTTGACGACCGTTGCCATTGGGAGAATATCCTCATTACGGTCTCTAGTCTTAAATCACCGCAGTACTTGCCGGCCGTGGACGGCCTGCGCGCTATATCTATACTCGGAGTACTGGCTTTTCACGGTGTCAATTTCTTACATTGTGTCTTTGGCCGGGGCGGCTGGTTGGGCGTTGACATATTTTTCGTGATTTCAGGTTTTCTCATTTCACGCCTGGCCTTTGCCGAAATTGAACGCACTGGCAGCTTTAACGTCAAACGTTTCTTCACCAGCCGGCTATTGCGCATTAGCCCGGCAGTCTGGGTGATGCTCGCCTTTTGCGCCATATTCAATCCGTTCAATACGGTTGAGAGCGTCAATAGAACGGCCATTGCCATCGCCGCGCTCAATTTGACTGACTATGATTTGGCCCTGCAATGGGGCAATTCTGGAAAATCACTGGTGGCCGTTTGCTGGTCGCTGGCAATTGAAGAGAAATTTTATCTACTCTTCCCTTTTCTGATGCTTTTCTACAAACGCTTTCGCACTCCCGCCGTAATCGTGGCGCTGATTGTGGTAGCTGAGGCCTGGAAAGGTTATTTGATTAGTTCAGGAGTTGATTGGGTGCGCATCACCGCTGCTTTTGACACCAGGTTTGACGAGATTCTGTTTGGTTGCCTGGGCGCCAGTATCCTGTCTCAGGCCCAGGGTGCAAGACAACCCGCCAAACAGTACGTTGATAGAGCCATGAAGTTATTGGCGCATCCGCTGACAACGACGGTGATTGTCATTGCCGCCTGGTATTTGTTGCGGCACTTCATGCATCCTACCGAATTAATTACCACCGCTCAGAAACAGCTCTACTGGCTCTTGTTTGTACCTATCTTTGCTTCTCTAATTAGTTTGCTACTGATGTCTTTTGCCCTGGCACAGTCATACGGGCGTGTTAGCTGGGTGGCTAGATTGCTTAGCGTGCCACCAATGCTGGCTGTGGGAAAACTTTCTTACAGCATTTACTTGTGGCACTCTGTGGCCTTTTTCGCTATTACTCAGATATTGGGAGACGTGGGTATTGTCTCTGATCTGGCTAAAGTGGCGTTTACGCTAGTGGTTGCTACCGCCTCTTATTTCTTGATTGAAAAACCATTCTTGACGATTAAGAAGCGCATGGCCGTTAGAGCTTTAGATCTGAAACTTGATGACGCAGTAACCGCAGGTGGTGCACAAAAAGTGCCGACTGCCATTTCTACCGGGGTTTAAATGACTACTCTCATCACTCCTGTATTGGTTGAAAACAAAGGTGAAAGCGCTGCGCATAGTGAGCCAGCGCCTCCAGTCATCAAGAAAACTGCCATCAAAGAAGACGGCAATACTTTTAATATCGTCAGGCTTGTTGCGGCATTAATGGTGATTTTCTCGCATTGCTTCCCTCTGCTGGCCAAGCCTGATAGAACTGGCTACGGCGAATGGCAAGGGCCCCTGGCTGTGTGGATTTTCTTTGTCATCAGTGGCTTTTTGATTACCGGCAGCTACAAGCACACTGGCAACATAGCCATTTTTATTGGTTCGCGAGTACTCAGAGTCTGGCCGGCCTTGATTGCAGTGACTTTGATTTCTGTTTTTCTGATTGGTCCTGCTGTTACAACTTGCAGCCTGCCTGCATATTTTGCTGACCCGGCCACCTCTAACTATCTAAAGAATATCCAGCTGCTTTATATTCACTACCCTCTTCCTGGGGTGTTTGAGCACAATTTTTATCCTGGTGCTGTAAATGGATCAATCTGGTCTATTCCCTTAGAAATACTCATGTATCTGGTCACCTGCGTACTTGGAATTTCAGGCCTGTTGCGTCGTCGTTATTTGGCTCTGGCAGCATGGACAGTGCTTTTCATTAGCGGCTTGCCCAATATCGGTTCTCCTAATATCGACAAGCTTCAGCCTATTGCCTGGCTGGGTACTCTGGCAACTATCAAGTATCCGGTGCTGTGCTATTTGACCGGCACACTGCTTTATCTTTTTAAAGAACAAATACGGCCATCCATTCGATTATCGGTTGTACTGCTGGTGGCCGCTGCACTCTTTGCCAAGATCGATCTCTACACGGCGTCGATAGTGCTCTTACCTCTAGGCATTCTTACTTTCGCCCTGCGGCCAACTAAGATCAATTTGTTCAGCAAGCTCGGCGACTATTCTTACGGCATTTATCTGTGGGCTTTCCCTGTGCAACAGCTGCTTGTACATTTCTATCCAAGAATAAGTTTCTGGCAATTATTCATATTTGCCAGCTTGCTATCAATTGCCTGCGGTGCAATCTCATGGTACATAGTTGAAAAGCCTTGTCTGGCTTTCAAGAAAAAACTACCAAAGCTTTACGCCATGTGGGCAGCAGACTAAAAAGCGAAATTTTCTCAGTTAAGCGCAGCTTTAAGCTGGGGCCGACCAGCCAAAGCAGTCTAAAGTGTCATCAATACTGAGGTTGTTGTCTAAGGCGTATGTCACTGCGATAGTGGCCTGCTCTAGCTGAATCAAATTGTGATCAAGATAAGTTTTGCATTGTGCCGCCAGTTCAAGCACTCGCTGGTCGATTAATTTGGCGTCAAAAAGAGTTTTCAGCAAAGGTTGTCTGTTAGCTAGAGCTAGAGCTGTTGCTATTTGCAGCTCTTTATCTGAAAGCAGACCCGCCTTTTTGAGAATGTCGGCGACTTCATATTTAGGTTTCTCGTCTTCTTCATCAGACATTTCATTTAGCGCCGAAAGCGCGCGGTTGAGGTCTTCATTAGAAGTGGCGAACTGAATCTGTTTAACTATCTGAGCGGCCTGATCTTCAAAGAGCATGCCTTCGCGAATCATCTTCAACAAGTGGTTAATGGCCTGCATACAAGGGCCAGTAGCAAAGCCGCTTTCCACTATAATCTGGTCCAGCGGTTTCTCTTCAGTCGCTTCCAGCTCACGTGCCGCCATCAATTGACTTTCCGAGATGGCACCCGCCATTACCAGCAGTTCACCACTACCGAAATCACCCTGCACAATGGTGGTATCAATATTACTTTCTTGCAGTGACTGAGTCAGACTGATGGCTCTAAGCCTGGCATTTTTCAGGGCAAAGATTATTTGATTGCGCTCCGCCACTTCCGTACGTATCAGCTTTTGAGCCATGAGCGCCGAATTGAGGCCGGCGCGGGTAACAATGCCTTTGCTCAAGAGCACCATCCCCAGTGGCAAGCCACTTTCTGCCGCTGCGATCATACTTTCTTCTACTTGTTTAGGCGAAACATAACCGGCCTGCATCAAAATTTCGCCCAGGCGATTGCTGGTGGGTACCGGCTTAACTTCGGCTTTAGGTGCCAGTTTGAGCAAGGCGTCGTCAAGGCTTAAACCTTCTCTAGCGACAATATTGAGAGCGCGCACAGCGTGATCGACGGGCAATGCTTTGTCTTTAATGCGCGATTGCACTTCGATAGCTGTGGCCAGCAGTGGATCGGACAAATGCCCGTGCATAGTAAGAATGCGGCCAATGGGCAGGCGCATTTTGACCGCTAATCTGTTTACTTCATCCAAAAGTTCTGGTGCGACGATCCCGCTACGAACAAGCAGATCCCCGATTTGCATTGTGGCAGCGTTGGCTGTCGCTTCTTCGGACATTAATCTCTCTTACTGGTGCGGGCGAGAACGATAGGGAAGGTGCCTTCTTTAGCCTCGGCATGAGCGTCAACAGCGGCTTGAATTAGTGATTCAAGGTCTTCACCGTCAGAAGGTAGATTGGCGACACCAAATGCTAGAGAAAGATTCGCTTTGTCGATGCCAGGCACCAGTGGCGTAACTGTTAATGAGTCGAGTACTCGATTGGCCACAAATGCCGCTTGTGACGCTCTGGTGTTGGGCATGAGAATGGCGAAATCTTGGCCGTAGAAGTGAGCCAGGGTATCTAGTGGTCTTTTGACCAGACCAATACGTGTAGCCGCAGTTGCCAGGGCCTCCACCGGTAAAGGATCTTTTTCGATAATGCCACTATTGCCGGTGCGCTTAAGCATTAGTTCGAAGACTACAAGCGACATGGGCCAGTTGTAAGCATCGTAGCGATAGTATTCGTATTCCATAAAGTAGAGCAAAGCTTCGCAGCTCATCACACCAGTATCGGTGCGTACAAAGTTGTAGGCGAGGTTTTGAATAATCTGTTTGGAATCGCCCAGAAAATCTAAGGCGCCACCACGGGTAGCGGCAGGTGGCCGAATTTCAAGCAAGTTGCAGTAGAGCAAATTGAAAAGTAGCGGTGCCCATTGAGTCTGCTCCATCGGCCGATCGCGCAGCAGATCTGTAAAAGTGGTTTTATGTTTGAGCGACTCATAAACTTCTTTTTGCGTGGCAAAGTCTAGTGGCACACCTTTAGTCAACATCAATTTCAGTTCAGGCTCACCCAGATTTTTTTGTTTCTGAGCCAGAATTGATTCGTAAACCAAACCAGCTCTCTCAAGAAATTTGAGCTGGTCCAAAAGGGCTATCCCTTCCAACACTGAAGTTTGTAAACTTTTTTCTACCGAATGCATCTCGGTGCGCACGCTCGGTTTAAAAAGAAAGTTGCCTGAGCGCCAGGTGACCAGTTCTTTAATCGCTTCGTCACCGCGGTTTGTTGAGGTTTGAGCGTCTTTAGGAATTCCGTTTTCAAAATAAACATGACCTACTGCGGCCGGACCGGCCACTTCCAATTTGCCGGTCAATTGCTGCATACCAATTGTGGTCAGCACATTGTTCATAGGATTGGTTTCAATAGAGCCCTCCATCTGGGAGGCCGGTCTCACCGGTGCAGCGGCTATGGTGGCCGGAGCATCTGAGAAGAAGTCGGCAGGCAAAGTGCCATCAGGCATCTGGTTGCTGGGGGCAACTTGACTAGGAGCTGGACCGGGCTTGACTACAGGGTTGAAGCTGCTGCTGGAAAAACCAGGATTAGGCTGGGGAAAATTATTGGGTGCCTGAGGCGGTGCCAAGTTGTTGTTAGCGGCGGGCTGATATTGAGCAAAGTTGCCCGTAGCTGAGGCTTGCTGTATTGCCTGGGCAAAACTACCGCTAGGTGTATTTGCTTGCGTCTGTGGCTGCTGAAAGTTGCCTGTTGGTGGTGATTGAAAACTTCCGCTGGCCTGGTTTTGAAAATTTCCGGTTGATTGATTTTGGAAACTTCCTGTCGATTGAGTTTGGGGCACATTCTGGAAACTTGACGACTGTTGGTTAATGGGCTCTACGCGCCAACCGTCAGTAGCAGCAGGATTAGTCTGTTGCTGGCCATTCGCCTGAGGGTTGGGTACAACAGGCTGATTACCGGAATTGGTGAAGGTTGTGCCCGATGGTGACATAGCAGCCATGCCCTGGCGCGTACCAAATTGACCGCTCACATTTGGCTTAAATGACCCGGTGGCTTGCGATTGCACCGCCTGCACCGTTCCTGTGGTTTTCTGGTGGGCAACATCAAGCATGGCCACCACATCGTAGATCATGTGTACGTCTGAAGTTTCAAAACGCCAGACCATCTTCGATTCGCGACCGTCGTTTTCCCAAATGTTCCAGACCGGATGGGGCGTTACCCTGTCAAATTTGACGTGGATGCTGAATGACCGATAAGTATCGGGCACCTGCCAAACGAGCTCGACTTCCCGCGCACGATTCTCGCGGGCTTGCTCGTATAGCGACTGCAGCTCCTTGACGCCTGGTGCGACAGTTTGCTTCGGAAGCCTGATTTTAGATTGGTCGGAACCTCTGCCTGGACGAAACATAAGTGATTCTTCATTAGTAATTAGGTTACTAGTTTAAGGTACCACGGCAAGATTGACATCAATCTCACCAATCTCATATACGAAAGAAAAGAGGCAAAGCTTGTATTACTCTCATGGGAAGCGGGTTGCTGTGTGATAGCATCTTGCCATCTGGTCTTTAGACTTGCTGCTACTCAGGAGTTCCGTGTCGTTTCGAGTTGAAGTTTCTGCGCTTGCCAAGCGCTATAATATTTACGCCCGCCCGGTTGACCGGCTCAAAGAGCTGATGTGGCGGAATACTCGTAGTTATCACAAAGAATATTGGGCGTTAAGAGACATTAACATCCAATTTGCTCAAGGCGTCACAGCTTTAATTGGCCCCAACGGTTCTGGAAAATCTACGCTTTTACAGATCATTGCCGGAGTGCTTGAACCCACTGAAGGTACTGTTAAACGAAACGGCCGCATAACAGCCATATTAGAGCTCGGTGCCGGCTTTCAGGCCGACTTTAGCGGCCGCGAAAATGTGATTTTAAACGGCATGATTTTAGGTATGTCGCAAGACGAAATTATGGGCAGACTCGACTCTATTGCCGAATTTGCTGAACTGGGTGATTTTTTCGATCAACCAATCAAGACTTATTCAAGCGGTATGGTGGTGCGATTGGCCTTTGCCACCGCAGTTAGTGTGGACCCCGAGATTTTGATTGTAGATGAGGCCCTGGCAGTGGGCGATTCTTATTTCCAGAAGAAGTGTAAAGACCACATCTGGAAGATGAAAGAGCTTGGTAAGACCATTATTTTTTGTACCCACGATATGGGCGCGGTTAAAGACTGGTGCCAGCACGCCGTGCTTTTGAATGGCGGAAAAATAATGAGGCAGGGGCCAGTGCAAGAAGTGGTGCCTTTGTTTGAAGAATTGATGGACAATCGCGAGCTGGTAGTAGAGAAGAAATTCACTGCACCGGTGGCGGTGGCCAAACCCAAGCGATTCAGCGAGCCACAGTCTGTTTAAGAAGTCTAAAAGTTCAAAAGTGAAGATATGTCGAATTTAGTTTCAATACTCTTGCCCGTTTATAATGGCCAGAAATATCTGAAATCGGCCATTGACAGTGTTTTAGCCCAGACACATCAAGACTTTGAGTTACTTGCCTGCGATGATTGCTCAACTGATGATTCATATGCAATTTTAGAGGAATGTGCGGCAGCAGACGAGCGCATCAAAATTGTTAGAAACCAAACGCAGCAAGGTCTATTCGGAAATTACAATCAGTGTTGGCAGAGGGCTCAAGGCACACTGATTAAGCCATTTGCCCAGGACGATATTCTTTACCCGCAGTATTTGGCGGAAGGTGTAAAAACACTTGCTCAAAATTCACATATAAAACTGATGCTCAGCGCTCGCAATTTAATAGACGAGAACGGCGCTACTTTAGAGACCGTATCACCACTGCCTGCCGGTCTTTATAAAGGCGAAGACCTGATCACCTGGAGCTTGATTTTTCTTACTAATAAGCTCGGAGAGCCGGTCACCGGCATGTTTAGAGCGGCTGATTTAGATTATGGTTATGACACCAGATATTTTCATTATGGTGATCTAGAGTTGTGGTTTCGCCTGCTTTCTCAGGGTGATTTATCATTCAATGATCAGGTGCTTTGTGCCTTCCGCCGTCACGAGGGTGGTACTACAACGGCCAATCACCGTCATCTGTTTGACCTAATTGATGCCATGCGTATTTGTCGGCAGTATTACAGCTATCTGGAAAAAATCGGTGAAACTAAAGAGCACCTCTACCGCCGTTTAGTAGAATATGCGGCGCTTTCAGTGGCCCATTTAACTGCCGAAACTGGTGGTAACGAAAGCATGGTGCGCCGGCATGGTGCCGAACCTGGCCCCAACTGCGGTATCAATGCCGACGATGATTTTGCCGAGCTGCTTTATTTATCGCTCGCTTACATTACACCGCTGATGGCAGAGTTAGATCATGCTAAAGGTTGCTTGACCGAGTTAGAAGGTCTGCGTGCTCAGATGAACTCACGCAGTCACCAGGCCGTGGGCTGGTTGATGACTTCGCTCAGGCGGGGGCGTTAATGACGCAGCCTTTCTCTAAAATAATGCAAGCGCTAGGCAAGCACAGCTATTGTCTGGTGCCTGCTTTGATATGTTTTGTGGTGGTTACCTTCTTTCATTTTCGGGTGCTCAATAGTCGCGCGGTTTTCTTTGCCGATTCTGCCGGTTATTTAGTCTCGGCAACTGAAATCAGAGCGGCTCTCATGGCTCTTCTCACTTTTGACTTTAGCCAGGCCTGGAGCGTGCTTTCAGCCAGACCATTTGTAGAGCGCTTCTTAATTGATGGCCCGGTGATTCCTATCTGGGGTGCGCTTACTTTTGCCATTGTTGGTAAAGCACCCAACTCTTTTGCCTGGCCGGTGATAATTTTTGCCCTGGGTCTTTTAAATGCGCTGGTGGCATTAATTACCGCAGCTCTGGTGAAAATTGCTTTGCGTTCAAAAATTGCCGGTTTTGGAGCTGGTCTGGCCTGGGCGTTCTATCCAGGAGCCGCCTATGCCTCAGGGCGTTATTTAACTGAACCGCTTACGGTTTTCTATATCGTGGCATCGCTGGCTGTGGGCTGCGCGCTGATCAGCAACAGTAATAATTCTAATTCTAAAACAGGCTTGCGTTTGATACTATGCGCGGTGCAGGGCTTGCTTTCCGGTAGCGGTATTTTGCTCAAGCCGGCACTTCTGCCGCTTTTTGCCTGTCTTACTTTTATTCCTATAATTCTCAGTCAGCCCTGGGAGAAGAAGTTTAGCCTGAGCCAGTTCAAATCTGCGCTTGTGGCATTAGTCGGCTTTGCCAGCGCACCGCTGGCCTGGGCAACATATACAAAATTTGCTGAAGGGCATATTTATTTTTTCCCTCAGCGCGTACCACTGCTTAATATTGTAGTCGGTCACGATTTAGAGACTGACGGCTGGTGCGCCATCACCAATACTCCCACTTTCTGCACCCTCACTGGTCTGGGTAATTCTGTTGCCGTTTTGTTGTATAGCTGGCAACATAATTTTGCTGAAACAGCAGAACTTTATTTACGCAAAATTCCACGCATCGTCGGATTCGTCTGGAACGATTTTAAGCAGCCATTTTATGGCGTCACTCTTGTACAGCAAAATTTTGTGCATTCGGTACTGGTAGCCCTGGCGGCCTTTGGCGCTGTGATATTTTGTTTTCAGTTTAATTCGCTGCGCAAAGAAAAGCCTGTGCTTTTCTATTTGCTGGCTGCGTCGATTCTAACAATTGGCAGTCACATTGTTATGTATATGCCCTTTGAGTCTTGCCCGCGATACGGTTATCCGTCAATGCCGTGCTTTGTCATTCTGGCTGCCTACGGCCTTCACTGCGCTCTAAGTCAGAGTACCCGCAGCAAAAGCTATTTCTGCCTGGCCAGTTTGCTTTGCACGGCAGTACTTATCAATCTCAATTTAACTGCATTCTTTGCGGGAAGTATTGATTTTACTGCTGCAGTATTTATAAGCACAGCCATTAAAGTGCTGGCAATTACGGCAGCGTCTGTTTATTGCTGCAAGCTGGCAGCTTCTTTGGCAGCTTCTTTGCCAGCTTCTTTGCCAGCAGCTGATGCAAGATCTGAACAGGGCAACAAATATAGTTGGCTGGTCAGTCTATCTGCGCTCTTGCTTTTAGTTTTATTGCCGACCTATCTCTCATCTACAAAAATAGATGAGTGGCGCGAAACATCTATTAGCTTGCCTCTCGGCGCTCATATTGAGAGGGTGGCAAACCTGCCGGAAGCGGCCTTGAAGCCGCAATCTACCATGTTTTATGTGCTGGTAGATAGCAATAGCCCGGCTTTAAAATGCAAAATCAACGGTGTGGAAATGGCCGGCAATTTTGTTCCTATTGCCAGCCACGATTTGTCACTTGAAAAATATGTGGGCCTTGGTCGCATGCTCTCTTTTGTCACAGATCGGCCCCTGGCGAGCTTTAGACAATGGCGCGTTCTGGAATTGCCACGGGCGTCATTAAAAGCCGGAGCAAATACTATTGAAATGGCTGCCACCACAGGTGATGTGAAAATATTTGCCGATCGAGTGGGCGAGAATGAAAAAAGTTACCGCTTGCCGTCGCGCTCTCTTTACAGCTACAGCAAGGCTATAGGTACCGGTTATGAGATGGATCCTCGCCTGATGGATGGCGTGGGTCAAACTCTCAATAGTGAGAACCATCCGACTTCAGTCTGCGCCAGAGTTTTTCTCATGGCGAGCAAGCCGGCACCAGGCACTACCCCTGCTCAACCAGCGGCAGGAAAGAATGAAGGACAGTCTGCTACTTTAGATTTCGCCTCACCGTTGTTCGATCTGGTGATGCATTTACCTGGCAGCAATGCCGATGAAATTTCAGTCAATCGCTACACGGTCAAAGATGCTAGAACCGCCGGTGTAACGCTAAAGTTACCGGCCTGGTGCACTCTTGCCGATCAGTTCAAATTGCATTTGAGTGGAGAAGTAAGGCCCACTGGAAAAACCAGAGATACTGGCATACTAGCCATTGTTTATGGCCCCAGTGGTGTAACTCTAAATTCTACGCTGCCCTCGCCGGCACCATATTTTCATACCGGGGATGGTTGGACAAAGTTTGATTTCACCGATTTTCTTTATAACAAAAGCCACAATATCGATCAGGCCACAGTTGTGCTGTTTCCTGGCCGTGCCGAGCAAATTATGCAATATGGCCTTGATCAGCATATCGGCAGCTTCCTCTTCAGAAACGTCAAATTGACTTTGACCGAGATTAAGCCCACAGATTTATCTACATGTGAGAGCAAATTGTATTGATTTAGCCTGGTTTTTCGCGGTAATGAAGCCCAACTAATTTTGCCAGGTTCTTTATATCTTACTATGGAGCATTAATTGAATGCCCAGCCGCGCCCATACAGGATTAACCTCATGAATTCAAACCCCTCACACTTACTAGAAAACACTAAAGTGGTGGTTTTTGGCGGAACCGGTTCACTGGGTCAGAAGCTGGTACAGCGTATATTGGCCGGCGAGTGCGGCGTGCCGAGAAAGCTCGTTATCATTTCGCGAGACGAAGCCAAGCAATATCAGATGAAAATCGACCTGGAACATCAGAACCAGGCATCAACCCAAGATGTTATTTACAAAAAGGGCCTTTCGCCAGTGGAGTTTGTCATTGGCGACATTCGCGATTACACCTCTGTGCAAAGTGTATTGTGCGAGGCCGACTATGTTTTCAGCACAGCTGCTCTCAAGCAAGTGCCCACCTGCGAATATTTTCCTTTTGAAGCTGTAAAAACAAATTGCATCGGCATGCAAAACATCATTAGTGCTGTGAAGCAAGGCAGCTATCCGGTCAAGATGGTGCTCGGTATCTCAACAGACAAGGCCTGCAAGCCCGTCAATGTCATGGGCATGACCAAAGCGCTGCAAGAGCGCATGCTTGTCCAAGCCAATTTAGACAACAGCAAAGGCACTCGTTTTGGTGCTGTACGTTATGGCAATGTAGTGGCATCGCGGGGCTCTGTAGTGCCGCTCTTCGCCGAACAAATTTCACGTGGCGGCCCTGTCACAGTGACAACTGAAACTATGACTCGCTTTTTGCTGACACTAGATCAAGCGGTTGACACTATTTTTGCCAGCGTTCGCACCGGTACACCTGGCGACATTTATGTGCCAATCATTCCGTCTGCCAGAATCATCGACGTGGCCAAGGCAATTATTGATGATAACGATATTCAAATCAAAGTCACCGGCATTAGACCAGGCGAAAAAGAGCATGAGATCATGATTTCGGAAGAAGAATCGTATCGCACCATCAAAAGAGATGGGTATTACGTTATCCTTCCCATGCTGCCTGAATTACAACCACCAACCATTGAGACTGCTCTCAAAGGTGGTCTGGAATATAGTTCTAGCGTTGTCACCATGGAAAAAGGCGACATTCTAAAAATGCTGCGCGACAACAAGCTTTTGCCGGCTAAAGCCGAAGCGGCAATGAAAGTCTTGAAGTGATCGCTAACTACAGTGCTTCTCAAGCTGACTCACTAAGCGTGATCATACGTTTTCATGCTGGTGCCTCTTTGGAATTACTGAGAGAAGCGCTGCGTTCTATCGAACTGCAAAATCACAAAAATCTTGAACTGGTTTTGTGCCTGCAAGATTGTGCAGATTTGCACGAAGCTATTAATGCTGCTATCAATGAGATATGGCAGGGCACGCCGCCGCAGACAATAATCATTGATAAGCAAGCGGCCGCTGGCGAAGATCTTCGTTCGGCCATGCTGAACGCCGGCATTAAAAATTCAACGGGACGGTTCATCTCTTTTCTTGATTATGACGATATTCTTTTTCCCGAATTTCACAGCAAATTGATTTCAAGATTAGTGCAATCGCCCTCTGCTGTGGCAGTCTGTGGCACAGTCTGCTCTTATGGCCGTTGGGAAAGCGGAACATGGCATGAGACTCGCAGCGATAAATTTTTTGAGCATGGAAAAGGCAAACTTGATTTGCTCGAAAGCAATTTTATTCCACTGCATTCATATGTTGTAGATACTTCGAAATTTGATCGAGCACAGTGGCAAACATCAGAGAATCTGTCGCGCTTTGAAGACTATTTGCTCTTGCTCAATTTAGCCGCTCAATGTGATTTCGATTTTTACTACCATAGTCAAGTTCTCTGTCAGTATCGCATTCGCGATGACGGCTCGAACTCTACCCTGCAGGGCAGAGAGCAGGTGTCAACTGCTGAGCGTGACGAATGGGCCCAGGCTTTTAAGTATATTCAAGAGCAGAAGAAAGCTCTCGTATTTCACATAAACGCCAGTGAGCTTGACGAGATTCTCAAAGCGCGCCAGAGAAGCGAGCAAGAGTGCCAGGCACTGAAAAAAGTCAATGCCGATCAAGAAGAAGAGCTAGTTTTGCTGCGCCGCGCTTTGCAAAGAAAGTCGGTTGTGGCCGTCTCTAAAATTTTGGCTGTTGCTTCAAATCTACGGACAGCTTTGAAAAAGCAGTAAAGCCATTGAGTGTGCACCGATTATGCGTTACAGCTATGGTGCGCGGTATAGGCCCACCGCAGCGCCATCAAGTGCTTTGAATGACTTAACCAGTTTGTAATTGGCTTTGATGAAAGCAATTAATTGCTGGTGCGATTGTAGGTTTTGTTCGTCGGCAAATCTAAAGCCCTGATCACCGTCTTTAATCACGTACCAGCGGTAGTTAAGTGCCTGTGCCTGGGTAAATTCTTCTTTGTCGCCCAATGCCGTCCACATGCGGCTTGTGGTGGGTCTGATCTGCATACCCTGTAGCTGTGCCAGCAGCTCGAACTCGTGCACGTCAAGCCCTGCACCAGAGGCGGTGATATTGAGCCATGAAATGGTCTGTTTCCCGTCACGCTCAGCAATGGTGGCTAAAATATCGCTGGCTAACGCACCAGCTTCGCTGTTTGGATATGAATGCTGCCAGAAAACCACAGATTTCTTGTCAAAGAAAGGCGAGACATGTTCTCGTAAGCTGCAAGCCGTGAGGGATGTAAATGAATTGAGGGCCGTCAAATTGATTGGATAAGGCGAAAAATTGAATGATATAAATTGCACTGCCAGAACCATGCTCAACACTGACAAGCCAGCGTATACCAGTTTCTTTTTTGCACTTTGTAAAAGTTGTCCTATGCCGACTCCTCCTACCACTGCTATCAGTATTACCAGTGGGGCCACATAACGATCACGGGCGGGTTGGTATGAAATCAGACTGAGAGCCAGGGCAGCAGGTAATATAGCGAACCATAGAATCAAAAGCTTTTTGTGTGCTTCTTTAGTCAGACTCGTGGCACCAAGCATTGCGGTGAATAACACCAGAGGGCTAGCGCAGTAAATCCAGCTGCCCAGATAATATTTCAGGTTGAATATGATTCTCTCGGCAGCTGAGCCCCGTTTTGAAAGTTCCACCGCAATTTCTTGGTTTTGCTTTTGCATCGAAGCAAAGTTGAGCAAAGTCCACGGTAAGCAAAGAACCAGTATTGGTGCAGTTACCAGAGCTAAACTAAGAAGAGCTTTTTTGAGTGTGTTTTGTTTATAAGTTAAATAAGCATTGATTAGAAATGGAAAACCAAGGTAAGCAATCGCTACTTGTTTGGACATAATTGCCAGGCCAAGCACTATGCCTGTAACCAGCGAATGTTTAACCGTTGATTTGCCGCCTTTCCAGTAAATGGCTGCCAATCCTGCCGCCACCATGGCCGTTAGAGGCTGATCAATCAGGGCGCTATGGCTGAAGTCACAGGTCAAAATACACATATTGACCAGGCAAATGGCTGCACCGACAGCGGTGCTGCGGCCACTGATTAAAAACGCCATGACGCCGACACTGCCGCTTAGCACCGTCAGCCAGAAAAGCTTTACTATTTGCAGAGAAAGAGTGGCGTTGTGACAAACAGCCATGGCAATGCCCATGGCCAAGGTGCCAACCGGGGGGTAGTAAGTATTGACAGTAAAAAAGCTGCGCCAGAAGCTCAGCCGCCAGGGCCTGGCGTGCTCCAGCAAATTGGCATAAGTAAGGCCATTCATCACATGATTGGCTTCATCGCAGGCCGGCACATGTTTGTCGAAGAAGAGCCAGGTCGAAAGGGCCAACAAAAAAAGTGCGGTAGTGGCAAAACCCAATTTTAAGGCTTTGCTTCTTTCGCTATGGAGCATGCTCTTGCTCCAGTAACACTGTTACAGGGTCGCTCAGCTCGCCCACTGTAACTCCGTCTTTATCGCGCAGGCGCAGTCGAATCTGATGGTAAGAGCCTGGGGTGAGGCCACCACCATTAATCTCAATGCCGTTGGCTAAAGCAAAAGTCTGTTTTTCCATTACTGCAGCAGAGCCTTCATTATCAGGAAAATTTTCAAAAAAGGAATTGACTTTGCTGACTTCAATTTGCATCACATCTACATTTAGGTTGGTCACCGGCAGCTGCACGCTCGCTTTCAATTTTCCCCGGCGGAGAGCAGCGCTGACAACCCCTTCATATGATTCTTGCCCACCGTCAATTTGCAAAACCGGTGCCACTGCCGAAGCCGGTACTAGCCTGCAATTTGATAATTCAATCTCGCGCCCTGGTGGTAATAGCAAGAAGAGCGATTCGATAGTCGGTTGCGAATACCAGTGCCAGTCTCGAGAAACTGGCACACGAATGAGAGTCTTTTTGGCGCCGATTATGCCTTTCGATTGATAATGGCCTGCGCCCTTGTCATTAATGCTGACGCCCAATTTGACTGGCTGCGAAATTTTGTCTAAGACTGTTACGTCGGCTTCCAAATAGTCCACACTGAGCGGATTGACGCGCAGATTGTGGAAAGCTAGAGAATCTCCCTCGGCGATATTAGAAAGAATAACTCTATTAGAAACAGGCATGAGCTTAACTCCACCAAGACGGTGTGTGTAGCCACTTTCGCTGCTGCTCATAGCGAGCTCTACCGGTGCCGGCGTCGCATTGGCAGGCAAATAATTGATGTGCACAAATTTGCGTTCGGGGGAGTGCCAGACCAAAATTTTATTGCCTGCCAGTCTTTTAAAACGGGTGCTGTCTATAAAAGGCGCTTCGCTAAACTGAATAGGATCAAAAGTGACAAACTGCCCCGAGCGATCTTTGTCAGTAAAGGGCGGCTTCAAGGCGGTAGTGAAAGTATTGCCATTGAGAATCATATGGGCGCCGCCACGCCTTTTGGGTATACCGAGAATCGATATTTTGCTGGTGCCAGCTTCAGGTAAAGCTCGCGCTTGTTTGACCAGTTCCCTTACTTCCTGTCCGGCATGTACCCATTCGAGATTGTTTGAGTAGGCCGCTTTACCTAAAACAACTATGCAAGTTGCCACTGCCCCTGCACCAATGATGCTTACTGTGTTGGCGAGCAGATTCGGTAATTTCCTTCTTCGTCCTTGCAGTAGTATCAGCGACGGTGCAAGCATTGCAAGTGGCATGGTGAGGAAGAAACAAAATCTTCCTCCTTCGAGGTCAAAACCCAGGCCCCAGAGCTTATAGATAGGCGCCAGGCAGGTAATCAGCCAGATCAAAATAAAGACTGACCAGCGAATACTAATGGTCAGGCTTGCCAGCCGCAAAACAATTAGTACGGCTAAAATCACATAACAGATTTGCAAAAATGGTTGCTGCCAGGGAGCAGAACCAAAAACATTTTCTGCCAGGGGGAAAAATAAACGCTTCAGTGTATCCACATCAAGCCAGCGTGAAAGAGCATTAGCTGCCTGCGAATCACCAATGCCCTGCACGTAGCCCCCCAAGATTGTGCCGAGAGCCAGAAAGCGCAAGATGAAATAAACGACGGTGGAAATCCATAATGGAGCCGCTAATTTGAAAGCACGGCGCAGGCTGAATGTCTGGCCAAAAAGAAGATATATGGCAGTCACCATTACTGGTGCGCCGATGGCCATTTCTTTGGTCCACATGGCCAACCAGAAGCAGAGCACAGCAAGGCTAATGTAGCGTCGATATTGAACTGTGTTTCTTTCGGCGACCACACTGAAAATGAGGCAGGCTAAATAGAAGACTGCGCAGACGATGTCAACTCTTCCCACCACCCAAGAAACGCTCTCACAATGCAGCGGAGAGGCCGCAAATAGAGCAGCGCTGAGAAGGGCAACCAGAGCGCCTTGCTTGTTGTTTTGTCGATTGTGGTGGCTGCCGCTCAATGTGTAAATGAGCCAGTAGAAAAGCACCACCACCACATTATATGAGAGTAAATTGGTCAAATAGTAGCCAAAGGCACTAGCACGCCAGAGACAAAAATCGGTGAAGAGGCTCACCATCAGCCACGGGCGCCAGACAGCCATTCCGGGTACACGCATAAAATTGCTGGTGAAATCAGCCCAGAGCAAACTGTAGTCACCGGCAAAAATATGGCTGGCGTAAGCGATCTCGCCAAAATCGTCAGCCAGAAAATAGCTGCCCAGGGTGCGAGCAAACACCAGCCAGACAATGATGCTGAGCACAACAACGTGTAAAAGAGGATTTGCCGTAATGCGCAACTTTTCCATCAGAAAATTTCCTGCGGCGAATAAAAGGGATGGCAATTGATTTCGCGAGCAGATAGATTAATCGAGGCTGATTTGTCTGGGTATGAGCAGTGCAGCTGCAAGTTTGTGCCATGAGTTTTACCGAGGTTGACCACAAATGATTGTTTTAAAGGCTGACCAGGGGTTATTTTAAGCAGGCCCGGCAGAGGTAGTTTGTGCTCGTGACCGTCTGAAGTCCAGGTGAGGTAAAGCTCAGGAGATAGTGGCGTGGCATCAATTAATGGTGCCATATTTTTGTTGCTGTTACCCGGCCAGTTGATATTGACACCGAGTAGTTGCTGATTGGCTAGCACCAGTGCTGGTGCTATGGCCAGTTGTGCTTCGCCTCCAGTGCCACTGCTCTCTGCCGGTTTAATTCCAGGTCTCAGCGAATTTCCCTTGACTTTGATCAGGCGCACATTTAAATCTAGACCTTCGCCAATGGCCTCGCTGGCCCCTTTGTATGAGATAGACCATTTGCCCTGTCGTGCCGACACCTTTTCATCATAGCGAGGGTCTGTGAGCCCGCTGTCGTTCTCTACACCATAAAAAGCTTTCTCCCACGAATAAACTGCTCGAGAAGGAATAACATGACCGAGCCCGGCAGAGAACAATTTAGTCGGGGCAGACGACTTTTGTTCAATGGCAATTTCGTTGGTGATGGTTAGTTGCTCTTCATTTAAAGGAATGGCAAACCATTGCCGAAGGTCACTGTTGCTTACTCCTGCCGGCCCGCTGAGGCAATCAAAAATGTAGGCGCACTCCAGGTAAGAGCCGCCAGCACTATTGGTTTTGAGATAATTCCAATCGTCTAGTGAACTGATTGCGGCAATGGCTGAGCCCGACTCTAATCCAGGCTCTAATAAGTTATGGCCATTAAGTGTCAGGTCAAATTGATTTCTTAGTAGTTGCCCCTGGTCGCTATCTACCAAAATGAACCACTGGTCGGCTTCATCTTTTTTAAGTGCGCTCGCAGGCAATAAAATTTGGCCGCTCAACTTTTCGCCTGGGCGGTTGAGAGTAATTATGCCTTCACCTGCCCGTCCATTGGCGCGCTGACTGATGGCACACAGGCCAACGGCAAGAATTGCCAGCCCCACTGTCAAAAGGCGCGCTATGCGCTTACTGAGCGGCTGCCAGTCTAAGCGGTTGATAGTTAAATAGATAGCGACAAAAAAAGCAAGGGCGCAGGCACCAGCAGTAATACCACGGGCTATGAGGTCTGTGCCTTGAACAATATAAAGGCTGGCGGTGTCGCTGCCAAAAGAAAAAGGTGCTCTGATATCGTCGCGTAAGTATAGAAGCAGAGCCAGACCTGACAGTAGTACTGCTTTGGGAGCATTGGCACGAGGATTGGCTCTAATCAGGTCAATTAGCGTAGTCAATGCTGCCGCTGCAAAAATGATAAAGGCCGGCATGGCCAGCAGGTTATAGCGAGGCACCGTGATGAAAGCCAGGTAAGGCAGATTCAAAACAACTAGTAAAATCACGAGCAGCCTGCCTGCGGTCAGCCTGCGTCCGGCCCCTACTGTGGCCAGGCACAAACCACATAGTGACAGCAAAATGACAATTTGATGGAAGAGCACTTGTTGCTGAAAAGCCACAGGTCCGATGCTAATTCTGAAATCGTTCCACGGGAATTTATAAAGTCTTGCCGGTTTATCTAGAGCCAGTTTGATAAAACGAGAAGAACTTTTTTTCAAAGCTTCTTGTGTCAGGGTGGCGAAGCTTTTCTTTTCGATGCCGTTACCATCAGGATAGGGATAACTAAGAAAGCCTTGAATGTCGCTATTTGTGCCGATAAAAAGATTGTAGTTGCCGACTCTGTCCACAATGGGCGACATTTTATTAAATGCCGTTTTTTGAAAAATAAACCAGGGGGCCAGTATCAGCGTCATACCAAAAATGGTGGCAAGCACGGCTTTTAACGCCGGCCTCCAGTTTGTCAATTTGCCTTCTGTGGCTGCCATGGCCACTGCAGCCAGTGCACTTACTGTAAACAGAATCATTGACGAGCGGGTCAACTGCAAAAGCACCAACAAAACGCCAAGACCAATGCAGAAAGCCACCGCTTTTGCACGAGTGAAGAACAACCTGACTAGAATGACAAGGGCGGCCATTTCTAAAAATGTGGCAAAAGTTTCGCTGTACAGCCGACCGCTGTTGACGATAAAGGCCGGGTAGAACGCTGCTATATACCCGGCTACGAGGCCGGTTTTGCGGTTCCAGAGCCTGCCTGTGGCAATGGCGATAAAGACTGCGGTAGCTGCTGATATTAAAGACTGAGCCGTCAAAAACAAATCTGAATTGGCGGCGTTGAATGGGCTAAAAGTTAAAGCGGAGCAGAGCCATAGAAAAAATGGAAAGGTAGGGCCCGAAATAGCAAATTCTTTCCATTCGGGCCCGAACACAGGTGCGGCAAAATTGAGTTTACTTAAAGCTGTTGCATAACGCAGATATTCAGACGCGTCTGAGACCCCGTAACAGTTGATATGTTCGGTACCGAAGTTGAACCAGAGGCGCACAGCCAGTGCCACTGCAAACAGATAAAGCAAAGCCGATAGAGGCTTCGACTGTGTGCCGGAAGGGGTCACAGAGGCTTCGCTCGCAAGCAAACCGTTGTTATTCGTGCTTTCCTGCGAGGTTTCCACCAAGTCGCTCATTATCCTTTCGGTCAATGGAAGTTTCCAGATTGGTCAAAAATCGCGGCATCTTTTCTTCTCTGATGCCCGCCAGTCTCGCTGTTTTTCTTAAAACCTTGCTCCCTAATTTAGCGGCAAAAAGTTTGGGACGAGCCTTGAGAATGCGCCACCAGTGTGCCACTCTGAAGCGATAAGAGCGCTGGAAGAGCAAATCGTATATTGATTTGTCGAAGCTATCTATGAGGGTAGCGGCGTCTTCAGTGGCACGACGATAATCATGGTGATAGAGACTGCGTGCCGCCGGTGAATTTTTTCGCTCGGCAGATAGAGCGATTGCTTGCTCGTAGCATTTTACTGTTTGCCTGGCAATCTCAGTGCGATCAAAGTTTTTTACTGCCCGCTCGCGAGCGCCCTGGCTAAGCCGTTTGCGCTCGGCCTCGTCAGTGAGCAAAGTGATGCAGGCGCGGGCCAGTGCGTCGGCATCACAGGCCGGAATAATCAGGCCAGATAGATTGTGTTCGATATATTCTTTGGTGCCGCCGGCGTCGGTGCCAATTACCGGTTTGCCGCAAGCCATAGCTTCGAGGCAGGTGTAAGGCGAGTTATCGTAAACAGACGGCACCAGTGAAATGTCGGCGCTGCGGTAGTAACTGGGCAATTGATCGAGTGTAATGCGGTCAATAAATTTGACATAGCTACTGCAGTTGCTTTGCGCCAGTGATTTTTTCAAACCAGCCAATACTGAAGTCATACCTTCACCAGTGGTGGTGTCATCACCAATTATGACAAATTCAACTTGAGGACAAGCGGCCACAATTTTTGGTATGGCATCAACTAAATAAGTGATGCCCTTGCGCCCTTCAAGGCGACCGACAAATAATAGGCGCAATTTGTCGCTGCGCGGCAGAGCTTGTTCACCCTCTGGAGTAAAGACAGTGGTATCAATGGGGTTTCTGACAATTTCGATTTTGTTTAGTGCAATGCCCAGATCGCCTGAGACAAATTCGGCTAAATCAATGCTTGGAGAGGTGAGCACATCAGCCTGCAGCATGGCAATGCGTTCTAACATGGCCACAAATTGATGATCAAAAGACGGCACCACATTGTGTAGTTTTTCAGCAATAAATTTTGAATGAGGCGTATAAAGACGTATCACCAGCGGCGCTGCTTGCGTCACCGCCGGCACAATGCCCTCAGCCAGAAGCTCGGGAGTATCAACCACATCGAATGGTTTTTCATTATGCAGCTGAGCGAATTTGTCCCACAGAGCCATACTGCAAAATAAGACATATTTGCTGTACGGAATGCACATGCTCAAAGCTGCGAGCTTTGAAGTGAAAGGATAGGCCTCTACCCGGTGGATGGTAATACCGTTATCATCCACAACTTTGGCCTTTTCTTTAGCCAGAGAAACGACAACAACATCGTGGCCTAAATTTTTCAGCCCATGAGCCAGATGTTTGGTAAATGTGGCGATGCCACCAAAGCCGGTTTCGGGTGGATATTCTCTCGATATAAGACAGATTCGCATATACCGATATTCTAGCGTTGTAAGGCACCCTGGTGTGGGCTTCTAAAATAGTATCTCTAAAATTCTGGTAACATAGCCGACTAGCGGCTGTTAATGCTGGTTTGCACTATTTGGCTATGAGAAGAGTTTTACTTACTGCCCACAAGTTTTTTCCGGAGCATCGCGCCGGAACTGAAGTGCTGACCCTAAAAATTGCACAAGAGTTGCAGAAGCGAAATTACGAAGTAAAGGTTGTGGCGGCTAATCCACCAGATCTTGATGCCAGGCGCAAAGCCGAGACCGCTTCGCAAATTGAAAGCAATTATGATTTTGAAGGTGTTCCGGTTCACATAGTCGAAGAAGGGCTCAGGCTCAAAGATTACAAATTTGATTTTGAATATTATCATCCTCACATAAAAGCTCATTTTGCCAAGCTTTTGCAGGAGTTCAAGCCTGATCTCGTACAGGCAGTGCATGTACAAAACCTTTCGGCAGCGGTGATTGAGGCCTGCAATGAGGCTCGCGTGCCGGTTGTTTTTTACAGTACTGATTTCTGGTTTGTTTGCCCGATAGTGCAATTAAAACGACCAGACGGAGCCGTTTGTCGAGGGCCTGGACCACTGGCGCTTAAATGTTTGGATTGTTATACACCCAGATTATTTCCGGGAGACGCAGAAATTGTTCAGGCGGTGACCGAAAAATATCCTGCTGTTGGTACCAATCTAGAAACATTGCCGAATGCTGTAAAAGACCTGGCAAAGTCTGCTTTAAGCTCCCTTTACCGAACCACCAAACTGCCTTTAGCTGTGCAGGCAACCATGGCGCGACCAGCAATATTGAAAGATTTTGCCAATGGTCTGACCAAAATATTGGTGCCGACTAAATTGATGCGCGACATTTTTGTTGAAAATGGTATTAATGACAAGCTTATCCGCATCGTTCATTTCGGCATAGATACGGCAAAACTGGTGGATCACCAGGTCAAGAAACCATCAGAAAAGCTGCGCATAGGCTATATCGGCACCTTTTTTGAACATAAAGGTGTTGATCTCTTGATTAAGGCTTTCCTGTCGCTCTCTGCTGAACACGCTTCTAGAGCCGAGCTCAAGCTATATGGAGACGTGACTCAGTTTCCTGAATATGTGGCGCAGTTAAAAAAGTTAGTAGTGGATGCTGGTGCAAAGGGTGATGCAGTGAGCTTCCTTGGCACTTTTCCTAATGACACGCTCGGTTCAGTGCTCGAAGAAATCGATGTTCTGGTTGTGCCATCTCGCTGGTATGAAAACACTCCGCTGGTGATGCAATCGGCGCTGTCCACCCGCACTCCACTGATTGTCACTGATCTGGGGGGCATGTCTGAACTAGTAACAGAAGGCGAAAACGGATTATTGTTCAAACTTAATGATCATGGGTCGCTGGCGCGGCAATTAACTGCGGTGCTTGCTGATAGTACGCTGCTGGCAAAATTTTCCGCCAACATAAAACCTGAACGCACAGTTGCCGACATGGTTGATGATATAGAATCTGTGTACGAAGAAGTACTGACCGTGCGGCGTCAATAAAAAGCGGCAAGAATCAAGTTATGAAGGCTCTGTTAACCGGCGGAAATGGATTTATAGGCACCCATCTTGTGGACCTGCTCAGAGCAGAGGGCCACGAAGTGCGGGTGTTCGATCGTTTTCCCAATCGCTTCAGGCCCGATCGGCCTGATGTGGAATACCTCATGGGCGAGCTGGGCAATCAGGGCGAAATGGAAGAAGCTGTTCGTGGCGTAGATTGGGTTTTCCATCTGGCTTACAACACTTTGCCGCAAACTTCCAATGATGATCCTGTGCACGACGTCACGTCAAACGTTGTCGCTTCCATCAATTTGCTCAATGAGTGCGTCAAAGAGAAAGTGCGCAAAGTAGTTTTCGTTTCATCTGGTGGCACCGTATATGGTGTGCCGCAGTCGAGTTTAATTTCTGAAGATCACGAGAACAATCCCATTTGTTCTTACGGCATTACCAAACTGACCATCGAGAAATATCTGCATTTGTTCCAGCGCCTGCACGGCCTTGAATATGTGGTGACGCGCTTTTCTAATCCTTATGGTGAATTGCAGAACCCTAACGCCAAACAAGGCGCCATTGGAGTATTTCTGGGCCATATTGCCAGAGACCAGCCCATTGCTATATGGGGTGACGGCGAAGTTGTGCGCGATTACCTTTACATAACCGATGCCGTTAAAGCTCTCTTATGCGCCGCACAGTATCAGCCTGAAGATAGCTCTTCTCCTCGCATTTTCAATATCGGCTCAGGTGAAGGTCATTCGCTTAACCAGATTGTGGCGGCTATCAAAACCGTAGTGGGGCCTCACGTTACAGTCAACTACTCCAGCTCGCGCTCTCTTGATGTGCCATGCAACGTTTTGGATATTAGCCGCGCACGCACTCATTTAAGGTGGAATCCTGAAGTCCCTCTCACCAGAGGCATCGAAATGAGCTGGAATTGGATTAAATCTCTCCAATTAGCGAAGTCCTGATCCCCTTCCTGCACAATTGCCAAGTTGACCAAGTTCGGGCAGTGTTAGACAATTGTCTGCGTGTTAGAGCTCTCAGTCATTATTGCCGTCTATAACGAAGATCCTCGCAACCTTGCTGCCATGGTTGAGCGGCTCGACCAGGTTTTGTCGCCTGCTGGCACAAGCTACGAGATTGTATTCGTCAACGACGGCTCACGGCCGCCAACATCCATGGCATTGCGGCAATTAGCTGCCGAGAACGCCAGAATCAAGCTGCTTGAGCTGTCACGCAATTTCGGCCAACAGGCCGCCATCACCTGTGGTCTCGATCATGCTGATGGTCAGGCTGTGGTCAATATTGATTCCGATTTGCAAGATCCACCAGAGTTGATTCCAGAAATGCTCATGCGCTGGAAGGAAGGCTATGACGTGGTTTTTGCCCAACGTCAAGCCAGACGTGATCGTTTGCTCAAACGTTCTACAGCTTTTGTTTTTTACCGCATTCTGGGTGCTGTATCGTCGGTACAGATACCACAAGACACCGGCGATTTTCGCTTAATGGACCGAAAGGTTGTGGCAGCGCTGGCTTCACTGCCTGAGAAGACTCGATTCTTGCGAGGCATGGTTCCCTGGCTAGGCTTTAAACAAATCGGCATTAGCATTGATCGCGGCGCTAGAGAAGTAGGCGAAAGCACCTACACATTGAAGAAGCTGTTGAGTCTCGCCCTTGATGGCTTGCTGGCTTTTAGCGACGCTCCTCTTTATTTGATTCCTTTGATTGGTATTTTCATTACCGTACTTTCTGGTCTGGCTTTGCTTGGCAGTGTTTGTTTTGCCCACGGCAACAGTCACTGGCCGCTGATTATTATTTCGAGCATTGGTGCCCTAACCGGGCTACAAGTAATTTGTGTGGGCATTGTCGCTGTGTATCTTTCTAAAATTCTCGATGAGAGCCGGGCCAGGCCAACTTATATTGTTGGTACTAAACTTGGTGCCGCTTTTGCAGACGCCACTGTTGAAAGAGCAAGCTCAACTGAGCCTGCTGTCAGGCCGCTGAGCGGCTCTTCTGCGTTATAGATAGATTGCATCAATAATTTTCAATGACTGATGAACAACAACAGATTATTGACCTAGAACTACAGCTAGCTGAAATCAAACAGCGCAACGCTAAAGTTGAAGCCGATAAAGCCTGGGAGGCCAGCTTTACACGCATCGGTACTATTTGTGTCATTACTTATTGTGTGGCCGCGATATTTTTGTACGTAATTGGCGTCAGGCGATTTTGGATTGACGCGCTCGTTCCTGTCATTGGTTTCTATCTGTCGACCCGATCGTTGCCGGCGGTGAAACGCTGGTGGATCAAGCGCAATATTAATGCACAGTGGTAAGTTTAGAATTTGATTTTAGCTAACTTGGCCTGGATTTTTTGCGCCAGTTTGATGCCGCCACTTGATCGCAAATGCACTGCATCTAAATAATCTGCTGATTGAAATTCACTGTCGCTGGTCAGATCAAGAGAATTCATGCCGGCGGTACTATTGAGAGTTTGTCTGTACTGATTGAGAAAGTCACTGGGCAATAATTCCAGATTGTCTTCAGTCAGCGGCATAGCCACCACCAGCAATGGTATGCGCTTTTCTTGGCACAGCGAGTTGATATCTTTCAGTGCGTCAGTTTCTTGCTTAAAGCGCTCACGGTCGATGGGTAGATAACGTTTCTGATAATCGGCGCGCATTTGCTCATCTGGCAATCCGGGCTCGTCTTTGATGCCTTTGAATCTTTCAAGGGCACCTGTTTCGTTATTGGCCGATTTATTGGAAATTTTAGCTACATATTTGATAATTTCAGAACGCTGATTAAATGCTGGTACTTGGTCAAAAAAGTTCTCAAAATTTTCAGTCAGTGGGCGCTTAAAATCAAAGCCGGTGTTGAGGCGGGCGAGAATTGTTCTGGCTAATTTTGACTTCAAATAATCAGGGTGCAAGCGATCGATAAAATCGCGTGGTGACGTCAGAATGATCACTACTCGAGGCTGAATACCTGCTTTTAAGGCGGCTTTGAGAAGCAAAAGATCTTCAGAGACCATATTGCCGCCTTGCGATAGACAAAGCGTTTCAATTTTTTTGTCGCGCTTATGTTCTGCGAGCAGCTGGTCTAAATAACGAAAACCTGAGTAGGTGAGAAAGCTCTGCGAGTCAGGTTTTGGCTGGCCAAAAACTTTGTAGTCAGCCAGCCCGGCGGCAGACAGTGCCAGTGAAGAACCAAGCGAGAGAATAGTATCTTGATTTTTAAATGTTCCGGCAGCGACGTAGCTATCAAGTTTGTCTAAAGCGTCAATGCGCTCGCTTTTGCCTTTCGTCTGCGCCTTTATCTCTAAACCGGTAGGTGTAAATTCAAGAAAAAAAGAGCTGGCCGCCACCAGAGCCACAGTGTTAATTGCCAGCCAGAGGGTTGTGCTGCAATACCACCGCCTAGACATATTTCTCCGGCTATTTAGCTTCTATAATTCCAAACAGCTGGGCTTTGCGTTCAATGAGAATTTCGTTGGAAACGGCACCAATAGTCAGTCTTAATACAGGTTCAGTTTGTGAACCACGGGCAGAAAACCACCAGTCGTCAAAATTGACCGAAAGGCCGTCAATATGTTCTTTGGTACCACCAGCAATGCCGCTCTCGAGCCGACCCAATGTATCTTGAATGTCAGTGACGCGTAAATTGATTTCACCTGAGCTTGAGTATAAAGCCAGGGGCTCAATCAAACGCGATAGTGTAGCTGTGCCTCTTGCCACCACATTGACTGCTTCAAGCATGGTGCGCACGGCGTTGTCTGTGGCATACATGTCGGCATAATAGTAGTGACCAGAAAGTTCGCCGGCAAATAGTGCCCTTTGCTCTTTCATGCTGCCCATCATAAACTGCGTGCCTACACCGGTGCGAATGGCGGTGCCGCCTTGCGAAACGATATATTCGGGTACAGCGCGACTGGCACGCAGGTCGTAGACAATTTTGCCACCACCATTGCGGCGCACCAGTTCTCCACCAATCAGTCCGATCATCAGACCAGTGTCAATCTGCTCTCCGTGCTCGTCCACAAAGATAGCGCGGTCGGCGTCACCATCAAAAGAAACACCAAAGTCGCATTTTTCTCTTACCACCAGTTCGCTTAACTCTGTTAGTGAGCCTTCGTCAAGCGGGTTTGGAGTGCGTTTGGGGAAGTTTCCGTCAGGTTTCGTATTCAGTAAAACAAATTCGATTAAGTGCTTGGCCGCTTTTTGCAAAATCTCTAGTTCAGGCCCAGCTGCGCCGTGACCAGCGTCCATGGCTATTTTGAGCCGGCGTTCTGGGCGTACGTGGCGCAGTAAAAAGCTTACATATTCAGGAATGATATCGGTAGTAGATAGGGTACCAACTCTTGCCGCTTTGCCAGAGCAAGTGCCGCCTTCTACTTTTGTGCGAATTTCTCCCAGGCCGTTTTTTGCGCCCAGTGGTTTGGCATTACCGGCATATAGTTTGAGACCATTGTATTGTTTGCCCATGTGGCTGGCGGTAACAACGGCGCCACCGTCGAACCCGGCTTGAGCGGCGTACCAGACGGCCATTGGTGTTGATGAAATGCCTATGTCGAGCACGTCGTTGCCACTGTTCAAAACGCCTTCTATAAAGGCACTTTTTAAGGCAGGCGAAGAGGTGCGCGCATCACAACCAATTAATACTCGTCCACCACCCTGCGGGCGCAAATAATGACCGTAAGCGTAACCGACATTTTTGGCGAAAGGCTCGTCTAAAGCGGTGCCGTATATGCCGCGAATATCGTATGCGCCGAATAGTTTATGCTTTTCAGTCATTGAAATTGTCTCTATGTCCGGGTTTCAAACGTACGCAACTATAATAGCTCACATAACGTCGGCAAAAGATTTTTGCGTGCCCTGGAAAAATTTGAATCCGAGCACGAAAACAACAAGAGCAACGGCCGTATAAGAAAGGTAGTGCGGCCAATCAGGTGGTAATCCTTCCAGCAGTACGCGGCGATAATCGAGCACTATGCCTGCCATAGGATTAATCCAGAGCATGAATTCTAATTTTTTCGGCAAAGCGGTAGCCGGATAAACAATGGGTGTGGCGTACATCCAGGCAGATAAAAAGAGTGCCATGACGTGACTGATGTCTCTGATATAAACACTTAAACTGGCTACAAACCAGGCCAGGCCAGCCGTGAGAAGGATTTGCGAGACGATTATCAGGGGCAAATAGATGATAGTTAGCGGCAAGTAGTGTTGAAAGAGTAGAACCCCTGCCAAGAGAATGACGAAGGCCATAAGTTCGGTCACCAGAGCTGAGGTTACAGCGATGGGCGGCAAAATTTGTAAGGGAAATACTACTCGCTTAACCAGGTTAGGATTTTCCAGAATGATAGTGGTTGAGCGTGCAATAGCTTCAGCAAAAGCGCCCCAGGGCAGAAGACCGGCCATCAGGTAAAGAGCAAAATTGCTCATACTGCCGTTTCCGCCCAGTTTTACTTTTAGCACTAAAGAAAAAAGGAAAGTATATAGAATCAAGTGCCCCAGCGGATTAATAAGAGGCCAGAGCATGCCTAGCAGAGAGCCTTTGTATTTTCCGACGCAATCGCGCCTGACCATCAAACCCAGCAAACGGCGATTAGCCCATAAGCTGGAGAAGCCCTTCTTTTCGGCTGGTGGCCCAGAGGGCGTTATTTGAATGGCGGAATCAGGCGAATCTTGCAGAGTGCTGCTCATAGGTTTCCAATTAGCTAGTCTGTTAACGGGGCTGCGACAGCATTGAACGGAAAATCGTAGCACGATCTTCCGTTCAACTTATGAAGCATACTGAAGGTAGGCTACTGGTTTTTAGTGGCCTTGTCGCTGTCTGGCAGCGCTTTTTCTTTCGTATCAGCAGTTGCTGCTTTAACGCCATTTGGGTTGCTGGTTATGGTTACTTGCGAAACCAGAGGAGCGGCGCCTTTGGTGGCAGGCGTCAAAATTACTTCGCCGACATAGTTATCGCCGTAGTAATAAATGTGTTTACCAGGCTGCTCATCTACTTTTGATTGCGCTTGCGCATCTTTCGGTAAAAGCTTTTTCAGTTCAGCTTCAGCGGTTTCTTTGCTGATTGGTGTGCCGGTGAAAAGTGTTGATACCTGAAACACTGTGCCGTCTTTGCACTGCACAATATATTGGCCGCCGTTGGCATTTTTCTCACGGCTGAGATATTGAGTTTTGCCGCCGGCTCCAGCATTGGCTGAAGTATCAGGGACGAATGTCAGGATTGATTGTTTTAAAGTCGTTTCAGGAATACCGACGACGATTTTTTCTAAAGGCACTGAGCCTTGTACAGTGACATCACTAGATTGCCCTTCGCTGCATCCTTGCAAAACTAGAGGCAATGCGATTGCCAGAGCTGCGGTTGCATACATTTTCAATTTTAAAATTTGCACTATTCACCTTTCGTTCCACTTGTTTCGGCATTAAGTTTGCCCATAATTTCTTTCGTCTTTGAGAGTAACCGATCTCTGCGATCTGGTGCGACTTCTGTTAGATATGTATCAATTGCAGTGAGCGGATTTAGTACTGCGCTTTCAGTTAGTTGCGGCAGGCGTGCTCTCTGATGTGATGGCACGACTTCAGCGCTGACTCGCACAGACAGTGCGGCTTCAGCTTGAATTTTTATTTTCTCTTCGTCGATTTCTTTCAGTTGATCTTGATTGACTTTGTAACGCACACGCAAAACACAGCCGGGTATGAGAGCCTTCGCGATCTTGTCAGAGAGCACGTTACCAGGGTTTTCGCTATTGGTTAGATCAATATCAACTGTAACAAAAGGCCTGGGGTTAATAGAGATAAATTTAAATGCCGTATTGCCGCGTTCGATGGTGGCGTGCACAAAACCTTTGTCTTCTTTTTCTTCGCCAAAGTCTACGCGTTCAAGCGATCCGGCATAAACAATGGTCGGCTTTTCTTCGCGTAATACCTGATATTTATGAATGTGCCCCAGCGCCACATAATCGATACGATCATTGATAAACATTTCGGTGGGAAATGTCAGTGTATAACCCACCAATAGTTCTTCTTCAATGCCAGCCAGGGCCGAGTCTGTGCTCATGTGGGCAGTGACCACAGTAGGTATGGTGGCATCCAAATTTAAGTAATAACCGCGCAAAAGATCGCGAATATGTTCTTTCAAGACTTTGTCGATCTCTACAGCAGAAAGATCTTTATATTTATCGAGAGTCATGAGTTGGTGCCGGGTTATATGCGGCAGGCCAACCAACTGCAGGGCACCATTTTTAGTATCAAGGACCATTGAGGTGGGTTTATCCACCATGATCACTCCTGGGACCTCCAGGCTCTGAAATACTGACATGGCATGGCTTTGTGATGCTCTCAAGACTTGATCATGATTGCCCACCACTAATATGGTTGTAATGCCGGCATCACTCAAACGCTTCAACTGCCCAGCGAACATTTTTTGATAAATAGGCTCGGGAGAAGCGTTGCGATAAGCATCACCAGAGAACAAAAACACATCGCAATTTTGAGCGATGGCATAGTCGACTACTTTTACCAGTGCCGCCACAAAATCTTCAAAGCGTACATTCAACCCGGTAACCGGATTGAGTCTGCCGTGTGATTCGCCGGAGCCAAAATGAATGTCAGAGACGTGAATTAAATTGATAGCCATAGATGTCATTGTATTCGCGATTCATGTTTGATGATGAGAGCCATGATAGATTTATTCTGCTTAATTAAAAGCGGTAAATGTAATGCGCCTCGCTGGCTCTTGGCAACAATCTTTTGGTCTTCAGTATGGCAGACACTTGTGGCGTGTTTTGCCTCTCGTGCTGGTTGCGAACCTCTTTGCTATTTCCCTCAATATTGACTGTGGCGCTGCCTATTGCCAAGATGCAGAGTCTACCGATGTATCAGCCTCATCTGTGGTGCAATGCCTTGAACAAAATCGCTACGTCACCCTGGTTGGCAAAGCTCAGGCAGTGGTCGACGGCCCCCGTTTGCTGATTGCCCTCTATCAAGATCCCCGGGCCAATGTGCGCGATCTGAAAATCAATTCGGTCTTGCTGGCGAAAGGTCTGGCTGACCGATTTGGCGATAGATTTGACCAGTATGTGTTTTCGCACTATCCGCTGGCTGAGCAAAGCACCTATTGCCAGGCTACCCTTTCAAGAGCTGATCTAATGGCATTTGGAACTGGTCACCTGGCCGATGACCAGCTTTTGAGCCGCGTCAAGGTCGAACCGTTTTTAGCCGCCAGTCTCAAAAGGCGCTATCAGAACCTTTCTTATTCGCAAATAATTGCCGAGGATCAAGTGGTTGAATCTTACGGCGATAACCATAAGCAGGATCGCAAAGAAATTAAGGCGAGAATTCTTTCTCTCAAGAGAAGTGGTTATGATGTCAGTGTGGCTGAAAAGCGGTTTCTCGAGGTGGAAGATTTTGTGCGTCGGCATGAAAACTTTGACCACGCAGAGTACGCAGCAGCATGGCGCGACATTGAGCTATGTTTGCAAGACTCTGTTAATAGTGTCACAAGTGGTAAAAGTGGCACTTCGAGAAAAATCAAAATTGCAAGTGACGAGAGGTCTTCGTGGCAAAGATAAAACTCACCCATTCGCTCGAGCGCGGCGATCAGGTTGAGGTTAACGTAGAATCGCTGGCTAACGGCGGTGATGGCGTAGCTAAGGTCGATTCCATTCCGGTCTTTATTGAGCGCGCCGCTCAAGGTGACAGGCTGGCAATTTACTTATTTGATGTGCGCAAAGACTTCGCCCGTGGTGCCATTGAAGAGATTGTCAAACCAGCTGCCGAGCGGGTTCAAGCGCCCTGCTATCACTATGAGCGCTGTGGCGGCTGCCAGTGGCAACACATTGATTATGCGCAGCAGTTAAAACATAAACGACAGCTGATTATTGATGCCCTGAGCCACATTGGCGGTGTTGCTGATGCCGAAAATCTGGTGCTTCCGATTATGGGTTGCGATGATCCGTTTCACTATCGCAATAAAGTGCAGTTTCCTGTCAAATACAAAGATACGCAGGTGCTAGCGGGCTATTACGAGCGCGGCAGCCACGATCTGGTCAATATTGAATCTTGCCCGATTCAGCCTTCCATATTTGATCAGTTGCTGAAAACTACAAAAACTTTGTTCAAGAAATATCGCATTTCAATTTACGATGAAGCGCGCCATCGCGGCATGGTCAGGCATCTGAACTTCCGCATCAGTTTTTCGGCCAGCAAAATTTTGGTCACCATCGTGGTCAATCACGCACCTGTAAATATCAAAGAATTCAACAACATTGATTATCTCAACGCTTTCACAGTGCTTGGTCAGGAGCTGCAGCATTTGCATCCTGAAGTAGATTCAGTGGTAGTCAATTTCAATCAAGATAAAGGCAATCGCATTCTTGGTGAGCACACCATTACCCTGGTGGGTGGTGGCTTCATCGAAGAACGCCTAGCCACCACCAATGGAGCTCTGCCCAAACGCTTGCAAGATGGTCTGACATTTAGACTTTCGTCCAAAAGCTTTTTCCAGGTCAACAGTCTACAGGCGGTAAAACTGCTGGAAGTGGTTGCGCTGGCTGCTCAGGAGAGCCTTAAGGGCGTCGACAAGCCTCGGGTTGTGGATGCTTACGCCGGGGTCGGCACTATCGCCATGTGGCTCAGTCCACTGGCCAACGAGGTTGTGGCCATTGAAGAAGTGGGTGATGCCATTGCTGATGGTGAAGAGAATGCGGCCTTAAATAGTCTGACCAATGTGGAATTTATTGAAGGTCAAGTGGAGCAGGTTCTGGCTGCTGTGGTGGATGAGCGCCCGGTCGACTTGCTTGTGCTGGACCCACCCCGCAAAGGGATAGACCCCGCCGTGCTGCAGGTTCTTTGCCAGCGCGGGCCGAAAAATATTGTTTATGTCAGCTGTAATCCGGCCACTCTGGCAAGAGACCTGAAAATACTTGGTCAGACGGGAGAAAACGCGCTCTATGCTGGGTATACAATTAAGCGTGTACAGCCGGTGGACCTTTTCCCTCAGACTTACCATGTTGAGTCGGTGGCGGTCCTTGAAAGGAAATGACGGAAATAATGGTACTGTCGGGCATCTGGAAGAGAAACGACAATTCAAAAGACCCTCTGCCTGACAACTTGAGTGTCTCGCATGATAAAGCAGTTCCACCTGAAGCTGTGCAAGCTCTGTGCGCTTCAGTAGGCTGGAGCCGCCGCGAGCCTGACCTGATTGTGCGCGCTCTAGAAAACTCCCTGGCTGTGGTCTCAATTTGGGACAAGGAAGAGCTTGTGGGCTTCGCTAGAGCTACCGGTGACAAAGTTTTTAACGCCACTGTATGGGACATGGTTGTAAGGCCAGACTATCAGCGCCTAGGTCTTGGTCGATTGGTAATGTGCGAGCTTTTAAAAGAGCTGGACGAATATCAGATACCCCTGGTGACTTTATATGCCGACCCCGGCACCGACGGATTTTACAAGCGCTTTGGTTTTCTCGCTGACCCATCAGGAGTCAGGGGAATGTTCAGAGAGCGCATGGACTATTAGCCTTGCCTAGTGTCAGCCAAAATCAGATATTGATTTTAGGTGGCAGCGGCATGCTTGGCCACAAGCTTTGCCAGGTGCTGGCTGGCGAGCATAAAGTGTTTGCAGCTGTGCGTTCTGGCGGTGCAGATCTGGCACGCCATCTGACACTACCAGAAGGGCAAATTTTGACTGGTTTAGAGGCAGAAAGTGATGATTCGCTGGCTGCGATGTTTGCCGCCGCCAGGCCCAGCGTAGTAATTAACTGCGTTGGTATCGTTAAACAACTTGATCTGGCGTCTGAGAGATTGCCTTCCATTGCCATTAATTCGCTATTGCCTCATCGCCTGCATAAGCTCTGCCAGAGCACTGGTGCCAGGCTGATTCATATCAGCACTGATTGTGTCTTCAGTGGCAGCAAAGGCCTTTATTTAGAAAGCGATTTTGCTGATGCCTATGATGTTTACGGCCGCTCAAAATGGTTAGGAGAAGTAACTGACGGCAACGCACTGACCATTAGAACTTCGATTATTGGCAGGCAACTAAGTGGGCATCACAGTTTGCTTGACTGGTTCTTATTGAACAAGAATAATTCTGTAGGTGGTTACAGCAAAGCAATTTTTAGCGGCTTGACCACACTGGAATTGAGTCGTGTGATTGGTGAAATCATTGGCTCTCATCAGTCTTTAAGCGGTCTTTATCAGGTGGCCAGCGAGCCCATCGATAAATTTAGTTTGCTCAGTTTGATCAAAAAGGTTTATGACTTGAATATCGTTATCGATGAAAATGACCAATTTAAAATTGATCGCTCATTGTGTGACGATAAATTCCGCACGGCTACTGGTTTGGCTAAGAAATCTTGGCAGACTATGATTGAAGAAATGTATGAATTTGATCGCGGCCGATATAAATAATAGCGGCTCTTCCAGCTGATTTGCAGTTGATTTTATACGAGTATTTCAAGCCCGTGTTTTTTTGCGATAGAAAGAAGTTTTAGTGCTGCACCCTGTGGACGTGATGCACCAGACTCCCATTTTTCTACTGTACTTTCACTGGTGTTTAGATAGCGAGCAAATACAGGCTGGCTCACATGATAGCTTTCACGCAATGCCTTAATTTGTTTTGGTCCTAAAGCTTCAGGCACAGAAAGACAGCTTTCGTCGAATCGACGCATAGTTTCTTTGCTCACGGTGCCGACTTCGTACATACCAGTAACGGCGCTATGTATTGCTTCGAACGCGTCGCTTTTAAATTTCTTAGTTTTCGCCATGACAGATTTCCTCAAGTTTCTTACCGTGCAGTTCTTTTTCTATGTCAGCCTCACTTTTGTGTTCATATAAACTGGCTAAATCGCGGAAATTTGCAAGCTCCTTCCGGTCGATATTTTCGCGGTCTTTTTTTGCAAACAAGAATGCATAAACCCAGTACTTGCCACCTTTTGCAACAATTATGCTGCGGTGCATGTTTTTGTTCAGTCGTTTTTTGAATACTCCACCGCCGAGGTCGTCGCATTGTCCCAGCCGCACTTGTTCAAAGGCCTTCCACAAATCAGCATCACTTATTTCGGCCTTTCTAGCAGCTTTGGCAAACCATTCGGTTTTAAAGGCGCGAGCCTCGATTGCTTCAGTCATAGGTCAAGTGTAGCAAGCTTTACGACCTTTGTCAAAGCTCCCGCTGGCAAGAGGCCTCCGATTGGCTGGAAGTTTTGAGCAAAACAGCTTGCTTGAGGTACTGCGAAGATGACCAGTCAGGATTTACTTTCGAAAGTAAATCCTGGGAAATTAAAGCACCCAGTGACTATTCTTCTTAGGTCTTTGACCGCACTTTAACTTTCCGCTCAGGTAGCGGATCGCGATTGGCGCGGTGATACTCTTCCAGGCAACCAATATCAATCCAGTCTTCTGACATTTTGTACACAGCGACACCACCTTTAGCGGCACAAAGCTGCAACATATCAGGCATATCAAATGGGCCGGATGGTGGAATCAAATCTAAAGCGGCAGGCTCAAGCACGTACATACCGGCGTTAATCCAGTGCTGGCTGGTGGGCTTTTCGGCCACTGATGCCAGCATCCCGTCGACGGTTTCTACCACGCCATAAGGAATGGTGGCAGTATATTTGAACGAGCAGACTGTAGCCAGTGCTTTTTTGTCGGCGTGTAATTTCAGCAGTTTGTCTAAATCGATATTGGTAATCAAATCACCGTTCATAACCAGAATTGGCTGCTCAGGCCGTTTTGGCAACAGGCGCAAGGCGCCGCAAGTGCCCATTGGTTCTTCTTCAGTCAGGTATGAAATGGACAAATTCCATTTAGATCCGTCCTGAAAATGATTACGCAATTTGTGGCATTTGTTATTCACTGATAGGTGAATATCGTGATAACCACTGTCGGCCAAAAATTCGAGCATGCGCTCAAGCAGCGGTTTCCCTTGCACTTGCAGCAGTGATTTTGGAGTGTTTTCGGTCAAAGGCATGAGCCTTTTACCGGCGCCGCCGACCATCAAAATTACAGGTGTGGGATCTTTAGACATGTTTTAGACGTGATACATGAGTGAGCGTTCGCTGCTCTTGCTGGTATTAACGAACGAATCAACAGTTTCTTGTAAACCGCGACGGAAACCTTCATGACCGCCATAGTTTGGCGTCCAACCCAGCAATCGTTTGGCTTTGCTATTGTCGGCCCAGAGTCTTTCGACTTCGCTTTTCTCAGGACGAATTCGCGATGAATCAGACTCAATGGTGATTTCTGCTTTCATGATTTCGGCAATCAAGCTGACTGTGTCACCAATTGAAATTTCGTAGTTGCTGCCGATATTGACCACTTCACCGTTAGACTTTTCGGTGGCCGCTGCCGCCATGAAGCCGCGCACTGTGTCGATAACATAGTTAAAGTCACGAGTTGGCGTCAGGGCGCCCAGTTTGAGCTGGCGCGCGCCGCTGGCTATTTGCAAAATTGTGGCTGGAATGACCGCTCTAGGTGACTGTCTGGGGCCATATGTATTGAATGGTCTGACGATAGTCACTGGAGTAGCAAATGAATTGAAGAAAGAAAGTGCCAACTGGTCGGCACCAATTTTAGTGGCAGAATAAGGTGACTGCCCTTGCAGCGGATGCTCTTCTGTAATGGGCACGAAGCGGGCTGTACCGTAAACTTCGCTGGTTGAGGTGTGTACGATTTTTTGACACTCCAATTCTCTACCGGCCATGAGCACATTAAGTGTGCCACCAATATTGGTGTCAACATACGAGCGGGGCGCTAAATAAGAGTAGGGAATGCCGATCAGCGCGGCCAGGTGGTAAACCATGTCGCAGCCGCGCATAGCTTCGCGCACGCTGTGAAAATCGCGAATGTCACCGGTGACGATTTCTACTGACCGGAGTACTTCAGCACCAAGGCTGTCGAGGTTGCCCCAGCTGTTCCACGAGTTATAACAGACGAAAGCTTTGACCTCATGGCCTGCTTTGACGAGATTTTCTGTCAGGTGAGATCCGATAAAACCGTCGGCTCCAGACACGAAAACTTTACTGGCCATCTTAATCTTCCATATCAACTAAAGGGATAATGACAATATATACAAGCATGGTAGAGGCTCCGGCTGGTTTATTTTATGTTAAGCCGGTCTCTAGTATGTCTTGTGCCAATCGCCAAAAAGCAGCACCGGTGGCGCTTTGATGCTTACTCTGCCTTCTGCTATCATTAACGAATGACAATTTCTGGGTCAATTCCTCGCACACTACTTCTGAGTTCCACCAGGCCGGGAGAAAGCAGCGTGGGTGAAGTCTTTTTGCGAGATATTTGCCGCCAATTTCCTCACGACAAACTTTTTTGTTTTGCCCCTATCGCCCCTGATTACGAGGTGGGCATTGCGTCTCCAGACCTGTCCTGGATTCCCATGCAAGTCTGCAATTTGCCAAAAGAGCGAGTCATACCACCAGGCTCTAATGCCGCGAGCGCCTGGATGCGCTCGAGAAAGCAGATGAACCAATGGAAGAAAGAATGCACACCAATTATCGAGGCGGCAGTTAAATATGCAGCAGAGGTAAAAGCTGAGGTGATCTGGGCCGTTCTCAGTGGCCCTGCTATTGTCTACATAACCAGTGAAGTGGTCCGCCGCACAAAGCTTCCGGTGATTCCGTTGGTGTGGGATCCTTTCGAGTATATTTTGATGAATCGTGGCTACAATCCGTCTACCAAACAGATTTTGCTCAATGAATTTGAAGAGGTTTTGAAGCTGTCCCAGAGCTGCGGTGTTGCTTCAGACGGCATGAAACAGTCATATGAGCTGAGATTCGGCATTCCGTGTGAGGCCCTAATCAATTCAGTACCTAACAGTTATCGGCAGATTCGCGACGGACGTTTGCAAGAAGACGGCCGGTTAATCGTCGGTTTTGCCGGCAGTATTTATGCCAAAGACGAGATGCAAGCCCTGCTGGCTGCCCTGACTCTGCTTGGTTGGGAGGTCGACGGGCGAGCAATCACATTGCGCATTCTTGGTAATGCGATGACACTATCAGCAGTGGCGGCGGGTAAAAAGTGTCGTATCGAGTTTCTTGGATTTTATCCGACTAAAGAGGCAATCGAACAGCTTGCACAAGTTGATATTACTTACCTGCCTTACTGGTTTGACAGCAAGTATGCAGAGGCTGTCAGGCTCTGCTTCCCCAATAAGTTTTCTACTTATCTGGCATCAGGTTGTTTTACCCTTTATCACGGCCCGCAAGATTCGGCACCGACACGCTTAATTGAAAAATATCCTGTCGGTATTTGTTGCCATTCCATAGAGCCTCAGAAAATTGCTGACGCCATCAAGGAGTTTGCTGTTAATAATGAATTGCGCGAACGCGCTGCAGCAGCAAGAAAAGCTGTCCTAGAACAAGAACTCAATCAGGCTGTCAGTTTGCGGCGCATGGCCAAGCTTTTTAAAGTGGAAGAAACCGCATTTATGCAGGCGTCTGAATTTTTGCAATAGTGGGACTATTTGAGGGAAGACATGAAGATTTTTACAGTGGTAGGCACAAGACCAGAAATAATTCGCTTGAGCCGCATTATTCCACTGCTCGACGAGTTTTGCGATCACACTCTCATTCATACCGGACAAAATTATGACGACAGTCTGTCTGAAGTGTTTTTCCGGGAGCTGGCAATTAGAAAACCAGATGAGTATTTGCAAGTGCAGTCGTCGAAGCCAGGCGAGCAAATTGGGCAGATTCTCACAAAGTTTGAGGAACTTGTGCGAACAGATAAACCAGATCGATTGCTCTTACTCGGCGATACGAATAGCGCACTGACAGCCATTATTGCTAAGAAGTATGGCATTCCTGTCTATCATATGGAAGCCGGAAATCGTTGCTTTGATGATCGTGTGCCGGAAGAAGCAAATAGACGCATAGTCGATCATTGTAGTGATGTGCTTTTGCCGTACACGCAAAACAGCAAGGCTAATTTATTGAGAGAAGGCATTGAGCCCAGGCGCATCTTCGTAACAGGCAACCCGATCAAAGAAATATTGATGGAGAATATGCCTGCCATTGATGCCTCTGAAATACTAAGTGAGCTTACTCTTTCGCCTAATGATTATTTCCTCAGCACTTTCCACAGGGCTGAGAATGTTGACGACCCAGTGCGCCTCGGACAAATTGTTCAGGCGCTGAGCCATCTCAGTGTAGAACATTCAAAGCCGGTCATTATCAGCACCCATCCGCGTACCCAGAGTAAGTTAGGTGAGCTTGAACGATCACTTCCTGGTCTGACTTTCATCGCACCGTTTTCGTTCTTTAACTTCGTCAAGCTCGAGAAGAACGCACACTGCGTCATTACTGATAGTGGCACAGTGCAAGAAGAGTGCAATATTCTGGGCGTGCCTAACGTCACGATTCGCGATTGCACAGAGCGCCCTGAGACTATAGAAGCAGGTAGTAATTCTTTCGTTGGTACGGGCGAGACGCTGCTGTCTGACGCCGTGGCCTTTGCTTTGCGGGCCGGGTCTGACTGGGAGAAAATTCCTGAATACGAGAAAACTTGCGTTAGTACAGTGGTGGTGAAGATACTGTTGTCGGCCACTTTGAGGGCTTAAAGACTTTCTATCTCCAGAAGCTTGTTCTTTTCAATTATCTTGTGGGATACGAATGGGCTGCCAATGTCGGCGGGCTAAGGGTTCTCAGTATTTTAGCTAAAATAGACATTTTAGCTAAAGTAGCTCAATTGTTTAAAATGGGCAATGACGTGGTAGATTCTAAATGTGGCGAAGAAGGTAGCGACGATGAAGACCATTAAGGCAACCGAAGTCAAAAATCATTTTGGTGCCGTTCTTGACTCAGCACTGGTTGAACCGGTGATGGTGCAAAAATCGGGTCGTTCCTCCGTGGTGATTCTGTCGGTAACTGAGTATGACCGGCTAATTGCTATGGAAGATGCCTACTGGGCTGCACGTGCCAACGCCGCAGAAGCTTCCGGGTTTGTTTCAGCAGTAGAAGTTAAAAAGCTGATTGAGGATTTCGGGGTTGCGTAGCCTTATGCTGAGCAGAGAAGCCACCGATTTTATCCGCAACCTTGAACCAAAGCCTTTTAAGCAAGTCATGAATAAAGTGCTGGCTCTGTTAAACGACCCGCTTCCGGCGGATTCACTGACTTTAAGAGGCTACGAGAATTTGTTTCGTACTGACATGGGTGAGCACCGAATAGTGTACCGGTTTGATGCAACAACTATTTTCGTCTTAGTCGTTGATAAGCGAAACGACGACGAAGTGTATAAAAAATTAGCCCGGAAAAATCTCTGATTCAAATCAGTTTGGACCAGGTTTGCATTCTTTGTTCTTTATCTAACCAGCTGATCGCAGCCCGCGCATTTATAGCTGGTGACTCTTCTGCTACAGAATCAATCAAGCTCGTCAAAACTTGCTCTATATACTGGTCGCCAATATCACTGACACAGAGGCCCAGGTGTTTGTGTTCCAAGACTTCGCTAAGGCAATAAGCTTCTTGACCATGAAATAGCAGCGAGGTGCCGGCCTGCAATGCCTCAGCCTGTTGCCTTCGCACCACAAATTCGTCAGCCGCTGCGATCTTTTTTTCTAGAGGGGCGCAAATATAAGTGAGATTAGCCTGCGCTATTTTGCTCTGTGCATATTCTTGCGAAAGTCTTCCAAGCCTGTTCAGCTCTAGACTTTCGGCTGGTCTTACTTCAAAAGTGTCGTCATAGCCGCCAAGGATATCCAGAATAATTTTTACAGAATCTGGCCTCTGGGCCAGGCGATTCAATGCGTGGACAAATTTGGCAAATGTTGGTTGCGACAAAGTAGATGGCGCGTGGCAGATTATGCGGAAACTGTCAGCCGCACTTAAGTTCTGCCTGTTTGCCAACTCAAAATCTACAGGCAAGGGCAAAAGCTCGCATGGTTTATGCAGCTGACTGGTAATGTGATCATAGCCACTACTAGTAATGGCGGCACATTTTGTTGATTGGGCTATAAGCTTGTTAAATTCATCAATTAAGTGCTGCGAGAATGGTGCCAGGTCTTTATTTCCTGCCACCATTGTTTCCATGGTATCGGCAGTGATTGTCACCAGCTCAGCCCCCAGGTCTCGGGCAATTTTGCCTGCTGTGAGCACAATGATTGGTGAGGCCAGTAGCGCCACTACTAATTCTATTTTTGGTTCAGCGGCCTGGCCGATTTTAAGACCTTCGTCGCAGACTGATTTGACGCAATCAGGAGCTAAATTTGACGAGCCAATATTTTTTCGGCCAGGCGCACCCGGCACACTAGGGGCAAATGTAGTGATGGCTCCGCCAGCCGCAGTGGCAAGATCGGCTGCGTATGCGGCCACATAACTTGATGCTGGAGCGTCAGGTGTAGTCAAAAACAGAATTGCTTTTTCAGCCTCAGCCATTATTTTTTTGCCGCTGGAGCATAGCTGCCTGGAGTTGCTCCTTCATGCACCGGCGACGCCACATGAGCTGCAGTGGTTGAATAAGTGTCATCTTCAATCGACTCAATCACACTGCCCAGGCCATTATTAGCCCTGGTATCAACCGTGTAGCGCGCAATTGGTTTGAAGACGAAAGCATTATTTTCTTTGGCAATGCGATTGTATTCAAATTCAATCACTGAATTTTCTGCACATGGCAGTGTGCGGGAATAGCGCAGAATGCGCTCTTCGAACAATTCTTTGTTAGAGCAATAATATTTCAAAGTGGTAAAGAGGCTGGTGATGGCGATTGATTCACAAACATGACTGAACCTGCCCCAGATGGGCCAGCCATAATTTGAGATCAGCGTTTTCTGGCCTGATGCCTGGTTCTTCTCGTAAATCATGATGAAGAAATTGACCACATCTACTGAGAAAACTCGCCAGATAATGATGCCGAATGTATTGGTATATTTTTCCAAAAATACTTGAAGCGGCTCTGGCAAACGTTTCTTCTTGTAGAAATTAAAGAACAAACCAGCATGGCTGAGCGGCAGAAGCACCAGGTAAATCCAGAGAGCAATCTCCAGACACAAAGCGGGAAGTGCTGACTGGTTTGCGAGCGGCGTGAGCTGACCTGTTTGAGGCAGTGGAATATGGCAGGCATTGAAAATTTGCTGGCACCATACTTCGCCAATTGAACCGGGATGGAAAAATAAGAAACAGCTGGCTATAACCATTTCGCAAAGCACTCCCAGGCGAATTTGAGTGCGAATGAAAATGAAACTCAAGAGCATGAGGGCGCCGCCCATAAATCTAGTGGCCGGCACAACCATCAATACCGCTGCAACAACTTCGGTCAGCCATGCCATCTGATCTAGAAAATTGAAAATTGGATTGTTAGGCTTAACCGTTTTCCAGAACTTCCACCAGTAGCCCCATTCAGGATTGACCATGCCGTATTCCATGCCTTCCTTTACGGCATAACCGGCAGTCATCTTATACAAGCCGGCCGATAGCATGATCAAAGCAAAGTCGACCTGGGCCACAAGAAGTACAAGACTGCGTTGCATTGGGGCAAACTCAAGTGAGCATTGCAGTAAGAAGACTATGAAAGCGAGCCAGTAGCTCATAAAGCCAGGCGCGCCCATGCCCCTGGCCACGCCCTTCCAGCGCATCTCGACAAAATAATACCGGCAAATAATCAGATTAATCAGCGAAGCCATTAGCGGATGGTAATTGCAGACCAAAGCAATGGCACAACCGAGCCAGGCAGACCCGATCAGCACTGAGGCGAATGGGTTCTGTAAGGCATCTTCGCGGGGAGAAGATTTTGCATAGCCGCCAAACTTTTCGCTGATGAAGAACTTATCCCAGCTGCGCAGGCTAATAGCAAAATGGCCAATCAGCAGGGCACCATAGGTGGTTCTGATTACAGCAAGCATGGTGTCGCTTATTTGGGGCGGAAACGCTGTTGGGCTTAATAGCAGTGGGCTTGTAAGCAGTTCCATATCATGCGCCACGCAAAGTAGAGAAAACGTGCAAGTCTACATATTTGCCATTAGACCAGCGCTCTTCCACGAGAATCGCTTCGCGTGCGTAGCCGGCTTTTTCAAATGCCTTTTGAGCCGGTAAATTAAAAGCCAGCACGTAACCAGTGAGTTTGTGCAAATTTAGCCATTCAAAACCATACTGTTTGATTAGCGCCAGCGCTTCAACTCCCAGGCCCTTACCAGAATGTCTGGGGTCGAGCACTATGCGCACTTCCGCCTTGGCGTTTTTAGTATCAATGCCGTGCAACCAAACGTTGCCTGCATGCTCTTTTGTGTCTAAAGTTTCGATGGCAAAATAGATAGTTTCATCTTTTTTGCCTTTCAAAAGATCAAACCAAATTTCTTGTTCGGCCTGCGAAATTGGCGCAGTGCGGCCAAGAAACTTGCAGAGTTCGGTATCATTCAGCCAGGTCAAAGTCTTTTGAGCATGTTCGCGCTCGAAAGTGGCTAATGAAACTTTAGATCCGCTCAGCATGTAGTTTTAGCAGTAGCCTTTGGTTCGTAAATTTCTACTTCGGCACCGAGATCTTCTGCCATGATTTTCTTCAGGTGATCGCCAGATTTTTGCAGAACGTTGAGCCAGCCGTAATTCCAGTCACGCACGCCGGCAAACCAGGCAGAGCAACCACGGCATGGGAAACATTCAGTTCCGCGACCGGCCATGTGCATTTCGCGATACCACTTGAAGGTCTCGCCTTGCCAAATGTCTTCAATAGAGACGTCTTTAGCATTGGGGAAGAGGTCTGAAGTCTTGAAAGTAATGTCTTGTCCACAAAGGGCAATGCGACCAAGAGTATCAACGTTTAGTCTTTCGAAAGGCCAAACGCAAGGCTCTTTTGGTATCACTTTTTCGTTTGAGTAGAGATGCTTATCGAGTGCTTTGCCTTCTGGAATTTGTGTGTTGTCATCCCAGGTGAGGAATTTACGCGTGATTACTTCGTCTACGCCAATACCTTCATGCCAGAATTTTATTGCTTCATCCAATTTGCCTTCAATCAATTCTTGACGAATGATCGAAACTACAATTCTGGTCGGCCCTCTGAGCTCGTTGCGTTTTGCAATGGCATATTTGACGTTGTTGACCTGTCTTTCCCACCATTCATCAGCTGTGCGGGTCATGCCACCTCTTGGTGGTCGAACTTCGGCATAGGTTTCAGCGTCGCCAGCGTCCATTGAAAATTCAATCAAGTCGACGCCGCAGGCGAGCAGGCGGTCAAGACGGTCACGATCGCGCTTCACTGGCCCGAACATGCTGCCATTGGTATTCAGCCAAACGCGTGCGCCCTTAGATTTGCCATACTCGATCATGTCGACCATGCCAGGGTGAAGCATAGGTTCACCACCGCCGGTGCAACGCATCCAGGCACCATATTTGCCGCATTCGTCGGCAATGCTGTTCCAGAGGTCTACTGGGAACAGCTCGGCGCTGTTGTCTCTATAAAATTTTCTAATCTCGGAGTTGCCGTCGGTATAAGGGCACATGGGGCAGCCAAAATTGCATGGATATATGATCGATAGTACGACCATTAAAGGGAATAGCTCTGCGCTAGGACGTATGCCCTGCTTGTCTAAGCTGCTTTGGGTTCCATTTGACATAGTTGCCGCTTCACTCCACCGATAAGTCCCATAGATCATCCAATGTATGGGATACCCGTGTCAATGAAAACCAGGCCAACAAGTAGAATTGCAATGGAATTTGGCCTTATTGTGAATATGTACTAAAGTTGGGCCGTGGTACTTTGACAATCCGCTTCGATGTAGACCCGCACAATTGAAGGCTTACCGTCGCAGGAGGCGGAGCAAGAAATGAGCAACAAAGACTTTCCGCCCGGATGGAACCAAGATCGCGTAGAAAAATTACTAGCCCATTACGAGCAAATGGATGACGACGTTATGGTGGCTGAAGATGAGGCTGCGTCGGAGCTATCAGGGCAGACCCTCATGGTTGTTCCGACACAATATGTGCCGGCGGTTCGAGAATTGATTGAGCGTAAAACTAGTGCGTAGAGCACCTCATTAGTTGTTCACTGTCAAACACCTGCTAGATTAAGCAATTTATTTGTTGCTAAAGTCTAGGGCCATTGCTTTAGACTGTGGATACCAAAAAATTTAGAGGCGTAGTCTATGTGCGGCATTGCAGGAATATTCGGCTCAGGTGACCGAGACCTGGTAGAAATCATGCTTAATCAGCTGATTCACCGCGGGCCAGATGACGGTTTCATCGTTCATGACGACAATTTTGCCATGGGTGCTCGTCGCCTCAGTATTCTCGATTTAGCTGGCGGTCGGCAACCGCTGTCTAATCAAAGTGGCTCAGTATGGGCCTCTCAGAACGGCGAACTTTATAACTATCAAGCCAAGCTTGAAATGCTAAGGGCGCGCCAACATCAGTTTGTAACCAGATGCGACACCGAGATTTTGCCGCACCTTTACGAAGAATTTGCCGAAGATTTCGTTAAACATATCGATGGTATGTTCGCTGTAGCCATATGGGATACGGCGAAAAATTCAGGCATCTTGGCCCGTGACAGGCTAGGAAAGAAACCACTTTATTACACGCAAATTGGCGATGTACTTTACTACGCCTCTGAAATCAAGGCACTGTTGCACGTGCCTGAATTTAAGCGCACAGTCAATTTAGAAGCATTGCATCACTATTTAAGCTTCAAGCATGTACCTTCGCCGCAGACGATTTTCAATAATATTTACGCTTTACCTCCGGCTCATTATCTAGTTTACAAGCGCGGCCAAACCCCCAAGCCTGTGCGTTATTGGGATTTGTCATTCAAGACCAATGCTGATTTAGCAAAACTCGATGAGAGTGAGCTGGTAGATATTTTCCTTGATAAGTTCCGTCAGGCCATTGCCAAACGCGTGATTGCCGACGTACCTATTGGTTTCTTCCTCAGTGGCGGGCTTGATTCCAGCCTCGCTACGGCGGTGGCGGCCGAGTCTTCCAGCGATCCGATTAAGACTTTTACTTTGACTTACAAAGGCGATTCGAGCACCGCCGGTAAAGACTTAGATAAAGAGTGCGCTAAGTTTGTAGCGGCCAAATATAAGACCGAGCATCACGAAGAAACTGTTGAATTCAGCCAGTTTCCAACAAACATCAAAAAGATTATTCGCTGCTTCGATGAACCGTTTTCAGGCACTGTTTCAACCTATTTTTTGGCACCATTAATCAGACAAAACGTTACTGTGGCTATCTCAGGAGACGGTGCTGATGAGCTTTTTGGTAGTTATCTCTCCCATCGTCTAGCCTCTCCCCTGGCCCAATGGCCTGACTATTTGAAGACGCAAGATAGCAGTGCGCTAAAACCTTTCGAAGAGCAAATCGACTATCTAAAGGGCCTTTACGAGGTTAATGATTGGGCCTGGCGAGCCAAGCTTTTTGTCTTGAGCGATGAAGCCAAAGCCGAACTTTATTCTTCAAGCGTCGCTGAAAAAATGTCTAAATTTAGTTCGCAATTGCTTTTACGCGATGACTTTTCTAAATTGACCGCCAATGCAAATGATGCCCTCAATCGCGTGCTCGAAGCCGAATACAAGACAATCTTCCCCGATCAGGTGCTGGCCTTTGTTGACAGGCTAAGCATGGCCCATTCACTAGAAGTGCGCAGCCCATATCTTGATACTGATGTGGCGGAATTTGTCGCTTCACTGCCAGGCAATGTCAAAATCAAAAATGGCGAGACCAAATATTTGCTCAAGCAAGCCGCCCTGCGCTTTCTACCAGAAGAAATGGTGAAGCGTAAAAAAGAAGGCTTTGTCATGCCGATTACTGATTGGCTGCTCAAAGATCTGCAAGGTTATGTGCGCGAGACCCTGAGCCCGAGCAGATTAGCTGCTCACGGATTGTTTGACAGCGGTAAAGTAGAGGCGCTGATGAATCAAATCTATAGCAACGATTCAGACTACCGCGAAGTCAATAAAATATACGCCCTGCTGGTTTTCCAAGAGTGGTACGACATTTATATGGGTTCTGCAAATAGCAATAGTAAAGAGCATGTGCTCAAAGTCGATTCTATGCGGGTGACGGCTGCGCTTTCGAAATAGAAATAGAAACTAGAAGTTTGAAACTAGATATGAACACAGAAACAAAGACTAAAACCCTTGCCGTGCTTCAACCCGGATATATTCCCTGGCTGGGTTTTTTTGACCAATTAGACCGATCTGACGTTTTTGTTTTTTACGATGATGTGCAATATGACAAAAACGGCTGGCGCAATCGCAATCGCATTAAGACACCAAATGGCCCCATGTGGCTCACTGTGCCCGTTAAAAGTGTGCGCCTTAGCCAATCGATTGTTGATACTGAAATTGATGACAGCCAACAGTGGCGCAAAAAACAAATCAATACTATTGAGCAGTTTTACAAAAAGGCTCCCTACTTTCAGCAATACTTTGCTGAATTTCGCGACCTTTTAAGTAACCCCTGGGCCAATATTGCCGAATTAGACATCGCTGTAGTCAAATATTTAGCCGCCCAATTAGGGGTGACTACAACTCTATGCCGCTCTTCAGAGCTTGACATTAGTGGCGATAAAAATGAACGCTTACTCAATCTATGTCGACATTTTAATGTAAATCGCTATTTGACCGGCAATGCGGCTAAAACTTACCTGGCGACAGACCTTTTCGCCAATCAAGGTGTAGAAGTTTGTTGGCAAGATTATTTTCATCCAGAATATCCGCAACTCCACGGCGACTTTGTTCCATACTTGTCTACGCTGGATCTTCTGCTTAATTGCGGACCAGACAGCTTAGAAATACTACGCGGCAACAAGCGGCAACCGGAACACAGTACATGAAAACTATCTTAGTCACGGGTGGAGTAGGCTTCATTGGTTCAAACCTCGTAAGGCATCTCTACAAAAAATACCCTGATTACAAAATCGTCGTAGTAGACGCGCTTACCTACGCAGGCTCCATTCAAAACAGTCCAGACAACGCCTTTGGCTCTGACACTTATGAGTTCTGGTACGGTGATGTACGCAACGGCGAACTGATGGATACACTGGTTTCGCAAGCCGACGTGGTCGTGCATATGGCGGCCGAGTCGCACGTTACCAGGTCAATTTACGATAACCGCCTGTTTTTTGAAACCGATGTAATCGGTACGCAAACGGTGGCAAATGCGGTGGCAAAATTCTCCGATCGCATAGAGCGCTTTATTCATATTTCTACTTCTGAAGTTTACGGTTCTGCTCTTTCAGAAAAAATGGATGAAGATCATCCGCTCAACCCCATGAGCCCATATGCCGCCGCTAAGTGTGGTGCCGATCGCCTCGTCTACTCTTACTGGAGCACTTACAACATTCCCGCTGTAATTGTTCGACCATTCAATAATTATGGCCCCAGCCAGCATTTAGAAAAAGCAGTGCCACGCTTTATTACCAGCTGTTTGCTAGACGAACCGCTAACAGTGCACGGTGACGGGTCTGCCGCCCGCGACTGGTTGTTTGTTGAAGATCACTGTGATGCATTAGATGCCATCATCCATGCTCCTAAAGAAAAAGTTGTGGGCAAGACCATTAATATCGGCACTGGCGAGCACAAGTCGGTAAAAGAAATAGCTGAGGCTATTGTGCAAATCATGAAACCAAAAGTTTCGAAAATCGAATTTATTGGTGATCGCCCAGGTCAGGTTTTCCGCCACACTTGCGATGCCACTCAGGCCCGCGAGCTGCTTGGCTGGGCACCGAAGACTTCATTTGAAGATGGCCTTGCTAAAACAATTGAATTTTACGAGAAAAATCCAGAGTGGTGGAAACCACAAATGTGGATGCGCCACATTCCGATTGTCACCGCTTCAGGTAAGAAGGAAATGCACTGATGTCAGCTCAAGCTCAAGCCGTTGCTTTTTTTATGCACGATCTCGGTCAGTCAGAAATTGACGCCATCACTAAAGTGTTCGCCGGCCCAATTCTGACAACCGGAGCCACGGTAGGTGAGTTTGAGAAACAATTCTCTAAACTTCTAAACTGCAAATACACCCTGGGCGTAACAAGTTGCACCGGCGCTTTGCACATGTCACTTCTGGCACTTGGTGTCGGTCCTGGTGATGAAGTAATCACCACACCAATGACATTTATCGCTTCTTCAACAGCCATTCTTGAAGCTGGAGCCACACCGGTTTTCATTGATGTCGAAGCTGAAACAGGCAATCTAGATGCCACAAAAATTGAAGCGGCCATAACCTCTAAAACCAAAGCCATACTGCCAGTGCATTTGTTCGGTCAAATGTGCGATATGAAAGCAATTCGTAAAATTGCCGATAAGCACGGGCTGTTTGTCATTGAAGACGCCGCTCACTGTGTTGAAGGCGAGCGTGACGGCATCAAACCTGGTCAGCTGGGCGACACTGCGTGTTTCTCATTTTATGCCACCAAAAATTTGACCTGCGGCGAAGGTGGTGCCGTTGTCACCAATAGCGATGATCTTTATCAAAAGCTCGTACTGCTGCGCACTCACGGCATGACTAAAACTGCTGCCGACAGGTCTGTTGAAGGCTATAAGCACTGGGATATGAAAGTGCTGGGCTGGAAATACAATATGGATAACATTCAGGCGGCAATTTTATTGCCTCAAATTGAAAGGTTGCCTGCCAGCTGGGATAAGCGCGAGAAGTTAGCTCAGTACTATGAAAGCCGACTGGCTGGAATTAAGGGCGTGAGCAGACCGTCTAATCATGCAGGGGTAAAGCACGCCTGGCATTTGTATCCGGTCTGGATTTCTGGCGGCAAGCGCGACCACTTCATCGAACAGTTGCAGCGGCGTGGCATTGGCGTAATGGTCAACTACAGAGCCATTCACTTGCTCACCTATTTTAAAGAAACGCTCGGAGTTGAAGCGGGTGCGTTTCCTGTCGCTGAGAATATTGGCGATTCTACAATTTCGCTGCCTTTCTACCCGGGCATGCCGTTTTCAGACGTTGATCTGGTGGTGGCGGCTCTAAGAGAAATCGCGGCGTGATACCAAATGTGGTGCGGAAAGCAAAGCGTTTTGTCAACGGTTTGCTGGCGCCCGAAGTTACCTCTGCCTTGCCGAACATCGCCGGTGAGGCTTTATTTGATACTGATTTTGGTTTTGCTTTTAGCTTTGAATGTCCGGGCGGCGAGCGGCCCCTGCTCGGTATTGAGTTTGATTTGCTGATTGAAAAAATTGAGCATGGTGCAAAACCTGATGCTCAATTGTTGTTGCCATATTTATGTGCAGAAATTCTTGAAAATAGAATCGAAGCAAACTATCGCCTGGCTCAAGCCTGTTTCAAAAGCGATAATCTAACTGATGCAAAAACCTTCATAGATCGCACCTGGCGCCTTTGTGGCGGCCGGCCTATTTTTCTTCCCCTTCTGCTTAAAATCAATAGTGCTACTGGTCATATAGAAGCGATTCGCTCAGCTTATAAAACCTTGGGCATGACAGCAGCGGGCCAGGGCGAGATCGAGAGTGCTATTGCTTATTTCGACCTCTGGCATTACGCGGCCATGACTTATGCCAGAGAAGATAGATACGAAATAGACGCTGATATTATTGCTGCTATCGACAGATTAGCTGCGCCTTTCAGGTCAGCCCAAGCTGCTGCTACAGCCAGAAGTGGAAAAATTAGAGTTGGTTATTATCTTCGCGGTGTAGTTGAACTCAATTCGGTGCTGCTTAAAATCAGTCACGTCTTGATCAACTTGCATGACAAAGAGCAATTTGAAATTGTGGCGATTGTGCCTGAAACAGTAGAAGAGGTGAGGCGCTCACCTCAGGGCCTAGAGCATGTGGAGCGCCTGAAAGCCAGCGGATGCGAGGTGCTTTGCAATAGTTTTGTCGAACTACCCAAAGGCCATGTAGTTGAGTCTTTAACCGGTTTAGCCAGACAGATTGAACAAGCAAATCTGGATATTCTCGTCACCAGTGCCTCACTGGTTGATTTTTCAACTTGTTTCATCACTGCCCTGAAACCTGCGCCCAAGCTGCTTGGTTTGGTACAGGGGCCGCCCGGTCAGTTCTCGCATCCTCAATTAGATTGGTCGATTGCCTGGTCAAAACATCCGCTTATGGATAGCCCCTGCAATTCTACTTTGGTAGAGCTGAAGATGACCGGCAAGCCGCCTGAGGTAACTTCGCCGGCAAGTAAACAAGATTTGCTTGTGCCGGAGAATGCCCGAGTGCTGATGAGCAGCGGCCGGTTTGCTAAGTTTCAAGATCGCCAGCAATGGCAGGCGATAAGCGAAATGCTTGTGGAAAACGACAATTTATATTATGTGGTTGTAGGCACTCTTGCTGAGCAGATTTTAGACTTTGAGAGTATGGTAGCGCCGGCGGTGCGCGAGCGAGTTAAGTTTTTAGGATGGCGCACTGATTTTCACAGGCTGGTTGCCTTAGCCGATGTATTACTAGACACGTATCCATCAGGTGGTGGGCAGGTAATTGTAGAGGCCATGGCACAGGGGATTCCGGTGGTTGCACACCGCAATGATTTTCTAAAGGAGTTTGCTCAGACAAGCTGGTCGCCGGTAGAAGATTTTGTCAGAGATGATGAGTTGCTTGTGCGGCGCGGCGATTTTGAGGCACTAAAAGCCATTGTGCGCAAACTTTTGAGTGATGATGCAGCCTGGCAGCGCGCCTCTGCTTCGTGCAAGAACAGTATGGCTGGAGCCGACCCTTTAGACGGCCTGAGGCAGTGCGAAGCAGTTTATAAAATGGTGGCAGGAAGATAATGCACCTTCCCAGAACAATTGCAGCATTTATTGTATTTTTGATGCTTTGTAGTGCAGTAATTTTGTCGCCGCCCAGATTTGGCGAGCAATCAGGTTATGCCGCTTTGATCGACAAGCATGCCCGATTGGCGGAAATCACTTCACCTAAAATCGTACTAGTGGGCGGTTCAAATGTAGCTCTCGGTATCGATAGCACTGTAATTGAGAATGTAATGAGCCGTCCGGTTGTTAACATGGGCTTTGGCTGCATTCTGGGTTTGCGCTACATGCTCGAGGAGGTCAAAGGCAATTTGTCACCAGGCGATATTGTGGTGATAATGCCTGAGTATGATTTCTTTTGTGTGACCACTAATCTGGAATCAAATGCCAGAGTCAATGGCAGCAGCGCATTACTTAATTTGGTTCTGGTATTTCCGCAAGCAAGCCAGTGGGTGCTACGCACGTATGCGAGTGCCCCGGAAAGAGTTTTTGACTTCATTTATGACTGCCGGCGCCTTGTTTTAGCAAAGGTGGAGTTTTATCAGCGCGTTTTGCGCAGTCGTTACGACAAGACTTTTCCAAAAACGGAAGACCTTTTGGGCGGTGCCATCAACATGTATGATCACCGTGAGGCCTATAATTCACATGGTGATATGACTGCACATTTGCAGAAAAAATCGCCAGGTCTTAATGGCATGGAAGTTATTGCTTACGGCAACTATACTTTTAACGATGAAGCTGGTGAAGTAGTGCGGAAATTTGCCCAGTTTGCGCTTGAAAAAAATGTGCGTGTAGTGGTGGCACCACCTCCTCTTCCGGAGCGGGTATACAAAAAGTATAAAACCCGTGCGGACGATATCTTCGCGCACTGGCAGAAGATACCAAATGTGGAAGTAATAGGCTCGCCTGAACAGTTTTCCTTTCCTGAAAACTACTTTTTTGATACTGCTTATCATTTAACTAAATTTGGTCGCAATTTAAGGTCAGAACTAGTCGCGCAAGAACTTTTCAAGTTAGCGCCGGCAAGTCACCTTTGATGAGAACTGTGGTTGCAAACCGATGACTAACATTCTGGCATGGCGTAAACAACCTTTTGTTCTGGCAGTGCTGTTAGTGGGTGCTCTGACATTATTTGTGCGTATAGTTTTTGTTCAAACCTTTAAAACCAATGATGATGTTGGCCTCTCCATGATCTGTTCCGGTTGCGGTTATTCAGATACACCCGACCCACACTTGATGTTTACCAATATTTTGCTGGGCCGGGCCTTAGCCGGACTGTACACGATTTTTCCGAACGTTGCCTGGTACGGGCACTATCTGTTGATTGCAAATATTGTTGGCCTGACAGCGGCCGTCACCGCCCTACTGAGAAAACGAGCTACGGCCGTTTCCATTTCTCTAGTGCTGATCTTTTTCCTAGCTGTTGGTTTAAATAATCTCGTGCTTTTGCAGTTTACCACCGCGGCCTGTATGGTCTCCCTGGGCGGTGTGGCAATGATTCTAAGTTGGTTGGACGATGACATACCGCTATCACCCCGAGGGCTGGCTCGACCAGCTATAGCTATTCTTTTGCTGATTATCGGTTCTCTAATTAGATTTGAAAGCTCATTATTGATTGCCATTCTGGCGGCCCTGGTTTTTGCAGTGAAATATTTGCTCGGCGATAATTTCAGTCTTTTTCGTCAGGCAAGGAGCTTTATTGCCTCTGCCGGCGTCATCTTCATGGCCGTCTGTGCGGCGCTGGCATTGCATCTGTATAATGGCTGGGAGTACCGCCAGGCGCCGGGTTGGGAAGACTTTTACTCAGCCAATGTTTTGAAGTGCGATTTTGTTGACTATGGCTATGGCCGCTCTTGCTCTGATGAAAAAAAGAAAGAAGCGCAGAGGGCGGCCAATTGGACAGACAATGACTTATTGCTGGCGCAAAATCTCTTTTGTTTAGACACTGACAGATTTTCGGAAAAGCGAATGCTCGCGGCGACACAAGTATTACGAGGCACAAACTATTCTTCTCTGCTTGAAGTTTTTAAAGACTTTGCCCAAGTCTTTGAAAATAAAATGATTGTGCCTATTTTAATCACCTCTCTTTTACTCTTCGCTGTCTATCAAAGTTCATCTCTCAGTAGAAAAAGATTAGCGGTGCTCGCCCTTCTAATCATTGGGCTAATGTTGACGTTGCTGGTCACGCTAAAACTGCCTGAACATGTTTATTTCCCCATTTTTTCATTCTTCTTGTTTGTTTTGCTCTATCACATTGACGCCGAAGCGTTGAGAGAAAAGTTTGTTCGCTCCAAATTACGACTACCTGTGTCGCTTGCAGCCTGCGTTATGGCCTGCGTGCTTTTGTATATGGCTCACCAAAACTATTTTGTCAGAGGACAAAATATTCAAGCCCAAAATCTCTTGTTGAGGAAAGCAATCAATGATCTAAAACCAGATGCGCAAAATTTATACATTGTCTGGCGAGACTTCTTTCCGTATGAATATGTTCTGCCGTTCAATAACATCAGGAGCTATTTCAAAAATTTCAAAATCTTGCCCTTAGCATTTCGTGCCAGTGCACCACTTGCGGCCAATAGAATGAAGCAGTTTGGTCTGAATTTGGATAACCTTGGCACGCAGCTGACAAACAAAAATATTTTCTTGATCAGCGGAGATGAGCTTAATCCACTGATGGTGACATACCTGCGTGAGCATTATGGTCTGGACGCCAAACTGAAACTATGTCGGGAGTATCCAGAAGTTAGATTGCGCGTTTATCAAATTGTGAGGCTTTAATTGTCCACTTTCGCGCTTCATTATCGCATTGGTTACTGCAAACTAGGATTATCATTTGACTTCGATTCGCGATTCCGCAATGCCTGATTTTCGGCCAGTTCAAGTAGCGCTTCAAGGGCCTGAAACTCCTGGATCATAAATGGCAAAGACTGGTCGCTATAGACGGAAGGGAAAAATTTTAAGTCGGCTAAGTCTGCTGGCTTTCTAATTTGTTCGTGTATAGAGCCAACAGGACACGTAGGTTTTTTTTGCCGCTTGAAGTGCGCGCCCGGATTGAAAACATAGCTTGCTTCGCTGACCACCACATGCTTAGAACATCTATCGCAAAGCCTGAGAGCTACGGTAAAGCAAATTGAATCATTCTTTTTTGACACAAAACAAACAATGAGATTGCCTTGGAGAGACGATCCCTCAAGAGTTTTTCCAAATATCGGTAACGACGAGGATTCTCAACAGAAATTGGTCATAATTTTCAGGCATATTGCTAGCTGACGATCAAATCCGCCAGAACCCGCGATAATCACGTTGATCAACGACTATTACGTTTACGGTCGGGCTTTATTGTCTCTTATGAATCTGGCTTTGCACCAATCGATTTTTATGATAGTGCTCTAACCAAGATTGGCAGTAGCAGTAGAGCTAATTTCAGATACTATTAGCTGTCTTGCTGGTCAGAAGCAGAGAAGGTGTCCCATATCAAACTCGTGATAGGTCGAGTGTGGCAGATAGATTTTGAGAATAACAAGTGACTATTCCGTTTAATAAAACTAGTTGTAGCGGTAGAGAGCAAGAGTACATTTCACAAGTAATTGCGCACGGGCACTTGTCCGGTGATGGTCCGTTCACCAAAAAGTGTCGAGAGTTGCTCCAATCGATCTTTGACTCGAAATCAGGTCTCTTGACGACATCCTGCACGCACGCTCTTGAGATGTCTGCATTGCTTCTCAATTTGCAGCCCGGTGATGAAGTAATTGTCCCTTCCTATACTTTTGTTTCGACCGTTAACGCTTATGTTCTGCGTGGAGCAAAGCCAATTTTCGTCGATATCCGTCCCGACACTAAGAATTTAAACGAAAAACTCATCGAAAAAGTAATCACTAAAAATACGAAAGCTATTGTGCCAGTGCATTACGCCGGCGTTGGTTGTGAAATGGATCAAATATGCGCTTTGGCAAAAGAATATGGACTTGCCGTCGTTGAAGATAATGCTCATGGATTTTTCGGTAAGTACAAAGGGCGGCTGCTTGGCAATTTTGGCGAGATGTCTACCTTAAGCTTTCACGAAACCAAAAATATTCAATGCGGAGAAGGCGGTGCCTTAATCATCAACGATACCGACCTGTGCGAACGGGCTGAGATTATAAGAGAAAAGGGAACAAACAGGGCTCGATTCTTTCGTGGCCAAGTCGACAAATATAGCTGGGTGGACATCGGTTCGAGCTATCTGCCTTCAGAAATACTCGCCGCTTACTTATACGCTCAGCTTGAATCGCGCAACAAAATTCAAGAACGTCGTAAAACTCTTTGGCATACTTACTTTCACGAATTGGGAGATTGGGCTACAGAGAACTCGATTGAATTGCCTTACATACCAGAATATTGCGACCAGTCGTATCACATGTTTTACATGATGCTGCCTAGTATGAGCGTGCGCCAACAATTGATTGATCATTTGAAGCAACACGACATCTTGAGCGTGTTCCACTACTTACCATTGCATAGTTCTGAGATGGGACAGAAAATGGGTTATAAACTCGAAGATTGTCCGGTCTCCGAAAGGGTCAGTGAAGGGATTTTGAGACTGCCCTTCTTTGTTTCACTGACGGACGGTGAGCAGCAACAGATTATAGAAACAATCAAGACATTCCGTGTGTCGGGTCGACCAAGCTTACTTGATACGAAAGCTAGCCTACAGCTATAGCTCAGTCAATTCGGGGCCGCTGGAGAATAAGTTGCAACCTATCGACACATTTGACGTCTCTTTCGGCGGAAACTCGGAGAAGGTTCAAGCGCAAACAACACCAAAGGCAGTTGAAGGAAACGCCGTATATTTTGCCGGCTTAAATCAGCTACGCTGTTTTGCGGCCCTTGCTGTTGTTGTCCAGCATATAGAGCAATTTAAATCGGTCCTAGGTTATCCTAGCCTATTTGGAAATTTTACAATCGGGACGCTAGGATTGGATGGAGTCAGGCTTTTCTTCGTCATCAGCGGTTTCCTTATTACCTACTTGTTGTTCACCGAAATGGAGAAAACCGGCAGTATAAATATTACTAAATTCTACTTCCGACGAGCACTGCGGATCTGGCCCCTCTATTATCTAACCGTCTTTTTAGGCTTTTTTGTCGTTCCTCATATCTGGACAACCGAATTCGTCGCCTTGAGAAGCGCACTGTCACACAATTTCAACACAGAATTGATTATGTTCGCAGTATTCGTGCCTAATCTTTGTAGCATTATGTATCCACCCGTTATTTGCGCTGCACAGTGCTGGACTCTTGGGGTCGAAGAACAATTCTATGCAATCTGGCCCTGGCTAATTAAGTTTTCAAAGCGCGCTACCGTCTTTGGTATCATCGGCGCGGTGTTGATTAAATATGGTCTGATAGAAGCTATTCAACAGCTGTCAAGTTATGCACTCCCTATTCGTAGTCAGCATGGTATGGACATTGTCAGCGCAATATCAATATTCAAAACCTTTCTTGTTAGTTTCGATTTAGAGTCTCTGGCCATTGGCGGTTTGGCCGCTTATTATTTTCTGCACCATAAAAATTCAATGGGATTTGTCATACAAAAGCCCATCTTCACCGTTCTGCTTTATTCATGTTTGGCAGTCAGTTTTACATGCAGTTATCCATTTCACGAACAAATTGCGACAGTGCTATTCGCCTTACTGGTTCTCTACAAGTGCATAACGGTCTCGTCAGAGTCACTGTTCAACAGATTATGCGAGCATATAGGTAAAACTTCGTACAGTTTGTACATGCTACATCCCATATCGTTGCTACTGACGTTCTGGTTCCTTTCTGCAACTGGCTTGAAAAGTATAGGTGACTTACCGTTTGCAATCTGTTCATCATCACTGGGCATCGCGTCCAGCTTAGCAGCCAGTCAGATCAGCTTTTATTGTTTTGAAAGCAATTTCCTTAAAATGAAAAAAAGGTTTGAAATTATTGCCACAAAAGTTTGATACTTGTAAAAACTTTCGGCCATCTCTGGTGCTAATCGATTTTGTTTTTTTCTTGATGAATTTCTCGAACGATTGTATATGGACGCATTTTTGTTTCAATAAAAATACGCGAAATGTATAAACCAAGAATGCCGATACTAAGTATGACCAGGCCGCCTAAAACCCACACCGAAGCCATTACTGAAATCCAACCCGGTAGGTTGTGACCACTGCACCATCGAACAAATAGAGCAACCGAAATCACTGTTGAAAGACAAAAAATTCCTGTTCCCAGGAAGAATACAAAGAAAAGAGGTCTTTCGCTAAACGACGTGATGCTGTCTAGCAGTGCCATGAGCCGAGAGCTAAAGCGGTAACTAGAGCCAGGGCGGGAGAGCTTTTCAAATTTTACTCCGGTTTGTTTGAAGCCGGTCTGAACCCACAACCCCCCGATAGCAGTTTTGTGCTCTTTGTGATGAATTAGTGCTTGGGTATAACGGTGTTTCATAAGACGAACTGTGCTGTGATTATGAGGAATTTTTATCGGAGATAATAGATCCAATAAAAGCCATGCAAAAGAGCCGCTAATTCGTTCAAAGAAGTCGCCTTTACGTTGTTCCTGATAACCATAAACTACATCCCATCCTTCGGCCAAAAGTTTGGAATAAAATTCGCCAAGCAACTCTGGTGGCTCTTCCAAGTCTACGTCTATTAGCAACACAATTTCACCGGCAGCATGCTCTAATGCTGTCATCATCGCTTTATGGTGGCCGAAGTTTCGAGAAAGCTCCACCACCTTAACTCTTGGTTCAATCGAAACTAGATGCAAAGCCTTGTGCAACGAATCGTCCGGGGAACCGTCATCCACAAAAACTATTTCGAATTCTTCAGTTATTTTCTTGGCTTCCGCACAGATGCGCTCAAAGAATTCGTCTATGTACGGAGCTGAGTTATATAGCGTCGTGACGATAGATAATTTTAGAATTGGTTTGGCAGGATTGGTTATCAATCTAATTCAAGGGTTGCTATCCCAAACCCCGATTTTCCGTACTCAGAACCACAATACAGAAGATAAACAATTCCATTGTGCTGGAAGACGCAAGGATATTCGATCATATCGGCGTCCCAGCCCGAGTCTGATACGTCGATGCCAGGATCCTGGCCCAACTGCTCCCAATCTAGGCCGTCCTTTGATTTCGCAATAAAAATGCGATACTTTGCGCCCCGACTGCAGTACCACATCCAGTAAGTATCGCCGTCTTTTAAAACTGTCGGTTTGCAAATTGCATATTCAGCGGGATAATCGGCAGTGATAACTACTTTGTTGAGTCTAGCCCAGTGGATGCCATCTGACGAGTCGGCATATTTGAGTATATGCAGCATGTCTTGCTTCACTGGCCCCCATTTTAGATTGGAGCCATACCACATACGGTACTTTCCGTTTTCAACCGTAACCCATGGATAGGAAATGGTAAATGGGTCGGTTGCGTCTAAGGGGAGAACTGGAAAAGTTGAATGCCGCACAAATGGTTGGTTAGGGCCGTCGCTGATTGCAAGGCCAAGAGCATTTTTCCAAGGAACTGTCACTGCCAAGTTCCAACCCATGTAATACAAGTATTTTTTTTCGCCAACAGGCACAACGCAGCCAATCGATGCTCCACAATCGTCAAACATTCCAAGTGCGCCTGGTCCCAGTACAGGCTCCTGCGCTTCGGATATCACTGTCAGCGGATCTTTTAAGTCTATATCCACAGAACCGATACTTGACCGATTTTGATCATCGCGAGCACTGAAGTAAATCCGGTAAACATCATCATGCAAATGTTCAGCTGTAGGATTTGCAGCGTGTGTTCTGGCCCATTCTAATTTTCCCGATGGTTGATAGACATGACCCAGCTTTTTCCATCGATGGTGCGTCTGGATAGTTCCACTTTTTTTGCTCTTATCGCTTATTAGCATTAAACGTCCTTGAGACCTCTTCACGATTTGCCGTTTACAGCAGCCTGGCGAACTAATTTGTCGAGCCATGCATGCAGACTGATTCCTTCTTTAAGCGCAGCCTCTTGAGCTAATTTCTTTGCTTCAAGGCTCACTCCTTCCAGCTGCCCATAGAAGCGCGTTCGCATGGTGCCCCCGCGGCGTCCCTTATGCTCCAAATCTAAATTCAATGGTGGAGGGCCATCGCCTACCCGAAAATCAATCAGGTAGAAGCAGTTGCCTAGAAGCCAAGTAACATTCACATCACGCGCACATTCTGGTAAATGCTGCAATGGAGTTTTGTATTTGAATAGCGGATTGTTATTGCAGACGATTTCACCAAAAGTGGTGTTTTCTAGCCACGGTGGCACCGACTCGTCACCAATCACAATTTTGCCACCTTCTTTGACGATGCGCGAGAATTCAGCAAGGGTGCCCTTCGGATCTTCAAAATTGTTAAATCCGCCAAAGTGAAATATGGCGTCAAAATACTTATCTGGAAAAGGCAAATTGCGAGCGGTAGAAACAAAATAGTTTAATTCGCACGACAGTTTTAACTTCTCATAGTCGCGTTCAAGCCTGCTCTTGGTTATGGAAACCATGGCTCCTGAAAGATCTTGGAGAAAAAGTACACCCTGCTCGTTTAATTGCCTGGCGATTCGAAAAGAATCGCAACCTGTACCACAACCAATTTCCAGCACTCGGGAGTCTGGTTTCAGTTCCAAAGCTCTAACCATTTTTTCGCGAACTACTTCCTCATTTTCGTGAAAACTTTCAAAGAGCCAGTCCATGATGTTGTCATAAAATTCTTCTGTGTAATACTCTTCGTATTGATGTTTCGTTTCTAGTTCAATGGGTGACAGCTGGCCGCTTGATATGAAATGAGGCACTCCGTCCTTCAACTCATAGGAAAGTTCTTCGCCCGCTTTTGACAATGAGCTCAGACTGCCGGCGATTATGTCCTGCGTCTGTTCGCTCGCCGGCTCGAGAGTGAGCGGCGATTTGCTTATCGGACAAACATAAATTTCCATCAAAGACTTATTCATCGAAACTTCCTTCTAAGTTTGATTTTCCTATTCTTGAAATGTGTCAAAAAGAACCGCTCAACATGGAGATAAATCTATCACTGGTCAGTGGTGCTTTTGCCGTTTGATTATTTAGAAAAACTTCTTTTGGCCCGGTGCTTTTCGTTATTAATGAATTGGCGCCGATAAAGTTTTCTTCGCCGATGATCACATCATTCGAAATCGAAGCGTTTATGCCGATGAAACTGAAGGGCATGATCTTGACGTGACCGGCCATGCATACATTTGACGTAATCCAGCAATGGTCAGAGACTATAGACTGGTCGCCGATCTGATTTGAACTCCAAATAGTGACATTATTTCCAATCTTAACATCGAAATTAATTGAGTTATTTTCTAGAATAAAACAGTTTTCGCCTACTTCCAGTTCATCGCCAAACTGAATAGTAGAACTTACGTAACTGGCAAGGGTATAGCCTTTTTCTTTGCATGCCATGTATTTGTCATATCGCAAGCGATTGAGATTCTGGCTACCCAGAGGTACGAACAACTTGAATTGGTCAGGAGGAAAGAGTACTTGAACCTGGTCAAAGTCGACGACCGGTAAACCGCGATATTCATCACAGTTCAGAAATTGTTTCTCCACAGTAAACGCACAAACTTGGTAATCACTATCTTTGCTCAAATAACGGTGGGCCACACTGGCACCACGCCCGGTGCCGAAGATAACAACTTTAAGCATAAACAGATTGCTCCATGTACTCAGTTTTCAATCGCTTTCTGTCTAGCTTACCGTTCGCATTTTTCGGTAGTTGATTTAAAAAATGAAATTTAGTCGGAATCATGTAGTGAGGAATAAGGCTAGTTAAACGGTGCCTAATTTCCTTCTCGGTGACTGCGTCGTTATTCACCTTAATAAAGCCAATGATATGGCTCAAGTTGCGGATCTCGCAATGGATTACAGCGCATTGATCGACGTTGTCAATGCAGCTGATAGCGTTTTCTATTTCTTCCAATTCGATTCGGTATCCCATATGTTTTATCTGATTATCGGCTCTGCCTGAAATCCAAAATTTTTGATCCAGTTCGGTGAATTGGACAACATCTCCTGTACGGTAGACGATATCTCTGTAGCTGTTGTGTCGAGGATTTTGAATGAAACTAGCTTCGGTGCGTTCGGGATCATTGTAGTAACCCAATCCCACATTGGGTCCGCATAACACTAATTCACCCAGAGCTCCATCTTTGACAGGTTTAAGCTCTGAGTCAACAATTACCGCATCGAAATTGGGAGCCATCGCACCAAGAGGCAAAAAGCCCTTCAAATCCGAAAAATCCGCTTCAGAGACCCTATAGGATGAGCAGATACACGTACATTCGGTAGGCCCGTAAACGTTGTAAAAGTTGATTTTGGCCTGGAACATATCAAATAATTCTTTTAATTTGGCTTTAGGATACCCTTCGCCTCCAAAGATAATTCGCCTGATATGGCTGAAACTGGTGGGGGTGAGCGCTCTCACGGTTTGCAGGAAGATCAACATTGAGGGCACCGAAAACCAGGATGTGCACTTAAATTTGTCGAGAAGGAACATCAGCTTTGCTGGGTCGCGCACTGTTTTTGCGTCAAACAATGCAAGCGAGGCGCCAGAAAACAGTGACGAATAGATATCAAAAACGGAATTATCGAAGAACAATGGATTAACACTGGTTAGAACATCATCACTGGTGAAGCCGTAGGTTTGAATACTCCATTCGATCAGATTGAGAACATTCTGATGCGTCATTGTCGCGCCTTTGGGAAAGCCAGTTGAGCCTGAAGTGAACATTATGTAAGCAGGACAGCTCGACGTTATTGATTGAAGACGGGCGGCGGCGACCTCGTTGATTTCGGAATTTTTGAAATCGTTTATAACGCCGTTCACGATGTTGGTATCGATGGCTTCAATGCCCGTCTGCCGCATCCCATCAATTTGCTCGGGAGAACAGATAGTTAATCGGGGCTTACACTTTTCAAAAATCTTAGAAAGCCTGGCTAGAGGCGTCTCTGGATCGAAGACACTATACAAAATGCCCGCTTTCAGCGCGCCAAGAATGCAAGTGATCGTCAAAACACTCTTGTTGCCAATAATGCACAGAACTTCGCCCTGCTCAAGCTTATTGGATAGAAGATAATAAGCAAATTGATCGGATTTTTGATCTAATTCTGCATAAGTGACCGTGTCACTTTCAGTATGAATAGCCGGTTTATCACCAAATCGGCGAGCAACATCCTTAAATTTTTGGGCCAAGTTGTAAAAATAAAATTGGTCAGTTGTCATAGTATTAAGCCGCCATCAATCTCTAGAATTTTCCCGTTAAGAAATTCATTTTTTAGGCCTGCAATAACAAACACCGCAATTTCGGCTGCTGCTCCGAGTCGCTTCAGCGGTACTTTATTTACTGTTTCCATAAGAATTTTCTCGTTCATGACCAGATGAGTTGAGTCTGTATTGCAAAACCCTGGCGCTATACCAAAGCAGCGAATTCCCATAAGAGGTAACTCCTTTGCCCAGACTTTCGTAAGCGCTTCCAACCCAGCTTTAGCCGCAGCATAGGCAGATTGACCTGCGTTTCCGCGTGCAGATATTGAGCTAATATTTACAATAACGCCTTTTGTCCGTTTTCGAATCATGGCTTCCACAGTATGTTTGGTCATGTAAAAGGCAGATGTAAGATTTGTAGATATTACTTTTGCCCACATGAGAGAATCGTGGGAAACAAGGCCAGCACTACCGAATGAAATCAATGGAGCGCTAAAAAGAATTCCGACGTTGTTAACAAGTGCGTCAATATGTCCAAGTTTTCCGGCTATCTCTTTTATCGTAGCGGCAACCTGATCTTCGTCGGTAACATCGCAAAGAAAAGAATAAAGACCATCTTGACTAGCCAGCGCATTAAGCGCCGATTGATCTGCGTCTAAAACGGCTACGACAGCTTTTTCTTTAAGCAATTGGTTAACGATTTCGAGACCCAGCCCGCGTGCGCCACCAGTGACGATACAAACTTTCCCGTCTAAAGAGAGCATTAGACGGACGATTTGCTGACGATCAGTTCTCTAATCGCGCCGATATTTTGCATCGAAGAAATTTCATCAAACGTAAGAGCAAAATTGAATTCTTGCTCTATGGCGACGATTAATTCCATATGGCGCAATGAGTCCCAAAGGTCGACGTCATTCGTAGTTAGAGCATCGCTTGCGCCTGCCGGCAATTTGAAACACTCGTAAAAAACTTTGTCTAACCGGGCTAGGAGCGCCGTATCGGACGAATTTTCGGAGAAAGTCTGCATTGATTAATCCACGCTGAAACGCATTGTAGGACCCAATTCTATCAAATTGCAGTATTTACTTGAAGCCAAAACGACACAATGTCACGAAATCGTGCACATCTTACCCGTTCTGGCAGTTACATATGAATTGCAGGCTGGAAGGATTTCATAAAATTGGCAGCAGATGCGCCTTCGTTAAAGAGCAGGTCAAGAACGGTAATGTGATGATCGAAAGGTGGGAAAAGCTGGTGATATTCAGGATAACCGCTATAGTCCATCCAGACAATTTCTATGGCGTTGTTTGCAAACAGTTCTTCGTCAATATATGGCTTCGCTGCCGGCCCCGAATAATATATCTCAGCTTTAGCTTGCTTGCATAAGCTAATTAGGCGCATGTTCTTATCGCCTTCCAATGTGTAATCTGAGGCATTGGTTAATGGAGTTACAATTCCAAGCAGATCACACAGCATCTCTAAAAATTTACGATTTATTTGCGACAAGCTCAAACCGTCCAACTCCGAAAACGCCACGTCAAATGAGTCACGGTAATTAGCGAAGAATGGTGCTTTTGAGTAGTTGTGCTTAATGGCATTCCAGTGCGCCTTACTCCAATCGTTGTTAGATGTTCTCATCTCGTCAATGCGAGCTAGATACTTACCTTTTGATTCAACGGGAATTGTTAGCCATTCTGAGCCGCGAGGTGTTTTTATTCTGTTTCTGTTTCGCCAGTCGCGTCTTGTGAATTGGACACAGTCATACAAAATAAATTCGTCGACAAGGTTAATCAGATCGAAATATCCCTTCCATGGAATATAGGACGACTGAAGAATAGCGCACTTCTTTTTTACCGCCACTGATGACTCCACGGTTTGCACTCTTCTATTAACTTGCTGTTGCGCGTGTGAATTCGCGTGCTCTTACAAGACTCTGGTGAGGATAACAGAGGCGGTATCGGCCTGTCGCACCTGATATTTAATTTATGATTCTGTTGGGTATTTTTATCATGCAAACAATCCTCCCATTTAGATTAATATGAGCTGGACTGATGTCGGGCCAGCGGTGCTTAGCGCTGTAGGAATTATTCAAATAGCGGGAAACAAATGTCATCGCATTCGCCTATTGAATCTAAAAACCAACTTTTGGAAAAGCAGGAGCCATTATCAAATGAAGACAAGGCGCTTTTTGGATATTTCGGTGTCAATGCAAAGATTTTGCCGCCTTATCGAATTCTAAATCCACAAAATCTGTTTATCGGCGACTTTACTTCCATTCGAGAATGCTGTCATATAAATGCATTTGTCGATCTTTCTTTTTTGCGAAATTACGTAGACCCTCAGTTCATTGATGATTTGCCTGAACATCTTTATCATTACAAAAGTAGAATCGAAATAGGTCGAGAGTGCCAATTAGGTCGGTTTGCTTTCATGTCCTGCACGAATGAAATAAAGATTGAAAAAAATGTTGTAATTTCTGAGCGAGTATTTATAGGAGACAACAATCACACTTTTTCTCACCCGGAAGTGCCGATTGTTCAGCAACCGAACAAAGTAGGTGATCCGGTACTAATAGGCACAGGGAGCTGGATAGGTGTAGGTTCTGCAATACTTGCCGGAGCCAGAATTGGAAAAAATACTGCTGTTGGTGCAAACAGTGTTGTGAGAGCTGGTCAGTATCCAGACCATGCGGTGATTGGACCGCCGGCCGCAGAAGTTTTGTTCAGACGGCATCAAACTTAAATGTGTTAAGGCGGTTTAAGCGAACTTCGTACCACTGTTAGCTTTTTCAAAAGGAAATTTCATTGGAAATTGATACAAATTATGATGCCTTCTACAAAGATAGAGATCCTGTTTTTGTCTACCCGGTGGAATTTGTCGTCCGCGCCTTTCTTGGCACTTATCCTAATTTAGGTTTAGTTAAACCAAATTTTGCGGGAGCTAGTGTTCTTGACCTTGGTTTTGGTGACGGCCGAAATATGCCCTTATTGTCCAATTTAGGTATGACAGTTTCGGGAGTCGAAATTGCTGAAGATATCTGCACTCGAACTAAAGAACGGATGAAAAAGCTCGGTCTTGAAGTTGATACACGAGTCGGCCGCAACAATGCTATCCCGTTTAAAGATGGGGAGTTTGATCATTTGTTGGCATGCCATAGTTGTTATTACATAGATCAAGGAACTACTTTTGATGACAATTTAAAAGAGATCGCACGAGTCCTAAAACAGGGAGGCTGGTTTGTGTTCTCAGCCCCGATTGACACGAGCTACATTTTTAAGAACGCTCGCGATTTAGGTGATTCCCACATGGTTATCGCTAGTGATCCCTATGGCGTGAGAAATGGCTATGTTTTAAAAGCTTTTACTACACCTGAGAAAATTAGAAACTCACTTCTACCGTATTTCGAAGGTGTATCTATAGGTGCCTGTCGCAATGATTTCTGGGGAGTTGAAGAGCATGTTTGGACTGTGGTTTGCGTTCGCAAATAACTCTGTAATTCAGACCCGTAAGTAGTCTTTTAAATTGCTCGTCTCTTCGACTTGACCACTCAGGAGTTCATTTACATCGGTCTCGTCGACTTGATATGAAGGTCTGTCCATTGTTCGTGTGTAGATCCTGCCCACATATTCGCCAATAATTCCAAGCGCTAACAACTGAGCACCGGAAAAGATAATTATAATCGAGGCCAGGAAGGCGAAACCCGGCACCACAACGCCCCAGAGCATATAGCGCCCAAAAACATATGCCAGCAGCACAACTCCCAGGCCGACTAACGCCAGCCCATTTAAGCTGGCTATTTGCAATGGCAAGGTACTGAAGCCGGTAAGCATGTTCACGGCGTGCGTGATTAGTTTGCCAAACGTGTAATTAGATGTCTGATAACTGCGAGGTCGATGTTGTACCAAAACCATGCCGAACTTGTTTGAACCCCAAGTGAGTAAAACATCGAGATTTACTGAAGGGCTGGAATAATTTTCAAATGAACGTCTTATTTTGGTCTTGAATGCTCTAAAAGCACTTACGTCTGGGGCCGCAGCGTTGCCCAGTGCCTGTTTAATCACGAGCTTTGTTAGAGCAGACGCTGTATCTCTGAAAAGACCGTGTTCTTGTCTTGCAGGACGCCCATAGACAACGTCTATATCTTCTTCAACCAACTTATTGACCAGGGTCTTAATTTCGGCAGGAGGATGCTGTTGGTCATCATCCATTGTTAGTGTAATCTCGTATTGAGCTTCGCGAATGCCACAGAGGAGAGCGTTGTGCTGGCCGTAATTCCGCATTAAATTGATGCCGCGAAGCCAGGAATACTTCCTTTGCAAAGCGCAAATTACGTTCCAGCTAGCATCCATGCTCCCGTCATTGACCAGTATTACCTCAAAATTGTGGGCTACAACTGGAAGTTCCTCGCCTAGCGCCTGGACGAGCAAATCCAAACATCCCGCACTGTTGTATACCGGAATTACTACGCTAAGGTTTGGTTTCCATTTTTGAGTCATGATTTGCACTCTACCAGGCTGAGAGATTGTCATTATGCTAGAACGAGGCATCTTGCAAAGCTTAATTAGTTAAAACTAAGCCAAAAGCAATAAACTTCTTTATTTCAATTCTCCTGAAACAGTCACGAATTGTCAGTTTCATTGTTCGGATATTGCTGCTTTTGATTTGAAAGGAACTTCAATGGTAAGTGGCAATTTCTTCAGCTGGTAGATCGCAAGATAGGTGGTCTCTAATACTTTTACAAAGGTGACCTTGCACTTGTAATGTTCTTCGATATATTGGCGAAGGCACTTATTAAACAGGGATTGCTCACTGATCAGGAAAACATTCTCCTCTTTGTAAAGGCTCTGGCAAACTTCATTTTCATTAAGATGAAACTGTTTCAATCGTTCCATGACCGGTGGAGACTGGCCGAGAGAACCAATCGGGAGCAGGTTCAACGATTTAAATACTACATTTAGATTATCATCTGGGGACAACATTTCAAAAGGAAAGCATGTCGCCCAGGCGTAGTACAGATCTTTAGGAGAAGGCTGAAGAGTTCTCAACGCATTGTTTAAGGACCTTCTAATCGCGCTCTGATTTTGGCTGGGTTTAATGCAGCTGAAATCTATATAGCAGGCAAGAGCAAAGATTCCCAGAATGGTAGCGGAGATTACAAACGCTCGGCCCTTACGTGTCTGAAACAAGTTCTGCACAATAGTGTTGATTTTACGTTCGTCTACAAAAATAAGCACCACAGCCACAAGGTATGCCGCGATCGAAAAATAGATTCGTGGCGGAATTCTGTTTATCAAAACAATACTCAAGCAAAAAACCGCGATGCCCTGGATCAATAAGCTCTTACGGTTAAATCGTTCAAGGTCTAAAAAAATTGAACCGAATGCCACTGTAAAAATGGCCGGCCAGATCAGTGGATTGCTGAAAATTTTTTCGAGCACTTGCAAAATTTGTTTTAACTGAAGCTTGTTGGGAGGTATGACTGCAGCAGCCGCCTCCATCGTTTCGGCGCTAAAAACATTTTTGTCTATGAAGAAGAATAACCTGATCATCTCAAGATCATTGGTTGACCAACCTAACTCGCGCCGAATTTTCTGCATGCTTTCTTGGGGTAATTTTCGGTCCGGGTAATCGGAGAAAAAGGCTCTAGCGCTATTCAGCCGATAAAAACCTTGCCAGCCTGTTTCCGCATAATAGCGATTATTGATCCACATAAGCATGCTATTTGCTGCAAAAGCAGCTATTAAAATTATGGTGGCGATCAAAGATCTGCGTACTTGTTTTGTTGTCATAAAAACCGAAATCACAGTACTTAGTGACAGAGCAAAAATTAGCTCGAAGCTCACACCCCGAAGGACAGCCGACAAAAAGAACAAGAAGAACGCAGCAAAAAGATAAATCTTCCGTTCATCCCATTTTTCGAACCAAATTAAAAGTGCGCAAAGACCAGAAAGTGCTAGAAGAGCTGCTGTTGTCGTAAATTGGAGGCTAATTATGATGTGGATGCCAATCGTAATGAAGAACACGATGAACAGTGCTAAGCGGTTAATATCATTGCGTTTTATTAAAAAAGTGTAGCAAATTACGTACAGAGCAACAATTTGAGCAAGGCGTAAGTTATAGGTGTACCAGGGACATGAAGGCCATTTCTGATACAGCTCGCGAAGCATAATGCCAAGACCGATATTTGAGTATGGTAGGTGTTCGTCCGGGGCAGAGCAAATTCCGGCACCAGCGCTGAGCATTGCTGCGGAGGGATCATCATTTGATTCCCAAAAAGAATGCATAGTAAAGGTACAAGTACAATAGAGAATACATACTGTAATTAAGCTGGTGATTGCAGGGTGAGGAAGCTTTAGAGTTACCATTAGTTCTTGATGTACTCAAATTGATAAAAGTTAGACCATGTAAGCGATCGCCAATCTTTAACTGAAGCCGATGTGAAGGCCACGTTTTCTCGACAGCAAATATTGTAACCTTTGTCTAAGCCTCCGTTTAAAAACAATCAAGACACTAACAATTTACTTTTCAAGCTTCCAATCGGCAATTCCGTCGGACAAGCCTAAGTCTCTATAACGACTGTCGCTCGATTATTACTGGTCATGCTCATCTGCTGACTGAGGCTTGGTTGCGTATGTGGTGCGTTATATCTGGGCATTAGTGAAGAATGACTCGGATCTAAAATAAGAACCGCGACAAAAGGCCACGAGCGTGTCGATGATATAACGTCTATTAGAGCTTAGTTTCTAATGATTATTCGCTCAAGCTATCTACAGTAGAGGGCATATAGTAGCCTAGCCTTCAAACACTGATATGATTATGAAGATTTTTACCCTGTTTGGTCCTTCTGTAAAAAGTCTGATATGTGCGATAAGAGCGCTTTCTGCAGGCACCTTCAGTTTTCAGGCATTCAAACCGTGCGAAATTTAAGCAACTACATTCGAGAAGACGCATGAATAGTCGTGTAGGCAAGAGCTTTGATCCACTAACACAATTTCACAGTATGCGCAGGCTTTTCCCCGATCGGGTCCGCAAGTGTTGCGCTGAGAAGATTAATAGTTTGCATAAAAAGGGTCTTGTCGATGTAACTACAGTAGACATGGGCGGCACTTGGTCCGGGGGATTGCGAAAGTTGCCTTGGGACAGCTCCTTTTTTCAAATCGGTATCGGACGAATTGAATTTTTGGGAACGGAAAGAGTCGAGTTCGACCTAGAGAAAGACTTAGTGGAAGCGATGTCCTTTATTCGCCACCTAAAAAAGACAGCGTCGTCACTCGAAATCGACTATTTGTCAGTGCAAGTTGATACCAGCGATGTGCTCCAGCTGGCTTCGCTTCAAGCGGAAGGTTTTATTATCGTCGATACGATTGTTTGCTATCTTTTGGATTTAAAAAATATCGTGCCATCAGAAAACAGCTTGGTACGTGAAGCTTTGATTACCGAAAATGAGTCTGTGGCTGAAATTGCACGGGTTTGCTTTAGGTCTCCGAGTTTCAATTCCAATCGATTCAATAGTGATCCGCTGTTCTCAGTCGATCAAATAGGTACAATGTATTCAATCTGGGGCCTCAAAAGTGTAAGTGGAGAAATGGCCGATAAGGTCCTAGTCTATGACGATGGTAATGGCCCTTCCGGCTTTATCACTATCAACCTTCCTGATTCCTTCGATACTATCGCTGGCTTGAACCTGGGTAGTATTCCGCTAAACGCTGTTGTTCCCCATCGACATGGGATGGGAATATATAGCGCCCTAGTGCAAGGCGCCTTACTCGAATTAAAAAGAAACAGCATTGACTGGGTTGATATTCGAACTCAGTTACCGAATACGGCCGTGCATAAGACGTGGCAAAAATTAGGAGCAAATCCAGTTTTAAGCTACCACACGCTCAGGCATTATGCCCAAATACCCGCAACTAAGTGAAGTTGAGGAGTTATTCATGTGGCACTTGGTTTTTTGAAGCATAATTGCAACGCTTGACTGAGGCGGTATGTCCGTATGGAAGTGCACTTAGGGCAAACGGATATTTCGGCGAAAAAGAGATGGAGTCTAGCCGTTTTGCTAGTTTTCTCTTTTTTGGCGCTTAGCTTTGCTGCCTGTGGCACTCCGAAGTTTGAGACTAACGACGATGTTGTGATGTCTATGATCGCATCGGGGGTTGGATTTGTTGACAAGCCCAATGACCATCTCCTGTACTCGCATTTTCTGGTCGGAAGGCTTTTAAACTCTCTCTATAGGTTGAACGGTGCCCTTCCATGGTACGCAATTTACCTATTGACCAGCAACATCATCAGTATTGCTGTCATTACTAATTTGATATTACGAAAAGGGAATCGTCTTACCAGCCAAATTCTAATTCCGATTTTTTTTCTCTCAGTTTGTCTCCGTCCAACTCAACTACTTCAGTTCACCACTGCTGCCTCCCTCGCTTCAGCGGCTGGAGCGATCACCTTTTTGAGCGCACTCGAAGGAGAGCTTTGTTGGCGGCAATTGTTGAAGCCGCTAAGTGGCTCTGTGTGTTTATTTGCCCTGGGCGCATTCATCCGTTTTGGAAGCGCAAAGCTTATTGCTGTCTACGCGGCTACATTTTTGGTGGCGCGAGTGTTAACAGATCGCAATTGGCTCAAACTGAAAATCGGTTTCGCTTTTTTTGCACTTGTTGTGGGCATGGCGTCGGCCGCGGAATATAGCAACGAAGTCTACTATGCCAGGGGTGGCTGGAGCGAGTTTTACAAGCTGAATCCACTTCGATTTAGCTTGACCGAGTTTGGTCGAACAACCACATTGACCACAGGTATAATTTCTTCATTTAAGGCCGTCGGATGGTCGCCTGCAGATAATGATATGTTCCTGAAAATGTACGTCCTTGATCGTGACATTTATTCACTGGATCACCTGCGGCAATTAGATGCAAATATTCCGCGCTTAAAGCAAGTCGACTTTAATCAGACTTGGTCGAGCTTAATGGATGTTTTGGGAAACATCACTATCTTTCCAATTATTGCTACTTCTGTACTAGCGGTATTGGTAGTATCGAAAACGAAGCTTTCGTACTTTTCAAAAGTATTCTATGTTTTTGCTCTGTGTGTATCAACCGTATTGATGCAGATTACGATGAAACTTCCCCTCTACTTATTCTCTGGCGTAATCGGATTTACAGCTGCAGCTTTCATCTGGAGTGCAGCTTCGGATTCTTTGGCTGATGATTTTAAAAAGCTGTCTAAAGCTCAGCCAGTGTTTTGGTCAGTGCTGTTAATGTTGACCTTGCTTTTCTGGTGTCAGGCGGTTGTCGAATATCGGGAAAAAACCGCGAGTGTAGGTGAGCGCGGTAAAGAGTTTAAGACCATGCTCCAGGGTTGGAATCGCGATTATCTATACGTGGTGTGGGCTTGTGGGCTGCCCTACGAAGTCATACCGCCATTTGACAATATTCACGACTACTTTGGCGGTTTAAAATTAGCCGGCATCAATTTTTTAGCACGAACGCCTATTACGATCGAACGGTTGCAAGGCTTTGGCATCGCTGACCTAGCAGGGCAAATTACCAATGAACAGATCCGCCTGGTATCTTTGGATTGGTTAAATAGTTCGATGAAAAATTTTGTTCTTGAGCATTACCACAAGAGTGTCATCTTTGAGAATACACTCACTAACGATAAGTTGAATGTCAAAGTTTTTAAAGCCGAAGAAATCAACTCTGTCGTGCAAGAAAAAGAGTTAAGTCAATGGACTGAAGAGCAAAAAGCTGTTTATGTTTGTTCACCCACTGACGGGATAGAACTTACTCTGTTTCCTTCCACCAGATTTCAGTGGAGTCTCTTGCAGATGTGTCACGAAAGCACTCCTCGATCATTTTGGCCAAGTGAAGAGTTCCCACTTTGTTCACATTGCCGTGCGATAGAAGCTATTGATTCAAAATACAAATCAACTGGATTAATGCCTACTCTTAGTTCATTCACGCCCATAAACATAAAAGCTGATGAAATGTCTGAAGTGTTTATCGAAATTTCAATTCCGGATCCGGCTAAAGGAACTGTAGCTATGATCGAATTCAACGTCGGTTTACCGGAATCAAAGAAAGTGTTGATACCCTTTCACGTCGATAAAAATTTACACCGATATGAATTGAACTTGAAAAAATTGAACTTGCCAGCCGGCTATATGATTAAAAACATGAACGTGCATCCTGTATACGTGAGAACAAATGGCTCAAATAAGACATTTGTTTTGAAACGTTTCGGCTTTGTCCGCAGAAAAGCCGATGATTAGCGGACTTCTTGAGTTTGTGGAGAGGAATTGATGTCTGAAGTAATCTCCTTGGACGGCGTAGTTGTAGCCGCAGATGCGGTTCGCGAATCAGCGAAATTTATCAGAGAAAATTTCACAGGGCATTTCGTTAGCTGGGATGCTTTCCGGTTTTGTCTGGAGTTGTATCGCCGCGCTTTGTTTACGCCGTTCCCAATTATTAGTCCATCGCTTGAGTTTGGCATCGAAGATGGCTTTGCCTCTTATTTTCGGCACCGAGACGAGCAGTCTATCGACTTCGGTGCGGAGTTGCCCTCCGGAGCCAGCCTAGAAAGTTTTGGCATTAGCCCTTCAATTCATTTTGATCATTTTAAAAATTTGATTGGCATGGATTTATGTGCCATGCCTTTTGCTGACAATACCTTTGCCTCGATTTCTATTTCACATGCATTGTCCAGCGGACAAAATCTGGAAAGACTTTTTAGCGAAATTTTGAGAGTGTTGGCGCCGGGCGGTGGCTGTACCTATGCCTGTGACATTGATCAATGGCTCAAGTTTAAAGAACTAAACCGTTGGCTTCACGAAGTAAATCCGAAGGTCTCCCTTTATAGCAAAGAGTATCATTTAGAACTTTTGCAAAGAATTGGCGCTGTAAAAATTCAATACCGAACCTTCTTTCCCGCAGCACTTGAATCTGTACTAGTAGGCGTCATGAATACAATGCCCGCCAGTTTCAGAACTACACTGGCGACAGAGATCGGCCACGGTGGTGAAGTAGATCAACTTGCGAGCATGATGGATGATGTTTTTTGCACTCTCATTGAGCAAGAATTGTCGCGACCTGTAGGTCCGGAAGATGCGTTTCATATCTTCGTCACTTTCAAAAAGGCCGGTTCTCTTCCTCTTGATCTGCCAGTTCCACTGCCCGTCTGCGCTATTTGCCACAGTCAGGTATCCCTGGCAGATATTTCGTCGAAGGTGTGCGTAGCTTGCGGTGAGCATTATTCTGTTCATGCTGGAGTGCCGTTAATGGTTCGCTCGGACCATCCCCTCTACTCCAATTCTAATTTACGTGAACAGGCTGCTGGCCTGGCAAAAGCAGCCGACAGCGCGCTTACTACCGTTCTACCTCAGCTAGCCACTGGGCCGTTTTACGTTATTTATGATGGCGTAAGTCCTGTTGCCGGCCTCAAGGCACCAAATATTCTCACTTCATTCCTGCAGTTTCATGAAATCGCGATCTCCGGAATAATTGCTTTGAATGTCGCATCGGATTTGAATTTTAAAGGTTTTCCAATTGTGCAGCTCGAAGATCTGCCGAGTGACGTCAAACTCGTTCTCTTCACCGCTGACCGTCACCAGCCGGCGCGCTGGCTGGCAAAATTGCGCGAACACGGCGTTAAAGGGAATTTTTACGCCATTCACTGGGACGAGGGAGTAATTCCGTCCTTGAAAATTTTGGCTGTGTAGTTAAACTCCAGAGTCAGCTTAAACACCAAAACTGATACAGGGATCAGCAATGCGCAAATTTATTTTTCAATTTGTTCATGGGTGCTTCCAAAATTGTCCAGGAAAGTAGCGCAACAAGATACGTAAAAATGAGGCTCAGAACAAAGCGGATGACCCAGCTAGACCAGCCCTCGCCTAATTGTTCCGTCCATTTAAAAACCTGGTACAGGCAAAAATTGTGCCACAAATACATGGTGTAAGTCTTTTTGCCAAATCCGGTCAGTATCTTGTTGCTGAACAATTTTTGACAGGGAGGCCAGTAGCAAGTGCAAGCTACTAAAGCGGCAAATGCGGCAGCACACCAGGTTATCGATGGTGTCATCCACAAACTGTTCATCCCAATATCGGGCAGTGAATATATGGTAGCGGCCAAAATTGTGAGTGCGATGGCAAAAATTAGTGCCCCGAATTTTGCGCAGAGCTTTTGCAAGCCGGCCGAATTGTGATTGTAATTGGCCAGCAGCGCGCCTATCATCAAGGGATCCATATGGGCGAAAGTGTTCAGATACCAGATTGTGTGACCAAAATATCGTATTTGCAGAAATAATCTTAGGGCGACACTACAGCCAATTAAAGCGTAAAGTAGGCCTAGTCGAGTCCTGACAGTTTTGCTGATGATTAGACAGACAGGCCAAAAAATGTAGAACTGTTCTTCGATGCAAAGCGACCACGTTGGTCCCAGCATTCGTAGAACCATGTTCACGTCAACGCCCGTTAATTTCCAGTGAGCAATTATGGCGTCTATGCCAAAGATGTCAGGCATACCAAGACTGCGGCAAAAGGGCGAAATTATCTCAGTCATATTGCTGACGAACAAAAAATAGGGCCAAAATAATGTGCCTGCTTGCTTGAGGAAGGTGCCGAAATGATGGCCCAGTGTCGAATGCAGGAGGGGGACAAAAAAACAGGCCAGAATAATTACAGTGAAATAGGGTGGCCAGATTCGCAAGACTCGTCTGGCGTAAAAAAGAGGCAAACTAATACTGCCGTACTCGCCCATCTCTTTTAGTAGCAAACTGGTAATTAGAAATCCGCTGATGACAAAGAAAAGATCAACCCCGAGCCAACCCCAGGCGCAAAATTGATTCAAAAGGTCGGTGATGCCACTGAAACCGGCCACTCCCGGCATTTTGCCGCTATGGTGAAAAAATACAAGTAAAAAGGCTACGGTTCTCAGTCCATCAATGCCGGGCCAGTAGGTTGTTTTCACGGCGGATGACATATCCCGTTTCCATCTCAAAGCCAACCAGAATACAGTTACAGGCTGGCGAAGCCAGTTTAGATAAAGTTTAGAACCTGTATATACGGCGGGCTCAGCTTTATGAAACTTGATTTGTGCGGCAGTTTGTTTGGCTTTGGCCATCCGTCGTGATACTCTTTCATATTCGGATATATGTTGTAGGCAACGCAATAAAGCGTTTGGAGATGTCATGAAGGTAATTTTGCACCACTCTGTTGAAAAGCTCGGCCAAGCTGGAGACATTGTTGAAGCCGCTCCCGGTTATTTCCGTAATTTTCTTGAACCACGCAATTTAGCAGTGGCTGCCACAAAAGGAACGCTGAAGAAGCGTGAAGAAGATCTGGCTGGTGTGAAGAAGAAAGCCCAACAAATGCATGCTGCAGCTGTTGAAAAGGCCGAAAAAATTACTGCTCTGGTTGCTATTCACCACGTGGCTAAAGTTGGCGAAAGCGGCAAGCTGTTCGGCAAAATCACTAACAAAGAAATTGCTGAATTGATTGAGAAACAAGTTGGTTTTGCCGTCGATAAGCGTTTGGTCAAAACTGAAAACGAAATTCACGCTCTTGGTGTTTACAAAGTCACCGTTAAGTTGGCCAATGAAGTTTCTACCGATCTTCAGTTGGAAGTGCTTCGTGAAGGTGCTACACCAACCACTGGTAAGAACGTACAACCTAAAGCCGAAGCATCTGCTGTTGAAGCCGACGCCGAAGCTGAAACTGAAGCTGCAGCCGTTTAGGCCCGCAAGTTTCAAACTCTATCTTATAGAAAATGCCATTGCACTCAGGTGAAATGGCATTTTTGTTTGTTGACACCATCGGTGGTGTCGCTGTTTTTGTTTTTAGTCGGAAATTGAGCGATCGTTGGCTTATGTGTTAAGCACGCAATAGCAATATAAGAACTGCTGCGTTGTGCCGAATGGTGTGTTGTGTAGCTCTGTTGCACTTTCAACAAGTTTGAATTTTGTACCGAACTCGTTGTGCAGTGTGTCTGCATCATAGCGCATGGTTGTTAGCCCGCTGCATTTTTCCGGCCCTTGAGGACCGAATGTAGCGACAATAACGTGCCCTCCTGGTTTTACAGCTTTTGCGACTTGGTGCACATATTTAATACGCTCTTCATTTGACGTTAAAAAGTGAAATACAGCTCGGTCATGCCATACATCATAATGCTGAAAAGGTAGCTCGACTTGAGTTATATCGGCCGCAATCCAAGTTACTAGAGCCGCGTTATCTCCAAGACGACGTTTAGAGACATCAATGGCAGTTTCTGAAATATCCAAGATGCTGACGTTTATGCAACCATCTTTAAGCAAGTCGTCAATTAGTGTAGATTCGCCGCCGCCTACGTCGATTATTGAAGCGAACCGATCAGTATTTGTCTTACGAATTAGTTCAAGCGACTTCTCTAAATGCGGTCGATACCAGCTCACTGCATCAGGTGCTTTTGTTTTATAGACGTTATCCCAATGCGTTTTTGGGTCCATTAATCGATGCCAGCCCTTAAACTGCCGCTGCAATCTCATCCCGGCGGCGCTTAACTTCCGCCAATCCCGCAGGTGTCAGGGTAGCGCTGCCGTCGCTAGACTTTTCTATCCAGCCATTAGCCAGAAGCAATTCTTCTGAGCTGTTCAGCAATTTTTTCTCGTCATGAGACAGGCGATCAGAGATGGCTGGATGCACTTTGGGCAGCTGACCATTGCGGTCGTAAGCAGTATCCATCAAGCCAAAGGCAAAGCCTTCTAAAGTAACGCCTCTCATATCGTGTCTCCCATGTCTGTTATCTAAAGGCTGTCTAAGCCAGGGTTTATGCCGGGGGGGGTATGGCGAAAGCAGATGTTGACAAGCTTTCGATATAAATATATATCCTGAGCCCTCAAATAGATATTTTTTCGTTTTAATGCAAATTGCATCTGACCAGCGGCGAACACAAGCTCGGCACCGAATGTAGTATCAGCTTAATGAGCCGTCTCGCCAATTACTACCGCAATATCCACTCGCCTTGCCGTTTTATTGCGCTATACATAGCGTCGGGTGCTAGATCTAAATCTCCTGGCCAAGCAACCGCACCGGCGTCAATATAAACCTGCTCAAAGAGGTCCTGATCTTTAAGGGCCTGAAATACGCCGGTGAAATAAGTTGGCTCAAATCGCACTGTTCCTGTGGTATCGTCCGCAAATCGCACGTACAAAGAGAGAGGCGCATCTACTTTTACTTCTACTACATCCCAGTTCATAACTTAACCTCTTAACTTGGCCAACAACCTTCAATCTTCAGAATCAGCTCTTTCGCCTTGAAATGGCTCCGTAGTCAGCGTTCCGTCGGCTTGTTTCTTCAAAATCTCAATTTTGGCTTCGGCGCCTTTGATGAACTGTTCGCATTCAACAGAAAGTTTGATGCCCTGCTCAAAAAGCTGTAACGCTTTTTCTAGCTTTACTTCGCCATCTAACTCTCGCACTACACTTTCAAGCTCGGCCAGAGATGCTTCAAAATCGATTTTTAGTTCAGGTTCGGTGATGTTCATGATTTTTGTTCTCCGGGAATCGTTTTCTGGCACTCTGGAAATAACAGCGGTAATTTCTTCTTTGATTTCAATCATCACCGCCTGGGCCGGCGCGGTTGCGGTTGTTTTTTCTGACACAGCAGTTTTCTCGGGCTTACTTTTGCTTCTAGTTTTTTTGATCGATTCAGTGGCTTCGGCCACGTCGATGAGCTTGCCTTCAAAAAATGAAAGTTGCTGAGTTTCGCTTACTTCGTCATCTTCGCCGCTCATTTTTCAATAGACTCCACTGTGAGTGTGATTTTTCCCGAGCGTAACAATGCTTGGACTCTGTCACCGACTGTGAGATTTTCTGCGCGGGTGACAATTTTTCCGTCCAGTGTACGCAGCACCGAAAAGCCTCTGGCCATCACATTGTCAGGCCCTAGTGCATAGAGCTTTTCTTTTAGTTCTTTGACTTTATAATTGTTGGCGGCGAGCAATCTTTCTATGCAGTTAGTGATGTGTTGTCTTCGTCTAGACACATTTACTGATGCCAGCTCGAGCCGATCTTGATAGCGATTTAAAGCATTGATGGGCGAATAACGCACCAGGTCGCGACGTGCGTGATGCATGCGCTCTTCAACGGTCTGAATCAAGCGGCGGTTGAGAAAGCCAAATTTATCCAACAATTCGGCACTACCGCGTGCCACCAGTTCGGCTGCGGCGGTTGGTGTAGGTGCGCGCAGGTCAGCTACGAGATCGCAGATGGTCGTGTCAGTTTCGTGGCCCACTCCTGAGATAATAGGAATTGTGCATTCGGCCACCGCACGTGCCACCACTTCGGTATTGAATGACCAGAGGTCTTCTATTGATCCACCGCCACGGGCCACAATAATCACTTCAATATCACTGATGGTTTGCAGGTGACGAATTGCTTGTGCCACTTCTTCAGCAGAGCCCTCGCCTTGCACTTTTGCCGGCGCAATTACTACCGAGACATTGCGGTTGCGGCGTGACAGGGCGCTGAGAATGTCTCTTAGAGCGGCTCCGGCTGAACTTGTGACTACACCGACTCGCCGGGGCACCATGGGTATAACTTTTTTGCGGGCTGGGTCGAGCAGACCTTCTGCTTCTAGCTTTGCCTTGAGCTGGTCAAAAGCTAATTGCCACTCGCCTACGCCAACAGGCTCAATGGCAGTAACAATCATCTGGTAGGCGCCGCGTGGCGGATAGACGCTCAATTTGCCGCGGGCTACTACCTGTAAGCCATCTTCGATTTTAAAGCGTAGATTGGCGTTCGAGGTTTTGAAACAAACACAAGGCAAAGTAGCTTCTTGATCTTTGAGTGAAAAATACCAGTGGCCGGAAGGATAAATTTTGGCGTTAGAAACTTCTCCTACAACCGAAACCGAGTCGAACTGCCCTTCGAGGGTGTCGCGAATGCGGTTGGTCAGTTGCGATACGGTCAGTACCGGGTTTAGCGGGTGTGTTTCTTTAAGGCTATACATAGAATGATTGCTTCAGAGTGGAGTGGCAGGGCTGGTCAAAAATTTTCGGTGAGGGCGCTTAATTAGTACAACGGAATTTTGCTTCTCAAAGTTCAAAGTTTCGAGAAAATATTTGCCATTTTCACCAAATTTTATGAAGGTTCGCACGATTTATTGTCAAGGTCGATTGGTGCGAGTTTGCATCCATTGTATGGCTTTTTTATACGCAGTTTCCTGCCTCAATTTACGCTGGTGTATATTCGATCGCGGTAGTGCGCGATCGGCTGAAAGCCTGATGTCAAGCCAGTTTCAGCCACCGCAAGTAGGGAACTATATAAGTACGGAGCTGTCTTAACAAGAAGCAGCTTTTTTAGAAAACAAAACAAACATCTGTTTAAACAGGCCTCGAATTTCATTTGACGGCCCTGGTTGTCATACAATACACTGGTATGACATACAAAAATATGGTACTGCCAAGAGGGGGTCAAGTTATGGATCGCACACTTTTCACGCCAGCGATGTTAGAGACATTTCGTGCTTGCAAGCGCGCATATCAACTAGCTTTCCAAAATGAGGGCGGAAGTGGGCGCGTCAGTCCCAGTGCCACTTGCAAACGCTTTGTTTTGCGCGGTCTGGCTGATGTTAATCGCGGTCGTTTGACCAACCCCAGCCAGGTGCAAAAGTTTATGGGCCAGCACTGGCCACTCGAGCAACTGCACGATCAACCGGGCGGCAAAGACTCGGCTACCAGAGCTTTTCTTTATGCTTACAAAACCCTGTTGCGCTATCTGGGCAGTCCTTATAGACCTGCTGGTGCAGAGGTCGTGGCAGTGGCTACCAAGGTACGGGCCCGGGTTCCTGGTCAGCGGCTTTATTTAGAAGATGTGTTCGACTTGATTCTCTGGTATCCCGAAGAAAAAAGACTCGAGCTGGTTATTTTCCATCTCAAGACCTTGCGCAAAAACGACCCGTCGTGGCCTGCCCCTGCCACTCTTGTCAGGCAGCACCTGGCAGAGAGGCTCAAGGTGCGCTGGCCTTATGAAAAATTGACTTTGACCATGGTTAAGGTCGGGCCCACAGAATCCAAAGAGCTGTCCATCGAACTAGAAGAGAGCCTTTATCGCATTCACTGGCCTGAGATCGTCAAGAACTTAGAAGAAATGAAGGACCTTGCCCATATTGAAGGGCACGGCGAAGAACCATGTGTTTACTGCAAAGCTATCGAAAGCAAGATGGTTAGTGAACAAAATCATGAGACAGATCCAGTCACGCTCACTGCTTGAAAACCGTTTTTAGATATAATCTCCTACTGTAAGTCGCTCGTAATGAGCGCCTGATTGCTATGGAGAGAAAAATGGACAAGAAGAAAGTACTGGAAGCTCTGAACCTGGACCTGGAGCACGAGATGTCAGCGATGATTCGCTATCTGCATCACTCCTTTATCGTCACAGGACCATTGCGCGGTTCTCTGGCTACTTTGTTTCGCACTCAAGCCACTGATTCCATGCAGCACGCCATTAAGCTTGGCGAAAAGATTGTTGCCCTGAGTGGTCATCCATCCGTAAAAATTCAAGAAATTTATGAGCCAGGCGAGCAGACTATTGAAGAAATGCTGCAAGAGAACGTCAATGCTGAGAAATTCCACCTCGACTTGTATGAATCGCAATTGAATGAACTGTTGAAAGACAATACGCCTTTGCGTTTGATGTTTGAGCAGATGATTGTTGAAGAAGCACAGCATTTGGAAGAGTTGGAAATGTATTTGCGACACAATACACCAGCTAAAACCACAGCCAAAGTTTAGGCTCAGTCAGTTTATCGATATGAAGTTGGGATGGGCGATTCAGCATTTGGATCGCTCATTTCTGTTAACGAAGGAGCGCCGTGGCAGCTGATCTAATCATCAAATCAATAGGCGAACTCGCCACAGTGGCATCCACAAGTGGTGTGGTCAAAGGTGATGCCATGCAAAATGTACTGCGTATCAAGAATGCCTGCATCGCTATTTCTGGCGAGAAAATTGTTGAAGTAGGAACCGAAGCAGATTTGCTGCCTAAATATGCGTCGAGTAGCTGTACCGTTATTGACGCCCAGGGCAAGCTTGTCACCGCTGGTCTCGTTGATGCCCATACTCACCTTGTTTTTGATGGCAACCGGGCCAATGAATTTCTGATGCGCTGTCAGGGCAAAACCTACAGTGAAATAGCCGAAGCTGGTGGTGGCATTGTCGCCAGCATGCGTGCCACACGCGGCTCGACTGTAGAACGTCTGGTGCAATTGGGCCAAATGCGTTTGCAGCGGATGCTTGAAGCTGGTACCACCACCTGTGAGGTCAAAACCGGTTATGGTTTAGACATCGATAGCGAGCTACGTATGCTCGAGGCGATATTAGAATTGCAGAAGCGTTCAGCAATGGATATTGTGCCGACATTCATGCCGGCACACGCCGTTCCCCCTGGTGAAAATCGCGAGCAATATGTCAAGCACTTGATTGACGATATGTTGCCTGAAGCATCACGTGTGGTGACTGCTAGCTCTTCAAAAACTCATGTATACGTAGACGTGTTTTGCGATCGCGGTTATTTTACGCTGGCGGACACAGAGCAGATTTTTGCTGCGGCTAAAAAGTATGGTTTTCGCTTGAAGGTTCATGCTGACGAATTTGTCAATCTTGGTGCCAGCAAACTCGCAACCACCGCTGGTGCTGATAGCGCTGATCATTTACTCAATATCTCTGATGACGAAATTGCGCTAATGGCAAAATCAGAAACCGTGGCGGTCTTACTGCCTGGTACATCGTTCTATCTTAACTTGCACGAGCATGCGCGAGCTCGCACTATGATCGCTAATGGTGTTGCGGTGGCACTTGGTTCAGACTTTAATCCTGGTTCCTGCCATATATTTTCTCTGCCTCTTATTTGGGGCCTCGCTTGTTTGCATTTGAAATTGACGGTGGAAGAGGCGCTCACTGCGCTAACGGTCAATGCTGCCTATGCCATTGGTATGGGTGAAAAAGTAGGACGTTTATCTGCCGGCTATCAGGCTGACATCACTATGTATGATGTTGGTACTCTTGAAGAGGTGCCATACAATCTCGGCTGGAATTCAGTAGCTCAGGTGATCAAGAAAGGCCGTAGCGTGTTCAAGCGCAGCTGAAGAATAAGCCTTGAATGCTGATATATGTCTTTTTGAATCCTTTTAGATCTCGGCTCGCGTGCTATTAGATCTCGAACAATAGTGGTGCTCTAGTGGTATCAGACCGCCAGTGGTGACCATACCGGGGGTGGTATCAGATCATGGTCGAGTCTGTTCACCTTGGGTGGTATCAAAAATTGCTCATAAAATCTTACGTTTTACTATTGCCTTATTAAAGGCTTTCGTTATAATTCTAATCGGTGCCACCACTAATGGCGGCGTTCACTTTATAAACTGTGTCTCTCACGAGAGCAATCCGCACTACTGCTGGTGCTCTGGCTTGGCGACTTCTATTGAGGAGGATTTTAACTAATGGCAGAGGCTAAGCGAGTACCTGAGGAGCGGCCGGAATCCAATCTTGGGCTCGGACTTGACGGTTTTGAGCAGTTTTTCACTGTAAATACTGACGAAACTGGAGTCAGTGGTACCCTTTCCGAAGATCCTTACATGCAAGGTCAGGTCGAAAAATTGCTCGACCGCTTTACTGAGCTTATGTCTTTGAGCGTTGACCAGAGAGTCGAAACCAGTAAAACCGCCAGCCAGTTGATAGATAACCAGCGCCAGCTGGTGGCAACCCAACAAATCTTGATCAAATTGATGGAGCGTTCCATCGAGCTGACACGCCATATCACAAGTATTGAAGAAAAGCTTCCTGGCTTGTACGAACTTCCTCGTGTTGTCGAAAGCTTGCGTCAGCGTGTGGCTGAGCTTGAAGGTGTAGAAACCCGATAAGGTCAAACACCTCTCTCTAAAGCATCATCGCCGGGCCCCCGTAGACTAAAATTTAGTCATGCTGGGGCTTTGTGGTGTTTTCACCATTTACTTTCGGTCATCACTATATACAATCTAGTTATGAGCGGAGTATTTATGGATGGCGGCGGCGGCGGTGACGGTGGTTTCGACCACGGGCACGATCACGGCAGCGATCACAGTCATGACCACGGGCAGCAGCCTAGCCAGGGGCCAATGTGGTCTCAGGCCATGCAGGGGCTCAAGATCACTGACTTCATCAATAACATCAAAATAACGCCCAATCATCTCTTGCTCTTTATGTTTCTCGCTTTCACCGGCTGGCTGGGCGTAATCTACTGGATTCGCCACCATGAGCCTCTGGCTAATCATGTGCTGGGCTCAGGATCTGCCTACACGGCCAACGCGTACGCTGATCGACTGCTTATCAATGGTGCTCGCGAAGCCATACCGGTCAAGACCACTGCCACCAGCGGGATGGTATACACGCCTGGTACTGCCAATGCTATGAGCCCGCATCCTGTTTATGGTGGGCCACCCGAAGCGCTTGCTCCTGATACCACACCAGCCGGTTTTAGAGTGCGCTTTTCACCATATCGCCAGGGTCTAGCGGTTCAATCAGGCGCGATGGTAGCCCCGCCGTCAGCCATGAGTGCGCCGGCCGCCGCAGCCGGAACACCTTTCGCCGCGTCCATGAGCCACAGTGTTCGCACTTTCGGTTCACCCAACCATGCGCCTGCTGGAGCCATGCCTGGTCAAATTCAGGGTCAGATGCCTGGGCCTGCTCAGATGCCTGGTGCTCTGCCTGGCCATATGCCCGCGCAAATGCCTGGCCAAATGCCTGGCCAAATGCCTGCACAAGTGGCACCACCGCCGCCTGCGGGTTGGACACTAGCCACTGGTGGATTTTCTGCTGCACATTACGACGCTCAATTTGGCACACCGGCCGGCACAAGCAACACTGCTGCTTACGTTCCCGCTACCCTTCCTTCAGCCGCACCACAGTTGCCTGCTAACATGCAACATCTGGCTGCACCTGGAAGTGGCGGAGTCTACATGATGCCAGCGAATGAACAAATCAGACGACCTAAGGTTTATACCAACCGTTAGATCGCACTAAGTTATTTGAAAGCCGCTTTGAAGGCGGAACTCTTGGAGACGATTTCGGCGAACAGCGGAATGAATTTTTTGCCGCCTTTAATACTGAGGTGCACGCAATCATCAAAGTCTGAGCGCTCAAAGTGTACAAGCTTATCTATATTGAAATCGACCAGAGGGGCATCGTATTTGGTGGCAAGTTCTGCAATCGTGTTTTGATAATCCGCTCGTTGTTCCGGTTTGAGCAGTGCTAGATTGTCGGCAGTCACAGGCATTTCCACAATCATGATTTTGATCTTGGCAGCTTTGGCCATTTCCAGCATTTCTTCAAACGCCTGCACCTGCACTTTGAACTGCCTGCGATTAGGTGGGTCATAACGCTGCTTGTAGTCTCTGAGAGTAATAGCAAATGGATCATCAGCGGCTTTTGCCGTTGCTGGAATTGCTGTAGTTGCTTTTGTCGCCTTAGCCGGCGGTAGTTGTAGCGCCGCATTGGCTGCCGGTTTTATAGGCTTTGAATCTCCGTCTTTTTTTCGCTCAGGTAAGTAAGCGCTAAGCTTACTTTTGAAATCATTGCCGAATTGGCGTCGAACTATATCTATAAATGTACGGTGCGATTTGTAGCAAGTTTTCAGCCCTTGCGTGCTCAAATTGCCAGGCACCAGTGTTCTGCGCGATCGCAGAGGGAATATTTGTTGCACCCATGTATTATCGATGCCATCGCCAACTTGATTGTCGATAAAGTCGCGCGGTGCCACCGTGAACACAATAAGTCTTGGCACGTTGTTGCTTCTAAGCATTTCGCGCAAAATGCAAAGCTGGTCAGAAACCATAGCTGCAGGACAGGCGAGAATTTCTACGCCCAGATTTTCGCCGGTGCGTTTCTGAATTTCACTACTGTAGCGAGTGGCGCGGCTGGTTATAGATTTTTCCCAGCTGGTGTCATTGGCGTCGTTGACTTCGTAAGCTACACCTTCTGGTGGAGCAATAATCAGTGAAGATCCCAAAATCACAATTGGTTTTCTTTCTGGACCATAAACATATTCAGGAATTCTAGCCACCAGACGCACTACCCAGGCCGGCATTTCAAGTACTGCCAGTTCACGCCATGGATAAAACATACAAACGGCGGCGTAGCTGATTGTGATCATCAGCAAAAGTAATATGGTGACGCTTTTGAATATATTGGGTAGGGCTAACTTCATTTGCTTATATAAGTAGATTGAGGGTCGGCGTTAATGCCTGTTGCTAATTGCTTATTGATTGTTGATAGATAGTAATTTAGCCGGTTAAGTTGAAGCCGACGGCTTGTAGTGCGCGAATTTGCTTTATTTCATCTGCCGTTAAGGCACTATCAGCGGCAGCTAGATTCTCTTCCACCATTTCAGGATCTTTCATACCGACAATCACAGTTGAGATGGCCTGGTCAAGCAATGGATATTTTAGAGCAGCCTGAGTCAGGCTCTGACTACCATTTCTATCTAGAAATGCCAATTTGCGGGCGGCGTCTGAGCGGGCTTGAATGTACTCAAGCGGCCAGTTTTTGCGGAAGTCGCCCGCCGCAAATTTTGGCGCAGTGTCATATTTGCCCGTGAGAAAGCCGTTGGCTAGCGGTTCGCGAGCGATGATAGCGCATCCAACTTCAAATGCTCTTGGCAAAAGCTGCTCTTCGGCACGACAGCTAAAAATGTTGTAAGTAATTTGTATGCAGTCGGGTTGGCCAACATTGATCGCGGTTATGCCTTCCACCGGAGTAAAGACAGAAACGCCAAAGGCTCGAATCTTGCCCTCTTTCTTCAAATCACGCAAAGTTGAGTAGGTTTCTTCTTTCGAGATCAGCTTCATGGGCGGGTTGTGGAGCTGATAGACATCTATATAGTCTGTGTTCAACCTAGTCAATGATTTTTCTAAGGCGAACTTGATGTAGTCAGGGGTGAAAGTCTGGAAACCCGTGCCCTGATAGAAGTCTGCCCCAACTTTAGTTGCCAGCACAACGCGGTCTCGCTTGCCCCGCAAGGCTTTACCGAGCAGCTCTTCACTGTGTCCTTTTCCGTACACATCAGCGGTATCGAAAAAATTTAGACCAAGTTCTATGGCTTTGTTAACTGCGTCAATGGAGCACTTATCGGTGGTCGGACCGTAACTATTTCCGTGGCTGTTACCACCTATAGGCCAGCAGCCAAAGCCAATCTCCGATACTTTTATGCCTGTGTTTCCGAAGTCTCTATACTTCATGTGGTCTAATGCCTACGTGGCCGGGTGTTTCAGCTGCTTCATTATTCATGAACACTGAGGCACATTGCAACTTGCATGTACTACAATAACCACTTGACACAGGTTATGCTGGAGACTTGGATTCGCTCATGGATCTATACGATATTACAATTATTGGTGGTGGGCCGACAGGATTGTTTGGCTCATTCTATGCCGGTCTTAGAGGCCTTAAGGTAAAGGTCATCGATGTTCTTCCCGAACTCGGTGGGCAGCTGACAGCCCTTTATCCTGAAAAGTACGTCTATGACGTGGCTGGACACCCGAAGATCTTAGCCAAAGATCTGGCAAAGAACCTGGCAACCCAGGCCATGCTATTCAAACCAACTATTTCACTTGGTGAAAAAGTATTGAATTTGCAGAAAGATGCTGATGGACACTGGCAAATTTTCACAGATTTTACCGAGAGCCACTTGAGCAAAACGGTGTTACTGGCTCTAGGAGCTGGTGCATGCGTTCCTAAAAAGCTTGATCTCGATTATCCGAAAGAGCTGGAAGGCGAGTGCATCTTCTACGCGGTGAAGAACAAAGAGAAATTCCGCGGCAAGAATATTCTGATTATTGGCGGCGGCGACTCTGCTGTTGACTGGGCCAACGAATTTTCTGTATTGGCCACTAAAGTTACTTTGATACACAGGCGCGACCAGTTCAGAGCTGTGCAAACCTCTGTAGAAGAGATGAAGCGCAACAAAGTAGACATCAAGACCTTCTATGAGTTGAAAGAGATTCAGTATGCCGAAGGCAAAATCAGTGGAGTGGTTATTTTTGATAACCGCACTGGCAAAGAAGAAGTTTTGCCTGTTGACGCCATTGTCATCAACATCGGTTTTGTCATCAATCTCGACTTCTTGAAGAGCTGGGGTTTGACGATGGATGTAAATGCCATTCTCGTCAACGAAATGATGGAAACCAGTCTGCCCGGAGTTTATGCAGCAGGCGATATTTGCGCCCACGCCGCTAAACTGAAGCTGATCGCTACTGGTGCTGCTGAAGCGGCTACGGCTGTCAATTTTGCAGTTACTTTCATTAATCCATCGGCCAAGGCCTTCCCTGGTCACAGTTCGAATTTAAACCTGAGCTTATAAGAGCTTCAGTTGGTTGAAGGGTTTAGGTAGAGCTTCTATCTATCTAGAAAGAAAGACCGTGGCGCAAGCTGCGGTTCTTTTTTTTGCGGCTGGGTCTGGCGCCAAGAGTTTGCTTGGGGGATCTGTTTTTCGCCGCCTAAGGAATTTTACAACCGTTGGGTTGTAGGAAAATACAACTTATAGGTTGTTTGCCTGTGAGCTGTTTTGCATGAACTGCAATCCAATTGGTGGCCTAGCATTTTTGAGTGGAACCAAATCTGGTGCGTAGCGTGTGGCCGTGAATAGCAGCTGATTTAGGGCCATGTTCCTAATTGTGCGCTTGGTTCTACCGAACTATTTTCGTTCACATGGTCTAAAAAAATATCCAAGCATTTGCCATCTTCTTGTTGTGCTGACGGCGCTACTAGCCCTTCGACACCCCTGTTGTACAGAGGTTCTCCAATGCCACTGGCTGTCCAATGATTTCCCTTAACTGTTATATCGGCCCTTGAAACTTCAATTGCCTGAAGAACAGATTCGGAATCTAGCCGCACTACGGATTGCAAACTCACCTGATATTCCCAAACGACAAATGCGCCTTTTTTCATTTCTAAGCCCGCGATGATACCCTGAGAAACTTCAGCTTCGCAGGTAGCACAATCAAAGGCTAAGTAAAGCGCGCCGAAGAGACCCGCCACGTTATAGCGGCGTCCCTCATTAAACGCTCCATGCATTGAAAGTGGCATGGTTGCGTACTTCTTTCTGATGTAGCGATAAAATTGTCCGTTGACAGGCTCCGTCTGCACTTGATGAAGAGCGGCTTGATTGGCGATCATCGACCGACGTTACTCAGAAGATGGGCCATAAGAAAAATGCCGCCCGGCTTTTTCGCGAAATCACGGGGACGCTCACCTTGTAGAGCTGGATTTTCTCTGTCGATCCAAACTCTGATTATGTCTGGCTCAAATAGTTCGCCCAGCGATTCGGCTATATTTCGCAGCGCATCCACCGCTAGCCTGTGACTTCCCTGCGGAGCTATAGCGCCTTCTTCCCACCGCCGGATTGTTTTCTCGTTTACATCTAAAACGAGGGCAAATTCGACCTTGGTAAAGCCGAATAGTTGACGGAGCGTGAATACTTGCTCACCGAACGGCGCTGAAGCAAGGTTCGCCAAATTCAACGATGCGTGAGACATGTGTTCCTCCTGTGTATGCTTTAATGTACCCGAGAATCGGACATTTGTCCATTTAGGCGGGCATATGTCCGTTCCTTTGCGTGCATTGATGATGCCTTCACTGGACAATACCATACAAATGTAATATACTAATTCAACTATCGACAATTTGCCGTTTTTCTCTCGCAGGCCAGCCCTGCGTTTAATCTCTATTGGCAATTTTTTCTGCTGACTTGCTACCATGAATCAGTACGGGAGATCATTCATATGTTTACCGACAACGCTTTAAAAGTGCTTGAGAAGCGCTATTTCTTACGTGACGACCAAGGTCATATCGTAGAAGATGTTGACGCACTTTTCACTCGCGTGGCCGCCTGTGTGGCATCTAGTGAGAAAAAGTCCATAGCTAAACCTCACGGTCTCAACCCTGAAGCGATTGACGAGCTAGCAGATCGTTTTAAACAAGCGATGCTAAACCGTGAGTTTTTGCCCAATTCGCCAACTTTGATGAACGCCGGAAAACCAGGCGGGCAGCTGTCAGCGTGTTTCGTTTTGCCTGTTCCTGATTCACTTGAGGGCATCTTCGAAACTTGTAAGAATGCCGCCATGATTCATAAAACTGGTGGTGGTACAGGTTTTTCCTTTTCTCGTTTAAGACCACTAAACGATCGAGTGGCATCATCTGTAGGAGTGGCTTCTGGTCCAGTTAGTTTTATGATGGTTTATGACGCAGCCACAGAAGCCATTCGTCAGGGTGGTACCAGGCGTGGTGCCAATATGGGTATGCTGCGTGTTGACCATCCTGATATCGAACAATTTATTACTTGTAAGAAAGACACAAGTAAACTGAATAATTTCAATATTTCAGTGGCAATCACCGACAAATTTATGCAAGCCGTAAAAGCCGATGAAATGTTCGATCTTATTCATCCAAGTAGCGCTGCGACTTCATCTCCACAAGTTGTAAGACAAGTAAATGCTCGCGCACTTTTTCAGCAAATGGTTGAGAATGCACATGCTACCGGCGAGCCTGGTATGGTTTTTATTGATCGCATCAATCAGGCCGATCCAATTAAACTTACCCTTGGCGATAACGGCTTACCAGTTGCAGGTACAGAAGATATCGAAGCCACCAATCCTTGTGGAGAACAGCCTCTGGGGCCGGGAGACGCTTGCAATCTTGGTAGCGTAAATTTAGCTCAATTTGTCAATGTTAAAGATCACACTTTTGATTGGTCGCGGCTGGCCGAAATTATTGCTTTGGGCGTGCGTTTTCTTGACGATGTCATTGACGCCAATGTTTATCCTTTTGCATTCATTGCTAATGCCACTTTAAACAACCGCCGTATAGGCCTCGGTTTAATGGGTTTTGCCGATGCGCTGATTAGACTTGGAATTGCCTACGATAGTGAAGAAGCGGTAAAGCTAGCTGAAGAAGTGATGAGCTTTTTCCAGGAGAAAGCCCATGACGTTTCTCGCCAGTTAGCTGAAAAACGCGGCAATTTTCCCAACTATGCTTTTTCTGATTTTGCTGAAAGTAAGATTCCGAGGCGTAATGCCACAGTTACAACCATTGCCCCTACCGGAACAATTTCAATAATCGCAGGCACCAGCTCTGGTATCGAACCGCTTTTTGCCATCTCATTTGTGCGTCGCGTTCTTGGTGGCACAGAGCTAATCGAAGTTAATCCTCTGTTTGAGCAAATCGCTCGCGAGCGTGGTTTCTACAGCGAAGAACTGATGCGCAAAATTGCGCAGGAGGGCACAGTTACCCATATCGATGAAGTGCCCGACGATGTAAAACGCGTTTTTGTTTGCGCTCATGATATTGATTATCTTTATCATGTTCGCATGCAGGCTGCATTCCAGCGCTTTACCGATAATGCAGTATCGAAGACCATTAATTTCCCTCACGACGCTACTACCGCCCAAGTAGAATCTGCCTACATGGCCGCCTGGGATCTTGGTCTGAAAGGCATTACGGTTTATCGTGATGCTTCTCGCCGGTCGCAAGTTCTAAATATCGGTAAAACAGATCCATTACGTCCTTCAAACGCCGACACTCTTCAAGCTCGCGAGTTTGATGATAGCCTAAAAAAGCGACGCTTTGCTGGCCGCGCGGGGACTGTGACTAGTCCTCAGATTAAAGGCACCTCAGCTCTAGCTTTCTCACCCAATCAAGCGATATCCATCGATAGCAAAAGAGCTGCAGTGATAGATATATCTATTGAGGCTTGCCCCGAATGTGGTGACATCGCTAAAAGTTTCCTCAAGTATGAAGCCTGCAGTCTCTGTGTTTCTTGCGGTTATACTAAGTGCTGATAATGCGTGAATAAGTCATCACATTAGAGGAAAGGCTATGTCGATTTTAGTTGATCGTGAGATCCGTGAAGAAATTTCCAGCGGCAAACTGATCATCGAACCTTATGAAGATCGTCTGATTCAGCCTAATTCTTATGATGTGCGCTTGAGTGATCATTTTTCCTGGCACGAAATCGGCACCGACATCATTGACCCTTACGCTTCGCAAACAATTTTGCAAGGTGTAACTGAGGTGCAGCAAGACAGCATTGTGTTGCAGCCAGATCAGTTTATTCTTGGTGCCACTCTTGAAGCTGTCTGTCTACCTGATTATATTGTCGGGCAACTAACAGGAAAATCCAGCTTGGCCAGACTGGGTGTAATGGTTCACGTCACGGCTGGTTTTATTGACGCCGGCTTCAGCCATCCTCCAGCACAGATTACTTTAGAGATTCTCAACGTCGGCAATCGACCAGTGCGCTTGCATGCAGGCATGAGCATCGGCCAGATGGTGTTTACTCGCACCGCTGTGTGCGATTTGCCGTATCACAAAAAGCCCGGTGCTAAGTACAACGGGCAGACAGCCGCTGCTCACAGCATGTATTACCTGAACCCAGCTACAGTAATTAAGTAAAACCAGCGTTGGTCGATTTATTCGACTTTCTTACGTTGCTCCACCAGCTTTTGCATCAGCGAACTTGGCGTTGCCGCTGGTCGAGTGGGGCTCAGTGGGTTTAACTGATTTTGTGATACGCTTGCGTTAGGTGCTTCGACGCCTTCGGCTTTTCCTGTTATAACCGGCACCAGCGCGATGTCTTGAAGAGTAATGTCTTCTACAGGAGCTTTGCTTACCGACTCTTGTGGCTCGGCAACATAGGCTTTGAAGACGCCTGATTGTTTCCAGCTGCCGGTTTGGGCTCCTTTGATGCAGGCAATCAGATGCTTTGCTTCACGCTCACGGTGAGTTTCGGTGAGCAGTCGAGCGTAATTGGCCATTACATTGAGAGTCTGTGGGTGTGTGCTGCCCAGCAATTTTGTTTGCATGCTGAGCGCTTTTTGATATTCGGTTTCAGCCATGAAATGCTTTTTCTGATTGTGGTAAAGCAGAGCGAGATTGTTCGTAAATACGGCAATGTCTGGATGATCAGGGCCGTATTTGCGCTCATAAATCATTATTATGCGTTTGACCACCGGTTCGGCTTGCACAGGCCGGTCCATCTTAAAGAGTATTTCTGCCAGGCATTCCAGCGTCATTACCAGCCGTCCGTCATCGGGTTTGAAATCTTCGGCGATATCAAGGGCGGCATAAAGGAGCGGTTCTGCATGGTCGTACTTGCCCAGCTGCATGGCTTTGCGCACTGATTCCCAGTAACTGGCCCAACGATCGTCTAAATTCATGTTTTTCTTCCGCTAAATTTGGTTTAGACTCCTATCTTAAGAATACATCTTGGCAACCCCTGTGACTACTGCTGAAACGCCACAGGTGCAGGTCTTGCGTCTTTTTCAAGCGGGTTAATAGCTGCAGATGAGCCTCGGGAGTGGGAATCCTACGAATTTACTGATGTCTAACTCTTATTTAATATGGATAGATGTGTGGCATATAGAAGTTACTGCCCGCCTTTTTCTTTCTGGAGAGTCCCTATGACCGATGCACCACAAAAAGGTAAAACTGAAGACAAGGTTCAAGACGAAGCTACCCAAAAGCTTCTCACCAGTCTCGGCGATCGTGTCGCCCAGTCACCTTATAACCAAGTTGCGCCAGCTTTCCAGAATGGTTTAGACCAACAAAAAGAAGGTGGTAAGCCGGGTCAGGGCCGCGATGCTTATTTCCCTCCCGATTCTCCTACCGTTGAACGACCATCACGTGGAAGATACGGCCCTAGCGGAACGTTGTATCCGGGAGCCGACCAGAATCCAGGCAATGGCAACGGCACTCCTCAGGTAAATCCAGATTTCAGAAAGCAGCATGAAGGTAAACAAGTCGATCCCACCAAGCCCTACGAGCGCAACCCTATTGGTGGTCAGGCCGCGCAAGAATTAAAAGGCGGCAAGCCTGCACCCGACCGTCAGTATTCGTGGCAGGGTGGTGACTTTTTTGATGCTCGTGTGCAGCAGACCATTAACAAACGCGGTCAGCACACCGATCTTTTGATGGCCTTGGGCTTTGGTGCTGCAGCGACAGTGCCGATTCCGATGATTCATAGAGGCATATCCAATGCTGCCGATAAAGCTGTGGTTAATGGCGCAGAAACTAATTCCGTCAGTAGTAGGTTAGGTAAATGGTGGCAAACAAATTTAGATCCTTCTAAAGCCAGTGCCGGTGATTTAATCAAACCGAATGCCGCGCACGAAGCCGCTTTCACCGATTTCAAAGCAATGAGAGACCGGCTTGCTCAAGAAGTAGCTGAGAAAGGTGACCTTGCTAAACAAGCTCAAGAGAAGCTGGCCTTCTTAGAAGAGCGCAGCAAAACCGGGTTGAAAACAAGCACTCATTTAGAAGCAAAAGTACAGGGAATCTTTAGTGCAGACGAACTGAAAGTTTTAGAAAATCGAATCACTGCCGAAGCTGCCACTGATGCTGCCACCAAGCAGAAGGCTGGTCGCCTGGCCAGTTTGGTTGATAACTCGCCTAGCTGGATGAAACGCATGGGCATCGGCCTTAGCGGCACACTGCTCGACTATACGGCGATCACTACTGACCGTTCCATCACCAGACAAATTGCTGGTGACAAAGGTGTGCACGAATCGTGGAACGTTAGCCAGTTAGCCACGCCAATGGCCTTTGCTGCCATGCCCGGCCGATGGAAAATGGCGGCTCCGATTGTAGGTATTGCCAGCAGCCAGATAGTTGATGGTGTGGCCAGAACAACCGGCCTAACTGCCCCTGATCGTTGGAACGCGGCTACTGGTGTATTCGATGGTTGGAACGGCGCCTTTGTGGCCGGCAGTTTGACTCTGGCTACATACGCCAAAAACCCCTGGGCTAAAGCCACCATCGCGGGTCTAGGTACCATAGTTCCGACTGCCATGCACTTGTATCAAGACAACATCGGCGGCAATCTTAAGGGTAAAACTGAGAATGCTCGCGAGAGTGTGCAAGAAGATCATGCCGATCGCTCGTACAGTTCACTCAAACACGTAGACTCGGCCATGAGCAAAGTCTTGAATAAGAAGGAAGACTGGGTCGCTGCCAACGTTGATGCCAGCTTCGCGGCTATGACCACCAAGTGGAATCAATTGGGTGCTGAACAAAGGCTTCTTGCTCTGCGCGATGACGCCAGCACAACCGGCGCTTTGTCTCGTCACATTCTAGATAAGGGTACTCGCATTGCTGACAAAAATAGTGAGCCCGACTATATGCTGCAAGGCTATCAACTAGACGTAGGTGGACGTTCGCTGCACTATATGCTGCGCACCAGAAACAGCGCTGATAAGGCCGCTCAGCTCACTCAGGGGATTATCAATGATAATCAGAATAATCCTGATAAGCCGATCACTATTAAGGGTGAGTTGCCGCAGAAAAGCGAAGTTGATGATTTGAAAAAATACTCAGCTGAGGCGCAAGAAGACATCAATAAAATTCTCGATGGCAAACATGATATTCGTGGTGCCTTTGATGAACTGGTAAAAGAAGCGAAGGTGCTTGATAAAGAGTTCATCAAAACGTACATCAAAGCGCCTGATCGCCTGATTCTCTATTACAACGAGAAGGGTGCCAAGGCCAAAGAGGTGTCTGAGAAAGCCGCTGCTGAAGGCAATGACGCTTTGCGCCAGCAAGCCGATGCCAAAATGCAAGAGTACGCCAAAGTGGTTGGCAAACTCTATCGTGACCAGGCTCTGGCTTACATGGCTATGGCCGCTGCCAAAAATGCAAATGGCAAAGACGGTGGAGGCTCTTACGATTTTCTGATAGACGACGGCGCCAACAACAAAGACATTTTTGAAACCACCGGACAGCGCAAGAGCTATAACGGAGCTCAAGGTTGTTTGCGTTTGGCTGAAAATTATTCACCAACCAACCCTGACATGGTTGAACTGAATAAAATATTTGCCGAGACTGCCGCCAAAATGCGAGATAACAAGGTGCTGCAATTGACTGGTGGAACCAATATTCTTGGTTATCACGACAATTTCGCTAGACCTAGGCAGTAGTTTCTGCTCTCGGTAATAATTTTTCTCGCTCATCGCCAGGCTTTTCCACCCGGTTTTTTTCGGCTGCCGTGCTTTTGAAAAACACGTTCTGCATCTAAATTGGCAGCCTCTGTTTTGCGCAAAGCAAAAATGCGGTCTTTGGCGCTTTTGGCTGCTATAGCGTGATCGACAATGGGAGATGGATAATCTTTGCCAATTACACAACCATGAAATTGCTGAAAAAGTGGTGGCAGTAATTCTGGTTGATGCAAATATTCTAAAGGCACATCTTTGAGCTCCGGCACATATTGACGAATAAACTCGCCGTCAGGATCTTGCTCTAGACCTTGCTTTATTGGCGAATAGACACGAATGTCATTGATTGCCGTTGTACCTGCTTGCATTTGGAATTGAGAATAATGAATACCGGGCTCGAAATCTAGAAAATGCCGAGCAAGATAAACTGCAGTGGGGCGCCAGTGAAGCCAGAGATCGAAAGAGGCAAAAGATACAAGCATAGCTCGCATGCGAAAATTGACCCAGCCTGTTTCTTTTAAAGCACGCATGCAAGCGTCAACCATCGGATACCCAGTCATGCCGTTGCACCAGGCCGCAAAATAGTCCTGGCGAAAATCACTTTCGCGAAGGTCGTCGTAAATTGGGGACATATTGTGAAACTCAATAGCCGGCTCGTCCTCAAGCTTTTGCATGAAATGGCAACGCCAGATAAGACGTTGTTCAAAAGATGCCAGGCTCTTTTGCCAGGCGCTTTGTCTGGCATTGCTCTCTTTTCCTGCGCTTGCTAAATTCTGTCGACGTGCCACGCTGGCCTGGTAAACTACACGCGAAGATATGGCACCAAAAGTCAGATAGGGGCTCAGTCTGCTGCACGAATTTTGTGCGCTCAGAGGGCTCGATATTTCATAGCGATAATTTTTGCCTCGTAGAGACAAAAAAGAAAGCAGCTCTTCCTGGGCAATTGCTTCTCCTCCTACCTGTGCTTTTGGCTTGGTAGATGGAGCTAAGCCAATCTCTGCCAGTGTTGGAATCGCTCCCGTCTGCACATCTGTAAGTGTGAAATTTTCTGGCAGTTGTAATCGTGGTGGCACAGCTGTGACAGGGGTGCTCATGCGTTCAAACCATTTGGCACTCCAGCCGTCGCGATTGCGCAATCGTCTTACCACGCCGTTCTGAGGAATCTCTTCATAAGCGATGCCGGCATTTTTGCACCATGCCTGCACGCGTAGGTCTCGTTTGTAGGTTATGTCATTGCCTGTTTCTTCGTGGCACCAGATTTTTTCAAAAGCTATCTTGTCTTGAAGAGTTTTGAAAACTTCAGGGAGATCACCCTGCATAACGAACAGGCTGCCGCCAATTTTGAGCAAATTTTGACGCAATTCATGCAAACAATCGTTGATAAAGACCTGATGACTGGAATCAAAATCTTCGGCAAAAATTACTGCTGGTTCAATTACGTAGAGGCATAATACAGGCCCATGTTTCGCCGCCATGGCTAGAGGTTGATGATCCAAAACCCGCAGGTCTTTTTTGAACCAAACTAGCTGAACAGCCATGGCGATAACCTGAGATTTGGGAATAAATGTGAGCAGTGAATTATCTTCAATTTAACAAGTTCTGCAAGGCTTTTCCCCACGCTTCTCACGTTGTGCAGTGGGGTGGAGCTCATGTTTGGAAAATTGGCGGAAAGGTTTTCGCGATTGGCGGTTGGGCAACAAATAGTAGTGGCGCAATTACTTTTAAAGTCAGTGAAATGAACTTCGAGATGCTTCGAGAGCAGCCGGGTCTTCGCCCGGCACCCTATCTGGCGTCGCGTGGGCTTAAGTGGATTCAACATTATGAATCTCCCGGTCTGAGTGATAGCGAATTGAAAGAGTGCATTCGCAGGTCATATGTGCTTGTATCGCAGGGCCTATCAAAGAAGCGACGCGCCGAGCTTGGACTGACGGAGGATTGCGGTGAATCTAATCACAAAGGGTAAAAGTCGGCTAAAAATGGCTATGATTGCAAGTGTGGTTAACCTGGCCTAAAGGCAAACATAACAACCGCCATTTACTGAGGTTTTATCAATGCCTGATTCACCTGTTCTAGTTATAGGCGCTTCTGGCTATGTCGGCAACCGACTGGTGCCTCAACTGCTGCACGCCGGTTTTAGAGTCAGGGCCTGCGGCCGCTCACTTGCCAACTTGAAAAGCAAAATTTGGTCGCAGCATGCCAATGTCGAGTTGGTGGAGGCTGATATTCTTCGCCCGAAGTCACTAAGTATGGCAATTTCGGGATGCGAGATAGCCTATTATCTGGTGCATTCTATGAATAAGAACACCAGAGATTTTGCTAGAAAAGATCGGCAAGCCGCACTAAATATGGTATCAGCTTCAGAGTCTTCTCAGTTGCGTCAGATCATTTACCTGGGCGGCCTCGGAGAAGATGACGACAAGCTCAGTAAGCATCTTCGCTCTAGAGCTGAAGTTGCCTCTATTTTGCAATCAGGCTCAGTTCCGGTAACTGTTTTGCGTGCAGCCATGATTATTGGCTCAGGCAGTGCGTCTTTTGAATTGCTTCGCTATCTGGTAGAAAGATTGCCGGTGATGGTTACACCAGAATCAGTCGATACTAAAAATCAACCAATCGCCATTGAAAACGTGCTTGCTTATTTAGTCGGCTGTCTTGGTAATGAAAAAACTTACGGAGAAATTTTCGATATTGGTGGAAGCGAAATTCTCACGTATAGAGAACTAATAAAGGCCTACGCCAAAGAAGCCAATATCATAGAGCCGACAATCATCTCAACGCCGTACCTATCTGGCCAGGTCAGTGCTTTTTTGCTGCAATTTGCCACGCCGATTCCTGGATACTTAGTCGGACCGCTGGCAGAAGGAATGTCTTGCGGAGTGGTCTGCAAAGAAAATCGCATTAGAGATCTGATACCACTTAGTTTGCTCGACAGCCGCTCAGCCATTGGCAAGGCTCTAGAAACCAGACAGTATCACGATCTTGAAAGCTTAGAAACTGAAGCAGACATGATACGCCATCCGGAGTGGGTGGCCATGGATGAGCCCGATTGGGTTGGAGGCACCGTATATAGTGAATGCTATCGTATGGTGGTGAAGGGTTCACTCGCTCAGGCCTGGAAGCCAATTGTGCGATTGGGTGGAGAAACAGGCTACTACTTCGGCGACCAGTTATGGCAGTTGCGCGGCCTGCTAGATTTGCTTTTTGGTGGTGTGGGCATGCGCAAAGGGCGTCGTCATCCTACTGACCTGGCTGTGGGTGATGCACTGGACTTTTGGCGAGTCTTGCTCGTTGAGCCAGACCACCGGTTAGTGCTTCTGGCTGAGATGAAATTGCCGGGTGAGGCAGTTCTCGAGTTCAGGTTAAAGCGTCTCGGTGATGAGAAAACTGAAATCGTGCAGATACTGAAATTTTTGCCCAACGGAATTTATGGTATGAGTTACTGGCACGCTTCCACAAGGTTGCACGGCCAACTGTTTGTCGGCATGCTTGAAGGTATTGCCAGGGCAAGCAAGTGTAAAATACTGGAAGGCCCAAAATCGATAAAGATGCCTGCATCAGTGCTTTCTACAGCTAAGGCATGAGTCAGTGAAATTAATTCATTGCTTTCAGAACTAAAGTTTTCAATTTCGATTGAACTTTTTGCCCCAAAATTACGTTTACTCTTTTGTACTGCAATTGAGAGAGTAAATTTATGCAGCCTAATTCACCTACCTCTGTGGCGGGTTATACACCCACGCGCGCTTTTTCTTGCTTTTCGATTTGTGTTTTAAGTGGCGCGCTAGCGGCCAGCCTGGGTATGCACCCGGCCTTTGCGCTGTTAATGGCACTGTTGCCCTTGCTCTTGCGTCCGCTCTGCCTGTGGCCCCTCAGGCTGGCTCTGGCGCTAAGTTTGGCATTAGCTTTGAGTTTTGGTTTGACAATGGTGCGCAAAGAACATCATGGGCCTAATGACGACGACCTTTATTTCTATCAAGGTAGTGGTCGGGTAAAAATTGCAGGCACCATAGAAGAAGTACGTGAGCGCAATGACGGCGACGAGCACACTTGCGCTCTGGTGGTGTCTGCAGAGCGCCTGGACTATCCAGTCAAGCGTAGTCTGGACGGCAAGGTGTTGGTCAACATTGAGGCTTCAGAAGCGCCTTTGCAAGATCCATTGCTGCCGGGAGATTGCGTCGAAGTATCCGGCATATTGCGCAAACCCAAAGCAAAGAATTTTTCTTTTGAGTTTGACGAAGCCAGATGGCTTAGCAGTCAGGGAATTTTTGCCCGCTTAAGTAGCCGTGCTGATGACGTACATGTTCTTGGCTCGAGCAAGTCTATAGATAGCGTCTTTAACCGCACGGTGAACGTATTGCGGCGGAGTATTGTCGACGCTCACACCAGGCATCTAGGAGCTGTGGGCGGCGCTCTTTTTTCGTCAATGGTTCTGGGCGATCGGGTTGTGTCTATTGATCAAGATTTAAAAAAAGAGTTTTCGCGCATTGGTTTGTCGCATTTGCTGGCCGCTTCCGGCCTTAATCTAACCATTATTGTGGCGGCGGCTCTGGCACTTTGTCGTTTTTTTCAGCGCGGTACTACTGAGGTAAGCTGGCTGCAAACGTGGATTTCCTTTGCCTGCGTTGTTCTCTTTACCTCTTTTGCTGGTGCCGGCCCGTCTGTTAGTCGAGCAGCGATAATGTGTTTAATTGCATTGTGGGCGCGCCTGGCTTTTGTTAAATTAGCTCATGGCAGTGCACTGGCGGTGGCTCTTTTGATTGCTCTGGCCCTTGATCCGCTTAGTGTTGCTGATGTGGGCTTGCAGCTGTCATATGGTGCTACATTTGGCATTATCTATATTTATCCTTTGTTTGAACTGGTCTGGCTCAAACAAATCGAAAATCGTTTGCTTAAAATTATTGCTTCTCTGGTATCGGTAGTAGTGGCAGCGCAAATTGCCGTGTTGCCTATTCAGTTGCTGGTGTTTCAGCAGCTTTCCATTCTGGTTTTGCCTGCCAATTTACTGGCAGAGCCTGTGGTGGTGCCACTAACAGTTCTTGGCTTTGTCTCGTCCCTACTGGCGGCCATTGCTGAACAAACATACGCGCACTCTCCGCAATTAGAACTAGTGACGAAGTTGGCAGCGTCTGGTTGCTTTTGTCTTGACTGGCTGGCTCAGTTTCCCCTGGCCTGGTTGATGCAAACTGCACATTGCTTAGCGGCGTTACCCATGGCCTCGCTGACAGTGGCCAGGCCGCAGGCTGCCCACGTGGTTCTTTACTGCGCTTTGCTCATGGGGGTGATGGCTTTTGGCAAGCTACGTCCTCGGCTTGCCTGTGTTCTTCTATTTCTGGCTTTTATTATGTTGACGGCGGTTTCTTATATTGAAAGCCCACTCTTAGAGTTTTTCTGTACTGGCCAAGAAGTTGTTGTCAACCGGGGCAACCTGGCTTTTTTCGTCTGGTCGAAAGAGCCGGGCTCTAGTGCCATTAAAAATAGTGATGCGCGCAATTTTATTCGTTATCTCAGTAACCGTGGTGTGCCTCGGGTCAGCCCACCCGGTTTTAACTCACAAGAAGAATTGACGCTCAAGCCCGAGCATTTACTGGTAAGGCCTGCGTGGCCAATTAAGATATCTCGTTCTGGTAAGCGCAGTGACCCACCAGTGCTCGAGTTGAGCAGCGTCTGCAAGGGTGTCAATCAGTCATTAACGGTCTTTCCGCCAGGTTATGGCGAGCAAGATTGCCACCTGAACGGCAGGCTGATGACGCCGTCGTTCATACCCTATTGCCCCTGTGCAATGCCCTTTTGCTTACCTTTGTTTGCAGACAGCGAATGCCAGAAGACCGGCTATTACCTGAGTTTCAGGCTTTGAGAAGTGTCAAAAACATTTTAAGCGTTGCAGGAGGTCTGCCATGTTATGTTATGCAGGCCGTCTTGAAACATTGAATGACTGAAGAACAACGACTTATCACAGATCCGCCGCCCCAAGAAGCCGCTACAGCCAAAGCCACCAGTGGTGGTGCTGAGATGTACTGGCCTCAACTTGATGGTATACGTTCTCTGGCTTTTATTCTTGTGTTTGTGCACCATGTGGGAAAGATTCCTCAGGCCCAAAGAGTATTGCCTGACGTTATTTTGAAAGTGGTAGACACAATCAGTGCCTGGGGCTGGATTGGCGTCGATATTTTCTTCACACTGAGCGGATTTCTCATCACTCATCTTTTGTTGGCAGAGAAAAAACAGTTCAATAGTATCTCTTTTAAATTGTTTTTTGCCAGGAGGGCACTGCGCATCTGGCCTGTTTACTATTTGCTTTTGTTTTTTGCCATTATTCTTGTACCTGTGCTGCACTGGCAAAGTCTCAATTTGAAACTTTATGGAGAATTTTTATTCAAGCAAGGCTTGCCCTTGGCACTGTTCTGCGGCAATATCAGCATGGCTTTTCCTTCGGTGATGATTAAGTTCATGAAACCGCCAGATGTTTTCTTGTTGCTGCCCACATGGTCACTGGCGGTGGAAGAGCAATTTTATTTGACATGGCCATTTTTGCTCAAAATATTACCGACTCCAAAAGCAATTTACCGCCTTATATTGGCTCTAACAGTTTTGTCTCTGGCCGCTAGAGCCGTGCTCTGGTACCTCTCCCATTACGTCGTGCACATGACTTATCCAGTTAGCCTCTATTACTATTTTACTCTCTCGCATCTGGAACCACTGATGGCAGGCGCCGTCTGCGCCGTAACCATTTCTTATTTTCCTGAGTTTAAAGAGAAAATAGCAAAATTCAAGAACTATATTTTTGTTGCTCTGGGTCTCCTTATTCTCCTTTGTACTCTGGTTTTCCCAGAGATTTCTAAGAACAGTTACCTGAATATTTTCATGTTCAGCTGCGTGGCCATGGGTTGTCTGCTTTTTCTCATTAGCGCTCTGGTATCACCTGTAGTGGCGAAAGTTTTCAGTAATAAAATTCTTGCCTCTTTCGGAAAGCTTACTTATGCCATGTATCTTGTGCATATGTATTTTATTTCTCTAGCAGAAATATGGCTGCAGGAAATTTTCAAAGTGCCGCTGACCTCGCCGTTTTTCTGGCTGCTTAAATTTAGTCTGGCTTTATTGCTCAGTTATAGCTTTGCTTTTGTCAGCTGGCATCTATTAGAAAGTAGATTTTTAAAAATGCGCAAGCTTTTCCGGCGGCACGCTTGATGAATAGTAAGAGTGTAAAACTGGCTCTATATCTAACCGTGCTGCTAACTCTATTTCTTAGCACGGCAAATGTTTTCGCTGCGCCGACCGCACAGCCGGCGGCGAATTCTAAAATGCGCAAGCTGGTCTTTCCCAGCCAATTTTCTCTCGGCCGTGTTTACGTCTATAAAGATCCCGTAGATCCGCATCATTATCCGGACAGCAAAATGGTCGCCGAGGGGCTCGGCCGCTTTGTTGGAGAGGCCAAAGGCACTCTGTCAGTCAAAGTTCCTGAGCAGGGTGTAGTCTACCTGGTGGCATCTTTTCAGTTAACCGAGCAGCCTGACGTATTGAGACGGCTGGATGCCAATGTGGTTGATTGCTTGAGTTTTGGTGGCACAGGCATTATGTCCGACCTGGCTACATCATTTAAACCGTTATCGCATTTGACCGGCCTGCGTCATCTTGAATTGTCCATGTGTGAGGTAACAGACGACTCTTTAGCACCGCTCAGGTCTTTGATTAATCTGGAGCGGTTAACCTGCTTTATGACCGGGATTAACGGCACCTGCTTTAAAGATTTTTCTGATATGCGCAAACTTACCTATCTCGATTTGTCCGCCAATATCCTTGATAGTAAGACCTATGGCTATTTAAGCAAGCTTCAAAACCTCGAGGCGCTTCACCTGAGGCGCTGCGGCGTCAAAGACAGCAACATGAAAGAGATCTGTAGCTTGCAGAAAGTAAAATTTCTCAGTCTCTCCCAGGCTCTGGTGACAGGAAAAGGGCTCGCTCTTCTTAAGAATATGAAGTCATTGCGCCATCTTGCGCTCAACGACACCAAACTGGCCACCAGCGACCTGCTTATGCTTAAGGGCACACACCTGCATACCCTCAAACTCCCACTGCCTGCCTACAGTAAAGACGACATGCGTCTACTTCAAAAAGCTCTTCCCGGCACTAAGCTTATTTGCCGAGATGGAAAAGTTAGCGACTACGAGAAAACTTTATACGGGCCTTTGCATTAGCAATACCTTTTTATCGACCGCTTTTCACTTCGTCGATTTCATTGAAGCGATAATTGAAAGTGTACCGAACATCAAGGTAACCAGCTTTAACTTCTTTTGGTAGCGGTTGAAATGGAAATGCTTTGGTGATGGCGGCTACGGCTGCCGATTCTGCCTCATGGTCAACCTCGCCCTCATGGGGCAATGCGGTGGTGCTTACGAGAGTACCGTTGGCTTTAATGCGAAATTGAATTATGGCCAGGCGATTTAAACCGCGTGGCGGAATCCAGAAACTTTTCACCCGGCGGTTGAGCAATTTTAAATAAGCGTGCAGGTCACTAGCTGCGCCGGCACCACCGGCGGAGCGCCCTCCTGATTGAGTGCGTAAAGTGGCGTCGCCATCATTATCTATAGACTCGATCATGTCTACCGGTCTGGTTTCTGACAGATATGCTTGACCCTGATTGCGATAATCGGCCGATTTGACAGTGGGGTGCTCAAGGGCCGCGCTGGCAGAATAAGTGGCGAAGTCTACTGATTTATCTCTGTCTTGTGCCACCACTACTGTTTTCCAGTTGCTCGGTGCCTTAAAAGTCAGTGGAATTTTTCTTCCTGGAATTTCGGTAGTTTCCGTCATTCCCATCATGGCCATTTTTTCCATCTGTGACAGTGGCCTGGTGGGCTGCTTTTCTGGTTCTCTGATAGGACTTTTGGCAGGTTCATCTCCAGGTTTCTTGACAGGTTCTTTAACCGGTGTTTTAGACGGTTGGTTGACAGGCTCTTTAACTGGCTCTTTCAGGGGTTCTTCCGCCCTAATAATCGGCGTGGGGCGAACAGGCGCACCAGCTAAATTTTCGCTCGGTGCTGTAATCTGATCAGCGCTACGCTTTTTTATAGCCGTTTCGACACTGGTGGCTGGTAGTAGATCGTGGTGGTCGACCGCGTCTTTGGGAGATACCAGTTCAATGTCGACAACTTGCCTGTTGACCACAGGTTTGTGCAAACGAGTGAAGTCGAGTTGAAGCAGAACAATTGCAGCCAGGAGCACCGCCGATGATACCGAAATAGTTAGAGCCGCCAGCTCCGTAATGTTGGTTTCAGAAAGATCTGAGGGTGTTGCATCGCTGGATAGACGATATTTTAGTTCTTCAATGAGGCCAAGTAAGCGTGAAAGGGAATAGAGCAGCAGTAGCATGAGCACCACCGACCAGGCGATAGACTGGGTGGTGCTGTCTGTTAAGACCAGGCAAATAAGCCAGGTGGCGCTCACTCCGCACAATAAAATATGTGCCCTGGCCTGCCGCTTCAGTTTAATGGTGCTGGTTGACTGTGCTAAAAGACGCGCCAGAGTGGAGGCACCACTGGTAGTGCCTAAAAATTCATCTACCAAAAATTCGTCTGCTAAAAGCGACTTTGCCACTTATGACTCTCGGTTAAAGCAACAAGGCCCCATGTTATCATGAGGCCCTGTTGCTAAATGGTGAGTAGCGTCTAATTTAGCTTTTGGCTAACTAGCTTTCGATTACTGATTATTTGCCCATTGCGGCGAAGTAAACAGCGCAAGCGTGGTCCAGATACTCTCTTGAGAGTCTGGGGTCGGTTTGCAAGAACGCACAGAGGTTAATAACCTGGTCAACGATGTCGCGTGGGTGGCAGCAACGCATCATGCGCTTACCGCTTCTGTATTGCGACTCAATCAGGTAGTTCACAGCTTCTTCATTGTATGGAACGCCGGTGCGCTGGCAATACTGCAAGAAGATCCATTTGAATTCGTCTTCAGTTGGATTGGTGATGTTGATCTTGTAAGGAATACGTCTCAGGAACGCTTCGTCAACAAGGTCGGCTGGGTTCAAGTTTGTGGAGAAGACGATCAACTGTTCAAACGGCACTTCCAGTTTTTTACCGGTGTGCAGTGTCAGGTAGTCAACACGCTTTTCTAAAGGCACAATCCATCTATTCAAAAGTGATTTGTGGTCGATTCTCTGGCGGCCAAAGTCATCGATCAGAAGCAAACCGCAGTTGCTCTTAAGTTGAATGGGCGCTTCGTACAGCTTGGTACCATAGTCGAACTGTAGTTCGAGCATATCAATCGTCAACTCACCACCCACCACTACGCAAGGGCGCTGAATGCGAACCCAGCGGTGGTCGTAGTCTCTTGGATAGTTGGCTGCAGATACCTGTTCGTGGTTGTGGTTATCGTATACGCGGATGATCTGACCGTCGATTTCAACTGCGTAAGGAATGAAGATGTGGCCTTTGAAGGAGCGCACAATTCTTTCTGCAATGGAGGTCTTGCCATTGCCGGCTTCACCAAAGAGGAACATCCCGCGGCCGGAGTTAATAGCTGGACCAACGGCGTTAATGGTTCGACGGTTGACCATGATGTCTGAGAAAGCAACTTCAAGGTCACGAGGAGTGACATGCTCGCGGCGAATGGTCTGATATTTCAAAGAGTCGATGTAACGGCTCCATGGCACAGGACATGCGCCAACATAAGCGTTGTGGTCGAAGTAAGCGCGGGCTCTGTCGCGGCCTTTTTCTGTTGGAGTGTATTCGTAGTCAGCTAGACCACCTGAACTTTTCACTTCAATCAGCAATTGCTTTTTCAGTACTTCAAGAATTTCTTCGATAATCTTGAATGGAAGCATGGTCCTTGAGGCGATTTCGCGACCCAGGGCAAAGTTAACCATGTAAATGTCTTTGAGAATCAGCTCTTCTAAAAAGCCTTCTTTCATGCCGGTTTCGGCGATGGTTGAAGGGTATGGAGGAACGAACTCTTGTTGCTGCTGCGCTCCGGTTCTTACCTGTTGCATTTCTTTTCTCTTTTTAGCCTCGTAGAGCCAATCGTTGTCGCCATCAGCCGTTTTTAGAGCCGAAGGTATTTTTTCGTTTCGCCCGCGATTGTCGCGATAACCTGGCGATCAGCTCGTGGTGGTGTTTTCGTTCGTCTCTTGGAAACGCACTGTTAAACACACACTTTTAGAGCGTATCGTGCAAGTATACTCACTTTAGCGCGTTCAGACAGTTTCTACTAGCTCTTGGCAGCATTATTTGCGGCCTTTAGTATGGGCAAGGCTCTTAATATGTGCCGACATCTGGGTCAATTCATCCAGTCGATCATCGCCGCCAAATCTATCTTCGCAATATATTTCCATAAACTGGCTCACCACGCCGGGCAGCTTTTCAGGAATATAGGCACCGGTTTCGGCTAGCTCGGCGAAGCGATCGCTCAATCGCAGAGTCAATTCATCAGCGGTTTCGGTGGGATGTTTAAGCAATTCGTAACGCTTTAATTCTGTCAACACATCAAGGAAAATCAAGGTGGATGGTTTGTGCGTCTGCATAAAGTCTTTTAGTTGCGCTTCTTTACGCTGCCTCAAGTAGACGAATAAAACCACCAGCAAAATCAGAGTAGCGATCACCACCACGCTATATTTCAGAATTTGTTGCATGGTTCCCTGGTCAACTGTGCCAAGCACCGGCAGCTGCATTTTCTGATTTTTGCTTTTGTCAGTGTCAAGATTCCAGAAGTCGTTCTTCTTCTGCTCTTTATCTCCCTCTTTGCCTTGCTCGCCATTTTGTGAGCCGGCAGTTTTCTTGCTTTTTCGGGAAGCTGCATAGCTCTGTCCGAAAGGGTTGGCTAGACCGCTCCTGATGAAGCGGCTGAGAGCATTGCCGCCTTCTTCGTGGGCCGGTAACTGGCCACCAGGGGTGGCATCAAATGGCACCCAGTTCCAGTAGGGCAAATAAATTTCAGCCCAGACGTGGCTGTTTTTGCCTTTAATTTCGTAAAAACCTGTGGTTTTGTTCAGCTCCCCAGGGGTGAATCCGGTCACCAGGCGGGTAGGAATGCCCTGGGCGCGGCAAAGCAGAGCAAAAGCGGTGGCAAACTGTCGGCAGTCGCCTTGTTTATTCACGAAGAGAAAATCTTCCGCCAAATTACCCTCTGTTTTTTTCGCTTCGGTCTCTGTCTCCGCGACGCTCTTCTCGGTAAAACTGGTGGTGTTGTATTTGTAATTTTTACGCAGATGTTCGGCGATGCGATCTGCTTTTAAGAACCAGTTGCCTTCTGCTCCTGTAATTTCTAAAGAGAGTTTTTCAATCTTGTCTGAAGTGGCATCACTGGCCCTTGCGAGGCAACTTTTTGCCAGCTTAATTTCACTGTCGCGTTCTTCACCCACTTGTTCAATAGTTTCAGGAGGCAACCGGCGCATTTGTTCAAAGTCATACACAGGTATTTGCGATGTGACGCTGAAGCTCGATCCTTGATTCAGGGCCTGAGGCAGTTTGATGGCACCATCACCATCAATTTTGATCTCTTCGCGCGCATCTTTTTTGTTTGAGCCTTCGCTTTCGCCTTTAATTTTGACCAGCTGTGGAATCCAGCTATGGGGCAAAATGTGGCCGAATACATTGTCTTTCTCAATGCGAAAATCTTGTTTCACTTCCAGTGTAGGCAGATTTGGCGGCACGTAAACCGCGTCGCTGGCAGTGAGGTCGAAGCCTAATTTATCTGTAGGTCCGTTGGCGATATCTGTGGGATTAACCGGATAAGAGCGCGACCATTTCAGTCCGTCAAAATTGTTTAGCGTATACCTTCTGACGTATGTAGGCTGAGGCGAAGCGACTTTTAAAACCACAGTTTCAAGCTGGCTGGCGCTGCCGTCTAAGTCAACAGTTTCGCGCTCATGGGCTTCTTTTAGAGCTTTTTCCATGGCGGCCCGCTTCAGCGCTTCTGGATCTTTAGCACCAGATTTGGGGCCGAGGCCAGCCTGGCCTCGTTTGCCATCTTTGCCGCCGCTGATGCCACCAGAGTGACCAGTGCCGTCTCCTGGCCGTGAGTCAAGTTTTTCTTTGTCTGGCCGGGCACCGCTGGCGGTGCCATCTTCGCCGCCGCCTTTAACTGTATAACTGGCACCACCTTGTGCTTTCGAGTCAGGTGCGCCGCCTCTTATAGATTGGCTGTGGCCGCCTTTTCCCAGCTGGCCGCTTAAATTGGCCGATACAGGAAAACGCGCTCTGACAAAATTGTCTTTGAAAATATCGATGACCGAATCAATGCGCGGCATGCTGTTAAAAGCTAAGACACTGAGAAATGGTAATGCGAAAACCGGAATTAGCGCCGCCATAGAGGCCACGCGCAAGCGCTTTACCACTTGTTCTACATTGGTTACGGCACCTAGGCCACCTGGAGCCCCTGGGCCAGCGGCGGCAGCAGCGGCCACTGCGCGCGACGGGCCAATTTCGTGAGAGCGCGAAGACGAATCATAAAAGAGAAGCAAACCGGCGAGAATGGTGTAGGTAAAAATGTAAAATCCGTAGACCAGATCTTTGGCCATGCCGGCAAGGCAAGTAAGCAAACCAAGGCCAATTAAGGCTGAGATGGAAAAGTCGGTGCGGCTGCGTAAGTCGAAGCAATGCAGGGCGAGCAAACCGGTGAGCATATGAATAAAGGCTCCCACAGCGGTTTGCGTGGCGCTCGAGTAACCTGTGAAGAGTTCAAAAAAGAAATTGGTAAAGAGCACCATGGTGGCAACAGTAGGAATGGTGCCAACCCAGGCCGGGCGATTGTCTCTATAAATGTACGCCAGATAACTGCCCAGAATTGCAGTCATAGAAAAGAGAAAAGTAGTCAGCGGTAAAGTCGGAACGTAGCTGGCTGAAGCAAGTATCAGTAAAAGATTCATGATCATGGCCACGATTCTGATACCGAGCGATTGTTCTGCCCGCACTTCTTTTTTCTTTTTTGCCGTCGCAGCTTTAGCAGCTTTAGGAGGTTTAGCAGCTGGTTTTTTCTTCAGGGTGTTCACAGGTGCGGCATCTCCTCATATTCGGAGAGCGTAGCCAGCACGCGGCCTGGAGGTGCGGAGCTGCCCGGTACTGCCGGCCCTTGCCGGCGGTCACCTGAACCTAGCGCGTGCAGCGGAATGCGCGCCTTGTTAGATAATGCGTCATCGAGAGCGTCACTTTCATTCAGTCTGTCAGAGTCTGCTTCAAGATAGGCCCGTGACATAACCCAGACATCAACTTGTTTTGGTGAGGCTGCCGGAGGCGCCATCATCACAGTGCGATCTTGCGGAACTTCAACGGCTTCATCTCCGTTTTGGTCTCCACCCTGATTTTGATCGGCTACATTGGCCTGATAGGCTTCAAGCGCCTCGGCGCTAACGGCGGCAGGGCGAATCGTCAACAACGCTAAAGTTTCTGCGTCACCCACTCGAGGCACCTTTACCGAATAATCGGGGCTGTCTACCGTCAATGCATCCACTCTAGCAAGAATTTGCGCAGCCCACCCGATACCAGGGGCAAGTGGCGGCAAGTCAGTGAGAATGGACGGCAACTTGTCTAAATCTTCGTCCAGGCTGGGAATGACAAAGAGCTCAGGCGAGCCACCCAGTTTGTAACCCAGTTGCAAAAGCGAAAGTGCCGTGGACACCGCTAGCTCAAATTGATCTTCGCTCTGCCAGGCAGAAGTTAAATCGAGCAATACGTCAAAGCCTGGTAAACCTTCTGATTCAAATTCGCGAATCATTAGCTTGCCTGTGCGAGCGCTGGTGGGCCAGTGAATCAAACGTGGGCTGTCGCCCTGGCGAAACTCACGCAGTGAGCGCACTGAGGATGAAGAAAGAGCGGCAATGGGCCTTGATGAAGAGAAAAACAAAGCGGAGTCGCCCACAGCCCTTAGTCGAAATAGAAAATTTCCTTCAACACTATCGGTGCGAGGAAAAACAATCATTTGCGGCGCACTGCCTGTGGTGCGTGCTGCATCCGCTGCCTGAATACTCGTGTAAGTGGCGGTCTGACTGTGTCTTTCTTCAGTGAAGCGAGTTGTGAGCGGGTAACTTTTAACCCACCAGGCCAGGCCAAATGGATAGCAGGAGTAAATTTCAATTGATTGCAGGCTGTAAATTCCCCGCCGCAATTTAGGCGTTTGTGCCACTACCCAGGCTTCTTTTGTTAGCTGTTCCACCATAATCGAGCGCAGCATATTTTCTTTTTCGCCCTGGCGCGTCAATTTAATTTTCACCAGCAGCCATTTGATCGGAAAGAGCTTGGCTAAAGGGCCCCACCAATTTTTGCGCACCACTTTAACCCGCAAATTAAGCCGTTCTTTCGAAACTGCTTCTTTGGGCAAATTGAACTGCACATTGGTTTCTAAAACTTGCATGAGCGGAATGAAGACGCCCAGAGCCAGCGCTGAAACCGCAATTGCTGTAAGCAAATAAATATACTCGCTGCCGGTTTCACCAGCGAAAATATACAGCACTGCAATTATTGTGACCATCACAAAAAATCGCTCTTCCACCACCAGCTTTAAGTGCGTGCTGGTGAAGGGGATAGTCAGTCTGATTCCTTTCAGGCCACTTTCTTCTTCTACAGCCCTGGCGCGTTTTTCTGCCTCGGGGCCGGTAGCGAACCTAAACCGGAACGGGGACTTCTTCGAGGATTCTTTCAATAAGTTGAGCATGACTAACCCGGTTGTCTCTTACCTTGGGAATGATTCTGTGTCCCAACACATATGGCGCCAGAAGTTTTACGTCGTCAGGCTTGACGTAATGGCGACCATCAACAAGTGCGGCCGACTGTGCCGCCCGCATCAACAACTGGCTGCCCCGGGGGCTGACCCCGAGCACAATTGATGGATGTTTGCGAGTGGCGCCCACAATAGAGACTATGTAATTTTTGATTGATTGATCAACCACGATTGTTTTGACTACATGCTTTGCTTCCAGCACTTCATCTTCCGTCAAAACCGCTTCCACTGTGAAAGATGCTTCGTTAAGGGTCTTATCGAGAATTTCAACTTCTTGCCTGGGAGTTGGATAACCAAGCGATAGCGAAATCATAAATCGGTCTAACTGGGCTTCAGGCAGTGGAAACGTACCGTGATATTCAATTGGGTTTTCTGTGGCGATGACGAAAAACAGGTCGGGCAATCTGCGCGTGGCACCATCTGTGGTGACCTGGTTTTCTTCCATCGCTTCCAGCAAACTTGACTGTGTTCGCGGAGTGGCGCGGTTAATTTCATCGGCGAGCAGAATGTTTGTGAAAATCGGCCCGGGCATGAATTTGAAAACGCCCTCTTTAGCCTCGAAAATGCTCACGCCGCTTATGTCTGAAGGTAGAAGGTCGGGAGTACACTGAATACGCTTGAACTTGGCATGCACCGAAAGCGCCAGTGTTTTAGCCAGCAAGGTTTTGCCCACGCCGGGTACGTCTTCAATCAGTGCGTGGCCGCCGGCCAGCAGAGTGACTACTGAAAGCTTGGTGGCATGTTCTTGCCCCACCAGCACACTGTTAATGTTGTCGAGTAATAGTTTTACTTTGGGTGCCAGGGCCTGAACCATAAAGGCTGGACTACTCGATTCTTTAATCTGAACGTCTTCGAAGTCGGACCTCAATGTGCATATCCTCTATTAGTGTTCATCCATTCTAATGGTAATGGGGTCAATCGTAACCACTTACCGGCTGATTGGCGTTGCCAATATTTCGCCTATCTCTTGACGTGTTAGACTTAAAAGCCGCATGAACAGAGGAACTTCGCTATGGCACTCACTTTCCAACAGGTCATCCATACTCTCAATAGTTTTTGGGACAGTCATGGCTGCGTTGTAATGCAGGCTTTTGACCTGGAGAAGGGCGCGTCGACCATGAGCCCCGGCACCTTCTTGCGCGTGCTTGGCCCTGAACCATGGAAGATGGCTTGTGCCGACCCTTGCCGCCGTCCCACTGATGGCCGCTATGGCGACAATCCCAACCGCCTGCAGCATTATTTTCAATATCAGGTAATCCTTAAACCCTCTCCTGACAATGTTCAAGAGATTTATCTGGAAAGCTTGAAGCAGCTTGGTATTAATCCGCTCGAGCATGACATCCGCTTTGTGGAAGATAACTGGGAATCGCCCACGCTCGGTGCCTGGGGTGTTGGCTGGGAAGTCTGGTTGGACGGCCTGGAAATTTCGCAGTTCACTTATTTTCAGCAGGCTGGTGGCCTGGAAGTGCGGCCGGTTGCCGCTGAAATTACATATGGCCTCGAGCGCCTTTCTATGTATCTGCAAAATGTGGACAGTGTTTATCAGCTTAAGTGGAATGACCATGTCACTTATGGCGAGCTTTATCACTTAAACGAAGTGCAGCAGTCTGGCTACAATTTTGAGCAAAGCGATCCTGAAATGCTGCAAACGCTCTTCAATCTGGCTGAGAAAGAGGCACTGCGCCTGCTCGATAATTCGGCAAAAGGTAAACTCAAGCTTGTGTTGCCTGCTTACGAGCAAATTCTCAAATGTTCGCACGCCTTTAATCTGCTCGATGCGCGCGGAGTGCTCGGGCGTGACGAACGCATGGCCAATATTTTGCGCATTCGCAAACTGTCTGAACGAGTGGCGCGTGGTTACCTCGAGCAGAGAATTGAACTCGGATTTCCGCTCATGGCGGAAGAATTACGAGAAGATGCGGTCAATAGCTATAGAGAGCGCTATCTCGCGGTTAAGTAGATATGGCCGTCTAGCCGGGTGAATGTCGCCTGGATATATCATAAACGCGCTTTGCAAGCGGCAAAGCGCATGATCTTATTTGCGCTGCGGTGAAATTCGTAGTAGAAATGGGTATATGTTAGCTAGGTGTAAGAAATAGGTTTTCTTTTGCTTCTGTTCCTGGGGTACCACTTAAATTGAAGAGTTCGCTCACTTCCATCCTCTTAGGTCTGGTGGCTTTATCTGGCTCAGTCAGCCTGGCTATGCCACAAGCTCAGGCACAACGCGAAGTGGTGGCAATGGGAGTGCCGCGCCTGGGAGCAACCAGGCTAGGCTCTGTAGCCCCGACCAACCTTTACCATGGTTCAAAAAATCGCTCCAAGAATAGTGCCAAATTTAGTACAAGAAGCAGCGACAAGCGTGCTGCCAAAATACAGCGTGGCGCTTACACAAAACTCGAGTGGGTGAAAACTAAAGAAGCTGCTGCTGCGGCGGCCGCTGCTGCCGCTGCCAAAAAATCGGTTAAAAATATACCGGTGGCAAAGCCAGTTCATGCTGGTGTGCCCTTCGCCGCGTCATCTACGAGAACAATCGGACCAGGTGTCATATATAAGGTATACGCAGGCAAAACGCGCATCAATTTGATTGATGTAAATATGTCGGTGTCGCCATTGATGGTGCGCCCTGTGCCTGCCTCTTCAACTTTTCATGGCTTGAAAGACGTGCACGATCATGTGCGCGATTCGGGTGCTATTGCCGCAATAAACGCCAATTATTTTAAAGGGAATGGCACACCACTAGGCACTTTGATGCTTGATGGAGAGTGGCTCTCCGGCCCATTATATAGCCGGGTGGCATTAGGATTTACCGATGGTGGTTATGCTCGTATTGCCAGAGTTGGCTTGCATGGTATTTTGCACACTTCTATTGCCGGCAACGAATCGCTCTGGATTAACAATGTCAATCAGCCCAGGAGCTCAGGCTCTCACTGCGTGCTTTACACCAGACGTTGGGGAGAGCGCGTTTCATTACCCTATGACGGCACACTGATTGCAGTTGACGGTAGCGGCGAAGTAATTGATCGTCACCCCAGATCAATCGCCATTCCTTATGGCGGCTTCGTTCTGGCTGATTCTAAAAAGAGTGCGGTAGCAGTTCTCAGTCGCGGAGACAAGGTCAATGTCACCTGGAGTATTACTCCCAAAGAGTGGCACGATGTTACTCAGGCCGTAAGCGGCGGCCCGCTTTTACTGAAAAACGGCAAGATTGCTTTTGATTTAAAGGGCGAGAAGTTTCCAGCCAGTTGGACCGGCAGCAAAATCACTCGCCGCACGGCTTGCGGCATTACCAACGACGACCATTTACTGATGGCCACTTTCGAAGGGCCGCACACACTCTATGATGTGGCTAAATTTTTCCAGAGAAATAACTGCAGTGAAGCTCTCAACCTCGATGGCGGCGGTTCAACAACCATGGTTGTGAACGGCACCACAGTGACTCGCAACGCCACCGATTCACAAAGACGTGTAGCTGTTGCGCTTGGTTTATTCTCTGAAGAAAAAGCAAAAAACATGGCCGCCAATTCGCAGTTTAGCGGCTATCGCCCTCATGATGATATCTCGTCTTTAATTCAACCGAACCGCGTGGCCAGTCAATCTGTGCAAGAAGCGGGGGCGCAATTGTCTGAGCTTACACCGGTCGCAACAAAGAATCTTCCTGAAGTTGCTGTGAGCGCCATCAGCGAAAAGGTAGCTAACGCTCCTTATGTAGCTCCTGTTGAAGTTGATGCTCAAGTGAGCGATTCTTCCAACCATTCGGGCGCTGGTTCTAGCAGCAATTCGTTCACCGTCGGTCAGGTTGAAGCACCGGTAGCAGGGGCTGAGAACGCTGCCATCAAGTCGGTGGTTAAGTCTTCCGCTCCTTCAATTAATAAAGAATCTGCCTCCGTGAAAGCGAAAACAGACGAGCCTAAATCTGGTAAATTGAAGCCTGATTTCGGCAAGCGTCTTATCAAGGGGCTGTTCGGCCGCTAAATTAATAACAGACTCGCTGCTGTGAGGAATTTGTGGCTGAAAAATTTGCGGTCGGTGTAGACCTTGGTGGCACCAAAATCATGGCCGGAGTGGTTAATTTGGCCACGGGTCGCCTGATGGCCTCGGCTAAGAAAAAAACGCGTGTAATAGCTGATGGGCAAGACCTGGTCAAGCGCATTGCTACAGTTGTAGACGAAGCTATTCGCGACGCCGGCATTGAAACTAAAAAACTGGCTGGTATCGGTATTGGTGCCGCCGGTATGGTTGATAGAGAAAAAGGCATACTGCTGGCGGCCGCTAACATTGGTGCAAATGATGTTAATATCGCCGAGCCTTTACGCGATCAGTTCGGAATGAACGTCAAATTGGGCAACGATGTCGAAGTTGCCACCATCGGTGAGCTGGCTTTTGGTGCCGGGCGCGAGTGCGATAACTTTATTTGTTTATTTGTCGGTACAGGCATTGGCTCTGGAATTGTCTATCACGGCGAAATTTTGCGCGGCTTTACCGGTACGGCTGGTGAAGTTGGACACATAGTGGTAGTGGCCGATGGCCGTGATTGCGGTTGCGGTAATTTTGGTTGCCTTGAAACTTACGCCTCACGCACAGCCATTGCTAGAAATTGCATGTACGACATCAATCGCGGATTTGATTCAGTACTGCGCGATAAAGTTGACCCCACTAAGGGCGGTTTACGCTCTAAAGCAATTGCACAAGCAATTGAAATGGGTGACCTTGTCGCAACAAGAGCGGTTGACCATGCGGCTTGCATGATGGGTATCGGCCTCGCTACTCTCGTAAATTTCTACAATCCGCAGCGCATTATTTTGGGTGGAGGCTTGATCGAAGCAGTGCCTGTTTATTTCGACAAGGCAGAAGCTGAAGCAAGGCGTCGGTCTTTGCGTATTCCATCGCACAAAACCGAGTTTGTTCGTGCTGAGCTTGGTGATTATGCCGGTACAATTGGGGCTGCGCTGCTGATTCGGTGATTTGAAAGTGACTGAATGTCTAAAATCACACTGCAACATTTGATTGATTTTTATTTGCGCATCGATTTGCGTTCACTGGCCCTCTTTCGCATTCTTGCCGCACTGCTGTTAATTCACGATTGGTGGGTGCGCCTGCCTGATTTAGGTGCTTTCTACACTGCGTCGGGAGTTCTGCCGGTAGATGCTCTACCAAAAGCCGGCGGCATTTATCATTTTTCTTTGCTTGATAATTGCCAGACTTTGACCTCGGTGCAAATTGCTTTTGCGATTGGTTTATTTTTCTATCTGCTGCTTCTGGTTGGCTATCAAACTCGTATTGCCAAATTTGCTAGTTTTGTTTTTTTTGCCAGTGTGTTGAGCCGCTCACTGGTACTGCACGCCAGCAGCCATCTGGTTTTGATAGTGATGTTAATGTGGTCTCTTTTTTTACCACTGGGCAGGCGCTTTTCGCTCGATCAGTATTTTGCTGAGCGTCGTCGCAAAAAAAATACAGATGCTCAAGACGTGTCTACCGGTTTTTTGACTTCTTCGCTCTGCGACCCAAGTCTGGCCGCTCTAGCTATGGTCGGCCAAATTGCCGCCATTTATTTGTTCACCGCAATCGTCAAGTATGGAACGGCCTGGCAAGACCTCACCGCTCTTTATTATGCCCTGCAAATTGATCAGATGGTTACACCGCTTGGGCGCTGGTTATCCACCGCTCCGTTGTGGTCAATCAAGCTGGCCACGGCGTCGACACTGGCTCTTGAATGGATGAGCGCCTTTTTGATTTTCTCTTTCTGGTGGCAACCTTACCTGCGCCGCGTAGCGATTGGGTCTCTTGTTGTTCTGCATGTGGGCATCTGGTTGACTATCAATGTTGGTGATTTTTCACCGATTATGATTTCAACTTACGCGCTTTTGCTATTGCCACAAGACTGGCTCTGGCTCTCTAAATTTTTTCCAGCACTGGGTGTGTTACCGGCGCAAGAAGAAATTATTGAGGTTAAGAAGTCATTTGTTCAGACACTACTATTGGTGCTAACTAATGCAGCGGTGGTTTTGATTGCGGCAGCAATTTTGCTCGACGCGTACAATATCAATGTAGCAGGCAGGCTGAAACAGCCGAAACTCGTGGCGCCACCACTGTTAAAAGCGATTTCTAAAGCAGCGTTTCTTAAGCAAGACTGGCATCTTTTTGCTCCTGATGTTTTGCGTGACGACGGTTGGATGGTTGTGGATGGTATCACTGCTGCCGGTGAACACATTGATCCATTGACTGGTAAAGAGCCGACTTTAGCCAAGCCTGTTGATTTGCAAAGTCGTATTCCTTCCATTCTCTGGCGCAAATACTTCTATCGTTTGCAAAAGCCGGTGTTTATTGCCTATCGGCCATATTTATGTCGCTACCTGATAGAGCAGAGTCGCCTTAAATACAGAGAAAGTCCGCAAGATCAGATAGTCGCACTGAGTTTGATTTACTGCCGCGAAGTAACGCAGGCTCCAGGTGTCGAACAGCCTTTTGCCGTGGTGCCGGTGGTACTCTGGCAGGCAAGTTTTAATGACCCTGACAGTCTTGTTTATGATGGGAAAACCAGGCGGCAATCAGCTAAAGATTCACGGCCTGAAATTGTGGATGACCAGGTAAACAGTGATTAGTGCGGGTTTTGGGCTTTGGCTGGGGTAAAGATTAAACGTGCTGGCTGCTAGATTCAAAAGAGAAAGAGGTGCCGCAGGCAAGCAGCGGCACCCCACCAATTTATCGATTGTTCCAGCCGCCTCGGCCGCTTGCGCTGCCGCTTCCTTGCCAGTTGCCACCATAAGACAAACTAGTTGTAATCATGCTGTTCAGTCTGTCCATGTCGGCCGTAAGGCGCACAACGGTATCAGCAGGCACAACGCCATTCGGATTTAAGCTTTGCAGTGAGAAGGAAATAGCATCTAATTCTCTGCGCAGATTTCTGGCCGAACGATGTGAGATTTTTCCACTGGCCACATTGGTGTCAATTTTGGCTTGCAACTCAGCTTTGCGCGTCGTCAAATCTTGCAGTGGGTTCACAGCGAGACGGTCAATTTTTGTGCTTAGGCGGTCCAGGTCACCAATGATGCGCTCAGCTTCTGCGCGCTCGAGGTTTCCACCTGATGCGCGGAAAGCTGCCTCAACTGATGCTATCCAGGTGAGTGAAGAGTTTAGTTTGACTGCATCGATGCTTTTGATCGTTCTTCTGGCAACGCCTTCATCGATACGGCGACGCAGAAGCTGTTGTTTGGCATCAATTTCAGGATATTGCACAGCAGTTGTTGAAACCGGATCTGCTTTTTCTCTTAATTCATCAGCGATGCTTTCTGCGCCTTTTTTCAGAACATCCATTTCATTTGGAGTGAGATTGCCGTCGCTGCGATATGAGGCATAAAGTTGCTCAAGTCTGCGGTAGTCAGCTCTCAGGTCATCGGCTTCTACTCTGGTGATGCGGCCGGTCGCTAAAAAGCTGTCAATACTTCTCAAGGTTTCGTTTTGTTGGTTGTCGAAGTTCCAGTTTCCGCCGCCACCAAAACCGCCGCCGGCAACGTTACCGTTGTTCAGCGCCGCAGAAATTTTCTGATTTAGATTTGTCAGGTCTGAGGCTAAAGTGATTGTTTCGTCTAATTGCAAGCCGTTGGCTCTGGCGCTTGCTTCTAGATTGGCTATGCGATCTGATTCAGATTTTAATTGTTCGTATTCACGCCGTGTAATTCTGCCAGAAGAAATACCATCTTCTAGCCTTCTTGCTTGAGCACTTTGTTGACCATCAATACCAGGCCAGGCTTGAACGTCTCTACTATTGTTAGCAATCTCGCGTTTTATAGCGTCAAGGGCCTGATTTAAGTTGTTGCCTTCTTCAGCAGAAATCACGCCGTCATTATTTTTGAATTGATTCTTGTCATTCCAGGCCCGGTCATATTGATTCTTCAAAGCACGAGCTTCGTTGATTGTTAGACGACCATTAGATAGATTGCGAGTGATACGTTGTTTGATATCAGCAAACGAACTTTCTATATTGTCAACATTGGTTGTGATACTGGCGTTAAGTGTGCCACCATTATTAGTACCGGAGGCACCAATTAGTCTAACGAGATTACTCTCTACATTGTTTAATTCAGCATTTAGCGATGCGGTTTCTATTGGGCCAAGTTGACCTCTAGAGCGATAACTAATCTCCATAGCTCTGACGCGATCAAGTTGAACTTTTAAATTTTGACTATCAGCTGGGCTCAGTCGATTGGCATTAATCGAGTCGATAATTCTGTTTGTAATCTGCGTTTCGCGCTGAGTGAATGGGTCAGACGCGCTCACTCCTGGAGCTGGTAGCAGTAAACTTCTAAACATATCGGTCCATTGATTTGACCAGGCAGGTTGAGGGGTAGCAAGAGCTGCTAAGCAGCAAGCTGTTAGTAAGGTTGGTCGTACTAATGATTTTTTAGCGAGCATTTTTTTAAATCTCCGAATCTGCCATTAAGTTTTGAAGACGCACCGATTTGTAGTCAGGTTCCCGAATCAGGTTTCGACAGTCGCACAAGTTTACCCCAAATATTCTGCCTACCCGGCAAACCAGAGCCCTATCTAATTAGTTAATTGAAGCAGCCGTGCTTGCAAAGCAGTCGGCACTACCCATGGTGACTGGCTTAATCGATTGCTCGCATGCCAGTTCTCAAATTCAATTGTAAAACTGAATCTTTGTTCAATGGCTTTGATAGTTGAAAAATTAGTTCACAGTGATCACCTTGACTAGATGATTCAACCACAAAACCCTGCATTTCTTCAGTTGTGGCACAGTAGATTGAAACCCGCCCTTCATGCACATTGTAGGGCCCTGTGAGCGTCACCTTGATTTTGTCTGCGCCAAGTTTTTCAATGGCACAATCTAAATTGAGATTTTGCAATTGAGCGTCAACCAGTTTTTCAGGCGACTGCAATAAATTGAATTGCAACTGGACAAACTGGTCTTCGATCAGTACATAAAAATCGGTCACCAAGGCAGCTACGGCGCCGCTTTTAGTCAGCCCCCAAAAGTCGCTGTAGCCGCCGTCACCAAAAGCTGAAGCAAATACAACCATATTGGCTTTGGTTTTTTTGTTCAGCTCGGCTACGGCAAAGTCGCTCCGGCTGCCCTCCAGCTGCTCGGCAATTTGTTCTTCAAAAATAGCTTCGCGTTCGTCTTCACTCATTTTGCAAATTGCATCAAGGTCAGCAAAACAGCTCAGCCCACTGTCAACTGAATGTGCCGGAACGCTGTCATCATCGAAGTCGGCAGGTTCACCTGGCCGCAGGGCAATTTTCCAGGATACGACGGGGTCATCTAGAAAACGCACCATGGCAGCGCATACGAAATCTTCGCTATCGAGCTCAGGATCTGGTTGCAGTATTGACAAGAGAACAGGATATTGACCTGGTTTTACTTTGCTGGTGAAGCCTTGATCTTTCCCTACATAACTGAGGCTACAAGGATCATGAGCCAAAAGTTTTCCACTGGGCGTGTTTAAAACTCCGGCTTGTACCACTGACACAGTAAAGCCTTCGCCCAACCTGGTGAAGCGGCGCCCATGTTTAAATGCTTCTACGAAATTCGTATGGACAACGATTGGCTAATACCCGCGATTAATTAGACGAGCGGATTATAACTTAAGTGCACCGTATCAAAATATTGATAGGGGTAGCGTGAGACCACTTGTCTGCTGGCCAGATCGTAAACCACCATGCCCCGGTGTGCCGCTACGAATCCTACGCATGATGTGCCTGGTATGTCGGCTACTCCGCGCAATTCGGCTATGCCGATGTCCGCCGCGTTAAGGACCTCAGCTTGATCTTTGCCCGGCTGATGAAGAATGGCGGTATCAGAATGATAGTAAATGCCGATGGCAGTGTTGGTCTTTTCGTTGTAGCCCACTGACTGGCTGCGCAGTTGATTGGCTTCGCTGGTGAGCATCACTTTGCGATCGCCGGTTTGAGTATTTACTCTCACAAAAGGCAAAGGCAAAGGTATTTTCAATTCTTGTGCGGCCTCATAAGGAATAGCAAATTCTCTTTTGTGACCGAGAACTTTTTCTAATTCCATATCGGCTTGAATTAAGGCGTTGTCGTGGGCTTCGGCCACACTTTCAATGCTGCCGCCGTTGGCCGACTTTTTCGCCCGCCTTTTGCTTGAGCCTTCGATGTACTGGGTCATGACGAAATATGCGTCTTTGTCTTTGGTGACATTCATGTGTGTAACCATGGCACCAAATTCAGGTTGTAGATAATGCCTTTTCACTTTCATGGTTTTGGCATCGTAGACGGTTAGCTTGGTTTCAACAGTATTGTGCGTATAAGGTGGCTTGCGCACAAAAATGTCGCCATAGTGAGTGGCAATCAGCTCGTCGGTGCCTGGAATGATGTGAATTTCGTGGGGGTGTAAGCCACCACTGTCGATGCGATCAAGTAATTTGAGCGTTTTCAAATCGTAGATTTCATACTGCCCATGATCATCTACAGTTTTTGGATCTTCATAGCGCATGCAAAGAACAAACACACCGCGGTCAGGCAAGACAAGGCCGTGTCCGCCGTAAACATAATCGTTAGGTGAGCGCAAAGTGGCGAGTTCTTTGTGATTACCATCCACCACAATGCTTTTGCCTTTATGGTGAGCAACACACACGATCCTTCCATCACCCACTGCTAGAGCGCTGTGACCGGCACCCATTGGTAAGGGCGTTTGAATCATCTTGCCGCTGCCCATGTCTACAGCTGTGAGCACTGAAACCTGATTGCGATGTTTGCCCGAATAACCAGGATAAAGATGTCCGTCGGTACCGAAGGCTAAAAGCTGGCCGCTTAGTTTGCCTGAAGAAGCGGTGAGTTCTTGTTGCCCAGCCTGCGACTGCGAATTTGAAAGGGTGTTGTCACTGTTCTTGGCGCAACTGCCAAGCAATAGAGACGTGAGAGCAATGCCTGCTCCACCTAGAAAATTGCGGCGGTTAGTGTCCATAATTGTTGTTGCATCTCACAGTCGCCCGACGCAGCCCTAAACTAAAGTAATAATAACATTTCTTTTTTCTGCTACTGCCGTGGCTAAGCTCAATTTACCCGCAGGCCAGCAAGTTTATGCAGGGAGCCCTGTTTGGTTCCGCGGCGCTCAAGTTCGCTCTCGATTTTTTTCATAATGCGCTCTTTTTCGAAGCACCATTCGGGGGCAATGATCTCGTCTCTTGACCCTTCGGCCACGAGGCGCATCACCACTGTTTCTTCAGGAATCAGCTCGAGAGCGTCCGCCACCAGGCGCACATATTGATCTTCTTCAAGCAGGGGCAGTCGGCCAGCTAGATAGTCTTGCTCCATGGGGGTGCCTTTGTAGATGCAAAGCTGGTGGATCTTTATGGCGTCAAGTTTGAGATCGGCCACAGCTCTCACTGTCGCCATCATGTCTGCCTCTGATTCGCCTGGCAAACCGAAAATCAAGTGGGTAGCCAGCCTGAAGTTGCGCTTCTGGCAGCGAGTAACAGCATCAAAAAATTCTTCTGCCGTGTGACCACGATTAATGGCCTCTAGCGTGCGGTTGTGGATGGTTTGCACTCCCACTTCTAAAAACAAAAAGGTGCGCTTGTGATAGACCTCGAGCAAGTCAAGAATATTTTCGTCCAGACAATCTGGCCGAGTGCCAATGCAAAGGCCAACCACGTCAGGATGGTCAAGACCAACGTCGTAAAGTTCTTTGAGCACGCCTTCGGGGGCGTAGGTGTTGGTGAAAGCCTGGAAATAAGCGAGGAATTTATGGGCTTTAAAACGGGCACGAATGCGAGCAATGCCGCTTTCAAGCTGGTTTTTGATGGAGAGCGCTGTTTTAATTGTCGGAGCGCCTGAGCCTCGCTCGTCGCAGAACGTACATCCGCCAAAGACCTTGGTGCCGTCGCGATTTGGGCAAGTAAAGCCGGCGTCAAGCGGCACGCGGTAGACGCGTTCGCCAAAATGCTGGCGCAGGTAGCTGTTAAAGGTGCGGTAATAACTCATGTTACGTTAGCTTGCTTTGGCGCAATGCCAGACACCGAGCCGGCCTCAATCTCTTAAGGCGATTTCAATGGTACTACGATTGCCGCTATTCGTATGTTTCGAGTCAAGCTTGTTGACACTATTGTTTGCCGTTTGTTATTCTACGACCTGCTTAGCGCACAAGACGCCCCCATCGTCTAGAGGCCTAGGACACCTCCCTTTCACGGAGGCGACGGGGATTCGAATTCCCCTGGGGGTAATTTTTCTTCTTAAATTCGCCATTTTGGCTTAAACTGTCCTTTATGCTTAACTCATTGAGAGCGGCTAAAGGATTTTTTTTGTAATCAAGAGGAATAAGTGAAAGCCGGCACAAAATCGTCACATCGTCTGGGTGAGCTTTTGCAAGAAGCTGGAGTGCTCTCAGCTGAAGAGTTGAAGCACGCGGTGCAACTGAACGGTGAAACCGGTCTGCCGCTGGGCCGGGTGCTGGTGATGTGTGGCTATATTGGCGAAAAAGATCTGGAAGCTGCGGTCTGGGCGCAGTCTCTGGTAAAAGATTGCGCCATCACTTTAGAGAAAGCGCGCGAGGCATTGAAGCTTTATAAGGCTGAAGGAAACGAGTTTGAGGCCTGTCTGGCCTCAATTGGTTTTGTTAAAGAGTCGCGCCTGCCCACAGCTAGACTGGGTGAGCTTTTAGTTGAAGCCGATATTATCGGCAAACCACAATTAAAAGATGCGCTTAAGACCAGTCAGGAGACCGGACTACCCCTGGGTCGCATTTTAGTTTTAACCGGGGCGATTTCAGAAGAAATGCTTTCTGCCGCTCTCACTGCGCAAGTGCTGGTGCGGGACGGCAAGATTTCACGGCCGCAATCATTGCAGGCTCTTAAATCGAGTCGCTTCCGCCGAGTCAATATTGAAGTTTCGCTTATGGATCTGGGCTTTTATCGTCCACCGCCCCGGCAGCGGGTCAAGCTTGGCGAGCTTTTGGTTTTGTCTGGTCTTGTAAACGAACCAGATTTGATGACCGCCCTCGAGATGGGATTAATTCGCGAAGTGCCCGTGGGCCAGATGCTGGTAGAAGGCGGTTTTATCAGCAAGCGCATTCTTGACACGGCCTTGAAGCTGCAAGAGATAGTCGCCAGTCACTCATTGAGCGCGCTTAAAGCGGCGGAGGCTTTGCGTCATGTGTCCGAGCGTCAAATTACACTGGCGCGCGCCATTTCAGAACTAGATTTGAGCGGTACCGAGGTTAAAGAACGCATCAGATTGGGCGAAATGCTCAAAGCTGCCGGCATCGTCAACGATAACGATATTCGCAAAGCATTACGCGACGCCCGGCGCAATTCGGCCTTACTCGGCAAAATTTTGCTGGTTACCGGTGCTATTGACGAGCCGACATTGCACGCAACTTTGAGGGCACTGATGCTGGTGCGCGATGAAAAAATCACAATGGAACAGGCGATCATCGCCATTAACCACGCGCGTAAGCATCAACTGACTCTAGATGAAGCATTAGCTGAGCTGAAGTGGACTGCTGTGGTCAATGACCATGATGATGAAGATAGCGGTGCCATTGGTCTAGACGACTGACGAATTTACAGAGAATTTTTCGAAAATTTCTCTGCGAATTAGCCGAGCACTACTGACCAGAGCAGTATCACTACCATCAGGTCAAAAACAAAACCATGCCATAAGGTCGGCAGCACCAGCGAGTCGGTTTTTCGGTACATCCACGATAAATAAATTCCTACCGAAAATACGGTTATGAATCCGATATAGAGAAATAGTGGTGTCACAAAAAGACGCACTACCATCACATGCCAGGCGGCGAAAAGAAAATTGGTCCAGAGCACCGGCAGGCTGAAAATTTTTGTTTCTCGACTGCTTAATTCATTGAGCACCACTCCCCGCCAGAATAACTCTTCAATCAGCGGATTGATGGTGACAAAATAGATGCTCATAGGAATAAGCCAATCAGGCCGAAAACCACGAAAATTAAGACTGGCCAGGGCCCTTGTTTTATTAAAAATATGCGTGCCAACAAGGTGATAGGCATAGTAGGTATAGGCACCAAATAGTAGGGCCGCCACAAACAAAATTATCAATTGCCGAGCTGTGGGTCGACTTAAGTGTGTGCTCCAGTGGTGCCTTTTCCAGATAATGGCAGGAAGGGCACAGCAGCCGTGATAGAGGAAAAAGGTCCAGAGGATGCTGTGAAAATAATGCAGACCAAGCAACATGCAAAACCAGGGCACAAGAGACCAGGCTACGATAATCAGTTTGTTGGTGGAAATCATTTGTTAATGGTACTACAGATGGTGCGCCGTCAGCCTTTTTAACTGCTTGGTTTTGACTGAAGTTCCAATAGCCATTTTGCGCTTTTTAATTTTTGCCTGTTCACATTGACCGTTTCAGGGCTCAAAAGGAGATTAAATTCGCATTTTGAGCAGTCTATTGCCCACAAAACGCCATTGAGTATTGATAGATTGGGTATGTCATTAAAGGATGTCAGTTGCTGACCTGATGCTGGCGAGGCGTGTAAATGGCTAAGCGAATGAGAACAAGAAACCAGGCGGGCGGACAGATGTCTGAAATGCCAGTGGCTCTGTTCATTCTTTTCTTCTTCTTTCTGTTTCCCTTAATAAACATGGTGTTCATCGGCATGGCCGCCGTCACCATTTATTTTGCCACAGTGACAAATGTTACCCGGGCGGCCAAGCAACCTGACTTTACAACGTCGCTTTCTGCTTTCTTTGACGAAGCCAGTCTGCTGAACGGGTCGGGCATGATTCAGTTTCTTAAAATGACGCCATATGCTGGCTACAAGGGTTGCGGCTCTGATTTGTTCATTACCGCCACTGACACCGGCACGGGCACGGCTGCTACTTTCGGGCCGAATACTGGGGTCACGGGGCCGGTTGATCCTAATGCAAGGCTTTACGAGTACAGAGGCGTGACCGCCTATGATGTGCAGCCTTTCATCAACCTTGGCGCCGTTCCGTTTTTAACTGGAGTGCCTGGAATTGGCGCTCCGTTTCGTCTTTCTTTTTCGGCTCACTCTGCCGCTGAACATCCCACGGGTTTGGCTACTGCCAACAATCCCACCTTGCTGAGCGGCGGCACTCCTGGTATCAGCCTTGATAATCCTCCTGGTCTTGACCCTGCTTCTGTTGCTGTTTCAAGCGGTGGAACCACCTGGCTCACCCCTGATGTTTTCCAGACCATCGACAATTCGGGAGCCACTATCAACGACCAAACTGTGCTTTCTGTTGCTGCTCGCGAACCAGACTGGACTCATACGTCAGTACAGGTGTCAGACGGCGATAAAATCTACATCGATTACAAAGCCGATGGTTCCTGGCAAAATGGTGTTGGCAGCCTCGTCCCCAGCAACGCTGACGGGGCTAATTCAAAAGCCTATGATGATTCAATTGAAAAACAGGGCTATATGATTGGCAAACTTGGCAGTACAGAATTTTTGATGGGCAAGTCTCAGCAAATGGTTCTGGCTCCATCTGGTCAAAGCGGCGAACTGTTGATTGCCAATTTTATGAAAGGCGGCCCAAGCTCCAAAGACACTAAAGTGAGAAAAGCGTACAAGAATAACAAGGGCACCATGGACGTTCGTATTATCGTGGTGCGTTAAACAATGCAAAAACCGCAGCTCTGGCCGTTTAAATTACCGTTTAAGCTTAAGAGAAATGATCGTGGCAATATTTTGATTTTTTCAATTTGTTGTACTGCTTTTCTGGCTGCTGCAGTTTGTTATTTTGCCCTCAGCTATGTGCGCACCATCGGTCAATATAATCAGCAAGTTTCGGCCATCGATGCTGCCGCACTCGCTGCCGCCACCGACATTGGCAAAATTGTCATTTCAGATTCCAACTGGGGTCTGGTGTCCATGGCCGATTATCCGCCTACTCGCGTGGGCACCAAAGCTGGTGACAATTACTACCTGCCTGTCATCGGCATCAATACTCTTTTAGCCACAGTCAGACTTGATAGTATCATTGCCGACAAATTTAACGACCCTACTTTTAAGGCCTGCGCTAATCGCGATTATATAAACGCCATGAGCGCAAAAGATAAGCTAAACGCAGTTCTAGACAATCTTTCCGGCGGCGGTACGGCTGTTGACGTAGACGGTAAGACGATTAATCCGCTGGGTGATGCCATTGCCGCTTACAACGCTAATCGCATCAATATGACCGGTTGCCCTAGCGCACTTGTACCAGGCAGCATGAAAATGACACTGGGTATTGTGCGAGGTAATCCTACACTTACTCCCATTCCCACACCTAATAAATACGCTGAGCTGACTACGGACATGCAGCTTGGTGGGAACTACCGCTCTTTCATTAACGTGCCCTACAACTCTAAAAACTATGTTTTTACAGCCGTATCCAACGCCACTCAGTTGGTAGACCACAAAAACTTTGAAGATGATGCCAGTGATTTGCCCTATACCATTAAGTCAGTGGTCAAAATGGAAGCCGATCAGCAGACAAATGAAAAGCAAGACGGCACCGGCAACAATAATTCTATTCATGCTGTAGCCTGCGCTATTCCGGCCAGCTCGGTAGACCGCAGACCCAAACCAGGCAGTCTTGCCGTTACCTTCTCCAGGGGCAGCCCTCCTGATATCGGCTCGCTTTTTGGCATGCTTACCAATCAGTTGTTTGCTAAAGCGCCCACTGACGTATTGCGTAGCCCGCCCGACGGTGACTATCCGCAAACAGCTTTGACCCGCTTAAAGTTAGACATGGGCCCTTACAATCCGGCACCACCTATTGGTCAGTTGCTGCGCATCTGTATCTATGACTGGATTCGCAATGCTGGCCCAGGGCTCGATGTCGACTCGTTCTTAGCGGCGCTCAATGCCCCCATCGGCCAGGATGACGCTTGCCACATGCTGCGTTATGACATTAATGCTGCTGGGGTTATCACTCAAAACAAAGTCTATATGGATGCCTCGCCAACCATGCCCGTTTCGCAACGGCAGATTTATGCGGTTTCAGGTCTGGCATTTAATTCCACAAATACTTTGCGCTATGACATTTATGTTCGCGACTATTGCTACAAGCTGGGCCCTACTAATGGCGGCAAACACGCTGGCCAGCCTTGCCCTTACCCATACGGGCCAGCTGACCCTGCCACAGATATGGGTTGGCCTGATGGTGGTTTGCGCGAAAAACAAGGCACCATGGGTACGTTTCCTGATGGCCCTGGTGGTGGTGCCAATCGACCAACCTATATCAATGGCGGCATAACCGGCGAAATAAAATTCCGGCCGCGCTGGCCTTCATACAGCAGCCTGACCGAAGTTAACGACGAGAGCATCTACACCAGCTACGGCTCTGACGGAGACGGCGATGGCGATGGTGACGGCGGAGACGGGGGAGATGGCGGCGACGGTGGTGGCGATGGAGACGGCGGCGACGGTGGAGATGGCGGTGACGGTGGTGATGGCGGAGACGGTGGTGATGGTGGCGACGGCAATTAATTTGCTTAGCCTGAGTCGCCTAATTTAAGGTGTACCATCCCAGCTTGAGCCCGAAAACGCAATTGCCATATAACTGATTGATCGCTCACGCGATTGCCTGGTTTTAGTTCCCATTACGTCTTGCGAAGTGTTGTATTTGAGTAGTGTGCAGCGGCTGTTCGGCGGTAGCATATGCAGCAAAATACAGCAGGCATTGAAACCACATATGGTGTCAGCTGTTTCTTCTTTGAACTGTCGAAACCCTTTTAGATCTAAATGTGCCAGGTAGCTGTAAGCGCGGCTGTCCAACTTCTCGATATTTTCTTTGACGTCATCTTTAAATGGTTGGTAGTGATAATGCTTGCCCCAGTGAGTAAAATCTGAGCTGACAACGACCAGATCACCTTGCTGCAACTGTTTTTTGAGCAACTTAGCAATGCTATCTAACTCTGAGGGTGCAGACAAGTTACCAATCAGCACTGGCACAATTTTTACGGCACTTCCAAATGTATGCTGAATAAAAGGCAACTGCATTTCAAGCGAGTGTTCAAATTTTTGAATCGATTCATCTTCGCGAAAAAGCGGCGACTGCAACAGCGTTTGTATCGCTGTGCTATCTAAGGGCAAATCGCCCAGCGGAGTTCTGAAAGTACGACTAACTGGCAGAACCGCCCCGTGAAAACGTACCTGATGGCAAGGGCCAAGCAAGAAAATGCGCCTTACTTTTTGTTGTTTCACAGCGGCATAGCTATGCCCTGCCACCTTGGCTGAGTAGCGATAGGCGGCGTGGGGCGCAATTATTGCCAGCACTGGTTGGTTGATATTTAAATCTTGTTGGTCGGCGCTGAGCCTGGCACCGCTTTCATGGTCGACAATTGGTTGAGCGGCAAAAGAGCAATGATCAAGGTCTTCGATCAAGCGATTTTTTTTGCCCACATACCAGTTGCCTGCATAAGTAGGAAGGCGCACCGCAGTCAGGCCCGATGCTTGCCAGGTAATTTTAAAAACTATATAGAGGAGAAAAAAAGCTCCAATAAATATAGAGAACCAAATTACTTTTGGGCGCATGTTCGACCTTCGATTTGACTCGCCCTCAAACTATTTCAGTATAATCACACAGTGGCCATAATCAAGTAAAGCAGTGCAGCAAAGGCGATTTACAGACGGATGTCAGCAGATAGCTCACCGCTTGAGACTACAACACTAACTAGCGCACCAGACTACCGCCGGTCATTTTCTCTGTCGGCCTGGCTTTTTCTAAGGCTTATGGGCCTCTGCTATTTTTTTGCTTTTGTCTCGTCTTTTGCTCAGGTTAACGGATTATTCGGCAGCGATGGTATCTTGCCTGCTCAGCTGACTTTGCGAGAGTTTCATGATAAAGGCGGCATTGATGCATGGCTGATCCATCCGACTTTACTGTGGCTTGACAGCAGCGATTGTATGCTTAATTTTCTCACCGCGAGTGGTGCACTGCTGTCTTTGTTCGTGCTGGTTGGAGTTTGTTCTGGACCAGCCCTGGCACTGCTCTTTATCTTTTACCTTTCGCTGGTGGCGGTAGGTAGAGTCTTCCTTCACTTCCAGTGGGATCACCTTTTGCTGGAAGCGGGATTTCTGGCAATATTTTTTGCACCATGGGTGGTGATTGATGCACCTTTTGGCAGAAAAGGGCAACCTTATTCAAAAGTGATTTTGTTTTTTCTCTACTGGTTGCTCTTCCGTTTAATGTTTTTATCAGGGCTGGTCAAAATCGGCAGCCATAGCATTACCTGGAAAGACATGTCGGCCATGAGCCATTATTATGAAACTCAGCTTTTGCCTAATCCGCTAGCCTGGCTGGCTCACCAGGCGCCGGCCGCTATGCAAAATATGTCAACTGCTGGCACCTTTGTCATTGAATTGTTTGTGCCCTTCCTTATTTTTGCTCCGCGCAAATTAAGGCTGCTGGGCGCATTTGCTCTGATAACGCTGCAATTTTTTATTTATGTCACAGGCAATCACGGCTTTTTCAATATACTCAGTGCTGCGCTGTGTCTTTTATTGCTTGACGATCAGCTCTTCAAAAAAGTATTTCCTCAAGTGCTTGCCCAGAGGTTGCTTGTGGAGCCTGAGCCTGAACTTAGCGAGAATGGCGACGGTAAACAATTCTTCGCCGTGCGACTGTGGCGGCGCTTTTCGATGTTACCGTTTGACGGTAAAATGCGGAGGGCACTGCAAGCATGTCTGGCATTATTTCTTTTCATGCTCACCAGCACAAGGTTTTATGCCAAAGCTTTTGATACTGAGCAAATTGCTCAACCTTTCAAGGCCATTGAAAATGCTCTGCGATTTTATTACATCACTAGCCCATACGGTCTGTATGCCAATGTCTTACCATCTCGTACTGAGATAATTATTGAAGGTAGTAACGATTTGATTGAATGGAAACCCTATAGCTTTAAGTACAAAATCGGCGACGTTAATCGTGCACCACCTGTGGTGGAACCATTTCAGCCTCGATTAGACTGGCGCATGCGCTTTGCCGTCCTGGCTCCTCTTTCTCAGAGCCCCTGGTTCTCAAATTTTGCCAGCAAAATTTTGGCAGGTTCTGACCATGTGCTGGCTTTGCTTGATAAAAATCCATTCCCTGACGACCCACCTGCTTTTTTGCGTGCTGGTGTATACGAGTATGCGTTTACCAGTGTTGACGAGAAATGGCAAACAGGCAGGTGGTGGCGCCGCGAATATGCTAAACCGTTTATGATGCCTACTGAGACAGGCGGTCGCGACTAAATGACCGAGGAGAACAAGGTGAACAATACTGACGACGGCGAAGCCGCTAATAAAAAGAAAGGCGCGATTATCATTGCTGTGATTGTCGGCGGCGCTCTTTATGTTGGTGTAAGCCCCTTTATCGGTGCAATGCTGCCGCGCGAGCCAGTGGGCGGGCCCCAGGAACAGTCGCAAGTACAGGTACAGCATGTCAGTCAAGCTCCTCGGGCTGACCAGGTGCAGCAGATGCCGGTGACTCCGTTGAGCCAGACGGCGGCGTCGACCCCTTCTACTGATAGTAGTCTCAAGCATTCTGATATCTTGGCTGCGCTGCGTTCCACCAGCACTAAAGAACCAATGTCTAAACGTTTTGCTGAGTCACTTACAAGTACCAGCTCCTCCAAAGGCATTCAAGTTCCTGACAATTTACTATCTTCTGCTTCAGTTAAGACACCAGTTACAGCACCAGTTACAGCACCAGCTTCAGCACCTGTGATGGTGGCAAATGCTGATTATGAGCGCAGCCTGAAGAATATTACCAGTCTCTGTGGGGCCGGCAAGAATGAAGCAGGGCTTAAGGCCGCAGACGAATTTATAGCAACACTAAATCGAGACCCAGGCGCCTTACCGAAATACAAAATAGTTACTGTTGCCCTGGCTATGCAGATGGCCGCTGATACCCACCAGAAAGCCAGAGCTCAAACCTACGGTGAAATTGGTCTGATGGCAGCTCGGGACCACGACGATTATTTCATGGAAAGACTAGAGCCTTTGTATTATTCCATTCAGGGCGGCTCTACGGTTGATTTTGCCAAAGCTGAAAGTTTACTTGAACAGTGTCAGGCTGAGCTTGCAAGCGGCACCAGGCAAAAGTTGCCGCAGTTGGGTCGGGAGGTCTTGGCCGCCACTGAGACATTGCCTGATCGCAGCTTCTATCGCCTGCAAGCACGGGTAATGAACGCCTATGGAGAATTCGTCCAGAGCGGTAATCCGGCCGCTGCAATTGAAGCCTTTGAGGCAATTAAGCGAACTGCCAGAGCTGCTGGCGATCATACTATTGCTAAAAAATGCGAAGTGGTTGTAGCCCTGATTAGAAAGCAGCAGAAATAGGTTACGTTTTAGTCGAATTTCGCACCACAAATATTCCTGACACTGCAATTAAGAGTGTGCCCACCAGTGTGGCCTGACCAGGAAATTTGGCAAAGAACAATACATCAAGTAACGCTGCCCAAACGAGCGCTGTGTAGCTCAGTGGTGCCACAGTTGTCGCTGGTGCCTGGTGATATGCCTCGGTCATGCAAAGCTGGCCGACACCACCGATGACACCAATGGCAAGCAGCAAAAGAGCGTCATGAAGATTAGGCACCACCATGTGGAATGGCAACGAAATCAACCCGGCGAGAGAACAGGCAAGCATGAAATAAACAACAATAGTAACGCTCTTTTCCGTCGCACCCATTTTACGCAATTCAATTGAAACAAAGCCTGAGCTTGCTGCTGAAGCCAGAGCCATGAGCGCCCCGGGGATGCTGGAAGATAAATGGGGTTGCATCATATAGAGCACACCAAAGAAGCCAGCGCTGATGGCCGCCAGTTTGCCGGGCGTGACTTTTTCTCCCAATATGAAAATCGCTAGAACAGTTGTCACAAGAGGGGCGCAGTAGAAAATTGTGGTCGCTTCAGAAAGCGGCAGCAATTTGAGCGACTCAATGCACAGAAAAGCTGAACTGAGCCCCACCATTGAGCGCGTCAGGTGCATATAGGGGTGTTTGGTCTGAAAAACCTTAAGGCCGCCTTCTCTGGCGATCACCGGCAGGAGCGGTATCAGGGCAAAAAAGCTGCGGCAGAACAAAACTTCGCCTGCCGGATAGTCTTTACCCAGCAGTTTAATCATGGCAAACATAAGTGAAAAGCAGGCTGCCGACAGAAGGGCGTACTGCGCAGCTTTTCTGGTTGAGTTAATAGGCACTCTGCAATTATGGGTGGCCAGACAGGAAAGAGTTGATGATTTTGCTATCATTCAGGAAAGAGCCAATTGAGAGATTCCAAGTATGCCCGAGCAGAGCGATGGCGATTTTGGCGGTGGAGCAGCCGTCGCCACCGAGACCAAAACCAAAACAAAGCGCCCGGCGCTATATAAAGTTTTGCTGCACAATGACGATTTCACCACCATGGAATTTGTGGTTTTTATTTTGGAAAGCGTTTTTCACAAGAATACAGTTGATGCCCACACAATCATGATGGCTGTGCATAAAGCTGGCATTGGTGTGGCAGGCGTTTTTTCTTTTGAAATTGCCGAAGCCAAGGTAAACAAAGTAACTGAGCTGGCTCAAGCCAACGAGTTTCCGCTACGCTGTTCAATGGAAGAAGAATAAAGGCCAGATTATATAGATGATTACGCGCGAATTGCAAAACACACTGAATGAAGCTTATAGCGAGGCCATGCGCCGTCGCCACGAATTTTTGACGCTGGAGCATTTGCTTTATGCCATGCTCAAAGAAAATACCGGCCGCGAGGTAATTGAAAACTGCGGCGGTGATCTCAAGTTTATCAAAACCGAGCTGGAAGCTTATTTTAAAGAAAAAATGGAGCAGCTGCCCAAGGGCAAAGACATTTTGCCTGAGCAAACAGCCACTTTTGAACGAGCCATCGAGCGTGCTCAAATTCAGGCTCACTCTGCAGGCCAACCCAGCATAGACAGTGGTCATCTGCTGGCTGCTATGTTCCATGAGAAAAGATCATTTGCAGTTTATTTGCTGGAACAATCAGGCATCTCTCGTCTGGATATTCTCAACTGGATCTCCCACGGAATTGCCAAAGGCAACACAAGTGACGAAAGCGATTTGCTCGAAGAAGTGGGAGCCGGCCCTGGTTCTGGACGTCCAGCCAAAACTAATCCGCTGGAAGATTTTTGTGTTGATCTAATTGCCCAGGCCCAAGAAAATAAAATTGATCCGCTAATTGGTCGTGAAGCGGAGGTGGAGCGCACCATCCAGGTACTCTGTCGCCGACGCAAGAATAACCCTATTTACGTCGGAGAGCCAGGTGTTGGTAAAACCGCTATCGCTGAAGGTTTAGCGCTTAAAATTCATCGCGGTGAAGTGCCCAAGCAGATTCAAGGTGCCGAAGTTTATGCTCTCGATATGGGTTCGCTTGTGGCCGGCACTAAATTTCGCGGCGAGTTTGAAGAGCGTCTCAAAGGCGTGCTTAAGGCTTTAAAAGCAAAACCTGGCGTGATTTTATTTATTGATGAAATTCATACTATTGTGCGCGCGGGCTCTGTGGAAGGCGGTTCTATGGATGCCTCCAATTTGCTCAAACCTGCTTTAGCCAGCGGTGAACTGCGTTGTATCGGCTCTACCACTCATAGCGAGTATAAAGGGTCATTTGAAAAAGACAAAGCGCTGGCAAGACGTTTCCAAAAAATTGATATCACTGAGCCAAGCATTGCTGATACCATCAAAATTCTCAAAGGTCTGCAAGGTCATTATGAGGAGTTTCATGGTATCAAATACAGTGACGATGCCATTATCGCCGCTGCAGAATTGTCTGCCAAGCACATAAACGATCGCTTTTTACCTGATAAAGCGATTGATGTTATAGACGAGACTGGTGCGACGCTCAAACTTATTGATGAAGAAATTCGCCCCGATCGCACTGTGAGCAGCGAAGATGTTGAAACAACCGTTGCGCGCATGGCTAAGATTCCGCCTAAAACCGTCACTGGCTCTGACAAAGATCGCTTGCGTAACTTAGAAAGCGAGCTGAAGAAATTTATCTACGGACAAGACCATGCCATCGAGCAACTGGTCAATGCAATTAAAGTTTCGCGCTCAGGCCTTGGCTCTCCTACCAAACCAATCGGTTCGTTTCTCTTTTCTGGACCAACTGGTGTTGGTAAAACTGAACTTTCTAAACAACTAGCGAAAGTGCTGGGTGTAAATTTCTTACGCTTCGACATGAGCGAGTATATGGAAAAGCACACTGTATCTCGTTTGATTGGTGCACCTCCTGGTTATGTTGGTTTTGATCAAGGTGGTATTCTCACTGATGCCATCAACAAGACACCACACGCGGTGGTGGTGCTCGATGAAATTGAAAAAGCCCATCCTGATTTGTTCAATATTTTGTTGCAAGTCATGGATCATGCCACTCTTACAGACAACACCGGCAAAAAAGCGGACTTTAGAAATGTCATTTTGATCATGACCACCAATGCTGGTGCGCGCGACATGATGGCCGACAATATCGGCTTTAAGCGAGCCGCCATGAAAGATGATGGTCCGCGCGAGATCAGTGGAGAAGAGAAAGAAAAATCAATCGCTCGCGGTGAGAGCAATAATTCAGGCTTCGGTATGGGCATGGGGCGCGGGGCAATTGAGCGCACTTTCTCACCAGAATTTCGTAACCGTCTTGATGCCTGGATAGCATTCAACCCGCTGACCTACAGAGATATTTTGCGCGTGGTGGACAAATTCATCAACGAAGTAAAAGAGCAGTTAATAGAGAAGCGAGTGACTATGCAGCTAAGTGAAGCTGCACGCGTCTGGTTTGCCGAGAAAGGTTTCGACAAACAGTATGGTGCTCGGCCCATGGCTCGTTTGATCAAACAGAAAATTCGTGAGCGATTGGCTGACGAGCTGATATTTGGTGTGCTTGAGCACGGCGGTAAAGTAGAGGTAGATGTGGCTGACGGTGAGTTTAAGATCGACTGCCAGCCCAAAGGCCCTGAAGACGAAGATGTAGACATCGAAGACTTTGAAGAAGCCGAGGAGATCAAAATGGGTGATCAAGGCCCAGAAGAGCAACCGGCCAAGAGCCCCGGGAAGGGAAGCTAGGGCGTGGATTTTCACGAGATTCTCAAGCATGTAGATGCAATTTTCCAGATGCAATTTTTGCCTCTGGGCAAAAGCAAAGTTTCGATCTACATGATTTTTTATATTGGTGTTTTGTTCACTATTCTATTAATGGTGACCAACAGTTTTAAGAACTGGATAGAACATACTTTGCAGGCGCACACTTCTACTGATGCTAACTTGCGTCAGGGAATTTCAAGCATTGCTCGCTATGTTGTCATATTTTTTGGTTCGCTCATTATTTTGCAAACAGCGGGCATCGACTTAAGCTCGTTTACCGTGCTTGCCGGTGCTCTTGGCTTAGGTGTCAGCTTTGGCCTCCAGGCTGTGACCACAAACCTGGTCAGCGGCTTGATTATCCTTTTTGAAAGACCGATTAAAATTGGCGATCGCATTGAAGTCGATGGTATAGCCGGTGATGTCATTCGCATTTCATTGCGCGCTACAACAATAGTGACTAACGACAACATCGCTATTATCGTGCCTAATTCTGACTTCATTAAAGGTAAGGTAACCAACTGGAGTTATGCCAGCGATCGCATCAGGTTTAGTTTTCCTATTCCGGTTGCCCTCGAAGCTGATCCTGAACGCGCTGCCGCAGTGATTCTAGCGGCAGCCAATGGGCATCCTGGTGTTTTACATGAGCCTGCCGCAGATGTAATTTTTGTTGAATTTGGGCAAACAGCTCTTAACTTTTCCTTGCGAGTTTACACAGAAGAATTCTTGACCCGCCGCGATCAACTTAGATCAGAACTCAACTTTTCTGTGCACAAGGCCTTAAACGAACACGGCTTAGGCTTGGCCTATTCTCCAGTAATGCGTGCCGAAGTAGCGATGACGACATCTGTATGAGTAAGCGAACAATACTTTCACTATTAGCTTGTCTGTTAACAACCGCACCGGCTTTGGCCGGCCCTGAGCTGCAATATCAAAACCCGAGAGCTCTCTATGATGCCGGCAAATATAGTCAGGCTTTGCTGGGCTTTGAAGCCATTGCCAGGGCTAAGCCAACAGATGCTACCGCGCATTATTTCATCGGCCTTTGCTGTCAAAATCTTTTGCAGAAGAACCGTGCGGTCAAAGAGTTTCAGTATGTAGCTGCCACAAGCAGCAATGCTCAGCTGAGGCAAATGGCGCAAAAAGCCCTGGCTGGATTGGCATCAAGCTCTCAAACGGTAACCACTGGGTTCTCTGCTCGCGATCGCGCTGCTGCGGCCAGTCGCTGGGCTAGCGTAGCCGCCCTTTCTGCTGGGCCCAATGTGGGCAGAGTGCGTGGTAGTCGCGTAAGAAAAGTAATTGAGTTTTACACAAAATGGTGCCATGTCTGCAATGAATTTGCGCCGACATTTGAGCAGACCAAGAAAAATTACGACGGCCGGGTAGAGTTTCTGCAGCTTGATGCTGAAGACGCTACTAATGCCGAAATGACGGCAAAGTATGCCGTTAAGCGTTATCCGACTTTGATTTATCTAGACACTAATGGCTTTGTGCTGCGGCGCAGTGAAGGAGCACCGATGGGTGCTAATTTCGCTAATACCATTGAAAGTCTATAGAGTGGAATTGTTTGGCGGCAAGATTGTACCGGTTGCCGAGGTCATCAGTCGCATTAAGATTTCAGCGAAAGGAAAGCAAAGTACAGCAAAGTACAGCAAAGTACAGTAAATAAAGGCAGGCATGGATGATGTGCCGCTAATTATGACCGTTTTCAATTGTCACACAAGCAATTGCACTTTAGAGCGTGGTCCTTTGCTTTTTGTTTCAGGCCACTTAAGAGTGGAGAACCTGATTAAAGGTGGTGCTACAGTAATTGAGTAGGGCGATTTGAGACGCAGCGCTAGTGAACATGACACTGACTGGCGCGATGTTTTGATTGATGGGGTCTTTGCCAGCGAAGACGATATGCAGCCTGAAGCCGAACTTTTACCGGCGCACCACTCTGCTGGTAGAGAATTTTCAATCAGAAATCTGATACGAATCTGTCGATGAAAGATGGAAATTGAAAGTTAGACGAAACTTAAGTCGTATTAAATAGATTTAGTGGTGCCACTAAAATTCAACTAAGTACCTGTCGACCCGCGTCGGCATTTTTTGTATAGATTTTTGTGCTTAGAGGTTCATGTTGACGGAACTCTGGAGGTTAGATGACATCGAAAAAAATAGACAGCGGGCAGTCACCAGGGTTATCCGGAGAACTTTCGGCCGCCTTCCTTTTACTATTAGTTGCCCTTCCACTTAATATTGGTGTTGCCATTGCTGCTGGTGTGCCCGCTGAGACCGGACTTTTTTCCGGCTTCATTGGTGCCGTGGTCACAGGAGGCCTGTCACGCTGCGCCATGCTCGTATCAGGGCCTGACGCGGGTATTGGCGCCTTAGTGGCCGAGATGCTGCAGAAACAAGGTGTGGCGGCTCTAGGCCCAATTGTCTTGATTGCTGGACTGATGCAATTAGCGATTGGTCTGAGCAGGCAGGCTCGATGGTTCCGGGCTGTTTCACCCGCGGTTGTGAGCGGCATGCTTCTCGGCATGGGTTTGCTGATTGTTGTCACTCAATTTCATATTATGCTCGACGACTCGCCCAAAGAAACTGGACTGGCAAACCTGGTGATGATTCCGCAAGCTTTCATGCAAGGTTTGAATCACAGTGCCGCATTGCTTGGGCTGGCTTCCATATTGCTGGCATACGGCTGGTCCAAGTTGAACTTCAAAGTGGCCAAGATTCTGCCACCGGCTCTAGTGGCAATCGTTGTTGCCTCAGTCTGTGCTGAGATGCTTAATCTTGGGGTGCAAAAAGTACAAATTCCAGCAGATCTTGGGCTGGCATTTCTTCCCACCAAAGCTGGCTTGATGAAGTTCTTTCTTGATCCTGCTATCTGGATATCGGCTACGACGCTGACGTTTGTCATCAGCGCTCAATCGATTATTACAGTAAAGGCTTTAGAAGCTGCCGGAGAGGGAAGACAGCGCTTCAACTATGATCGCGAATTGATTTCGCAAGGTGCAGGTAATTTAGTCAGCGGCTTAATTTGTGGCCTCCCTGTGGCTGGAGTTTTACTGCGCAGTTCTGCCAACATGCAGACCGGAGCCAAGACGAAGATTCCAAATATAGTGCACGGATGGTTGATGCTGATCGCTGCTTTTGCCTTTCCTCACTTGCTTGAATTTATCCCTACCTGCGCCCTGGCAGCGATTTTGGTTTACATCGGTCTGCGTATGGTGGCTACTATCCGCGGCACCATTGTGGACTATCCAAAAGACGAAAAGTTGCTCCTTGGCCTGACGGTTGTAGCTGTGCTGGTGACCAATTTGTTTACTGGCGTTCTCGTCGGTCTGGTGGCAGCCGTCGCTAAAGAACTTTATCGCTTAACTTATTTGAGAATTTCTATTTCAGAATTGAAAGCTCGCAAGGCGGTGGTCTTGAGACTTGAAGGCGCTGCCACGTTTGTCCACATTCCGCGTCTCTTAACCATTTTGCAAGAGCTTGAGCCTGATAAAGAACTGCACGTTCACTTAGAACATGTAACTTACCTCGATCATGCGGTTTTGCAGGTGCTTATGGAATGGGAGATGGAGCATCGCAACATGCTGGTGATTGATTGGGAGTCAGCCGGAAACAGTGTATCCAATATAAACAAGCTGCAGAGCTCGGTTAATGTGCCTCAGACTTTTGGTCGCAAGCCTGATGACATACCGAAGCGAAGCGCGTCATAACAAAAAATAAGGAGGTGGATTATGGAGAAGAAGAAGAAAACTGTGGAAGACGGCCATGGTATCAGGCTATTGGTGCCGATCAAGGGTTTGACTTGCGGCGAAACCGTTCAGGATATTTTGTTTGCCAATAAAGACTTGCCCTTTCAGGAAGTCACCTTTTTGCATGTAATTGAAAACGACCTGCTCAGTGATCCGGCCTATACATCTATGGAAGCAATCAGCCGACTTAGCTCACAAGATCGCAAAGCGATTGAAGCACGATTATTTCTTGAGGAGTTGTCTGCCAGAGTTGGGAGCTTTTTGCAAGCTGAAATTAAAAGTAGCGCTGTGGTGGCTGAGGATATTGCTAAATGCATTATCAATCAAGCTAAGAAAAATTCTTGCAATCTTGCCATTCTGCTCGCTGACAATGACTCTTTCAATGAAGGTTGGTTTAGCACCAGCGTAATTAAAACTGTGTTGAAAAAGGCACCAGCTGATTTGCGCGTTCACGTGATTCGACCTGCTGAACAAGAAGGTCTCAAGTTTGGCATCAAATTGCGTTAGCTCGCACTATTTTCTAGCAATTTGCCCCATACGGCCTGCTTGATAGTCGCTTACGGCAACTCTAATTTCATCAGCGTTATTCATAACGAATGGACCATATCGAGCTATAGGTTCTTTCAATGGTTGGCCGGCCAGCAGTAAAAGACTGAGCGGCTTGTCACCTGTTGCAGTAAAGCCGACCTTGTCGTCATCGCTTGCGAAAATCACAAGTTGATCTATGCCTGCAGTTTCACCAGCCACGCATCCTTGCCCCTCAATGACGTAAGCCAGGGCTGTTTGATCAGCCGGAATAGCTTGCTCAAAGCTGGCACCAGGTTGAAGAATGACATGCAAATAAAGAATGGGAATGCGAGTGGCAATGACAGCTTCTTTACCCATGGCACTACCAGCGATTACTTTCACCCAGACCGCTTTGTCTTCGCTTTCGTATACGGGGATATTGGCCGACAGCGTATCTTGATAGCGCGGGGCGATCATTTTGTCGCTTTGTGGAAGATTGATCCAGAGTTGAAAGCCGTTTAGTCGCCCACCTTTTTTGCGGAAGTTTTCCTCCGGCATTTCGGAGTGCACAAGACCCGAGCCTGCAGTCATCCATTGCACGTCTCCGGCTGCAATCACACCTTTGTTACCGGCTGAGTCTTCGTGCTGCAACGCCCCTTCCAGCATGTAAGAAACAGTCTCGAAGCCCCGATGTGGGTGATCAGGAAAGCCTGAAGCTTGACCAGGCGCGTAGTCAATTGGACCCATATGGTCTAGCAGTAAGAAGGGATCGATATTGTCTAAATTGTGAGTGGGGAATGGCCTGTGTACGGTCACCCCAGCGCCTTCTCTGGCGGTAATGGCGGTGACGATTGATTTTACTGATCTCATGATGACCTCTTTGCGTATTTCGCAAATTACTTTGATATCAAACTATTGTAGTGCAAAGTTGAGATACTTTGATGTCAAAGTAAATTATGTTACAATCCGGTTATGAGCAAATTGAAAACATCAGTGATCACGACAGCGAAAGCGCCTCAATTGTCCGCAGATAGTGAAGCTGCTCTGCATTTATTTCGCGTTTTATTTAAGGCTAATCGAGTGCTTGAGCAGTATTCTTTGCGCAGTACGGAGACGCTCAGTATTTGCCCCAGCGATTTCTATATTTTAGAGGCTTTACTGCACAAGGGGCCCATGCCCATGGGTGTTATCGCCGGCAAGGTACTGCTGACCCTCGGGTCGCTGTCAGTGGCTGTTGACCGTTTAGAAGAAAGAGGTCTCGTGGTGCGTCAGGCGCTTGCGCTTGATAAGCGCACCAAGCTTATTCATCTGACAAAGTCTGGCGAGAAGTTGGTCTCGGCACATTTTAAAGGTCATGCTGAGGAGCTTACAGCGGCAATGTCAGGTTTGAATATACAGGAACAAAAGAAAGCCACTCAGTTGATAAAAAAGTTGGGTTTGTCCGCAGCGGCTAAGTTGCAAGCTTAAGCCGTCCCGCAATTTTTCGAGGCCAGAGGCAATTCAAACCAAAATGTACTACCAACATTGAGTTCGCTGTCCACGCCAATGGTGCCACCATGTGCTTCCACTATTGCTTTGCAAATCGCCAGTCCGAGACCGGCGCCCTTTTTTTCAATGCGATCGTCAGATTCAACCTGTTTAAAGCGCTGAAAAATTGACTTTCTGAATTCGATTGGTATGCCGCGTCCTTGATCTACGACCTTTATCAGCGTGCAGTCAAGATTTGATTCTGACGAAACTGTGATAGTGGAATCTGCTTGTGAAAATTTGATCGCATTAGATATGAGGTTAACCAACACTTGTAAGATTCGCTCTCTGTCCGCCCATAGTGATCCGCAATCGCCCACTATAAGGCTGACGTTTGCTTTCTCTGCAGAAATGCGCACCAGTTGAAAGGCAGCGTCAACTAATTCTTCTAGCTGCAGATCTGTTTTTTTCAGTTCGACGGTGCCTGATTCGAGTGATTCAAGTTGTAATAAATTTTCAATTAAACTCGACATGTAGTTCGCGCTGTTGTAAGCGATGCCGATTAGCTCGGCAACCTCAGGCTCGATATTGTAGAGTTGATCGTCCAGTAGAGCGAGAGAGCCCTTTATTGAGGTGAGCGGCGCGCGCAAATCGTGGCTAACCATTGATACCATTTCTGACTTGCGTAGGGATGCATCAAGAGCGCCGTCACGAGCCACGAGCAGTTCTTGGGAGAGCTCCGTTAGTTGACTGTTGAGTGCATCAAGTTCTTCTACCTGCTGTTGTAGCTCTACAGCACGTTTTTTCGCCGCCGCAGATAGTGCAGCATCTAAAAGACCGTTGCGCAATTCCAATGCATTGCTAATTTCTGGGCTCGACCAGGGCTGCGACATACCTGACACTTTCTCTTTCCACAGCTCAAATGACTTGCGTGGGTGAAGGTGTGCTTCGGCATCAGCCGATTTTTCTGGATTGCCTGCCCAGTGTATCTCTTTTTCTTGCTGGGGCCTAAACCAGAGCAACCATCTTGAGGCCGTGGTGCTGATGCGCACCGCCAGTAGACCGCTGGCGAGACCTTCCATTCCTTTTGCTGCTGGTATTATTTTTGCCAGCGAGTCAGTTGCGAACACAATGTCGCTCATGTTTTGCGATAGGCCCAAAGCCAAAAGGTTGACATCGTCTTTGCTAGGGGTTTCACCGACTAGATAAGTGGCATCATTCCAAATTACTGCTGCACCCTCTGCCCGTGCAATCTCAAGTAGCTTGCCAGAGCTGGCTATGGCAGCAGGTACATCCTCCTGGGCGAAAACGTGCAGCAGCAAATCTTTCCGGTTGTGATTTAACTCGACAATAGTTTGATAGTTTTCTCGCTCTTCCAGCGTGTCTATTTGCAGTGAGACCAGGCGGGCGATAAACTCGCATGCTTGCCTGGTGCGATAGTCAACATGTCTTGGTGTGAAATGATGGCAGGCAATCAGGCCACGAAGAGAGTCATTATTTACCAGAGAAAGCGACATGGAGGCAGCGACTTTCATGTTCTTCAAGTATTCAATATGTATTGGAGACATGCTGCGTAAAATCGATAAACTCAGATCGAGCGGCGCGCCGGTGCTTGGATTGTTGGCCGGCAGTATTGCTGCCGGTTGAGCATTGACATCAACCAGCAGGCGAAGATAATTGCGTTTGTACAGCTCGCGAGCTTGAGCTGGAATGTCACTGGCCGGAAACTGCAGGTGCAGATAGCTTTCTACGCCGTCTGCTTTGCATTCGGCCTCTACTGTCCCGTTCCACTGTTTGTCAAACAGATACAACAGCACTCTGTCGAAGCCTGTAAAGCTTTGCACAAATTGCACGGAGGTTTCAAGCAGTTTTTGTTTGCTATCACAGGCGAGCAACTGCGAAACAGCATCATTGCTGGTGCGAAAGAAATCTAACGATTGCTCGGCCTTACGACTTTCTGCTTCTTCTAGCTCAAGTACGAGAAGTTCTTCAGAGACATGAATCACTGCATCAAATGCTTTCGACGTTGGCCGGCAGTTTACCACCAAGCGTAATGGATTAAGCTGGGCTACACCTGTTAGCGAAAGCCTTGTGGTCAGCTCTGTTCTGGCAGTTTCGCCAATTAAGAATTGCAGCGGTTTGCCGATAATTTCGCTGGATGCGATACCAAATATGGTGGCAGCAGATTCGCTCACTTGTAAAATCAATAGCTCAGAACGAGACATGGTGAGTAAAACGCCGTGTGGCTGAATCGCGCCAGGAATGTGGATTTTCTCGTCTTCGCAGAGTAACGGCTCTGTTCCCATTTGACGTTGTTGCACCTGTAACCATTAGACATATATATCCAGATATCATACCCTCATTGGCAAAATTTTCGCCAGTCGAAGCTCATCAACTGGTCAGTTAACCGTTCACTTTATTAAGTGACACGGTGCATCGTTTTGGCTCCGCTTAGCACTCTAAATTGAGATTAGTCAACAGGAGGCGAACTATGCAAGTGCCCGACGAACCAATGCAGTTGGAAAATAAAATTGGTCTATTCTGGTTAAACAGGATAGGCATCGGAGCTCTAGTGCTCGGCTTTGCTTTCTTGATGATGTATTCCATTCAGCAGATGGGCCCCCTACTTAAAATTGCCATTGGTTTGATTGTTTCTGCCGCCCTGGTACTGGGTGGTGAACTGATGGGGCGGCAAGATAATCGTCGCTGGTTTGGCCATGGCCTGGCGGCAGGTGGATGGTCGCTCGCTTATTTCGTCACTTATGCTGCTTATTACATTCAACAGTCACAGGTAATTTATTCTTTACCGCTTGAAACTTTTTTATTGCTTAGCGTGGCCATAGGCTCGCTTGGTTGGGCCGTGCGCGCTCGTTCTGAGCCACTGGCCATACTTTCTCTGGCGCTGGCTGGGGTCTCTATTTTGTTTAGCGAACCCAGTCTCATGGCTGATAGCTCCTTTCTCATACTGGCTGCTCTAGCATCATTTTTGGGTTATCGCCAGGGTTGGAAAATGCTTTTTGCATTTGCCCTGGGTGTTTGTTATTTCGGGCATTATTACTGCAGCCAGGGTCTTGTCTCCGGCGGCAGCGCCACGTCAGATCCGCTCTTATCTGCCCTGTTCATCTCGTGCATCTGGCTGTCATTTTCTATTGGACTGGGCTATTGCACAAAGCTTGATCAAGCCAAAAACACTTTTGTAATTTCAGTTTCTTACGCTAATGCTGCATTGTTTGCTTTCGGGCTCTGTGCTTTCGGTAACAGTCTCGATAAAAACGTGGTGGAGACAATCTTAGCGGCGTCAGGTGCAGTTTATTTGGCAATGGCCAGATGGTTGCATAAACGCCACTGCGCGAGCCTTGCCAACGTGCATTTCTTGCTCGGTCTGGCACTTCTGAACGGCGCTAAAGGCATGCGTTTTACAGGAATGGAAATGCTCAGCCTCGATATTATGCAGATTTGGCTATTGATGGTGCTGGGAATAAAGAACAATATTTCCGCCTTTAAATATTTTGCTTACTTTTTGCTGGTGGTCTTTACTGGACAGTGGCTTTTAGAATGTGGGAGATACGCAGGCGATGCAATCTATGGTTTTACCTGTTTCCCTTGCGATAAAATGGCACTGGTAGCTGTTATAGCCTTTGCTCATGTGGCTTCCTTCAGCCGTAACCATCTAGAGGGAAACAGCCAGGATGCAAGCGAATTTGGGCCGCTAGGCGCTTTTACCGCCGTGAATTTTCACGAAAAAGCATTCTATCTGTTTGCCAATGTGATGTATTTCTTGCTCGCCCAGCATCTCGTCTCACTTTCTGCTCTCTGTTTGGCTTTAGCCGTGCAGTGTGCCATTGCACTACATCTTGGCGTGAAATTGAAAGACCAATTTTATTCTTCATTTGGTGTGGTCACGTTCATAGCTTGTGTTATGGCCACTTGTCAGTATTATTACCACTGGACAAGCCTGTTTACTGGTCTTGAAGTTGTAGTCTTCTACGCACTCTATTTTGCTTCGAGAAAACATCAAGCAGGAGATTGCTTCGAATCTGACTGCATCAAACTGCTCGCACCACATGCGGCGACCGGGCTTCTTACTGTGCTTTTGATAAAAGAGATCACTGGGACATATTTGACTTTTACTTTGGGTCTAGAAGGTTTGCTTTTGATGATCGTCGCCTTTTTACTCAAAGACAGAATTTTGCGAACTCATGCGTTTTCGGTTATTTTTGTTCTCGTGGCTAAATTGCTACTCTTTGATCTGGCTAACCGCGGCACTCTTGAGCGCATCGTTTCATTCATCGGCGCGGGTGTGACTTTATTGCTTTCGTCCTACGTATATGCATTGGGCACCCACGCGTTTAAGTCGAAAGAAGCTGACCAATCTTTAAAGCCGCCGTTAAAGCCTTCGGAGCAGCTTGAGCATTCTGAAGAAGCAGAGGTTGTGGCGGACAATTTCTGTGTGGAAGCTCCCTAGAAACAGAAATGTTTTTTACTTAATTCTCTAACCGTTACTGCCATTATCATTTGCGGCATACATCAATACTGGAATTTGATGGCAGCTCAAGCGGTGAAAGAGGCTATGTTGGAAAGTATTTTGATTTTGCAAGAAAAAATTGGTGAGCCTAACTATGCAGCGCAAGAGCTAGAGCACGCTGGATATCGCGTGGTAACGGTGCCTAAATTGTCTGTGGCCATAAGTTGGTTGAGGGTTAATACACCGATTTTGATTGTGGCCCCCGTGCATTTAATCGACGACAATGTTTTCGACTTGCTGCGCTTTGTGCGAAATGATTTTCAGCTAAAAGACACCAAAATTATGCTTTATTGCGTGACTGATTCGCCTTTCACAATGGGAATGAGTAATACGATTTCGTCGGCAGCGCGAGCCATGGGTGCCAATGCCGTTTTAATTGGCCATGATTTTGTTAGTAAGGCTTTCTGGCAGACGGTCAGTCCTTTGCTTCCTACTGCGAATGACAAACCGTTGCCCGTCTCTGATTCTGAAAAAATCCGTTTATTCATGGCTGATCAAGAAATCAGTCATAGTGACACGTAACTATACTTTTGCCGCTTTCAGTTTTATTTCGATTTCGAGGCCATGCGGCACTTTGTTGCGAATCACCATAGAGCCTTGACAGGCGGTGATGCACGATTTAACAATAGCCAAGCCGAGTCCTGCCCCACCATAACTGCGACTGCGAGAAGCTTCTGGTCTGAAGAATGGTTCGCCTAAATGTTTCAATGCTTCGGGGGGCACTCCCGGCCCCTGATCGGCAATGATCACTGTTATGTCTTCACCATTCAGTATTCCACTAATAGTAATTTTGTCTTCACTGCCTGCATAACGCACGCTATTGCGAAGCATATTGCCAATGGCGCGCTCAAGCAACATATGGTCTGCCAGAGGCACCACATCGTCGCCAATTTCAATCGAAATAGTTTCTGCAATGGCCAGTCGCAGGGCCAGATTTTGCACCAGTGGTTTGAGCGGTACTGCTACCAGGTCTTGCGTGGTGCCTTTTAGTTCTGCTTTTGAAAATGACAGCAATTCGTTCACAAGACTATTCATCTCGGTCACTTCTTCTTTAATGTCTTTGATCATGTTTTGTTGGTCGGCAGTGGATGACTCTTCTAAAAGCTCTAGTGCCATCTGCAACCGGGCAATTGGTGTACAGAGCTCGTGTGAAATATCACCCATCAGTCGCTTTTGCCCCACCACAAAAATACTGATGCGCTCCGCCATGGAATTTACCGCTTCAGCCAACCGCCCTAGTTCATCGTTGCGGTTGGTATTTAGTCTGGTGTCGAAATGCCCGTCTGCTATTTCTTCAGTGGCTCGGGTGAGGGTAGTGAGCGCCTTGGTAATCTGAAGAATAAATGGCAACCAGAAAAGCATGGAGAAAGTCAGAACCGTAGCCAGTGTCAGCGCCACCATTTTTAAATCAATCAGTAAGTTGCTTTGCCAAATATTGTCTGACATTGCCACAAGTGCCAGCGGCCTTGGCGGTTCACCGGGCATTGATGGCAATATTAAGTGCGTACCGAACCAGAAACAATCAGGATTATTTGTATGAATTAAAAAGCGACCATGAGGTGGAGGAGCTGGTGGTGGCCAACCGGGCAGCATATCAGATTGTGGTAGCGGGCGCGGGTGCGGTAGCGGGAGGGGGCGCGGTCGAGACATAGGGCCGAAATCAGGCTGAAAATCAGGTGGTGGGCCAGGTCTGTCTAGGGGGAACGGCGGGTGTGGACCCCCAAATAGTGGATGAAAACTGACCTTGTCTTGCACTTTTGCAGGCAAAGTCACAGCTTCGCCTGCCAGTTGCTTACCACCTGTATCGAATAAATAGAATTTGACCTGATAAATCTGGCCGAAATTAGTCAGAACATTTGTCCAGTTTTGTTTTGGAGTTAGCCGAATTTGATCGCCAATGGTTTGCGCGGCAGTGTCAATGCGACTTCCCGCAGGGCTCTTAAGCAGAGCGTCCCAGCCAAATCCAAATTCGGCGTTGAAGCTTACAAATAAAACTGCCTGAAAAATACCTAAGTAGATCAGTAGCAGATAAAGAAATTTTGCAGTGAGGCTGCGTGTGTAGGACTGCAGTAAATTTTTCATGGCCTGCTATCTGTTGGGTCAATAAGCATGTAACCAGCTGCGCGGACGGTGCGAATGAAGCGAGGGTTTTTAGGATCGTCTTGCAATTTTTTTCGCAGGGCAGATATGTGTACGTCTATGGTGCGATCGAAAATATCGAAATGGCGTTCTCTGATTTCGTTGAGTAATTGTTCTCGAGTTTTGACCCGATTTTTCGCTTGAGCAAGCACCACAAGTAAATCAAACTCGACTGGAGTCAATGAGACAATTTCTTCGTCTAGCGTGGCTTTGCGAGCTAGCAGATCAATTAAAAGCGGACCCACTTTAATTTCTGTCTTTACGCTTGACTCCGCTGGCCGCGCACGTCTTAATACTGCACGCAAGCGCGCAAGTAGTTCTCGTGGTGAAAATGTTTTTGGCAAATAATCGTCGGCACCAATTTCAAGACCGACGATGCGATCTGTTTCATCACCAAGCGCTGTGAGCATGAGCACAGGAATTTCACTCTGTTCGCGCAGCTTGCGCAAAACGCCGTAGCCGTCCAAGCCAGGCAACATGACGTCTAAAATGATGGCATCGAAATTTTTTCCGTCACCGGTTTGCGCTGCCTGAAGGCCCGCCGCACCATCATGAACCGAGGTGACCAGATAGCCATAACGACCTAGATAGTCAGTGATCAGACGACAATATTTGATATCGTCGTCAATGATTAAGAGGCGCAAGCCTGCGCCTGTTTGTAAATCGTTCGCTGTATTGCCGGGAATAATCACAACTTTTCCTTTGGTTATATCAATGGTAAACCATCGGTATTAAGGCGCCTTTACAAATGCTTTAAGAAGTCTGGTTTTTCCTCATAAATGCTTAACTGCCATAGGCTTTGATAGAAGGGTTAGCGTTGGCTTTGAACGGGGCCGGCCCCAATCAAATCAAGGAGGAAAATTATGAAAGCGTCTTACGCTTTATACCTGGCGATTTTAGCTTGCGCCATAGCAGGTGATGTTTCATTAGCTCAGTCGCCTGGGGGAGAGCGCAGTAAAGTGGAGGCTCAGCTCGGAGCACCACAGGCGATGCGCGGTGCTGCTGGTATGAGTAATATGAGTGGCATGGGTGGTCGCGGCATAATTGCAAGTGGCCCCGGACACTGTGGACCAGGCGGGCCAGGTGGATTCGGTGGAATTGGTGGCCATCACGGGCCTGGTGTGCCGGATATGGCTTTCATTAAGAGCCTTCAGCTGACTGACGCTCAACGCGAGCAATTGCACGCGATTCGTGAGCAAGTGCATCTTGCTGCTGCTTCTCGGCATGTGGAGATTATGAAATTGCAGCATCAGCTAATGGAAGGTGTTTCCAGCGGCGCTCTGGGAAAAACCCAGGCGCTGGATCTGCAGTCGCAGATAAATGTGCTGGAGAGTGCCGGTCGCAATGAGCGAGTTGCTTTAATGGTCGATATCGGTAATGTGTTTACTCCGGAGCAGCGCAAATTGATGCGCAAGCACATGCTCGAACATGAGCCGATCATGCCTGGTGGACCTCCGATGGGACCGATGGGCGGGCCTCCTATGGGACCAATGGGGCTAATGGACGGGCCAATGGAAATGGCACCACCACCTATGGCTATGGGCGGGCCTATGGGTGGACCTCCAATGGACGGGCTTCCAATGGGTGGGCCAATGGGCGAACCTTAGTAGAAAACCCAATTTAACTTTCGACTTTAAGCATGCCTTGGCTGCCGGTCTCAATCAGCTCACTGAGCGAGACCGGTGGCTTGCGCCTGCGCACAAGTAAATCGGCCGCATTAATTCAGAAACACACTATGAGTATTTTGACGCAAGAACCTCCCATTAAGTTAGCTGCTGTTCGAACGGCTTCTACAGTCACTCAGAAGCAGCGCTTCGAGTGCCTCACCGCACTCAGATTCTTTCCTCTTTTTTGTGTAGTTTTTCACCACAGCCAAGACACTTTCGCATGCTTAAAAACAGTTGGCGAATCTTACAATTTGTCGCAAGCTTCTGCCTTCTTCTTTGTCTTTTCGGGATTCATTCTTGCTCACAACTACATGCAGCTTGAAGGCACAAAAGACACCTGTCGATTCTATTTGTCTCGCTTGTCGCGCATCTGGCCATCACATGTTCTATGCCTGTTTTTGCTCATTGCCTTGTTGCCCGAAGTTTTTAAGGTGACGAATGCACAGCTGCCAATGTTCTTCAGCAACCTGTTCTTAGTGCAAGCATGGGTGCCATCATGGAACGTATATTTTTCGTATAACGCACCATCTTGGACATGCTCAACACTGGTTGCACTCTATCTTGGCTTCCCGTTTCTGGCTAAGGCTGTAAAGAAATGCTGGTATCTCGTAGTTGCTGGAGCCGCGGCTTTAGTGCTTTTGTCTATAGTTCTGTGCAATGTTCTTCAACTACCTGAGTGTCAGGCAAGAGGCTGGTCTGAACTTGGAGTTGTGCACATTCATCCGCTCTCTCGCCTGTTTGAGTTCGTCATCGGTATGGTTGCGGCCTTCTTTTTCAGATCCATTGCAAAACGAATCAGGCCCGGCGTTTTCTATGCTACAGCTCTGGAAGTAAGTGCCATAGCGCTAGTTTGGTGGTTAAATCTGAACACAATAACTGTCAGATCGTTTTCTATTCCGTTGCTCACCAATGCCGGCTCTTTATGGCTGGCCAATAGCGGAATTCCCGTAATTCCCTGTGCCATATTGATTATGATATTGGCGCTTCAACGCGGCCTGGTATCAAGTTTGCTAAACCACCGGGTTTTTGTTGTGCTTGGCGAAATCAGCTTTTCCATGTTCTTACTGCACGGAGTATTCTTGGCACATCATCAAGTCAGGTATCCGCAGATGAATACATCACAAGATGCCGCCTTCTTCTTGCTTGGTCTACTGCTTGCTTCTTGCCTGATGACAGTACTGTTCGAAAAACCAGTGCGCAAGTTTTCATTGAAATTTGCTGATAACTTTCTATCGTTGAAAAAAGCAGAAAGTGGGGCGCTATAAACCTTTAGCAGAATAGCTTTTGGATGATTCAATGCTTTTGGTGTCCACTGCTTCAAAGGCTGCACCAGTTAAACGCTTAAATTGATTAAGCGTGTCGTTGTTCCAGCGTTCATCCGGAGTACCACTCAAAAACCAGTTACTGCCGTTGTCGGCAAGGATCATTCCATATTTCTTCAGTGTTCGAAGAATTACTTGGTTCTCTGGACTGTAGTTTTCAATTGAAAAGTCTTTTCTCAGCCGGAAGCGTTTACCCATTGGTGGCAGCTCCGAGCTCGTCTTATTGGAAGCGGCATGGGTGGCCGGCCAAACGTAAACATTGCGAGTATTTTGAACCGTAAATCTGATTGCGTGGCCCAGGTCGCCGCTCGTTTTGACAGCTTCCATAAGCTCATCATATTGCACCAGCCCTGGTGCAATTGGAAGCCCCGCAGCATCTGCAGATGTCCAACCGTCAGGTCGAGTGTCGTTCTTTGTCAAATCGAAAATGGCGCCGGAACCAGCTTCGAAACTTTTTGCACTGGGTCTGACGTCGAACATCTCATATAGCATTTTCTTAGCGGGATCAAGAACGATCGCATGGCGATCGCTTCCACCTTCGATTTTCAAGTTTGCCGGAATCGGATAAGGTCCTTTGTCACTCTCATCGGAATAATCGAATTTTGGCTGAACCCACTTTACCGTTGCCCGTCCATCAAGCACTGTAAGCACTGTAATTGGAATACCAATGGGAGAGCCGTCGTAAGTTCCGGAACCAAAATCAAGATGCAGGCCTTTATCAGCACCGATGGAACTAATGTAATTGGCCGAATGAGAATCGACAGGCAAGCGATCGATTGGAACCTTCCAGACGTTATTGCTCGGCATTAGTGATGCAACTGACGACCTGGTTTGTAACCCCTCGCCTGGTGATGAAAAAGAAGGTGCGCAGGCACTGAATAGCGCCAACGTGATTGCTAAAGACAGTGACACCGGCCTCACTTGGTTGGTGGCTTCTTAAAGCTGTAATCCAAAAGTTGCGACTCCGAATCCATCGTTGCTGATGTTGCTGCGGTCTTGACCAAGCCTATGTAGTTTGCATACCAATAGCTCATGTTGATTGGCTGCCCGCCCTGGGTTCCGGTGACATTCACCTTCATTGCCTGAAACTTTCCTGCGGGCGTAACTACTTCTTCCGGCCCAGAAACTGTAGACATGTTATCGATCTCGACGCCCATGTTTCCTTTCCCCTTCCAGGGCCAGGTCTCATCTTTCTTGGGTGGGTTCGTCAACAGCACACGTTCAGGAGAGAACTGAACTTTCATTTTTTCATCGTCACTGTATTGTTCTTTGTTCCAGACAACCTTGCCCTTCGCCTTTGTATACCATTCGTGGATCGTTTTCATAGTAGGGCTAGTGGTATCAAGCTGCCACAGGATTGTTTCATCGGGCTGCTTCTCAGCGTTGATCACTTGAATTTTGAAATCTTCAGGTTTCTTCTCTATTGGCTTGCCGTTGACGTTGCATTTAACGTACGTGTATTTCCACCACCACTCAATCGGCTTGCCTTCTGAATCTTTGATGCGCACTGGATAGTAATCTGGCGGCGGCGGCACTCTCTTTGTGACAACAGGCTTCGCTGCATTGGCGCTTACCGTCGTTATTGCGGATACTGCTAATGCTGAAATTAGGATTCGTTTGATCATAATTTTGCCACCTGATGTTGAGAGCAATAAGTGAACTAGTGAAAGAGAAGTCATTCTACATTGTTTGGTAAAATTGGCGAGATTCCTTCTGCAATGAACTCTCCAATTTTTATGTCATTGACCAAACAAGACAAATCAGCTCTCCGCGCTACGATATTCCGCCATTTAGACGGCATAGCGACGGCGCCTACTGCCTACACCTTGCTTGAGAAGGGTGTTTTACAGCACCTGCTCGATCACAAATCGGCAGATGTGACTGAATTGGCTTCTAAATTCAAGGCCAATGAGGGATACCTCAATGTTGCTTTGCGCATATTGTCCTCACAAGGCTGGCTCGATGCCAAAGTTGACAATGTCAACAATACGATTCAATACAGCGTCAATGCCAAGAGTGCCGTTGCCTTTGAATATTGCCGTCTCTACAAAGATGTAGTGACGCTGCTTCGCCTTTCTGGCCAGTTTCACAGGCGCAAATTCGAAAGAGCCCCCTTTACCGTGCTGGAGAGTATTTTTAAAAAATACAGAGAGAATTTTGGCATTGAATTTTCAAGCGACCCTGAGACCCGGTGCATTCAAGAACAAGTGTTGATGCATATTGAAGGCATTGCCATCGGCCCAACCATCGTCTCACTTGGCATGGGTGGAATGTTTCACAAGTACTTCATGGAAGCATCGTTTAAGGCAGAAGAGTTTCATGAAGACGCAGAAAGTTTCGGCAAGATTCTCGATTTCTTTGCCTTTTTAGGCTGGTTTGAGAAGAAGGCCGAGACATACAGATTCACCGAAAAGGGCTTATTTTTTGCCCGCAGGGCCAGCGCTTACGGCGTGACAGTTTCCTATATTCCTACTTTCCGCAATCTCGAAGAACTCATATTCGGCAATGCCGAAATTTTGACGAACACCAAACCCGAATTACCCGAGCTACACGTAGACCGAGAAATGAACGTCTGGGGCAGTGGCGGGGCGCACATGAGTTATTTCAAAAAGATTGACGAGATCATCATCGAGTTGTTTAACGGTCCTCTCGACGAGCAGCCAAAGGGCATTGTCGACATTGGCTGCGGTAATGGAGCATTTTTGCAGCATATTTTCGAGGTGATCTCTCAGCGCACGCTGCGCGGGAAGGTGCTTGAAGATTACCCTTTGCTGCTGGTTGGTGTCGACTACAACGAAGTCGCCCTTCGCGTTACTCGTGCCAACCTTTCCAAAGCCGATATCTGGGCCAAAGTTACTTGGGGCGACATCGGCCGACCCGATCTTCTGGCCCGGGACCTCAAGGACAACTATGGAATCGCGCTCGAAGATCTGCTCAATGTGCGCACCTTCCTTGATCACAACCGACCATGGGAGCAACCTGCCCTGCCGCTGGAAGGTCGTGTCAGTCGATCTACCGGAGCCTTCTGTTTTCACGGTCGGAGGTTGAACAATAACGAAGTAGAAGCGGGCCTGTTAGAGCATTTCCGGCGCTGGGAGCCCTTTGTGCGTCGCTTTGGACTTCTGGTCATCGAACTGCACACTGTCTCACCTGAGCTTGCTTCTACAAATATTGGTCTTACATCAGCCACTGCATATGATGCTACCCATGGGTTCTCAGATCAGTACATCCTTGAGGTTGACGTCTTTAATCAAATCGCTGCCGAAGCAGGGCTGCACCCAGATCTAGCGCATTTTTGCACGTTTCCTCAATCAAATTTGGCCACGGTGAGCATCAATTTGTTGAAGGGCAAGTAAGGCAAGGGTAAAGGGCGGTACTTTCCCTGCCTAGTGACACCACCAGCGGTGGTAACTACGGATGAAGTAGATCAGTTGCATCGAACTTATTTCTTGAAGAATTTGGAACCTTTTCGTGTATTTTCGTGTGAAGTGGAACTGCGGTGATACAATTACCACTAAGTGACGTTTTAAAGAAGCTTTTGGAGCCGACAAATGGAAATCAAACTCCAAAAACCGTCCATGTTTCAGGGATGTGCCCTCGCCTCGGGCACAAGTCTTGCCGGACTTGCAGCGCTTGTCCATGCATTTGACGTTCAGGCGCCAGTTAGAAAACCTGCTTGTATTTCAGAGCAAAACATAAAAGGTCATATAAAGGAGATTCCTGGCTGGCAAATTTACAGCAAGCGATATGAGCTCGAACCCACCATTGAAGCCCATCTTAATTTTGCAATGCGATACGAAAGCCTGGATTTACTTGTTCTAAAGCGGATATTCTTGGCCCTGCCACCTCAAGCTGTAGAGAGCTATGTAAAGTCTGCTCCAACAAGCGTACTGACGCGTCGCGCTTGGTATTTGTATGAATTTCTGACGGGCAAGACGCTAAGTGTCACGGATGCGCCTAATGTCACCTCCGTTGACTTGCTTGATACAGACGAATACTTCACCAGATCTGGTGGCAAATTGTCACGCCGCCACAAGGTGCGTGACAATCTCTTAGGCACGGCTCGTTTTTGCCCAATAATCAGAAAGACTGATGTGCTGAGGTCTTACGTTGAAAGTGACCTTTCGAAAACCGCTCTGGCTGTGATTGGACGCGTGAGCAAAGCAATGGCAGGTAGAGCAGCTAGCTTTCTACTCTTAGCTGACAGTAAGGCAAGTTTTCAAATTGAAGGAGAACGGCCGCCGCGAAATCGAATCGAACGGTGGGGGCGAGCCGTAATGCAGGCAGGCAAAAACCCTTTAACTTTAGACGAACTGATTAGGCTTCACGGAATTCTTCTTGAGGACAACCGTTTTGTCATGGGCGGATTGCGTACCGAAGGCGTTTTTCTCGGCGAACATAGTCATGACGGTGAGCCGCTTCCTGAGTTCATCGGAGCCAAGTCAGAGGATCTTGTTGATTTGATGAACTCTTTAATTGAGACCAATGCAAGCATGAAGCAGGGTGGTTTGGATCCTGTCCTCCAAGCCGCGGTGACTGCCTTTGGATTTGTCTTCGTTCATCCCTTCGCTGACGGTAACGGAAGACTCCACCGATGTTTAATTCATCACACTCTCGCCGACCGACAGTTCACACCGCCTGAAATGTTGTTCCCTGTGTCATCAGTAATGCTTGATTGGATAGACAAATATCGCAAAACACTTCAAGAGCATTCTGCTCGTCTTATGAATTTCATTGAATGGAGTTCGACTGCAAAAGGCAACGTCGAAATTCTGAACGACACCGCTGATTTATATAGATTTTTCGATTGTACTCAAGCCGCAGAGTTCCTATACAGCTGCGTTCAGCGAACTATCGAGTCTGATCTTCCTCGAGAAATTGACTATTTAACGCGCAGGGACGAAGCAGTTAGGAATATTATGGATCTCGTTGAGATGCCGGATCTTATGGCAGACCAGTTTGCAATTTTCGTGCACAGGAATCATGGCAAACTTCCTAGCAATCGACGGCAAAAAGAATTCGCAGCGTTAAAGGAAGAAGAGCTGTTGGAATTAGAAGAAATTGTTCGAACTGCTTTTGATGGTTTTAGCATCAGCTGACTGTTGCCAACAGTCAAAGGCCAACCGGGCAAAGGCAGCAATGGCTTTTTCGCGCTCCGCCAATGGCTTGGTGGAATTTTTGACGAAAACAGCGATGCATAAATGCCCTTTATGGTTGGGCAAAGTAATGATGCCAGCATCATTGGTGGCGGCATTGATACCGTCTGTAGTGTCCCATGTACCGGTTTTGTGAGCGACGATGGTACCCGCCGGTAAATCGCCTTTGAGTCTGCCCGGACCTGTTGCCGTCTTCTCCATGATTGCTAGTAAATACTTTGTAGTCTCCGGCTTTAAAAGTTTGCCTTTGTATAATTTTTCCAGCAGGTCGGTTATTGCCGCTGGTGTCATTGTATTTTCTGGGTCTTCCCTAAATTTCTCTGCGGCCTTGCTTTTTTCTGCTTTCGGTATGGCTGCTACGAGTTTGTCAATTCTGTCTTTGTTCCACCATTCGGTTATCTTTTCTTTGACACCGCTATAGTCGAGAATGAGCTGGCACTCTGTGTTTTTAACATGTATCGATGTGCAACCTGCCGCGTCCAAGAACGCTTGGACAGCTTTTGGGCCGCCGGCTTTCTCTAATAGAATGGCATCGGCAGTGGTATCACTCTGGCAAATTGATTGTTCAAGCAAATCGTTGTAGCTGACGTCTAAACCTGCGGCTGGAAAATTTTTGATTAGTGGGCTGTGAGCGACGGGAAATATGTCTTTGGCTGAGAGATGAATTATGTCTTTCAGCTTGTACTTTCCCTCGTCTACCAATTTAAGAAATGCAATTGCTTCGACTAATTTGACCACGCTCGCCGTGGGAAAGACATCATCGGCTTTGTACTGCATCGACTGGCCCGATTCTAAATGCACCACCGATGCGCCAAGAATGCCACCGCTCTGTCGCTCAATTTTTAGAAATGGCGTCTTGAGCTCTGCACCTTTTGATTGCACTGAGCCGGTTGAGTCTGATTTTGCAGAGGTGTAAGCAGTGGTAGTCAGAACTATAATTCCGGCGGTCACACTGACTGTTAAGGCTTTCGATAAAGAGATCATCAGTTGCGTTTTGCACTCTTGCTTTGTTGGGTCTTTCCACCGCATGATTCTAGCAATTTCGCCCAGGGTTATTGACGCATGGCCAACTCATATCGTATAGTTAACTCATAGGTTAATTAACTCATTGGTAAACTATGCTTGAAGACAGTCTCAGTCAAACTTTCTCGGCATTAGCTGATCCGACCAGGCGAGCAATGTTAGCTCAGTTAAGAGTGGGTGAGTCTAGCGTTTCTGAGCTAGCGAAGCCACACAACATGTCGCTGCCTGCTGTCACGAAGCACATCAAAGTTTTGGAGAAGGCTGGCCTGATCACTAAAACGAAAGAGGCTCAATGGCGGCCGTGCAAGTTAAAAGAAGATGGCTTAAAAGAAGCAGCCGATTGGATAGAAGAGTATCGAGTTTATTGGGAAGCGACTTTCGATCGTCTTGAGGTCTACCTCAAAACCGTGACTGCGGAAAATGACGTGAAAGACAATCACGAGAAGCAACGAAGGAAAGGAAAGAAAGATGTCCGCAAAAAATGAAACTGTTAAAAGCAAGACTAACGAATTGAGACTAATCCGGCTGTATGACGCGCCGATTCAGGTCGTTTGGGATGCGTGGACAGACCCTGCGAAAGCTGCTCAATGGTGGGGACCACGCGGATTTACCATCACCACTCATAGCAAAGATTTGCGCGTCGGTGGGCATTGGCATTACACAATGCATGGTCCTGATGGTGTCGACTTTCCGAATAAAACAAAGTATCTGGAGGTAGAAGACTGCGCAAAGTTAGTCTACGACCACGGTGCAAATGATGATCGGCCTCCGATGTTTCGTGTCACCGTGCTTTTTTCTGAAAGCAACGGTAAGACAAAGATGGACATGTGCATGACTTTGCCGACGCCAGAAGCGGCCGAAGCGACTCGCAAATTTGTTAAAAAGGCAGGTGGTAATGCCACGTGGGATCGCCTCGCCGAATATCTGGAGCAGGCCTCGTCTGACAAAGCAATATTTGTCATCAACCGCTCATTTGACGCTTCAATCGATACGGTTTTTGAGATGTGGATTAACCCCGATCATTTGTCAAAGTGGTTGCCACCACCCGGATTTGACATGAGATGGCTCAAGTGTGACATCAAAACTGGTGGCAACTCTTTCTATTGCATGAGTAACGATGCAGGGATGAAAATGTATGGTCGTTCGCACTATTTAAAAATTGAAAAACCTCAATGCATTGCATACACGCAACATTTTTGTGACGAGAACGAGAATGTTTCTCGGCATCCCATGGCTCCAACCTGGCCAGCTACAATGCTGACCACTATTTGTTTTGCCGAAGAAGGTCCTGAGCAAACCCGCGTCACTATTTCGACCGAATGTTATGGTGATACAACCCCAGAAGAACTTGCGACTTTCGTTAACGGACGAGGCGGCATGACTATCGGTTGGACAGCTTCATTCGATAAGCTTGAAGAATATTTGGTGACTGCTATCTCGTAGTCAAAGAAATTGAGGTTAGCGCTCGAACAGCAAATTCACTTCTGTAGTGTCTTGCGAAGAATTTGGTGCGGCTGGGTAAGGTTCGGCTGACATGCAAGCATTCAGCGCAGCATTGTCGAATGCCTCGTCTCCGCTCGACTGAGCTATTACAAGATGCGCGATGCTTCCGTTGTTTCTGATTCCAACTACCACCTCTGCTTTGCCAGTGCCCTTAACTTTCCAGGCTGCATGAGCCTTTTGACTAACTGTGACAATCCACGGCTCTAGATTCGGATCAGTAACTTTTGGCGTAGCAGTTTTATATTTGGCCAGGTCTCGCATCATTTCGTCTGGGGATGGCTCCTCTATTGACTGGAGCCACTCGTCAGATTGACGCGAATCGGGCTCGATATAAGGCACCACCCAACCGTCTGAGCGAAATTTCATTGCTACAGGTGTCTTTGACCATTTGTTTTTTCGCAGTTTGTCAGAAGGCGGCGGCAAAGGCACTGCCGACAACAAGGCTGACAAGACTTTCTGATCAAATTCGTCATTTGTTGATGTTTGAAAGATTCGGTAATTGCCAATATTTCCTGTGGAATCTACAAGAAAGCGCACGCTGCATTCAAGCATAGGCCTGGCAGAAAAAGGTTTGAAATTTTGAATTAACCTGGCAACTAATTTTCTTGTATACGCGTCATAGTCTTCACTTGAGAGGGCGATAAGGCCGAAGGGGTAGTTGGGATCCACTTCCCGACGTTCCAGTTTTAGTATTGCATCTGGTGGTCGAAACTCATACAGCAGATGCATCGTATTAATGTCTCTTGCTGACAGCGATTTTTGTTGTCCCAGATATGGATACATAATGTCATGCGGATCCAGGCTGTGCTCGACAAGGCCAAGGGCATGACCGATTTCGTGCAAACAAATGGCGCGCATTAAGTTGTCTGTCAGAGGCCTTATGCTGCAATTTGTTTTTATGGAAATAACAGCAGAATCCATGTGGTGTGGGCTGGTTTGATAGCTAGTTAGCCCGGCTACTGAATGCTTTTCTTTGGGAAATTCTTCAACAAATTGGCAGGTGATATCGACTGGCGGTTCAGTGACATATTTAAACTTGATTTTGGATTTTGAATTGTCCTCCCATTCGGAAAAACTATTTCGCAGAATTTCTTCAAACTTTGGATTGAAGTTTGGAACGCTTGAGCTTGGCTTGATCAGGACTCTGACAGCCATATCTCGATCAAACCACCTGAATGGATGGCCTCGGGTGACTTGTTGAAAGTAATCATCTTTAGGAGCCGTATATGTTCGTGTTCTAGGAGACGGACTAACATTTTCTGCTAAGCAGAAATTTGTCGCAGTTAGTCCACCTGAGGTGAGCACTATAAAAAGCCAGTAGATTTTCCAGGTCTTTATCAAATAACTAATTCACCTTCGCTTCTAAACAAGCCCTGACTGCCGGTTTTGACATCAGTTCGTTTAAGGTCAGCGGTGTCTTTTCCACACGAGACAAAATCGCCCCGCAGTAAATCCACTGCTCCTCGTTGGTTAATCCGAGATTATCGTCAAGCAGCGCAAATTCATTTTGTAAGTCATCAAGTTCTTTAGCATTGTCATTCAGCGGTGGTCTGCGCATGCGTTGAACGACATCTAGTACCAGCTTGCGCCGCTCATCGAGAGTGCTCTGAAACTTCGGGCCAATATAACTGCTTTTGTCTGCAATCATCTTGGCATAGACTTGTTCCAGCCAGCGTTCAAATTCAGAGCTGAAATTCGAAGTTTGCAATATCTTTCGCAAGCTTTCTTCAGTGACTATGCGTGGTGCAGGAGCACCCGGATAAACGTAACTGATTGCCTGACCAGCAAGCATTTTGGCAAAGCTGTCATAGTAACCCCAGGTGTTTTCTTGGCCAAGTTGCTGAGATAGTGACGCGTTAGTTGGCGCCAGGTCTCGCAGCAGTGCGTCTCTAATAACAAATACTTCGTGCGGATTGTCATTGCAGTTGGCGATTGCTTTCAGTTTATTCTGTACGCCGGCATGTTCACCCTTATCGATCAACAGTCCGACAACAAAACCTGAAGTTGCTTCCACCACAGTATCTCCTGCCACCCAGTAGTGCTCAGATGTGGGTGAGATTTTGTCGAAACTGGCTGCCCAGGTGGGGTCACCTGGTATCGGCTGCGCGTAGGCCATAAGTTTAGTATTGTTCCATGGCCAGCTTTTGACTTCGTTGCGCAATTGATCGCCATAATTTCCTAGAAGTACGGCGCTGACAAATTGACTGCCGAGACCAGCTCCCAGGCTGTGACCGGTGACGTAAATGTGCTCGGGGGCCGGATATTTTTGCTCAAGATATTTGCAGCATGCGGCAATTGGTCCAAGCATTGTTGGCAGTGCCTCAGCAAATCCTTCGGTCACCTTGCCGACTTTGCTTATCAAAGGCTTTTCGGTTTGTTTGCCGCCCCGAAGGTCAGTGATCCAGTCTGGGTTGCCTCGCGCCTCACCAATAAAATCTTGCGCTTTCCAAACTGTTTTGCTCAGCGCTGAACCGCTGCGGCTGCCGCGAAAGACAATATGAGCGTCATAGCCTGTCGCGGTCTTTTTCATCAGCACAAAGCCCATGGGGCTCCAGGCCGGTTCAGACTTTCCAGCAATGCCGGTGCCGCCCTCAAAGACAATCAGGTGGTCTTCACCTGTCGGGTATTCGCGAATTTGAAAGCGCTCTACATCGTTATAAGGATAACCGGTCGGCTGTGAGCGGTAGCGAATGCCTTCCACTGATTTGATGTTGCTGGTTATGTACGCAGGGGCAAGAACAGCTAAAAATCTTTCACCGTCGCGGTTGAAGGTTGGAAGTTTGACGTCAATCTGCTTGTAGTTCGTCAAAATTGGGTCGAGTTTTGTATTACTGTTTTGCCAGTTTCGCGCCGCATTTGGACCCGTGTAGAATCCCTGGCCAGTAGGGTTTGGCGCGCTGGCTAGCGTGGCCGCATATTCATGAGTGAAACGGCAGATGTTGTCGCGACGGTCGCTGCCCACGCGAGACATAATGTCGTACCAGGGGTCTAGTGGCAGGCACAGAGACTGGTGATAGAGCTGATAGGCTAGCGTGCATAAGTCAAGATTAAGAACAGACTCAGGCACGGCCTGTCTCGTTGACCTGGTGTCGTCTGCCGCGGCAGGGGAAGTGACACACAGGGCGAGCACTGCCCAAAACACAATGGCAAGACTTTTATATCGCTCAAGCCTGTGCAGATGAATTGTTGTGAACATCGTAGTCTTCCGTGATTAGAAACAATAATTTAGCAAGCGTTACCAACTAAAAACCCTTTTGCTTCTCCGCGAATGCCATAGCTACTTTTAGTTTCTCTAGATGTTGATCTACTGTTTTTTGTCCACCGGCAAATTCGTAGCCATCAAAGAAAGCAAAGACTTCTTTGGCCAGGTCGGCGTCAATCAAACCGGTGACACCTTCAACCAGCCTGGTGATAATCAAGCTGGGGTAGGTTTTGTTAATTTGCTCCCAGTTGCCTTTAACAAATTTCCAGCTCACTTGCCTGCCCCGAGGGTTGAGCATAATGTTGCGCACCAGATATGGAGCGTTCTGCCCTTTAACTTCACCGGCAAGAGTTTTGGCCATTGTTTTTTGCAGCAGTTCTTCTTGCTGGAATTGACCCAGGGCGTACATATAACGCTCTTGCTCTTGTGGCGAGCTGCCGTTCTTGAATAGAGTTTCAAATTGCTCATAGCGCTTTTGGTCGCCTGTGTGAGCAAGAATTGTCACTACCGAAGAAAGCACATCTGGCGGCAAAATCTTCTCGCCACTCAAGTGCTTGTCGTATAGCAGGGCCGCTTGCTCTTGAATGGCTGTGTCACCACCAGTAGTGCCGAGAGTCAAAATGGCGATGCCTCTTAGTTGTTTAGTCAGCTCACTTTCGCCGTCGGTTGCTTCCCAGCCCAGGCGCTTGTAGGTAGGGCCAAGGAGCTCCCTGGCCAGCTCTTTAACTTTCGCATTCTGCTGAGGGTTTGCATCAAATATTCTCTCGCAATATTGAAGCGCTGAAACTATGACTGTCCAGACATTTTTGTCTGGTTCATCTTTAAATAGCTTGACCAACTGGAAGAAATCATTCAGCGCCACGGTGCCATTGATAGTCAGTGCCCACAAATCGCTCACCAGATTAAAGCGCTCCAGTGTACTCAAACTGTTGCCAGCGCCTGTGCTGTCGCTATAGCTGTTTGCCAGCAGAGTCTTCATGGCAGCAAGCAAGTCGCTACTGTAATCTACGCGATAAAATCCGCTGCCGCCGGCGTTGACGATTACCCATTCAATGGCACCACTGCCTATAGTTACTTCTGTCTTTTTCTCTGTTAAAAGCAAACGCTGCTCCACCAGAGTGCTGTCACCTTTCATTTTCGCTTTCAGTAGTATCGGCACCTGATAGCATTCTTTAGCATCACCATCAAGATACAAAAATCGTCTCTGGCTGATTGTCAGTTTATTATTTTCACCGGCTAAAGTTACGCTGATGAGCGGGTAGCCCTCCTGGAAGATCCATGAGTTCATAATTTCTTGCACAGGCTCTTGAGACGCAGAAGCAAGGGCCAGCCAGAGATCGTTAGTTTCAGTATTAGCGTGTTTGTGCTTATTCAGATAACTGTTGACACCGCTTTTGAATTTCTCGGCACCGATATACTGTTCCAGCATGCGCAATACTGATGCGCCTTTTTCATAAGTAAGCACATCAAACATGCCATTGGCTTCTTCAGGTGCGCGCACCGGAAATTCAATTGGTCTGGTTGCGCGCAGGCCGTCTGTGGCAAATGCCATGGCGCGTGATACACCAAAAGTTTCCCATCTTTTCCATTGTGGTTTGAAATTATCTACTGCCACCAGTTCCATAAAAGTAGCAAATGCTTCGTTCAACCAGATGCCATTCCACCATTTCATAGTGGTTAGATTGCCGAACCACATGTGCGCGAGTTCATGCGCCACTACGTCGGCAATGCGCTCTAGTTCAGCGTGAGAGGCCTGTTCTGTGTCAACCAGCAAGGCGCTTTCGCGATAGATAACAGCGCCTAAATTTTCCATGGCACCAAAGGCAAAATCAGGTACTGCGATCATATCCATTTTATCGCCTGGATATTTGATGCCATAATATTTGTTGAAAAATGACAGAGCCGCCGCACCAATTTCTAAGGCAAATTTGGTCAAGTGCAGTTTACCCATAGGCGAGTAAATGCGCATAGGAATGCCATCTACCATCACCGCTTCGCTTGCCTCTAATTTTCCGACAATGAATGCCACTATATAAGTGGACATTTTCATGGTTTCTTTGAAGGTTATAGTTTTCTTGCCGTAGTCATCGACAGTTTCATTTTCAACGGCAGTATTCGACAGAGCTGTCAAATCTTGGTCGACATACAAAGTTAGCTTGAATGTGGCCTTGAAAGCCGGTTCATCAAAGCAAGGAAAGGCACGTCTGGCGTCGGTTGCTTCAAATTGCGTCAGCGCTATCCAGCTTTTTTCACCATCGCTTAGTGTTTGGGCGCTGCGATAAAATCCGCGCAATTTGTCATTTATTTCGCCCGCAAATTGAATATTTAATTGCCAGCTGCCGGCACTCAATTCGGCGTTGAAAGTTAGAGTCGCTCTCTCGGTCGCAGTGTCAATTTGAGCAACACCCGGCACGATGACGCCGTCTTGTTCGGCCGTGACACTGTCGATGGTGAGATCAAGAGCATTGAGCAAAATTGTTTTTGTTGCCGATGCAACGTTGACCTCGATAGTTTCGCTACCGGTAAAAGTGAAAGTCGCAAGATCAGGCTTGAGGCTAATGGCATAGCGCTCTGGTATCACCACCGACGGAAGGCGATATGACTTTTCTTTTTCCAGCGTGGCTTGATCTTTCGACATTTAAACAGTTCTCCCTCAATAGCGGAAGGCATGATATCACGCCGTTTTAGCTATCGAGGGAGAACCTTGAATTATTTGATTGAAAAAGGCGAGTTAATTAAATACCCAGATATCTGCGCACTTGTGTGAATACGCCTGGGTTGTTGGTGTGAACATAATCTAGAAATTCTGGATTGTTGTAAGTTCTCCAGCTGTAGTCGCCGTAGTAGTTATTGTGGTGATAAGAATTCCACTGAGCTCTGAGCTGGTCATTCATGGCCTTGCGCTCGGCTTTGGACAAACGAGCTGAAGAGTAGCGGTTCCAGTGGTTGGCAAGGTAAGCTTTTTGCTCGTTCCAATCTGATGGATAAGCGGCGAGATGGTGGCGCTTGTATGCTTCTTTAAGTTCTTTGCGTTGCCAATGCTTCATTTGACCGCGTTTATAGCCATAGTGGTCATAATCGCGGTGATCCCAGTCGTCATGATCGGCCATTGCCGGAGCAATTGCTCCACCAAACACCAATACTGTGGCAATCAATTTGATAGTTACTTTGTACAACATGTTTACTCCAGAGAAGTTTGAAATAATTGAGTTTCAAAGCGTTAGCCGAAATTGTCTGGTTATTCTAACCTGCACAGTCAAATACTTAATTGCCGCACCAAAATCCCTCAATGATGCATTCGATCATTGAGGGATTACTGACTTTGACCGCTGGGCGATCAATTTCTATTATGCGGTGAACTAAAATCCTAGATACGAGCGCACTTGCGTGAACGTACTAGGATTGTTGTTGTGCATATAGTCTAAGAACTGCGGATTGTTATAAGTGTTCCAATTGTAGGAGCCATGATAGTTCGGATTGAATGAGCTGTATTGGGTGCGCATTTGTTGTTCAAGAGCTCGGCGTTGAGCGGCGGAATAACTGTTATTGCGGTGACTCCAATTTCTGGAATAAAACGATCTTTGACTATTCCAATCGCTGGGAAAATTATTGTTGTTGTTACGGGCAGCGCGTCTCATTTGTTGTTTGTATTTTTGTTTATGCCAGCCGCGGTGATTGCCATTGCCATTGCCATTGTTCCAACGGCGATCATCATCATCGTGGTCGGCCATTGCTGGTGTAATTGATGCTGCAAGCATAATTACGCTGGCGAATATCTTCAGTGTTCCAAATTTAGACATGTGTCCTCCAGATAGTTACTTAGTTGTCAAACGAGTGGTCGATTTGATGTTTTGGTTGTTATGTTTTTGACGGCAGTCCAGACAGTAAGGTTCCTGTCGGCACTGCTTGTGAAAAATTAAAAATCTTAATTGCTGATGTAGCGCCTTACTTGCGTGAACAGGTTCGGATTATTAGTGTGCACATAGTCAAAGAATTCCGGATTGTTGTAAGTGTTCCAGTCATATGAGCCCGTGTAAGTGTTTTTGTGATAGGCATTCCAGGAATTTTTCATTTCTAGCTCAAGCGCTGCGCTGTCTGCGGCCGCGAAACTAGGATTGCGATGACCCCAGTTGTTAGAGAAATAAACTCTCTGACCGTTCCAGTCGTGTGGATAGACTGTTGTGGTGGTGACAGTGCCGTTGGATTGTTGCATGCGTGCTTGTTTATGCCAAAAGTGTTTACTGTGGCGGCGCTCGTGATGGTCGCGATGATCATTGTCGTCATGGTCATGATCGGCCATGGCGGGTGTGACAGAGGCGGCAAGCACCAGAGCTGCAGCAACCATCTTCAATGTTTCAAATTTAGACATGTAATCTCCAACGTGAATTAACAGTTGTCAAACTATCCGCTTGCGCGGTATTTGCTTTATGTTTTGCACGCCGACGGCCCATACGCTCGAACGTTCCGTAAACTTTGATGTCTCTGCCGCGAAGATAACCTTTAAGGCTTAAAGCAATAAAGGGCTTAAAGCGTTAGCATAGAGGCCGCGTATATTCGTCTTTAATCAGTCAGGAGCTAGTAAAGCTATGGTAGAAGTGCAGGCAAACGCCGTTGCAACCATCAAGGAATTGGCCAGTCAACTCAGAGTCGACAGCATTCGCTGCACCACCGAAGCCGGCTCCGGTCACCCAACATCTTCAATGTCAGCAGCCGACATTATGGCCGTGCTGATGACCAAATATCTGAAATACGATTTCAGCAAACCTGAGCATCCGGTCAATGACCGCCTGATTTTCTCTAAAGGTCATGCCTGCCCTTTGCTTTATTCAATGTACAAAGCCGCCGGAGCGATTACCGATAACGAACTGATGAGCTTGCGCAAGTTTGGCTCACGGTTGGAAGGTCACCCGATACCTAAGCTTTTGCCCTGGGTAGACGTCGCCACCGGCTCACTCGGCCAGGGATTGCCCATGGGTGTGGGTATGGCGCTGGCCGGCAAATACTTGGATAAATTGCCTTATAAAGTCTGGGTTTTGTTGGGCGACAGTGAAATGGCCGAAGGTTCTGTTTGGGAAGCCATGTCATGTGCGTCTCACTACAAGCTCGACAATATGGTGGCCATTCTTGACATGAATCGCCTTGGTCAGCGCGGCGAGACTGCTTTTGGTTGGAATTCTTCTTTATATGCCGATCGTGCCAAAGCATTTGGTTTCCACGTTATTGAAATTGCCGGACACGACTTTGATCAAATTGATGAAGCGCTGCAAGAAGCCAGTGCAGTAACTGGTCAACCAACAATCATCATTGCTAAGACTGAAAAAGGTCATGGCATTCCTCTTACAGCTAACCAAGATAACTGGCACGGTAAGCCGCTTTCTAAAGAGCAAGCTGAAGAAGCGGTGAAGTTGCTAGGTGGTATCACCAGCATGAAAGTGGCTGTACAAAAGCCATCAGATCCACCAGTAGCGAAGAAAGTCACATCAGAAATCACCGGTTCGGGCAAGTTTATTACACCTGCCTATTCTAACCCTGCGGCCACTAGAGAAGCTTACGGCGACGCGCTGAAAGCGTTGGGTGGAGCTCATAGCGACGTAGTTGTGCTCGACGCTGAAGTGGGCAATTCTACTTATTCAGATAAGTTTGCCAAAGCGTACCTCGATCGTTTCTTCGAAATGTATATCGCAGAGCAACTGATGGTTGGTGTGGCAATCGGCTTGTCTACTCGCGGTAAGAAAGTATTTTCTTCCACCTTTGCCGCCTTCCTCTGCCGTGCCTATGATTTCATTCGTATGGCGGCCATCTCACGTGCCACCATTAAACTTTGCGGCTCCCATGCCGGCTGCTCCATAGGAGCAGATGGCCCATCACAAATGGCTCTCGAAGATCTGGCCATGATGCGTGCCATTCATGGCAGTACCGTTCTCTATCCATCAGATCCAATTTCTACCGCTAAACTGGTAGAAAAAATGTATGGTGTGGAAGGTGTTTCATACATGCGCACCACCCGCGAAAAGACTCGCGTGCTCTACAAAGAAGACGATGTCTTTGAGCTTGGTGGCAGCAAAACATTGCGCACCTCTGCCGACGACATGGTCACCTTAATTGGTGCTGGTATCACGTTACATGAGTGTCTCAAAGCTTATGACGAGCTGAAAAGCCAGGGTATTGCAGTACGCGTCATTGACCTTTATTCAATCAAGCCAATCGATGCTAAAACTCTCCAAACTGCTGCACGTGAAACAGGCACATTGATTGTAGTTGAAGATCATTGGCCTGAAGGTGGTATGGGTGACGCGGTGCTTGATGTATTTGCACCAAAAGGTCCACCAGCTCGCGGTAGCAAAATTGCGGCATTCGACAAGCTGCCGAAGGTTGTAAAAATTGCTGTGCGTGACATGCCCGGCAGCGGCTCACCAGAAGAGCTGATGGAAGCGGCCGGCATCACAGCCAGTCACATTGTTGCTACTGTGAAATCTCTAATTCAATAAGTGCTTCAAATTTAGACCATGAAAAAACTCCTCCAGCAGTAAAATTGTTGGAGGAGTTTTGATTTGCAGCCGGCTTCGTTTAAATTATTCGGGGCTAGCAGTGCGCTTGTTCAGCGAATCTTTAGTGATCTTCAGGCTAACTTTATTGAGGTCTTTTTCAATTTTATTTTCGTCGGCATAGCTAAGTTTGCCACCATTTTTTTCTTTGGCTTTTTCAATTTTGGCATTGATATCGGCAAGATCTTCTCGCAGATGATCTGCTTCCTTTAGAGTCAATTCGTTTGCTTTTTGGCCCTTGTTGATTTTAGCGGTCAATCTTTCGATGCGCATAGTGATGGTAACCTTCTGCTTTGCTGAAGCTTCAGCTACAGAAATCATTGTGCTCATTCCGGTTGCCATCATCAGGCTCAAGCAAAAGCTTGCCACTTTAGTAAAATTCATTGATTATCCTCCAGAACGTAAATACTGGCGACAATCTTAGCGCAATTGCTGACAGCTATAGTCACCAAGCACAAATAGTGTTGAAAGTCGGCTCACAAGGTATATACAGCTAGTGATAAGGCCTGTTATTGACGTATAATCCTGCAAACCATTGAAGGACATAGATATGAAGGAATTCGCTGCCTATAAGGCACCATTTTATACATTCTTCTCGGCGCCTTTTTACCGCGACCTTTTGAAGAATGGCAAGGGCCTCGGCATTCTCTACCTCCTCATTTTATCTGCCATTTTCTGGTCGTTGCAGACGGCTAAAATATTTGCGGTGATGCAAATGGGCATCAATGGGCCTGAAGTAAGCGAAATGGTCGCCCAGGTGCCTGAAATGAAGTGGAAACAAGGCAAGCTCAGTATTGATAAACCATCACCCTATATTATTCTCGACGACAAAAAGCAGCCGGGCATTATCTTTGATATCAATGGCAAAATGAAAACCCTGGCTGATGCAAAGGGCGCCAAGGTGCTTGTTACGGAAGATTTTCTGGTAGCTAAGAAATCCTCAGGAGTAGAAGAATCTATTCCGTGGGCAAAAATTGAAGACTTTGCCGTAACCAGAGCCATGGTTGAAGATTGGCGCAGCAAGGTAGTGCCCATTGGCACCACAATTATCTGGACCATGGGAATTTTTGTCTGGTTCGGACATGTTGTGATGGCTCTGATTTACGGGCTGATTGGTCTGATTTTTGACAAACGCAAAGTCGGTTTTCAGGCCATGATGAGGCTGGCTGCTTTTGCCATGACGCCCAGCATTATTATTTCAGTGCTGCAACAGTTAACCGGTTTTGAAATTCCGTTATATCCGCTGATTTCGATCATCATGCAGATCGGCTTCATGTATTTCGCTTATCAGGCGTTTGAAAAAGGTGAAGAAGCCCAAGTCTAGTCTAATGCTAACGGTCTAGAAGCGGACTGCGCAAACGTTTAGATGTAGTTTGAGTTTCAACTTCTGCCACCTCAGTTGCACCACTGGCGGTTACACCGCTGATGGCACCAATGGCGCCTAATTGCTGCAAGACGCTGAAAACAATATCGTAAGCGTTTTGCAGATGGTGCAGCTTGTCCATCACACCGTCGTAATGGTAGACAACCGCATTGGCATGTTCAGGAATGCGCAACTTGGGATAAGTCTGTGCTGCTTTAGTTTCGATATGCAAGAGTGTTGGCGGTTGCAAAAGTATTAATTCGCGCATTTGCACGTCTAGAAAAAGTTCTTGGATTTTCTGAGGATCTGTGCCTTGAATCATAAATTTGCTGTCGAATAAGGCGTCTTGAACTTGCAAATCTTGCATGCCCATAGCTTTGCCGATTTTATGATGGTCTTTTTCTTGGAAAATAGAAAAAGCGAAATCGTCAGCAGGCGGATAGCAGACCAAAACGCTATTGCTTGCGCCTTTTTTGCCATAACGAGATTCGGGAGAATAAACGATTCTAAGGCTGGTATCTTCCAGCGGTACCGAAAGCGCAATCAGTTTGCCTTCGTCTTCACCGCTGTCAGTTAAGACTTTGCCCTTTTTTTCGTCAGCGAAATTTCTCCAAACATACTCCCAACCAAAGAGGTCGCTGTGAAATTTCATGGTCATTCTCCGCTTTTAAAACTTAGAGTTGATTTTAGCCAAATTGCCTGCCGCTTTGCAAGGGTGTGTGTCTTATCTGATTACAACTCTCGTGCGATAGGATATTGAAACGATAGGATATTGAAATGCTCTTGCCAAATCGCAGAGAAATTTTGCCAAAATTTCTCTGCGATTTGGAAATGAGCTTAGAAGACCCCAGAAGACCCCAGAAGAATGGAGCTAATATCGATATCGCCGCAACAATGTGGATAAGAGACGGTGTGCTTGTGGACCGCATGCACATTAACGCTGTGGCCTTCGCCTATGCGGCTTATCTCACGCTTGAACCGGCCAGAATGAGCGCTAGTTTGGCCGAACTGGTAAATTTTTCCCTGGCCAAATCGGGCATGTCTTGCCTGGAAAAAATACTCAGTTTGGAGATCAATGCTTCACTTGAAGATGCTCAGGTTGCTGCCCGATTTTATAACCAAATTGCCACTGAAGCCGCGGCTTCTGCCAGCTATTTTAGCGGCGCACTGGAGACCCTGTGCAAGCTAAAAGCGTCAGGCACTAAGAACTTCATTACATCAGCTGTGGAGCAGCAGATTTTAGACCAGTGGCTCACGAGCAAACAGGGCCTGGAGGCAGCTCCTTATCTGGAAGAAACTCTTGGTCGGCGAAATAATTTTGTTAAAGGAGCCGATCATTTTGAATACGTGCGAAAAATCGTAGATTGGGCGCCTATTTATTATATTGCCGACGCCGAATTCGAAATCAAACAGGCCGCAAGCATCAAGCAAGCTAATAACCTGGTGCCCCTGGGCTTTGCTCATTGCACTGATAGCGACCAAATCAGGCAAGCTCAGTCACTAGTGCGCACGGCTTGCAGTGTCGTGGCTTCGCAGTGGCAATTTGCGTTTCTTGATACCATCGACTGCAATAATTTGATCTTGCCAACGCAAGAAGCTATAAGAGAAAATCTGCTGAAAGCCGGTGCAGTAGCTGTAGTAGCCGACTTTGCCGAACTTGCCGAATATCTTTTCTAATGCATCGGCTCAAAAATAGCGGCGTCTTCACCAAGTGACTTTGTTCCATGACCGACAATAATTTTGGCACGAGGAAATAGTGCTTTAATGGTGGCCACCTGGGGGTGACCTAAGCTAAGTGGCAATCTGAGTTGCGTGATGGGCAAGCCTTTCAATGAAGCCATTCCACGCTCAGTAACCCTCGTGCCTGCTACATCTAAAAAATGAAGTTTTTTCAAGCGTGCGAGAAATTTTATAGTCTCGTCGGTGATGTTTTGATTGCCCCCCAAATGCAGCTCGTTTATGTTTGTACATGCACCTACGTATTTAAGCGCTTCTGCGTTGGGGTGGCACCGGGTTAAGTTCAGCCTTTCCAGCTTAGGCAAACTGACCAGATATGCATAGCTGGCCGGCTTCAGCGAATTGTGCCCCATTTTCAAAATTGAAAGCTTTTTCAAATTTGTTAGAGATTTAAAGGAGCTGCCGTTTACCAGTGTTGAAAATAGCGAAAGGCTTTCGAGATTGGTCAGGTATTTGACATTAGCCAGGCCGATGTCGCTCACTTCCGAACGGTCCAATATCAAATTTTTGAGCCCGGTCATATGGCCCACGTAAACCATGGCTTTGTCGCATAGCCCATCTTCACTATCAGCAAACGAAGAAAATCGCATGCGTAGTGATTCAACGCAATCTGGTGGAAGATTTTTCAAGACTTCAGGGTGAAGAAAAAATTTGTGATTGGCGTCGAGTAAAATCTCACTGTCGGCATCGAAGGTAACTGTGCCTTGAGCTGGCCCAACTGGTGTTTTGTCGTCAGGTCCGCGCATGGCCTTTTTAGCTGTGAGAATACCAATGGAAAAATCTTTGGGGAAGTTGACCACTCGTTTTGCACCAGCCGCTGACACCACTGCTGGTGTTAGCTCTAAGCAGCCTGCTGCTAATGCTGCGATCACACAGAGAGTTTTGCCTAATCTGTTGTCAGTGAAAAACATCTTTAATATCTATTCTTAGCTGTAGAACCACTGTTCGGCTCGTAAGAGCTCTACGGCAATTTCTCTGATTCTTTTGGCGAAGGCAAATTGCGTCAACTCGTGATGGGTCAATGTGCTCAATATCTGTTCGCCATTTTCACCGCGACGCGGATACTTCAGTGGCACATTCCAGAAGGGCAGGCGGCCTGGGCCCGGCTCTACAAGCCCTGTTGGCCTGGGGCTGTATGGAATATCGCCATACTCGTTTTGCCACTCTTGCAGAATAGCCCCGACTCTTTGCATGGAGCGATTGCGATATTCATGACCCATGGCCGAACTGAACGCGGCATCGCTGTGGAAAACGTCTGGTTGTTTGTGACGCGCTCGCTGCATGGCTAGTTCTACTCTTTCGCTACCTGTAATCATATGGATGCTGTCGCGAGGCCCCACAGTGACGCCGCTGAGTAACTCTGTCATGATTCGCAAGACTCTTATCACTGCCATTTGCGTACGTCTAATGCCACGCAATGCAAGGTTTTTTACTTCTGGCAAAAGTATGTTGAAAGAATCTGCGAAGCTAGCCATGGCTGATTCGAGCGAATCATATATGGTGGCATCTTCAAACATCGACTCGGTACCTGGCCCGCGAATTAAGGCAATTTTGGCAAAGCCGTCGGGATTGTTGTAATTGATTGAGTGGTCGCCGGCAATGAGAGCGTGTGCGATTTTAGAGCCTGTAACTTCAGGGTGGGGCACATACCATTCGTCGATGGAAATCAGTTTCAGAGCTTCGCGTTCATCTTTGGTAAAGTCAATTAGCCCCAGATCGCTAGTCAAATGTTCTTTGGCAAATGGATTGGTTATCTTTGAGTAGATTGAGCAAACCGTGTGCTGATCACGGTTGCGCTGCAGGTCGTGACTGGTCGGATTATGGTGATAGCGTTCAAAGGCTTCAAGATTGAGTTTGGCGCTCAGCATCTTTGCCACTGTTGTTGCCATAAATTTTGGTGGTGCAATCTGGTGTTGCTTAATAGCCAGGACAATGCGTTCAATTGATTTCATATTTTCAGCATTGTCAACTTCCCAGAGATAAGACAGTGCCTGGGCTGCGGCCTGTGAGCCGTGAATGTTGTGAATGATAAAATTAGTGCGGGTTTTAACGGCGTCTGAAAATATTGAGGCAATGATGGCATCGCGCATTTCGTCTGAGGTGAGCTGCAGAATTTTAGAAGCTTCATAAACTTGATCAAGCTCTGCTCGGGTGTGCTTCCAGTTCATGTTCCACTGATAGCCCCGGTGGGCACCGCCGGTTTCTTCCGCTTCTAATTTTAAGTATGCTTCGCGCACCAGAGTAAGACAGCGCCAGATAATATCTTTGTCTTCTTTTTTGAGTAAATGTTCTGATTCGATTTTGTCGTAGACATGAGTTACCTGGCCATCACCGGCGAGAACGGGTACGTCGGCCAGGTCAGCAATTAAGTCAGCAAGCGATTTGCTTTCATCAGCTAGTGGTGGAAATAAATCTTTCCACTTGCCGTTGTCTGACAATTCGAGCAATCTAGTTTGGTTCTGATTTGCGTTACCGCTCTTTTTAGCGCTCGATTTGGCCATCACTCGTCTCCGTTACTTGCTAAGGGCATGTTTATATTGTTTGGCCGCGCTCTAAAATCCACTTGATGCTGCGCCTCATACCCTCTGCCAAAGCGACTTTGGGATTGTACCCGAGTTCGGCTTTTGCCAGATCAATTTTGCAGGCGATATTCTTGTTCATCTCTGAAAGTACGTGAAATTTCTGGTGATAAAGACCGAGACCTTGCAAAGTGCCGTCAACTAAAAATGCCACATCGCTGGCTATTGAAGGTAAACGCATACGTTTGTGAGCACAGCTAATGTTGAAATCTTTTTCTAGAACACTTTCTACCGTGTCAACTATTTCGTTCATGGTATACGGCCGCTCATCAGCGATCCAGTAGGTTTTGCCATTGGCCCTGTCGATGGTCTCACAAAGCATCAGGCCCTGACAAATGTTGTCTACATAAGCCATGGAGCGAAGGTTTTCGCCGCTGCCAACAATAGGCATTTTGCCATTCTTAATCATTGAGAAAAATAGGGTTTGCCGTGGCGGCTGGCGTGGCCCATAGAACCATGGTGGCCTGATAATCACTGTTTCCATGCCGCCTGCGTGCGCCTCATTGACAAGATCTTCGGCCATTTTTTTCGACAGACCGTAATGCATGTAGGGGTTATATTTTGATTTTTCATCAAAACTATCTTTGATGTCGGCGCTGCCATTGCAACCAATAGGCGAGTTAGAGGAGACATGTACGAAACGTTTAACCCCTGCAGCTTGAGCGGCTTTAAGCATGTGGCGAGTGCCTTCCAGGTTGACTTGATAAAACTCTTTGCGACCGCTGTTCGGATGGATCACACCAGCAATATGGAAAACAGTTGCTCCTTTTGCGCCCTCCATAAGCTTGTCTAAGCCGGCACCAGTGGCCAGGTTTCCTTCTACAAACGTCAACTGCTTCGATAGTGCCTGAAGTTCGCTGACATCGCTTCCGGGCAGAGTGAAAGCACGCACTGGACGGTCGGCTGGTGTGGAGAGGCTGGCAACTTCAGGAAGGCCGCCTATTAACGCTTCCACCAGGCTAGAGCCGAGCCAACCGGGAACACCTGTGACAATGGCAAGCTCAGACATGGTTACTCCTTAGTAGTATTGAATTTCATGGTTTGTGCAGCTCCGCAAAATGGAGGGCATTGCGCCGTGCCATTGCCATAATTGTGCCTTGCGGATTGATGCCTGGAGAGTCGGGCAACATGCTGGCATCATTAACATAGAGATTGCTAAATCCATGCACTTTACCAAATGAGTCAGCGGCACAGCTTTCTGCTTTTTCTCCAATTGGGCAGGTAGAGAACGCGTGCACAGTGGTCAAACTAAGGGCGTTGCGCGGCAGATTTTCGTCGAGCCAGCGCACTGCTTCGAGTTCTGAGCTAATTTTTGGTAAACCCTGAACGCAAGGATAGACAGCTTTAGCACCTGCCGAAAGCAGCAATGAAGATAGCCTTGCCAGGCCCTGACTGAGATGGCGAATATCAGTATCTGAAAGCTCGTATTTTAAAACTGGTTCGCCGTCGCCCAGTAGTGATGTGCGCACGGTACCACTGCCGGTGCCGCGCACCGCTACATAGTAAGTAGCCATCTGCCGATAATCGGCAATCAAATCGTGGTTAGTGAGCCAGTTGTCTCCCAGGTTTAACGCCAGGTGACCAACTGAAAAGAATGAGCCACCCATAGAAATATCGGGCCAAAATTCTTTCACTTGCAAAAGCGGCATGACACTTTTATGAGCGTCGATATCTTCATCAAACAGAGCTGATACTTTGAGCATTGGGTGAATTTGAAAAGTATCACCTACGTGTTCTTTAATGCCGCTTTTGCGCAAAAGGCCAGGGGTTTGGGTGGGCCCGGCGCAAACAAAAACATGATCGGCGTCAATGCGAACAAGGTCGCTTGTGCGGTCCGCTTTGTGTATTTCAGCGAGAACACCTGTGATTTTTCCTCTAGATTTGAGCAGCAACTTGGCCTTGCAGCCAGTGATGAAGCGTGCGCCATGGGCCTGAGCTTGAGGAATCAGTTTTACGCTAACTCCCTGCTTGGCTCCTTTCGGACAGCCGGTTGAGCAAGTATTGGTGTTGACGCAATCGGCCGCCGCTCGTTTAACTTCTTGTGCCGACCATTGCATGGCTTCTACGCCGCGATTAAATACGGCAGTTGATTTTGGCCACGGGCCAGGATGATTGCTTACGCTCAGCATAGTTTCGGCCCAGTCAAAATGCTGATCGAGCGATTCTTGAGTAAAGTCGGCCAGGCCGAATCTGGCCTGCCAGCGCATGAGAAATTCTGGTGGCAATCTGTGCCAGAAACCGCTATTAATTTCAGTGCTGCCACCCAGGCAACGGCCTTCCACATAGCCAATCGGTACGCTGCCCATCACCGGCATGATGCCGCGATTGCGATAGAGCAAACTCATGGCTTTTGCTGGTGACTGACCATAGTCTGCAAAACCATGACGCTCACCTTCTTCAAGAACTACAACTTCAAAACCTTGTTCAGCTAAAATGCTGGCGGTTGTGGCACCACCTGCGCCACTGCCGATGATGAGCACTTGCACGCGAATGGGCTGACCGGTAGCGTTTTCGCGCGTGCTTGTAGAAGTATTGATGCCGGTACTAACACCGGTGATAACAGTACTGCTGGTAGTGCTGCTAGTGCTAGTACTGCTAGTAGTGTCACCTGCTGTCATAGGTTGCTGCCTTGAATTTGTATTTGAGTTTTACCGTCAATCACGGCAATCACCGCCGGATATTCGAAGAATGCCAGCAGCGCCAGGCTGCGCAATGGTTTAAACAGTTTTCTAGCGATTGGTATGGGGCCGTATGACCAGGCATTAATCACTTTTTCTTGTTGCCTGGCAGCAAGATTTTCAAACGGGCTAAAATTGGTCAGAATGGTAATGGTGCGAAAACCAAATATTCCCACTTTGAATAAAAAGCGCAATTTCGTCGGCAGTGAGCCGAGTTCAGAGCAGGCAAATTCTGTGGCGTAACGTATTGCTGCTGCTCTTTGCTCGTTTGTGAGCACAAGGGCTCCGGTGGGTAAAGATGCTGAAACCACAGCCAACCAGAAAGCGTCGACCTTGAAGCAATGATTGATATTGCTTTGTGTTGGCACCGACGTGATTACTGATAAAGAGCTTTCAGTAGAAACTAAATTGGTGGCTGGTTTCGCTTCCCAGGCTAGAGCGGCTGTGGTGCCTAGTTCCAGGCCATAGCGGGCCATGGCGATCACTCCCCAGATGGTCACTGTGGAGTAGAATACCAGGTGCACCACCACAGCATACGATAGGGCCGTAGACTCAGAAACTTGGCCAATACTTTCGTTGATAAGTAGTCCGAGATTGTCTAGATTGCTGGGCAATTGATAGTGGTGAGGCAATATGTGGCTCTCGCCGGCTGTCACCGCCCGCAGTGCCGTACTGCAACAAATCTGGTACGGCCCGACATAACCAGGGGTGGACGGAATAAGAATGCCGAGATTGGTAAACGCCATCACAGCAACAGCTTTGACGATGTTAATGGGCAAATTGAAACATGGCATCACCATGGCAAACATCAGACCTTCCACGATCCAGATAAGAAAGCTGTTGCACAGAACAGACAGCGCCGTAGAGGCGTCACGCAAGCAGCTGAGACCACGGGTGACTTGAGTAACCAGGGCGAGGGCGCGGTTGTGCCACTTGCGACCAAGGGGAATGCTCAGTTGCGATGCCAGTGAAAGTGACAGTTGAGGCGAGAAAGCCAGAATCATCACACAGGGAATGGCACAACCAAAGATGACTGCGGCCACTGCAGCCGCGGTTTTCATCCACTGGTCTGTGGGGGTGACGAAGCTGGCCAGGACAAAAAGCGAAAGGATGGTCAGGCCGTCGAGCAGCCGCTCGAGGAAGGTGACAGTCAATGAAAGCGCGTATGGTAAACCGGTGCGTTCGGCTAACATGCCTGCTCTGGCAAATTCGCCTAAACGAGCCGGCAAAATGTTATTGGTGGCATAGCCCACGGCGATGATGTTGCTGGCTGTGGCCACAGTCAAATTAGCCTCAGTGCTGACTAGCTGTTTGAGCCGCCAACCGCGCAAAAGCATTCCCACCAGATAGGTCAAAACTGCAAGAGGTAACCACGGCAGCCAGGTGGCTGTGGTAAAGGCATCTTCTACCAGGTGCCAATTAATCTTTTTGGCGGTCATGACAAGCAGTAAGAGGCTGATAATAAAGCCGCCAGCCACCACGGCTCCTCGCGACTTGATAATTCTTGTGAGAGTTACCGAGTGACTTTTGCCCTCTGGTTGTGTGCTTTCGGGGCCTTCGCCCGGCTCGTTCATCAAATGCGCAACCGTACTGATAGCTAGTAAACAGAAAGCCTGCCAGCTAAAATCTTCCCATTATTGAGGGCTTTAATGCACCTGATCTTAATTAGCTTGCATAACTACATAGTTATTAGAGAGTAAAAAGTGGACGAGTCGACGCTCAGAATTTATCTAAGAAGGGTGCTGGCGGTGCCGGCAGGAGCTTCACGCAAGGTTTTGCGTTCTGCTCGTGATCGCCGGTCGGGGCTTTGGCGAGAAAAGCTGCTTGCTGCGCCTGCTTCTGAAAAACAGCTATTTGAGCAGCGGCTGGCAATTACCAATACTGCGTACGATGTGCTGAGCGACGCAGTGCGTTTTCGCACTTTCTACACCCGCCTGGAGGCCGGCGAAGAAGTGTTGCCGGAGCTTGAGCTGCTGCTCGCCGGTTTGGGTGAGTCAAGCCCTAAGCCGCTGCCGGCCAGGGTAGTCGAGAAGCGTTTGGCAGCGGTGCACGAGCGCATGCAGCGCACGCAAACTTTAATCGAGAGCGCCATTCGTGAGGCGGTGGATAACGAAGCAAAGCGTTTGCAAGAGCAAAGCGTGCCCGATGCAGACGAGTTTTATGATGCTGTTTATGCGTGTGGCATTGCCGCGGGCACACGGGTCAAAGAAGATGAAATTGCCAACTCAGGCAAGAACAAAATTTTAGACGAAAATTGCCTGGCCGAACTCGACGCCACCATCACCGACACTTCAGAAATGGCTGCCCACAAGGCTTATGACAAGCTTGAAGCTAAAGTTGCCACCAGTACCGCCGAAGAAGCCACACCAGCGAACCGTTCTACCGCCCTGGCCTTAAGTTTGATTATTCTGGTGCTTGTTTTTGGTGCCGCTTATTTTACGCTCAGTCGCGACCCCTCATCATTTCTAGCTGCTCCAGCTCCTGTAGTCACTCTAACCGAAGCAGAAGCATTAGCTTGTGAGAGTCCTCAAGACGCAAAAATTTTGGCCAGCCCTGATCAAAAAATTGCTGGTGGCGCTGGTCTTATTGCTACAGCAGGAGCGGCTGGACTGGCCGGCAGCATCAATAATGACACTGAAGACGGCCAAATTAGCTATCACGAAGGCATTCAAGCTGCCATCTCAGGTGATACCACTCAAGCGTTGGCAGATTTTGATAAGGCTTACCAGGCCAATGCCAATTTAAAAGTGGCTTTATACAATAAAGGCAATCTACTGGCTCTTACAGGTCGGCCTGTGGAGGCCATCGCTAGCTATTCGGAATTTCTCAAATTTAAACCAAATCTTGCTCAGGCTTATTACAATCGTGGCCTGGCGCATCAGACGCTGGCATTACAGGCGGTATCAAATCAGTCTGACGAAAATAGGCGTGCCACTGCTGGTCAGGAATTGCAAAAGGCAATTGCCAACTACAATTGCTGCTTGAAGATCAATCCGCGTTGCGCCCAGGCCTATTACAACCGTGGCTTTGCCGGCTATTGTCTTGGTCAGTTTGAGCAGGCCCTATCTGATTTTGAAAAGGCCCAGAGTTTGCTGCCCATACTGGAAGCGGCTAATTTCAACAAAAATGCAGTGGCTGCGCAGTTGCACAGGCCTGTTGAGCCTATAGCTAAAGTGCCACCAACAGCGCCTATTGGACCGGTTGGTCCGCCTGGGTCTTAGCCCTATTTAGCTTTATTTTTAAGCTCTACTTCTTAGCTCTATTTGCCGGCTCGTTTTTGTAAAATTGCTTGTGAAGCGCCGCCGTGCTGTACACCCTTACTGTCTACAAATGCCCAGTCTTCAATATCAGGCGTTTTGACAGTGACGGCCATACCAGCCTTAATGCCGGGCAGATAGACTGAATCTTTTTCAAGATGGCCGACGATTTCGTTGTCATAGACTCTATCTACTTCAATCCACTTAAATTCAGATTTGCCGCTGTCGTAAAGGCATGAATTGACTGCGAATTTTTCACCTTTTTGTTTGACATTGAATGCTTCCACAAATTCTTTCCAATTAGCTTGAGCGTCGGCTTTAACTTTGGCCAATTCAGGATCGACGGTCTTGCCGTTGACAAAACCTTCAGGCGCTTTGGGCACCTGAGCTTGAGGTGTGGAGCACGCCGCTAGAGAAACCATGGCCACCATCATCAGGCTTGCAGTCAAAGCATGAGTGTTGAACCGGGAAAGCGTTGCTGGCATCAAAAATTTGTCTGACATGTTTTCTCTCGAATTGGAACTTAAGCGGTGGTAACAGTCAGATTGTAGCAGGCTCTAGAGCGCGTGGTCGTCAGTGATGAGCTTAGTCGTTAATTAAGCTTGAAGCCTGGTTAATCTCTTCATTAACGCTTTTGCGCTCTTCTTTGGTTAATCGAGGGACGCTGGTTTCAATTTTAATTTGCTTGGCTAGCAGTCGAGGATCTCTGACGTTAATGGACGGTTGTTCGGTGAGGCGTACTAGTGTTTTTTGTGGCAATGCGGCGAGCACGGGTAGACAATCTGGTGTCAGGTCTGAAAATCTGATGTCGAGCTCCCGCAACGTCTTTATTTTTGTCAGCAGTTTGAGGCTTTCCAACGTAATGATATTGCGTGGAATAAACAATTCTTGCAAATGCCGCATGCGAGCAATTTTTTTGAAATCATCCAACTCCAGTTCAGAACTCTCTAGAGCCAGCCGGCGCAGATGTTTGTGGTCAATTAAGTGATCTAAGAGATCGGATGCATCGGCGCAGTTAGAGAATTCAAGAGTTTGGAGCGTCTCAAACATGGGAAGTTTGTACACTTGATCAGGTGTGATCGTGGTTTGATTGAGCAGCAAGTCGGTTAACCTGGGCATCTTGTTTAGCACCATAAGGCTTTTACCATCGCAATCAGTGCTTGTGAGATTAACACGCTGCAGACCTGTAAGGTGCTGACACTGTTGCAAAGTTTTAGAGCAGTTCCAGCCGCAGTCTGACAGGTCTAAGCAATACAGATCGTTTGGGCCGAAACCTTTCAGCAAGTAAGCCTTTTCGGTTAAATCATGATGTGCGATAAAAATTAGAGCGGCACCCGGCGGAACCGAAAGCACGCCATCTCTTACAGTTGCGACCTCGGGAACGCCTTTGACTAAGAACTCAAAGCGACCTTTCGTAATAGCGGCTGGAAACTTGAAGATTCTGTTTTTGCCATCAATGTGTGAAAGAAAAGGCTTCAGCGGAGCGGGTTTCGCTGGTGGCTCCGTCTTTGTAGCCGAAATTTTGGTAGTTTTGATTTCACCTTTGGTGGCCAGTAGAGTGGTGGCGCTTGTGGTGGCGAGGCCAAGAATTACTATAACCAGTGCTCCAACAAGTGCTAAGTTTCTACGCTTAGTTTGCAGAGAAATTTGCGCAAATTTCTCTATGGTTGAACTGTCGCTGCCAGATTCGTGCTGATTACCATGATCTTGGGGCCGCAAGCGCCGCAGCGGCTGCCCGACTCGATTGTCGGCGTGCCCCGCGTTTTGCGCTTGTAACTTACCTAGATCGTCTATCAGTCTGGTGGCGCTTCGATAACGATCAGCGGGATCTTTTTTCAGCAGTTTGGCCACAATTTTTTCTATCTCGGGCGAAAACTCGCTGCCTTCAGATGCCATGCTGGCCAGTGTCGGCGCCGGTGCGCTTTGATGCATCAGCAAAGTCTGTACGGCATTTTGTCCTTTAAACGGTACTGTGCCTGTAAGCGCTTCAAACAGGCTGACGCCGATGCTATAGAGATCGCTTGCATAACCAAGGGATGCGCCGGACGTTTGCTCTGGGCTCATATAATATGGCGAGCCTAAAATCTCGCCCGTGGCAGTGAGCTTCTGCACCATATCTCCCACTGATTTCACCAGGCCGAAATCTACCAGTTTGATGTCGGCGCCACTGAGCATGATATTGGCCGGTTTTATATCGCGGTGAATAATCTCAAATTGGTGGGCATGCTCAAGGCCACAGCAGACCGCCAAAAATATTCTGATTGCCTCAGCTTCGTCCAGCGGCCCTTCGCGCAGAATGCGCTCTCGCAGGCTTTCTCCTGCCAGTAAATCCATCACATAGTACGGCACACGTTTCTGGTAAATGCCCATATTGTGCACTTTGACCAGATTCGGATGCGAAAGTTTAGCAATAGCGCGGGCTTCGGCTTGAAAACGCCGCCAGTGAACCTGATTTTCTTCCCCTAATCTAAGAGCTTTAAGGGCGTAGCGACTTTTTAAGATGATATGTTCGCACAGATAAACTTTGCCCATGCCGCCCTGGCCGAGCAACGAGATGATTTCATAGGCATCGTCGACGATTACACCTGGCTGTAAATCGTCACTTAGATAGTCATCATGGTAGGTCAATGGTCAATTGCTTTCCTGGCGCAGCTACCCTGCCTATATACCCTGATATAAGCACATGGCAGCCATTAATCTAGGCCTTTTCATTAGCCGTCACTCGTGGCAGTTAAATTTTGCTACCGAGCCAAGCGAATCATTTAAACTGATTAGCCAAACCGTGACACCAGCTTTAATACCGTTAAAATTTGTTCTTTAAGCGGTTTGCGGTGGGCTGATATAGATTTTGTCGCCATTAGCTGATCATAGTTAGCTATGAAAGAATCGTAGCTGGCGGCGAGCATTTCGTCATTAGAGTATTTTGGCTGCCAACCCAGTTGCTTCAGTGGTTCTACATCAAAGTAGAAATCTTCGCCATATGTCAAATAGTGCCAGGGCGCCAGTGGTGATAACTTGACGGCATCAAGAGTTTGCAATGTACCCACGGTCAGTGCGTGCGGCAGGCGTTTGACTTTTGATTTGGAGCCGGCGTGTGCAATCAGATTTTCCAGGCACTGTCCGATGGGGTTGAAGCGGTCTGTGCCGACGTTGTAGAGACCAGGTTTGTTTAATTCAACCAGCATCAAATAACAATCAATCAGATCTTGAGCATGCAGGAACTGGATTTGATTTTTGCCCGAGCCAATCACGTAGACATTGATGTCGCTTTTGATCCAGTCAAATAATAGTTGAAAAATTCCCAGGCGACCGTCAGCAATAATGGTGCGCGGCCGCACCGCTATTAGTGGCATACCTGCTTGAGCAGCAATTTGTCTGGCGACAAGTTCGCCCTCTAATTTGCTTTCGCCATAAATTTCAACCGGTTTTGTAGCAGTGTCGTTGGTAATTGGGCAAGGCGCGCAGCCAAAAATGGCTGAAGAACTGGTGTGAATAAAACATTGCACGTTGGCTTTGACCGCTTCTTCGGCCACAATTCTGGTGCCTTCCACATTAACCTTTTGAAACTGGTCGCCGGCTTTAGTGAGCGGCACCAGGGCAGCTGTGTGGTGGACGATATGAACGCCCTGCATGGCGCGCGCCACCGCATCTCGGTCAAGCACGCTGGCCAGCACAAATTCTGCTTTTTGCGGCCGCTCACGGTCTTCCCAGATGTCGAGAATGCGCACATCTTCGCCACGTGCTACCAGATGTATCGCAATTAAATTGCCAAGAAAACCCGACCCGCCAGTTACTAAATGTTTCATGGTACTTTTTGTTGCTAGAGTTACCAATATTTTGGCAGCTTCGGCATTGTTTAGGTGGAATCTGGGATATTAAGTTGCCATGGCCGACATAGAAAATAAACTAAATCAGGCACGCAAATTTAGCCTCAGGCTACCAGGTACGACGAGCAATCTCGGGCCAGGTCTAGATTGCCTCGGTCTGGCTCTCAACATCTACAGCAAAATGTCCTTTTTCGTTTTAGACCAGAACGATCCCGGCATTCCCCTGATAACCTTTAAGGGCAGTATTGCCAAGAGCGGAATGGCTCAAGATCAAGGCCGCCTCACATACACGATTTTGAGCAAGCTCTGGCAACGTGACCACGATCTTTTGCAGCGCGTGCGCATCGTGGTAGATTCTGAAATTCCACTTGGTGTCGGCCTTGGCTCGAGTGCCACAGCCATTCTAGGTGCTCTCTGGGCGGCCAGTGTGCTCACCGATCGAATTCCGAGCACGGCAGGTTTGCTGGCTGAGGCCTGTGCTCTTGAGGGTCATCCTGAAACTTTTTCTGCCTGCCTGCTTGGTGGTCTGGTGGTGTCGAGCCCCATGAACGACGGCACCAAGATTGTGACGCAGAAGCTGGTTTGGCCCTCTGACTGGCATTTCTTAGTAGTTTCGCCTCAATACTCACTGAACACTGCCAGCTCCCGCTCAATTTTGCCAGCCACTGTAAAAATGCAAGATGCCATTCACAATGTGCAAAAAGTAGCCTTGCTTGTGGCCGCCGTGGCGCGAGCAGATGAAGCGGCTTTTCGAGACGCCCTTGATGACAGATTGCACGAGCCTTATCGCATGCATCTGGTGCCTGAATTAGCCAAGTTGAGACGAGAGTTGATGAATGAACCGATTCTAGGTTGCACCTTATCTGGTGCCGGGTCGTCGGTGCTCATAATTGTGCATGAGAAACGCAAAGCACAGGTGTTGGAACGTCTTCAATATTGGGTGGCAACTGAAGCTAAGCCGCCGCGCATTTTGGATTGCCAGGTGGACGACCAGGGTGTGCAGGAATTTGAGTATAGTTCGGGCCCTGCGCGCTAGCTAGCTTCAGATGCACCTCTTCGTGCTACCTGTTCGTCACCGGTTTGTGCTGGCTGTTTTTAGTCATAGACTCAAGGTAGCTTTTAATTTGATCGAAGAATCCAATGCCAGATTTGCCGTTGTTAGTTTTTTGCTGAATTTCTGTGATCTGCTTGTGGAAAGAATCAAAATCACTCTTGGTTCCGTAACCGAGCGCTTCGGCAAGCTGTATGTCTCTGTCTGATCTGCTGACAAGATCTGATAGTTCTTTGTTTTGTGCTGCACTGCGATTTTTTGTGGCTGCTAACTTTTCGGCGTTTTGTAGCGAAATTTTCGCTTCAACAACAGGTAATGGCACCACTAGCTCCGTTATCACCAGGGTATTTAAAGCAGTCTGCAATACCTCTTTTGCCTCTACCGGCTTGTTGTCGTCGATTAGTTTGGCCGCTTTTTTAAGCGCGCCCGGATAGGTAGCTAGTGGAAGATTAGTAGTACTAATGACACTTTCGCTAGCTAGATTCATTAGGATGGCTCTGGCTTCTTGTATGCGACCCTCGTTTAATAGCTTTTGCGCTTCTTTGCGTGCATTTTTAATTGCCTCAATCGAAGCTGATACGTTGGTTGTGACAACTCTAACGTCAATGGGTACTAGTGCGGCTTTAGGGTCACGAGCCAGAACAATCTCTAATTTTCCAGTTGCTCTTTCCAGCCCCGCCAGGGCTTCTTTGTTCTTGCCGTTATCTAGTGCCCTCAAAGCGTCTTGGGTTTCGCGCAAAGTACTAACTGCCTCAGCGACAATTTCTTTTCTTTTATCTGTCGTTTTCTGGATAGCTTGTTTGCTCACCTCGGCCTTGGTTGCAGACTTTTGCGTAGCTCGAGTTTGTGGACCGGGTAGCGCTTGCGCCTGAGTTAGTGCCGTAGATACGGCTACGGAGACACTGAGTGCTGCAGCTGTTTTTAGTTGTGTTTTTCTCCTGTAAAGCATAACTTTCCTCCTGGTAGCTTGCAAAAGTTTCGTTATAGTTGCTCGCTGGCGGATCTAGAAAACCGCAGACAGCTAGTTATTGCCGCCCTTGCTTTGCACTGCCGGCCTGCTCGACACGACTGGAATTTTTTTGACGGACTCTTTGTAATGGGCTGTTTTTGGTAGTGTGATTGTCACCACTCCGTTTTTGAATGAGGCCTGCACTTTTTCGGTGTCGAAACAGTTTTGAGCCAGCGGAATATGTCGAGTGAATGCCCCATAGCGGCGTTCCGTTCGATAAACACCTTGAGCGTTTTCTCGTCTCTCTTCTTTCTTTTCGCCGCTTATGGTGAGCATGTCGCGAGACATTGAAATGTCGATATCTTTCTCTTCCATGCCTGGCACTTCCAAGCTAATTTGAAACTCTTTATCGGTTTCGTGCATGTCTAGATTTGGGCAAAAGCGGCTTTCAAGGCTGTTTAAAGCACTCATGTGTGAGTCGGAAAATCCGAGAAAGCGATTAAACATTTGGTCGAAGTCGCTCCACAGTGCCGGCACATCGTTGATGTTATCTTCACGCCGAATAGGTAGATTTTTACGGCTCCATGGCAACAATTTAGTTAGTGACATTGTGCTAACCTCCTCTGTGAATGATAAGTATTTGGAGATGCGGGCGAATTAGTTTGCAGCCTGCGCCTTGTTTTTATCTGTTGTTCCATCCATAAGGCATCACCTCGATTTAAAAAATTCGAAAGTGCTACGTTATTAAATGCAAAATTGGTTTAGCAGAGCCAAGCGATGACTGCGCCTTTGCTCTATGCTTTTTTTATAACAATTTCCTTCTATGGCGCCTGTTTGTTTAATGATTTTTTCAACAAACTTTTATCGCAATTAAATCCCGCCCTTCAGCTTTTGCAAATCAGCTAAATCAGCCGCACGGCCTATCAACTGTTTGCTGAGGGCCGGATGGGTGTGCTATAGTATCGACACTACCCCATGTGGTTTACCTGCATGGCCCCACCCGGAAGACTGCAAGGTTTGCCGGGTGGATTTTTTTTGGTTTCGACCGCCTAGTTATTTGAGGATCAAGCCATCCGAGTCAACTACATGATCGACGGTTTCAATGTCTATTATTCTGTGGCCACTTGTATCAGCAAGGGTAACATTGCACACGGGAAGTGGTTTGACTATCGTGGTTATTGTGAGTGGGTAACAGCACATAATCCGAACTTCTCGGCCGGGTCGAAAGTGCACCGTGTCCGGCTTTATTCTGCCCTTGCTCACCATGATCCAGATCCTTCGGTGGTATCACGACACCTAGTGCTGAACCAGGCGATGACTGCTACGAATGTTGAAGTCACGCTGGGAAATTTTAAGCGTAAGCGTATTCGTTGCAAGCTTCCTTCATGTGGTGGATCGTTCGACAAGCACGAAGAGAAGGAGACCGATATAAACGTGGCCATGGGTGTAATTGAATCCCTTCTGGTCGACAACGTTGAACAGCACCAGCTGCCAGCAGCAATCCGGCTGCCCAGTGGGATTAATCTACTCAAGCCCACCTCCTGGTGAGCCTCATTCCAAGTCGCAACTAATTTGCGCTTTTCAATGTTTGCAGATCAGCTAAATCAGCTTCTCTTCCAATCAGTTTTTTATAAGCGATCAAATCATCCAGTGGTTGAACACTCACTTTCATTCCTTGCCATACATGCAGCTCGGCTTTCTTTAAATCGAAGTTGTAAGCCAGCCACTGCCCATTAGAAAACATTTGCTGGGCTTCGGTTTGATTGATGTCTACGAGGGTCGAGCCGATTTTCAATTTGAGCATCACCATCTGAAATTCACTGTCCTGGTAAAAGTGCAAAGGCTCGATTATGTGCTTGCGCAGCAGGTAAGCAACCAGTTCAATATGTGCGCGCGGCAGCTCTAAATCAATGTCTTGCAAAGGCCATTTTGAGCCGTGAATATTTCCGGCCAGGCCGCCCGTAAACTGATATGGCACCTTGTGCTCATGCAAAAGCGCGACCAAAAATTTGATGGCCTCAAGCTTTTCGTCATCGACAATGGCATTCATCGTATTTTGATCTTAGTCTTTATTGCCACTATTGGAAAGTTTTTGCGCAAACTTAGAATAGGCGTACGACGAGATCAGCAGTATCACTCCAGCGCCGATGAAGGAGAGAATTCTTTGAATGGTTTCGGCACCGGCAAGATCCACCAGCAGAAGCTTACCGGCCACCAGACCAAATACACAAAGGCCCATGACTCTAAAGGCTTTTTGAGGTAGGTTAAAGCCTGCCACCAATAGGAACATGCCTTCGATCGCCCAACCGGCGCTCACCAGACCAGGCTGCAATTTGACGCCCAGCAGCATAGTCACCACAATGGTGGCCGTAATGCTGTAAATAAGGCCAATAAAGCGCTCTGGACTATTCTTGATAATATCGAGGCGATGCTTTTGATATTGGTAACTGCTGCCATAAATCAGTGCGGCAGAAATGAGCGTGCCGGGCCAGCTCCAGTTTTGGTTGAGACTCATAAGTGTGCAACAGGCTACGAAGTAGAACAGCAAACCAGTAAAGCGAATCAGACGGCTATTGACTTGAAATCCGAGTGCCACTACCGATGATGCCTGTGCTACCCACAGCAGTGGCAGCCAGTGATTGGCAACATCGTTGCCATGTTGATCAAGCGCTGGGTTATAGAGCACTTGCGACGGAATCAGTGCATAAAGCAAAATGCCGCCGAGAAAATATGAAGCAAAGAAAAACCTGCGCTCACCGTACGATTGCACTGCGGCAAACTGTTCGCTGCGCTGGAACAAACCAGCGGCAACAAAAGCAATGGCACCAAACAGGCAGGTAATGATGCTTCCGCGAATAGGATAGGGGCCGATATTTTGCTGATAGGTATTGTTAGAATCAAACAAAATCGCCGCTCCTACCACTAAACAAAGTGCATAGGCAAACCAGCGCAGTGATTTTATTTGATTTTGCAGACCGAGGAATGTCAGAGCCAGTACTTCGAGCGCGAGCAAACAATTAGTGGTTTGACCGTCGTGAAACAGCTGCGGAATTGTCAAAGTAGCAAATGCAGTGCCTAGAGTCAGGTAAGTAGTGCTTTGCGCCGGTGCATCTCTCAGGGCCAGCTGCTTGGCCATGACAAGATAAACGGCACAGAGCAATAATGGAAACAGAAATTCGTTAGCCCCAAGGGCCAGATAGACGCTGCCTTGCGTGCCAAAATAAAAGCAAAGTGCTGAAATAATGGCCCCAGCGATTAGACGCGCACGGCCTTTTTTGATAACTTCGGGCAGATAGAGTGAAACTGCACCAAAGGCAAGCCAGTTAGTGAGCAAGAAAGCAACTCTCATGGCATTGAACGAAGTTGGCGACACTGGCACGTGCGCCGATGCCGTGGCCTGAAGCAATGTGGCAAAAGCCGAAGTGTAAGCGGCGCATAGCCCCCAGAAATAGAGCACGCGCCAGTGCATGCGGGTACACAGATAGGCGGTGGTAAGGGTCAAGATGCCGGCGGCGGTGGTGGTCAGCACCGTGGGTTCGGTCAGTGGAATGGTTATGAAACCAAGCACCACCGCCAGGGTGGCCATAATTTCTGAACGCTTGTGCAGAGAATGAGCAATTGCCATACCTGCCACGGCAAGCAGCAGGCAGACTGCGGTGATGGGCTCGCCAATTAGCTGCACTGAGGCGATAAAATGCATGGCGTAGACACTGAAGTATGCCAGCGACCATCCGCCGCCCATGAGGCCACGCGCGTACCATGAGACGCTTTTGTTGCGGTGCTCTAGCCATTCGCCGAGCCCCAGCATACTGGCGGCGATGATAAGCCCGGTAGCGATTTTTGCAGCTGGCCCAAAATATTGAAAAGAGTAGATAATCAGTAAAGCTATACCAATAACAAGGCTACCGACACCCAGGGTATTGAGCCAGTAGAGGCCAATGCGAGTCTCTAAATTCTTTTTTGTACCTGGTGCCGCATCTGCCGCATCACCAGCGGTGCCTGCTGCAGTCTCTGGGGCAGGGCCCGAGCTACTGGTGTGAGATTGGGCGTCTTGAGGACCATTCTGTGAGCCTGTCTGAGTGCCTGCCTCGGGGTCTAGCGGTGCGTCGGCCACCGGGGCACTGTCGGCAATTCTTTCAATTATTAGCAAATCTGGTGCATTTTGCTGAGCGGCTTGAGCATGCTCCACTTTTATGTGTTCATGTTTTAAGAGGGCAGCATTTGCTTCTGTAAGTTGCGAAATTTCTTCTGTGGCAGGGGCCGAAAGCTCGAGCCTGGCTTCGATTGCCGTCAGTCGCGAATTGATTGCCACGATGGCCTGGCGCAGGCTGGAAATTTCATCTTCTTGCACTTTCAACCTGCCTATTTGGTTAGATCTCGCTGCTTTTTATCGCAAATGTCTCAGGCTATCACAACTTTGCACCAGATCGCGTTTTTTACTCTGGCTAACATGAACGGTCACTTCTCGATCACATTCGGAGCGTAAGTTGAAGATATGGGTGGTGCCGAGATGCGAAAAACGCGGCCCAAATGGGAGGCTCAAAATGACAAGAGATGCGAAACAGTACACGGAACACGATTCATTGAATAATCCGCTGGCTAGCGGTCTACTTCACCGGCTTTGCAAGCACGCCGATGTAAAAGTTAGATTGCATCTAGCGGAAAATAGACACACACCGATCGAACTATTGATGGCACTAAGTGCTGACAATGATGCGGCGGTGAGATTAGCGGTGGCTGAGAATGCAAGCGCTCACCACTGTTTAATTGAACGTGCAGTCAATGATGAAAGTGTTGATGTGCGCTACGGGCTAGCGGAAAATCCGCATGTGCCCTCGCATCTTTTGAAAATTTTGGCCCTCGATGAAAATCCATATGTGGCCATGCGTGCTGAGCAAACCTTGGCGCGAGTAGTGAGAGAGTGCCTGGCACTCCACTGCTTGAAAAATCGCAATTAGAATTTTTCCGGATAAATTCGATTGTTGCAGAAGATCTGGTGGAGAATCCAGCTCTTATCGGATCTTCTGCGCCACCCATAATTTTTTAAAGAAATACTTTTTCGAAAGTATTTCTTGGAATTAAGCTGCCAGGGGCGAACAGCTCTCTTTTAAAAAAAATACCTCCGGAGGTATTTTTTTCAGATCTGAGCCGCCGTACTCCCCCCAGTATGGCCCGCGGCTGGCTTATATCAACGATTTTTTGCAATTTGATTATTTCCCTGCCATGAAATATGGTGCCATCCGTGACATGCTGCTTATGATGATAAGTAGTCAGGAGGTTTCCTTTGATTAATCGTTATGTAGGGCATATCGGGCCAGTTTTGAGCCTGTCTTTAACTCTCGTGGTGGCGTCAGCAGTATCACCGCTACAATCCGCCAGTGCAGCGCCAACAGCAACTAAAGCAAAGACCCTGAGTCTGCAGTCTACTCGGGTTAGTCCTAATGCTTTTCGCGCCAGACTTTTAAAGGGCAAACTTTCGGCAGATGTGGCCGCGGCTGAAAAACTATTGCTTGCCGGAAAATATGTTCCTGCTCAAGACGCTTTTCGCGCGGCTTTAAACAAAAATTCAAAAGACACAGCCGCTATGACCGGTCTGGGATTCGCCCTGGCGCAGCAATATAAACTTGACGCAGCCAACGAGCAATTTACAAAAGCATTGAAAATCAATGCCAAAACACCTCTGGCCATGGTTGGTCAGTCGCTGGTGAAACTATATCGATTGCAGTCATCATCAATGACCGTCATTTCGCAAAGGCAGGCATCATTAACCTCAGCCGAAGCTGGTTGTAAGCAAGCATTAAAGCTTGATCCCCAGGCTGCAGAAGCCTATATCGTGCTAGGTCTGGTGCAGAGAGAGCAGGGTCGTTTGAATGAAGCGCGCAATAGCCTTTCTATGGCTATTAAATTAGACCCGCAATATGCTTCGGCCTTTGTTCAGCGTGGCTTAATCGATTTAAAAATGGGTGATACAGCTGCTGCCCTGACTGATTTTAATTCGGCTATCACCCTTCGCCCTGACAATGCTTCTGCCTATTATGGCCTCGGACAGGCCTACCTCAATCAAGGAATGTATGACGACGCCTACAAGGCCTTGAACACTTCCCTCTCTAAAAATCAGAATAGCGCGCCGGCGCACATTGCAATGGGTGACGTTTACTTCAAGCAAAATAACCGCGTTGCCGCCATAAAAGAGTATCAAAAGGCAATCAGCATTAAAGCAGAAAATGAAGTTGCTTATTTGCGCATGGCCGACATTCGCGAATCGCGCGGCGATTTGGAACTGGCGCTGGGTGATTTGCGCTCAGGACTGGCTTTGAACCCCAATAGCGTAGATTTGCACCGCAGAACCGGCGATATTAATTTGCGACTTGAAAAAACTGATGATGCATTGAAGGAGTACACAACGGTGCTGGGCTTCATGCCGGGCGACGTTGCAGCCGTAAAAGGCATGACTCGCGCGCTCATGATCAAAGCGCAGAAAGAAGCCAATGGTGCTTTCTTTGTTGCCAACAACTTCGAATCAGCTGAGCACTTCATTCAACGGGCTATTCAGTTAAATCCAAATGATATGGAATTGCGCCTGGCTGATGCCAAACTGCGTGCTCTTTCTGGTAAACCGGTTGATTTATCCAATATTGGAACGCCCACTACTGACCCTCAGCGTATTGCCTATGCTGAGGCATGCCTGGCACAATTTAAGTATCAGGAAGCCACAGATAATTTCGCCATAGTTATCGCTAACTGCACCACCGCCGCTCAAGCGTTTGCTGTAGCCGACATGGCGCTGATGATTCGCGACCTTGATAGCGCCGATGCTGCTTACAAGCGTGGTGGCACATTTACTGAAGAAGACGCTGCCGCTCGCTCTAAACGTGGGCTAGGCAGGGTGGCCACAGCTCGCGATAAAGCTCGTCAGGCGCTAACTCTGGGGCAAGATCTCGAGCGTAAAAAACAGTTGACCAGCGCTATTGATCAATATCGTGATGCCGCTTATCAAAATCCTAGACTGTCGGCAGCACACCTTGGCTTGGCTGATACTTTGCAAAAGCTGTATAACAAGTCAGCTCCGCCTTTGCGCGAAGCTGCTTTGCACTATCGCGCATACGCATCGCTAGAGCCAGGTTTGCCCGAAAAGCAATCAGAGAAAATTGCTAAGAAGGCAGCAAAATGTGATGAGCTCGCATTCAAAATTGAGCAGGGCAAATCTACAAGCAAATTGTCTTCCATTTTTAGTTCAGTAGAGAAATTCTTCAAAAACTAAATCGGTAAATCAAAATCAAACCAACGGAAGACCCTACTGCGGAGTGCCATCTGTAGTAGGGTCTTTACTCATGGTCAGGCTAGGTGGAGAAATGGCGTGTGGACTGGCTTCTGGCACTTCTTGTACTTTGGCCACGGCCTCATCGTCAGTCAATACATCGTCTCTGCTGCTTTCAGCAATAATGCGAGCGCGCTCTTTTAACTGAGCCACCTGTTCGCGTGAGTCGAGATAATATAATGCGTAAGCATAACGCTCAAGATATGGCACTAGAGCCACTGAGTCGGGACCGTGGTGCACCTCGGCTAAGCGCAAAGCTTGCTCGAACAATGGTGCAGCTTCTGCATATTTTTTCTCTTGAGCATAGACATTGGCTAAAGCAAACATTGCCCGCCCTTCGTTGCCGTTGCGAGAAGGTGCAGCTTGCCAGAGGCCTTGAGCGCGAAGATATAGTGCTTCGGCCTCGGCCAATTTGCCCTGCTGTATCAGGCATCTGCCAAGTTTATCTAAGCGCGCATATACCTGATAGTGTTCAGGTGGTTGAATGCGTTCGGTTATATCGAGCGCGTCTTTTAAGTATGATTCGGCATCTTCGTTGTCTTTGCGCGCTAAAGCCAGGCTACCGAGGCTGTCATAGCTGTTGGCAAGCGATAAATGCTGCTTGCCAAGCACGGTTGATTTGATATTGAGCGCAGCCTTAAACAATCTTTCGGCCATGGCAAAATCTTCCCGGGCACCGTATATGTTGCCGATATCGTCGCAGGCGATGGCCCATTCAATCAACGGGTCGCGCATCACCGGTGATGCCTCTCCGGCCCATGCCTGTAGGGGCATTCCGGCCTTGAGAGTAATTTTGCCTTGAGCTTGAGTGCTGGCCTGACTAAGCTTGCCTTCCACAAAAGCGAGAATTTTTTCTGCCAGCGGAGTGGCCTTACCGGCGGTGCCATGATTTAAATAAAAATGCACCAGTGACGACATGGCCGGAATTAACTGTTCATCTTCACTGCCGCAAGCCACTGTTTTGACGGCCAACTCTTCTTCTAAATAGGGTTCTGCTTCAGCGAAGCGGCCGCGAATAGTAAGCAAGCGCCCTAATTCGCCATCACTTTTAGCCAGTCGCACATCTCCAGCTGGAAACGTACGGGCCAGATTAACGGCATATTTCAAAAGCCGTTCAGCATCACCGTATTCGCAGGCGTAGGCGGCTTTTTCGCCTTTTGACTGCACTTGCTCCCATGATCCTGGCGGCAAGGCAGAACAGGGCGTTAACAATTGGCTTGATAGGGCCAGGGTTAATGACGATGCTAGAATTAGCGATTTAGCTGTTTTTTTCATGTTTGGCTTTCTAACTGACTCTTCTTGATAGTACCGGATTTGGGGCCTCAGTGCACCTGCAAAGGTAGATAAATTCCAGGAAAAATCGGTTTGGCGATTGACCTTTGGCGGCATTTGACGCACAGTAGCAAGGATAATTTATTTGGGCAATCAGTAAATTGGCATCCCCTACTCAATCCGACGATAATCGTGAACCTGGCCAGCGCTCAGACAGCGCTGGCACTACTTCTGGCCATGCTCCTGGTAGTGTTCCGGGCCATGCACCAGGTATCGAAGGACAGCTAAGGCCTGGCGACAAAGTAGACGACTACGAAATCGTGTCGCTTCTGGGTGTAGGCGGCATGGGCTACGTCTACAAAGTGCATCACACCATTTTGCAAAAAGACTATGCCCTCAAGACTCTTAGCCCCGACAAAATAACTGAGAATTCCTGGTATAGATTGCAGCAAGAGGCTCAGGCCATTGCGCGCATGACGCATCCAAATGTGATTGCCATTCACAATTTAGGTATGCATCTGGGCATTTTGCCGTTTTATGTAATGGATTTGCTCGAAGGCGAAAATCTAGCTGATTTAATCGAACGCACAGGACCGCTGCCTTTAGAAACTGCTTTGCCTATTTTTATCGCAGTCAGTAAGGGTCTGGGTTACGCACATAAAAAAGGAATTGTGCATCGCGACGTCAAGCCAGGCAATATTGTTTTACTCGATGCCCCAGACGCCAGCGGTTCAAGAGTGAAGCTTGTAGACTTCGGCGTGGCCAAGCTTTCTGGAGGCACGGCCGACAAGCAAAATCTCACTGCTGCCGGAGAAATTTTTGGCAGTCCATATTATATGAGCCCCGAACAGTGTGAAGGAAAAAAGGTTGACGGGCGCTCGGACATTTACTCTCTGGGTTGTACATTCTTTGAGATTTTGACCGGGGCTCCGCCTTTTCGCGGCGCAAACCCCATTCAAACCATGATGATGCACCAGACGCAGACGCCGCCGACCTTGACGCAAGTGACCGGCGGCAAATATTTTCCTGAGCCCATGGAAACATTGATTGCTGAAATGTTAGCCAAGGCGCCCATGGATCGTTATCAAAATCTCGACGAGGTAGTGAACGAGCTTTGTTTAATTGAAGAAGAGAAAGACTTCAAGCCGCAGCCGGAAGTTACCGGTGGGCGCAATCGAAGCAATAAAGATCGCGATAGAGACAACGAAAATGGCTCAGATAGTGGCAACCCGCATAACCTTACTGTGTTGGTGTTGAAAATTTGTCTTTCGCTGATCATAATTTTTTCGGTGTCAGGAACGATTATTTACCTGATGACTAACAATTTTCAGGTGCCATTCCGTGATGGTGAAAGCCGCTCTGTGAGCGTGGCTCCGAGTGTGCCGGAAACTACGTCTTCTCCTTCTACAACTTCTTCTAGCGCAAGTTCTGATGATGACAAAGCTGAGGATTCAACTGCGAATGCTACTGCAAATGCTACTGCAAATGCCACTGCAAATGCCACTCCGAGCGCTACTCTAAGCACTACTCTAGGCACCGCCACTGGTGCCACTTCTCAGGCAAGTCCAAGCAAGCCTTACTATGCGGGTATTGAAGAGCATGGCGATGTTAAGTATAAGATTTTTGAATTTCCCAATGCTCGTAGCTTCGGCAAATTAATTTCACGCAATTATGACAGTATTGAGCAAGAGGCTAAGGGGCGTCAGCTCGTGCATGCCGACGCTGAGTTGCTATTGCGTTGTAATAACGAGGTGACCCTGAATCCTTCGCTATTGGATGGTTTTGGTCCATCAGATTTATTTGAAATTGAGTGTATAGACCTCTTTCGTGTCCGCAATGAGTTTATTCAACATGTGGCCAGGCTGAGCAATTTAAGGGGCTTACGTATTGAGACCGGCGAAATTGATGATGAGAGCTTGAAGTATATTGATCAGTTGAGTGAACTTAAAGCCTTGCATTTAAATCAGACGAAAATTCTCGGTAGCAATCTGGCCAAGCTTGGCCGCATTCATAAATTGAAACGAGTCACTTTTGCTGCGGGCTATGAGACCTCGGCTCTCCTGGCCGCTCTAGCTAACTCGCAGTCCCTGACTGAATTAAATGTCGAAAACGCACTTTTAAGTCCGCAAGATTTTAAGGCAATTGCCACAATGACTCGTCTTACAGATTTGACTGTTAATGCCACGGGGCTTACTAACGCCGACATGGAAGTAATTTCAACTTTGCCTCGATTGAAAATTCTCGATGCTGGCTTCTGTTTGATCGATGCTAATTGTCTTAAATCGTGCAAAAAAATGAAAGCTCTGGTGCAGCTGCAATTGAGTGGCGATAACTGGCGTGAGGGTGATACAGCCGCTTTTGCGTCAGCTCTCAAGTCGGTTACGGTACGCTAGAGAAGTTGAATCAAACGGGTGGGGATCTAGATAGAAGGTCAATGATTGATTTCGAAGAATTGATTGCCGAACGGGGTTCGTCAAACTGGCAAAAGGAAAGTCCTGGTTCGCCTTCGTCCATTCAACTTCTCCAACAGGAATGTCCGTTTCCACTCCCGGCGGAATATGTCGAGTTCCTGCTATATAGTGATGGAGCCTATGCCGAGCTACCCGTTGACCCGCTCTGGTGTGTTCTTTTTCCTGCGAACAAAGTTATGAGTACAAATATTTTGTGGGGAACTTTTGATGACCTACCTGGCTATTTGGTCATTGGAACAAATGGAGGCGGATGCGCTCTATTATTTAAAGTGTCAGAAGGCTCTTGGCCCGTTTATTGGACTGATGAAATCTATTTTGGGCTAGAACCAGAACTCGTAGCAAACAGTTTCATTGAATTTGTTTGTATGTTAGGAAGGTCTGAGGACTCGGTAGTAAATGCTGCTGAATAGCGGTTTCAACTGTTATGTGCCTGATGCAGCTCTCTACGATTTAAACAGCTGGTCCAACGCCCGCTAGTTTTTTCTCGGCCAATTTTTTCGCAGCCGGAGTTTTCAAATAACTAGCAGCGCTGTTGCGCAAAATCGTTGCCGTTGCGTGTTTAGAACCGAGCCAGAGAGCCCTTGAGGCATCGTTGTACGATTGTTGATAAAGCCCAAGCTTTAGCGCTGCCAGGCTGCGCATTTCGTAGCCGCCAGGTTTAGTAAATTGTTGTTTGATATATTTGTCGGCACAGGCAAAGGCCTCTTGCCACCGCTGTTGTTTTGCCAGCTGCACAAATTGGTCAGGCGCGCTGGTGGCAACTTTAGCACCAGAGTTATTTTTTGACTTGTCTAAAACTATGGCTGAAGCGACAACAGCCGTTGGTTTCGTCAACGTGCGTAAACTCTTACCTTTAATTGCCAGAGCTGTAGAAGGCCTTGTGCCCTCTGCGATTTCCATTTCGTTTTCGCCTTTATCGTAATGAGAGCAACCATAGCTGGTGTAAGCAGCTGTGTCGAAATTGCTGTAGTCGGCAAAAATAAAAGCTTTGCTGGCCATGCGCTCATGCATGATTTTGTCAGTTGTTTTAAAAGCTGCGTAGGGCAAATCATGGTGCGGATCTTCCACCGCCTTAATTGCTTCTTTATCGCTGATGCAATCGGCCAGATCTTTTCTATTCTTATAAATGTGCTGAGCATCAAAGCCTTGTAAGTGGCTGCGGGCAACGGTTTCTTGTGAGTGCGTGGCCAGATGTTCCAGGTGCAAACGCTTAAATAATTCAGCTTTGTGCGCAGGCGTGATCGCCTTATCTTCCCAAATATAATTGAGCTTTTCGGCTAGTGCCAGTTCGCAAGATAGGTCGGCAGAGTTCCAGAACCCGGGCAGGCAATGAAGAACGGTGCCATCGGCGGTCATGACAAAAGTTTGCAAATTATGCGGGCCGGCACCATTGGTGGTGTTAACCGCTGTGCCGTCGATAGGGTGCACCCCTGAATCTCCGGCATAACCTTCTTGCATAATGTTTTTATAGCCGCAAACGAAACGATTGCGCAATGTTGTAAAAGTGGGTTCTTGTGAAAGCGACACGGCTCTCAAGCTATTGCCGGCACTTCACGTAAAGCCGTCGATGTTGCCGAGCATGTGAATCCATACGATCAGCTTATGTTCTTTTTTTGCCTGTTCTTTGGCTGCATCTAGTGACGTCAGCCAGTTGATTTTTGAGCAGACAAGTTTTGATTGCGTCTGCGCTACACTGCCGGGCAAAACCGCAGGCAGCGCCGCCAGATTCTCAGCGGCAACAACCGGCGCTGTAATTTGCCAGGCGACTAAACCCAGACTGAGTGACAATGACGCTATCTTGTTGGTCAGCATGACCTTAGTATAAGGCCAATCGCCAGATAGTCTATGTTGCTAGAAACCATTTTGTGGAGCCAACACGGGCGCCGGCACATTAATGTCTGGGCGCGCAGTCAATCGCAGCAGTTCAGGATTTTGAATATACGGATGCGGTGCAACCGGTTTGAAGTATTGTTGCAAGGCCTCGACTGAGATTCCGGCAGCGCGAGCGGCTTCTAGTTTTTCACCGGCAATCAAATTGGCTTTGGCAAACTGTTCGATGCCAGCGCGGTATCCCGAAAGTATGGCTTCATCTTTCTGATTGGCGTTCAACAAAAATTTGAGAGAGTGAAAACTGTTGACCTCAGGGCGAATGACGATACCGGCGCTTTCGGCCAGACCGTTCTGACCTTTCTCAAAATTTCCGCTCAAATATTTGGCAAATAAATAGAGGCCCTTGTTCACGTATGACATAGCGCCTACAGGCAAACTGGCAATAACGTTGTCTGTGTGCACACCAAAGTGGGTGCTGACCATCTGTGTGGGGCATTTGCCGAAGCGACCAAGGGCACCGTCAAACAAGCGCCGCCCGAGATATGTGACCGATTCGAGCAGAGCGGGAATGGCACAGGTGGCACGTATGGCGTCGCCTACCTGAGCTGGCTGGTTGGAAATTAAATGGCGATTGTGGCCCCTGGTGTATTCGACAACACCGTTTTTGGTGAACATCACTTCGCTTTCGCGGCCAACGGCCATGGTCCAGAATTTTGCGGGCCATTCTTTGACGTGCAACTCGGTCAATTCGCCAAGTTTGCTCGACCCATAAATGCCGTCTTGCAGTAAGTCGATTTTTTTGTTCTCGCGTAGCAGTGGCGTGAGCAATTTCTTTTTGTCGATCAGACCAGAGAAGTCTGTCATCTTGGCCAGTTCGATCATTTTGTAGGAAGGTAATTCAGCGGCAGCCATAACCGCAGGTATAGCCCCGCCACTGACACCACCAATGGTGTCAAGTTTAATTTCGGCGGCGCGGCAGGCTAAAATTACACCAGTGCTGGTCAGGCCCGCTTTTGAGCCGCCACTGCCGCAGACCAGGTGCCATCCTCGTTCTGTAGATTGTCCAGCTGTGGCTACAGCCTGTCTGTCTTTGATAATAGCGCTGGTGAGCGATGCATGGTCAGCTGAGCGCGAACGCTCACCCAGGGTGGAAAAGCCTTTGCTGAATGCCATTCCCACGCCGTGAAAAGCTGCATTGGTGAGGCCGAATCCGGCAGCGGCCATGGCCGTGCGCTCCAGGCTGGCGGCCTCTCCTGTTTTAATCAGTGAGTTGGCTTGCTCTGTCACCACTCCACCTAAGATGCCTGAGGTGAGCGCGGCGCTGATGCCTTTTTCTGAAGCGATCAGACCAGTTTTGGTCAGCAGCTTGGGGCCGTATTCGAAAGCGGCTATGGCGCTTGCGCCAGTAACTGCATGGGCAAGTCTGTCTTTGTTGTCTTGGCCCTGTTTCAGTGGTTCTACGGCTCCTATTAAGCCACCGGCGGCCACTGGGGCAAAACTGCTCACTCCAGGAGCCCGCTTAATCAGTGCTGTGGCGGCGATGAAGACTGTGGCACTGCCCACCAATTCGCCGGCGATGTAGGCCTTTGATTGCGCTTGTTTGGCTTGTTCGGCCATTTCTTGCGGCGAGTCGGTTTTTCCGGTGATGAGCTGGCTTGTGCCTTTGAAGGGAGCCACTAGCTTGTGTGCCACGCCCGAGCCAAAGTTAGAAAGCACACCGGCTTCGGTGTCACTGTCATTGGAGTTTTGTCTATTCTCAGGTGCGGGGCGGTCGATGGGCATTTTTTGAGCGGAAATAATGGGGGACATTCCCATAGTAGTTAAATATTGACAAGTCACAACACGGTTATTACGGGCCCGCTGGGGCAGTGCCGCGCAGCGGCAGCGTCACCGGGGTGAGACCAGCTAGAGAAATCTTGTGTTTTTTGATGAAGAGCCTGAATGCAGCCTGATTGGGCAAAATCGCCGACACCGGATACGCGGTCACCGCCGGCAGCCGCTTGGCCAAATTTTTAATATAGTTACTAAAGAAAGGGTCGAGCTCAGCGGCCGGGAGATCAAATGCCGCTTCCACGTAAGTGTCATATTTGCCTTTGAGCTGAAGTTGCCCGAGGTCGAGGTAGCGCTTTAACTTGCCGCGCTCTAAAAGAAATGATCCGGCTAGCGCCTGAGCGCCTTGCTGGCGGTTAGAGGGTGTGCGGCAGATGATGTCAGAAAATTTCCAGTCAATAAATTCAGGCGGAAGTTGACGAGCCATGGTGGGAGCCTCAAAGCCGCTGTACAGCACGGCATGGCCACCTTGGCGATAACCATAGACCGTCTCGAGCGCTCGAGGGATGCCTTCTTGCGCCCAGGGGTAAAAGCGCAAGCCGTAGTCTAGCAGAGCGTTGTGCGTCAATTCATGAAAGAGGGTGCTGCGATAAGAGAGCCCGCAAGTAGAAATTAAATTGAGGCGTTCACTGGTTTGACCGAGATTGCTGGTTGATACTCGCCTTTCGGTTTTGTTGGCAATGTATTTTTGATGCTGTTTGCAGTTGTCCCAGGCGTAGACGCAAACAGGATATTGAGCGGTGAGCTTGCATACTTTTTTGTCTAGGAACCGCAAGAACAGCTCAGCGTCTTCACCATAGCTCTTAAGTGCGGCACCCCCTGTGTTAGACAAAATAATCAAATGGCGAGTGTCTAAGCGGTGTTTGAACGACTGGTGGTCAGGCGAAAACGAATTATTTAAACAAACCGAAAGTGGCTGATTTTCGGTGCCGCTTTGATAACCGAGGTCGATTGACTCTTGTGCGGCTGCAGCGGACGATTTGTGGTCGCTGATAGCCTTGAACTCTTTTACCTGATGGGCTTGTACTATGCCGCCGGCACCTCTAGGATCAAGGGCCAGAGCGGCTTTGAGATTTTTTAATGCCTCAGCGTGATCACCTTTGGCACTGCAGATTTGGGCCAGGCCATCATAGATAACTGCTTTAGCGATGGGCAATTGCGGCGGCACTGTGTTCAATGCGCGCAGCAAATTTGACTTAGCCTGGTCATATTGTTTTTCAATCAAACCCAGCTGACCAGCCGCTAAATGTAAATCGTAGCGATCGGCTTTGAGTAAGGCTTTGCGGCAAAGTTCAAGGGCTTCTTTGGGGCGGCGCAATCTTTGCAAAATGTCGACTTTTAGGGCCATCAAGTCAATGTTTTCAGGCTCGCCGGCCAGGGCGGCATCGACCACAGGGAGCGCGTTTTCAGGCTCGTTGCAGGCCACGTATGAGCGCGCTAATATCCAGCGGGCCTCGCGTACGTGATTGTTGTTTTTAATATAGACAGGCGCTTTGCGAATGCAGCGCGCCCACTGATTATGCTGATAGAGGTCCACAACTTCGCCGAAGCGGTCAATTTTTTCTGCTGCCGGTTTTATTGTCGGAGCGGGTGCAGGTACCTTGGTAGGCAGGTTGGTGCAACCACCTGTTGCCAGGCAAAGGGCGGCAACTAATGGCAGAAGCGATATTTGACGCAGCAATTCTTTGTTCTGGAGACTTATTACTCGCTTATCTTATCTTGCTTGACAGAATAAGAGTAAGAGCATTAGCTTTAAGCCGCTAGCTTAGCTTTTCAGGATTCAATGACAGATACTCAGCCTTCGCCAATTTCTGCCAGCGCCGAAGATGTGGCGCGTCAAAAGTTGGTTCATATTTTGCAGCTGGCTTACTCGGGCGAAAAAGCTGCCACCATGGCCTATGCCGGTCACTGGCGGTCGCTTAAGGCGGGCACCGAGCGTGATACCATAAAACGCATCGAGAAAGAAGAGATTGAGCATAGGCAAGCGGTGGGTCGCATGCTAAAAATGCTCAACGCCAGCCCTGCCTGGTGGCGCGAGATTTTGATGAGCGTCATTGGCTCTGTGGCGGCAATTGGTTGCTTTTTTAGTGGCTGGTTTTTGCCCATGTATTTTGCCGGCAAGCTAGAAAACGAAAACGTCAGAGAATACGATGTTGCTGCCGGTTACGCTCACACAATCAAGCTAGACGAGCTTTTGCCTGAGCTACACGAGATGTCGCGCACAGAAGCCGAACACGAGTTGTTTTTCAGTAGTTGTGTCGCTAACCACTGGATGCTTAAGCCCGCCAGGCGGCTTTTTGGCTGGGATCCGTTGCTGGTTATTGAGAGCCATAAAACTAACGCCGCCGAAGCCTTTGACGGCTCGCAGCTCGATAGTTAAAGCCAAATTAAGAACTTGCGGGCTTGTCAAGCGATTGGCTAAGATAGTGAAACTCTGTTAGTTTGGCGGTAATTTTAGACAATGGATCCTCTGGTGCTTTTCTTAGTTTTTGCCATTTGCGGCTTCTTTGTGGTGCACAAGCTCTCAGATGCCTGCGAGACGTTCGACGTCTTTTCGGGTCGCATTTTTGACACCAGACACAGCGCTGAACACATCAACTTTGAATTTAACGGCATCTTTCATGTGCTTCTTGGCTCAGTGGTTCTGGTCTTTCTCATATTTGTCGTATCAGCCTTTTCCGAATTAGGTACTCCGTCGCGTGTTTTCGTGCCTATTGATCACTCCCACTCACACTCGCACTCACATACCGCCAGCCATCACCACAACCACAAAACTGTAGTGGCGGCTAAGCATAAAGCGGCTGCGCCTCACGTTGTGCATCCGAAAGTAAGTAAATGAGCTTTGCTCTTGGCGTGATCATCAACCGTTAACGGTTGATGATCATCGATGGGTATATGAAATAGACCATGAGCGAGCTTTCTGACAATACCGTCGCGTTTCAGACCGGCTCTGAAGCTTCAGTAATTTATGAGCCTGGCGATATCGTGGGCGAAGACTATATTTTGCTCGCTGTTCTAGCGCGCGGTGGCATGGGAGTTTTGTTTACGGCGCGCCACCGGCAAATGGATACAGATCGTATTTTCGCCCTAAAGCTTTTAGAGCCGTCACAGTTGACAGGCGTCAACTGGCGTCGCTTCGAGATTGAGGGCAAAGCTCTGGCAAGGCTTGAGCATCCTAATGTAGTCAAAATTTTCAACATGGGTGTAGACGCTAAAGGCACGCCTTTCTATGTCATGGAGCTGCTAAAAGGGCAGTCGATGGCCGACTATCTGAAAGAGTTTGGCCCAATGTCGCTGCCACTTTTCATAAACGTTTTTTCTGATGTCTGTGCTGCACTTAAGTACGCCCATGCCAAAGGTATCGTTCATCGCGACATTAAACCGGCCAATATTTTCCTCATCGGCAAAGGGCCAAGAATTGAGTCGGCGAAAGTCGTCGATTTTGGCATTGCCAAATTCGAAACTATTGACCAGCAGGGTTTGACGCGACCTGGTGAGGTTTTCGGTAGCCCGCAGTTTATGAGCCCTGAGCAAACCAAAGGCCTGCCTGCCAGTCGGTTTTCTGACATTTATTCGCTTGGCTGCACCATGTTCAACGCCGTGATGGGCAAGCCACCTTTTCGTGGCGCTAACTCGATTGAAACTATGACCATGCACCAGGTAAGCAATATTCCTGAATTGCACAGGCCCGATTTTTCTGCCAGACAGCTGCAGGCGGTGGACGAAATTATTGCCACTTGCATGCAGAAAAATGAAGATGAAAGATTTGCCGACGTAGATCAAATAATCAGTTTGCTGAAACAGATAAAAATAGACGATTTTTCGCCTGATGCCGACTCGGCGTATGTGTCTAATCGGGATGATCAAAGAGAGGCAAGCGTTGATGATGACGAACCCCAGTCAAAACTCAAACCGCTGATTGCAGTGGTCTCGGCACTTGCATTATTGCTAATTGTCGGTGGCGGCACGCTGTTGCTGATCAGGCCATGGGAGCGCAGCGAGTCTTTACTGTCGCGACCCGCGGTAATAGATACCACCGGTATGGAGGAGTTACGCAAACTCGCTCCCGAAGTCGATGCTGCGGATAACTTTATCAACAACAAAAAGCCACTCTCTGTCGTGTCAGGCCATACTCGAACCTTCACTTTTCCACGGGAGTTGTCTGTTGGCTACATTTCACAAAAAGGCGTCAGTGAAATGCCTGCTAAGGGAATCATAAATTTGATTGATCAGCCGGTTATATTCACGGCTGGTGGCACCCTGAAAATGCAGGAGGCTGTGATCCGCAGATTTGACCATGCTGCTGTTGAAAGCTTGATACTGAAGAATATGGAGAATCTTCCCGACATCAATTTGATGAAAGATTGGGTCAATTTGCGAGCTTTGACATTGGACCATTGCACGCTAACGCTCGAAGATCTGAGAAAAATAGGCACATTGCAAATATATGAGCTGAATTTGTCTGGTGCTATCTATGAGCAGAGTGCGTTAACGGAACTGACTCGCTGCAAGCATTTGAAGAAAATTGTGCTCGATAAAGCTATGGACGATGCGGTGAAGGAAGAGCTGAAGGCCGCCCTTCCGGGCTTGCGTATTGAAACGAGTGGTCCGTCGACTTAAGCTGGCTATTTGACAGGCTTCTCACCAGCAATGTCTCCGATCACCTGGCTCAAACCCGCCACCACCTGCGCCATGCTCTCGTAATTGAGAGTGTCAGGTAAGTCTGTGGGCTGGTGATAAGTCTTAGTGCGAAAAGGTGCTGTGTCGGTGACCATGGTGGCGTTGTAGCCAAATTTGTTGAAGCTCCAGTCGTCAGAATAATTGACGCCGATGACAAAGTCTGGCAGGGCGAAACCTTGCGATGGAAAATCAACCAGGCGACGGAAAGTGCCAACGCATTCGCGGTTAAAGACACTGGCCGATTGATTGGAGACAAAGGCAATGAAATTGCCGCGTTTGGGATAGAAAAGCGAGCCCCCGCGAATCGGATATGTCTGACTTCCTGGTTCGTCTGAGTAGCTGCCCATGGTCTCGAGCGCCAGCATGCCGACAATGTTGTCTTTGCGCTCGTGGGCGGCCTTTGCCCACTGATAGCTGCCCATTTCTACTTTGCGAAAATAAGGCGGTTCTTCATTTGGAAAAGCCACAAGGCGCACTGTGCGTTCATACTGGCGGCCTTTGAGCAGTCGAGCCAGCTCCAGCAGTGCGGCAACTCCAGAGCCGTTATCATCGGCTCCTGGCGTGCCCGGAGCGCTATCGTAATGAGCGCCAACCACAAGAATTTCGTCTTTTTTCTTGGTGCCGGCAAATTCAATTTCGATGTTGCGACAGGCCTTGCCGGCTACTTCGAAAACCTGCGATTTGGTGGTGAAGCCTTCTTTCTCGAGGCATTGCTCAATATATTTAGCTGCAGCTTCGAGCTTGTCGTAATGGGCGAGATTGCGCTCACCAATTGTTCCGGCGAGCATCTCCACGTGTTGCTTAAGGCTGACAGCAAGGGCTTTTTCTTTGTCGGTGAGCGAGCCTAGTTCGCCATAAGAATCACCGGGCATCCAGAGAATAGAGGCTGCATAACCGCAAATTGCCGCAATCAGCATAGAAATTATGCTGTTAAATCGCGCGCGCTTGCTGCTTTTCAGCTCAAGCGCTTTTTCTTCATCGCCGTCAGGTTTATTGTCCAAGCACGTAAGCAAAAATCAGGGGTGCCACGATTGAAGCGTCTGACTCAATCACAAATCTCGGAGTGTCTTCGCCCAATTTGCCCCAGGTGATTTTCTCGTTTGGCACAGCTCCGCTATATGAGCCGTAAGAAGTTGTACTGTCTGAAATCTGGCAGAAATAGCCCCAGAGCTTGCAGTCTTCTTGCAAGTCTTGCTGAATTAGCGGCACCACACAAATGGGGAAGTCGCCTGCGATGCCGCCGGCAATCTGGAAAAATCCGATTGATGAATCTTTGCTCTCGGCCTTATACCAGTCGATCATCATGCCCATGGCTTCCAGACCTGATTTGACTGTGTCTATATTTTTGATGTCTTTGCGAATGACGTGCGAAACAAAGATATTGCCTAAAGTTGAATCTTCCCAGCCTGGCGTGATGATAGGCAGATTTTTCTCGCAAGCGGCAAGCATCCACGAGTCTTTTTTATCAATTTGATAGTGCTTGTCGATTTTGCCTGAGCGAATCAGCTGATACATGAACTCGTAAGGGAAATATCGTTTGCCCTCTTTGTCGGCTGTTTGCCACAGTTCGAGCACTTCATTTTCGATGCGGCGAATAGCTTCGTCTTCAGGAATACATGTGTCAGTGACGCGGTTCATGCCACGGCTATGCAGCTCCAGCTCTTCTTTAGGTGTGAGCTGGCGATAATGGGGCACGCGTTCATAGTGGTTGTGCGCCACTAAATTGAAAATGTCTTCTTCGAGGTTAGCGCCGGTGCAGCAAATTGCTTGCACTTTATCCTGGCGAATCATCTCTGCCAGTGACAGTCCGATTTCTGCTGTGCTCATGGCACCAGCCATGGTCAGAAACATCTTGCCACCTTTTGCCAGATGCTCTATGTAGGCTTCTGAAGCGTCCACAACAACCGCGGCGTTAAAGTGACGGTAGTGGTGCTTGATGAATTCCTTGATGGCCATGTGCTTCCTCGGCTGAAGGGCTAAAAACTTCTGAGAGAGTGATCGTAACCCGGAAGTTTTGCCAGCTGGCGCAATGCACATTGTTTGTTAACGGAGGCCTTAGTCGTCAAGCGCTGGCGGCAGTTAGCGCACTTGAGTTACCGGTAAATCAGGCACTTAATCTTACAGCTTGCATTGAAATTAGACCGTAAATTTGGCGCCTGGCTGCTTTAAGGACACTTCTATGTGCTGCCCTTGAATGTTTGTGAGTGTTTGCTCATAGAAAGCTCACGATAGTTCGCGCGAATTATTTGCTTTGAATATATGGCTCTTTCTATAGTAAACACCTAGTCCATTTCTCCGCGTTCTCATTGAGGTCATTTCAAGTCTTTTAACTCTCAAAGAGATTATAGAAACCAACGCAAGAACCCGAAGGCACCGCATTTAGTGCGGCCGTGGGCGACTACTTTTCTAACAACTGTGAATGCTTAAGCACGCCGCCTAGCGCTGCTTGACGCACTCATTAACGGCCGATTAACGGCCTTAAATCTAGGAGATTACTATGCACAACCTTTTCCCTCTGGTGCTGCTGTTTGCAGCATTTGTTTTCATCGTGCTCATTCGTCGTCGCAAAACTGGTGCCAAGCCTTCCGTCGAAAAGATCGAAGTGCCCACGCCTGCAGCTGCTGCTCACGCTCACCCTCATGACGACGACCACGACCACACTCCGCCGGCTGGCACTTTTGCTGCTGACGAGAGCGACTTCCACCCCGTTCACCACGGCAAAAACTGGAAGGGCGGCTGCAAATTCGATCCGGCTGAAGTTCGCCGCACTCGCAATTTCGCCACGCCCAAAATCGATGTCTCGAACCTGCCGGCGCCCGACCCTCGCATGGTCAACGCCTTCAAGGTCATCGACATCGCCCGCATCAAAGACACGATGCTGAAGCTCACCGGTGAACTTCCTATCGTCGTGGCCGGCGCCAACGTCACTCTGGCTACGCGCAATACTCACTCTCGTGAGCTCGACCTGGCCATGAGCTTCATCGAAGCCCAGTACGCCGCCATCGGCCTCAAAGCCACTCGTGACCCCTACAAGGTGCGCGGCAAGAGTCTGAACAACCTCATCATCGAGCTGCCCGGCAAGACCAATCCTTCGCGGGTTGTGATTGTCGGCGCCCACCTCGATTCCACCGCTGGTTCGCCCTGGGCCAACGAAAAGGTTGCACCTGGTGCCGACGATGATGGTTCGGGTACTACCGGCATGCTCGAGCTTGCTCGTGCGTTGCTGACGCTCGACTTGCCCTTCACTGTTCGTCTGGTGCACTTCACCGGCGAAGAGCAGGGTTTGTGGGGCAGCTATGCCTATTCCGACAAGGTTGCGGCGGCGAAAACCGACGTTGTGGCCATGGTCGAGATGGACATGATCAGCTACTGCAACAAGCCGGGCAATCGTCTCGATATCCACGACGACATCGACAAGAACGGTTCGCATGACCTGGTGGTGCGGTTCTTCCGCAACATCAAGCGTTACGGTATCAACCTCACTCCGGTGGATACCCACAACAACGCGGTCAAGGATCGTTCTGACCACGCCGGTTTCCTCGACCATGGCTACAAGGCTGTGCTCGTCAGCGAGGAATTCACCGACGACGGCTTCAACCCCAACTATCACATGCTCTCCGACCGTGTGAAGAACTGCAATCTGCCGTACATGGTGGAAGTGCTGAAGGCTGTTACCGCTGTGGTGGCCGAACTGGCTGACTTCAAGTAACCCTCGAGAAAAACAAAAACGGGCACTGGTTGAAACTGCAAAGTTTCTTCTGGTGCCCGTCTTTTTTTTCGTGAATTGTCCAGCAATGGTCAATTTACTTTTTTTTCGACCCTTTCTATTCATGCATATAGTTGATGGCGGGTGATGCGTGCTTGACACCGACTCTGTAAAAAGCGATGATATATAACGAACGTTCGATATAAAAAGTAAAGTGATAAATGCCTAAATTAGTCGACCATCAAAAATATCGCAATGAACTGCTTGCGCAAAGCTTCGAATTCTTGGCCGATAAAGGCTATGGCAATGTGACGATGAGAGAGTTGGCTAAGCACTTAGGAATATCAACTGGCACTCTCTATCACTATTTTCCGAACAAAGAAGCGATCTTTGAAGAGCTAGTTGAGTTTCAAGCAGAACAAGATATCCTTCTGGCTTCTAGCATTGACGACAGCGGCGATTTGGTGCAGCGTGTCGAAAAACTTTTGAAGCTGATGGCCAATCACCAAGACTACATGCTTAAGCAAGCAATTTTTTGGCTTGAGTTTGCTCGCGAAAAAGGCTTCGATAATTTGCCGTTGAGTGATGCCACGAAGCGCAGTTGCCAGCGCTACCAAGACTTTCTTCAGCACTATCTGCAAATCGAAGACCCTGCCGTTGCAAGCTTCGCTGCTATCTATCTCAGTGGGCTGACTCTAGAAATGCCGCTCGGCAATATCGAGATTTCCATTGAGAAACAAAGCGCCATTCTGGCTCACTTGCTGGAAGCATATCAGCCTTCCAAATCAATAAACTCAACCAGCTCAACCAGATCAACCAAACCAAAAAACAGGTAAGAGTTATGTTCAATGTAGCGGCCGTAACCAATAGAAAAAGTTGCTGTGCTGTGGCTACTTTGGGCGCTGGCACTATGGCGCTGGTCGCCTGTGGCTGCTTCAATTTGTCTGCAGCATTAACGCCCAGTGCTGCATTACCGAAAAATGATGTTGTTCAAGCCAATCAAATTGCTGTCACCGCTAGCGGGCGCCTCGAACCAGAAGGTGAAATAGCGACGATTTCAGTTCCGGCATTTCTCAAAGATGAGAGAGTGACGACCGTAAAGATCAAAGAAGGTGATTGGGTAGAAGCCGGGCAAGTGCTCTGCGAGCTAGATGCGGCGCAAAGGTTAAAGGCCGAAGTCAAAGCAGTTGAGCAAACGGTTAGTGTTGCCCAGGCTAAACTGGCGAGAATTAGAGCTGGAGCTAAAATTGGTGAAATTGACGCTCAGAAAGCAGCAGCGGAAAATTACAAATTTGAGCTGAAAAACAAGCTGATAGCGCAAGAGGCCCTGATAAGGAAACAGCAGGCCGAATCTCAGTTCAATGAAAATGAAGCTAGGCGTTATTTGAGCCTGGCCCATGCAGGTGCAATAAGCACATCACAGGCTGAAAGTAAAAGCACTGCAGCAGCAGCGAGCATCGCGCTTTTATCTGAAGCCAGATCAGAAAAGGAACGACTTCAAAGCACACTTAGCGCCAAAATAGACGAGGCGAATGCCTTACTTGAGAAGATAGCCGAAGTACGAACGGTTGACGTTAATGTTGCTCAAGCCGAAGTTGACGAAGCCAGGGCATTGCTGGCAAGAAAGGCGTTAGATCTTAGATTGGCCACCATTCGTGCTGCCAAAAGTGGTCGAGTATTGAAGGTAAATGTTCGTGCAGGTGAAAGCATCTCCGACAAGGGCATTGCGCAGATAGCCTTTACCGACAGCATGTGTGCTATTGCTGAAATACACCAGAGCGACATAGGCAAAATCGTTAAGGGACAGCGCGCCACCATCATTGGAGACGCTTTTGAAGGTATTCTTCACGGTACAGTCAAGCGCATCGGTTGGCAGGTATTGAAGCAGCGCGTTTATGCGCAAGAGCCTAATGCCAGTAGCGACAATCGTGTGGTGGAAGTAAAAATCGAAATTGATCAAGCCGGAATAAAGCAAGTGCAAAATTTGACCAATCTTCAGGTAGAGATTGCCATTCCGCTCGAGCAGAGTAAGGTCTAGTGGTAGGCGAGCATGAAAGTCAAAGACTCATTGGCCTGGCTGCAATTGACCCGCGAGAAACCTCGTTTTCTCACGGCTTTAGCTGGCATAGCTTTTGCCTGCGTGCTGATTTTCATGCAGCTAGGTTTTTTAGAATCACTTTATACCAGCTCAACCAGGCCGCACCATTTACTCAACGCTGATCTTGTCATTGCTCATCCACGTTTGCAGACTTTCTTTTCTCCTATAAGCTTTCCTCGCCAGCGCATGTATCAGGCCCTCGGCTATCACGGTGTAAGCACGGTTACAGCGCTACGCATCGGCACAATAAAGTGGCGCAATCCGCTCTCAAGCAACGTTCGCCCTATTCTCGTATTTGGAATAGATCCAGCCAAGAAACCTTTTGCATTACCAGAAGTGTGTGCCAATGCCCACCATCTAAAATTATTTAATCGCATACTTTTTGATAAACTCTCGCGCCCTGAATTTGGACCGATCGCCGAGTTGCTTGCCAGCAGAGGGCCAGTCGCTGTGGAGCTAAATTCTAAGGCTGTACAGGTAGCAGGGTTATTCAGTATTGGCGCCTCATTTGCTGCAGACGGCAATGCTATTACCAGCGATACCACTTTTAATTACATATTTGGCAAACAAAGTTCTAACGATATTGACCTTGGCCTGATAAATCTTGTACCTGGGGCAAACCTTGAGTCGACCAGAAAAGCTTTACAGCAAGCTTTTGGCAATCAAGTGCTGGTCTATACAAAAGCAGAATTTGCCGAAGTAGAAAGGAAATATTGGGCGGAGAGCACAGGTATAGGCTTTATCTTCACTTTAGGTGTAGTTGTCGGATTCATCGTAGGCGTGGTCATCGTCTATCAAATTTTGTATTCAGATGTATCTGAGCACCTGTCTGAGTATGCCACGCTCAAGGCTATCGGCTTCCACGATAACTATCTTCTTCAGGTGCTGGGTCTTGAATCAGTAATACTTGCCCTGGTTGGATTTATACCTGCTTTTTTCATAGCTATTGCCATGTATTATTCAGCGGCCGAAGTAACGGCCCTGCCGGTATTTATGACGTGGCAACGAGCACTTTTGGTCTTTTCGCTAGCTCTGGCCATGTGCGTCATCTCTGGGGCCGTTGCTAGTCGCAAATTGCGTCATGCCGATCCGGCTGACGTGTTCTAAGGTGCATTATGTCTATGCCTGATATGACAAATTTGCCGGTGTCTATTAGACAGCTAGAGCACAGCTTTGGTAGCGGTATCCTCGAAAGAAAGATACTTAGCAATGTTGATCTGGATCTTGAAAAAGGCGAAATTGCGCTACTTACCGGGCCATCTGGATCGGGCAAAACAACTCTTTTAACTCTTATCGGCGCCTTGCGAGCAGCACAGACCGGTAGCGTGAGAGTGTTCGGCAATGAGCTTGCAGGGGCCAGCAAAGATCAGCTGATCAAAACCAGGCAAAACATTGGATATATTTTTCAGGCTCACAATTTGGTGAGTTTCTTAACGGCCGAGCAAAATGTGCGTATGTCTTTAGAAATAAATTCTGCCATATCAGAACCCCAGGCTCTAGCGATTAGCCGGGAGATGCTTGTAAAAGTTGGTCTTGGTGATCATCTAAACAAATATCCGGAGCAATTATCCGGTGGTCAAAAACAACGGGTGGCCGTTGCCAGAGCGCTTGCTAGACAGCCGCAACTGATTCTTGCCGATGAACCCACCGCAGCGCTTGATAAAAAATCGGGAAGAGATGTGGTTGAGCTGATGCAAAGTTTAGCCAATGAACAAGGCTGCACAATTCTGTTAGTAAGCCACGATAACAGAATTTTTGATATCGCTGAGCGCACCATTACTATGGAAGACGGCTGCATTGTTTAGTTTAGTTTAGTTAGTTAGTTTGATTGCTACTTACTCTGCGCCGTCAATAGAAGTTACTTTGCAGTACGTTTTTTCAAAGGGGTGAAGGCAGGGTCTGGAGCCTCATTTAAAAGCGTTTCAATTGCTTCCTCTATCTCTTGCCCACGTCTTGGTTGAAAGCGAATTTTGCCCTTGCCGTCAATTATGTAAATTGTGGGCCAGCCTTGAACTTTCCAGGCCGTGGCAATCGGGCCTGAAGTATCACCACCATCGACGATGCATGGCCACTGCACGGTGCCGTTGTCAATTATTTGTCTGAGTTCTTCTCGAGCATCGCTGTTGATGCCTAAAATCGTAAATGGTTTGCCAGCGAACCTTTGCACGAGCGACCGCTCGTGTGGATACATTGATCGGCAGGGCCCTCACCAGTTGCCGAAAAAATCGAGCATTACTACTTTGCCACTGTAATCGCTAAGTTTAATAGCTTTGCCATTGACGTCTTTGCCGACGATTTCTGGTGCGAAACTGCCAATGGGCAGCATGCTTTCTTCTTCGGTCTCGAGTGATCTGATGCCGCTACTGCCACAACCAGACAAAATCGGCAGGGCGATGAGCAATAGAGTCAGCAACGATTTGATTTTTACTTTATTCATAGTGATCCTCACAGGCAATTGCAGCGACCTATTATCAATCACACTCAAGTTTTATGTGATATTTCGATATTGGCGGAAATATGAAAACGACTTTAGCTGTCGGTGCTTTAACGGCACTTGCTCCCGAGACCAGACTGGAGATATTCTCTCAAGTGACAGTCATATTACCGGTTATCGGCTCTGCCACCATTGGTGGTGCTAAGTGAGCGTGGCGACGGTGAAAATCGGGTGCAAACAAGGGGTGCAATAAGTGACGGCAACTATTATCCAAAGCGAAATCGTTTCTAAAGAAGATCAGGATGCCATCATAGCCATTCTGCAAGCTAACAACGTCAAGTATGGCTACGAATGGGCTTCAGCTCCGCTGTCTGTGACCTTAAAGAACGATGCGGGACTAACGGTGGGTGGTCTGGTGGGCAGCACCAACTGGGGCTGGTTGCATGTAGAACTGCTAGCTGTCGATGGCAGCATGCGCGGCCGTGACTATGGTTCGCAGCTCTTGATCCGTGCCGAGCAGATCGCTTTAAAAAGAGGCTGTCGATATGCTTTTCTTGATACTTTCAGCTTTCAGGCCCGGGGCTTTTACGAGAAACACGGATATGAAGTTTATGGTGTGCTTGATGACTTTCCGGCCGGGGCATGCCGCTTTTTCTTGAAAAAAGACTTGGCAACGGCAGTGCAGCATAGCAAACTGCTATAACCATTGATTGTTTGCTAATGTTTGATGGAACCTTTGGCATTGATGTGCGGTCTTTGCCAAAAGTCAGTGACAACCTTTTACTAGTCTTCTAATCTTTTTACTAATCTTTTTACTAATCTTCGGTGCAAATTTTTATATGAACATTGTTATGGATGGCGAAACATTTGCAGCGCTGTTGTCGCTTACCTTGATGGAAATTATTCTTGGCATAGACAACATAATCTTCATTTCAATTTTGGCAGCGCGTTTGCCGGCCCATCAGCAAGCGCGGGCGCGAATTATAGGCCTGGCGATGGCTATGGTGATGCGGATTATCTTGCTTTGTTCCCTGGCCTGGGTAATGAGCTTGACCAAACCGTTATTTTCTTTAGCCGGTCATGAAATTTCCGGCCGTGATTTGTTGTTGCTTGGTGGTGGTGCCTTCCTGATTGGAAAAGCAACCAAGGAGATACACAACCGTATTGAGTCTGATGATCATGAAATTACAAGCAAAGGGCATCCATCTATGCTCAGCACATTGATTCAGATTGCAGTTTTAGATATGGTTTTTTCGCTAGATTCGGTGATTACGGCCGTCGGGATGGTGGACCAGATTTGGGTGATGATCGTTGCGGTAATCGTTGCAGTGATAATTATGATGATTTTCGCCGAGTCTGTCAGCACCTTCATCCACAAGTACCCTACGGTGAAAATGCTGGCTTTAAGCTTTTTACTTTTAATCGGAGTGGTATTAGTTGGCGAGGGCTTTGGACAGCATATCAATAAGGGTTATATATACGGCGCCATGGCGTTTTCAGTCTTTGTGGAGGTTTTAAACCTGGCCGCCACTGCTCGAAAGAAACGCAAAGCACAGTTGACACCAACAGCAACAGAATAAATTCAAAGAGCGCTAAAATACGGCATTCGTAAGCTTGGGTATTTAATAATGGCGGTTTTGAAAAGGGCGGTAGGCAGAGCAAGACCAGTGCTCGTTCTAATTCTGGTCTCTTTTCTACTTATTGTTATCTTTAGCTGCGGCCAGTCGAGCAGCCTGGCCGGTTCAGAATCACGCATAGTCTGGCACGATTTTGACGAGTCGATTTTTGCCGATGCGAAAAAGCAGAACAAATTTGTCTTACTAGATCTCGAAGCCGTCTGGTGTCACTGGTGCCATGTGATGGATAAAGAGACCTATGCTGATGCGGCAGTAGTGAAATTGCTCAATGACAAGTACATCTGTGTGCGGGTAGATCAAGATGCCAGGCCCGATTTGAGCAGCAAATACGAAGATTACGGTTGGCCAGCAACCATTGTCTTCAACAGCGACGGTGGCGAAATTGTCAAACGCTCGGGTTATATAAACCCCACGCGCATGGCTCGTCTGCTTGCTGCCATTGTCAAAGATCCCAGCGCTGAGGAGGCAGAGAAGACCGATAACGCCAATGCAGCTGATGTCACTACAAATGCTGAGAGCAAACCGGGTTTAAGTGCGGCCATTCGTGCCGAACTGCTAGGCAAATTTACCAGCGGATATGACCCTAAATATGGTGGCTGGGGCACTTATCAAAAATTTCTCGATTTTGACACCGCCGAATTTGCCCTTTCACAAAGCTGCGACGGCGATCAGGAAGCGGCAAAAATGGCCAGAGGTGCCCTTGATGGCGAAATCAATTTGGTCGATCCGCACTTTGGCGGCGTTTATCAATATTCAACTGATGGCGACTGGATGCATCCTCATTTTGAGAAAATTATGCAAACTCAAGCTGAGAATATGCGTATTTTCTCTCTCGGTTACAAAATCTTCAAAGATCAGCGCTATCTAACTGCGGCCCAGTCAATCGCGCAATATCTCAATGACTTCCTCACTGCGCCAGACGGTGGCTTTTATACCAGTCAGGATGCCGATCTCAAAGCTGGTGAGCATAGCGGCGAATATTTCAGTTTGAATAAAGCAGAACGGTTGAAGTTGGGCATTCCTACTATTGATAAGCATGTCTATGCCCGTGAAAACGGCTGGGCAATCAATAGTTTTTGTGAGTTGTATGCAGCCTGCGGTGATCCTGTTTATTTAGCTCGCGCGGTTTTGGCCGCGGATTATATGCTAGCTAATCGAACTCTTCCCAATGGCGGTTTCAGGCATGGCGAGACCGATAATGGCGGCCCCTTCCTGGGTGATACACTGGCCATGGGGCGCGCTTTCCTTTCGCTTTATCGTGTTACCGGGGAGCGCAAATGGCTCAGTCGCGCCGAGCTGGCAGCAAATTTTATTGATGCACATTTTAAATCTGTGCAACAGGGCGGTTTCAACAGTGCCGAGGCGGGGCAACGCAAAGTGGCCATGCCAGAGCCTTTGTTAGATGAGAACGTCATGCTCGCTCGTTTTACCAATTTGCTTTTTCACTATACCGGGGACAAGAGATATTTGGTCATGGCTGACAGGGCCATGACTTATTTATCGCAACCGGCCGTTGCGCGCAAGCGCAAAGTATTTGTCGGCGGAGTTTTATTGGCCGACAAAGAACTACATGCGATACCAGCACATATTACCGTGGTGGGTGCAAAATCAAATGCTGATGCCTCTGCGCTCTTTCGGACTGCCATCACTCTTCCTCTCACTTTTGCCCGTGTGGAATGGTGGGATAGTAAAGAAGGTCCGCTGCCTAACACTGAAGTCGAGTTACCTCAATTGGCAAAAGCTGCCGCTTTCGTCTGCACCGCTGGGCGCTGCTCGGCCCCTGCCTATGACCCGCAGACACTGGCGCAGATTTTTGCCGCCAGGCAAGAAGGGCTGAAGACAGGGCCGTAAAAAATGCCATATACTGTTAGCCGTGAATCAAGGCTGCTGTTAAGAAAAGGACATTGATATTGAAAGCGCTCCAGCACCTTCTTCTCACCATTTCTGTCGGTCTTGCCGTGATAAGCAGCACTGTAGTTGACGCATCGGCTTTAGAGCAGCCTGCCGTCTCTAAAGGCTCTGTTAGCGTCCACACTGCAAATGTGAGCAAGTTTGACCACACATATGCTGCCTTTGGCCGCGAACTGTCTAAATATCTCGAGAACGGCAATGTTCACTACAAGTTGTGGAAGGCCGATTCAGCCGGTTTGGATCAGTTTTTAAAGCAGCTCTCCGATTTGTCTCCGCACGAATATCAGCATTTCACTGCCGATCAAAAAAAGGCATTCTGGATCAATGCCTACAACGCATTAACCATAAAAGTGGTGCTCGACAATTATCCAATCAAGGGCAACCATTCTCAATATCCGCCCAGCAGCTTCCGGCAAATTCCGGGTGAATGGGAGCACGGTAAGTTCAAAATCATGGGCGCACCGGTTAATTTGTACGACATTGAACATGAGCGCCTGCGACATGACTTTCCTGATCCCCGTATTCACTTTGCCGTGGTGCCTGCTGCTCGCAGTTGCGCAAAACTTTCGCCGCATCCATTTGTGGCCACTGATCTCGATCAACGCCTCGATCAGTGTACACGCGAATTTTTTGCTGATCCCAATAATCTCACTGTAGATCCTGATACCGGCTTGATGCGGGTGAACAAAATCTTCAGCTGGTTTACGCTTGATTTCGCCAGCAAGGCAGGTTATGCCAGACGTGCTTTTCCACCACCCATGGATAAAGACATCATCGCCTCATACGTAAGTTTTTACGTGCCAACTGACGAGCGTGATGTGATTGAAAAATTTCGCAAGCAAGACAAATTGGTGCTCGATTATCTGCCCTACGACTGGGCGCTAAACGACGCGGACGAAATTAAAAGCGTTAAGAACTAGCAGTATTTGTCAGCTACGGCAATCATCGCTGCGGCGGCTTGCGGATTGCTATGATTTTGAGCCAAGAGTTTCAAGTGACCGCCAATGTTGGCGAGCTTTTCTGGAGAAAAGGCGCCCTGATCGCTGCCAAATTTTCCCGGAGCTTCTTTATTCAGTTCTAAAACATTGACCAGCAATTTGAGGCGGGGAGCCGTCATTTCTTCATTGCGCCCAAAAATATTGTCCACCGATTTGACATTGTTGGCATTGATGGCGCCGAGGCCCTGCATCAAAGCAAAAGCCGAAGTGTCCGACTGGCGCATGCGATTTTCTGCAGCGTCATTGCTGACGCCGGTTTGATAATGCTCGGGCTTGAGCTGCGGAATGCCTATCTGATCACGCGAGTCATTAGCGACATTATCGTTCGATTCTGCATGATTGCGTACCGACATAGTGGATCTCCCGTCAGACAAATAGCCATTCTCTATAGATGTACCCGAAAATAGCTGAAAACAGCCACGCATTGGGACAATTTAATGCTTGACTTCAATTCGCTCAGTATATTCCCCCCTGCACGCGAGGTCTGGGGCTTTACTGTTCTTTAGATTGCGACTGTGGTTGTTGGGCGCTTTCGACTACGTCGCCGTGAAGAGCGGCCATAATAAAATTGGCTGCAATGGCTTGCCTCAGGCCAATGCCGATAATCGGGGCAGGGTCAGGTAGGGCTGTGTTAAAAGAAAGATTGGCATTATTATCGAAATGCCCGACCAGATGCAAAACGCGGCCCTGGCCAAACGGGAATGACAGTGCAAGAATGCCCAGCCGGTCTTGATCCTGGCTGGCGAGCTCGCGACTTCTGGCCAAAACCTGCACCGATCGGCCTTTAATAACGCGCACCATCTGGCTCTTGTCTTCCAGCTGCCAGTGCGCCACTTTCGGCACGCCGGCTAACAGTATTGGATCGCGATCGACGACAACTGCGTCAACAACTCCTTTTTCGGTTTCATTGCTATTCCATTCAACGTAACCAGGAAAAGCTTTTTGCAAGCAAGAGTCGAGCGCCCAATCGGTGCTCAAAAGATAACCGCCGTTTTCTACAAACCTGCGTACGGTCACAATTGCTGCTTGATTTAAGACACAACCGCAATTGATCGTCAGTATTTTTGTGCCAGTGAGGTCAGTTGAGGGCAATTCGTTCTGCGTGATTTTTGTAAAAGGCAAACCGAAATTGCGCAGAATGTGCCCGCAGTCGTCCCATTTGCCTTTTACTTCGACGATGGTATTTTTCGAAAATCTGGTGCTTTTACCGGCATGAGCTCGCTCAAGCCAGGCTTTAAAAAGTGCCGGTTGCACTGTAGTTGTGCGTGCTTGAGCCAGATAGGGGGCACTGCGCATGAATTGCGCGGCCATGCCATCAAGGCCGCGATTGCTCCTTTGCCCAGAACCTGATGAGCGCACGGTGGCCGAGCTAACTCCGCCGATGATACGGCCAGAGCCGCCGCTGCCTATCTTGAGTTCTGGGGCTGGAGGGGTAACTTCGTCCTGACTATCTTGAATGTTCTCATTTTCTGTTTCTGGTGCCGGCTGGCGCAAGCGCGCTCGGCGAGCGCTCTGCGTGGTATCGAGATAATTTTCATCGGCATATGGAGCTACCGGTGCTGTTCTTGCCCGGGGCTTGACTTTGATTTCATCTACGTTTTCGTCAATCCAGTCAGATGCCGCTGCACTCGCCAACAGCTGCCCGGGCGGGTAAAGCAAGAGAATGAGAGCAATTGTCAGCTTAAGCTTGTTCACCAGTATTCACTTGTTGCGCCAATAGAGTAAAGCTAACACAAATTTAGTGCTGAAAAATATTGCACTCCGGAACCGTTAAGGAGAGTTAGAGGTAGTAATGCTATCCTCACTGCTCCCAATTCAAGCTGGAGGCATGACCATGACCGAGACCGTAGACAACAATAGTCAAGAAACTTGCAAGTTGGCAACACCGCAAGAAGAGCACCAGTGGCTCACCTCCCTTGTGGGCGACTGGACTTTTGAGTCTGAGTGCTCAATGGGGCCGGAGCATCCTCCGATGAAATCTAGCGGCAAAGAGACTGTTCGCTCCATTGGCGGACTCTGGATTGTCGGTGAAGGCGAGGGCACAATGCCTGACGGTGGAATTGGCACTACGCTGATAAGTCTCGGATATGACCCTGCTAAAAAACGTTATCTCGGCACATGGATTGGTTCGATGATGACGCACATGTGGATTTACGATGGTGAGATGGACGCCAGCGGAAAAATCTTGACTCTGTCTGCCGAAGGCCCGTCATTTACAGACCCAACGAAGACCACTATGTATCAAGACATTATTGAAATCAAAGACGATAATCACCGCATTCTGCGCTCGCAATATCAGGGCGAGAATGGGGAGTGGACGCACTTTATGACTGCGCACTACAAACGCAAAATCTAAAATCGAGCGTTCTGTCAGGCTTGCTTTAACTTTGAGTCGGTTTGTCTGATATCAGATTCGGTATCATTGATGGCGCGTCTCAACATGGCGAGCGCATTCAAATTTGGCCAGATCGCATCTTTCATTTCTTCGAATTGATATGGACCAATTTGGTGCGAATCATATCGACGACACACGTCTTCCCATAACTCAAAAAGTGTTTTAGGACAGCACGTCTCGCGGGCACGTCTTTGGAATTCTAGTAGGTCAAAGGGTTCGATGGTCGTAACCTCCAGAAGATAGAACCATGGGGGTTCTATTTGTAGGATGCTCAGGTTAATCTGATCTGTCAAGTAAGACTTTGAATAGAAACTTTTTGTTCCAACTTTTAATATTTTCTATGAACATTCGATGTCTGTCTGGCGGTGGTGTCGATATAGGGCGGGCACCGCCTGCGGTGAACTATGACACCATCTGCCGCCGCGCCTTAACCAAAAAGTCATTAGCCCATTGATAGTCTGGTCTTTCGGGAAGTTTTGTTTGTTCGAATGCCCTGGTGAATTCTTGATGCAACTCCAGGCGCCAGGCATTGACCTCATCCCAGCTTTCGTGCCCGTTACGAATTGAAAGCAGGCGCTCCCGGTGTTCTGCCACCTGCACTGGTACCACTCCTTCTTTCATAATCGTCACACCTGAGGTCAAAAGTCTGACCAGGTGCATCACATGTTTCCATTTGAACTCACCTTGATTGCGCAGGTCTTGCTCTAGTTTTTTGAACTGTGAGAGCACATAGCCGTTGTAAGTTTGATAGACAAGCTTCGATAGCATTCGAGAGCGGCCAGCTAGCAGCTCATCCGCCAACGGCGTTGAGTGTTCCACCAGAGGTGTATAAAAGCACTCAAGAACGTTAGGATTAGCTTTCAATGCCAGCACTAGAAATTTTTGCAATTCCCAGTAGCATTCTTGATTCTCGTGATTTTCGATTTGCTCAGGCAGGCCATACAAAGACCAGTGCAAATCTGCCGGCGGCAGATAAATTCCGCGCCGGTCGATATCTGAGTGGGCGACATCTAGGCCGAAAGCGCGCGAGCCGACCACACATCTATAGATCACGTACTGTTGCAACTGCTGATCGTCAATAGCGCTTTCGTGGCGCTCGAAGTTGACGCCCTGTACGTGTTTGCGGATGGCAATTTCTTGGCGGAACAGTCTGGCCTGGCCGCCATCAGGAAAGGCGATCAGGTATGAGTGCTTGCTGTCTGTGGGACTCTTGCTGATTTTGCCCACGGTGCCGCTGCTGCGCAGCGGAGCACCGCCGAAGTCGCGACTTTCTACCAGAGTGACGACCTGTGTTCCGGCAGGTAGAACCAAATGAGGATTAGCATTGGGTGAATTATTTTCTGTCATCTCATACGCTTACAGTGCGATTTCTATTCTAACCCCGGAGGGCCCAAGTCTTTCGACTTGAGCCCTCCCCTTTATCTGGAAAAAATTTTCGAACTTTCGAATTATTACTCTGGTGAATAGGTGTCACGTACTGGCACTGTTTCATAGAGCAGATGGTTGAGAGTTGATTTAAAAGCGCTGAGTGCACTGGCTAAAGACGATGTTGCTCTGGTCTTAAACGCCATCACTCTCTCTTTG
>JAVHQC010000023.1:0-60131 GCA_036170915.1 Cyanobacteria bacterium auto_48_18
TACCTGCGCCAATTGCGCCGCTGCTTAGGGCAGTGATACTGGTTGCGGCGGTTGCGGATATTATGGTGGTAGAAGAGCTAGGCTCAAAGACGCTGTTATTTAAACAGTTACTTAGATAACCTGTTTTATTGGTGTGATTAGTTTGACAACGAGTCAAATCTGGAGTCTGGCATGATTCGAGTAGCCATCGACGCGATGGGTGGCGATTATGCGCCTCGTGAAATTGTTCATGGGGCGATTTTGGCCGCTCGCGAATATGGCATTTCGGTGCAGTTAGTTGGGCTGCTCCCTGCTATCGAAGCTGAACTCAAACGCCATGAGATTGCCGGGCTAAATATTTCACTGGTGGCCGCTTCTGAAGTGGTTGCTATGGATGAAAAACCCAGCAAGGCGATTTTAAGAAAGAAAGATTCGTCAATCGTGCGGGCTATGAAGCAAGTTGCCGATGGACATGCCGATGCCGTTGTCGCATGCGGATCAACCGGTGCTGCGGCTGTGGCCGCTACATTTAATATCGGTCGCCTGAAAAATGTTAATCGCTGTGCCATTGCCTGCGAAATGCCCACTATTCACCCAAATCGCTGCATTGTTGTCGACGCTGGTGCTAATACCGACTGCGATGCCAACATGCTTCTACAATTTGGTTTGATGGGCTCCATCCTTTATTCTGGTTTGCATAATGTCAAACGCCCGCGAGTAGGCGTACTCAATATTGGTGCGGAAGAGACTAAGGGCACTCAGCTGGTGCAAGATGCTTACGCGCTGCTTAAAGCGCGCGAAGATATTAATTTTATTGGTTTTGTGGAAGGCCGCGATTACCCTATGGGTAAAGTTGACGTAGTCGTCACCGACGGATTCACCGGCAACGTTTCGCTGAAAACAGCGGAAGGTATTGCCAAGATGATTAACCACATGTTGAAACAGGAATTACTCAGTTCACCCCGGGGTAAGATTGGTGGCGCCATTGCTAAACCGGCTTTCCAGGCTCTGAAGAAAAGAGTTGATCCTGATGAATTTGGTGGTGCTTTCTTAATCGGACTGAAAGGCGTATGTGTCATCGCCCATGGTGGCTCGCGGCACACTGCCGTCAAGAACGCAATTCGAGTGGCCTGCGATATGGTGCGCTCAGATGTTGTGCCGAGGATTGAAAAGTCTTTTTTTCAGACAGCCGCTAACCTAGCAGCGGCTGAGACTGTCGGCGGCTAAAGCCGCACTAAGCCTAATTTAAAAGATAAACAGGAGAATTGAAGATGGCAAAGCTCGCTTGTCTGTTTCCCGGTCAGGGTTCTCAGAGCGTAGGCATGGGCCTTGATTTATACAACAATTTTGCCGAAGCTAAATCGACATACGAAACAATTGATGGTATCGCTGGTCGTGCCCTCAGTACTTTGTCTTTTAATGGCCCTGAAGAAGAACTGAAACGCACTATCAATACCCAGCCTACGATTCTTGCCACATCACTGGCCGCCTGGGCTTGTTATCAAAAACTTGACGGACCAACACCTGACTTTGTTGCTGGACATAGCCTGGGCGAAATTACAGCATTGGTTGCAGCTTCGGCTTTATCTTTAGAAGATGCTGTGCGACTAGTAGACAAAAGATCTTCATTGATGGAAAGCTGCCCTAAAGGCGCCATGACTGCGGTTCTTGGTATGGCTGCATCTGACCTCGAAGCTCTGTGTCTTGAAGCTTCTAGTGAAAGTGAAACTAAGAATGAATGTGTGGTGGTGGCAAATTTCAACACCAAAGATCAGCTTGTCATTTCAGGCCATCCTGAAGCTGTTGCTCGCGCTGGTGCACTGGTCAAAGAGCGCTCCGGCAAAGCCATTCCATTGCCTGTGGGTGGTGCATTTCACTCGCCTCTGATGAGCAGCGCCTCGCGTGAATTTGCTCAAGCTTTAGCTGTGTGTAAGTTTAACAATGCCACTTGCAGCGTAGTGCAAAATTATGACGCTCAAGAATCTCGCCACGCCGAAGTGATGAAAGAGAAACTCAGCAAACAAATGGAAAGCCCTGTTCGCTGGACTGCCACCATTGAACTTCTCGCTGCGCACGGTGTCGATACTATTGTTGAAATTGGCCCCGGTAAAGTGTTAGCTGGTCTGGTTAAGAAAATAGATCGCTCGATCAAGATTTTAAATGTGTCGGACAGCGAGTCTTTGCATGCCACTATTGCCGCATTAAAGGCTGTGACTGTTTAGTCTGGAAAAAATACCTCCGGAGGTATTTTTTTTGCCCCCGGGCTCGCTCTGTTCTACTGGAAATTTAGCCACCTACAGGCGCCAATTTCTCTTTCTGATCTTCATCATAAGCGCGAGCATCAATTTCAATGCGCCGCATCATAATATTGCGGCTGGCCAGCTCGGCAAAGAATAGTTCAGGGTCGATTGCCACTTCGGGCGCCACCACTCCAGTATGTTTGATTTTTCCTGCCATTAACATCTGCGCCACTATTGACGGTGGTACGCCAGTGTCGAGAGCGCCGCAAGAAATTTTTTGTTTGGCATCGGAAAAAACAGTTGTTTCCATACGAATAAATTTGAGAGCGCCGCTCTGGCTGCCGCGCACGTCTACTCGCACTACTTCGCAGTCGTCGGGATCGTATTTAGGCACTGGGAAACTATTGATAATGTGAGCCAGTAATTTGCGCGGTGTAAATTCACCTTCTCTTGTGAATACCTTTTCTTTAGCGCCAAAACCCAGGGCCATTAGAAATTTGATTTTGTCGTGAAATTCTAGAGGTAATCCCAAGCGGAATGTCACCCGTTTGATGCCTTTATCTTTATATGTGGCGGGTATGGTCAAAACTTCCGAATGCAATGTGTAAATTGCTTCTTGCTTACCGACAGGCTCAGGAAAATCAACCATCAGCGCGCCAGAAAGTGGCTCTTCAGCTTTAAATTCGCCGTCATCAAACACCATCGGATTCAAGGTGTATTCATCAATTAAAGTTTCGATTGAATATGGTGGCAAAAATGGATGGTCAACTTTGACGTTGTCTACTGAACCAACCAGAATATCTACAGAATCAATGGTGTCGAGATCTTTTTGCGCTGCTGCGGCCATGATATTGGTCATGCCTGGAGCTGCACCCATGCCGACTACTGCCGTAAGATTTTTTGCTTTAAATTGCTCGTCTAATTTCAATTGTTCTTTGGTGACGTGAAAAAGACCACCGAGATCGATATAGTGGCAACCGGCTTCCAGTGCCGCTTCCATTACATTGACGTTGTGATAATAAGGCGTTGAATTGATTACCACTGAAGCTTTGGACAGTATCTTGACCATGATTGCTTTATTGGTAATGTCTGTAAAATCGCCTCTAACTCTTGGGTTCTTTAGCGATTCGGCCAGTTCATCGGCTTTGTCACGATCGTAATCGGCAATGACCACGTCTATTTCGGCATTATTGAGCAAATCTTTGACGATAATCTGGCCCATGGCACCGGCGCCGCCAATTACCACAACTCGTGGGGCATGACTTTGAGCGTCGTCCGCTGGATTTTCTTGGGCCTGCGATTTGATTAAGTCTGCAGCATCCTGCATAGCTTGTTTCAGCGCTTCTTGAAGAGACTCTGGTGTTTCTGGCATGGTGATACAAACCTGCGGCGGTGTCGGCGGCCACTGATTTTAGCGTAGTTTTCGGCGTAAATCGGCAGCGTAAACAGGCAGCGTAAATTTAGTAGCCTTTGACTTCTTTAGCCAGGCCGCTGCCGTAAGTGCTTGTGCCGGTTGGTGACGAACTCTGGTTGTAGTTATTCTGGCTGCCGTAGGTTGCCACTGGCGCCCGTTTCTGTCTTGGGACGACCTGGGTGGGAATGGTGACATAGCCATTTTGTTTGACGACGGGGCGACGCAGGTTGTAATTAGGGTTAAGGTCTGAGCGCATGTAATCTCCGGGCATCCCCACAGTTGCACCCATGCGTGCATTGGGCAGGCCACCCATTTGCTGGCTACCCTGTTGCTGATTGGCTGCCGGTGTGGGTGTCAGATAACCTTGCGGATAACGTGACTGCGGCTGGGGCGGTGGCGAGCCGTAGACAGGAATCTGGGCTGAAGGGCTCATGGTGCCGCGGGTGATATAAGTGTCAGCCGGACGGGCCAGGCTGTTGCCCACCACACGTGTGCCGCCAATTTTGTAACTTTGCTGACTGAAGGCCGGCGGGCAGATTATCAGCGTCATTAAAAGTACGGTTAGTAAATTGAGTTTCACAGGGCCCCAACTAAAAGAAAAGGGGATTAAAAATTGAATCCATATCTGGATGATAGCGCGCGCAATATCACTTTACAAGTAGCTGCAATACTTTGCTCAGGCCAATTTGAGGGCTTGCAAATGTAATCAATCTGTAAAACGGAATCGGACAAGAGCCAGCACAGCCCATATGCCGTCTTTCCATGTAATTTTCTTTCCTTCCGAATAATCACGGCCATAGTATGAAATTGGCAATTCATAAAGTCTGACACCTTGCTTTAAAACTTTTGCCGTAATTTCAGGCTCGAAATCAAAACGGTCGCAACGAATCTGCACTTTTTTGAAAATCTCGGCGCGGAATACTTTGTAGCAAGTTTCCATATCTGTGAGAGTGGCGTTATAGAGAAGGTTGGTGGTTAAACTCAAGAATTTATTGCCGAGCAAGTGCCAGATTTTAAAAGCACGTGTTACTTTTCCGCCGCATAAGCGGGAGCCGTAGACAACGTCGGCACGGCCTTCCAGAATTGGTTTGAGAAGTTCTGAATATTCGCGCGGGTCATATTCAAGATCGGCATCTTGAATGAGAATAATGTCGCCTTCGGCGTGTTGTTGAGCTGTCCTTAAAGCTGCACCTTTACCTTGATTTTTTTCGTGATAGAAAATTTTTGCATTGTATTTGGTTGCGTCTAACTGGGCGAGAATGGCGCGGGTACCATCAACTGATCCGTCATCAACAATAATGATTTCTTTTTCCAGGCCAGCTGTGTCGGCTTTGGTGACCATGTCTAAAACCGTGACCAGAGTTTTTTCTTCGTTGAATACTGGAATCAATATTGAAAGTGTTTTCACGAACTATTTTTCGTTCCTTTAGATATTTACTAATATAGATTGCAATTATGCAGGCAGGGAAAGTGCTCTTTTGTGCGCCTGCAATTCTAAAGCATCATCAAGCGTCGACAAATTGACTGCACCGTAACGTCGTAACAATGCCTGACTGAGCAGATGGTCAGCAAAAGCCGGATTTTTCGGTAACAGAGAGCCATGCAAATAGGTACCGTATACGGTGCCCTGACAAGCGCCTTCGCTTTTGTCTTCACCATTATTGCCGTTGCCGACTACGATTTTACCGAGTGGCTGTACATCTTTACCAAGAAATGTCTTGCCACTGTGATTTTCGAAACCTACTAAGGTAGTCTCGTCATCTCGCTTGATAACGACATTGCCGATCATTCTGCGATTACCGGCAACGGTGTAAGCGTCTAATAAAGATATGCCTTTCAGTTCAGGACCTTCATGCGGACGATAATAATGACCAAGTAGTTGGTAACCGCCGCATACTGTCAAAACCACGGCACCGCGGGCAACAGCGTCTTTTAGAGTTGCTGCTCTTTTGACTAAATCTTCAGCGATGACAATTTGTTGTTTGTCTTGTCCGCCACCGATGAAATAAAAATCGTAGTAATCCGGATCGGCATCCTGACCGATATCTATCGCGTCAACCTTGACTTCTATGCCGCGCCATTTTGCCCTCTGGCTGAGGGTAATGATGTTACCGCGGTCTCCATATATGTTGAGAAAGTGAGCATAGAGATGGGCGATTCGGAATTCCATTTTTCCTCGAGATTGTTAAAGTGAACGATTTTTGTAGCGAATATATCGATCTTTTATACGTACTGCTGTTCTTGCTGGTGCACTATATATGGTGTGCGGTTTTTACTCTGCTTTCACAAGTATGGAGCACCATGAGTGGTTGCGTTCTTCTGTTGCTAAATTTGAAGAAGCCTTGAAAAGGCCCATTTTACAGCTTCTTCAAGCTCAACAGCTTTGGTAAAAAAACATGTTTCAAATGTCCGATAAACAGCGCTAGTTTCAGGGTCACGGTATACTTGACTAGGGTTGCCATGAAGGCCGACTCTGTGAGCCTTTGCGGATTGCGTCTGATATATTTTGGGCGACGAATTTGTTAAATATTAGCGTTTTTTAAGAATCCCCCTTTACGCACCACCGGCGGCTTTTCGCAGGTTCTGTCAGATCGCAAATTGTTTTATGGGTTTCACTACTACTAACCTCTGGAATATGTAGGTTATGATGGCGTACGTTAGAGTCAGGTCATTGCTGAAGGAGTGATTACTATTATGAAAAAGGGGTTTGCAACCATTCTTACTGCACTAGTTGCCGTAAGTGCGAGCACCTTGATCAATGCAAATGTCGCAAATGCTCAAGGTGCTACTAATGTCAGTGAATTGACAGACGTAGTTGGAAATGAGTGGGCGTATAATGCACTCAAGGAACTCGTTAATAGCGACTGTCATGTACTGGTAGGTTACCCAGACAGAACATATCGTGGACAAAAATCCACAACACGTTTTGAACTGGCTGCCGCTCTATATAAATATGAGCAGTGCATACAAGAGCGTCTAGCTAAAAAAGCTGACAAAGCCGATTTGGAAAAATTTGCTGCTTTGTTGGAAGAATTTCGTGGTGAGTTGAACCAACTGAAGGCCCGTGTCGACAGTCTGGAAGCTCGCATGAAAGCTGTTGAGGAAAAGAATGCTGAGCAAGATATGCGCTTGGCATACGCCGAAAGACAGAAAGGTTTCATTTGGGAGCGCTTAGTCAAGGGCACATTTATTGATGTCCGTGATATCGGTGTTGGAGTTGGTCGTGGGGCGAGAGCCATCTACGAGTACATGTTCTAACCAAAACCTCCCTGCGCGAGCTTGGACCTGACTGAACTACGCGGAACTCCCGTCGGCTTTATCGCCGCCGGGAGTTTTCGTCTTAAATTATGGTGTCAAGGTCTTGACCTCCTGCATTGAAATCGAAGGAGTCGCCTTTGTCTCATCTCTATGCTGATGAGCTTTCCTTTGCGCTGACAATTAGCGAAGAGGTAGAAAAGCTGGCCATGAGCTACTTCAATAAAGGCATTGAAGTGGTGGAAAAATCTGATGGCAGCCCTGTAACCAGGGCTGATAAAGAAGTTGAGCGCCTGATCCGAGAAGCGATCGAGAAAAAATTTCCCGGTGACGCCATTCTTGGTGAAGAAGAAGGCGCCACTGATGGTGCCTCAAGTGAAAAAAATGGCCGGCGATGGATTGTTGATCCCATAGACGGTACTTACAACTACGCTCGCGGTATTCCCATCTGGTCAACATTGCTTGCACTTGAAGTGGCGGGCGAAATTGTCATGGGCATGATTGTGGCTCCAGCGATGCATGAACTTTTCTATGCGGTCACTGGACAGGGCGCCTTTAAAAACTACATTCCTATTAAAGTCTCAGAGATTGCCAGCATGGATAAAGCCATGATCAATTTTGGCGGCCCTGATCGCATTATCGAAAAAGGCTTGTGGCCTGAATTGACTGAAGCAATTAGAGCAACTGAAAAACAGCGTGGCTTTGGCGACTATCTAGGATTTTCGCTTGTATTTGAAGGCAAATCAGAAGCGATGCTCGAAGTTGGTGTCAAACCATGGGACATCGCTTGCATGAAAATTCTGGCTCTGGAAGCGGGCGGAGGCTTCTTTGATCTATCCGGCGGCGATTCGGTGCATACAGGTTCTTGCATGGTGACCAACAGTCGGTTGATGCCTGAGTTTAAAAAGTTGTTCGTAAAAACGTAATGGACAAGGCGGAATGGTCTAAATCAATAAAGGCTCGCATGGCACTGGTTATGACCATGTCTGGTGTGGTGCCAATTGTGATTTGCCACGTGGTAGTCTTCAGTTCCAGCGGTGCTCCGATCGAAGATTTTTTGCGTTATGTGCCCTTGTATGTGCCACTACTTCTGGTGCTGCTGGTAGTAAATTGGTTTCTCGCCGATTTAATCTTGCGGCCCATTACTCAGTTGCTGACTGCCACCACTAAACTCGTATCCGAAGATATTCGTCAACGTCTAGAGGTTGATCCTCATGAGCCTCTTGAAACTTTAGAGCTACGTAAATCATTCAATAAATTGCTCAACCGCCTGGAAGAATCGCTCAATATCCAATGTCAATTCGTCGCTGATGCCAGTCATGAGTTGCGCACACCTCTGACTTCGATTCAGGGCTATACAAAGTTGCTTCTCAGGCGAGGGCCTAATATCGACGGCAACCTCCTGGCTGAGGCCCTACAGACCATTTCAGACGAGTCTGGCAGGCTAATTCGACTGGTTTCCGATTTGCTGCAATTGGCGCGGGCCGATGCCGGTCAAGCAATTATTAATCAGCAAGAAGTGGTGGATTTGCGCGCTGTCTTAACCAGCGTCGAAGACACTGTGATGGTAATCGCACCAGAGCAGATCGAAGTGCAATTTATTATTCCTCCTACTCAAATTTATGTTTTTGCTGATTCAGATCGATTGAAACAAGTGTTTCTCAATCTCACGAACAATGCCATCAAAGCTACGCAAGCTGGTGGGAAGGTGACGGTGACTCTTCGTTTCACAAACAACCAGGCCATTGTGCGCGTTATTGACACCGGCATTGGTATTGCCCCTGCCGATCAGCAGCGCATTTTCGATCGGTTTTATCGTGTTGAAAGGTCGCGCACCAGAAGTAGACTATATGGCGGCGGCACCGGTTTAGGGCTGGCTATCGCTCTCACCATTATTAAAGCTCACGGCGGCGCTATTGAGCTTGAGAGCGAACTAAACAAAGGATCGACCTTTACTGTGCGGCTGCCTGTCACCGATAAAGATGATAAGTCTGGTCTGGCACCGGCGCCGCTGACTCAGATGACGCCATCAGAGCGCAGAAACAATGAGCGCATTGCCGAAGCCGAGCGCAAGAACGAAGCGGCTCCTGTGGATGAAGCCGTTGTGAATACTCCGGAAATGTCACCCACACCGCTCAATACTCCATCATCTGGCCCGGTTTCACTGCCGCAATCTAGTGCTGACGGTATCAATGGTACTAACGGTACCAGTGGTGGTGTCGCAAGCCAGCCTGGTCTAGATCAACCTAAACCACCAGAGCGGCCGCAAAGAAATTTCGGGCCTCCTCCTGAGGACGAAGATGATTAAGTGATTAAGTTAGCATTGGCCAGTAACTACCGTATAAAGTAACCAGCTTAAGGCGAGAACAATGAAAATCTATTTTAAGACAGCAGCCATGGCACTGACTTTATTGGCCACCGCTAACTTATCTGCTTTCGCTGATGCTGCCCGAGATGAGCTTTTGACTCGCGGGATGGAAGCAGCCATGAAGGGCAATTACAGCGAAGCTGAAACAATCTTCAAACAAGGTCAGGTGATGACTGAGCAGCCTCAGTATTCAAAGGCCGATCGCGCCCTAAGTTTGCGTTTGCTTGTCAAAATTTATCTTGATCAAAAGCGCTGGGCTGATGCTGAGCCGCTGGTGAAACGCTCCATCGTTCTCGATGAAGAAGGAAAGGTGACCGAAGATCTGATTAATGATCTAGACGCCCTGGCCATTATTTATCTTTCGCAAGGTCACGCTGCCGAAGCAATTCCTGTAATGAAACGCAAAATTGAACTAGACGAAAAATTGCCTGCCGCTCCTGCCGTTCTGGCCGATGATTATCTCAAAATTGGTTTGATTTACGATAGAGCCGGTCAGACTGCTGATTGCGAGGAGGTATTGCGCAAGTCGCTGGCAATTCGTGACAAAATAGGCGACGTCAATTCATCAGACTTAACAACCAATCTGGTTGGTCTGGCAACAGTCTGTAATCGTCAGGAAAAGTATGCAGATGCCGAGCAATTTTACAGTCGCGCACTGGCTATAAAAGATAAATCGCTGGGGCCTGACAGTCCTGAATTAAAAAATCTACTCAAACATCTGCAAGAGATTTATGACAAATTAGGCAATAAAAAAATGTCCGAGGAAATGCAAAAGCGGCAGTCAGAGTTAAAAATTGATACCACTAAATAGCTATCCAAAATTTCTGCCTTAGATTTTCTCAAAGAGAAATAGACCCTGGCCGCCCCAGAGTTTGAGTGGCCAAAACTGAAGCAAACGATAACTCTCAAGGAACTTTTGATTTTTGAGCAAACCATTATCGGCAAAGCTGTCAAAGAAAATTACTCTGTCTGGTTGTAAATCAATCACAGCTTGATCTGGCATAGAGCCCCAGACTGAGCGCCGCGAGCGCTTGCCCACCGGCACCGGGTAATATTGCAGTGCTTCGTCGCTGACCAGCCCGCCCAAGTCAATTATTCTGGTATCAGGCAGATAGTAACCGAGCACGCCGGGTTCCCACGTTGCTAATGTTGCAAATGGCTTTTGCTTATTTAGTTGAGATTTGGCCATGAAGTCGGCGGCTCGCTGGTATAAAGCGAGCCTTTCCATGGGCGCATTGAGGACAAAGAATCGGCTGTTGATGCTACTTACGAAAAATTCTTTGACTGTCAGCTTTTCTGCATTATTATGAGTCAAGCGATTAAACAAATTCAGGTCAATGACCTGCGGCAGCACGATTGCGGCAAGAGTAGCAAGTCCGGCTGCGCGAGTCCATATGTTTGGTGCCTTGACTGAGCGCCAGCCTGTTCGTACCACAAGTGGAATGAGAAATACGGCAATTAAACTGAACCAGCTGTAGTACCACGAAAACAGCCAGGGATCGAAAGCGGCAAAGAAAAGCAAAAGTAGTGCACAGTTGTTGGCATACGGGCGCAGCCAGTCTTCTTTGCGAGCAAAGTACAGCAGAAGAACCAGCGCCACTGCTCCTTGCACCAGTAGCAGTAAATTAATTGCAGACGCTTGATCTGCGCCCAACCAGGGCAAATAAATGAAGAAATCTTTGAAGGTGTCCATGCCAATCATCGTTAAAATGAACGGGCAGGCATGGGCGGTCATTTGCGGCGCACTATGGAACATGCTGGCGCGGCCCAAGGCCCCGTGAGGAATGACGGTGCCATAGTAATAGGCAACAAATCCATACCAGAAGCCAAGCAACAAGATGCTTGTGCCCCACGCCGACAGGCAGGCTTTGCCGCGGGCCACAGTGTCGCTGATAAATTCTCGCGCAAACCAGAGGATACCTTCAGGTCGAGTAAGACTGATTAAAACCGAAAGCAGCGCGCACCACTTGTGGTACAGATCAAAAGTACGCGTGTAGATAGCTGCAAGCATAAGCAACTGCAGAAGTGCCGATTCTTTATTGTCGGTAGCAGTCAGTGCGCCGCTGGCGCACAGGCAATAAACAAGCGCCGCCAGCAGAGCCAAAAATCTCGACTGCAGCGCTTTAGTCGTAATGGCAAAAATCAATAGCAAATTGAAAATTTGCAAAAAAGTATTGAATAGTGTTGAGATGCCGGCGATATTATTCACCGGCAAAATTTTGTTCAATATAAAGAGCAACGCCAGATGCAGAGCCGAAGAATAGCCCTGAATTCGCTCTCCGATATTGTAATCAAAGGAGTGAAATGTAGACCAGTTATGTACATAGCGAAAGTCGATAAAGGGGTCGTCGAGAGCGAACGGGAATTGCCAGCATCTGGTCAAGACAAGCATCTGTGCAATTAGGCCTAAGCACAGTGCTGTTGCTAGTCTCTCTGTGAGGGGCTCTGTTGTTCTTCTCCACCGCAAGAGAAAATAAGTAGCGCATAGAACAGCGCTGAATATTGCAAAGGCAGGGGTGATGGCGATTTGTTTAGCTACGGCGGCGACCAGAAGTGGGTCGGATACCACAGGAGTGACGAGCGGCCCGACCGTATGCCAGTTGCCGTAAATCACAGCCATCGGAAGCAGCGCCAATAATTGAATCGCGAAGCTCTCGAGGCCGAGAATAGTGATTTTTTTTGACTGCGTTTGTTCGGCCATGTTATTCCACTTTACTCTGGCTATGATAACGAATTTGCTATGATAAATGACGTAATTGCAGCGGGTGTCGGCTGATGAGTCGTTTAATTCTCAATGTCGGTCAAGCGCTGGCGGGGCTTTGTGTGCTTTTTGCCCTGGGACGCGGAATTGCTGACGCCAGTCAGCCACAGACTTCGGAGTGGGCATTTCGAAAAACCGCTATGGAAGCCGGTAAGCTTGAAGGCAAATTGGCCGCTATGGCTAAATCGCCTGATAAATCAGGGCGCCAGGAGCTGGTAGCCAAAATTGCCAAGCTCTATGCAGATGCTGGAATGTACAGCAAAGCAGAACCATTTGCCCTTGTTGCCCTGGCTAGCGCGAAAGAAATGGGCGGCAATAGCTATGCTGCTGCACTGATGAAGTCGGCAGATTTTTATCAAGACTGGCATGATTCGGCTAAGTCGCAGTTTTTGAGTTTGCGGGCCGTCAGTAAGTTTGAAGAAGGAAGGGAAGCAAATGCCGTTTGCAAGGCCTATCTAGCTATGACTCGGTCTGCTTATAATCAGGGCGAAGCTGCTGTGGATCCGGCTGTGCGTGATAACAGTTTTGTCAGCGCCGAGCAGTGGCTGGGCAAAGCCGTTGCTGTTGCCCGCCGCGAAAAGCTAAATGCAGACACACTTAATTTAATGCGCAATACCATGCTTTTGCTTTCGGTGGCTGAGGGGCGCACCGAAGAGGTGATGCAAAGTTTGAAGCAGTCATAGTTTTGTTTGGTGACTTCCTGAAACTTTTTTTTCGCCGGCGCGTATTGACGTTAAAGAGGTGTTTATGAAAATTCTCCAGTTCTTCACTAGTGCCGCGCTTTGCTCGCTCATGTTTTGTTCTCACCTGTTTTGCTTTAACTGTAGTGCTCAGACAATGGCCGCAGGAGAGCAGCCGCCTCAACCAGAATCTCGAGTTATTACTCCTGAGCAAAGACAACGTTTGCGCCAGTTTATTCAGCGCCGCCGGGCTGGTCGTGAAGGAAATGCTCGTGAAGGAAATGCTCGTGAAGGAGCTGCTTTGAGCGGCTCTGGCACAAGTACGGGCACAAGTGCAGGTGCAGGGTTTGGCGCAAGAATGGGCGCAGGCCGCGGGTCAGTAGCTATTGATCCGAAGGTAGTCAAACTAGAACAAGATGTGGCCTATGGCACTGCGCCCAAGCAGAAGCTGGATATTTATTCACCCGTGAAATCAGAAGGCAAACTGCCGGTGATTTTGTTTGCCCACGGTGGTGGTTGGCAACGGGGCAGTAAAGACATGCATCGTGAGAAGGGCAAAACCTACGCTGAAAATGGCGTGGTTTTTGTTGCCACCAATTATCGCCTGGCACCAGATGTGATGCACCCCAAGCAGATTCAAGATATTGCCTCTGCCTTCGCCTGGGTCAAAAAACATGCCACCGAAATTGGTGCCGATCAAAGTCGCATTTTTATCATGGGCCACTCTGCTGGCGCTCAACTTGTCGATTTACTTGGCACAAATGAGCGTTTTTTAGCAGAGCAAGGTCTGAGTTTAAAGGATGTCAAAGGAGTTGTCAGTCTTGATACTGCCAGCCTCAACCTGGCTGAGAGAATGAATGAAAGTACAAATGAAGCGGCTCTGGTAGGCGGAATGATTAGCAATGCCTTTGGCACAGACGCCAAAGTTTTGGCCGATGCCTCACCAACTTTGTCCATTCATGCTGGTCAGGCTTATCCGCCCTTCTTGATGTTTTGCGGTGAAAAAAGGAAGTCTTGCGTCGCGCAGCATGAGCGCTTTTCTAATGCCATGAAGAAAGCAGGCGGCCAGTTGATAGTAAAAACTGTGCCACTTTCACATGCTGATATCAGTAAAACCGCCGGCCAACCCAATGCTGAAATTTTTCAAAGGGTAATTAGCTTCGTCAAGTTATAGATGAGCTTGGTGATTTCCGCTATTATTGACTTCGTCCGAACCTGCCGGCAAGCCAATATTAGAGGACCATATGTTTTTGAAAAAGCTCTTAGCATTAGCATCTGTGGTTGGATTGCTATCGTTTGGCCCTGCTAATGCCCAGCTTACTGGCGGCACGGTTAGTGAAGGTGCGGCCAAGTCTTCAACCGCCAAAGTGGGCTTGGCCCTGGGTGGTGGTGGCTCTCGTGGTTCGGCACACGTCGGCGTTCTAAAAGTGCTTGTGGAAGAAGGTGTGCCCATTGACCTGATTGCCGGAACTAGTATTGGCTCGGTTGTTGGTGGCTTCTACTCATACGGCATGTCACCTGATGCTATCGCTTTTGAATTTACCAAAGACCATTTCATTAAAGAGTGGATGCCGCGGCCGCTGCTGGTTAAGATGCTTTTCATTCCTTATGAGCAGTCGCCTCGCTTAATAGGCATCAAGCCCTACGACGGCATCTACAAGGGTGAGCGCTTTCAAAACTACGTCAATAAAGTCTGCAACGGTGCTCGTATTGAACAGTTGAAAATTCCATTTGCCGCTATCTGTACAAATGTGGTTGATGGAAAAAGTTACAAAATTAGAGAAGGCGATCTCGGTACGGCCATGCGAGCCAGCACAGCTGTTCCAGGTTTGAAGCGCCCGGTGCAAATCGGCGACAAACTATATTGTGATGGTGGTCTAATCTGCAATGTGCCTGTAGAGCACGTAAAAGAAATGGGCGCAGATTTTGTTATCGCCGTGAATATCGACGAGCATGTATCTGAAGTTCCGCTACACAAATTTAGAGCACTTGGATCGATGGCTAAGCAAGCCTTGCGTATTGATTTAAATCACAGTGACGCTGAGCTCTGCGCCAAAGCAAATGTAGTGATACATCCTAATACCGATGGCATCACACTTATATCGCGCAAAAAATCTGATGGTGTGATGGGCATCGAGCATGGCGTTAGAGCCGCTCGAGAAGCTATGCCTGAGATTCGCAGCAAGCTCTTAGCTGCTGGTATCGCCCTTAAACCGAAAGCGACATCAGTAGACTAGATGTTGAAGCGTATAGCAGTCTGTTTTTGTATCGCACTTTTATTGAGCTCTGCGATGCCGCCTCTTGCCGTGGCTCAAGAGGCTACTCTTGAGAGTGGTGATTCTTTTTCACAGCGCTACACAGCGATTACTAAAAAGATTTTGCTGGCCGGCATTCAAATCGAGCGTTTCAGCCTTAATTTTAGACTGCGCAGTGCCAAGCAACCAAAGTTTAGAAAACTGCGTTATTTTGCCGCTCAAGAATCGGCCGCAGCAGGTGGTTTGGCTTTTGAAATCGCGGCGGTAAGAGAATTTGGTAAAGGGCGCCGGCGGCCCCTCGAAATCAACAAAGCTCCTTTGAAACGCAGTTTAAACGCCGCAATGACCACGGCGATAATTGCAGGATCGGCATCTGCTTTTGAGCTTTCAGTCAACGCCGTTCAAGCGATGAAGAACAAAAAAGATGGCTTCGATCATAAAACTGCTGATCGATATGTAGCCAGTAAGCTCAAAGAAATTGACTCACTGATTGCCGAGCGCGGTGCTCTTGTGGCTGCCAACAGCACCGATACGGCTTATAATCGAGCCGTTGCTGAAGGTGAAGTACTTGCTGCGCTACGTAATGCTTTTGCCAATGAATATGCGCACTTTAGTGCTGATACCAAAAGCTATCTTGCCTTTCAGAACTTGTTTTACATTTTGAATGCTTCTTACAATGCAGTGGGGGCAGCGTCTAGTCGTTACGCTTATTGCGCCCTGGATAAACCATATTTGAATGGCACCGCCAATATTCTTTTTATCGTCAATGGGGCCATGGCGGCTGCCACTCCTGTGATTTGCACAACAGTGGGTAAAGTAGTGAAAAAGCGCACTATGTCGCGCCTTACTCGTGATTTAGAAATTGCACCCTTTGATCCTGATGCTTTTGCCATCAGCTGCAAAAAACTCGAAAACTATTCGTCCTCTGACACCGTATCACTGATGCCCACTCTACCAATTACTGACCGGGTGGCATTGTATACACAGTCAAATCAACTATTTACGAAGCAGCTCGATAGTGAAACGAAAGTGATGCGCAAACTGGAAAAAGTCGCTTTGCAAACCAGCACACTTGGCCCGGTTATTGGTGGCATGCTGGCCACTCAAGGTGTGCTGGGTACTTATGGTTATTACAAGTATCCGCTGGCTCCGCGTAAACAGATCAATCAATATTATCGTGGTGCGGTTGTCGGCACAGTCGCTACGAGTTTAGCTGTTGTCGGTAACGCCGCATCGATACTGGGACTTATGGCCTACGAACATAAGCTCTCTAAGAAAAAACAGATGCCATATCAGTTAATTGAGCAAAGATTAGAACATCTGGCGGCCACTGAGAAATTAGTCTCAACCCTATAATCTTTTTTCGAATTGTGACGATCTGACGCGTTGCTCTAAAGCATCTAGAAGAGCCAATCTCTTCTGCATTCGCTGAGCCGGCAACTTACCGGCTTTTTCAAGCGAACGTTTGTACAGGTAGTGCCTTAGCTCGGTGTAAGGCGTGTCTACGAGAGAATATGCTTGGCCAGCTGACTGTACAATTCGTCCGGTGAGGTTGAGCTGGTTAGAACTGATCGCTTTTTGCATGCTTGTTTCAGAGCTTCCACTATTATCGGGATTCTGACAATACGCCACCGCATTCAGTACCGAGCGCGTCACCCCTGTTAAACCTATTAATGGTCCTGAAATAGCTTGCTGATCGGCAATGCGTCGCAACTTTCTTACCTTGGCAATTTCGCGATTAAGCGGCTCGTCAATTTCTGCCGACCTTCGCACCAGAAAGGCCAATTCACGTTCCTCAATTGAGGCAGGCTCTGCGCCTTCTTGCATGCTTGGAATTTTGGTCAGATCATATTTTGCTAGAAGATGATCAATATCTTCTGGCCGTCCACCTGGAAATATTTTGTTTAGAGCTTTTCTGTGTCTGTACGAGATATATTTTCCGGCAGCATTTTTTATCATAGGGTTGAACATAACAATGCTATTTCCGACCAGACCAAGAATCGAAGCTTTGCCGCCCAGGCCGCTCTCGCTGAAGCCTTTGAGAGACAAGCAGGAGCCGGACATTTGCACGAACCCTTGAGTCGAGTCAAGGGCATAAAATGTATTTTCTGACCATTCTGTGCTTCTCGAGCTGACGCTCCAGTTTTTATATTCGTGCACCATTTGAATTTTTATGTGTTCTAAGAGGCGTCCTTGCAAGTCGTAAAGCGGTTGTTGGTCACCCAGAGTTTCTGCAGCAATTAGTTGTGAGCGCTGTGTCAATTTTTCATTGATGGAATTTTCAATGGCTTTAACAGTGGCTATAGAATTTTTTGGTGAATATCCTTTGCCTCGCGCGATTGCACCTTGTCTAAGATTTTGCAGCAGCTGAATTGCAGAACTGCCACCAGTGATCGCCTGGCCTGTAAGGGCGCATACCACTCCGGTTTTTTGCGCGTTTTTAGAAATCAAAGAGGGGTCGTGTAAGCCGCGAGAGCGTTGATGAATGTCAATTATTGTGTTGCTGAAACCCAGGGCTGTGCCTGCTTCTCGTTGCATAGGGTAAAGCCATTCTTGCGAGAAGTTCTTGCGATTGACGCCATTATGAAAATGTAAATTGAAGCGCGCGAGTTCTATGCATTCCAGCATAATCTGGCGATCGATGGAAACAATTTTTTCTTTAAAAGATGCAGGGCCGGCCTCTTCTGCAAAGGCAGGCGGCACAACAAGCACCATAGCTAAGGCGACTAAAATTGATCGGCTAAAATCGACTAAACCCATGGTCTCAGATTAGCAGTTTGCGCCATTTTCAGGCTAATAATTGTTTGTGCAGTGAATTAAACATATGGCATATCTAAACGTGCTAAGGTTTATAGCTCATCATTGTAATAGCTTGGGGCCTAATGGTCTTGACCACTTTGTGAGAGGTTGATTTGAAAAAATATGCACGTACGATGTGCGCGGCTTTACTGGTGGCAACTTCGTTATTGATGCCACTTGCTGCAATGTGCGCAGAGGCAAAAAAGCCGAACATCATTTTTATTATGGGTGATGATATCGGTTGGTCAAATATTGGAGTCTACAATCAGGGCTTGATGGCCGGAAGAACTCCCAATCTTGACAGATTAGCCAATGAAGGTATGAGATTCACCGATTATTATGCAGAAGCGAGCTGTACTGCCGGTAGAGCAAACTTTATAACTGGCGAGTTGCCGGTGCGCACCGGCATGACTACCGTTGGCCAAGCAGGCGCTTCAGTAGGCATTCCAGACCAGGCAATTACCATCGCTCAGGCCTTAAAAGCTCAAGGTTACGCCACCGGTCAATTTGGCAAAAACCACCTTGGTGATTTAAATAAGTTTCTTCCCACTGTGCACGGCTTCGATGAATTTTTTGGTTACCTTTATCACCTTGATGCCATGGAAGATCCATCGCATCGCACTTATCCACAAGAGCTGAAAGCCACTGTGGGACCTCGCAATATGGTGCACTCGTGGGCTTCAGATACTGATGATGCCACCGTGCAACCGCGTTGGGGCAAAATCGGCAAACAGAAAATTGAAGATGCCGGAGAGCTTTATCCAAAGCGCATGGAAACTGTCGACGACGAAATTCTTGCTGACAGTCTCAAATTTATGGACAAAGCGAAGAAAGATAACAAGCCATTTTTCGTTTGGCTCAACCCCACTCGCATGCACATAATTACGCACCTTTCAGAAAAATATGAATCAATGCGTACTCCAGAGAACGGCTGGAGTGTTCAGGAAGCCGGCATGGCTCAACTCGACGATATTGTCGGCGAAGTGCAAAAATATGTGAAAGATAGCGGCCTCGACGACAATACGATAATTGTTTTTAGCACCGATAATGGTGCTGAGAATTTCACATGGCCAGACGGTGGACAAACTCCTTTTGCCGGAGGCAAAGGCACAGCTCTTGAAGGTGGCTTCCGTGTTCCAGCGATTGTGCGCTGGCCTGGTAAAGTACCTGCGGGTAAAGTTGAGAACGGCATATTCTCAGGTCTTGATTGGTTCCCTACATTGCTTTCGGTAGCTGGTGCACCAGGTATCAAAGAAGAGCTCTTAAGCGGCAAGCAAGTCAACGGTCAGAACTTTAAGGTGCATCTTGACGGTTACGACCAAACAAACCTATTGCTTGGCAAGGGCCCTTCGAGTCGTCACGAGGTTTTCTACTTCACTGAAGGAACGCTCAGTGCCGTTCGTTTCAACGATTTCAAATATCGCTTTACCGATCAGCCAAGCGGCTGGTTAGGTGCTACCGAAAAAGTAGACTGGCCGATTCTCACTAATCTGCGCCTAGATCCTTTTGAGCGAACTGGAATAGCAAATGGCAAGGGTGGTTCTCTAAACTTTTATGATTGGTTTGCTACTGAATTTTGGCGCTTTGTGCTCGTACAGCAAGTAGTCGGTCAAACTGCACAGTCTTTTGTTGAATTTCCACCAATGCAAAAAGGTGCATCGTTCAATATGGAAGCTGTCAAACAAGCAATCATGGAAAAAATGAATTCACGCAGCAGGTAGTCTACATAGTGACAAATCACTACACAAGGAGTTTGATTTTCGCTGCTTGCATCAGTGTTGGAGTTTTGAGTGCGGTATCGAATGCAGTGGCAGTCGGTACCGCTTCTTTTTCTGCCACAGTGGCAAATAAAATAGCCTCACCAGGCAAGGCGCCAGCGGGCATGGTGTGGATTCCTGGTGGTGAATTTTCTATGGGCACTGGTGAGGGTAGCGCCACTGTTTGTGGTGGCCATGACGAAGCCAGAGATGCGCGGCCCATACATCGCGTCTATGTTGACGGTTTCTGGATGGACAAAACTGAAGTTACTAATGAGCAATTTGAAAAATTTGTCAAAGCAACTGGCTACAAAACTATTGCTGAAATTGCGCCCACCAAAGAAGAATTTCCTACAGCGCCTCCTGAAAATTTAGTGGCCGGCTCTACTGTTTTTACCCCGACCCGCGAGCCGGTACCACTCAATAATATGTTTCAGTGGTGGCGCTTTGTTCATGGTGCTGACTGGCGGCACCCGCAAGGGCCCGGCAGTGATATAAAAGGCAAAGAGAAGTATCCGGTGGTGCAGGTTGCTTACCTGGACGCGTTATCTTATGCACAATGGGCGGGCAAGAAGCTGCCCACTGAAGCGGAATGGGAGTTCGCCGCTCGTGGTGGCAAGTCTGGTGCCCCCTATACCTGGGGAGATGAATTTAGGCCTCGGGGTAAATACATGGCCAATACGTACCAGGGTACATTTCCTGTTAAAGATTCAGGCGCAGACGGCTTTGCCGGCATCGCGCCGGTGGCTAAATATTCGCCCAACGAATACGGGTTGAACGACATGGCCGGCAATGTCTGGGAGTGGTGTAGCGACTGGTATCAAGCTGACTTTTATAAACAGCTTGTGGTTAGCAATAAAGGTGTGTTTCGTAACCCTACAGGACCAGTGAGCTTACCCAAGCATGTTGAGCAATTGCGCGTGCACAGAGGGGGGTCATTTCTTTGCACTGACGCTTACTGTACTCGCTTTATCGTTGGTACTCGTGGCAAAGGTGAAGTCAATACTGCGGCGAATCATTTAGGTTTTCGTTGCGTGCGAGCGAAATAGGAGCATATCAAGTGCGTTTGAATATCAAGGTTAGCATTTTATTTACGGTGGTCTCGCTGCTTTTTAGTTTGACGCAGATGGCACTCGCTGCTGAATGCGATCCACTGCCATCTTGGAATGAAGGAAAGTCAAAGGCAGCGATTGTCGATTTTGTCAAAGCTGTGACCGAGCAAAATGGCAAGAGTTTCGTGCCAGAGGCTGAGCGCATTGCCACCTTTGATAACGACGGCACGTTGTGGGTGGAGCAGCCCATGTACATTCAACTGCTTTTCGCTTTCGACAGATTGAAAGCAATGGCACCACAGCATCCTGAATGGAAAGACCAGGAACCTTACAAGTCAGCTCTTGCCGGCGATATGAAAGCTTTGTTCGCTGGTGGAGACAAATCGCTGGCTACAATCATGATGAGCACTCATGCCGGCATGAGTACCAGTGAATTTGACCAGATTGTCAAAACCTGGTTTGTCACCGCCAGTGATGCCAGGTTCAAGCGCCCGTTCACACAACTAGCTTATCAACCGATGATTGAACTTTTGTCTTATTTGCGCAAAAACAATTTCAAAACCTATATTGTCACTGGTGGCGGCATTGAGTTTGTTCGTTCAATAAGTGAAAGCGTTTATGGCATTCCGCCTGAGCAGGTGATTGGCAGCAGCATTAAGACAAAGTTTGAAGATCGTGATGGTAATCCGATTATTCTAAGGTTGGCAGCAATTGATTTTATCGATGACAAAGACGGCAAGCCGGAAGCCATCGAAAAGTTTATCGGGCGACGCCCCATAGCCGCATTCGGCAATTCTGATGGCGATCTTCAGATGCTGCAGTGGACAGATGCCGGAGTGAAAAAGCATTTGTGTCTATATGTGCACCACACAGACGCTGTGCGTGAATATGCTTACGACCGTGATTCGAAAGTAGGCAGATTGGATCAGGGCCTTGATCAAGCAGCGCAGCACGGCTGGACAGTAGTTGATATGAAGAATGATTGGAATAAGATATTTCATGAATGACCAGATTCGATTGACTGTGGCCGGTATGGACGAACGTCCCGCGGTTTTAGCCGTCACCAGAGCCGCTTACGATGAGTACGCAGGGAAAAGTGATCAGTCATTCTGGCGTATGTATGAACGTTCGATCGAGCAAACTATTTTGTCTGACGAGACGGTCACGAGTATTGTCGCTAAATCTGGAACAGAAATTTTAGGCGCAGTTCTGTATTGCCCGCCTTATGAAAAGAAGATGGGCGATCGAGTGGTGAAGAATCCGTATCCGGAAATGCGGTTACTGGCTGTGCCTGCCAAAAATCGCAACCGTGGTATTGCTGCCAGGCTGATCGAGCACTGCGAGCTAGTGGCTAAGCAGTCTGGGTCAAAAACTATGACACTGCACACTACAGTGCTTATGCAAACAGCCAAGCAAATGTATGAAAAGCGTGGATACGTGAAATATCCTGAAATTGATTTTGAACCAGTGCCCGGTTTTGTGGTGTGGGGATATCGCAAAGAGCTGTAGCTTAGTGCGTTTGTTTGCTCTTCACTTCAGCTTTGCGCACCTCAATATCAACCGGCATTTTGCATCCGGCTGGTGGCTTTTCAAAGGGGCTCATTTTTGCAATAGTTTTGAGAGCGGCACGATCAATGTCTTCGCTACCAGAACTGGTGACAATTTTTATACCAGATGCAACGCCGTTAGCGTCAACTTTAAATGACACCACTGGTGTTTGTGGGTTCGATTTTGCATCTAACCATTTGCTTAAAACTTTGGTGCTGACTTCCTCTTTGTACAGAGTGTCATCAGTCCATCTGAATGAGATTCCACCAGGCATAGGAATATTTTTTGGCGGTGAATTTTTTTTCTCGACTTTGTTTGCACTATCCGCATTTTGACTCTGTGCCGGCGCCGGAGAAAATATTGCCATTCCTAATGCAATGGCCGCTACGATTTTCAATTTCACCCACTTCGAAGCATCGCGAATTTTTCGCAAACTGCGTGGGCAATTGTCAGTCATGATGGTGCCATCAGGCCGGCGATAAAGAAGCGCACACATTTTGCCTTGAGCGCGGCCCCGGGCGAGAACCGCCTCAGCTTCTTTGTCAGTCATGGCAGCAATGTTATAAACGTTGAGGCTACAAAGATTGCAGAAACGCACAGTATCGTCGCCGGTCATTTTGTCCCAGGTAGTTGGGCAAGGCGTTTCGATAAATGCGGCATTGAGCAAACCTGATGGCTTGGCAAAAATCGGTTGGTCACTATTTTGATTTGAGAAATTGTTTTTCATGCTCATATTTTACCCGTGGGCTTTCTCACTTATACCCGGCTATTCCCTGTAAAAATTCAGGCTTTTCACTAGACCTAGATAGATACTGCCGGGGGCGCCTGGGTGATCACTCTCACCAACCAGAGCGTATACGTTTTGTGCTTAAACATGAAACGAACACGCAAAACGTATACGCTCTAGTTTTGAAACCAGACCCCCACAAGAAACCCACGCAAAAAAAAGAGCCAAACATTGCTGCTTGGCTCAATTAGGGGCTGGTCAGTGGCGTTCTATTTGGCGGCTGCGGCAGCTACTTCTTTAGCAGTTGGGGCAACAACCTTAGGTGCGACAACTTTGACCACAATCTCGTCGTGTGGGTTGAGAATAGTGATTCCAGCGGGCAAACTTACCTGGCCGAAGTGAATGGCTGCTTCGACTACATCTAATGCAGTCAAATCGACTTCAATGAAATCTGGAATTTCAGCTGGCAAACATTCGATGTTTGCTTCTTGATAGTTCTCTTCCAATTTGGCACCAGCTTTTACAGCTTCTGAAGCGCCGATGAATTTGAGTGGAACAGTCACTGAAACTTTGCGTTGCAGATCTACTTTATACAGTTCGATGTTGTAAACGAAATCTTGAGTGGAACGTCTGGCCACTTGTCTGATGATGGCGTTCACAGGTTTTCCGCCGTCTTGCGATTCAAGCTCAATCATGTGTGAATAAGCAGCGGCCGGAAGGCGCTGGAATTCGCGAGCATTGATTTGCAAGCTTTCGGATGCAATACCGCGACCATAAAGAGTTGCTGGCACTTGGCCTTCGCGTCTCAACTGTTTCGGGGTTTTGGCTTCGCGTTTGGCGACGCCTAATTTGATTTTATCCATGACCCGCTCAATTCCTTGTCTGACTGCTTAGAAACGACTTTGATGTTCGGTAAATATCACCGAACGAAAAATGAAACTGGGGCGCAAGGATTCGAACCTCGGAATGTCTGGACCAAAACCAGATGCCTTACCACTTGGCGACGCCCCAATTTAAACTGCAAGGCCCAAAAAGCCCGACAGCAACGGTTGATTCTATTGAAGTTCTGGGGTGGGTGTCAATCCAGATCACCCTTCTATGCCTAAATATAAAGCACAATTGATGTTGGCAATATTCAGGGCAGGGCGCGAACGCTCGTTGCCTGGTCGATTAAAGAGCGCGCAAAGCTCAGTGAGGCTTCTTCATCAGCATTGCCGCTAGCCATGGCAGCAAGCGATCTCAGGCGCATGGCATCATCGAGCACGCTCACCGATACAATCGTGCGGTCGGCTAAATGCTCTTTTCTTACTTCCAGGTAGTTGTCAGCTACTGAAGCGACAATGGGCTGGTGGGTGATGCAAAGAATTTGCTGCAAGCGCGACAGGCGAGACAGTTTGTCACGCACGGAGTTGAGTACGCGGCCAGATAGACCGGTGTCAATTTCATCGAAAATTACTGTTGAGACCTGGTCGGCAGCGGCAAAAATGGTCTTGATTGCCAGCATGATGCGTGACAATTCACCACCTGAGGCGATTTTGCCAAGAGGCATGGGTGGCTGGCCGGGGTTTGGGGCAATGAGAAAATCGATTTTATCTACGCCGTTCGGTCCAGATTCGCCAAGTTGTTGAAAAGCAATTTCAAAGCGGCATTTTTCCATGCCCAGGTCCACCAGCTCTTTTTCTACTTGAGCCGACAAAGTTTTCGCTAATTTGACCCGGCCTTTTGAAAGTTCCGAGGCTTTGGCCAGCAGTTCTTTGCTTACGTCAGCAATTTCTTGAGCCAGCCCTTCCGTTTCTTTGAGCGCATTTTCGAGCTTCTCAACTTCGCTGGCCAGCTCCTCTAATTTAGTGATGGCATCGCTTAAGTTAGGTCCATATTTGCGTTTTATGGTGGCAAGCAAATTGGCCCGATTTTCTAAATCAACTAATGTGCCAGGGTCGGTATCAAGGCGATCACCATAGCGGCGAAGCTCTGTTGATGCCTCTTCTAGGCTAGCTAAACCAGTGCCCAGAGTTTCATGAATCGATGCCAGGCTGGAATCAAAACGCAATGCTTTTTCAACTTCAGACATGGCCTTTTGAATCAAATCAACGGCGCAAAGTGAATCAGAATCAGATCCGGTCAGTGCATCTTGCGCTGCTTCAGATTGAGTTTTAAGCTCGATGGCATTGCTTAAAACACTGACCTGGCGCTGCAATTCTTCATCTTCGTGATCGTCAGTAAGTTCTGCTTGCTCAAGTTCATTTAATTGAAATTTGGCAAAATCAAGTTTGCGCAATCTTTCATCTTCAGACATGGTGAGCGAATCTAGCTCATCTTGCAATTGCTTTTTGCGCGCGTAAAGTGTGCGTACTTTTTCTAAAATTTTAGTGTGCGCTTCAGCACCAAGACCGTCAAGCAATTCTAGCTGTGACTGTGATGACATTAATGTGCGCGCTTCGTGTTGGGCGTGCACGGTAATTAACATGGTGCGCAATTCTGCCAGCAAATTGTGATTAACGAGTGTGCCGTTGATGCGAATTTTGGATCCGCTTTTCCCAATTTCACGTGCCACCACAAGCTCGCATTGATCGTCAGCTTCTTCGTCTATCAACTCTTCTTTTTTCAGCCAGGCAATCACATGTGAGCTAGCCATGAATACGGCTTCAAGGTTAGCTTTGTCGGCGCCCGGCCGAATTATTGATGCAGGCACTTTCCCGCCGAGAACGGCGTTTAAAGCGTCCATCAAAATAGATTTGCCGGCACCGGTTTCGCCGGTGAGCACATTTAATCCGCGAGTCCACTCAACCTGAGTTCTTTCAATCAGGGCGAAATCTCTAATCTGTATACTTTTTAGCATGCACCGTATATGGAGACGTTATATTGCCGCTTCTCTATAGCAATTTTCTGGCTAAAAACCGCTATACGGCAACATCATAGCCCGAAATGACAAGCCGTAAAGCCCTTCGCCCAAGTAAATGCGTGCCCTGCAAATTTTTAAGCAGACAAGCGTCAGTTTTTTACTATTACCTCAAAAGAGGCAAAGCTATTTGACTATTTTGAAATTGACACAGGTGTTGCTGCTGCTGTCTGAGGGCTAGCAGGCAATGGATTACGGGCTTGAATGCTGACTTGCGCCGCCACTTGTTTAGCAATTTCAATGAAAGCCAGAGCAACTGCTCCGTCAGGGTCTTTAGCCACAATCGGGATGCCTTCATCACCGCCGATGCGGACATCCGGATCAAGTGGAATTTCACCAAGGAAAGGCACTTTGTATTCTTCAGCCAATCTTTTGCCGCCACCGCGACCAAAAATTTCGTACTGTTCGCTTGAACCTTTAGGCTGGAAATAGCTCATGTTCTCGACGAAACCGAGAATCGGCACTTCCATTTGCGCAAACATGGCCAAGCCTTTGCGACCATCAAGCAAAGCAACGTCTTGAGGAGTGGTGACAATGACGCCACCACTTAACTGAGTCGCTTGCACCATAGTCAATTGTGCGTCGCCTGTGCCTGGTGGCATGTCTACAATTAGGTAATCTAATTCGCCCCAATCAACGTCGCGTAAAAATTGCTTGATTGCTTTGTCGAGCATTGGTCCGCGCCAAATGAGCGGTGTGTCTTGCGATACGAAAAATGCCATCGAAATGCACTTAACGCCGTGATTTTCAGCAGGCACAATGCGATCGTTTAAAGCTTTTGGTTGATGGGCTTCAAGCCCCATCATCAGTGGAATGTTCGGTCCGGTAACGTCTGCATCAAGCAGACCCACATTGGCACCAAGTTTTGCCAGTGCCACTGCCAGATTGCATGACACTGTCGATTTGCCCACGCCACCTTTACCTGAGGTTACGGCGATAATTTGTTTGATGCCTTCGATTGGCTCTTTGCCGCTTCTGCGTTGGCCGGCTACTTGAGCGGTTGATTCCATCTCAACTGTTTCGACTCCAGGCAGAGCCATCACAGCGTCTTTGCATTCTTGCTCAAGGCGCTCTTTGACCGGGCAGGCAGGAGTGGTGAGAGTGAGTTTGAAAAATACTTTTGTTCCGGTGATTTTGACATCGGAGATCATGCCCAGGGTGACCACGTCGATGTTTAAATCAGGGTCCATCACTGTGCTGAGAGCTTTTCTAATTTGCTCTTCGGAGAGCTTGTCTTTTTTGACACCAAACATTGAATGACCTGCTTGAGGAGCGCGCAAAAGCCCAGATTGGCTTACACCCACATAATAACGGCTCTCAAAGCACATCGACCTTAAACTAATAAATTATTGAGGCTTTGTGGCGCTAAGTTCTCTTAAGTCTTCGGTCGGCGCTTTTTTTAATTGAGCCGGAAGGGCCGCTATGGCCCTCTCTACGCGGGTAGTGGGGTGCTCAGGCCCCAACCTTTTGCTTAGCTTATCTAGAGATAATTTAATCGTCTCTTGAGAGCCCTGACCCAACAGGGAATTGGCTACAGCCAGGTTCACCAATGAAACAAAACAATCGGGATGATCGGCGCTCAGTAGTTGCTGCCTGATCTTCAGCGCTTGAGCAAAACATTCTCTAGCTTTTTGCGCTTCGTTCATTTGCAAATAACACAAACCCTGATTATCCAGCGTGATGGCAAGATCTGGATGGACAGGGGGAAGTGTGCTGCGCTGAATGGTTAGGGTGTTATTGATATATCTCTGGGCTTCTTCATAATTTTGCAGGCGCCTTTGCAGATCGCCAAGACCCATGAGGGTTTTAGCGGTTAGTGGATGATTAGGTCCGAATGTTTTCAGGCGAATTTTTAGTGCTCTTTCGTAGAGTGTGCGCGCTTCACCCTGGCGCCCCTGCTCACGATAGAGCCCCGCTAGATTATTCAAATCTGTAGCCGTATCAGGATGTTCGTCTCCAAGAGCGCTTAGATCGAGCCGCAGGGCGCGCTGGTAATATTTTTCAGCCTTACCGTTCTGACCCAGATCGCGGTAGAGTCCGCCAAGATTGGCCAGTAGATAGGCATTGCCCACATCGTTACGTGTCAGTTTCTTTTCACTAATCGCCAGAGCTTTGAGATAAAGCTGCTCTGCTTCTTCGTATCGGCCCTGGTCTCGGCGCAATTTTGCCAGACCGTTTACGGTGCTGGCATACTGAATCGAGTCTGGTTGCTTGATTTGTTTATCCCAGAGTTCAAGGCTTTTGAGATAAGTCTTTTCTGACTCCCGATAATTGCCTTCTTCGCGCTGCAGCATAGCGAGATTATTCAATGCCACAGCCGGTTCTGGCCTTGTGGAGGCAAAGCTCAACCTTGCCGCTTCGGCGGCTTTTTGATAATAAGGTGCCGCTTCTTTGTAGCGACCTTGAATGCGGTAGAGCTCGGCCAGATTGTTCATGGCCCGGGCTGTGCGTTTGTCGGTTTGCCAGCCTGAGCCAAATGTCGAGCAGACTAAATAAGCCTGCTCGAAATATTGCCGAGCTTTGTCGTAATGGCCTCTTTTGAACGCTTCTTCCCCGGCGCCAATAGCGGCATAATAAGGCACGCTCTGAAAGGCGAGAAACAGTGCCCAGGCAAAAGTGCAGCCATAGAGGCCGCGTCTGAACCATTTGAGCCTGGCGTTGTCTATTACCTTTTCTTTGAAGGTCTGCTGCCAGAGCTTGATTTTGCCCAGTTTTTCTTTCATGCCGCTAACTTAACTTTTGAGCCGAAGGGAAGTCAAGCGGGTTAAGGATAGTATGGTTTGCCTGAAATACCCATGGCGATTCTAAGAGGCTAGCAAGTGCCCAAAATTCGCAGCAGCAGCGCTTCGAAAGCTTCTTTGTCAATAGCGCTTGCTACCTGTACCTTTCGGCCTGAAAACAGTGATGGGCCGGTGCGGCCGATATTCTTGCCCGATGTTGAAACATCGAGTTTTACTTCTTTATAGGTAAACAAAGATGGGTCGATAGCGGCTGCGGCGGTGATTGTATCCCAGAAATAATAGTCAAAGCCTTTGACCAGACTCCAGAGTTTAAATGCCAAAGCCGATGCACGAGAGTTTTCTGATTGCGCTTCTAAACGGCTAAGAAAATCTTTGGTTACTGGTAAATCGTTGGTCAAATCAAGGGTGATTAGTTTAATCGGAATTTTGCTGTCGAGAATCTGTTTGAAAGCTGGGGCATCGGCATACACATTCCACTCAGCTGAGCCATCAGTACCTTCTTCTTCCACATTGCCTTTGCAATTTATGGCGCCACCCATGATGATGAATTCAAGAATCTTTTCTTTCAATTCTGGTTGCGCCGTCAGTACCTTGGCCATGTTCGTCAGCGGACCTGTCACCACTACAGTAAATGGCTCTTTTGTATTGGCAAGACAATCAGCGAACATTGATTCAATGGTGCGCGAGCGTCCGGCTTGATATTGTTTCTTTAAATAGTTGTCTCGGAAAAGCGGCAATTCATTGATGATATAGCTTTCCCGGCGCCAGTTTTCTGGAAACGGATTCGGCATGTCTTCTTCAGAATACGCAATTTCAGGACCATCAATATCTAGATATGTCGCAATTTTTTGTGTTGCTTCATAAATTTGCGCAGCATAGCAGTCACCATTGGTGATACCAACCGCCTGAAGATCGATTTCTGGGCTGAGCCAGAGCAAAATGCAACTGAGCAAATCATCGACGTGACCGTCGTGATCGTGAATGATAGGTTTAGCCATAGACTCAGTTTACTGTCCTGACAAGTTTTATAAAATGCCCAGATCCATCTTGGCTTCTTCGCTTGCCATGGTCTTTGGATCCCAGCGAGGTATCCAAACCAGCTGTACGTTTACTTCTTGGGCCCAGGGCAGCTTTTTAGCGGCGGCGTGGCATTGGCCTTGAAGTACGGCACCCACGGGGCATCCCGGGCTGGTCAAGGTCATTTTGATTTTTACGTTGTTGTCTTCTACTTTTACTTCATAAATGAGGCCAAGATCGACAATATTGATACCAAGTTCCGGGTCAACAATCTGTCGCAGATTTTCCATCACCAGATCTTCTTGCAAGGATGTCATCATAGAATTCGCCTCTTTCCTCTGTATCTTTAATACTATTTTGCCTGTGCTTGCTGGGCGGTTTCGATGCCTTCAAGCAGTGTGTTCCACGGCAAAAGGGCACACTTTATGCGCACGGGATATTTTTTCACTCCCCGCAAAGCTTCCAATTCTTCCAACTCATCTTCAAAAATTGTTTCGTCTTCTTTGGTGAGCATCATGGTTTTGAATTCTTCAATGATTTCCCGGGCGCGTTCAACGCTCTGACCAAGAATGGCTTCCGACATCATTGAGCCAGATGCTGTATTAATTGAACACCCGTGGGCAGTAAGTTTGACGTCTTCAATCAAACCAGCCGCAGTCAATTTCAAATAAAGGGTAAGTTCGTCGCCGCAGAGTGGATTGACACCTTCCACTGTGGCACTGGCGTTTTCTATGCTGCCGTTGTTGCGCGGATTATGATAATGATCCAGGATTGTTTCCCGGTATAAATCATCTGCAAGCGACATGTCCCATTACCTTTTCTGCTTCCTTAAGCGCCGCCAAGAGCAAGTCGACCTCTTCAAGGGTGTTGTAAATGTAGAAGCTGGCGCGGGCAGTGCCCATCACCTTTAAGTCTTTCATCAGAGGCTGGCAGCAGTGGTGCCCGGCGCGAATAGCCACACCGTTATCGCTAAGAATCTGGCCAAGATCGTGGGGATGCAAGCCGTTGATGTTGAAAGAAACTACGCCACCACGCTTGGTGGCATCAAGTGGACCATAAATAACAATGTCTTTGATTTCTGAAAGTTTTTCAATGGCATAGCGAGTGATTTCAATTTCGTGGGCACGTACGTTATCCATGCCAACTTTGTTCAAGTAATCAACGGCCACGCCGCTGGCAATCACATCGGCCACGTTGGGTGTGCCGGCTTCGAACTTCCATGGAAGTTCGTTAAACCTGGTCTTATCGCGATGCACAGAGCTAATCATGTCGCCGCCGAACATAAATGGTGGCATGGCTTCAAGCAAAGCTTTTTTGCCCCAGAGAATTCCCACTCCGGTTGGTCCTAACATTTTGTGCAGCGAGAATGCGTAAAAATCACATTCAAGATCGGCCACAGAAGTTTTTAAGTGCGGAACGCCCTGAGCGCCATCAACTAAAATAATGGCGTTATTTTTGTGAGCCAATTGAGCCAGCTCTTTGACCGGATTAATGGTGCCAAAAACATTAGACATTTGCGTAATGGCTACCAGCCTGGTTTTGGGGCCGATTAGCTTGGCCGCTGAGTCCATATTGACTTGACCGTCTTCAGTCAAATCTAGATAAACGAGTTTAGCTTCGCGTTCGGCGGCGAGCTGTTGCCATGGCACCAGGTTCGAGTGGTGCTCCATAGGTGACAAAACAATCTCGTCACCAGGCAACACATTTTGTTTACCCCAACTGTAGGCCACCAGATTGATAGCTTCTGTTGTATTCCGTGTGAAAATTATTTCGCAGGTCTCTTTGGCGCCGATAAACTGGCGCACTGTTTCTCTAACTGCTTCGTAGGCAGCTGTGGCTTCTTCTGAAAGGGTGTGAATGCCACGGTGCACGTTGGCATTGTATTGCTCGTAATAGTCGGTGATGCTCTTTATTACTTGAGAAGGTTTTTGTGATGTGGCGGCACTGTCGAGATAAACCAGACGCTTACCTTCAATCACACGGTCAAGAATGGGAAAGTCTTTGCGGATTTTTTCTACGTCAAAATTACTACTGGTCATAAAATTCTCTTTTAAACACTGACAAAAATTTCGTTTGCTCTAACTTCTACTGCATAGGTGGGCACGTTAACGACGGCTGGAAGGCAGAGCGCTTTGCCCGTTCTGACATCAAAGCGAGCACCATGGCGAGGGCATTCGATTTGACAGTCATCTAATTCGCCTTCGCCTAAAGGTCCGCCGTCATGGGTACAGATGTCGGCGATGGCGTAAAATTTGTCTTCTACATGACAAAGCGCAATGCGTACTTCGCCAACAGTGAATACTTTAGCCTTGCCTTCTTCAACGTCAGCTATTTGGGCAACTTTAACAAAACTCATAGGACAAAACTCATAGGACAAGTCTCATTGATAGATTTTTTCCGCCACCAGATCTCCGACCCAGTCTGCGGCTCCCTTGATCTCAATGCCGTCTAGAATTTGTACGAAGAATCCGCGAACGATCAATTCTTCTGCTTCTTTTACATTAAGACCGCGGCAGTTGAGGTAGAACAATTGTTCTTTGTCTACTGGGCCGACAGTGGCTCCGTGAGAGCATTTAACGTCATCGGCAAGAATTTCCAAGCGCGGAATCGAGTCAGCCCTGGCTTCGGTACCGAGCAAGAGATTTTTGTTTGACTGGAAAGCCGCTGTGCGCTGCGCAATCTTGTCGACTACAACTATGCCTTGATAAACAGAAGAAGAAGTATCTTTTAGGGCAACTCTAAAGTTGATATTCGATGTGGTATCAGGACAGGTGTGCTTCTGAATGGTGTTGTATGAATAATGCTCAGCACCATCACCCAGAACAACGCCGCGAATGTCGCTAGCGGCGCCCTGTTCTACCATAACGGTTTCTATAACTGATTTGATTTGCTTGCCTCCGAGGCCAGCAGTGGTCAGGTTCAACACACCGTCACGGTGAAGGTGCGTGCGCACGCGGTTGACGGCAAAGACTTGCTTCGACAATTTGTCTACAGTCATCACTGTCACTTTTGCGCCTGCGCCGACGCTAATTTCGAAAATTGAGTTAGATAGAGTTGTGGCGTTATTGTCAGCATTGTCGCAAGCATCAGCGAAGATGCTCACGAGAGTAACCTGACTGTTGGCTTCAGTGGCGACAAAGACTCGTGGGAAAACGGCGTGATTGGTTTTGCCTACAGGCAAATTCACGGCGCTGACAAATGGTGCTTCAATCACTACATTTTTAGGCACGTACAAAAGCAATCCGCTATTAAACAGTGCTTTGTTCATCAAAGTAAACTTGTCATCAGCACTGCTGGCAGTGCTCTGTTCAAAGATTTTCTTTACCAATTCAGGATGTTTTTCGATAGCCTCAATCAGAGGCATGAAAATGACGCCCTGTTTAACGAGATCTTCACTGATACTCGAGAATTGCGATTGGCTCACACCGTAATCGTCCACGAAAATTCCGGCCGGTGCGCCAAGCTTTTCCATGGCTGACTGCACGAGCTCCATGGTCGGAGTCTTAGATGATTTATTAGCTAAAGGATCAGTGGTGATGAAAGTGGAAAGGTCGAGGTTATCGATTTCAGTCTTGCGCCAGTCATCGTCACGGGCCGTAGGCATGGGGTTTTGCAAATAAATTTCCCATGCCGCCAATCTTACATCTTTAAGCCAGGTTGGCTCGCCATTGCGCTGAGCCAGGTCGGCGACCCGTTCTTTCGCTATGGTGTTGGCTAACTTCGACTCCGCCATGACAATCATCTCCAATAATCCAATTTTCAATTAAAACTAACCGACAGAACCTTCCATCTCCAGCTGAATCAGGCGGTTGAGCTCAACGGCATATTCAAGCGGCAATTCTTTGGTGAAAGGCTCGAAGAATCCGTTGACGATCATGGCTGTGGCTTCATCCTGGTTGAGGCCGCGGCTCATCAGGTAGAAGAGTTGCTCTTCGCCCACTTTTGAAACCGTTGCTTCATGCTCGATGTTGACGTCTTTTTCGTCAATTTCCATGGTCGGATATGTATCTGATCTTGATTTGTCATCAAGCAAAAGCGCGTCGCATTTAACTGACGATTTAACGCCTGTAGCTTTCGGATAAACCTTGATCAAACCGCGATATGAAGTGCGTCCGCCATTTTTGCAAATTGATTTGGAGACGATCATTGATGTCGTATTTGGTGCGGCATGAATGATTTTAGCGCCGGCATCCTGGTGTTGATCTTCTCCGGCAAATGCGATGGAGAGCACTTCGCCGTGAGCGCGTTCGCCCACCAAATAAATGGCAGGATACTTCATGGTCAACTTCGAACCAAGGTTTCCGTCTACCCATTCTACTTTGGCGTCTTCGTGCGCTACGGCCCGTTTTGTCACCAGGTTGTAGACATTTTTTGACCAGTTTTGAATGGTTGTATAACGAATGTGAGCGCCTGGTTTGGCAATCAATTCAACCACAGCAGAGTGCAGCGAATCGCTTGAATAAGTCGGGGCGGTACATCCTTCGATGTAGTGTACGTACGATCCGGGCTCGGCAATAATTAGCGTACGCTCGAACTGGCCCATGTTTTCAGCATTAATGCGGAAATATGCCTGCAAAGGAATTTCAATTTTGACGCCTGGTGGCACCCAAATAAAACTTCCCCCTGACCAGACGGCCGAGTTCAGAGCGGAGAACTTATTGTCGGCAGTGGGAATCACTGTGGCGAAATGTTCGCGCACGATGTCTTCATGCAAGCGCAGACCTGAGTCCATGTCGAGGAAAAGCACGCCTTGCTTTTCAAGGTCTTCGCGAATGGAGTGATAAACAACTTCCGATTCATATTGCGCTGTAACGCCGGCCAAGAATTTACGCTCAGCTTCTGGAATGCCCAAGCGGTCGAATGTGTTTTTAATTCCTTCTGGAACATCATCCCAATCGGTTTCTTGTTTCTGTGAAGGCTTGATGTAATAGAAGATATTTTCAAAGTCGATGCCGTTGAGCAAATTGCAGTTGCCCCAGGTCGGCATGGGCTTTTTGTTGAAAATATCGAGCGCGCGCAAGCGGAATTTAAGCATCCACTCAGGCTCATTCTTCATGGACGAAATCTTTTCTACGATTTCACGAGTAAGCCCGCGACCCGATTTAAAAATATAGTCTTCTTTATCGGAGAATCCATACTTATAATCGTTGCCGATCCCTTCAAGACCCGCATTTTTTGGAGTGTTTTCCGGCAACCCATTATTCAGGGCTGGTGCTAATTCTGCCGCCATACGTGCCTCCTTGACCATAATTACTTAGCGCCAACTGGTGTGGCGTTAGCTGTAGAATTTGAACTTGCTTTAGCCTGAGCGCTAGCACTCTCATCGACTGATTCTTGGGTAACCCATTCGTATCCGCGGTCTTCGAGTTCAAGGGCCAGTTCTTTACCGCCCGAAGCAACAATTTTTCCGTCCTGGAAAACGTGCACAAATTGTGGCTGAACATAGTTGAGCATGCGCTGATAGTGAGTGATTAGAAGCACTGCAGTATCAGTTTGGGCCATGGCGTTAACACCTTCTGAAACCGTTTTCAAAGCGTCGATATCGAGGCCAGAGTCGGTTTCATCGAGAATTGCCAGCGATGGTTTGAGCATTGAAAGTTGGAGAATCTCAAGACGCTTCTTTTCACCGCCGGAGAATCCGTCGTTGACGTAGCGCGAGAGAAACTCATCTTTGACGCCCAATTTGGCCATCAGAGCTTTGAGTTCAAGTCTGAACTCTTTCACTGGAATATCGCGGCCGCGCACAGCGTTGACTGTCTTACGCAAGAAATTGGAGACCGAAACACCAGGAATCGCTACAGGATATTGGAAAGCCAGAGCCATACCAAGTTTTGCTCGCTGGTCAGGGCTCATGTCAGCCACTTCCTGACCTTTGTAGAGCATCTTGCCCGAGGTCACTTTGTAGCGAGGGTGACCCATCAAAGCGTAAGACAGAGTCGACTTACCGGAGCCGTTGCGGCCCATGATGGCGTGAATTTCGCCGGCATTGATGGTCAGATTGACGCCTTTGAGAATCTCTTTGTCTTCGACTGCCACATGCAGGTCGACGATTTGGAGCAATGGAGCATTCTCAGAAGTGGTTTCTGATGCCGATTTATTGGTGTTCTTGGAAGTCATCTTCCGGCTTGCCTCTTGTGGTTTCGGACTTTATATATAGGATTAAGTGTAAATGCTTATCTTGGGAACTTGCCTTAAAGCTTTCCAACGTTCGCAGCGGAGCACTTTATAGATAAAATAGTATCAAAAATAGACTATCTCTGCCCGGATATTAAGGATCCCTTTGTCAATAGCCCCATTGCTGGCCTTTAGCTTCCGGGTGGTCTTAATAATTGACGGCCAAAAAGTAGTCTATTAAAGACTGAATTCGCTCCCAGGCATTTTCCCTATAGTAGATTTGGCCAAGGTAGTTCAGAATGGGAAGAGAGATAAATGCCGTACCTGGCCAAAAACTGAAGCTGAGCATTTCTAGCGACAGTAATGAGCCAAAATGATAAAACCTGGTTCACCAAGACTTTTAACGCCATTTTTCATCGACAGTTAGAGTGAATTTGCAATAAATGATCACAAAGCCACTGGGCGAGATACCTGAGAAAACCCAAGAAGCAATCGTCATGCACCTGAAAAGGCAAGGCGAATTGACGGTCGGCGACCTCTGCACTTTCCTCGGTATCACATCTATGGCTGTGCGCAGGCATCTGACCGGTCTGCAAAAAGACGGCTTAATCGAGTCACGTATCGAACGCCAGACTCGCGGTCGACCAACTTACAAATATAAATTGACCGATAAAGCCGAGTCGCTTTTTCCTTCAGGTGGATCAACGCTGGCAGTCGATCTGCTCGATGCCGTTTACGAACAGGCCGGACACAAAGGCGTAATGGATTTACTCACCATTCGCAATAAAAAGCGCATCGAACGTTTGCGCACTCGCGTGGAAGGAAAAACTCTAGCCGCACGAGTAGAAGAAGTTGCAAGAATCTTTTCAGAAGACGGCTACATGACTGAGTGGGAAAGTTTGCCCGACGGCAATTTCATCATCTATCAACGCCACTGCGCCGTGCATGATTTAGCTAATCAGTTTCGTCAATTGTGTTTGATGGAACCGCAGATGATGCAAGCATTACTCGATGTAAAAGTCACGCGTGAGAAATATATTCTACGCAACGATCCGCTCTGCGCCTATGTTGTACATTCAGGTGTTGCTCCTCCTGAACTCAGTGTTGAATTACCGTCAGAATAATTTTGTCCTAATGGCGCCGGGCGTTTTTTAGATCTATGTCACGAATAGGGCCGTGCTTGAGGCAGGCAATTGAGAGCCAATCTGGCTCGTGCACTCTGCTTTGTAGGTAGCTTTCTAAATCAACTAGAAATCTTTTCCTTGATTCTGCATCGTTTTCATATGCCTGCTGTTCAATGCGAATAAAACGATTGCCGGGAATATTTTCAATCAATTGCCCCATTTCAAGCTCAAACAGTGCGCTTGATAGAAGTGTGACTTTTAGTTTCGATTGGTCCATAAGAGTGTCGAATGTAATTGATGTTTCGCTAATCAGTCCATATACGGACAGTGCATTTTGTGAAAGGTCTGGTGGCAGATGTTTATCTACTACAGTACTTTTGATTTGTGGATTGAGTGGTAGATGAATTTCAATCACGCTTCTTGTTTTTTGCACAATCAATCGTGCGGATCTTTCGTTGACTGAGGCGAGTGTGGAAAGTTGATGTGCCGTTAGAAGCAATCCCAATTCTGAAAAATAAATTGCTGCATACCAAGCAAGTGGCCTTTTCATTCCTTTAAAGAGTGTACTTTCGAAAAAATGGGTTTCCTTATTGCAGCTGCGGCAAACAAGATACATGACCCCAAACTGTCTTTCTAAATTGTTATTTGATCCACATCGCAGGCATTTCAATAGCCCCAGACCGTCGGCTAGTTTTGCGATTTTTTCAGTGCAATGGGCTGATGTTGGAAATTTGTTTTTAAACAATGCAAAGTAATCATCTAATCGAGAATTCATGAATCGTGGCCTCGCTTACCCTTAATAAGGTAAACGTATTTACTTCGTCAAAAGTTCAATGATTCGAGAAAAAATTCGATTCGGTCCGTCGCCCCTGCGAAAATCTACCTCCGGAGGTAAATTTCCAGCAGACGTTCCAACCATCTTCGCTGGGATTTGCGACAGCAACAAGCCGAAACTAAATACCCTTCAACTGCCAGAAGCTAGCTTGAGTTCTAGGTGAGACCACAGACAATTTGACGAAGTTGGCTGGCCCGCGAGCAGCAATCGGCAATCCGCCAGTAATAATAATAGTATCTTGCGGCGCCACATGATTGCGTTTGAGCAGAGTCTCTTCAACCAGAGCCATTGTCGATTCTGAATCCGAAACTTCATTCAACATCAGCGGCGTGGTGCCCCAGGTTAAGGTCAATTGACGATAAACGTGAGTTTGTTGTGTCAAAGCAATGATAGGACATGGTGGCTTGAACTGAGAAATCAGCCTTGCAGTGGAACCTGATTTTGTAAAAGTAGCAATTACTCGTGCATGCATATCGACAGCCATGGCGCATGCCGCGTGAGCAATGGCGTGCGCTGATGAACCAAGTTCATGCTCGTGTAACTTTGAGCGGTCCTGGCTGCTTTCTGCGGCGAAAGCAATGCGGTCCATCATCATCACAGTTTCAACCGGATATTCACCCATAGCGCTTTCTTCAGAAAGCATAACTGCATCAGTGCCGTCAAAAATAGCGTTGGCTACGTCTGAGGCTTCAGCCCTTGTAGGACGCGGATTATTAGCCATGGAATCAAGCATTTGGGTTGCTGTAATACATGGTTTGCCGTGAGCATTGGCCCGACGAATAATGAGTTTTTGAGCTGGCGGCACCATTTCTGGTGGCAATTCCACCCCAAGATCGCCGCGTGCCACCATAACACCATCTGTGACCAGAAGAATTTCTTCTAAATGATCGACGGCTTCAGGTTTTTCCAGTTTAGCGATAATCATTACTGGTGGCCAGTGATCGCCGATTTGCTCGCGCAAATCAACAATGTCTTGGGCATCACGAACAAATGACAGAGCAACAAAGTCGACTTCGCATTTGAGGCCGACTTTCAAATCTTCTTTATCTTTTTCAGTCAAGGCCGGAATCGAAAGTCTGACGCCGGGAATGTTAATGCCTTGATGATTTTTGAGCACTCCGCCGATGACAATTTCGCAAACAGCGTCAGTTTCGTCTACTTCTAAAACGCGCAATTCAATCAGACCGTCGTCGAGCAAAATCGTGTCACCAGGCTTAACTTCGCGAGCGAGGGGCTCGTAGTTGGTGCTGACGATTTCTACTGTACCTTCGACTTTGCGGCTGGTGAGAGTAAACTTCGCACCTTTTTCAAGCTTTACTGGCTTGTCGTCGATCAATTTGCGAGTGCGAATTTTGGGGCCGGATAAATCAAGTAAAATGCCAACGGGCATATCCAGTCTGGCGCTGATTTCGCGTACATCTGCAACTACAGATTCAATAAATTCCGGGGTTGAGTGCGAGCAGTTGATGCGGGCAACGTCCATTCCGGCGCGAATCATTTCGGCTAGTTTTTCTGGCGCACGGCAGGCTGGACCAATGGTAGCGATAATCTTGGTGCGAGTAAGTCTCATGTGAGCACTCTCCTTTTTATGAGCAGGAGCCTGCACGGCTGAGGTGTCGCTTTTTTCTAATTCAGTTTTCAATTTACTAGACCTAATATCAGTTATTTAGCTGTGCCGGAAGCAATGCTTTCACTTTCTTCCAGACGGAAGTTGGCTAAATTCAGTTCCGAGAAACAGTTATCGATATCAGCGATAGCAGCAATTTCGTTGAACTGGATATGACCAGATTTGATCATGTTGTAGAGCTTATTAAAGCGCTCAACGTGACCATCAAATCTTTCGATAGCATAATCTTTTGCTTGACCGGTGGTAACCAGGAAAGGCCAGTCTGAGGATGAAAGCAGTAAGAGCTCGCGTGCCAGTTGTTCCGCCGCTTTGCTAAGCGCCGCATCTTTTGGTTGAGCTTTCACCAACTCCATCACTTCTTGCATCTGCTTTTCAGCCTGGTGAATTTGTGGCCACATAAACTCAGTGTCGTTGTTGAGCCAAACTTGATAATGACCACCAGAACCCCAAGAAGATTCAGGCAAGTTGATGGTTTTTTCAGGTGGTGTTTCGGCCAAATATTCGCTGGCAGTTTGCATGTTTACCGCTGTGTAATTCTTCAATTTGCGAATTACTTCCTTCAGCCAGGTGACACCTTCGAACCACCAGTGACCGAATAATTCGGTGTCGAATGAAACCATGACGAGCCCTGGGCGACCAGTGGCTTTCAAATGATCAGTAAGGCATTCTTGTAAGAAGCCTACATAGTGATCGGCATTTTCTTTGATGCGGTTGGCGGCTGCTTCAGGGTTGTAAAGCTCTTTGTCGCCAAGGTCTGTGCTCTTTGAAGTTAACTTCCAGAAGTGCAGACCGGAGCTGTCGTCTTTTTTGTGAAATTCGCGATAATTGCCGTCACCGGGATAACCTTGATCAGCAGACCAGACCTGGTAACCGGCTTGTTCATGACGACCCATGACAGCAATTGGATATTCTTTCAGCCAGAAAGCTTCGAAAGTATCGAGACCGGTACTGCCGTTTTGCTTAGAAGGCACATATTCTACTGATCCATAAGGACCAACTACTCGGCGAACTTCAGCAGTTTGTCCGCCCTTAATAACAAATGATTCTGTGAAGAAATACTTCAATCCGGCTTCGAATAACCATTTTTCAATGCCGGCACGCTCGCCCTGAGCTGGTCTATATGCGCATTCGGGCAACCAGAAACCGTTCGGATCTTTGCCGAAATGTTTTTTGTAATTGGCTACGCCGGTTTTGTACTGGCCAATGATTGAAGAATCTTCGCTCAATAGCGGTGAAAAACAGTGAGTGGCAGCTGACGTTGTAATTTCGATTGCGCCTGCATCTTGCAATCTTTTGAAGCCGCCGATGATGTCGCGCTTCCAGCGACTGGCAAAATCGCGCTGAATGGCGGTGAACCAATCTAAATAGAATTTGGCCAGGTGATGATTTTCAGGATTCGGGCTGGCACCAAAACTGGCATATTTGGCTTCATCTGCTTTGGCGGCTTTGATGCGCAAGGTGACATATTTTTCGAAGCCTTGCTTGAGATGCTCGTCGGCGAGCTGTTCGCAGAGTACTGGTGTGAGGCCGATAGTAAGTTTGGCCTTAATGCCTTCTTGCAAAAGATCGTCGATGGCATTGAGCAACGGAATGTATGTTTCTGCCATGCATTCGTAAACGCTTTCTTCACCGAATGGCCACATGCCCGCTTTCCGATAGAAGGGGAGGTGGCTGTGCAACATAAAAACGAAGGAGCCAATGCTCAAGGTCCTGACCTCTAATGCCGTTCTAATTTCTGCCGTGTTCACGAATTTGCAAATGAGTGTGCGAAAGCTCAACCACAACTTGCAAAGAACAGTCAGGAATATAACAAGAAGAAGCCTAGCCGGTCAGCTGCATAGGCTTAAACCGTAACTATTCTTTAGTACGCGTTTACGATATGCTGATGAAACAATTGTTGCGGTAAATTACGAGCAGATGTCAGAAGAAGAACAAAACATCAACTTTTTACAGCCCGAGTCGGCCCTCGAAAGCAATGACCCGACTAAGCCAAAACGCGGCCGACCGCCTGGCACAGCCAAGCCAGCGGGTGCGACTTCTGTCGGCGGCGAAGCAAAGCCGGCAGAAAATAGAGTGGTCAAGTTGCTCGATAAAAATCCTGTTGGCATGACCTTGCCTGAGATGGCAGGTGGACCGAGACAGTTGAAGCGCATCAAAACTTTGCGTCCGCAGCTGGCCGAAGCCATTCGTGCTGGTTTGATTATGCCCGTATCACAAAGAGCCGGACACACTGTTTATCGCCTCGTACGCCATATTGCTAATCGCTGAGAGCCGCTTCCAGTCTTCGCCGAGCAAGCGGTGCTGGCCGTACTGCTACAATTATCGCTACCGCTTTAAAATTGTTGCTAGCGCTTTAAATAGGAAGAGTATATGGCAGTTAAATCTGTAACAGTTGGCACTCATCAAGTGCGAGCCGGTGGAAAATTTTTGATTATCGCTGGCCCATGCGTGATTGAGTCATGGGAGACGATCTTCACTACCGCCAAATTTTTGCAAGATTTGTCTGCCAAACACGATTTTAATTTGGTTTTTAAATCTTCTTTTGACAAAGCCAATCGCACTGCTGTTCATGGATTTCGTGGCCCAGGCTTAGAAAAGGGACTGGCCATGCTGGCTGACATCAAAAGTAAACTCGGTTTGCCCGTGCTTTCAGATATTCACGAAGTAGAGCAGTGTGCCGCTGCCGGTGCAGTCCTCGACGTTTTGCAAATACCAGCTTTCCTTTGTCGGCAAACCGATTTGCTTGTAGCCGCCGCGCAAACGGGCAAGTGCGTCAATATCAAAAAGGGGCAATTCCTCTCTCCTGGCGAGATGAAGAATGCAGTGAAAAAAGTAGTCGACTCTGGCAACGAAAATGTCATGCTGACCGAGCGCGGCACCACATTTGGTTACAACAATCTGGTTGTAGATTTCCGCGGCGTGCCAATTATGAAAGAAACTGGGTATCCGGTTATTTATGATGCCACTCACTCAGTGCAATTGCCTGGTGGTGCTGGCGATGCTTCAAGCGGGCAGCGGCAATATATCCCTACGCTGGCTAAAGCCGCTGTGGTAGCTGGCGTAGACGGCATGTTTATGGAAGTTCATCCAAACCCAGATCAAGCAAAAAGTGACGCTGCCAATCAGGTGCCTTTGGCAAACGTTGAAGAGCTCATTGCTCAAGTGCTCAAGCTTTATGACACTGTCAAAGCGATGCCTGAAATCAATTTGCCCGCCCAAGGTCAGTGCAAAGAATTTGTCTCTGTCTAGTCGAGTATTTTGTTTTTCGTGAAAGAACGCCGATCAACGCCATGCATAAGGAAAAGCTCTATGAGCCGGTTACCTGCCGCTCGCGCTAACGCCGCTTTGGTGGCGGCATTTCTCGCGCTCAATGCTTGCGGCGGGTTCATGACGCCGGCTTGCGCACAAGATCTGCCGGTTTCAAAGCCTGCTGACACCGCCCGTGAATCGATTACGTTGCTTGATTTGCTCACTAAAAGTCTCACTGCCTATGGTGGCGAAGAGTCAGTGGCTCAGCTGGCCTCTGGTTTCAATGTTTACGGTCGCGAATATGACAATCTCAATGGCGACCTTGAGACAAAACGCCTTGAGCCAACCAATAGCGATGCATCTTTTCGTCTTTTGCGTCGAGGCGTGCGCTGGCGACTTGACCACGAGCGTGGGCCGCAGTTGGCCAATCAGCAAACTGAGTCTACCCAGGCCGTGACTGTATCTGAAGGTTTCAACGGCGAGATTCCCTGGATCAAAGCCGGTGCCAAATCAAGCAACAGAGCCGAAGATTTGCAGATGGATTCGGCCAAACTGCTCAATCTGGAAACTACTTTACCGGCGAGCTTTGTCCTTGAAGGACTGCGTCTGGCGCAATCAAGTAATCGTGATCAGATAGTTTTAAAAGGTGAAACTGTTTATCGCGACACACCAGTGTGGCTTGTGGAATTTAAAAGTCCTAATGGTGCTGATAGTTTTACTCTGGCGATTGAAAAAAACAATTTCATGGTGGTGTCACTAGCTTTCAACATCGGTGATTCTGTGGGAAAGTCAGTCACCATTGACTATAGCGAGTACAGTCCTGCGGCCGGCACTGTGTATCCTCATAAGCTGATGAGGCGCATCGAAGGCAAATTGGAACTGGTCAGAGTCATGACTGATCTCTCCGCCAGCGCAAAAATGAAAGACAGTGAGTTTGATCGCCCTGGCGGCACGTTCCACCTTACGCGCACTATTAATGTACCTTTCGATTACGGCCAGCGCGAAATTTTGGTCAAAGGGAGACTCAATAACGGTGAAGAATTAGATTTCTTGTTTGATACTGGTGCCAGTGACACCATTATCGATCGCAGAGTCGCCGCTGAAAGCTATTTGTTAAAGGAAGGCGTGGCAGGCATGAGGGCCCTGGGCGGCTCGGTCTTGACCAATATCAGCACCATCGGACGTTTAGAGTTGGGCAATTTAATTGTTAACGACATTGATGCTCGCATTTTAGATCTTTCGCCACAATCAAGGCATCTTGGCCGCAGACTTGGTGGCATCATAGGCACCAATGTAATTTCTAAATTTGTGGTGTCGGTTGATTATGGTAGAACGACTCTCAGCTTTTATGATGCCGACAGTTTTGTTGTGCCTGAAGGGTGCGCCATTGTGTCGTTTACGCGAAAGAGTGCACCGGTAGTAAAAGTAAAGCTCAATGGCCGCGAAGACGTGATGATGCTGGTCGACACCGGTGCTGCCTTCAATAATTTGCCGGCAAACGTGGCTTTGCGCTACACCACAGGCGATGCGTCTGCCAGGCACGCTACTGAGGGGACAGGCTTGGATGGTCGCCCTGTTCGTCTTGGAAGAGTCAAAGTAGACAACGTCTTAATCGGCAGCAAACTAGTCAAAAGCGTTGATTTCACCTACGCTCTAGCTAATCCGGCCACCGCTAAAAGTGAACCGAATAAAGACACGGGATTTTTCCAGACTTCCAATTTAGGCATTCTCGGCAATCCATTTTTAGAGAATTTTTTCGTCTATTTTGATTATAAGTTCCAGCGCATGTTGCTCAAGACTTCTGCTGTGATTAAGACCCGTTCAGCAATTGAGCAGGCCATTTCTTCTGGTGACGACCAGCTTGTGCAAAAACGTGATTTTCGCTTAGCTGAGATCAGTTATAACAAAGCAATGTTGATTGCCACCGGCAATGGTGACAAGAAAACCGAAGCCAAGCTGCTTGGCCGCTTTGGTAATTTGCGCCGCATGATGGCTAAAGATCTGGGCCGTCCAGAGCATTCTAAAGCCGCCTATGACTATTTCGTCAAAGCTCAAGAGCTGGCCAAAAAAACCGGACAAACTGAAATTGAAGGCCGAATTTTAGCTGACTGGAGTTTGCTCTATTTAGATAATAATCAAACAGATTCAGCCAAGCAGACCATGGATCGAGCTCTGCTGCTTTCTCCTCAAGACGCCAATGTCAATATTGATTGTGCCGTGCATTTATACCGTGCCCACCGCTATCCTGAGATGCAGCGCTATGTGGAAAAGGCCTTATTCCTCGATCCTTCTAACTGGCAAGCGCTCTGGTATCAGATCAAATTATCTGAAATGTTCGGTGATAACGTCAAAGTTTTAGGCACACTCAAAGAAATTCTGCGCCACTACCCCTGGTCTAAAACGGCTCAGGAGAAGTTGAAACAGTTGCAAGCCCCGCCTGCCCCGGTCACTCCGGCGGTCACTACACCGATGTATAACCGCAATCACTAGTCAATAACTCGCTTAGTGACTAGCGCGTTTTTGTACGGCCCCTGAAAGCTCTTTAAATTGCGGGCCGAAATAGTATTTGCGCATTTCTTTGTAAGCGTCTTCATAGCTGTAGCCGTCGTGTGTCACTCGCCAGACTCCCACCAGGCAGCCGGTGCGGTCAGAGCCGTGGGCACAGTGAAGGAAGACTGTTTCGTTGTTTTTCTGGGCTACTTCCACCGCTGCGGTGAAAGTAGATAGTTGAGACTCTGTGGGCGCTTTAGCGCTCATGGGCAAATTGATATATTTCATGCCCAGCGCCTCAGCCTGCTGCGCTTCTGCCTTGGTACGGAAGCTGGCTGCGCGCAGATCAATCACCGTCTTTACGCCTTTTTGCTCCAGCTGCTGCATGCCCGCGGCCGTTGGTTCACCACCTCTATAAAGATAGGGGTGAACTATATGAAAGTTGGGAAGGTCTTCGATTTTTTTGCCCGGAGTTTTGTAATCTACAGAAGTGGGCGCCGTGACTTTAGCGGGAGCACAAAGGGCCGATGCCGGCTGCAAGAATGGGAGTAGAAGTGCCGCAAGGGAGCACACAAGCTCTTTATGGATGGTCTGCATATTTGATTCTCGATGACTGTGCTTTTGCACACTGATTCAGGTTATTGGCTCTGTTATCTTCAACTAGCTGGTGGAGGGAAAAAGGGTAATTTGATTAACTCCTGTTAACAATTGCTTTTTTTACTCAAATAATTGAACTTTTTCACTAGTTTTAGCGTTTTACCTATTAACCACCCACAAGGTTGGAGACTATGGACCTTTCAGACGAGGCCCTGATAAAAAAATATAGAGTGGATGGGGACATGACTGTCTTCAGTACTTTAGTGAAGCGGTATCAAAACCGTGTGTTCATGATCGCGTACAGGCTTTTGAATAATAGCGAAGAAGCCGAGGAGGTTGTTCAAGACACTTTTGTCAAAGTGCATCAAAATTTCGATAAGTTTCGCACCGAGAATATCTTTGCTTCTTGGATTTTCCGCATTGCCCACAATCACTGTATGGATATTCTAAGACAAAGACAGAGAAAGAGGTCCACTGTAGTGGTGTCCTTTGATCCGCAGTCTACAGTAGCCGAGGAAGAAGGCGACCGAATCCTCAATCAACCGCTTTCGCAAGTTGCCGACGAGCAGCCGAATCCATCACAAAGTCTCGATATGAGTGAGCAGACCAATATGGTAGAAAGATCACTCAATGAGCTGCCTGAGGCCCAAAAAACCGTTTTGATTTTGCACGATCTTCAAGGATTCTCCTATAGTGAAATTGCCGAAATTGTCGGCGCCAATATCGGCACCGTGCGCTCCAGGCTACATTATGGCCGTATCAAACTCAAAGAATTGCTCGCTCCGTATTTTTCCAGTGAAGTTAATTTGCCCGCCACATTCAGGTGATAGACATGCAAGATTCGAATTCCAAATGCCAACAATTAGAAGAAGCTCTTGATGCCTACTACGATCTAGAACTCAGTGCTGAAGAAGCCGAGGTCGTTGAACGCCACCTGGCCGATTGCGAGGCCTGCACCGCCAGACTGGCAGAGATTGATTCAGTGGTTATGCAAGTTAAAACCATTCCCGAAGTGACCCTCAGCCGCGATCTCAGTGGCGATATTGAAGCTAAAATTCTGGCCGCTCAGGCAAAATCTGGCGAGCTTACTCCTGCACCGGCATCAAGTGTGACCGCGTCTAGCAATGTGGTGCCCTTTACTCCGGTGGCATCATCGAAGAAGAAGTATTATTTAGTGGCCAGTGCTGCTGCTGTTATCGCACTGTCTTTCGCTTTGGCTCAATTGAAGCCTGCACCGTCTACAGTGGCGTCTATAACTAAGCCGAACTCAACAGGTGTGGTAAGTGCGCAGAAATCTGAACCAGCGAGCGGGCAAACGGCGCCGACAATAGCGCAAACTGTTACACAGACCCCAGTGCAACCTCCGTTAATGCAAAGCCGTTTAACGCAAGCCCGTTTAACGCAAACCGATGTGAGCACTAAAGCCAATCTAAATTCTGCCAGTACTCCTGCCAATACTCACACAGCGCAAATGTTGGCTGCCACAGGCAAAAGTGGAGGTGTGAATAAGCATGAGCACGATATCAATCAAAACCAAGTCAATGACAGTGAAGAATTGGTTGCTTTATATGATTACGAAAATACAGATAATGCCCTAGATCTTGGCTTCAGCACTAACGAGGACGGCTTGTATGCAATCAAATTATAAGGATGTGAAAACACTCCTTACTATCTTTACAAATTTGCTGGTGCTACTTATGGTGCCCGTGGTGACTGACGCCGGTTCGGCTCTAGCACAAGCTTCAGATACGGCTCCCATTGACGAAAGTGATGTTATGCCAGCCGGGCGCGGAGAGCATAGACGTATTAAGCGTGTTTTGAGAGAACGTCGTTTCGCTGCTGACGCCAACGCCTCACCGTCCACTATTAATGCTGATGGTGAAAAGCCTTTGCCAGGCATAGGGGCAAACAGTTTTACTATGCATCCGGGGCTTAGCCCTGGAGACCGACCAATGCGCCGGCGCAATTTTGCCGGTTCAGGGCTTGCTGGCCGCGGGATGGGGCGTGGCATCAATCAGGGCATGGGAGGCGGCATGGCCAGTGCCATGGGTCGAAATACTCTTGATCTGTCGCAGCTCAATTTAAGCGACGAGCAAAAAAGTCGCATTGCTGCTTTGCGTTCAAAAAACAAAGGCGTGGGCAAAGAAATTTTGCAGTCTATCAAAAGTAAGCGCGCTGAGATGAGAGAGATGATTTCCGATCCAACATTTAGTACCGCTCAAATTAAAGCTAAGCGGCAAGAGTTGCGCAGTTTGCTAGATGACTTAGAATCAAACAAGCTCGACGATTTGCTGGCTATAAGAGCTATTCTTACTCCTGATCAGGTTAAACGATTACGCCCAGGTGGTGGTGGCGGCATTGCTGCAGCAGCCGCCAAACCCTAGACTATTTACCTTTTTTCTTATTGCTGCCGCCGCCCCAGTCAATTAAGAAGTCTGGTTCGCTGCTTTGTGGTATTACGGCTGGTTTCTCTTCTGGTTGCTCTACCGGCTCTTCTTTCGCCGGTTTAGGTGCGACTTTTTTTGGCTGCGGAGGCGGTGCTGCCATTTGCGGCTGAGGATAAGGCTGCATCTGTGGCCGCATCATCTGCATAGGTGGATACATAGGCATCGTAGGTGGTGGCGGTGGCACCATGGTCGTGCGGCCGGCCTTTTTCGTTTTTGGCGGTTGCTGCACTTGCATCATCGGCATCGGCTGGTACATCATGGGTTGTTGATACATAGGCTGGGCTGAAGGCACTATATTTGGTTGCGCGACTTTCTCAACTTTAGCTGGTTTCGCCGCTTCCACTTTCTTTGGCTCGGCATCCGCAGTTTTCTCTACAGCCTTTGATTCGACTGGCTTTGTTTCTGGTTTTGCCTTCACAACAGCGGTCTCGACTTTTGCCGGTTTCTTTGCCTGAGATTGTTTGATCTTTGCCTGTGCTTCCTTCAACGCTTTTCTCAGCGCCGCTTCGCGATCGGCTGCCGCTCGGGCGCTAGCTTCCCTGGCTATGGCTTCTTTGCGCGCTGCATCTTTTTTAGCCGCTTCTTGCTTCGCTAATTCTTGTTCATGCTTTTGCGCTTTTTCTTTTTCTAAAATCGAATCTTTGTTAACGTCTTTAAAAGGAAACAGGCTGGTGACTGCTTTCGGCTTCCTGGCTGGCTTTAGATCATCCGGTTTTTCAGTCTCAGAAATTTTTTCCGCTTCAGATTTTGCAGCAGGCTTTGCTGCGGTGGCCGGCTTGAAATTCGCTTCTGCAGGCACACCTTTACCGAGTGGAGCAATTAGAGCGGGAGCAAGTGTCACCGAGGAGGCGTGCGTACCCTTGGTGTCGCGAGCACGATTAATTTCGTTTGTCTGCGCATTGAGCAGAGCCAGCTTCAATGACTCCTGGGTAGCGATAGCATTTTCTTGTGAAGTGGTGCCGTTAGCTGCTAACCAGCGAACATAAGCATGCCTGGTGACGGGCGAATTTGGATTAATTTGTACTGCCTGGCGGAATTGTCTTGATGCTTCCGCTGGTTTAATCTGCAAACGATAAAGCTCGGCCAGTTTGATTTTGGCCATGGTGGAATAGGGATTTATTTTTACAGCGCGAGTTAAATAGTGCTCGGCCGCCGGAAATTGGCTGCTCTCCAGGGCAACAGTTCCGGCTTCGTAATAGAGGTCAGCTACGAAAGTAGAGCTTTCGCCATATTGCTGAATCGACTCTTGAATTGCAGTGTCGTAGAGATCTAGTGCGTCTTTACTGTTGCCATGCAGCAAAGCGTCCATAGCCGCAAATCGCAATTGCACGGGGCTCTCCCCTGGGCCAACCACTGCCTGCAGGGGCTGGGTGCTGACAAGACCAAGGCTTATGGCCAGTAGGGTAGGCAAAATGGCAAAAGTAAATCGTTGCAAGCTGCTTGCTCCGCTGGGAAAGCCTTAAGTGGCATGACACCATTTTAATTGTAGCTTTACACAAAGCTATAGGGTTTACTCTGATATTAGAAATTAACTCTCAAGCTGGTAAACTAAGCCTTTTCCCTATGCTTGGGATTTTCCCAGGAGCAAATTAGATGCGTAGAACCAAGCATCAAAGAGGACGCGGCGGTCGCGATTCTGCCCCAACACCGGCAGCACAGCCAGTCTTCGCCCCCAGTAATGCCAGAATACTTTTGTCCACCGGCGTTGACGTCAATACCAACATTGGCGAGGGCTACGGGCCCTATCGAGTAGAAGGTGAACAAGAAGTTCTACCTTTTGTCACCTCAGCTAACGTGGCTTGCGGTGCGCACTCAGGCGATCCGGTGTTAATGGAAGCTGCACTTGAAAGCATTCGCTATTACGGTCTGGCTCTTGGCGCCCATATCGGTTATCCCGATTTGGCAGGTTTTGGCCGAAGAGAAATTCACCTTTCATCTAACGAACTAAGAGCCTCAGTGCTCTATCAGTTAGGCGCACTGTCTGGAATGGCCCGCATCTTTGGCCTGGAAGTAACTCAGGTGCGTCCGCACGGATTTCTTTATCGACAGATGAGTCACGATATTCGCATCGCAACAATTGTGGCCAAAGCTCTGGCCGAATACGACCGCTGGCTGGTTCTGGTTGGTCCGGCGGGCAATACACTGCTGCAAGCCGGCGAACGGGCCGGTATCCGAGTGGCCGGTGAAGCCTGGATTGACCGGACTTACGATGCCACAGGTAGCCTTCTCCCACATACTCACTCTCGCGCAGTGATTAAGACTCCTCAAGAAGTATTGCGTCAGGCTACCAGCCTGATTCGCCATAGAGAAGTAACAGCGGTAGACGGCACTCGCATTAGGCTTGAATACGAGACTATTCACCTGCACAGTCGCATAGTGCAAGCGCGTTATATCGCCGAAGAGATTCGTCGACTGTTGCCGCATGCCTGCGCCTTGACTACAGAACCGTTCACCATCGATTCAGTAGAAGAGAACGAAGATTTCCCCAGCCTGGCATATTCGGTCTAATGTCTTAACTAGGCGCTACCTTAAGGTAAACGCTGCGCTAGAGGCACAATTTCGTCGTACCAGCTGCCGTAATATTCAGGATAATCTTCGCCGGTAGTAGACGTAATAGTCTTCTCCAGCGCCTTGATGATTGCCTTGCGACCGCCACGCTTATAGCGCTTCAGCCACTCCAGCTCTTTGGGATCAACGGCAATATCAGCCTTAAGCAGATCTTTGACGATCTCGATTTCGTGGACAATTGCCTCGGTTTCTTCTTCGAGACAACGTGTGATGAACTCTTGTCGTCCGGTTTTTCCGGGAATAGGATCGATTGTCGGCTTAACCAGAGCGTGCACGAATTCGTGGGCGATGCTGATCAACTTGTAGTTGCGAGGACACCAGCGTCCGATATAAATGGTGCGTTTTTTGCGATCGTAATAAGCACGGCAGGGGCCGTCTACCAGGCGGATACGCACGCCGGCAGCGCGGATTTTGTCAATGTCGTCAATGAGCGTTGGAGACAACAACAAAGTCTCAACCATGCGGCGGCCGAACTGACGCTTTAGATTACGCAGAGACGACTTTTGGGCGCTAGGTTTCTTTGCTGATGATTCGCTGGACATATACACGGACTCCTGGTGAGATTACAATCACATATATTAATTCTATACTATCTTGATGTCAGGTGGAAGGGGGTGAATTACTGAATCTGTGGGCGATATGGCCGCGGAGCCGGGTCACTCCTTTGGTGGATTAATATTAAATCTTCGGTGCCATGACAAGTTGCTAACTGGTGAAGCGATTCTCAAAGCGTATGGTGCTCAAAGAAATTCAAGAAGATTATGAGTATCTCTAACGCCTCTTGCTAACACACTTTCCGGGGCTTAGAGCGGCAGTTTTGCCAAAGCTGGTCAGGCATAAGCAATATAATCAGAGTACTGGTGAATAGACATTTACTGGCGACCAAATGTTCCAGACCTCTGTGTTCGCAGGCTCAATTTAAAGTATGAATCCTGAAAAAGTTTCGCCAGCAAACGAGCACGAAATACTCTTTACTCCTGTAGTCAAATTGTTGCAGCAGTTGTCGGAGAGTTCTCGTCGCAGCAGCGGCGACTTTTTTCAAAGCGACATGGCGGCTATTGGCAAAGCTCTTGAACTGTCATCCTGCACATTATTCTCTCTGGTTGAAGATCCTCAATTTGACGGCTTAAAACTCAGTCGGATGGCTTCCATTCGCAGCGGTGACTCCTCTCACAATCAACATGGCGCTGTCGGCGGCACGATTTTAGAAATACCGGCCCAGAGTGAGTTGCATGGTTTATTAAGGCAAGAGCAATGGGTTCCGCTGGATGAGGCGCGTTTAGACAAAACTCCACTGACTTTGCGTGACCTTGAAGAATTTTGCGGCTCAAAAGACGATCTTACTTGCGTACTTTTTCCGCTAGTCTTCGGCGGCGAAATCACAGGGTTGCTCTTAATGCAAAGATCGGCCACTGTAGGTGGTTTTTCCGAAGAGCTGCTTGATCTGGGTCAGGTCATTGCTCGTATGCTGGCCATGGCCTTAAATTTGCAAACCAGCGCCGCTGTTGACGATGCTGCTTTAGGGGGGCTCAGCCAGCCAAACTTTGAGACTTCAGCGCTACCGACAGTGGTGCTGCGCCGTGAAACGTTGATGGTAGAACGAGCCAACCTGGCTGCTCGCAATCTGTTTGATTCAGGTAGTAAAAGTCTGATTGGCCAGCCATTCAAGAACGTTTTTCCTGGCTCGAAAAATTTTCTCGATGCTCTGCAACAGTCACTTGCGCGTGCGGTGAGCAACAGCTGCTTTTCAGTTTCGGCTTCTGATCTAAAACAGATTGGCTGTGTAGCAGCCCTGGTTTCGCTCACCGGTCAATCAGAAAGTCTCGTCTGTCTGCAATTTATACCTCGTGATTTTTTAAGCAATCCCGACAACGAACTGGTTGGCCATCCAGTTCATGGTGCGGAAGAAAATGATGCCATGGATGGTGTCACTAAGAGACTGGCTTTTGAACGCTGGTTGCGACAGACCGTATGCAAATTGCATTCTTCGCTAGATCGCGATTATCTCTTGCAGACCTTGGCCGATAGCCTTGGTCGAATTTTTAAAGCCACTCGCTGTCTGGTTATTCGAACCGATGGACCTTCGCATCCAATGGTCACTCATGAATATGTCGAACCCGATTTGTCGCCTCTCGGTCTTGGTCGTACTGGTCAGTTCCCTATGTTTGCTGTCAGTTTATTTCAACAAAAAACGCGCGGAATTAGCGAAGTTTCGCAGTTGCGGCAATCGAAACAGTTGACTGAACAAAATATTGATGTGCTCGTAGACAGTGGCATCAGAGCCATGGCCGGTGCGCCGCTATCACATCAAGGTGTACACTTCGGTGTGGTCATACTGGTGCTGAATGACCAGAGCCGCCTGTGGAGTGAGGAAGATTTAGAAACTATTGAACTTACAATTTCGCAAGCTGCTATCGCTCTTTCACATTGTCAAACTTATCACCAGGTAAAAGACCAGTTATTCCACATGAATTTGCTCGGTAACTTAACCCAGCAATTAACCAATGCTTTAGAAGTAGCCGCCAAAGCTCCAGTTGCTGCTAAGCCTCTGGGGCGTTTTGAAGAGCGACCGGTGGTAGACGATATCCCGCCGCTTTCGTCTCGCGAGATGGAAGTATTGAAACTGATTGCGTCAGGTTTTGCCAATAAGGAAATTGCTCAGCGATTGTTTCTCACCGAGTCTACGGTGGAATTGCACGCCTCACGCATTCGCAAAAAACTAAATTTGAAAAGTCGCACAGCGCTCGTTAAATATGCCTGCGACAATAGCCTGGTCTAAAGACGCGCTCGGCTCTTAACTTCCAGATATTTTTCCACCAGCTTATCTGATAATTCTTGAGGTGGGCAATCAAGCACAAGGCATCCCCGACGAGTCAATGTTGATAAGGCGATTTCTCTTTGATTGAGTAAATCAATCGCCACGGCCCGCTTGTAAATAGTCTCTACCTTCTGCCTTTTAGCGGAACCACTGATATTCGATCTCTCATTGGACTTCTCCTCACCTTCTGGGGGCTCGGCTGCAGCAATGCTCTGGCCCTTATCTGTATCTGAGCCTGTAGCTTGTGCCATTTCTAATACTTGCCTGTCTTTTAAAGTTACGCAAAAAGGCAAATGCCGTGGTGCCAGGTTGGCCAGTCCGCTTAAGAGTGCTTGCGAGCCGGTAGGGTCGGTTAGATCTGTTAGCACCACCATCAGTGAGCGGCCCTTTTGAGCGGAAGCGAAGTAGGCGAGGATGCCGGCATAATCGGGCTCTACCATCTTTGGCTCCACCGAAAAAGTGGCTTCAAGAATGCGGTTCATATAAATTTTGCCGCGTTTAGGTGGTAGATACAAAAGCGGTTTGTCGGCAAAAATGCCGATGCCCACCTGGTCGTTGTGCGAAAGACCCGTAAGAGCCAGGCAAAGTGCAGCGTTCAACGCTCGGTCGAAGCGGGTTAAGCCTTCCAGATCGCTTACCATCATGCGACCGGCGTCAACTAAAATCAAAAGCCTTTGTTCTTGCTCGGTCTCATAGGTGCGCACCACCGGTCGATCGCGCCTCGCCGTAGCATTCCAGTCAATCGCTTTGCTGTCGTCGCCCACGGCATATTCGCGCAGCGATGCAAACTCAGTACCCTGGCCGCGTTTCTTCTGGTGCAATTCGCCTAGTTCTGAGGAATGCGAAAGTTTAACCGACAGATCATGCAGTGCTTTTAAGTCGCTGTAGACTTTCACATTGCGCGTTAAATCGACTTTCACTTCTCGCCAGGTGAGGCCAAGCAGGCTCAGATAGCGAATGTTGGTCTTGCCGAAAACATACGAACCACGCTTGCGCGGGTGCAAAATATAATTGAGGCTGACAGTCTCTTGCGGCTTGAGGATGGTGTGAAAAATTTGTGCTCTGGCATAATCAAATTCCATTGCGCCGGGCACGTCATCTTTGACTTCGCACCGCAGAGCAGTGGTACCACTATAAGTAATTTCGAGGCTAACTTTATTGTCGCGACCAATAGAAAGTCTATCTTCTACCTGGCGTTCAGCATTAATTGAATTGGGTTTGGGCGTAATTTGATATTCGATTATCAATGCGATTAAAAGCAAAATATCTACGATTAGGCCCAGCTTGGTCAATTCAGAAGCAAACTGTGGCCACCAGGCAGCACACGCCATGGGCACCATGGCTAGTATCAGTATGAAATAGAGCCTTGTGCTCGCTATCAAGTTTCTACCTTCTACCTTTAGAAAGTTAACGAGGCACCGGAACTTGCCTGAGCAGATTGGTAATGACCTGATTAACGGTGACGCCGTCTAATTCGGCTTCAGCTGTGAGCAAAAGTCTGTGCCTTAAAACCGGCTCGGCAACGAACTTGATATTGTCTGGTGTGACGAAGTCGCGCCCTTCAATGGCCGCGTGGGCTTTCGCTGCAGCGAGCCAGGCAAGGGCCGCTCGTGGGCTGGCTCCCAGGGAAAGGTCCGAGATATTGCGCGATTTTTGGCTCAGTGCCACTACATAATCAAGAATGCTTTCCTCTACCTTCATATGTACAAGCAACTTGCGACATTGAACAATATCGGCTTCAGTGCAAACCGGTGTCAGAGGGGCGGCGAAACGACCATAGTGGCCAGATTGCCAGTTGCGCAGCATTTGTTTTTCAGCGTCGCCTTGCGGATAAGAAATCAAAATTTTAAGCATGAAGCGATCGAGTTGAGCTTCGGGCAGCGGATAGGTGCCTTCGAATTCCACCGGGTTTTGCGTTGCCACGACCATAAAAAGGTCGGGCAGTTTATGAGTGTGACCATCTAGAGTGACCTGGCGTTCTTCCATGCCTTCAAGTAATGCAGACTGAGTTTTAGGTGGGGTGCGGTTGATTTCGTCAGCCAGCAGCATGCCCGTAAAAATCGGGCCCTTACGCAAAGTGAAAGTGCGTGAGTTTAGATCATAGACGTTGGTGCCGAGGATGTCAGACGGCAGCATGTCGGGAGTGAGCTGTACGCGGCCGAAGTTGGCGCCAACCAGTGCCGCAGCCGTTTTTACCAGCATGGTCTTGGCTGTACCCGGCACTCCTTCTAAAAGTACGTGGCCATCAGCAAGAATTGCTGTGAGCAATTGATCCACCACCATGTCCTGGCCGACGATGTTCTCGTTCAGGCTGGTGCGCAGCTTATCAAAGGTATCTTTGATTCTAAGCAATTCTTCGCTTACGCCTGTTGCTGCTGCTGGTTGCTGCATCTCGTCCCCTGGTTATCTTCCTGAAGTTGTCAAACGTCGTTCTGTGCTTTGCGATATCTTATCGCACGAGGCTACCAGCTCTCTGAGCTGATCATCATTTAGATTGGCATTGGCCACGGCTTTTTCGCACCGGTCGGCTATGCTGGCCATCTCAAGAGCCTGAGGGCTTCCTTGAGCTTTAAGCTCTTCAATGAGCTTTTCATTGTTTTCATGCGGTGAAATCTGTACCATCTTGCAAATTTTCAGGCGCAGATTTTGCCAGATAATCTCAATCACCGCCTGCCTGGCATTGGCTCTTAGATAGGTATTGGAAAGACCATTGATGTGCTCAAGATTAGAGATGGTTCGTCTATTGTTAACGAAAGCCAGTGCGCCAAAGCGCTGATTAGCGCTGAGTATGGCAATGGCGATTAAGAGTAAAATTTGTGCTGTAACGTACCCGGCTGGTCCGTGCAAAAAGTAGTAGAAGACATTGACGCCCTGGCTCAAGCCATGACAACGCTCGTCAAACATGATGTCACCATCTGTAGTGGCGAGCCAGTTGGTGATAAATTGAAAGTTCGGCCAATATTCAGTGCGACTGATTTGCCGATTGACGATTAGATTGGGACAGCTGCTAATTAGCAATTTGCCTTTGCCGTAGTTCTTCTCAGCAATTAGACAAGCGCCATCTACCGTAGCTAGAGCTTGCCCGCCCTTTAAACTATGGTCGGCACTGAGTTGCAGTTGGCGCAAGTGGTTGTATATGGGCAACGGTTTGAGAACGTTTTGGCCGTCAGTCTTTTTATTTACAGCTGCCGGCTCAAGCTGTCGCACGTCCATTCCCAGTTTGTCTATTAGTCGTCTGGAAGTTCGCAGCATAAAGTTGTCGAGATAGACAATGTAATTGCCTTTCTCGACCCAAGCCAATAATTCGTCTACTTCAAACTGTGCCAGAGACTGGTCGGGGCTGACGATAAAAAGCACACCATGATTTTGACCGTCAGTTTGGGGAAAATCACTTAAAGCATCGTCTGTAATTTTATAAGGTGGTTTCTGCCCACCTAGTTTTCGATAAGGCAATTGCCATTTCTTAACCAGGCGCTCACCCTGGAAAACTTTTTCAAAAAGCTCAAAGGCAGCCGACATACCGCTCGGTTTGAAATTGCTGGAAGAGGCCCAGCTCTGCGCTTCGGGCATGATTTTGTCGAGCTGTTTGTCAGTAGAAACGGTGGCGTAAACCAGACCAATTGATACCACAAGTAGTGCCGTGAGCTGCCAGAGAAAACCTTTTTTCAATTTGTTGAGGTTGTTCATCTTTTTGCCCCGGACATCTGATTTTTGTTCTGGACAAACTGTGCTGCTTCTTCCTCGATCCGATTCAATAGACTCAAGCATTGGCGGTAATCAGCTGCAGTTGCAGTTTTTCCACCAAACCAAATCAACTCTACCAGATCAACCAATGTGCGGAAATTTTGGGCAATCAGGGTTTGTTGTTTAAGAGCATAGAAATATTCGTAGTTAGTTTTTGTTGGCGCAAAAACGGCGATGGATGATTCATCAAGATGATGTAAGCAGCTCATGTAAATGGCTCGGCATGCTTCTCTCAGCGATCCGGTTTGTGAAAGTTCCTCTGCCAAATTGCGCCAGCCTTTAGCGTTAAGGGCACGTTCTCCGTCGATCATTTCACCCAGTGTCATTTGCTTTTGTGCTTGCAAATGTTTCACTCGGCGAATCACCAGAAAAGCCACAACAACTACTGCCACCACTGCCGCTAGGGCCAGCAAAATCTGCAGCAAATTTCCCACCATTTTTGTGTCACTACTGCCGGTTTGTGGCAGCTGAATGAGATTGAGCAAATCTCGAATGGCTCTGGCTATGGCAGTCATCATTTCTTGCAATTTGACTAGAATGCCTGGCGGCTCATGGTAATCGTAGTTTTTGGCTACCTCGGCAATTTGTCCAGCTATGTTTTTAAATTCCATATTCAGGACGCCTGCGATTGCAGCTCCAGACCGTTTACGCGCTCGATCAGATCAAGCCCTTCTTGCCTCATGCGCAGGTCGCAATAGTAGAGACCGTAACAGATAAATAGAATTGGTCCTACTATCATATTAATCAGCTGTTCCCAGACTTGTGAAATCACCTGAATATAGATAGGCACGTCGCCAGCTGCATGAGGGCCACCAGCAATTATTCCTTGCGTGACGCTATTGATTACGACCACGATAACCAGTGGCACAGAAAGCGGATAAGCCAGCAGCGAGACTGAAACGGCGGTGACAAAAAGAAAGACTGTGGAGCGGAAAAATGCGCGGGCAGTTAGCGCCGACGAGTGAGAAATTAGCGTACCCAGGTCATCTGACTCTATTGCCATACTCGACATGGTCATGTGAGCGACTATGCCTACATAGGTTAGTGAAGCCAGCCCGCCTGCCAGGCCAAATATGATGCCGATACTGCCGGCGATGATGCCGGCGCTCTTCATAGCAAAAAGCGGTAAGCACACTGCTAGTGCGACAGACCAGACCAGCACCAGTGCCATCACTGCGGCAAAATAGGCTAGACCAAGGCCAACCAGTGACCAGCCACGCCCTTTAACAAATTGCTGAGCCTCGGCAAAAGTAGGTGCAAAGCCAGTGAATAAACGCACAAGCGAAAGCTGACGTAAATAGAGAACAAAAGCGCCGATAATTAAAATGACCAGACCGACCAGTCCGGCGAGACCCCATGTCCACATTGCTTCCACCGCTGGGCGTCCTTTGGTGAAATAAGTGAGCCCGAGGATGAAGCCGATGCGTCCCACGCAAAGCAACACCGTAGGCAAAATTAATACCTGAGCGATCAGGGCGATATTCACGCGGAATATGCGGAATGCCCGACCGATAATGTCGCCGATGGAAAGAGGCGAAGTGATGTTGCGAAGATTGGACATCCGGGCCCCTGATAATTAGCGGCGAGTGTTGCGCCTGAGCTATTCTACTACCCTGGCCGGGCTCAGAACGTTGTTCACAGTATTTGTAGCCGCTTGATATCGCCAGTTGTGATTATCAGCATCTCGCCAGTTGTATTATCGATGTATGGCAAATTCTGTGCCCGTTTTGGCGTTTTAGTAGTTGTCTTGATAATGCAGGTTTTTAAGGTGCTCGGCCGCGGGCATAGCAGTGATATACAAGTAAGGTAGACTAAACTTATGTCAGCGATTTCGCATTTCGGCGAAGGTAAACTAAAGCCTGTATGAACAGCCCGCTAGTGCAAAAACTGACCGGAGTTCGGGATTTAAAGAGGATTCTTGAGACCACCGTCAAGGAACTCGGAGACCACTTCTCGGCTGATGCGTGCCAGATTTTATTGAGCAACCCGCTTGATCCCAATGTCACTTCGATCTGTGAATATCGCTCTACGGGCTCACCTATAGTCGGTCGCTCGACAACTTTGCCTCTGGTCTTGCAAGGGCGTACCTTTGGCTCTATGACCATGAGCCGTTCGAATGACGTTACTCCCGACGAATTGAATATGATGCGGGTGGTATTAGGCGAACTGGGTGACATCATCCGCCTGGCGCAAATCAACGATATCGTTCAGCGGGATACTTTTCGCGATACGTTTTTAGTCGAAATTGGCAACCTGATGACCTATTCACTAGGAATAGGCGACGCCCTGTTCATGGTTGTGAATATTCTTGGTAAGGCTTTAAATGTCAGCCGGTGTCTGTTTATTTGCACAGATGATCAGCAAGCCGGTTGGAAATGTTATGAATTCTGGCAGCAAGATAAAGTACAGAGTTTGCAGCAATGTTATTGGCCTTCGGGTGATTCGGCGCTAGTGGCGCAAACTTTACTAGCTCGCGAACCGCTCAAGCTTTTTGAAGGTCAGCAAAATTCTTATGTCTCGCCGGCTCAAGAAGAGCTGCAGTTGATTAATGCTAAGTCGCTGCTCGGAGTTTCTCTGCGCAGTCAGTTCGGCACTCACGGTTGTGTGATTTTGCAGCAATGCGATTATCGACGTGCCTGGACGCGCAACGAAATTGACATGGTGCAGAATGTTGCTGATAAAGTGGCGGAAGCACTTTACAAATTGCCTGCTGAGAAAAAAGCGCGCGAGCCGATAATGCAGCTGCACCAGCGCATTGTTAATACGCCAACAAGCGAAACCAGTAAGTCTGCAGTTGATGTGCGCCGCGCGCTGAAAGGCGCTCTTGGTCAACAGGCCATTCCTCAAGCGAATAAGACCGGACAAATTTCTGTGCCGCCAGCCGCTAAAGCTGTGCCACCACCGGTGCCACCAAAACCCACACCAGCACCGACGACCCCGACACCAGCTCCGACACCAGCACCAGCTCCGGTTCCGACACCAGCTCCGACACCAGCACCAGCTCCGGTTCCGACACCAGCTCCGAC
>JAVHQC010000024.1:0-56777 GCA_036170915.1 Cyanobacteria bacterium auto_48_18
GAACAGTCTTGCTCAACCGCAAATTGCAGTCAAGAACTCAAGATACAAGGTTGTAAATCAATACAACCTATCAGTTGTATTTTTTGTTAGGCTGTGGGAAGTTAACTGCCCAGCTAGAATCTTATCAAATGAGATTATGTCAAGATGCCTGTGGCACCAGTCGCAGTATCACGTACATTGACGCAATTGTCGCACTGACCACACGGGTCGGCCACATCTTCTTCAAAATAGCGTTTGAGGAATTGACTGCGGCATTCCATAGTCTGGCCGTAATGCATAATCTGGCTCAAGCGTTCGCGATCTGAATGATGGCGCTCTTCATACGCATTGAGAAATTCATCAAAGGCTTTTTCACTATCGAAGTCTTTATCTATGATGAACCGGCGCTTTTTCTTCACCACACCGGCGCCTTCAAGATAGGCTACAACCACTTTGACTTTGTTAGCCGCAAGACCGGTAGCCTCAGTCAAAGTCGCCAGAGTATGACCGTCAGGTGTATGTAGAAGTGCTTCGTAGATGATGCGCGATTGCTCGCGAGTAGGATATTTTCCACCCAGAAAATAACTCTGCACTCGGCGATCTTCTAGTTGATAGAGCAGTACAGCTTTAGCCGGTTGACCATCTCGCCCTGCCCGTCCTGCTTCTTGCAAATAACTTTCCACCGAATCAGGAAATTGGTAGTGAATCACATAACGCACATCAGGTTTATTGATACCGAGACCAAAAGCTTTGGTCGCCACCACTACTTTTATTTCGTCATTCATGAAAGCGTGTTGGGTCTCTTCACGCTCGCGCACCGGCAACTTGCCATGATAAATTCCAGCTCTGATATCTTGCGCAATGAGCCATTGATGCAGTTCTATGGCAATTTTTACTGTAGAGGTATAAATGATTCCAGTACCTTCTAAACTGTTGAGCAAACTGCTTATTTGCTCTTGCTTGGCCGCTTCGCTCAAAGTGTTTATCACTTGAAAGACCAGGTTTTTGCGCTCAATGCCAAATTGCACAATTTCTGCATCACTGATAGCCAGTTGAGTCAAAATATCCGCCACCACTTCGCTAGTTGCCGTTGCTGTGAGAGCCATTACTGGCGGTTTGCCTAATTTTTCTCGAGCGGTACGAATAGATAAATATGCAGGGCGAAAATCATGCCCCCACTGGGTAACGCAATGCGCTTCATCAATTACCAGCAGTGATACGCCTTGCTCCATCAAAACTTCCAGATAGTCTTCGTTTTCTAACCGTTCGGGAGTGACATAAATGAGCTTATGGTCGCCGTCTAAAATTGCATCACGCACTGATGCTTCTTCACTGTCGGTCAAAGTCGAATTGACACTGGCAGCGTCAATTCCCACTTCAGCCAGCTTCTCTTGCTGATCTTGCATCAGAGCAATGAGCGGTGAAACAACGACGGTGTTTTGCGGCAGCATCAAGGCGGGCAATTGAAAACAGAGCGATTTACCTGCACCGGTGGGTAATATTCCCAGCGAGTTTTTGCCTGTCAGGGCACATTCAATAAGTTCTTTTTGACCTGGTCGAAATTTTGACAGACCGAATTTTCTTCTGGCAATACTGGTTACCGCTGGCCATTCAACTTGTTTATCTTCTTCCTGTTTGCTCTTGCTCTTTTTAGCCATGGTTTCCTTGATCAGTTCTGTCTCCGCTGCGAGAGACTGACTGAGGTCGGGAAAGTTTCAAATTTAAATGTCTTTTTTAGTAACTGTTCAGTCACAGAACTTTCGTATCGTCATGAATGTGGAGCCATTTACTACATTTCTTGGGGAATATTGTCATGAGTGTGAATTTGTCAGGTGAGACTGCTAGAGATTTCGCTAGTGAATTTGATCAGGTACAAAGTGGTGAAGAGCTTGATGCCGCTTTCAGTCTTCTTGCTGATAGCCTGAACGGCCAAAGTTTTAAAGAAACACTTGCCTTTTTGCGGCAGATAGATAACAAAGAACGAAACGGTGCAGGGGCTGATATCTCAGTTTCTGTGGGTGAAGATGGCAGGCACTATCTGAAGGTGAGTTCACCTTTCCGCTCGACGGAGAAAATTGATGTATCCAATTTTTAGTATGGCACCGTAGGCGATACCACTTATTATTTGCGTAGATATTTCAAGAAATTTTTGCTGTGTTGTTCAACAAATTGATCGACTTTGGCTTCGCGAACTTTCGCACCGCCAAGTTGATGTTGGTGCATTAGTAAGATAAGAAGTGGCGAGTAGAGAGCAATTGCAGCAAAACGCAAGTCTATATCAGGGGCGATTTCGCCTTTTAATTGATAATAAGAAAGCCACTTCTCTCCAGCTTGCAGCGTTGGCTCGAGAAAATAATTGAGGTAGGCAGGGCCCAAGGTGGTGTGTCCTAAGCCTTCCGTCATGCCGAACATATGCAGTTGTTCCAGGCCGAAATTGAGCATAGCGTCAGTGAGGTTGTCGAGCTTGCTGCGCACACAGTCAGCCAGTTCACCTTTAGGTTCTGCAGCGTCAGTTAAATGGCGCTGTGCTGATTGCCATGTGTATTCAAGAAAAGCCGTAATGATGCCGTCACGCCCTCCAAAATAATGATTGAGCGTTGGAATTGTCACCTCAATTCCTTCAGCAATCTGGCGCAAGCTGAGTTTCTCGGTAGGTTGTTTTAGCAATAGGCGTCCGGCTTTGCTAAGCAATTTTTGTCGCTTATCGTCATAGTCTTTGCTACGGCTGCCTTTTGGTTTTCCGGCCATTAATCTATTGTATCACGAGTGTGATACAATTCTTTCTATATTGTATTGCGCGTGTCATAGTAAATAGAGAAAGTAAGCTGGAGAGCTTGAAATGGATAAACTTCAAAAAATTACGGCCACTGTGGCCAACGCAGTGGAATCAACATTTGCTCAAACCAATGACGAGAAAAATATCTACAAAAACAGTGAAACACCTAAGTACAAAGTAATTGAAAAAAGTGGCCATATCGAAATCAGAGAATATCTCCCTATGATTGTCGCCCAGGTTGCCGTGGACGGCGACCAAAGAAAGGCTGCAGACAAGGGCTTTTGGATTCTCGCAACTTATATTTTTGGCAAGAACGTGCCTAAAGAAAAGGTGGCGATGACGAGCCCGGTTATGCTTAAGCAGGGGCAGAAAATAGAGATGACTGCACCGGTTCGCCAGACCGAAAAAGATGGTAGTTGGCTCATACAATTTGTCATGCCGTCCAAATTCAGTCTTGAAATGCTCCCTGCGGCTCTTGATCAGCGCATTAGTTTTCATACGACTGAGCCCAGCCGACAGGCTGTGATTCGTTTTTCTGGATTTGCTAAGCAGCGAGCAATCGCTTTGCACACAGATTTGTTATTCGAGTTTTTGCGGGTGCATGATTTACAGGCCAAATCAGAGCCGTCTTTGTATTTTTACGACTCGCCATTTACGCTACCTTGGGACAGAAGAAACGAGATCGCAATAGAGATTGGCTGATGCAAATTTGAAAGTATCAAACCGCTGTTTGTGCCAGTGCTTTAAGGCAGTGGGCAAGTTGATCGCTGTGACCCACAACATAGATGGAATCATCACCCAGTAAAGAAAAACCTGGCACCGGATGCGATACCACCTGTTCTTCGCGCTTGACTGCCAACACGGTTACTCCAACTTTGTTGCGTAAATCGAGCTCTTTAATTGTTTTACCTGCCAGTGAGTCTTTCACTTTGAACCAGGCACCGACAAAATCTTCATTGGCAAATCCGATAATTTCTCCAATTGGTGGATGATAGTCATAGTCATCAGAGTCTTCCACTCTGCTGTGGCGAATAAAAGTAAGAGCGCGGGCAAGTTGCGATGGTGAAGCCCGTTGGCCGAGCAGCGCTTGTTTGGTGAGCTCAAGGCTGGCCTCAAATTCTGGTTGGACAATCTGGGCCGCTCCGGCTTCTTTAAATGCAATGCGATCAATCGGCCTGTGTGCCCTGACCAGTATTCGTAAAGCCGGATTGACTTCCAGTGCAGTTTTAATGATATTTACTGCACCGAGAGGGTCTGGCAAAGTGACCACGAGAGTAGTGGCTTCGCTGATATTGCATTCACTTAAAACCAGTCTGCTGCCGGCGTCTCCGTAAATAAATGGTATGTGCCGTTGTTTTAATTCTTCAATGGCGCCGCCATCAAGTTCGATAACGGCCACGGGCATTCCTGCTTCGCGTATAGCCAGGGCAACGTGGCGGCCAATGCGGCCAAAGCCGCAGACAATGATGTGACCTGTGAGAGGTAGATGGCGCGAACCGCCTTCAGACGAGTCGATTGCTTCAGGTTCTCTCACTTTACGAATGACAGGCGCCAGCCAAGACACCAGGCTGGGCGAAGCAATCATTGAAATCACGGCCGCGGCAAAGAATAAATTATAGAGCGAGCCTGTAAGCAGGCCAGCCTTGTTAGCCACCGTAGCAAGTACAAACGAAAACTCCCCCACTTGCGCCAGGCATAGGCCTGACAGAGCCGCACTGGTGACACTACTTGTAGCAAACAAAGCGGCACTTCCGGCCAACATGGCTTTGCCGAAAATCAACAGAGCGACGAAAATAATCACTTCGTTCAAGTGCTGGTAAATGTACATAGGGCTTAATAACATGCCCACGGAGACAAAGAAGACCGTGGCAAATAAATCGCGCAGGGGAATCAAATCTGAAAGAGCCTGGTGAGCGTAGGGCGATTCACTTACCATAATGCCGGCCAGGAATGCTCCCAACGCAATGGACAGGCCCATTTCGTGACTGGCGATAGCTACGCCCAGGCAGAGACAAATCATAAATAGCAAAAATAGTTCGCGTGAATTGGTTTGCGCAACTTTAGCCAAAAGAGGCGGCAATATTTTGGTAGACAGCAAGATTACTACTGCCACCAGCAGTAGTGCTTTGCCCAGCGCCATCAATAATGTCGTACCTGTATCGCCGCCTGCGCCACTCAGGGCTGGAATTATAGACATGGCTGGAATCAAGCTCAAATCTTGAACGATGAGCAAAGGAATAAGAATGCGACCATGCATCGAATCAGTCTCGCCCCGTTCAACCAGCATTTTCGTGGCTATTACTGTGCTTGATAAAGCGACGATGAAACCGAAGACCATACCTGCTTGCCACGAGGGTGCCAGCTTGAGATAAGTGACTCCCAGGCCAAAAACGAGAGTCGTGGAAATGATCTGAAATATCCCCGCAGTGACAACTCGCCTGGTGCGGAACATCAATTGTCTGAAGGATACTTCGAGACCTAGCGCAAAAAGCAAAAGGGCCACGCCAAGTTCAGCCAGTACTGAAATTTGGTCGGGGTTGGATATTAACTTAACACCGTGAGGTCCGATAACCAGACCGGCCAACATATAGCCGGCCATAGCCGGCTGTTTAAGGCCCACAGCTAGAAACCCGAACAAAGCGGCTGCTAGCCAGACCAGCGAAAGGTCCAGGATCAGTTGGAATTCAGACAAACTTAAAAGCTCCTCAAAAGCGCAGCCACGCAGATCTTGACTGCGAAGTTAACTGCATAGCAGGACTGGTTAAGCGCCTTTTTAAATCAACATCGCTTGATTTACTATCCAGAGTGGCCTGACGATTACGGCCTGATATATAAACTGCTGCCCGGCTTGTTTATGGGGGCAAGAGGCAATAAGTGTCGAGACACAGTTGGCGACGATTTCACCACTGGAGGCGAAATTATGGGGCCCCTTGTTCTTGCTTGCGAACAACTGCAGGCCGGGTGTGGCCATGTCTCTAATGGACGAATTGTGATTTTCTTGAATTTCAAGGGTGCAGCGATTGAGATCGGGAGCAGCAATGCATGGTAGAACCAGGGCTGCTAAAAGCCCAACGAACATGACCAGTATCATCAGCTTATCCAGCCGCATGTTGTGATTCTCCGTCTTCTTGTAACACTGTACCCACAAAAGGCACTATTTAATACACCCTCCTATTTTCCATTTGGAGTCAGTGAGGTGTGGGTTACCGACCTCAACGGGGAAACAATCGTGATTTCAGTTAAGAGCATCGCCGCCAAAATATGCCGCTCATCCCTTGCAATCATTGGCATTGCCTTGTTTAATTGCCCGGCCTTCTGCCGGGACGGTGCTTCTGATATATCAATAACTCCGTCACCGACAGAGACTTATTTGGAATTTCACGAGAAGATGCTAGCTGCCAGCAGTGTCGATCAATTGAGCCCTATGTTTACCAAATCACGCGCCGACCAAATTAAAACCGATAAAGAGAAAATGCCCCCGGCGCAAATCAAAGCCATGTTCAATTTTATGCAGGAGTTAGCACCACGCAAGGTGCATGTGCTTGCAGAACAAACCGATGGAGATATTTGCATGCTGGCGGTGGAAGCCCCTGAGTATAAAGATCCGATCTTAGGCACTCAATCTAAAAGTGTGACTAAAGGCACTATTAGATTGATTCGTGAGGATGGTCGATGGAAAATAGAGAAAGAACAGTGGAATACTAGTTCTGGCGCCGATAGTAGTAAGTAAATGATCACAAGATGTGTTGTGTGAGTGGAGTTCTGAAACCGCTTGCCAAATCATAGAGAAATTTGCGCAAAATTTCTCTGCGATTTTGAAGGGTGTTGTGGACACGCTACGGCTCGAAACTCTAAGCTTAGAGCAGGAAATTTTCTTGCTGTTAACGCCGCTTCGGATAGCGACCGAACGAAAGAAAAGGCTCCGATTTTGTCGGAACCTTTTCTTTTTCACTAAATCGATTCTTTGGTCTCGATTTCTTTTTTCAACTTCGCAAGAAGCTCATCGACACTCATGGTGCCAATGTCGCCTTGTCTTCTGTGGCGCAAAGCAATCTGGTTGTTTTCCATTTCTTTGTCACCAATTACCACCATGTAAGGCACTTGATCAACTTGCGCTTCACGAATGCGATATTTAATGGTCTCTGATCTTTCGTCCAATTTCACCCGCAAATCTGCGGCTTTTAACTGGTCGGCAATGGCGCGGGCAGCGTCATTGTGACGGTCAGATAGTGGCAGTACAGTCACTTGTGTTGGTGCCAGCCAGAGCGGGAAAGCTCCGGCATAGTGTTCAATTAAACCACCGACAAAGCGTTCCATCGAACCAAGCACAGCGCGGTGCACCATGATTGCTTTATGGCGATTGCCGTCCACTCCGATGTAGTTAACATCAAAGCGCTCGGGCAAGTTCAAGTCAACTTGTACAGTTGGCCCTTGCCATTCGCGGCCGATAGCGTCGAACAATTTGACGTCAATTTTTGGTGCATAAAATGCGCCGCCACCTTCGTCAACTTCATAGGGCATGCCGCGTTTCTTCATGGCCCCTTCGAGCGCGCGAGTGGCTCTTTCCCACTCTTCATCGCTACCCATAGCGTTCTCTGGTTTAGTAGCCAGGTATGCTTTGTAGGTATAACCAAAAGTGGTCATCAACGTTTCAATCAAATCGATGATGGCTGAGATTTCGTCTTCCAGTTGTTCTGGCGTGCAGAAAATGTGCGAGTCGTCTTGTGTAAATCCGCGCACTCTCAGCATGCCGTGCAGCACACCAGAGCGCTCGTATCTATAAACGGTACCGAGTTCGGCCATGCGCACTGGCAGATCACGATAGCTGTGCAATTTCGATTTGTAGATCATAATGTGACCAGGGCAATTCATTGGTTTTGCCCGGTAATTTTGACCGTCGATTTCCATGGGCGAATACATATTTTCAGCGTAGTTTTCTAAGTGGCCGCTGATTTTGTACAGATCTTCGCTGGCAATGTGTGGCGTATAAACAAAAACATAGCCGCGCTTTTTGTGTTCTCCGCGCCAGTAGTTTTCAATTTCGTCACGCACAGTAGCTAAATTTGGATGCCAGAAGATTAGCCCAGGGCCAACTTCTTCGTGGGTAGAGAAAAGATCCAGCTGCTTCGATAATTTGCGGTGGTCTCTTTTTTCTGCTTCTTCCAATCTATTTAGATAAGCGTCTTGATCTTCTTTCGACCACCAGGCGGTGGCATAAATGCGCTGCAGTTGCTCGCGTTTTTCGTCACCACGCCAGTAGGCGCCTGAAACTTTCAAAAGTTTGAAGGCTTTGATTTTTCCAGTAGATGGCAAATGCGGCCCGCGGCAAAAATCATTCCAGACCGTCTTGCCTTCTTTGTCTTGCATCAAGTACAAAGTCGGGTTATGGTCGCGGTGCTCATTTAATAGTTCGGCTTTGAATTTCTCACCCTGACTTTTGAAGTCGGCCAGTTGCTGTTCAACGTCAGGAATATCAAAGCGCACAAGCCTTTGATTTTCGCCCACGATTTTTTTCATTTCGGCTTCAATCTGGGTCAGATCTTCAGTGCTTAAAGTGTGACCAGGAATTTCGAAATCGTAATAGAAGCCGTCAGCGATAGTGGGGCCAATAGCGATTTTGGCGTCAGCAAAAATTCGCTGCACGGCCTGAGCCAGTACGTGAGCGGTAGAGTGACGCAAAAGCTCAATTGATTCTGGGCTATCTGGAGTGAGAATCTTGACGGTATCACCATCGGTCAATGGTGTGAAAAGGTCTTTCAACTCGTCGTTGATTAAGACTCCTACTGCCTTGCGGTATAAGCCTTCGCTAATATTTTTAGCCAGGTCTGCTCCGGTCTCACCCCCATTGAGCGTGCGCTCAGCGCCGTCAGGGAGTTTGACTTTTATTTGTGTTTGCACTTGCGACATAAATACATCCTTCTTTAATCGGCATCTACAAACTGCCGATTGTTAATTAGTGTCCGTGCCCATTTTAGCAGGCGAATTCGGCTTTGAGGGCGGCAGCGAAGGCGGCTACGGCCTCTGCATTGGTAAAGAAGCGGATACCAAGGGCATCCCAGCGATAGATACCTGTCTCAACATTTCCGGCGTCTACGAAAAATTCTACTTTCAAGCCGCCACCCACTGCTTTTACAGACAGTTCAAAGGAAGGCTCGGCAGGTTCGAATAAAACCAGGCTGCGTTTGTCTTGAGCCAGATCTTCGAGCTTTTTGGCCAGATCGAGAGCTTCATCTTGCGGGCTGCGGCAGAGCAAATATGCGTGAGCCACCGATTGAATGTCGCCAACAGCTTCCGACAGGTCATTTTTTTCAAAAGTGCGTTCTTGGGGAGTTTCAAAGCTAAGGCAACGCGTACCGTTTTCTAAAGTCAGCCGCACATATTGCCAGGTCTGAGTTTCGAGCGGTTTGTCAGCTTGCAAATTTGCTTGCGCATTGATGGAAAATTTTTCGCCCGCTTCTATAGATAGCGAACTGTGGAAATTTGTATCTTCTGCTTTCAAGGTTGCCATAATTTTTTTCCTGATTATTTGCCGATACAAAAATTGGCGAAGACTTCGGTGATTACTTCTTCAGTGACCGCCACCCCTGATATTTCGTCAAGTGCGTCAACTGCTTGCCTCAAATCAGTGCCCAGGCAGTCATGTGGCATTCCACTTTGCACCGCCTGATCAAGATATGCAAGCGATGCCAGAGCCTTGAGGCAAAGCTGCCCCTGGCGCTGATTGAGTGAGCCGCCCAATTCTTGTACCGCCGACCCGGCCAGAGCCCACTGTTCGATTGCGGCTTTGAGGTCGTCTATGCCGTGACCATAGCGAGCCGATATATCTATTGGTGTTTCTTGCACAGCCTGATTGGAGCTCTGCAATTTTCGCGCCGCATTGCTTTCGTCTTTAGCTGTCCAAGATTGCGCAAAACTTTGAGCTTCATCTTTGTCTTTGAGATCGACTTTGTTGACCACTATTAAGTATGGTCGCTCAAATTGCAAAAGCCTGGCGGCAATAAATTCTTCTTCGTCGCCCACACCCTGCACACGGTCGATCATAAAGACCACCAGATCTGCCTCTTCAATGGCTTTGCTGGTGCGTTCGATGCCAATCATTTCTACTGCGTCTTCGGTGGCCCGTACTCCCGCAGTATCAATTAAAATTACGGGAATGCCGTTAACATCTACGGGCTCTTCAATCGAGTCGCGCGTGGTGCCGGGAATATCAGTGACAATAGCGCGCTCGAAATTAAGCATGCGATTGAGCAAGCTAGATTTGCCGGCATTGGGGCGGCCGACGATGGCCAGTTTCAAGCCTTCTCTTAAGTAGCGCCCGCTGCGAGCGGTTTTCGCCAGTTGAGCCAGACGACTTTGACAGTCACTGGTAACCTTTTCAATGTCACTGGTGTCAAGGTCGCCCACTTCTTCAGGAAAATCGATACCAGCCACAATGCGCGTTAAAAGCTCCATTAACTTTGAGCGCACCGCTTTGATTTCTTCTCCCAGTTGGCCTTTCAAAACCGATAATGCAAGCCCTGATTGCCGTTCTGTTTTTGAATGAATTAAATCGAGCACTGCTTCAGCCTGGGTCAAATCGATGCGCCCTGATAGAAATCCACGCTTGGTAAATTCACCGGCTGAAGCCAGTCTTGCCCCCAGTGCGAGAGCCAATGTCAGTATTTCCCTCGTGACAATGGGCGAGCCGTGGCAGTTAATTTCCACCAGGTCTTCACCGGTATAACTGTTCGGTCCTTGATAAGGAATGAGCACGACTTCGTCAATGAACCGCCCGGCATCGGCACCTTCGGGGCGTTGCACAATGAAGCCGATGGTGGCAGTGTGGCTTTTAGGCTGCCACTCGGCAGGTGCATTTAAATCAGGCGCAGCGGCCGTGCGGGGAAGAAATATTTTTTGCGCGATGGTAAAGGCCTGAGGGCCTGAAAGTCTTACTATGGCTATAGCTCCCACTCCCGGAGGGGTGGAAAGGGCTGTGATGGTCTCATCATTAATTGAACTGGCAAACATTTTTATTTCTGAAAAAGCACTTGAAGTACTTGAAAGTAAGCTGAACACGATGGTAGTATCTCACATCGTTTTGGCGCTCCAGTTGAGCACTTTAGGTAAAAGCATGAATAAAGCAGAACTCGTAAATCAAGTAGCAAAAGCTACAGGGCAAACCAAGTTAAATGTACAGAATACCGTCGCATCTCTTCTTTACTCGCTGACTAGCGCGTTGGCAAAAGGTGAAAGAGTTACGTTGGTTGGTTTCGGCACTTTCGAGCGTCGTCAAAGACAAGCTCGTTATGGTGTTAATCCGCAAAATCCAAAGCAAAAGCTCAAGATTGAAGCGGCTAAAGTTCCAGTTTTTAGAGCTGGTCAAGAACTGAAAGATATCACTGATGGCAGAGCAAAATTGCCTAATCTTCCTAAGGCTGTAATGGCTGCAGAAGATAAGCCAGCTAAAAAATCTGCTGCAAAACCAGCTGCTAAGAAAAGCGCGGCCAAAAAGCCTGCAGCTAAAAAGGCTGCTGCTAAGCCAGCCAAAAAAGCTGCTCCAGCTAAGAAAAAGCCAGTAGCGAAGAAGAAGAAACGCTAGTTTCTAATTCTGGCTCAGTGTTCTTAAAAGAGGCCCCCAAGGGCCTCTTTTTTCTTTTACGCAGTCCCTAATTTGTTTTGTTCTTGTGAAACCAAACTTTCCCGGATGGCGTAAATAGCAAAATGATGGCGTATAGCTGAATTAGGGTTTGAATCAATAGAACAATGAATTCCATGCGGCTGAAATTCAAAGTGGCCAGCACTGGTAAGCCTATTGCGAACAGTACAGTATTGGTAATGCGCGCCCAGTTCTTACCGGCGGAGATTTTGACGATAAGCAGCGCTATGATAGCTTGGGTCGAAAGCACAATTGCAACAGTCAAAAGGCCGTCTCCGAATCCTTCCACCGGTGAACCCTTAAATACTAATTGAATCAAGCCAAAGACAAGGCTCAGCCACATCAAATTTACTGCGAGAACAACATCTTTCGGTTTTTCCATTGCTATTCCTGATTGAGATATATTTCTTGCTAAGCGACTAATTTTTCAGGTAACGCAAAACATTGATGCTGATGAAATTTACCAGGGCGTGGGCAACAATGGGAGCAATAATTGAACCACTGCCGCTCATGACAAAACTCATCACCAGACCCACTAGTAGAGCCCAGACGGCATAGGGGAAATAGTAAAACGAAGGTAGATGAGCCAGGCCAAAGCACGTAGCGGAAAGGGCGATTCCGCCAGTGGTCTCAAGTATGCCGCGAAAGAAAATTTCTTCGCAGAGGCCAGATGCCAGGGAAACAAGGATGCTATCCATAACAGTCAGTCGGCTGAAAAGCGGCATCATCTCTTTTTTCAGTAAATCATGCATTGATTGAAAAACAAAAAAACGATTTAATTTCTGGCAAAGGTAAAGCAAAAGCAGATTTGAAGCCGAAATCGCCAGGCCGGCGGATAGGCCCCAAACAAGAGCGCTCCAGTTAAAGCGAAAGAGATAGCGCAAATCAACCTGGGCGAAATAGCTCCAGATGGTGGTAATCAGCAAAAACAGCGCTTCTACCACGATGATCACGGTGACTATAGTTTGACGATCAAATTGTTTACCGAGGGCGGCGTGCAATTCGCTGTCTTCTTTAGTTTCAGGCATTGGCATGGCCGAAGACGACCTCCGGACTGATGACGCAACAGCCGTCTGTTTCGTTGACCTCGGCTATCAAGCCAACTACTACTGCTCGGCAATCTTGCATAACTAAAACAAATTGCCCGACAACAGGTAGAACAGGGACATCCATTGGAATTGGAATTTGAATTTTCTGACCTAAAAATAATTTGGTTACTAGATCATCGCTCAGCGTAATTTGCCTCAGCGGCAGAGCTTCTTCAATGGCAGTAAGTGACGAATCAGATTGTTCAGTGGGCACACTGGCATTTTTGCTCTCGGCCAGTTGTTCTAAAGTAATTGATTTACTCAAATGGAAATTTCCTGATCGTTCGCGCACCAGTGATTTAAGTGTGCCTCCAACTTCCAGAGCCGCCCCTAAATCGCGAGCAATTGAGCGAATGTAGGTGCCTTTTGAGCAGCTTACTCTTACAGTCACCACCGGTAGCTCTACTTTAACCAGATCAATGGCATCGACTACCACTTCTCGTTCAGGTATTTCAATGCCCAGTGCTTTTAAATCGGCTCCTGAGCGAGCCAGTTTATAGAGCCTTTCACCTTTGACTTGAATGGCACTATAAATGGGTGGAATCTGGGTGATTGCTCCACGAAAATTTGCCAGAGCGGCAGTTACAGAATCAATCGAAAGCGATGATGGTAATTCTTTGCTCTCGATAACAGCGCCTTCCATATCGTCGGTTTCAGTTTGCACCCCGAGTAAAATTTCTGCCAGATAGGTTTTATCGTCAGCAAGAAAACGCAGCAAGCGTGTGGCTTTACCGCATGCCACCACCATTACCCCTGAAGCCAGTGGGTCAAGTGTGCCGGCGTGGCCAACTTGTTTGATTTGGGTAATTTTGCGCACTCGTGCCACCACGTCGTGCGAAGTGATACCAACCGGTTTATTGATATTGAAAAAGCCGGGTGTCGCGGCTTTGACGTTAGACTTCACCGCGTGAAATTTTGCCGAGCAAATCAGTGACTTTAGAACCGCGCTCTAATGACGTGTCTAATTTAAACTGCATTTCGGGAGCAAAGCGTAATCCGAGACGGCGACAAATTTCGCCGCGAATATAACCGCTTTGCTCATTCAAACATTCTACGACTTTTTCAGCTGCCAAATCAGCCGCGGCCTCAGCACTGAGGGGCGGTTTGCCACCAGCTTTGGTTTGATTTTGTTCGGCTTGATCTTCTGGTTTTCCCGCTGGTTTATCACCAGCAACAGCCCCAACTTCAGTTTTAATTGGCGCAAAAACTGAGATGTGCACTTTAGTGGAGCGCAAATCAGAAGTGCATTCCACTTCAGTAATTGAAATCATACCGGTGAGGCGCTCATCTCTGAGATCGCGCTGAATCATCTCGGCTAGCTCTTTTTTGATCGATTGAGAAACTCTCAAGGCACGCTCAGCTGTCATGGCGAACCTCCTTTTGTTTTTTATTTAGTTGTTTGGAATTTCGCCGCGTCTGGTTTCGGTGATGACGAAGAAATTGACCTTGTCGCCAATTTGCAAATCGGTAAACTTCTCGAAGCTCATGCCGCATTCAAAGCCGGTAGCCACTTCTTTAACGTCGTCCTTAAAGCGCTTGAGAGTGTCAAGCTTACCTTCCCAGACCTGAGTACCGGCCCGTTCAACTCGAGCGATAGCGCCGCGCTGAACTTTGCCGTTCAAGACCATACAACCGGCAATCATGGTGCCTTTGCCAACTTTGAAGATCTGGCGCACTTCGGCCTGGCCGATGTTCACTTCTTCTCTGATTGGTTTGAGCAAGCCTTGAATGGCGCGAGTGAGGTCGTCTGTAATTTGATAGATGATGCTGTAGGTGCGAATATCTACACCCTGAGCGTCGGCTACTTTGCTGGCGTTCTGGTCAGGGTTGACATTGAAGCCCACAATAATTGCATTAGAAGATGCAGCCAGGTTGACGTCGTTTTCGGAGATGTCACCAGATGCGGTGCGCAAGACTCTTACTTGCACTTCTGAAGAAGTCAGTTTGCGAATTTGATCGGCGATCGCTTCAGCTGTACCTTGTACGTCCGCTTTGACGATGACGTTCAAATCTTTCACTTCACCGGCTTCGATCATCTCGTGCAATGATTCGAGAGTGACGTGGTGCTGCGAACGAGCTTCAGGGCTACGACGCGACTCGGCCATTACTTTCATTGCTTGAGCGTCACTGACTACTTCAAAGCGGTCACCGGCTTGTGGTACTTCGTCAAGACCAAGTACTTCTACAGGCATTGAAGGACCAGCCGCTTTTACACGTTGACCACGATCATCAAACAGGGCGCGAACACGGCCGCATTTGCTGCCGGCAACGATAAAGTCGCCTTCACGCAATGTGCCATTTTCAACCAGCGCTGTGGCAACGGCACCTTTGCCTTTATTAAGTTCGGCTTCAATAATGACGCCTACAGCCGGTTTGTCAGGGTTGGCGCGCAGATCAAGAATGTCTGAAACCAGTAAGACCATTTCTAAAAGCTCGTCTAAACCGGTTCGTTTCTTAGCTGAAACCATACAAGTAACGGTTTCGCCGCCGAATTTTTCAGCCACCAGGTCATAAGTCATTAACTGATTGAGCACGCGGTCCGGATCAGCTTCGTGCTTATCGACTTTGTTCACGGCAACGATAATTTGTACGCCCGCCGCTTTAACGTGGTCGATAGCTTCGATGGTTTGCGGCATCACACCGTCATCGGCAGCTACCACGAGAATGGCTATGTCAGTAACTTTGGCTCCACGAGCGCGCATGGCGGTGAAAGCTTCGTGGCCGGGAGTGTCGAGGAAGACAATCTGGCGCATGTGGCCTTCTTTGTCTGGCACTTCCACGTGATAGGCACCAATGTGCTGAGTGATACCACCATGTTCGGCGTCGGTGAGCAAGAATTTGGTTTGTCTGATGGCGTCGAGCAAACTGGTTTTGCCGTGGTCGACGTGACCCATAATTGTCACTACCGGCGGACGATTTACCAGAGCAGCTTGCTCTTCATCTGTCAGTACGGCGATTTCTTCAACAGCAACTTCTGCATTTTCTTCAGCTGAAAGTACTTCGTATTCCATTTCAATGGCCAGCTCTTTGGCCAATTCAAATTCAACCATCATATTGACGGTGCGAGCGATGCCTTTCATGAAGAGGCGTTTGATCACCTCAGTGTCAGGCACTCCCATTTTTGCCGCCAGTTCTTGCACGGTGACATTGGTGGCAATAACAATTGATTTTGGAATTTCAGGAACGGCAGCGACTTTCTTTTCTTCTTTTTTAGGCGCATGGCGCTCAGAAGGATTAGGTCTGTGTGATTTTGGTGGCCGTGGTGGAGTGGCGCGCATGGAAGGAGCAGCAACGCGAGTGGGCACCGATGGCGACATAGGACGTACGCCCTGGCCGCGATTGGCATCGCCATCTTCTTTGCTGTCTTTTTTCTTGGCTTTCGGGTCTGGCTTTGCTTCCGGTTTAGGCGGTTCTTTGGCTGCCGGAGGCTCGACTACTACCGCTTTTGGCGCAATGTCGAGGTTGCGGATTTTTCTTGGTGAAAACTTAGATTCATCAGACCATTCGTTGCCTGTGGCTCTTGGTTGAAGAGCGGGCATTTCGATTTCATTTGATTCGGGCTGGAAAGAAATCGCTTCGCCGGCTTTTTCAGTTGCTGGTGGGGGCGTCTCTATCGGTTCAGCTTTTAAAGCGGCAGGTTGCTGCTGTTGTTGTTGCTGTTGTTCAGAAGTTGCAGCTGATGCTGCTTCTTGGAGTTGCACCGCAGGCGTGTCGCGAACAGCCGTGAGTTGAGAATTAGGGGCAGTGACAGGAGCTGTTGCTGGCAATGGTTGTCCTTGGTTTGAGGGCTGAGCTGTTGAAGTTGCGGTGCCACCATTTGGAGTGGCGGCTGCTTGCGGTTGCGCTCTATCAATGCTTGATGCGGCACTGCTTGCTGCAGCACTGCTCGCTGCGGCATTGCCGCTACCTGCAGGTATCGCATGTGAGGCTGAAGTGCCGGCGGCGTCGCCGATTGGTAAAAATTGTGGAGTGGGAACCGTACCGTCGGCATTTGGCTCAGGTTTTTTGTAGCGTGACAAAACTCGAGGCTTGACTACGGCTGGTTGTGGAGGTGGTGGCAGAGCTGCTGCTTTGCCGGCTTTGGCGGGAGCCGCTGCCGGTGCCGCCTTGGTGGCCTTTTTGTCTCCACCCTCAGCTTTCTGCTTTTTCTTGTCAAAAGCAGCAATCAACTGGCCAACGCCAACTTTGTCAACGGTGCTGGAATGACTCTTTATGTCGTAACCAAGTTCGCGCAAAGTGTCAATGATGTCTTGGTTAGAGACATTCATCTTGCGCGCCAACTCATAGATTCGAACTCTGTCGTCCATTCAGCCCTCTCCGTATATCAGCATATTTTGGCATGTTTTTGCCGATTCTGGGCATTCTCGCCACAGTGCCTGGATAAGTTGTGCTTCAAGCGGCCAAGCCACTTTGCGTAAGCTCGCTACACCCTTCTTCCTGCGGCCTTCCAGGGCGTGTTTCAATTTCGTAGTCTTTAGTGCGATTTCGAGACATTGCGAAGTACGACAGACATATGCCGAGCGACCAAACAGTTGAGGGCCGGCTTTTGGGCCGGCCTGCTCAGTGCTGTTGATATCGAGTTTGGCGGTTGCCTGGTCGTAAGTTAAGCGAATCAGCTCAAGGCGTTCTTTTAGCTTACGGCAAGCTATACACAGTCTCAGTCTTGGTTTTGTCGTCGAAATCTTGAACGCTAGCCTTTATGTGGTGAGCTCGTCAAGAGTCTGGTTCATGTTACGGAATGAACCACCAGCTTGGCTCTCAGACTTGATGTCGATTTTCCAGCCAGTCAACTTGGCGGCCAGACGAACGTTTTGACCGCCTCTACCGATGGCCAGGCTCAGTTGATCGTCAGGAACGATTACTTCGGCCCGGCGACCGCTGCTTTCTGGTTGTTCTTCGTAAAGAGCAACCGTCGTGATGCGGGCTGGCGATAGGGCATTGGAGATGTAGTCGACGGGGTCTGTCGAATAACGAATGACGTCGATTTTTTCGTTGCGCAGTTCGGCCACAACGTTTTGAATGCGCACGCCCCGGGTGCCGATACAGGCGCCCACTGGGTCAACGTCTGAGTCTTCAGAGTGGACGGCAATCTTTGTACGATAGCCGGCTTCGCGGGCGATTGATTTTATTTCTACAGTGCTGTCTTCAATTTCAGGTACGTAGAGCTCGAACAATTCGCGCACCAGCTCAGGATGAGCTTGGGAGACGATAATTTGCGGTACGCGGCCTGTATCTCTCAGTTCGAGAACATAAACACGCACACGGTTGCCCACGCGATAAGTTTCACCAGGCAGCTGTTCGCGGCTTGGCATGCAGCCTTCCACGCGACCGAGGTTGACGATCACATTGTTTCGCGAGTTGCTGATCACTTCGATTCTTTCGATCTGACCAGTGGTGCAGCTGCCTTTGCGAGCTTCGAATTCTTTCTTGATTAATTCTTTTTCGGCTTCTCTCAATCGCTGAGTAATCAGCTGTTTAGCTGTCTGAGCGGCGATACGTCCGAATTCAGAAAAGTCTTGGGGTGTAACTTCGATTTCCAGAACTTCGCCCACAGTTACGTCTGGAATTAAGTCTTGAGCATCACCAAGACTAATTTCGTGATACTCGTTAGCGACTTTATCAACAACTTCTTTAGGGGCAAAGATGCCGATTTCACCGGTCTCGGTATCAAAAATTGCTCTTACGCCTTCCACGTCATGGTCGGGCACTTTTTTCTTGTAGGCCGCAACAATGGCGTCGCAAACGTAGGAGATGAATTCCTCTTGAGGAATATTCCGGTCCCTTTCAAGCTCCTCAGCAGCTTCAAGGAGTTTGTCGCCAATTTTAATCACGTTCTACCTCCACCTTATTTTTTTGTTTTTTTGTATTTAGTTGTGCGTTTGTTTTTGGAGTAGCTTCACAGCTGAGCTCATGTAATTCAACATTTGATTGTGCGTCCAAATCGATTAGTTGTTCGCCTAGTTCGGGTAGTTCGCCTTCATCAATGGTGCTGATTTCTTTGAATTTCTTTTGTAAGTCAGGATAAAGTCTGACTTGAATCACTTGCTTAAGTGGCACCTTCAGCTCTTTTACAGGTGGCATTGTGTTTTTGTTGGCCGCATGTTTCTTGCTGTTTTTGCTTTTTGTGGGCGCGCTCTGAATTGGCCCCAGCTCACTCAATGTAATAAATTCGTCGCTGAAACTATTGAGTTTGGCGACAAAATGCTGGCCATAGGGATCAGCACCAACATTGGTTTTAGTCTTTACTTCGACGCGCCTGCCGCAGAAAATTTTGTATTCGCGTGCATTTTTTAAAATGCGATCGATACCAGGGCTGGCTACATCTAAAAGAAACGGCCCATGGAAAAAGTCTAGGCCATCAGCAATTACTTCAATGCGGCTATCAAGTTCGCGGCTCACTTTCTCGCAATCGGAAAGGCCTACTTTGCCTTCCGGATTATAGATAGTGATTTCAATAATCTTTTGCCGACCGTGCTGACCAAAATGAATATCAACTAATTCGAAGCCGAGGCGTTTCACCACTTCTTCAGTTAGTTCTGTAACTTTTTTAATTGCTTGGTCAGCGTTTTTGCTGTCGGGCACGGACAATACCAAAGTGAAGTTGCAAGCGATGAGTGCCTGGTGGGTGCAAATTATGCACAAACACAAAAATGCCGTAGGCTAATCAGGAGCCTACGACTAAAAATTTGGGTTTCTATGGGGAAATCCTAACATGGAAGCAGGGAGCACGCAAGAATAAGTGAAGATTGCTTTTCATAACCGCCAACGTAAGCTCAAACTCGACTTTGACGAGATGCAGCAAGATTTTGCCGCTCTGGCAGAGGCTTTGGGTGAAAATTTGCAGCAGAAACCGCCGCGCTGGTTGCCCAAAAAGGCTCTGCGACCGATTTTCGCTCGTGGCTCGCTTTCTGTTGTGATAGTCTCCGACCGCATCATTCGCCAGGTCAATAAAGAGTGGAGAGCTATAGACAAGGCTACTGATGTGCTTTCTTTTCCCCTTGAGCTGACTGAGCCAGCCACCTTTGCTTTTGACGAAGACGACGAAGATACTGAAGATAACAGCTGGATCGTGGGCGAAATCATCATTAGCGCCGAGAAGGCGGTTGCTCAAGCTGCCCAGTATGGTCACAGCGTCAGGAGGGAGCTGGCTTTTCTTTTTATACATGGATGTCTGCACGTGCTTGGTTTTGACCACATGACCAAGGCTGAAGAAAAAGAAATGTTTGGCCGTCAGACTGAAATATTGGCGGCCAAGGGCTTCAAGCGTGAGCCATAATTTGGTCTTGGCTGACACCCCAGAGTCGGCTGAATGTGCCATGATAGTTTGGTAACGCACAAAGCAGGCTGTATAGCTGGGTTGTACAAGTGGCTGAAGATTTAAAAAGTCCAGACAACCAATCTGAACCAGGTCTGTATGATTTCAGCCCGGTTTTGCCCGCATTTATAGAAGCAAACAAGGCTCCTATAAGCGACGACGGTGAAAGTGCCGGCGAAGATTGGCAGAAAAAAAGTGGGCGCTCAGGATCCGTTTGGGAAAGCTTTTATCACGCTTTCAATGGATTGCAAACTGGTTTTCGCCTGCAGAGAAATGTGCGCATTCATGTGTGTGTAGCCACGGCCGTTTTTGCTTTGGCCTTCTATTTAAAAGTTCAGGGACTAGAACTGATTGCCCTGGTTCTAGCAACTGGCTTTGTATTGTTTGCTGAATTTGTTAACACCGCCATTGAGCACGTGGTGGACATTCAAACACAACATCAATATCAATTGCCTGCCCGTTACGCAAAAGATACGGCGGCGGCGGCAGTATTGCTCGCGGCACTCACTGCCGTAGTGATAGGTTGCCTGGTTTTCGCGCCAAAGTTATTAGCTCTTCTATAGCCTTGCAGGCGGCGAGCCGTGGGAATTTTCCCATTGACTGTCCAGGGACGAAAGGTATTGTATAGATACAGAAGCGAAGTGTGGCTGTGCGGACTATCCACACAATTTCTTAGGAGAACCCCATGGGCGGATCGAAAAACAGCGGTAACCACGAAGTTACGGATTTATTTGACTCAAGACGCAACGATGTAATTGCGCCGACAGATGACAATCTGTCCAACTACAGAAGTGCCCCTCTCGAAAGAGAAAGAGGCTCGAGTCAGAATCGCGACATGACTTTCCGCACCGATGACGGTCGCACCATCAATATTAGAGATTCCACAGTCAATATTTATATTGGTGGAGATCAAGGAAATAGAGATTATCGCGATGAGCGTTCGTACCGTGTAGGCGGCGGCCGCAACAGCTATGTGCCAGATTATGACCGCTACGCCGAAATTCGCCGTGGGTACAACGAAGAGCGTTATATCAACAGCTATCAACCGCGTATTCCTATTCCTGATTGTTTTGGTCAGCAAGAACGGTCATGCCAACGTGGCGGACGTTATCAGCCAAGATATGAGCCAGCCTGGGCCTACGAAGATGACTATAATCGCGGCGTGAGAAACGTTGGTAGTAACAGAGATTATGACTACCGGCAGCCTCAGTACGACGACCGTCGTTATGATGATCGCCGTTATGACGACCCTCGCTATGATGATGGTCGCGGCCGCGGCTTTGAGAATGGTTTACATTCAGTCGGTCGCTTCTTGACCAATTTGCTCTACGCAGCTAGACCAGCTATTCAAGCTTATGCGCAGATCAAAATGGCCCAAAATGGTGGTGGTTGGGGCGGCGGCTGGGGTGGTGGCTGGGGCGGCGGCTATTATGACTACTACCGTACTCCCCAGAATAGAAACTATCCAGGCGGCTGGTAATTTATAAGTAGATTCTATAAGTAGCTTCTAGCTGTTTAGCTCTTAGTTAATTACTGATCGCGGTATATAAATATCGCAGTCGCCATCAGGGTCAGGCACGATTGTCAGATCAACATCGAAGACTGCTCGCAGTTGAGCGGGTTGCAGTACTTCTTTGACTGACCCCAGAGCTACTATTGATGACGCTGCAGGTTGCAGAGAAATTTCCGCAGATTTCTCTGCATTATGTTTGCTCTTACCGACAAGTAACACCTGGTCGGCCACTCGCGCGCACAAATTTAAGTCGTGCAAAATGGCAGCCACACCAATGTTTTGCGCTTTCAATTCTTTGATGATGGCAATCAGTTCTAATTGATAGCGAAAATCGAGATTGGCAGTGGGTTCGTCTAACAGAATAAAATGCGGTTCTTGAGCCAATGCCATGGCCATGGTAGCCCGTTGCTTCTCGCCTTCAGAGAGTTCGTTGACTTTGCGTCTGCCCATGCCATCGAGACCGCATCTCGACATTGCTGCCGCAACCAGCGCGCTTTCACTTGTGCTAAGAGCCGTGCTCCACCATTTCTGATGGGGGTTACGACCGAGCGAAACCAGCTCGTGCACTGTCATTTCCCAGGGTAGCTCAACACTTTGAGGCACATAAGCCACTTGTCTGGCAAATTCGCCGATGTTCATTTGCCATATATTTTTTCCGTCTAAAGAAATGGTTCCGGCAGCAGGTTTTAATTGCCTAGCCAGACCTTTCATCAAAGTCGATTTGCCACTACCGTTGGGCCCTTGAATTACAAGAACCTGGCCAGCGGTGAGACTCAAATTTACTTCGGCAATAACATTGCCGATTTTATTTTTTTGATTGCCATAACCAAGAGCAAGTTGCGCTGCCTGAAGAGCGATAGTCATTGATTCACCCGCTCAAGCGAGTGTGAAAGCAGGTAGATAAAGAACGGCCCCCCAATTAGTGCCATCAGTGTACCCAGCGGTAGCTCCTGGCTGGCATTGAGTGTGCGCGCCAGCAGGTCACTAAAAAGCACCAGGCATGCGCCTGTCAGGCCAGAAGTGACTAGTTGCAGACGCACGGCGCGACCAAAAAGTCGCCGCGAAATATGTGGTGCCACCAGTCCAACGAAACCCACCATACCGCTCAAAGCCACAGCTGAACTGGCAAGCAGCACCGCCGCAGATAAAATAATGACCTGGCTGCGGCCCACATTGAGGCCCAGAGAGCTGGCCGCCTCCTCACCAAGAGAAAGTAAACTCAGTTGTTTAGCGGTGGCCAGGGCTGCTACGAAACCCACGGCGACATAAAAGGAAGTGGGAATTAGTTCCGACCAACTTCTGCCGCTGATTCCCCCTAAGAGCCAGAGATTGAGCCCCTGAGCCATTAACTGCGTGCCGAAGACAGTCATAGCCATGGTTATCACAGCGCTGGCCACTGAAGACAAAGCAATGCCGGCAAGCAGCAGCTTCGCTACAGAGAGCCCGTAGTGCGCTTGACCCTTAGCTAGAAAGGCCACGAAAAAACTGGCTGTGATACCACCAGCGAAGGCAAAAATTGGAATGTTCTGAAAGTCGAATTTTAATAGCATGGCAAAAGCCACACCCAGGGCGGCTCCGCTTGAGACACCGGTAAGATATGGATCTGCCAGATCATTGCGACTGAGAGCCTGCAAAAGATAACCAGAAGTGGCTAAAGCAAGGCCGACGAGAGCGGCGGTCAATAGTCGTGGCAGGCGAATGCCAAAGATGACGTCGTGCAACTGTCCTGGCTGTGCGGCAGGAGGAGCAAAAATGGTTTGCAGAGCTTCAAGGGGCTGCACCATGATGTCGCCCAGGCATAAGTTGGCAAGCATCAAGACAATGGTAAATAAAATCAGGGCAGAAAGCTTAACGAGCATTATTATTCTAGGAAAATTAGAGAATGCTACCATAGCACCTGCGAGGGTAAGCAATGATCTATCTCGATAACAGCGCAACCACTAAAGTGCATCCGCAAGTTCTGGCGGCGATGCTGCCTTTCTTGAGCGAAAATTTTGGCAATCCAAGCTCTATTCATAGTCAAGGACGCGCAGCACGAGCCGCGGTAGACAAGGCTAGAGAGCAAGTCGCTAATTTTCTTGGCTGCCAACCCAGTGAAGTTTATTTCAGCAGTTGCGCCACCATGTCAAACAATGTGGCCTTGCTTGGCCGTGCTCGCTTCATCGAAGCAAACGGTTTGCCCAAGCATTTGATTACATCAGCCATTGAGCATCCGGCAATTTTAGGACCAGCTCAATTTTTAGAATCGCAAGGTTGGCGGGTTACATACCTGCCTGTTGATAAGCAGGGTTTTATACGTTTAGATGATTTTGCCTCTGCGCTCAGCCGTGACACCAGCATGATTTCAATCATGTGGGCTAATAACGAAATTGGTGTGGTGCAACCAATTTTTGAAATTGCTGCTCTGGTGGAAAAACATAGCCAGGTGGTGGGTCATGAAATATTTTTGCATACCGATGCCGTGCAGGTGCCGGGCAAGCTTGCTATTGATTTGAGCCAACTTGCGGTTTCATCACTCTCTTTGTCAGGTCATAAATTTGGTGCGCCTAAAGGCATCGGCATTTTATTTTTACGGCGCCTGGTCAATGTGATGCCGATTGTTTTTGGTGGTGGCCAGGAGATGGGTCTCTTTGCCGGCACAGAGTCGGTGGCCGATATAGTTGGTATAGGTGAGGCAGCCAGCATCGCTCAAGGGCAGCAAGCGTCTTTAGAAAGACGTTTGCGCTCTTACCAGAAGCAATTATTTGAGCATCTTTTGGCTCTGCCGGGGGTTTCAATAACCGGTCCGGTGGATGTGAGCAACCGCTTGCCTGGTCACGTTTCGGTGGCTCTCGCCAATGGCGAAGGGGAAGCACTGGTACTGAAAAGTGATCTTAAGGGGCTTTCGCTATCAAGCGGATCGGCCTGCCATCAAGGCATCATTGAACCTTCACATGTACTTCGAGCCATAGGCATTAGCGAAGAGAAGGCGCTTGGTGCCATAAGAATCAGCTTCGGAGCTGATAATAATGACGACGACGTCATTAAAGCCATGAGCGTGCTCGAGCAAATTCTCAACAAAACGGCCAAGGCCAGATCAATTTAGTCTGGTGTGTCGCTTTTTTCTGCCGGCTCGTCTAACTTTTTGATCTGTGCCACTTGTTTCGGTCCGTCTGTAAACATGTTGCCTACAAAATTAACCAGGCCTGCAGTGCGTTTGGTCAGTTTACCGTGTAGTAACTGAATGCCGCCCTGAGCCATTTTAATTTTAGACTTACTGTAGGGGTACCACCACACGCGGTGCGCACCGCCGGCAGCATCAATGCTGATGTGCTTGATATTGCAAAGATCTTGCAAGCCAAAGATGGAATGGCCTTTACCAAAGCCGCTTTTCTTAATGCCGCCCCAGGGCAGCTGTGGTGTGGCGTGAGAGAAAAGGCAATCATTTATCAAAACAGTGCCCACATTAAGATCGCGAGCAACGCATTCGGCTCGATTAAGCTTGCCCGCCCAAACAGTGGCTGTAAGGCCATATTCACTGTCATTGGCAAGGTCTACCGCCTGGTCTTCGCTGTCAACAATCATAATAGGCATAACTGGCCCGAATGTTTCTTCCCGCATAATTTTCATTTGTTGATTGACGCCGGTTATCACCGTCGGCTCGAAAAAGAAGCCTCCCAGATCTGTGCGAGCGTGGCCACCGGTGAGGCATTTAGCATCGCCCTGCACGGCCTCATCGACTTGTCTAACCACATGATCAAGTTGACCCTGATCAATTAGCGGCCCCACATCGGTCATAGCATCACTAGCGGCACCAAGTTTTAATTTGCTGGTCATCGAGACAATGGTGTTAATCAGCTTGTCGGTATTTTTGCCTTTAACAATGTAGACGCGTTCCACTGAAGCGCAGGCCTGGCCGGCATTGGTGAATGCACCCCAGACAAGGCCACGGGCGGTCCAGTCAACCGGTGCGTCAGGTAAGACAATAGCGGCGTCTTTACCGCCAAGCTCTAGAGTGACCGGCGTTATTTGGGCAGAGGCCTGTGCCATCACTGCAGCACCACCTTCTACAGAACCGGTAAAAATCAGCTTCGACAGATTGGTGCGGCTTAAAATTTTGCCGGTGCTGCTATCACCGGTGAGAATCTGAATCACGCCTGGTGGAAAACCGGCTTCAAGAAAAAGCTCACCGATTTTGATACCAATCAATGGCGACTTCTCTGATGGTTTGAGCAAAACCGTGTTGCCTACCATAATAGCCATGAGAGCGGTCATTGTTGGTATGGCAAATGGATAATTCCAGGGAGAAATAATGCCGATTACTCCCAATGGTTCAAAAGCCACAATGCTTTGTTTACTCGACAAAAGTGGATTTGCCAGAGGCATGGGTTGGTCAGCGAGTAGACGTTCGCAATTTTCAGCCAACCAGACGCAGGTATCAAGTGGTCCACAAAGCTCTGAAAGATAAGCTTCAGGCAAAGGTTTACCTACTTCTTCGCTAATCAAATTTGCTATTTCGTCTGCCTTGTTAGCAATTAACTGGCGAAATTTTAAAACTAGCTTCGCTCTTTTGCTGTAAGAAGTGAGTTGCCAGTGCTCGAAAGTTTTCCAGGCAAGTTCATTAGCGGCATTGACTTCGCTTTCGCCCATAAGTGGCGCACGGCCCAGAGGTTGCTTTGTGGCAGGATTTATAGATTCGAATGTATCAGCTTGTTTAGTGACGACCATGTTTTTCCTTAGTCAGAATTAGTGGGCCGGTAATTTTTTCATAGGACTGACGGCTTTCATAGGTGCAGAAAATTTGGCGAATTTTGCTAGAGCGTCTTTTGCAATTAGCTTATCAGGGCCGCTCAAGCCGTTTTCCAGGCTCTGGCGAAATAGCTTTTCAGCTTCCTGGTTTTTACCTTTTTTCTCCAGCAGGCCTGCCAGGGTAAAACTGGCTTGCGCGCTAAGCGTTCCTTCACTTGCTGCCTTTAAAAGTAATGTTTCACCTCGTGACTGGCCGGCCTTAGTCAATATTATTCCCAATCGGCTCAATGCCTCAATGTCGCCTGGCGCAATTAAGAGCGCTTGTTCAAGAGCCTCTTGTGCCGCTTGCTGATTGTCTTCAGCTAGCGCAACATCAGCTTCTGCCAAAATCACTTCTTCGTCGCGATTGTAAGCCGCAGCTTTAGTCAAATTAGCTCTAGCTTCAGCAATGTTGTTTTCAAAAAGCGCGTAACGCAAGAGTGCTAAATGCAGAGCAGCACGCTTGTACTTTTCACTATTGCTTTCAGGCAAGGCGGCAAGACTGCGAGCCACTTCATCTTTAAGGGCTGCCAGAGCGCTTTTGCTGACTTCGTCCTGGCGCAAGGCGGCGGTCAGTTCGAGGGCAAGTGCTTGAGCGCTTACACCAGGCACTTTGCGCAACTCATGGGCGGCAGCGGCGGCTTCAAGTGCTTCGCCATTCTTTAAAATCATTTTTGCCACCAGCAGTTTTGCCGGGAAAAGACTTTTTTCTTTGTTGCCCGAACTGGTCAGGGCACCGCGAGCTTCTCTGTAATTACCGTCTTTGTATGCCAAATAACCCTGGGCGAAAGGTACCAGCGCTTGCTTGCCGTCGATCATATTGGCCGTATTGACCAGGTCGCGCGCCTTATTAGTTTGGCCGGCGGTAATATTGCACATTGCTTCTAATGCTAGAAGTGCACTTGTAGAGTCGCTCACTCTCAGATTATTGGCGTCTTCAATCAAACCATCAAGACAAGTCTGATTGTCACCGTTCAAATACATTGCTAACAGTTGTTTGTATCTGCCGCTGCTTGCCTTTGGAAATTGCTCGCAAAAGCGATTGAAAAACTGAGTTGCTTCCTGATAGAAACCCAGATTGAGCGCCTGATCGCCCACGTCGATGTAGCCCTCTATTGGTACATCAGAATTATTGAGTAACTGTTTAAATTGATTGTGCACACCGCTAATATTGCCGGCGCGGTTCATGGTTAAAAGAGTACTGACCCGCGCTTGTTTATTCGATGGGCTAAGGCTCACTGCTTTGGCTGCCGCCTCTTGCGCTTTGGCACTTTCGTTTAGACCAGCATAGAGGTCTGACAAAGAGAGCCAGGCATCATAGTTAGTAGGATCGATTGCCACCACTTTTTCAAATTCCGCGGCAGCTCCAGTCGAATTGCCCATAGTAAGCAATGCCATGGCTGCCTGCAGGTGCGCCAGCATTGAGTCTGGAGCAATTGCTATGGCCTGTCTGGCTACCGCTAAAGCTTCTTCTTTGCCCTTGGGCAGACGCATCAAGACAGTGTGAAGAATCAATCGCAGCTGCAAGTTATTAGGACATTTATCTAGCCAACTGCGCAAATACTCGGCGGCTTCAAGGTTTTTTCCCTTCGCAAACAAACTGCTGCCGGTAGCCAAACAAGCAGGGCAACCAGGATCTTCGGGCTCTTTTGGTTTTTCGACCTCAACAGCCTCATTATGCTTTGCCTTCTTTTTCGCCAGGGCAGGGGCGCTGGATAAGAGCTGAGGTAAGAAACTCAACGCTAACGCAATTGCCAGCGCGCGGGTGCGTTGGTTTACCTGAAGATTGAAAATAATATTCTTGATCACGCCTTATAGCATAGCCTAATTGGATCGTTATACTGAGTCAAAGGGGCAATTTTAGGTTGCAAGGGGATAATATTTTGGACTCTGCCGGTATGGCCAAAAAATTTTCGATCAAGTCATTATTGGCCGTGACGATTTTTGCCTCTTGTTTTGTCGTAGCGGCCAGCGCCGATGGTGCCACGGGCGGTGACAGTGAAGCGCTTCAGAGGGCAAATCAGGCTTATTTGGCAAAGAAGTATAGTGACGCTTCAGGCCTGGTTAGTCGTGTTATTCTCAAGCAGGGTGAAAGTGCTGCAGCCCTTAATTTGCTCGGCAAGATCTATCACCGCCAGGGAAAAATTGACGACGCTTTGGCGCAATATCAAAAGGCCCTAAAACTAGATAGCAATTTTACCGAAGCACGTTTTGATTTAGGGGTGGCGCTCTTTGACCAGGGCCAGTATGCCCCAGCGGCCAAGGCATTTGAACAGGCCCTCAGTCAGGCTAACAATAACAGTGAGTATCAGTACAATCTAGCCATTGCTCTGGAGCGCCTGGGCCAACTAAGGCCGGCCACTGAGGGTTATGAGCGCGCCATTCAGTTAGATGATAAAAATGCCGCCGCCCATTACAGCTTAGCTCGCCTGATGGCGGCTTCAGGAGACAATGAGCGCGCCATTCAAGAGTATCGTCTGGCCATTGCTGCCGAACCAGATTTTCCTGAAGCTCACAACAACTTAGGCGTTGTCTACAGCAATTTAGGTAAGTATCCGGAAGCCATTGAGTGCTTTCAACAAGCTTTGAAGATTAACCCTAACTGCCCGGAAGCTCAGCGTAACCTGGGTTACGCCCAAGCGCACACCAGCCTTGGCGTTACTTATTTAAGCCAGGGTGATATGAAAAAAGCTTTGGAAGAATTTCGTAAGGCCTTGCACATTGATCCTCATTACAGTGATGCTCACTATAATCTGGCTCTGCTATTGCAAAAGCAAGGGCAATTAGCCGAAGCAGTTTCGCACTATCGAGAAGCGATCAAGGGCGATCCTAAATCGGCCATGGCACACAATAATTTGGGAGTGGCCTTGATGCAGATGGGCAACAAAGATCAAGCAGAAATTGAATATAAAGAGGCTTTAAAAGTCAAGCCTGATTTTAGCGATGCCCAGCTCAATCTAGATGAATTGCAAAAAAGCCGTATGTGAAAACTGACTCGGGAGGGAAATTGCTAAAATTTAAATTGCTGACTGCCGTATCTGTAATTTCACTGGTCTGCGCATCAATTGCTGCACCAAGCGCCACATCGGTCGCCGCACCAGTCGCCGCTCCAGTTACCGCACATGGCTCTAAAACTGTGAGCCAAAGTGCAGAGAAATTTTCAAAAATTTCTCTGCGAAATGGCAAGGGCGATTTGCATAGTCGCTGCAATGAGCAGTACCGAGTAACGCCAGAATATTGCAAAACCACCCTTGATAAAATTGATTCTATTGTGCGCCAGAACTTTTACGACGCCACGGTAGCTTCCACGGTGTGGCCATCGGCGGTAGCAAAGATGCGCCCAGCGATTGAATCTTCCAAGAATCTGCAAGATCTGGCCGACAACATTAACTTGCTTGTGGCAGAGCTGCATTCAAGCCACTGCCAGTTTACGACTGTCAACGATGAGACCTTTTATTTCTTGCACTCTTTGTTTGGCGATTATCTACATCGTAAACATCATCGTGAGCCGCCAAAGATTGATTTTACTGGTGCCATTACTGGTGGTGTAAACGCAAAGTTTAAACAAGTTCGCTACATTCTCGATGATTCGCCGGCTTCCCATGCTGGTCTCGAAATTGGCGACGAGATTGTTTCAGTCAATGGTCATCCGTTTGTTGGGCAGTTATCTTTTGCTGGAACTTCTAAGAATTCCACTGAAATTCTGATTCGCCGGGGAGAGCAAAAGATCAGTCTGCGCTTGGTTCCGCAATTGAAGGAAGCCTATGGTACCTATATTCAAGCCTTGAAAAAGAGCGTGCGCATTGATTCGAAAATTATTGAATCTGGTGGTGCCCAGAAAAAGATTGCTTACATTCACTTCTGGTGCGGTGGAAGCGATGCTCACGATCTCTTCGAAGAGATTCTCAGTGGTGAGAATATTCATAGTACTGACGGCTTAATTTTAGATTTAAGAGACGGCTACGGTGCTGCCTATTTTGACGATCTGGATTATTTCTATCGTCCAGCCAAGGGTTATCCGGCTTTTAGAGGTAAATCAAGGAAGGGACTTTCGTCTCCGTCGTATATGTTTTATGATAAGCCCGTGGTAGCACTAATTAATGGTGGCGTCCGCAGTGGCAAAGAACTTATGGCATACAGCCTAAAGCAAACAGGTCGAGCACAGCTTGTGGGTGAGAAAACTGCGGGTGCAGTTGTTGGTGGTCGTCTCTTTCCTTTAGACAGTCGCACCTCCCTCTACTTAGCAGTATCGGGACCTGACAAGGACGGCGTTAACCTGGAAGGTTCAGGTGTGATGCCTGACGTAGAGATACGTAGTTCACTGGTTGAGCGTGGTGAGAAAGACTTGCAGCTGGAAGAGGCAGAAAAACTTTTGAACAAAATGTTGATAGAGCGTCACTGACAAGCATTGACAAAATCGGCTTGCAATATCGGATAGCTCACAGCTTGAATGAATTTGTTTGACGTATAGACCGGTGTGGCATCAGTTTTGCGGGGCGGATGATTTTCTCCGCGTACAACCAGAGCCACGTATTTTTTGAGTTTCTTCGTCAGGTCATTTTTTCTCAAGACCGAAGCAAAATGTTTAGCGGCAATATCTTTGCCAATTTCTTCAGGGTTTTCTAGTGGCAATACTACCGGCCTGCGTTTTTCTGTTTCGCCACCAAATTCAGTGCTAACGCCCATTTTCTCTGCCGTATAAATTGACACTTTGATATTGCTGCAGTGGTTTAAGCTCGTACTGCTGGAGAAATCGTCACTGATTACCGACTGAAGCAGTGTGCCGTTTACCCAGGCGATGCGATCGCCGTATTTGGGTTTTATATGCGGGTGACTTTGCAAATAACGTTTGAGATATTCATTTAGTTTCAGCTCAGTGTATTTGATATTTTTTGCATCGGGGAACTGATAACCCTCTCCACCTTTAAACGAATAATCGGTCATGCCGATTCTATAGGTGTCAGCAGGACTCACTTCTTGCCATTGGCCAGCTTTTTCTGCCAGCAGGAAAACAATGCGGTCGCCAAATTTTCGATCGCTGTCGTAGGCAAATTTTAATCCATGCACGTCTAAAAATTTACCGCCGGTAGACCCACCCACGCTATGTTCAAGTGTCTTTTTAAGTCGCTCGCCGCTGATATCGGCAAAAACCAGATGGTTTTCGAAAGGCAGTAATTCTTCAATTTTTTCTAGAGTAATATTGCCCTGCTCTATGCGAGAGCGAATGCCACCGCGATTTTCAAATGTGATCTGCGCGCCATCATCTTTGCCTGCTTCATAGAATGAATCGCAAATTAGATCACCCAGGGCAGAGTCTGTTTTCATGCCGCGAAAATTGTTGTCGAAATCTTTGCTGGCAACGCTAACGACTGTATCTCTCAGAGACTTAAGAGGCTCGCCTTTGCGCTCCAAATAATCTTTTATATCTTTGTCTTCGGGAATAGCAGGGGTTATGGGCAGCAATTGATAGCGAGTCGCAGCAGTATTTACCACTCCGCTGTTGTCGAAAACCAATTGCAATTTGCCTAGATTGCGGCCATAGTTGCCAGTTTGCACGATTATGGTATGACTGCCGTCATCATGCTTCACCACTATCGAGGCAGCTAGTCGAGTGTGACTGTGACCGCCGATAATGGCATCAACTTGCGGTATTTGAGCGGCGAGAATCTTATCGGCTTCAAGGCCGCAGTGAGTAACGAGAACGATTTTGTTTACGCCCTCAGCCGCTACTCTTTCAACTTCGTCTTTAATTGGGCTGACCCAACTGAGGTCGTCTCTGCTGTCAGCTTGAAGCGCCCGGCCGCGTTTTAGTTCGACACCATCACGGTTAAGCGAAAGAGTTTCAATATCAGGAGTTATGGCACCAACGAAAGCTACTTTCTGCCCATTGATAGTTTTAATCACAGATGGTTTAAGAATTTTTTTCAGTTGCGGCAAAGCCGTGGCGTCAAGATTGCAATTGAGCACATCAAAATGTGCCTTGGCCAGCTGATCGGCCATATTGATGCCACCTTCGTCAAATTCATGGTTGCCGATGGTATAAACATCGTAGCCAATCATATTGAGCAGTTCGACTTCCACCTCGCCTTTGTAGCGCGTGAAAAAAGCCGTGCCCTGAAAAATATCGCCGGCGTCAGCGACAATTGTATGTCCGCTGTTTTCTTTTCTTAGCTGGCGCACCAAATGGCCTAATCGGGCCATACCCCCCACAATTTTACCCCTGTCTTGGAAGGGCTGATCGTGGGCATGAATGTCATTAGTATGTAATATGGTCAAAGAGAAGGGTTTTGTTTCTTTATCAGCCAGGGCTTGCGGTAAAGAGGACACGAGGAGAGCGCCGATGAGGCCAGTAAAAGTCAACAAGACAGCCAGCGCAAGGTTTTTGCTTACCCTGCTGGTTGGTTTTGCGATTTTGCTTTTCTCAGTCATGGCGTTACCCCTTTCTTTTGTATACGCTCAATCGGGTCAAAAAGTTCGAAATTTGAGCTGCGAATTTGTAACTGAGGGTGAATGCCCCGTAGAAGTGGCTTCGATGCGTTGCGAACTGGATCTCGACCCGTTCGACGCACCAATGTCTTCGCGCATTTATGCAGACTACAAGAATATAAGCCAACGTTCCATCTCTGCTGTCAAGTTCAGAGTGCGTTTCGTTGATGCCGAAGGTGTCGATAGAGGTTCTTTCCACGCTGTGGACAGCGCTTTTGTACCTGCCGGTGGAACTAAAGGCCACAAATGGAAAAGAGATTTTACTCTTCATCCCAGTGTGGTAGGCATGAAAGTAAGAGTTCTACAAGTCAAGTATTCGGAAGGTGGTGACTGGACCAGTGTAAAAATGCAAGAGCTGGCGCAACCGGGTGTCGCCCCACCCTCACCTGCTGCCGCTCCGTAATTATTTTTCAGCATGAAGTATTCGACCGCAGAAGCGATTGAGAAGAATGGTTTTGCTTTAGTAGAGGCAGTGATTGATGACAGGGAGCTTGTCCTTTTAATTGCTGCCATCGAATCATTGACACCGAGTTCAGCACAGGCTGGCCAACGGCATTTGCTAAAGCGCAGTTTGGCTGTGCGTAACTTTGCAAGATCTAAGAAGATGCTGGCTCTGGCTTCTCTTGCAGCAGGGTCAAAAGCGAGACCAGTGAAGGCCATTCTTTTTGATAAAACCGAAGGTGCTAATTGGTATGTCACCTGGCATCAAGATTTAACCATTGCCGTGCACGAGCGAAAAGATGTAGAAGGTTTCGGCCCCTGGTCAATGAAAGACGGTGTTCCGCATGTGCGTCCTACTTTGGATGTTTTGCAGGATATGATTGCTCTGCGCGTGCATTTAGATGATTGTCCTGCAGATAATGGTGCTATTAAATTCATTCCAGGATCGCACCGGAGCGGTGTTCTTGACGGCGATGCAATTTCGCAATGGCGCGGTCGGGTCCAAGTTTACGGTGCAGCCAAACGAGGCGACATTATTGTCATGCGGCCACTGATTTTGCACAGCTCTTCGCCATCGGTAAATCCGAAAAATCGGCGGGTTCTGCACTTCGAATCTGCAACTCAAGACTTACCAGCGGGTCTAAAGTGGGCGGAAGCGAGCGGTCTTGATGGGGTGGAGACATCTGACTGATGCCACCTGCTGTGGTACCACCATTACAACCATGTTTTATCGGTCATGGCAGCTAGTTTTAGTGGGGCAGTATCTGATAAAGCATTATGCTGAAGAGCCTTATAAATTCTTGTATGCGGCCGGCCATGAGCTTCCTACCAGTTGTATTGTCGAACTGATATTGACTGGTGTTGTATTGTATATCCACTGCTAAAAATTGAATATTTCTCTCTATGGGAGGTTCGGATATGGCTCACGCCCGGGAGCCGATCACGACGATCCTTGCCATGGTTGTTGTTGCGCTCGCATGTTTTGTGGTCGCAAAAGCAACCTGGCAGGTACTGCTTCTTGCTTTTGTCGTTGTGTGTTTCGGTTGTTGTCTCTATAAGTTAATTGAAAAGGATGGTCGCTCCCATAGCCAATTAAAGCCAGAAGGACGAGAGTCTCTTGCACCACAAGATTCGCTCGACCGCATGGCTCGCCGTAGGCACTATATTTAGTATCAATTTTTACCGGCAGATGTTCACTTCTGCTTGCGAATGTTGAGCTAGCACTGTAACCGTACTATTGTTCTAACCAAATTGTTTATTGCTCTTTGTGGGCTGCTGTTCGTCAGTAGCTCACTTTTTTTATCATCAACTGACTTAAATGGTGGAATAGTGGGGGTCTATTGGTATAGATAATTTAGTAGGTCTAGGTGGAGTGTATGAATGGAGCCAGGTAGCCGCGGTGAAATACTGATTGTCGACGACGATCAGGCATTTCGAGCCTTTGTGTCGGCTTTGCTGACTCGCCGAGGGTTTAAGGTTTGGGAAGCTCGTTCAGTCAGAGACGGCGAGCAAATTTTGCATGCTTCTAAACCGCGACTTTTGATTGTCGACTATAGAATTCCAGATATGGATGGGGTGACCTGGATTGGAAAGCTACGCGATGAAGGTAACACTGTTCCCATCGCCTTTGTCAGTGGGTCATGGTGCGACCATAAAACTTTTAATTGGCTACGCAATATTCTAAAAGTTTCTCTGGTTTTGCAGAAACCGGTGGATCCTGAAATTTTTGTTGAGTCTATCGACAGCATTTTGCCCATGTCTCAATATCGGCCTCCAGAACGGGCCAATGTTGAAGTCATCGACCACGTCTCAATTATTGACCGCGAGATCGAGAATATTCTCAGAGAATATCCACAATCAGATGTGGTGGCTGCTGAGCTGGCGAAGCTGGGCAATCTGGAAACTCAACCAGAGTCTGTGCTTTTTGGCAAACTCACCAACCTGCGCAATATGCTCGAAGTTGAAGATTCGTTGCGGGTCGCTCGGGCCAGCTATCTAAATGAACTGGCGTCGACCTGGGCTCATTTAACCACTGTTTTGAGATTACTCAAGGAAGACCCTTTGAACCGCGGCGCCGTTGAAGAAATAATGAGCGCAACGCACAAGGTTAAAGGAACAGCCGGGTCGTTTCAACTGACCACCATTGGCAAATGTGCAGCGCGCTTGGAAAATATTATTCAAGCCCATGATCCACACGCTTCTGATACTGAAAGCGAAATCATCTGGTCTGAAGTTTTTCGCGTTCTGGCCGATGGTGAGCTCGCCATTATTGAGGCCCAAGAACAATTCGCCGGTGATCTTTTCGACACAGTAGAGCAGCGCGCTCGATTGTTAGCAGTCGCTGATGCAGAAAGCGCCGAACAACTCGGGGCATACAGAAACTGTGCTGACCTTTCTATTGCCACAAGCCATTCGTCTGCCCTGACAAGCTTAAGTCGGGGAAACTTTGACGCTGTGATAGTCGCCGAACCATTCGCCAGCGCGCCAGATCTACTTAGTTTTTGTCGCGATTTGCGCCTGGCATCCGCTATTTCAGCAGTGCCACTGCTGATGGTGTCTGATCAATTATCCACCGTGGCTTCTGATACGCTCACGCCAGACAAAATTAGCTATGCCGGTTTCTCTGAAGTTTTTCCATTAAATCCTGATCCAGAAGCTCTAGCTCTAGTCGTGGCCGAGATGGTCGACTATTCACTGCGCAGCAAGCCTCGTGTTCTCATTGTCGATGACGATAAGGCGCTGACAGACTTCGTCTCGCGAGTGTTATATCTACATGGCTTCAGTGTAGAAACGCTCAACGAACCGATTCGTATCATTGAAACTTTGAGTCGTTTCGACCCTGAAGTTGTGGTGTTAGATGTAATCATGCCTGGCCTGAGCGGTTATGATGTCTGTCGCGAAATTCGTAAGCACGAGCGCTGGCGCGATCTGCCTGTGCTTTTCTCAACTGCGAAGAGCAATCAAGAGGGTCGAGTATTGGCTTTCCGTGCCGGCGGCGACGATTTAATCAGCAAACCGGTGCTGAAAGAAGAGCTCATTGCCAGAGTTACTTCCTACTCGGAACGCACGAGGCTGCGGGGCAACAGTATTGACAGCGATCAGCTCACCAAGCTGCTTTCCCGTAATGGTTTCACTATTGAAGCCGAGAAACGCATGAGCGAATGTACTGATATCGAAATTCCTTTCACACTGGCTTTTGTTTCAGTTGATGCCTTCGATGAGGTTCATCAAGCCTTTGGCATGATTGCCGCAGAATCAGTATTAGCTTCACTGGGCTCACTAATTCGTGGCCGCTTCGAGCCTTCTGTAGTGAAAGGGCGGTGGGCTGAACGCGTTTTTGCTTTGGCATTCACAGACCTGACGATTGAGCAGGCTGAGCAATTAGTTCGATTGCTCGACCAAGAGTTTTCTGATCTCGAGTTCGACGCTGAAGATGGCGCCAGCTTTAGGGTCTCACTCAGTGTAGGTTTTGCTTGCGCGCCGCTGCAGGGCCAGAAGTTCACGGACGTGCGAGAGGCTGCTGCCGAGAATCTTCTATCACAGATGAGAGAGAAGTCTCCCCTATGATCATTACTGAAGATAGAACAGTGCTGCTTGTGGAGGACGACGACCACATTCGCCTGATTGTCAAAATCAGTTTGTCAAAACTGACAAAGTGGAAAATTATAGAAGCGCGTGATGGCTTTCAGTGCCTTGAAGTAGCGGCAAAAATAGTTCCCGATTTAATTTTGATGGACGTGATGATGCCTGGCATGGACGGTGTCACGACATTTTCTTCCTTGAAAAAGAATGAAAACCTGAAAAATATTCCTGTGATTTTTATGACGGCGAAAGTGCAACAGGAAGAGATTGATGACTACATCAAGCTTGGCGCCTGCGGTGTGATCACTAAACCTATTGATCCAATGACTCTACCGCAGAGCATCGCAGCCATTTTCGCAGCAAAAACAGTTGTCGATGGATAAGGCACAAGAATTGTCTGGTCGCCTGAAAGCCCTGACTGCGAGGGCGCCGCAATTTGCCGCCAGATCAGTAGTGGTGGCATTGTCATTTATGCTTTTGATTTTTGTCAGCTTTTCCTTATTTACTTTCAACCAGCAATCGACAATGATTAGCTATCGCACTGCTTTACTTCAAAGCTATCACCGCGTCGGTCATCTGGAAAGTGTCATCAGTTTGCTCCGAGAAGCTGAAGCTGGTCAGCGGGGCTATTTGCTCAGCCATGAGGAGCGCTATCTCGACAACTTTGAGAAGGCCACCAGAGAGTTGCCAGCTGTTTTTGAGAAATTGTTGAGCTCCCCTCAATTAAAACAGTTAGACCGTTCTGCTTTGCAGAAAGTTCAGAAACTTTGTGTAGATAAAGTAGAAGAGCTAAGACAGACCGTAGAACTTGAACGTTCCGGCAATCAACCTTCTGCCCATCAAGTATTTAAAAGTGGTGTTGGGCGTGCCACCATGCAGCAGATTAGCAGCAGCATAGGGGCTCTAACTGCTCAAGAAACAGCTAAGCGTGCCACGCTGGAAAAATACTTGCACGACTTTACAGAAAGATCAACTACAGCCACTGTTGTGGTGTTAATTGTTGCGGCTCTGGCACTATTCGGTTTTGCCGGCATTGTAGTGCGTTTATTTGTTGCGAATTTGGAGAATACCAAACGCTCGCTGGCCTTCGCTCTAGAGATACGTGATGCTCGCGATCGCTTAGACACGGTGCTTAAGAGCATGGACGAAGGCCTACTTTTATTTGATACCAGTAGCAGTGTCACTTTTGCTAATCAATCGGCTGAAGAATTATTTGGTCGAAAGAACGAAGAGCTGATCGGTAAGACATTCCATCAGCTCTTTGCTGGTACCACCAGTCGGGAGTTAATTGAGTACTTAAGCCTAGCTAGTGTTTTTGAAAAGCAGAATAGCTTGCGTCACCTCGAGCTGCAATTGGTGCGCGACGATCAAAAGCCACTGTCTGTCAGTGCTACGGCTTCACCATTGCTGCACAATAATATCATTACAGGCGCCGTTTTAACTTTTTTTGATACTACTGCTAAAGTCGAGAGTGAAAAAAGACTGCACGCGCAATTTGAAATTACAAAAATTTTGGCCAAGCAAATTCCAATCGAGAACGCAGCGCGTAAAATTATCGAGTTAATTTGTGAGCAGTTTGACTGGAGCGCCGGAGCGGCTTTTGTCTTAGAAGATCAAAAAACTTTTTTGCGGCCTTTCGCCTTCGCTGGTAGTGCTGGTACTGAAGAATTCGGTAAAGCTATTTCGGGCTTACAGGTTGAATTAGGGCAGTGTTTGGCCGGAAAAGTGTGGGAGGCCGAACAGCCTATTTGGGAGGTTGATCTGTGCGCCACAGAAAATTTTACTCTTAAAGAAGAAGGTTTGCGTGCCGGTATTCACGCTGCTATTGGGGTGCCTTTCTTTTCCCGGCAAGAATTTTACGGTGTGCTGTTATTCTACTCACAGGAAGTGCGAGAAAGGGATCAATCACGATTGCTGATGCTGAGCGCTATTTGCTCACAGTTAGGACAATATCTGGAAGTTAATGACGCCAGACAAATGCTTATTGCCAATGAACGAAAATTCCGCGCCATTTTTGACAAGCAGTTTGAGCTGATCGGATTGCTCAGTGTTGAGGGAAAAATTCTTGATGCCAATTCAGCGGCGCTTAGAATGGCTGGCACAACTAGAGACCAGGTGGAAGGCCAGGACTTCTGGCTCGGACCATGGTGGGCTCATAGCGAAGCGGTCCAGCAGCGAGTCAAGGAGAGCATAGCCAAAGCTGCTCAAGGCGAGTTTGATCGTTTTGAAACTGAGCATCTTCATGACGATCAAGTAGTGTATATAGACTTTTCCATGCAGCCTTTACTTGATGATGACGGTAAAGTTGTGATGTTAATTCCGGAAGGACGAGATATCACTTCTCTTAAACAGGCTCAGGAGAAACTGGCTGAAAGCGAAGCAATGTTTCGAAGGCTGACTGAAAACGTCAAAGCGATTTTCTGGATTGCAAATTTAGATGGCAAAATTCTCTATTTGAGCCCTGCTTATGAATCGATTACCGCCGGCAGCATAGCTGATGTTTTAGCAAACGCCGATTTGTTTTTCCAGACAGTACAAGATGCAGATCGCGCCATTGTGCGCGGTTTGTTAAAAGATCAATCAGGAGACGAAGTACAATTTCGCCTGGCTCGCCCCGAGCAAGATGAAGCTTGGATTTCGGCGCGCTCATTTCCTATCTATGACACTGGCGGACAATTTATTCAAATGTGTGGAGTAGCCGAAGACATCAGTGAGCGTAAACGTGCAGAAAAAAGAGTGAGCGAATTTTACTCTACTGTTTCGCACGAGTTGCGCAGTCCACTTACCTCCATTAGAGGCTCTCTGGGGCTGATTGAGGGCGGTTTAGTTGGTGAGGTCAGCGAGGAAGCCTCTACCTTTATCACCATCGCCAGAGTTGAATCTGACAGGCTGATTCGCATGATCAATTCAATTTTGGACCTGGACAAAATTGAAGCCGGCAAACTTGAATTGAAAATGCAAGAAATAGTTCCGGAAGAACTAGTGGGCACAGCACTCGATAATCTTCAAGGCATGGCCATTGAAGCCAACGTCACTCTTAAAAAAGGGATTAACTGCGACGATCCAATTAGGCTGGATAGAGATCGCATCACCCAAGTCTTAACCAATTTGATTTCCAACAGCATCAAGTTTTCGCCAAAGAGTTCAGTCATTACTGCCAATAGTGAGAGGACTGGTGAGCATGTGCGTTTTTCAATTCAAGATCAAGGGGCCGGTATCAGCGCTAAAGACTTGCCTAAGCTTTTCGGTAAATTTAAACAGCTCGACTCTTCCGATAGCCGCTCTCAAGGTGGTACAGGTCTAGGGCTGGCAATTTCAAAGGCCCTGGTTGAACAACATGGGGGCACTATCGGAGTGCAAAGTGAGCCTGGTAAAGGATCAACCTTTTGGTTTGAATTGCCGTTAAAAGATGCACCCGAAAATGTTAATTAGGTGAGGCGAATTTTGGGCAAGGGTGAAGGTTTTGGGGATTGATTGAAAAAATAGACCGATATCCATCCAAGTTTCAATTTTATGGCCAGAAAACTACCCCAATTTTTTATCAACTGGAGCTTTAGTTAGTTTTAATTTGACAAGAATTTTGTTGGCAACCAGATGAAGTTCTTCAAGTTTAAGGGCGTAGCAAAAACCAACATAGACTAAAAGTCCGGCACTGCTGGCGATACCAATTTTAATCCCCGCCAGAATTGTAAGAGCGTGTGCTTTGATCCACGGTACTGCAAAAAATGGATGATTGATGACGCTATCTGGAACAACGTTAACCAAATTGTGGGCCAGCAAGCCACAGAGTGCAGAACCGATAAACATTACGGCAAGTGGCTTTGCCATTGAATAAGTGCCAAGCTTTCCGATCTTTTTTCGCAGAAAATAAAAGAGAACACTTAAATTGATAATGGTCAACAGTGTGGTGGCAGATGCAATGCCTGCCGTTCCATAGTGGAGCTGAGTGACAAACCACCAGTCGAGACAATACTTTATAGCGATGGCCATCACGCCGATATAAAAAGGAGTGCGGCTATCTTCAAAACCGTAAAAGACTCGGGTTATTAAGTCGCGGGCCACATAAAAGAAAATCATCGGCACTAAAATCAAAAGTACAGATAGCACCATTTCAGTATTTTGAGCGGTAAATTCGCCTCTTTGAAAAAGCAGTTGAATGATCTCACGACCTTGTACCAGCAGCAAGGCCGACATTGGCAGTGCAAGAAACCACAAAACGGTCAGTGCACGACGCAATTCTGATTTGAGACTATCAATTTTTCCGGCCAGCACCTGTTGCCTGAAAATAGGTCCGATAGGTACCAGCATGGCGGTGACTAAGATTCCCAAAGGTAATTGCACTAATCTATTGGCATTGCAGATAGCTGACCAGTCGCCTGCTTCCAGATTGGAGGCGAAAGCCTGATCTACGTATCCGATTAATGTACCGATTGAAGTACTTACCGTTAACGGCAACACCATAAACAAATACTCTTTCATACCAGGCTGCAATTTTCTAAAGATGTCGCCGAATAATTGCGGTTTTGCTTTCATGATGCCGGGCAATTGCACAAGCAGTTGACCAATACCGCCCACGAGCGTGCCCATTGCCAGTGCCGTGCCATGATCTGTATGGGGCCACAAAATAAAAGCGATGATTGCCACAGACGCAAAGGCCGGTGCAATAGAAGGCCAGAAGTGTTCGTTATAAGTGTTGGAAATTCCGCAACCAATACCCACAAGTGAAGAGACAAAAATAAGCGGCGACATAATGCGCAGCTGCTTGATGATTTCCACCCAGCGCATTTGCGTGGTGTACAAACTATTGCTTTTAACAGCGCCATTTGCAAGTTGATGGGCGAGCGGGTCGGCAAATAGATACACTAGGACGGAGAGCAGAGCCATGAATAGCCCTGTCCAGACCATGATTTGCATCACCAGCTTGCGCGAATCAAGATCGTTTTTGCGCGGCAATAAGGTGGTCATGGTGGCAGAGTGAAAAGGTCCACCCTGCCCGCCAAAGAGCACAAGAATAGTGCCGGTTATAGAATAGGCATAATTGTATGCGTCCTGTACGAGACCGAGGCCCATCACACCATTGACAATACTGTCGCGGGCCAGCCCGGCAAATTTTGACAAGAGGGTGAACAGTGCCACCATAGAAAAAGTCTTGGCCAGTCCCGGCGTTGCTTTTTCTACAAGAACTTCGGAAGCAATATTCTCTTCAGATTCGGCGTCAGCGTCCGACACTGACCGGCTCTTTTATGCCGCCCAGTTCTGCGGCATACTTAACTGATGGTGGCACCACTGGTGCAATCTTTTTACTCTTATCACCAGGCACACTAATGTAGTCTGGCGAAATATTGAGATAACGGGCTGCTTCCATGCCCACAGCATTGAAGACCGGGCCGGCCACTGTGTTGCCCCAGCGTCCGTCTGATTGAGGGCTATCGATTACTGCGATACAAGTAATTTGCGGATTGCTGGCTGGTAAGAAACCGACGAATGAAGCAATGGTTTGACCGGCCATGTAGCCTCGGCCATTGGCTGTTACTTTCTGGGCTGTGCCTGTCTTTCCGGCTACCCTGTAACCAGGAATCTGACCGGCGATTTGCGTGCCTTCATAAATATTTTCGGCCAGTAGTCTTGATACAAGCTTTGCTACTTCGGGGGCGCAGGCCCGCCGTTTTTTTGGTTCTGTCCATTTTTCAGTGACACCACTGGTAGGGTCATATACGCGTTTGATCAAGTGCGGTTGAATCCAGACACCGTTGTTGGCAACGGCACTGACAGCTGCTACCAACTGCAAAGGAGTAACCGCGATGGCACCCTGACCAAAGCCGGTGGTGGCAGCGTCAATTGGTGTCCAGTATTTTGCCGGAGTCAGTAGTCCGCGCGATTCGCCGGGTAATTCCACCCCGGTGCGCCTGCCGATACCGAAATCAACTAATTTGTCATGAAACTGTTTTGGCGTCATCGCCATTCCGATCATGGCAGAGGCAATGTTGGAGGAGTGAATGAATAGCCCCTTTAGATCAAGGGTGCCATGGCCACCATCGTGGTTGTGAATTGTACGATTGCCGATGGTGAGCGAGCCGCCATCATAAAAAGTAGATGTGGGCTTGATCGCGCCTGTATCCAAACCAGAGCAGACCGTAATAATTTTGAAAGTAGATCCCGGTTGATAGACATCAACCATTGACCAGTTTTTCAAAATTTCGTAAGGATATTTACTGTAGTGATTAGGGTCGAAGCTTGGATAGTTTGCCCAGGCCAGAATTTCACCGTTATTGGGATCGGCTAGAATCACCGCTCCTTTTAAAGCGTGCGAGTGTTTGCACATGGCAAACAATTCTTTTTCGGCCAGATGCTGCAAGTAATTGTCGATAGTGAGCTCGACATGCCGACCCAGGGGGGGTGTAATGTCCCATGAGGGCTCGCGCTCAGGCACCATGATAGGATGACCCTTGCCGTCTAATTGAGGCTTAGGAATGACACCTGTGTTGGTGAGCATGTCGTGTTCGGCTTGTTCGACGCCGCCTTGACCATGAAATTCAGCATCGGTAAAGCCAAGCAAATGCGCAGCCATGGCGCCTTCGGGATACTGTCTGAAAGGTCGCGGAACAATATCGATGCCGGCCCAATTTAGAGCTTGCAATGCGTCTGCTGTCTCTCGGTCAAGATGCTTTGCCAGTGTCACCACCGGATAGCCCTGATTGAGTAGTTTTGAAATTTTGTCCACTGGCTCTTTAACTATTGCCGCCAGCTTGGTCGCAGCTTCGTCACGATCGGCCTTGAGTAATTTTACGTGCACGTAAATATCGTAGCGAGTGGTATCAATCGCCAGCGGTAATCCGCGTCTATCAGTAATTGCACCACGGTGCACCAGCATGTTGTGCTGTTGTCTTTGGGTCTGGGCCTTTTGCGTCAGCTTGCTGCCCTGATCGATTTGCAAATAGTACAGGCGGGCAATAACAGATAGTGCACAGAGTCCTAGAATCACCTGGCAAAAACGCAGACGCCAGAGAGGAGATTTTGGGTGGCGCTTGATGCGTCCCATTCTCGTTCTTGGTGGTCTTGCTGGTCTTTCTGTCAAATCTCTGGGCAAATCCCTTTCTACCTTTTAAGTACTTTTGCCTTTTACTTTTTCCATTACGCCATCAATTTAAGGTATATCCATCGGATAGCCTTTGCTTTTGTTTACAAGAATTTCGTCAAAAGTGTGCTCTTGTTAATCAGTCATGGAGCGACCGCTTGTCAGTAAGCCTTATTTTAGTACCCGGACATCAAAGGTAGCTGATGTCTTGCTGGTTTAAAGGCATTAAGCTTTGGCGCGCTTACTTCTTTGACTATCTTGACTTCTTCTGGCACTCGCAAACCAGTACTACCAGTGACACTATTTTGAATGTCCTGGTAAGAAACACGTTTGAGTAAATTAGATGATTGCTCAGAATTTTGTTCGCTCAGGCGGCGAACCTGGTCTTGAACCTTGCTGACTTTGCTTGATGCGTCAACGTCCATGCCATAACCAAGAATGGCCAAACCACATAATGCAATCAGGCTGGCCTGTAGCGTTCTGTTTACACGAACAAGCAGAGGAGCCTTGCGGGTCTTTCTCTGTGGGGTCTCAATAGGAACGAGATGAGGTCTCTGAGCCGGAGCAGGCGTTGAACGCACCGGACGACTCAAATTATCGTTTTGATTAATGTTGCCGAAAGCTACAGGGTAGGTGGTGGTAGTTTGCAGATTTTCTACAAGGGCTACTCTGGCAGTCGACACTCTTGCAGCCGAATTCAAATCATTTTGTGATTTGCCGTATGCGAAGCTCACGGGTTGGTCTTCGTTTACGCGACGGCGCGATAGAGTGTTCACCATATATACTCCTAAATCAGCTTTTGAGCTGCACGTAGTTTAGCACTACGACTCCTGGTGTTGGCAAGCAATTCATCATCACTAGCAGTAATTGGTTTACGCGTAATTATCAGTACTTCACACTCTTTTTTACAGGTGCAAACAGGGGCACGGGGCGGGCAAATGCATGATGCTGCGGCCGTTCTAAAGAATTGCTTAACGATGCGATCTTCTAAACTGTGAAATGTAATTACTACTAATCTTGCCCCTGGCTTCAGAATACTTAATGACTCTCGTAAGAAATCTTCAAGACTCTCAAGCTCCTCATTAACAGCCATTCTTATGGCTTGGAATGTTCTAGTAGCCGGATGTATATAGCCACCACCAGCAGAGCCGAAACTTTTTTTGCTATTTTTTTTATCAGAACTTCGAGGCAGGCAACGAGCCACAATTTCGGCTAATTGCAGAGTGGTATCAATAGGCCTATTTGCCACTATGCGATTGGCTATCTTGCGGCTATGTCTTTCTTCGCCGTATTTGTAAATGATGTCTGCCAGCGCACCTTCTGGCCATTGATTGACTATATGCCAGGCCGAATTTGCTTCGCTACGATCCATACGCATATCTAATGGCCCTGCTTTTTGAAAGCTGAATCCTCTTTCACCCTGATCTATTTGCATAGACGAAACACCCAGATCGGCTAGTATGCCACCATCTATGGTATTAACATCATATTGCGCCAGCGCCTCTTTTAGATATCTGAAATTACAGTGCACCATGGTGGCATGATCACCGAAGCTGTCTTTCAGTTTGTCAAGGCTTGTCTGATCGCGATCAAAAGCGAACAGTCTGCTTTTACCCTGAGTAATTTTATCTATAGCGGCTAAATGACCGCCAGCGCCGGCGGTGGCATCAACGTATGTCAGACCAGGTCTTACGTCTAATGCTTCAATCACTTCTTTAAGAAGCACGGGGATATGCGCCCGTTCTTCCAGGTCCTGGTCTGGCTGACCATTCAATATAGATTCACTCAGCTAAATTATGAGATATGAGGGCTCTTGCTTGCTCTTTCTTTGCGCTTCGCCACAATGTCGAAGTCACCGCAAAATGAGTATATCAGCGGCAAGACCATAAAGAATAGTGCTGCTGACGCCGCTAACATTGGGTTGAGACCAGGAAGTATATTCGTATTGACTGCAACAGCCAGGTATACGGCGCAGACTGTCATTACCGATACCAATACAATGGTCAAAATTTGTCTGGTGCTAGCAGTGGTGGCGGCCCAGTGCCATCTCAGGCCATCCCACCAAAATGTGGGGGCGATTTTATGGCCCATACGATTGGCCGGATACAGCATTCTTCCACCATGAAGCGCTACAAAGCCTCGCTCACATGATGTGCACTTCAATGTCTCTGTGATACCAAAAGCTTCAAGCATGCCACAACTGCAGCGAGGGCAAGGATACGACTGATTAGTGGCAATTATTTGCTGACGAAACGAGAGATTTTGGTAAGAAGAGTGGAACATCTGAACATCCCCATGATCGGCTTTGAAATACATATGGTTGGATGCGCGCAAAACAAGCGCGCCAGAATTCCATCGGCGTCGTACCCCACCGCTGTCTTTCTGAAAAGCAAGAGAACCAAAATCCCCTGTATATGATTGATACCCGCTAGAAGGCTTCCCCTCTACAGGTCATAAACAAAAATTGCAAATTTAATAATTCAAGTTGAGCTAGTTGCAAGCACGTCAAGAAAAATATGGATCACGGCGGCTGGCACCGAGCGCGCCTACGGCCAGCATTAGCCTGAAGTTAGATGCATAATCTTCACCGTTGAGGCTGATGGTGCGGGCAGACAGCCGTTTTACTTGTGGAATTAGCTCAGCAGCATCAGCCATAGATGGGTCGAAAAATGTAATCTCAATTTGGGCCGCGCCGCCTTTGACCTGGAACAGCTGCCAGTGAGCCTTATTGCTTGCCGCCTCTTGTGCTTTCTTCTTCAGTGATTTGAGATTTTCTTGATGCGGATTAAAGACAGCCGCATAGCGTGACACCGCTGTTTTTACCTGGGCTGTGACAATGTTTCCCAGCAGATTGCGTGCTTCTTCACAGACGCAATCATCTCCTGTAACCATGGCGACAGGCACACCAAAGTGACCTGCCAGTGCGGCGTTTAAGCCGGTTTCCCCCACTGGTTGACCGTTGAGTTTAACTTCAAAAAATATTTGCGCTCTATATGTATGGCTTAAAACTCCGGTGGCATGTCCAGCCCTGGCGTGATAGCCGACAAAAACAGCAAAGTCTGCAGGATCTATCCCCGAAACCATGGAAAATGGTTTTTGCCATCCGCTCCGAACAGCAACGCCTTGATGCTGATGCAATTTCTCTATATGTAGATTACGCATATCCCAGTGAGAGTCGTTGACGAGAATATCGTCTACCCCACCAGCAAGCAGCCCCTCAATTACCGCATTGGTTTCTTCGTGCATCAACTCCAGGGCCCTGCCATAACCGGGCTCATTGGGCTGCGTCTGGCTCGAGTGCAGAATTCCGTTAACACCTTCCAAGTCAACAGATATATATGCTCTCATCTACGGATCAACCTTTTCATTTGGTAACGACTGTCAGGCCTGTTCAGCTTGAGTATATAAGGGATTCGAAGAAAGAGCAGCCTTACATCCTGATCATGTCAAGCACAAGGCGGTCGACAAAGGCTATAATTGCTGGCCAATGGCAAGTATTGATTTAACACTGTGAAGACCTCGACCCCATCTGCCAATTTTTCACTGCCTTTCACCAAAATGCATGGTCTGGGCAATGATTTTGTTATGGTCAAAGACAGCGATCTGGCCAGAGCGTTTGTTGCGCTCAAACTTGAGAGCGTTGACGCAGCTGCGGCCTTGAGCCGACTGGCCGGTAAAATCTGCGACAGGCGTTTTGGGGTCGGCGGCGATGGGCTGATCGTGGCCGTCAGTCTTAAGGCACCACAGGCGGTTGTGGCAAGTTTGATTGCCAGTTATCCGGCTTACAAAAGCTGTGATTTAGCCTGGATATATATAAACAGTGATGGGTCCAGTGCGGAGATGTGTGGTAACGGCCTGCGCTGCCTGGCTTACTATGCTCGGTTGTGCGGTCTTGATGAGGCTGGAAACCACGATAAACGTCTCTCATGGCCTCAACAAAATAGTTTCACCATTGCCACCAGTGTTTATGCCGTGGAAGTAAATATTGATCTAGCTGGTCGTGACTTGGACGCCCCTACTGGTGGTGGCAGCGGAAGCTATAATCTTTGCACTGTGCGCACCAGCTTGGCCGGTCCTGATTTTGAGAGTGCCACGGCAGCTGGGAAATTTGTCAGTGGCACCATCGCTTTGTCTGATATCACCCTTAGTGCCACTGCCGTGAGCATGGGTAATCCTCACTGTGTGATCTTTGATTCTCCCGCTCTCAATCTGGGGCAATATCAAGGCTGTATGCAGGGTATATGCGATGGCGATTCCTCCAGCTTTTTAGAAAAATTTCCTCAACCATTGATTGATTTAGCCCATCAAATTCAGAGCCATGCTCTGTTTCCGCAAGGAGTTAATGTCGAATTTGTCTTGCCGCAGGGACGCGATCGCGCTCTTGTATTTGTAGTAGAACGAGGATGTGGGCCGACTTTAGCATGTGCCTCAGGTGCTGGTGCCGTGGTGGCAGCCGGCGTAATTGAAGAGCGCCTAAACAGGCAATGCTGTGTTATTCTTCCAGGTGGAGAATTGGAGGTTGCCTGGTCTTCCGTGAACAATCGCATCGAGTTGAACGGTCCAGCCCAATTAGCATTTGCCGGCACATTTTCTGTTAGCCGCAATAGTTTTCTATCGTCTGAATTTAGCTGCACTAATGTCGCCAACCTGACAGAAAGAAGTTCTTCCGCAAAAGAGGAACTACGCGCATGACTATGATCATGGAAGCCGATCAAAGGCAGGAATGGATGCGCAGTCGCCGCAAGCAGCGCAAGGCCACTCGCCGTGCGCGCTCACGTCGGCAGACCATGCGTTACGTGCTTTTGTTGGCCATGGTTGTGGCCGGTGCCGCTTGTTTTACGCATTTACCGTGGACTTTGCATAATGCTGAAACCGAAGTGATTGTGCACGGTAATTCTGTTGCCACGAAAGACCAGGTTTTGAAGCTGGTCAACAGCGCCGTTAACGTGCCGATTTATCGCATTGACCCGAAAAAGCTAGAATCTCAAATTGCTTCTCTAAAGGCTGTACGTCACGCTTTTGTGCGACGCTACGCTTTGCCTAAACCACATCTTGTGGTTGAAATTCTAGAGGAGTATCCCTGGGCCACCTTTAGTCCAGATCCAACTAAAGCGGCTCAAGCTGTGATTGCTCAATCTGGTCGTTTCATTTCTATTGCTGAATTTCCGGCTGTAGTGAGACCCCATCTGGTAATTTACGGTCAACCTACGCTCAAGCTAACTTCAAGAGAAGTGGCTCAGTGGGCCAGCTGGGCTAATTACATCAGCAGCCAGACCGGGCGGCCCGTTGACTATATTGATATGCGTCAGCCCTTCGACGTTAAGGTAGCTAATGGCGATTTGACTTTAAAATTGGGCATGCCCGACGCCACTTTAACAAGGCGTCTGGGCCGATTGGTTTCAGTTTTGCCGGCGGTAGAACCGCTCAAAGACAAAGTTGAATATATAGACCTTGGGCTTGATAATTCCATACCGCTAAAAATTTCGAAGAACACTAATTTGAAGGCCCTCGTGGCCGAACGCTTGCAAGCAGAAGAGGCTCGCACCAGCGCGCTCAATGGTGTTCCGGCAAACAGTGTTGATAGTCATTCAGCGCCCACCGCAATTGCCACACCAGCCGTTCAACGCCATCATCTATAGACTGCAACATCTTTTTGAAAAAAATACCTTTGAAGGTATTTTTTCCGGCAGCAACCTCAAGGCACATTGTAGAAACAGACTAACTGCCCTTTAAAGCAATTTTGGCGCCTTCCCAGAGGTCGTTCAATTCTTCGGGCGACTGTGTTTTTAGCGGCTTCTGAGCGTTTTTCTCCATCCACTCAAAGCGTTTTTTAAATTTATTGATGGTCATGAGCAGACATTCTTCAGGATCAAGAGCGTGCCAGCGGGCTAAATTGACCATGCAGAAAAGCATGTCGCCAAACTCTAAGGCCATTGCTTCTTTGGCAGCGTCCTGAGCTTTCCCGTCACCCTCAGATACTGACTGCTCTGACTGTGTTGATTGTGGACTCGTAAGATGCGGATGAGAGACGGCTTCTTGTAACTCGGCAATCTCTGAATGCAATTTATCCCAGACGTCTCCTTCTTTTTCCCACTCAAAACCTTGACGCACAGCCTTTTCTGATATTTTCAAAGCTTGCATTAATGCCGGCATGGTTTTAGGCACACCAGCCAGGGCAGAGCGATCAACATCTTTTTCTTGTTTGTCTTTTTTCTCTTGTTCTTTCAATTCTTGCCACTGAGCCACTACGCCATTGGCATCGTCAACTTTGGCGTCAGCAAAAACATGAGGGTGGCGCCGGATCATCTTGGCATTTATATTGGCCGCCACATCTTCGATGGTAAACTTGCCGTCATCTTGGGCAACCTGGGCATTTAAAACAATCTGCAGCAGCAAATCGCCCAGTTCGTCTTTAATTTTTTCGCAGTCACCTTCATGAATTGCTTCCATAACCTCATAAGCTTCTTCCAATAAAAAGCGCGCCAGAGTCTTGTGGGTCTGCTCCCTGTCCCATGGACAGCCATCAGGCCCCCGCAATCTGGCCACAGTTGCAATGAACTGTTCCAATTGTGAATCTTCTAAATGTGAACCTTCTAAATTCGAGGTCATGGGACACCGTAAGCCTTAAGCTATTTGCTGTGGTTTAGCCACGTAACAAATCCAGAGGCTACCATAGTCGTAAGCATCTGTTTCTTAGTTGTGGGAATAAATTCGTGGATATATGTGTAATCGGTGCAGGCTACGTTGGTCTAGTAACCAGTGCTTGTCTGGCTTATCTTGGCAATCATGTCACCGCGGTGGAAGCAAATCCTGAGCGCCTTGGCAGTTTGCAAAAAGGTCTGGTGCCATTTTTCGAGCCCGGTTTGCAAGAGTTTGTGCAGCAAACCAGCGAGTCTGGATTTCTTTCATTCTCTGATGATCTCGATCAAGCAGTAAAGCGGGCTCAGATTATTTTTATTGCCGTTGGCACCCCCTCTCTTCCCAATGGTGAGCCTGATCTGTCGCAGGTGATGGTGGTGGCTCGCAGCATCGGCAGCGCTTTAGATGCTAAGCATCGGCGTATCATCGTCAATAAATCTACTGTGCCAGTGGGTTCTGGCAACTGGGTAGAAATGTTGGTTTCGCAAGGCGTGCAGAACTCTCAACCGGTGCCGGCCCGTTCGGCCAGACCAGAGGCACCAAGTTTTGTTGTAGTGAGCAATCCGGAATTTTTGCGCGAAGGCAGCGCCATTGCCGATTCTTTCTATCCTGATCGCATTGTCGTGGGATCGACTGATGAACAGGCTATTGGAGTGATGAAAAATCTCTACAAGCCAATCATCAACCAATCGTTTGACGTACCAGCTCTAGCCCCTCGCCCTAAAGATTTCAGTGCGGTACCCTTTGTGGTGACCGATCTGGCCTCTGCTGAATTGATCAAATATTCTGCCAATGCTTTTCTGGCGATGAAAATTAGCTTCGCCAATGAGATAGCCGGTTTATGCGAAAAAGTCGGAGCTGACGTCAGTCAAGTAACTCAAGGCATCGGTCTTGATTATCGTATCGGCAAAGCTTTTCTTAACGCCGGAGTGGGCTGGGGCGGCAGCTGTTTCGGCAAAGATGTGAGCGCTTTGATGCAGGTAGCCAAAGAATATAATTATCCAACATCGTTGCTTGAAGCCACTGTGGCTGTCAATGAACGCCAGCGGTTGGTTGTAATTAAGAAATTGCAAGACGAACTGAAGATTCTCAAAGGCCGCACAGTTGGCCTAATGGGCTTATCGTTCAAGCCTAATACCGACGATTTGCGCGATGCACCGGCACTAACAATCGCCTATCAATTACTGAAAATGGGCGCTTCGGTCAAAGCTTACGATCCTGTTTCGAATGAAAGATGCAAAATGCTTCACCCCACTCTCGATATTCAATATTGCGACAGCAGTGAAGATCTGGCCAGTGACACCGACGCGCTAGTACTGGTGACCGAATGGGAACAATTTAAGAGACTGGATTGGAAGAAACTTGCGAAGAGCATGCGCTGGCCGCTTTTAATTGATGGTCGCAACGCACTCAGCGAAGAAGACATAACCCTAGCCGGCATGACTTATAGAGGTGTAGGACGTTGAGAATTCTTATCACTGGTGGCGCCGGTTTTATCGGTTCTCACCTCACCGACAGAATGATGGCCGAAGGTCATCGCGTGGTGGTGATGGACAATCTAGTCACCGGTAATTACCAAAATGTGGCTCACCATAAGGATAATCCGCGTTTTGAATTTATTCACCACAATGTCTCAAACCATATCCATATAGTTGGTGAACTCGATTGGGTTATTCATTTTGCTTCTCCCGCATCTCCAGTTGACTATTTGTTGCTGCCTATTGAAACTCTAAAAGTAAATTCGCTGGGCACACACAACACGCTTGGGCTGGCACTTTCAAAAGGCGCCCGTTACTTTCTTGCCAGCACTTCTGAAGTTTATGGCGACCCCGAGATTCATCCACAGCCTGAAACTTATTGGGGCAACGTTAACCCCATCGGTCCGCGTGGTGTCTATGACGAAGCTAAGCGTTTTGCTGAAGCGATCACCATGGCCTATCATCACAAACATGGCTTAGACACTCGCATTATTCGCATTTTCAATTGTTATGGGCCGCGTTTACGTCTCGATGACGGTCGCGTGGTGTCAAACTTTATTGGTCAAGCACTGGCCAATCAACCGCTCACTGTTTATGGTGAAGGCCAGCAAACACGCAGCTTTCAGTATGTAACTGATCTGGTGGAAGGGATTGTGCGCTTAATGGATGTTGATCATCATCTACCCGTCAATCTCGGCAATCCTCAAGAAAAAACAGTATTGGAACTGGCCACCATCATTAAAGACCTGGTGGGGGCAAGCAGCGAAATTATCAAAAAACCTCTGCCGGTGGATGATCCACGCAGACGTCTGCCAGATACCACTAAGGCTAAAGCGCTGATTAACTGGGCTCCGAGTAAAAACCTTATAGAAGGTCTGCAGGAGACAATTGAGTGGTATCGCCAGGCCCAGGCTCGTGAAGCCGTGACAGCCAAAAGCAAATAATCGAATCAGTACTTAGGAAAGATTTCCTGTATTAAAAGTAGGACTTTCCCCAATATTGCTTCAGGCAAATGCTGGCATTAACTCCAAGCTCATTTGGCTAAAGTTGAAGCAGTTAGCGCTGGAGTTTGTCTAATGAAAAAGAATATTGGTGCCGCTTTGCTGACTTTGCTCACCAGCGTGTCACTGGGCAATTGTTTACTGGCCTCTTCAGTGTTTGCCCAAGTCATAGAAAAAGGCGCAGAGAAAGCCACAGAGAAAGCTGAAAAGACTGAGAAAAAGCCGCATCTCGACCTGGCTTTTTGCATTGATACCACAGGCTCTATGCAAAGTGAAATTGATCAGGTCAAAGAGAAGGTCAAATCACTAACGGCCAAGCTTGCCGCTGGTAAACCCGCACCAGTTGTGCGCGTAGGACTGGTGGCATATCGCGATCGTGGCGACGCATATGTGACCAAGGTTTTTCCGTTTACCGAAGACATTGATCGCTTTGTCAAAGACGTGTCTGGCCTGCAAGCAGCTGGTGGCGGAGACGGCCCCGAAGCTGTTAATCAGGGCATGCATGCTGCTCTTCATGACCTTAAATGGGACGACGACAAACACACAGCTAAGCTGATGTTTTTAATCGGTGATGCCCCGCCTCATGTTTACAGCAATGATTTTAAGTGGGAAGACGAATCTCGCCAGGCAATCAGTCGCGGCATTCAAGTCAACACCATCGCTTGCGCCGGTCTTGAATCATACGGCCCAGCACAAGGCAGTGACGTATTTAAACAGATTGCCAAACTCGCAGACGGCAGTGCCGATACGCTCACATACCGTCAAACAGTTGTGGATAACAAAGGCAAAAAAGAAACGGTGGTTAGCTTCGGTGGCGAATCTTATCGAGTCAAATCTGATTCGGCAGACTGGAAGCGCGGAGTAGCCTCACTCAAGGCCATGGGCGCCGCTGACAAAATGTCGCCAGTAGTGGCGCGTGAAATGAGTGCGTCAGCAGGTGCGCCAGGTGCATCATTTGCCATGAGCGAAAGTTCTAGAGCAAGGGGCAGTATGTCTGGTTTTAGTGGTGGCATGTCGCGCGGTGACAGCAATCTAGATGAAATTGTGGTGCAAGCTGCCAAAAGACGTGCGGCTAAAGTTTCGAACGTAGATTACGGCGGCAAATAGCCTTGAGGTGGGTATAGATAGTGGGGGAAAGAGAACAAGCGCTCGGCTTGACAAGTGCGTACCGCCCAGCTTAAAATCCTCTAACCCCCATTTACTACGCCCCTCTCTTATGAGGCAATTTTTTATGACTGAAAAACGCCAGGTCGCTGATAAGGGCGACAAGAAGGCCGACAAAGATGACGCTCCAAAAGAAGAAAGCCATGTGCTTAAAGGCATCTGGGGAAAGGTTAAACATGCCGGCAGTGTCGTCGCTGACAAGACTGTAGATTTGGCCAATGATGCCAAAGACGGCATCAAAGAGCATGGCCCCAAAGTCGTTCAAGGCGCCAAAGATGCTGTGAACAGCCCCGCCGGCCAGAAGATCAAAGGGGTTGGCGAAGACATTGCCAGAGACCAAAAGGAAAAAGTTCACTCTGTTGGCAAAGCAGCACAAAACGGCGATTACAGGACGGTGGTTAAAGAAGCTGCGCCTCTAATAATTGGTGGGCCCGCTGGATACATTGGCAAAGAAGTTAGCGGCAAAGTGGTCAATGAGGCAGTAAGGCAACTTCCACCTGAGCATCAAGGCACTGCTAGACAGGTTCAAAAGGGCTTGCAGCTTAAAGACGCTGTTACTGGTAATGGCTTCCCGTCAGGGCAAGATTTGATCATCGACGCCGCTACTGATCCTAAAAAGCAGAACCAGGTCAAAGACCTTGGTAAGAAAGCCGTCGATGGTGTGAGCGGTTTTTGGAACAAAATGACCGGCGGCGGTGATAAAGACGCTGACGAGAAAAAAGCTGAGGCGAAAAAAGAAGCAACCAAGCCTACTGAAGAAGAAGTAGAAGCAGAAAAAGCACAAAAACCTAAATATAAGACTAAGCGCTAGGATCATTGATTTAAAACCAGTGAGCTAAAGCAACTGAGAAACTCGATTGCTCCGTGTTTTTGGCAATAGTTTTTGCTACGCTATTGCTATGGTTGTTGATCTGACAGAATCAGGCAGAGGTATTTAGACTTGTCCACTTTGCGCCGCCTTTCTTTTGTGTCTCTTGTAGCCCTGGTTCTGACTGTGGGCGGATTAACACTGACGGCTTGCACCGCTAATTACAAACCGCCTGGTGTGGCGCTGCCCGACAAGTTTCCTATTAATTGCATTCCCGGATCTGAATGCACAAGAGCTGATAGCACTCCTATTGGCCAGGATAAATACCGGCAGATTGTTGTTTTAAAAACAGCGGATGATACTGAAAAAGTGCACGAGTTTTATAAAACTGAAGTGGTAATGAAAGGCTACAGGCTTAATGCAGACAACAACAGACGTGGTGCCATCTCGATGGAATGCCTATCTGATTCGGCGAAGCTTGATATACACCTTGAACCTGTGGCTAACATGACGATCATAAGCATTAGCTATGATCCTAAGCTCGAGTATGCGAAATAGTTGAAGTGAAATGGCTTTAGTATCACCGCTGGTGCGGCTATATGTTGGTGCTTCGTCACTTGCGATTGCATTGACTGTGATTTTGAGTGTGGTGCCTGTTGTTCAGGCAGAGCAGGCCGTGTCTTCTGCTCCGGCTCTTGTACCTGCCTTTGTTCCTGTGCGCAGGCCGCCCACAGCTCTAGGCGCGACCTTACAAAAACTATCTTTCCCCGGCTGGAATGGAGTTTCATCCAGCGATTTCTTTATTGACCCAGCGGCACCTATGCCCGATCTTGCACACGTTGACGTCACTAAAACTGCCATCTTGCGCGAGTTTGGCCTGAGTGCGATATCGCAAAAATCATTTCAGCGCGGACAAAGATATATCTACGTAGATCTATTCGAGTTTGAAAATAGTGATGGTGCCTATGCGGCTTACTGTTTGTTGAGACGCGGTGCAACGACTGTAGTTAAGCGCGGAGACGCGACGTCAGAAGACGACGACAGTATTTCTTTTGTTCAAGGTAAGACTTTCGTATCTATATATGGAACGTCTACCGAGGATGATGAAAGTAAAGATGTCATCAGGTTGATTGCCGGCGAGTTGAGTAAGGCCATTCCTGAACATGGCACTCCGCCTGCGATTTTAACTACAATGCCACAGCTTGAACTGTTGCACGGCAGCGAAAAATTGGTCATGGGTCCTCTTTCAGCCCGGCGCTTTTTTCCGGCACCTTTTTTGAGCGCGCTCGATTATAAGAACTGCAAAGTGGCTTCAGTGGCCGATTATCAAATTACTTTGCCCGCTAAAGAGCGCGTCAAGCTAATGTTTTTTGACTATGGCGTCAACGCTCAGGCAGCGCAAGCCAGCTACCAGTCTTACTTGAATGAACTGTGCCAGAGCCGCGGTGAAGATCCGGCGCAACTTTATGGGCGTCCAAGTAATCAGTTTCGCAATGGCGCAACCTATACCAATATTGCTCTAAAAGGGCCGCATGTAGTGCTTGTAAGCGGTGCACGAAAAAAATATAGTGCAGATTTGTTGCTGAGACAACTTCGATAAGTGCGGACAGAGGCGGGTCGTCAAGAGCGCAACGCAGCTCTGGCACTCTATTGTTGAAGTCTATATATAGATTGTGAGCGCTAGCGCGCGGCGCATTCTGCCGCTTGAAAGTAAGTGTTGCGCCGCGTAACAAGCGGTTCGCGCAATCAAGATGTGGCGTAATTTTCATCATTGCGCAGCTCATGCAGTGAAAGCTGCATGAGCTGCGGTTCTTCAGTCGTCAGGTGTACAAGAGATATGCACCAGATTTGCGCACATTAAAGACAATGCTGTCCAGCAGCCACTCTTGAGGTGTTTGACAGGCCTAAGGTGGCTTGGTATGATTTCTTAGTTGTCTGAATTTCATTCGCCTTCGAGCGGATAAATCCGACGCCAATTTGAACCCTGATAACTGAATAGCCTTATGTACAAGGCGCCTGTCAAGAATTTT
>JAVHQC010000025.1:0-148154 GCA_036170915.1 Cyanobacteria bacterium auto_48_18
CTCAGCCAACAAATTTCTTTGAATTCTTTGACTTGACTTTCAAGACACTATCTATCGGTTGTAAAATTCCTTAGGCGAGCAAATAGCACTGCCTCCTCCTGGCTAATCCTCCAAAATTCTCAACAACAGCGACGCCCCTATACGTATTCTCAACATTGACGCCACCCGCCACGGGCTATAAAGTAACTGCCAAGATAGGGGATACTCTGCCTCATGGGCGATCAAACCGAAAAAACTCAAGTAGCCAAAAGCGAGCCCAAGCCCGCTATAGACTTTGGCGCACCTTTCGGAAGCGTTCCAGCTTTCAAAATTGCTGAAAAGCCGGCCGTCAGTGACCAGCAGGTAGGGCAAATTGCTCAAGTTGGTCAGGTGCGCGACACGCCGCCTGAAATTCGCATTGTCAATCGCGCCTTGCAGTTATCTATTAACGATAAAGACTTTGACTTAAAACTGGCTTATGCAGCCAGAAACAAGCCGCAAGAATTCGACAAACTGAAAATCAACGATATTCCGGCCGATGTAAAAGTCAATTACTGGCAAGATCCTAAAGGGCTCTTCGTCTGGTTCGAAAATGGTCCAGACAATAATAAAAAGCATTATTTGCCCGGCAATTTGCAAAATATTGAATTGACGAACCAGACTAAAACAGTTGAATCAATTCGTCTTGACGTAAACAGAAATTACGCCGCTGCAACCTTTTCTAACTTGCAGAATTTCGACCGCGGTTTCAACCCCGCCTACGATGGCGGCGCCAGCTCAATGAAATATTTTGCCAGTATGGCCCAGCTGGGTGACGCAGCATTGCTCAAACAAGAGACAGTTTTGCGTGAGGCAGCTAAAACATCGGACAATCCTTATTACAAAATCTATTTGGCTGATGTGCTCACGGCTGCCGCGGTCAAACCGGTCATTAATGATTTCCTCAGAACCGGTACGGCCGATCTGAATAACCCAACTACTTTGCGCAAACTAGACGAAGCAATCTCTGTACTCGATGCCGCCTACCGCGACTCTGACGGTAAACTAAAAGCAGTTAATCAATATCCACGCCCCAATGTTTATTCTCCGGCCATGCCTGGTGGAGCTTACTGGAATGCCGGTCGCTACCCTGGCGAATATTTCGGCTTCTGGGCTGGCAGTCATGATCAGGCCATGGCCAGACAAGCATCGCTGAAAGTAATTCGTGATCATATTAAACAAAACAGTTTCCCTAAATTTGAATTGCCTCCAGAATTGCCACCGCGGTTTTAAATTTTGAAGTATCTCAGCATCATCGGTTCTACCGGCTCCATCGGCAAACAAACACTCGATATAGTCAAGGCGCATCCTGATGAGCTCACAGTCTCAGCGCTAGCTGCCGGCGCGAAAAATCTGCAAGATTTTAAAGCACAAATTATAGAATTCAAACCAGATTTGATCTCACTGCCTAGTGCAGAAGCGCTCACCAGCTTGAAAGAAATAATGACTGCCGATCAGTTAAAAGGCATTGAATGTCTCTATGGCGAAGAAGGCCTGGTCGCTGTTGCAGAGCATACGCAGTCAACTGTTCTGGTTACTGCCGTAGTCGGATTTTTGGGCGTGACACCAACTTTAGCGGCGATCAAAAAGGGCAAAATAATTGCCCTGGCTAATAAAGAAACAATGGTGGCAGCGGGACATCTGGTAATCAGTCAAGCGAAAGAGTACAAGGCTGCCATAGTACCGGTAGACAGCGAACATTCAGCAATTTTTCAATCGCTTACTGATAGCATTGCGCGCGGGCGCACACAGCAAGAAGTGGCAAAAATTTTGCTCACCGGATCCGGCGGACCATTCCGCACCTGGTCAATGGAAGCGGTAAAAAGTGCCACCATATCTGATGCACTGAAACATCCTAACTGGTCTATGGGAGCAAAAATCACCATCGATTCAGCGACATTGATGAATAAGGGCTTAGAAATTATTGAAGCGCGCTGGCTTTTTGACATAGACGCCGCCAAAATTGAAGTCGTGATTCACCCTCAATCAATTTTGCATTCGGCAGTAGAATTTGTGGACGGCTCTATCGTCGGTCAAATGGGTGTGCCTGACATGCGCTTGCCCATTCATTTTGCTCTGTTCTATCCTGATCGCGTGCACTCCAGTCGTGTACCCCGCCTCAGCCTTACAGATTTAAAAGAACTTACATTTGAAAAGCCTGATCCTGTGCGCTTTAGATGTCTCGGCTTGGCACAGGAAGCTGCTGGTCAAGACGACACCAGCGCTTGCGTACTCAATGCCGCAAACGAAATCGCTGTTGATTCGTTCCTCAACGGCGATATAAGGTTTCTTGAAATCGCTGAAACCTTAGAGAGAGTACTCAATGAACATAAGCCAATAAAATTGCCGGCTCTGGAGGATATACTAGAGTGCGACAAATGGGCGAGAAATCAAGCGCGCATTGTTATGGCGGCCAGGGCATAGTGTCTGCTTACGTCTGTTTAGTGGAGGTTCGATGATCGCTCTTAATAGTAAAGTACAGGTAGTCGACCATCCGGTTGTTCAGCATTTGCTGACCAAACTGCGTGACTATCAAACTCAGTCACCAGACTTCCGTCGTTATTCCATCACTTTGAGCCAATATTTGGTTTATGAAGCTTCAAGACAAATGACTGTTCGCGAACTGGGTGTGGAAACTCCGGTTGGACAAGCGAAAGGTTCATCACTGACAGACTATGTAATTCTTGCTCCAGTTCTACGGGCAGGCTTAGTGATGGCCGAAGCTGCGCAAAAAATGTTGCCTGCGGCGCGCATTTATCACGTTGGATTAAAGCGCGACGAAGAGACTTTAGAAGCAGTTTCTTATTACGCCAAATTGCCTGATTCACTGCCACCTGATAGCCGTATCATTGTTTTAGATCCCATGCTTGCCACCGGCGGCTCTGCTGCATCTGCCATCGAATTGTTCGCTAAATTAAACGTGGGCACCATTCAACTTGTATCTTTTGTAGCCGCTCCAGAAGGCATCAAAAGAGTACATTCGCAGTTTCCTGATGTGCATATTACTGTTGGTTCGGTTGACAGCAATCTCAATGAGAAAGGCTATATTGTGCCTGGTCTGGGCGATGCCGGCGATCGTATCTTCGGAACGTAGTTTAAAAAAATACCTCCGGAGGTATTTTTCCCAACCAACAATGTAACTAAGTTGGCATTTTACTGGCAAATCGTAATTGCACCACTTGGCTACGCCAGGTAATGTCACCTATAGTTGCTTCATGGCCACTACTTCCCCACTAGTAGAAGCAAAACACGCCGACGTATCCGATGATGCGACGGCATTTCGCACAGCGCCAAAATCTAATCAATATAAAGATGTGGTTGCCTTAACTGACCGTCGCCATCCAGTGGCTATGGGCCTTTTGTGGATCACAATGGTCACTTCTTTTCCCTCGGTTCTAATCGGTGTGGAATGGTACAAGAACGGCTTTAGCCTGATGCAAGTGGTGGTGTGCACCATTCTTGCGTGCATGGTAGTAATGCTGTTTTGCATTCCATCGGCTCAAATTGGGTCAGTGACCGGGCAAAATTATGCGCGCTTAAATAGATCGGTCTTTGGTCGCTGGGGCGCACGCATGACCACCTTCAATCTGGTGGCACTATTTTTAGTCTTCTACGCATTCAGCGCTCTCTGCATGGCTGACGCCGTAAGCGGTTTGTTCAAGGTGCCGCTGTCGATTGGGGTAATGGCTGCTGCTTTTGCCTTTTTGATGTGCCTCAATAATCTCTGGGGCTTCTCCGGCGTGGTCAACTTCGCCAAGTATTTTGCTGCTCCAGCTATGATTGCCTGGGTCGGTTTCACTTTTTTCCGCGCAGTTGGCGCACTCAATGCCGCCCCAGCTCTAGCTCTTACACCACATGTGGCTAGTGCCAGCTGGCCTGCGGCTCTTGGTGCCATTGCTTCCTTTGTAATTGGGTTTTCGGTCTGGGGCAACGAAGCCGACTACTGGCGTCACGCGAAACCAGGCGTGAAACGCACAGCGATACCGCTGGCGGTGGCTTTGTGCATTGGCCAAATTATTTTTCCTGTCACCGGTTGGATGGTAGCTCACATCAGCCAGGTAACCGATTCGGCTAGAGCAACCGCTTTCATGAATGAGTTTTCCTTCGGTGGCGTTGCCCTTCTTGCGGTAATTGTAATTGGAGCGCAATACTTCGCCTGCAATGATTCAAATTTGTATGCAGTAGTTTGCGCATTTGAAAATTTGATCAAAATCCCTAAGAAAACTCTAGTTTTGACTTACGCTGCAGCCAGTGCGGTAGTGGCCTTTTATCTCTCGTACAGTGGCCTGGCCAAAAGCATAGAAACCCTCTGTATCATCAATGGAATTGTCATTCCATCGTGCACCGTAATTTTGCTGTGCGAATGGCTCTTAGGCAAAGTATTTGGCTCAGAAGAAAGCCGTATATCTGATCGTCTTGTAGAGATGCATGAAATTCCAGCACTGCGCGCTCCAGCCATGGTGGCATTTGTTTGCGCCTGCGCAGTTGGTTTCATTACCAGCGGCATTGTGCCCGGCTTAAATAGCTGGCATGTGGGCATTGCTTGTCTGAATGCCTGGCTTATAGCAGCTGTGGTTTATCTGCCTATGCGCCTGCTGGAATATAAACTACTTTCAGAAAAATCAACGCAATCTTCCTTTTGAAGATAAACGCACCCGTAGTCAGGGAATAATGTCAAATAGCTGACACGGGGTGTGATATGGACATCGAAATTCCCATGCGGTACGAAACCGAGCGGCTGATCTGGCCGGCCGAAAATGAGCCCCTAGGCCAGGTGGGTTAGTGGTCGAGGATCAGAATCCAGTTGTCCCAAATAGCACGGGTCTCAAATATTTTGATCCCAATGTCCGCCTGGGCGATTTAAGTGAAAAGGGTTATCGATTTCTTGATCGAATCGGCAAAGGTTGCATGACTTATGTCTACCAGATTGAATCGTCCAATATCAAAACACCTCTGGCAATAAAAATTTTCAGACGCAGGCCCTTTGAAAACAAACGGACTTTAAAGCGCCTGGAACAAGAAGCGACCAAAGCAAAACAGCTCTCACATGCAAACTTGTGTTCGGTGTATGAGTTTGGTGTGAGCGCCAGACAGTATCCATACCTGGTTATGGATTTTCTTCAAGGACCAACTCTAGAGCAAATTATTCGAACCGAAGGTTTTCTCGATGTGGACAGAGTAGTAGACATGGTTATCCAGATCTGTGATGCCTTGAGCCATGCTCACGACCTTAATATTGTGCATCGTGATCTAAAGCCAGCTAATATTTACCTGCTTCCAGTTAAGCGGAATGAAGACCTGGTGAAAGTATCAGATTTTGGTATAGCCAAAATTTTGCCCAACCCCGGCCGGGAGACCAGGTATATGACCGCTGACGGTGAAGAATTCGGCAACCCTTCATATATGAGCCCTGAACAATGCCTAGGCGAGAGGCTTGATGCGCGCTCCGATATCTATTCTTTAGGTTGTCTCACCTATGAAGCTCTTACAGGCAAATTGCCATTGAGCTCAAATAACGCGGTGCAACTGGCATACAAACAACTAAACCAAAAACCAAGAAGCCTGCGTGAACGCTTTAAAGATATAGACATTCCAGAAAGTTTAGACTCCATTGTGATGTGTGCGCTTGAAAAAAAACCAGAAGCACGCTTTGCCAGCGCCGCTAAATTGAAGGAGGCTCTGGAAACAATGCGAGGTGGCAAAAAACCGAAATTGCCAACCAGTCAGCCGGTCAAGCGCCAGAGTCTGCTCAATTTATTACAGATAGGCAAAAAAATAGAATAAACAAATGAGAAATTCAAGCTTAGATAAGTCACCGCTTTGCGAGCAAAAGATCACCGTCAGAAACTGATTCAAAAACCAATTACGGGCTTGACGTTTATGCTACCGTCAATGGTGTCAATTTTGTAATTGATTAGTAGCAATACTTCGGTGCCGCAGCTCAATGTCGATGTTGGCTGGTGCACCTGGTGGCGAGATCAATTAGCTTCATGGTTTGGTCAACTGCTTTTTATGCATCTAGACCGTGATATGATTTTGAGTCATGTTTGCCCTCGCTAAAAAACTCTATAAACTTTTGACCAAAGCTGGCACCTACTGCCAGTTCCTCTTACTGCTTTTCTTTCGCTTAAATTGGGGCTGGCAATTTTTCACCAATGGTCGTGGCAAGCTCGTACACCATCCTGACATTGTAGAATTTTTCACCAGCCTGCATCTGCCATTTCCTGATCAAACTGCCTGGTTTGTTGGCGGAGTAGAGTGCCTTGGGGGCATCTTGCTCATGCTTGGCCTGGGGGCCAGACCTGTTGGTCTGATCCTCGCCATTAATATGATTGTGGCCTATCTAAGCGTGGCCGACGATAAAGCTAAAGTTCTTAATTTTGTCAAAGATCAAGACAGCTTTTTCCATGCCGACCCCTTCTTCTTTTTGCTGACTGCCCTCTTGGCTTTCGCCTTCGGTGCAGGCCCTTTGTCGCTGGACGCCTTGATTGCCAGACTGCTTAAGAAAAAGGCGAAATAATAAGGAACTCCACCAAAGTGACCACGTCGCCAGCCGGGTAGTAATGGAGAGCGACTTAGCGGATCAGGGCGGCTTCTATAGTCAGCCCTGGTCCGAAACCGAGCATAACGCATGGCAACAACAATGGGCGGCTTTGCAAAATTCGTTGCAATATAAACAGCACCGTGGGCGATGACATATTGCCGCACTGCGCCAACACCTGGCGTGAAATCTCAAGCATCTCTGGCGCCAGCCCAAGTGAAGATTGTACGGCGTCTAATATGCGCGGACCACCAGGATGCACAGCCCAGCTCTTAATCGCTGACACTGACAGTTGATTGTCGCTCAGCCACTGGTTGATAAAATCAGGCAGGTGAGCGGAGACTAAACTTGGCACCGCATTTGAAAGTGTCATCATAAAACCGCTGTCGCCGATTTGCCAGGTCATAGCATCTTCGGTATCAGCAATAACATAAGATTTGCTATCAGCATAGTGCACGGGCTCAGCATCTGCTTCTAAGTGCGCTTCGCCAGGCCCGCCCTGCAAAATGAGAGCCGCAGCTCCGTCAGCAAAAAGAGCATTTGAGACTGCCGCTTGAGCCGACTGACCATACTGAAAATGCATCGAGCAAATCTCAGCGGCGCAAACCAACACCACAGAGTTAGAATTGGCACAAAACCCTTGTGCTGCGCGCATTGCATTGAGCGCGCCATGGCACCCCATAAAGCCAACATGTGTGCGATAAGTAGAAGCATTCAAAGGCAGTTTATGCAGCAATTGCAAATCAAAACCTGGTGCTGCAAAACCGGTGCACGAAGCTGTCACCAGATGAGTTACATCTCTGCGATCAATATTAGCGCTCGTTAGCGCCTGCTCACAGGCGCGCAAAGCCAAAGGCGCAATCTCAGCATTATAGCGAAGCATTCGAGCGGCAGTCGTGGGGCCAGCGCTTTCACGAGGGTAGAATTCGTTATCGATGGTTTGCAGACCACTAGACTTTTGGGCCATCACCAGTGAACGTTTTTCAATTGTGGTGCGGCGATAGAGAGACTGCAACACCAGAGCTTTATTATCATCGCGATAATTGACATCAAGCGCATGAGCACATGAGTCTGCCTGACTTATAGACTGATGAGGAAGAGCGGTGCCGATGCCAAGAATTTTTGCTAGCAATGAATCTCCTTGCCGAATGCAATTCTTTTGTCTGACGACCCAGATAAATTTGCAAGCACTGCTTCACCAATGAAGGGGAAATTCTTCAGCACTGGCAGGGCAATGTCGCAAAGCATGCCATTGCGCAAACTATAAGCGATAAATTTGCTTCTATGGTGACCACCGCCAATTAATTTCTCATGCTCTGTCTGCCAGTCAGCGATTAAATGCGGCTTCCATTCAATAATTGCCGCTTTCGCCAGTAGAGCTACGGCTTCTGCCGACTGCAGCGCCCAGGCCATGCCCTCGCCGGTAAATGGCTCAGGATAGCCGCAAGAGTCGCCGATGACAAAAATTCTGTGACCGGCCACACGTTCACGCTTGCGAGTAAGAGCTTCTGTACCATGCCAGATAGCTTCGTTGAAACCAGCGGGCAGCGTGAATCGACAATACTTAAAAACAGCCTCTGCAGCACGGGCTGGGCCACCACACTGTCTGGAAAATTCTATATCGAGCGCAGCCGCCAGGTCGTGACGTCCGTCTTCTAATGCAACCAGGCCGACATACCCGGCAGGATGGCAACACATGTAAACTCGACCTTTGGCAAAAGTCTGGGCGCCCTCAATAATAGTGCCGCAGCCAAATCTGGCATCTTTCTCTATTTGCACGGCAAAAGAATTTATGCGGTCAAGCGCATGACCATTTAAACCGTCTGCCACGATTACCAGTTTACTTTCTATGGTGGCACAATAATCAGCAGCGGTGAGATCAATTGTCACAAGGGCAGACTCTGCGCCAGCATTCACCTTTGCTGTCACTCCACAAACAAAATCGGCCCCGAGAGAGACAGCTTTTTTAATAAGAAAAGCGTCAAGAAAATTGCGCGACAGTGCGTAGCCGTGGGCAGGCAAACTAAGTAAAGCTTGTTCAGAGCCGTGGTGTAGCTCAAGAGCGCGCAATGGCACTGCACCAGACTGAGTAAAGATTTCGCTTAAACCAGCGCGCGCAAGAGTAGCGCAGGCCGCACCATTGAGACAACAGCCGCAAACTTTAGCGCGAGGAAATTGTGCCTTATCGAGAAGCAATATTTTTCTATCGCCGGCCAGCTGTATAGCCGCAAATGAGCCGGCGGGGCCGGCCCCGATGATAACGGCGTCCCAGACAATATTGATTTGGTTTAACTGCCTGGTAGATTTAATCAGCTCAACAGTCACTTACTGCCCCTTATTTGCACTCCAGATTAGCAGCTGTCGACAAGGAGGACACGATTTAATCACGCAATCTAATAAGCCAGCCTCTTCAGCCATGGCTTTAAACTCAACAGCAGTAAATGATGCGTTAACAGAGACCGGCCCATCATACTGCACTATTTTTGATTGACTAAAAATTCTTGTCGCTATCCACACCAGGGCGTAAGCCAGGTCACTACGCACAAGATCATTGACGAGCACAAGCCGGCCTGCTGATTGCTTCATATTGCCGAGCAGCCGAACCACATCAGGCGGATCAAGATGATGAGTAAACAATGAGGTCATAATCACGTCAAAACCTTGAGGGAGAGCCTCTAAGGCGTTCATGGCAACAAAGTCTATCACTGCCCCATTTTGCTTTGCCTTTTCAGCGGCATATTTAATTGCGTCGATACTCAGATCACAGGCTGTAATGTGAATGGGAAAATTTTCGCTTTGCGCCAGCAAATACAAAGCAATGGCGTTGTCACCACCACCAGTGGCAATATCCAAAATGCGTAGAGGACGAGAAAGAGCATGAGCACGTAACTTCTTAATCTCACACCAGAGTGAATCGGCAGTATTGCTTACGCGATTTAGCTTCTCAAGGCCTCTTAAAGCTTCCACATGGCTTTCATAATCGAGGTCAGGATCATCCATCAACTCGGGCACGCGCTTGCGTTCATGAGCAATCATTTGTCTCCGGGCCGTAGCCACGGCGAACGATAACAGTCATCAACTAGTTTCGCTTTGCGCAATTCTCCCGCCTTACGAGCGTCTTTTCTTGATTGCTCAACCTGACCTAATTGCAGATAGGCAGCAGCGCGATTTTGATAATTGTCGGCGAAGTTAGGTCTGATTGCGATGGCGCAATTGAAAGAAGCAATGCCTGCCTTAAATCTTTTAAGTTGGCAGAGGACGTAACCGCGCTCTTGATGAGCCCACGCTCGATGTTTTTTTGGAGGGCCGGCCTTGACCTTTGCACTATCGACCTGCAGCGGATTAACTCTTAACGAGGCATCAAAATCAACCAGGGCACCCAGAAGATCATGATCTAACTCTCTGATACGGCCGCGTTCGTAAAAGGCAATGTAGTCACGCGGGTTAGCAAGAATAACGTCATCATAGCGCTTAACCACTCTGTACTTCTCTTGCTTGGCCAATGGTGTAGGCTTACTTTCAGGCAAGTCGAATGAGAAATAATCTGCACCAGCAGCAATGGCAGCACCAGTCGAGAGAGCTGAGGCCAAAACTGTTGCATATATGGCATCACTGATTAATTTCATCACTTAATTACCAGCCAGCTTATCGAAAGTAAATTCAAATTCGGCGTCGCCAACAGGTATTCTGACTATACAAGAACCAGCTTTAGCGCCGTCATCAAGTTGAAAGAAGAGCAATCCGTTAACGGCAGCACCAGGGGCAATATCACCAGGCCCGAGGCTCTGTGTCCGAATCTCGTTAGCATATGCTCGCGCATCATCTTCAATGGCTCGTGCCTTTTCCATGGCTCGTTGTTGCGCGGCATAATCTGGAACCTGCGTCATAACCGTGGTCATATTGCCATTGCGCATAACAGTTGGAATAGTGCCACCATAACTCATAACCGGCGGATAAAAGCCGCCGAAACCATAACCATACATGGGCTGATTCATATAAGTGCTGCTCACAGTCTGAGTAGCATCTTGGCCCCAGAAACGCACCCACTTTGCCTTACCGTCAGCTTTCTTTTCTACATTCTGAGCCATCTGCAAAGGCTCAATCATGGTAGCAGCCACAACTTTTGGCGTTACTACCATAAACTCAGGCTTCCGTCCCATAAATTCAATTGGCCTGTCGCTGCGATTTTTTACAACCACTCCGACGCGCACCACTTTGCCTTTAGCTTGCGCCGAATTATCACGAATGGCAGATACTTCTACTGTCACCGTATTTAGTGCGATGCGTTTGCGCATGACGCCGCCGGCAAGTGTACTGTCTGACCAGGGCGAACCTTCAATGTACCTGTAGGTAGGATAGAGCCAGTAAGGTTTTGGTGAGTAGCGCTGCAATACGGCATTGCCGGCATTATCAATGGCCAATGACCTCTGAAAATGCGGTGCGGCCTCGGCGGCCTTACCCATTTTAAAAAGCATACTGCCCAGTTGCTCTTCGATATCAGCGATATTTGTGGGAGCAATGGTACTTGAACCTTTGGCTTGATCGAGGGCTTCTTGCAACAAAGACGCTGCCTGGCCATAGGCCCCCTGACCGGCTCTCAGGCTGGCGAGATGCCCCATACATGTGACCAACCGCCACGTCTCAGTTTCTTTAATACCTTCTTGCTTGAGCAGACTAATGGCTTGCATAAGCGTTTCTATAGCTTTATCTCTCTGGCCAGAGCCTTCTTCAAGCCACGATTGCGCATCTAAAACACGAGCATTAAGCAGGTTTACCTGTTCCGCTTCAGAGGCCTGAGCCGACCGAGTCAGCGGATCAAGTACTTTATGAATGCGCTTCAGTTCAGCCGCGGCTTCAGATAACTTGCCCTGCCACACCAGTGATTCAAAAAGTCCTGTGCGCAAACCAACTTCAGTAAATGTGCCTTTAGCAGCACCTAAATTTTTGAGACGATTGCTGAAAAGTTCTTGGGCGCGCGCATAATCGCTGACGTTAAGTGCGTTGTCACCGTCTGCATCAAAACTTGTCAATGAAACTTTGAGCGAGCCATTGTCAGCCTGAGCAGCAGCACTGGGCCTGGGGGAAAATATGGTGCTGCTTAAGAGTGTCAAGCAAGCACTGAAGCAACTAACAACTGAACTTCTACTAAATCTCAAAATGTCTCCTTACTATGTGACCATAGTATTGAGGAGGAGCCCTGTCGGCCCCTCCCCATTGTGCCTATTTGCTTACTTGAGCCGAAACTAAACGGTAGCTAAAGCCGTCAGATTTTCAGCAGGTTTGCCGTTAGCGTAGCGAATACCGAGAGCGTCTTGACCAATGATCAGGCGCTGAATTTCGCGAGTGCCTTCGTAGATGTTCAATACTTTGGCATCACGGAAGTAACGCTCCACTGGATACTCATCAGAGAAACCATAACCGCCGAAGATTTGCACAGCGTTATGGGCATGCTTGTTAGCAGCTTCACCACAGAACAATTTGGCGATAGAAGTTTCACGGCTGTTGCGCACACCTTTATTTTTCAAGTGAGCGGCACGCAGATAGAGCAAGCGTCCAGCTTCGCAGTCAGCAACCATGTCGGCAATCATAGCTTGCACTTGTTGGTGCTCACCAATTGGTTTGCCGAAAGTAATACGCTCCATAGCATATTTGGTTGAAGCGTCGATGCAACCTTGCACCAGACCAACAGCTCCAGCAGCCACTGAGAAGCGGCCATTGTCTAATGCCGACATGGCGATTTTGAAGCCTTCGCCCACTTTGCCCAGCATATTTTCAGCAGGCACTCTTACTTCATCAAGGAAGAGACTGGCTGTGTCAGAAGCTCTCAAGCCGAGTTTACCGTGCATTGCTTGTGCCGTGAAACCTTTTGATTTGGTATCAACAACGAAGCAGCAAATGCCTTTGTGACCCAGTGATGGATCAACAGTGGCAAAGACCAACGCATGAGTGGCGATGGTGCCGCAGGAGATCCAGGTTTTAGAGCCAGACAAAATGTAATCGTTGCCGTCTTTAACAGCTCGTGTTTGTTGATTGGCAGCATCAGAGCCAGCTTCTGGCTCTGTCAAACCATAACAACCGAGGAAATCGCCAGAGCAGAGCTTAGGCAGATAGAACATTTTTTGCTCTTCAGTGCCCCATTTAAAAATGGTCAATGCCACCAGTGAAGTTTGCACTGAGAAGAGTGTTCTGGTTGAGGAACAAACGCGGTTTACTTCTTCAGTCATCAAGCCATAAGCGATATAGTCCATGCCGAGGCCACCGTATTTCTCAGGCACAGGGCAACCGAGAAAACCTTCAGAGAAGATTTTTTTGGCAATATCCCAATCAAACTTGCAAGCGCGGTCATTGGCTTGAGCCTTGGGAGCGATCTCGCGCTCAGCAAAGTCACGCATGTGCTTGCGCATTGCCACTTGTTCGGGAGTGAAATCAAAATCCATTTTTGTATCTCCAATTGAATCAATTTTTCTAAATCAAAAACTGCACTAAGCTTTCTACTCAGCTTTTGCAATCAACTCGTCGGTATCGATCTGGGCTTTTTGCAAGCGACCTGAATAATCTACGTAAATAGATTTCCATTCGGTAAAGAAGTCGATACAGGCAGTTCCTGCTTCTCTGTGGCCATTACCGGTCTGTTTAACACCACCAAATGGCAGCTGAATTTCAGCACCAATGGTAGGGGCATTGATATAAACGATGCCTGATTCCAACTCTTCCATTGCCATGAAGGCGCGATTTACATCTTTGGTGTACATCGAAAGTGAAAGGCCAAATTCAGTGCCGTTCGCTACTGCAATCGCTTCTTCAAAGCTGTCTACAGAGATTATGCAAGTTACTGGTCCAAAAATTTCTTCTTGAGCAACCCGCATGCTTGGTGTTACGTCGCGGAAGACGGTTGGTTGATGGAAGAAGCCTTTAGCAAATTCGCCTTCGGTTAATGCATTGCCGCCGCAGAGCAGCTTGGCGCCTTCTTTCTTACCGATTTCAACGTACATTTTTACTGTATCGAGTTGGCCCTGATTTACTACCGGACCGACCTGCACTGATTCATCAAGGCCATAACCAAGCTTCAATGCTTCAGTTGCTTTTTTGAATTTAGTGCAGAACTCTTCATAACGGCTCTTGTGCACAATCACGCGGCTAGCTGCGGTGCAGCGTTGGCCGGCAGTGCCGAAAGCTCCCCAGAGAGCGCCTTCGAGAGCGAGATCAATGTCGGCATCTTCCATAACACAGATGGCGTTTTTGCCACCAAGTTCGCAAGATATTTTCTTCATCAGCTCGCCGCAACGTCCGGCAACTTTCTTGCCCACTTCGGTTGAACCAGTCAGTGAAACCGCATGCACTCTTGAATCTTCTACAAGAGCATTGCCAACTTTCGAGCCTGAGCCTGTTACCAGGTTCAGTACGCCTGGTGGCAAGCCGGCTTCGTTCAATATTTCTACAAACATCAAAGCGCAAAGTGGAGTGTCGCTGGCTGGTTTGAGCACCACGGTATTACCAGCTACCAGAGCCGGCAATGTTTTCCAACTGGGGATAGCCACAGGGAAATTCCATGGAGTGATCAAACCCACCACGCCGATTGGCTGTCTCACGGACATAGCGAACTTGTGTGGCAATTCTGATGGCACTGTTTGACCAACCAGACGGCGACCTTCCCCGGCGATATATTTGGCCATATCGATTGCTTCTTGCACATCACCGCGAGCTTCTTTGAGCACTTTGCCCATTTCACGAGTCATGGTCTGGGCTAATTCTTCTTTGCGGCTCTCCAAAAGGTGAGCAGCCTTAAGCAAAATTTCAGCACGGTGAGGGGCTGGAGTGCGCTTCCAGGCTGGGAAAGCTTTGGCAGCGGCATCGACTGCATCTTTTACATCTTTAGGCGAAGAAGCTGCGAAGTGACCAATCACTTCATCAGTTCTGGCCGGATTGTAAGAAGCAAATGTTTCGCCAGTTTCAGATTTGACCTGACGGCCATTAATGTAATTGCCGTAAGTATGCGGTTTCTCAGCTTTCTTAGCGGATGCTTCAGGCATTGTTGTTGTACTCATTTATAGTTTTCTCCTGCGTGCAAATGTATTGAAGTTCAGAAGTTTTAGAACTTCATGCTCTTTTCAAGGATTTCCAATGCTTTTTCTGCATCAGCATCTGAGATGTTGAGAGGCGGAATCAAACGAATTACCTGACCAGCCACACCACAAGTGAGGACAATCATTTTGTGCTCCAGGCAGCGCTCTGCAACCTTGTCGCAGAGTTCTTTAGAAGGGTTGCCGTCTTTGTCGTTAAATTCGATACCGATCATCAAACCGCGGCCACGAATTTCACCGATATAGTCTTTGCCTTTAGCAAAATCACGCAGGCGCTTCATCATCATTTCGCCTGTTTTGTGGGCACGTTCGCAAAGCTTCTCTTCTTCAATAACACCAATAGTTGCCAGCGCCGCAGCGCAAGAAACCGGGTTGCCACCAAATGTGGAGCCATGACGACCGGCAGGCCATTTATGCGAATGCTCGCTCTTGGAGATGAAACCTGCTAGTGGCAAACCACCAGCCATGGCTTTCGCCATAAGCATAATGTCTGGCTCAACGCCTTCATGTTCAATAGCAAACATTTTGCCGGTTCTGGCAAAGCCGGTTTGTACTTCGTCGATAATCAACATGATGCCATGCTTATCGGCCAGTTTGCGCAAACGAGGCAAGAAACCATTTGGTGGAATAACGTAGCCGCCTTCTCCCTGAATTGGCTCTACGATGAAGCAGGCCACTTGGTCAGGGTGTACGAACTGGTGGAAGAGCACTTCTATTTCTTTGAAAGTTTCTTCTACACACTGGTCTGGATCGTTTTTGAAATGTGAGCGATAAGCGTAAGGGAAAGGCACAGTGTAGATAGAACCAGGTAGTGGCTCATATTTTTCCCGGTAATAAAGTTTAGATGTAGTTAGAGCAGTAGTGAAAATTGTGCGACCGTGGAACGAACCACGGAAGTTGATAACAACTGGACGACCGGTCACATAACGAGCCATTTTAATGGCCCCTTCAACGGCTTCAGCACCTGAGTTGGTCAAGAAAACTGAATCGAGTTTCTTCGATGGAGCAATTTCTACAAGTTTTTTAGCCAGCTCGATATAACGCTGATGGTGCACTGTTACTGATGTGTGCATTAAAAGATCAAGCTGCGCTTTTGCTGCAGCAACTACTTTTGGATGGCAGTGACCAACACTGTTTACCGCAATGCCGGTACCCAGGTCGAGGTAAGCGTCGCCATTCATGTCGTAGATATATGAGCCGCTGGCTCTTTCTGCCACGATGCGAGCCGAACGCGCCAAGACAGGATTGACGAATTTGTCATCCATGTCTAAGTAAGCTTTATTCTTGTTCTTAATTTCCGCCATCACCATAATGAGCTCCTTAATTACTGACCGCTTTAAACTGGCCAAAATGTCTCGGCACGCTCATTACTGACGAATCGTGAGCAAAAAGCTCTGTATCCCTCTCCAGTTGGCGTCCCTCGGTTATGTAAATGATAGCAACAAAGTGTAAAGAGCCCCCTTATATTTAGGATTCTGTCTGTATTTGCGGTCTCTACTTTTGACTGGGACAAAAAACCTCACCATCAGTGCGGATCAGCCCGATGCAAGCTTCTGGGCAAACGAAAGATAGCCCTTCTATATAAAAAGTACCGCGACTCGATTAGCGGAGATTAACCAAGCAGCTCAAACCACAGACGGAAGCGCAAGCAGTCAAGAGGATGTGGCCGTGATTTCAACTAGCTTTCCTCTGCCAATAAACTTGAGCTTGCAGTCGTTACGAAAAATCAAATAGTCTTATGTATGGTGATGAGGCACCACCGGTAGTGCTGCGCACTGCAGTTATTTGAAAATATGGCACATGACGTCGGTTTTTTTGCTATATGCGATTGATATTCTCAGTAAAAACGTGATTATCACTTTCACCATCACACCATCATCACAATGTAAGCTTACGATTGCGTTTTCACCTGGCCACACAGAAGCATTGTCAAGCACGGCACGAAGTGATACATCTAAACAGGAACCGGACTGTGGCATTCAGCAATAAGCGCGAAAAAATTGTGTGCCTTGCAATTGCAGCTTCACTAATGATGCAGACAAATCTAGTCTGTTTTGCAGCAAATACGCTCGACTCTGGCGGCAATGTCACGGCCATCGTTACTGACAGCGTCACCGAGCCTCTTCCTGAAACGGCGCCCACTGCTGAAAACGAGATTGTCTACAGCATCACCGGTTCAGATACTGATCGTATTGCTGCAACTGATACTAAAGCGGATATTGCACCCGCAGAAACTGTAGAAACTGCTGACAAACAATTAACGTCAGAAAATACCTACGGCCACTTTACTTTAAATGGGCCACTGGGAATTCCCGAACAAAGTACAGGTACAGAAAGCGAAGAGCCACCACTACTGGCCCAGGGCCCGCCTTTGATTGGACAGCCAGATTTGATTGGAGAACAAATAGCTCAGGCATCGCCTTACACTCTTTCGGGTGGTGCTTCCATGTCTCCAGAAGAAGCAATGACAAAAGTCGATTTGCTTACACGAGACATTTTGCTGAAAGAAATTGAATTGCAAAAGTTCAATTTGCACTACACCAGCGAAGTAGCCAAACAAGGGCGATGGAAAGGACTCCGCTATGGCTTTTTGCAAGAACTAAATGCGGGCACGGGCCTGGCTGGCGCCATTATTTCGGTAGCTAACCGCGGCTCTTATCTGAACCGTCCAGCCGGCGTAAAAAGATACGCACAAGAAAGTGCCAATTATATTCCTGCTATCGGATCAATTGTGGGCGCAACAGCGGCCCTGATGGAATTTGGCATTAATGGATACCACGACTTAGTGGCACGCCGTCACGGATTTTCCCCCAAAGCGGCCATGAAACATGTCACCGGCATTAAGAGTGAAATCGATACCATGATGGCTGAACGGCAGGCTCTTACAAAGGTAGTGGCAAGGGCTCCAGAACTTGCCGGCCATGCAGAAGTTGACGAAGCTGAGGGCAAAGTTTTAAAAGATCTGCGCGACCAATCTATTCAAGAATTCGAACGATTTCATGTTGGCGCCAGGCGAACTATTGCATTTCAGCAAATGCAATATCTATTTGATTTTAGTAAATTCACAACCAATGCCATTGGTTACTATTTCGCCTATCTCTCACTGCACCGGCGGCAACGCATCTGGAACGGCAGAGCCGGCGTGCTCTTTCTAGTTTCTGGACAACTGACAATGTGGGGCCCAATTCTTTCACGTGTCGCTGCTAAAGGTGTAGGACACATAACAAAACACCGCATCAAATCTATCGTGGCCGATTCTGAAGGCGCAAAAATTGCTACGCTCGAAGCTGACTTAGCAGCACTAAATAGAATAAAAGCAAAAGTAGTGGCACCATCAGCAATGGCAACAGTTGAACGCAACACCATGTATGCTCTACACACTGAAGCCTTATCAAAAGAAATTGCGGCTCGCGAGAAAAAAAATGCTGCGTCAAAATTGACGGCCACGCAAAATATCTTTGGCGGCCTTTTTGTTGGTGCCACAAAAACCGCCTCGGGCGTGCTTTTTGCTATTCCTGGCTTCAACAGCAATTACAATAGCTCGAGTGGCAGAGCCACCCGTGTCACTAACGATCTACTCTTCGCCGCTTCTTTAATTGGCATTCCAGCTGGTGCTTATTCGATGATTGACACTTTACGCATTCAAGTCAAAGCTGAAATCAACAGGCATAAGGCTAAATTAGCTGGTACTTTGCCCGGGCAAATTATTGCGGCACGCTTAAAGCAGCTCGATGAAATGGAAGCAAAACTAAAAGGGCATTAGATTCAATGTTGCCCTCACATTAACCACGGATTCCAGGCCTGGTCATTTTTTGTCACCAAGCCGCTCGGCTGGCGCTTATACTCAGGTATACCAAAGAAATCGGTGCCCATACGGCGAACCTGTTTCTGGTCGTACTCTTGCATGTATTTGTAAATCTCAGGAGATTTTTCCTCCAGTTCCTTTCTTGTTTCTTCGTTCTGTCGATACATTCGAATTGAGTTGGCAAAAGACTCCGCAGGGTGGCTGGCAGGATGCATCGGCTGTTTGAATTTGGCTACTTCTTGCATTTCACGGTCAGACAAGCGCGAATCATTTTGACCATCATTGGGTGTACCGTCTGATGAGACCTTCAGCCAATAACATTCTCCAGTAGGACTGTCTTTGCCAGCAACATATTTGTAAAGCCGACCATCATTGGCTTCCAGAGCAAATTGATCATCGCCGATCTTTTTCCAACCCATTTTTTCGTCGTCGCGAGCATTGACGAAATCAGCGCGATGTCCAAGTTCGTGCATAAGCACGCTGCCCAGACTAACTTTGCCATCTTTGACATCGCCATCCACTGTGGCTAAGTCGTCTTTTCGAATAATGATTCGTGACGCGCCGCCTTCAATTCCCTGATGTGTGGCAAGGGCGCCGTCTGTTTTCTCATTAGTAAAGAAGGCGATGTGCAAGGGTTTACTAGAATCTGTGCCATTTCTACCCTCGCGCGATTTGTTCAAAGCCGTGTCGAGCACATCAAGCTCTGCCAAGGTAGGCTCTCTGTAGCGAGATTTTTCATCGGCAGGCAGTGTTTCTGGTGTGTCGAATACGACGCCATACTTGCTTTGAATCTCTGCTTTTCTGTTAGCAACTTCTACAGGAGAATCAATCGTCTTCTCTACCGGCTTTTCTTTTTCAGGCGCAGTATGGTCACGGTCAACAGGATGCACACTGCTATCCATTTCCATTTTGATTTCAGTTGGTTCCGGGGTTGCGACTTTTGCTTCTTTACCTGCCGCTTTAGTTGCAGCTTTAGCTGCGGTTTTATCGAGACCAGTAATTGATATGGAACCAAAAACTTTTTCAATTTTGACATTTTGATCTTTATCGGCTGAAAGTCCGATACGGCCATTTAGCCCAGCGCCGGCTTGCAACTCTTTCTGCCAATGATTGCTGGAATCTTTTTTCTCTTCACTGGCCGGCTTATCCTGCTGCTGAATCTTATCTACCATGGTTAACTCCAGTAAGATGCGCACCGAACGCTATTGCGCTCGATTGATCCAATGACTTTTTAGTAAATTTTGTGGCGCTCGAACGCTCACAAGAATCACATTAGCTGGAAGTTGTTAACAAGTTGTTTAAGGTAAATGGCAATCAAGCATTTTTCGAGTGTTATCATAAAACGCTCTGCTATGAGTGGCGACAGTGTTACAGCCTGAAATTGAATCTATTGCTGTACCTGAAGCGCTCTCTAAGCTGCGACGTTTTTCTATGGATCGAGCACTTTTATTGTTCGATAGAGACAGTGGTTTAAATGCTCTGTGTGAAGGGACAGAAACTGCCCATCTTCGACTGATGGCTCCGCGCGTGGTTCAGTTCGGCATTACTAATCGCTGCAACCTCGCTTGCACTTTCTGCTCTCGTGATTTAACAGCAGACTCGGCCTGGACTGTCGATTCCGCCTTCAATTTCTTGGCCGAGTTAGCAAACTGGGGTGTTTTGGAAGTTGCTTTCGGTGGTGGCGAACCCTGGCTCTTTCCAAATTTTGCCGATTTGATCAATCGACTCTATGATCAAACACCATTAGCAATAAATTTCACCACTAATGGGCTGGCATTGTCGGCTGCCAGACTTTCGCAAATTCGTGGCAAATATGGTCAAATCAGACTGTCTCTGTACGACAACAATGACTGGCGACAAAAAGTAGCAATGCTTGTGCAAGCCGAGGCTCGCTTTGGTGTTAATTACCTGGTGACCCCAATGCGCTTGGCGCAACTAGAAAAAACCGTCTTTGAACTGACTTCGCTAGGTTGCCGCGACATTCTTCTTCTAAGCTATAACGGCGCCGACCACACAATGCACTTGAGCACAAACGAGAACGCCGACTTAAGACGGCGAGTAGCGGTTCTGGCCAAAATATTACAAAATCAATGCCAGCTAAAACTCGACGTTTGCTGGGGTGAACGCATGGCTGGAATAGATCGTTTATTTGAGAAAAATGACTGTGGTGCTGGTCGAGAATTTATTGTTTTGACCAGCGAGAAACAACTCCAACCATGTAGTTTCCACCAATTGAAAATTCCAGTTGTCGATGCTAAACAGGTAATGGATCTTTGGCATAACAACCAGGAGCACCTAGATCAAGCTTCGGTGCTGCCTGGCTGTGCCCGATTGCCTGACTACGGATTAGCTTCTGCGGAGCAACAATGAAGATTAAGATCTGGAATGCTTTTGCCAGCAACAATAGCGGCAGCTATACGATTGTCGGAAGTTTCTCGAATAAAGAATTAGCATCAGAAATTGCCCTTGAGCTGAAAGATTTGATGCAAGCGCACACTGATTGGTTAGAGGATAGCAATTCAATCGCGCCTTCTCCGTTGCATACATTTGTTGAACAAAAAAGTCTCACTCCGGATCCAGAGATCGGCACCAGTGACAACTGGCCAGAGCACAGCCAGAATATCTCACCTCAGGTAATGGCTATCGACTATCAAGTTGTCATTCATCACCACTACACAGTCACACTACCTGCCTTATTTGGCGAATATTTTTACGCGCGCGGTGGGCGAGTAGAGACAGAATTGAACCACGCTCACAATTCGGTGATCGGAATTTTCAATATATATCAAGAATATCAAGGTCACTGGAAGCCAGGCGTGTCCGCAAAGCTTGCTGCATTGTTAGCGGAGCTGCAATCTGACGGTGGTCCATTTTCCGCTAGCAATAGAGCTATATCTTGGGAAGCGGGAAAAATGGAAAATTTTGATTTGACCATTGCAGCAGTCTTCGACGATTTGCTTGAAGGTTTTACGGCAATCAACAAAGCCGTTCAAGCTCAGAACCTAACTATGAACCTGCAAATCATGGAGGCCTTTACCAAAGACGATCCGTTAGGATTTATTCGCCCTTTGATGAAGTAACTAGCTGTCCATCGGACATCAAATTATTATTTAACCCGCCCCAAAGCGCTGCGCTTGGCACCACCAACGGTATTGCGCGTTTTAGCAGCTTCAGTCTTATTAGTTTTGTCTTTGAAAATTACGGCAAACACTTCATCAAGATGAGCAACCGGTACAAGCTCTACTTTTTCTTTGACATAGTCAGGAATATCTTGCAGATCTTTTTCATTGCTGCGAGGCAAAATCACAGTCTTTATACCAGCCCGCAGTGCTGCCAGAACCTTCTCTTTCAGTCCACCGATAGGCAATACACGGCCGCGTAAAGTAATCTCACCGGTCATAGCCACCGAGCCTCGAGCTGGACGCTTCGATATGGCCGACACCAGCGCGCAACACATGGCGACACCAGCAGAAGGTCCATCTTTTGGCGTGGCGCCTTCAGGAATGTGAATGTGAATATCTAGTGTTTCGTGGAAGTTGGCAGGAATGCCGAGCAACTCAGCGTGACTGCGAATGTAACTGAAAGCCGCTTCAGCAGATTCTTTCATCACATCACCCAGTTGCCCGGTCAGTTGCAATTTACCTTTGCCAGGCATGGTGTTAACTTCGATGCTTAAAGTTTCGCCGCCGGTTTCTGTCCAGGCAAGGCCCATAACAATGCCAACTTGTGGTCCCTTAACTTCATTCTCGCGCACAATTTTTGGTGGCCCTAAAAATTTAGGCACCAGATTTGGTTGCAGCTTGATTGATTCGATTTCTTCTTTGACTACCTGTGATGCCACTTTGCGGCATATGGAGGCAAGATTACGCTCAAGACTGCGTACTCCAGCTTCGCGAGTATACTCTTGAATAATTTTTCGCAGCGTCGCGGCCGGCACCTTTAATTGCTTTTCTTCAAGGCCATGGCGATAAAGAATTTTGGGCAAAATATGATTTTCTGCAATTGCTACTTTTTCTTCTTCGGTATATCCAGAAATAGAAATAATTTCTAGCCGGTCAAAGAGTGGCCTTGGCACTTGCTCAAGGCTGTTGGCTGTAGCCACAAAGACAACTTCTGAAAGTGAAAAAGGAGCGTCCAAATAGTGATCGGTAAAGTTATCGTTCTGATCCGGATCAAGCACTTCCAGCATGGCGGCCATGGGGTCGCCTTGATAAGAACGAGTCATCTTCTCGATTTCATCTAGTAAAATCACCGGATTTTTAGTGGCCGCTTGTTTTACAGCTTGAATAATGCGTCCGGGCATGGCACCAATATAAGTACGGCGGTGGCCGCGAATCTCAGCTTCATCACTGACTCCGCCTAAACTAATGCGGGCAAATTGACGATTCATGGCGCGGGCGATAGATTTCACCAGGCTGGTTTTACCCACGCCGGGCGGCCCCACCAGGCATAAAATGGTACCGGTAGGTTCTTTGGCCAGTTTGCGCACTGCCAGATATTCCAGAATGCGTTCTTTGACTTTTTCCAGACCGTAATGGTCCTCGGTCAAGATATCTTCTGCCCGGTGCAAGTCAATGGCTTCACGAGAACGCTTGGCCCAGGGCAGAGCAACAAGCGTATCTAAGTAAGTGCGAATCACACTGGCCTCAGCACTCTGCGGCATCATTTTTTCCAGGCGACCTAATTCTTTATTGGCCCGCTCAAGAGCAACGCCAGAAATCTTGCACTTTTTGATCTTCTGCTTGTATTCATTAATCTCGCCCAGCTCGCCGCCGTCTTGATTAAGTTCGTCTTGAATGATGCGCAATTTTTCGCGCAAATAATATTCTCTTTGCGTCTTTTCTAAATTGAAACGCACGCGATCATGAATCTGTTGCTCCAGATCTGCCAACTCCAGCTCGCGCGAGAGCAATTGGCCGATATATTCAAGTCGCTCGGTAGCGTCACTGATTTCCAGACTGTTCTGCCGTTCGGCCAGACTGAGGCCTAGATAAGTGGCGATGATGTCAGCAAGACGGCCTGGCTGACCAATGCCAGAGACGGCCAGCAGGCTTTCTGGATTGATTTTTTTCGTCGACTTGACGTATTGCTCAAACTTTTCAACCGAAATCTTGATCAGGGTGCGAGTGGTCTCATCGTCCACAATAATTTCGGTGCGCTCTTCCACCTTCGATGTGAAGTGCTCTGCACCTTCTTCGATATTCTCCAGATGCACCCTCATGGAGCCTTCTACAAGCACTTTAACGGTGCCGTCAGGCAGTTTGAGCATCTGCATCACTTCGGCCAGCGTGCCGACCTGATAAAGGTCATCAATTTTAGGATCTTCAGTTTCGGGTTCTTTCTGAGCGACCAGCACTACCAGGCGATCATCACGCATTAATGCCTGCTCTAGAGCTGCGATGGAACGCGGCCTGGAGACAAACAAAGGGGTGACCATCTGGGGGAAGACGACTACATCCCGCAATGGGATGAGAGGAAAAATTTCGGTGCTCAAATCCACCATAAGGCGTTAACTGGGCCTCTGCAAGAGAACTGTCTGGAGTTCACCGGGCTTTTGGAAAAGCTAAGCGATCTCTCCCTTTAGTTTAGCCTTTGGAAGCTGAAGTAACTCTGCAGTCGATCGTTTTTCTACAAGTTCCTTAGTGATATGACATACCTTAATGTCGCTGCGCGATGGTACTTCATACATGATGTCGAGCATTATTTCTTCTACGATGGATCGCAGCGCGCGGGCGCCGGTCTTACGTTTAAGAGCTTCTTCAGCTACAGCGCGAATTGATTCGGCATCAAATTTAAGGTCTACACCGTCAAGTGACAGTAGTTGCTGGAATTGTTTAATGATGGCATTTTTGGGTTCAACCATAATGCGCACCAGAGCCTCTACATCAAGGGCTTCAAGCACAGCTGTGACCGGCATACGGCCAACAAATTCTGGAATCAAACCAAATTTAAGCAAATCGTCTGGGGCAGTCTCCATCAAAATCTTGGAAGAGCGCTGGTCTCTTTCCCAAGTAGTAAGCGGACGTTCGCTGCCAAAACCAATATTGCGATTGGAGGAGACGCGCGCTTCGACTATTTTGTCTAAGCCCACAAAAGCTCCGCCACAAATAAAGAGAATATTGGCGGTGTTGATTTGAATAAATTCTTGATGAGGATGCTTGCGTCCACCCTGAGGCGGCACATTGGCCAGGGTGCCTTCAATCATTTTCAGCAATGCCTGCTGAACACCTTCACCTGAGACATCGCGGGTGATGCTGGTGTTTTCTGATTTGCGGGAAATTTTGTCGATTTCATCAATATAAATAATGCCGCGCTCGGCTTTTTTAACGTCGTAATCAGCTGACTGGTAGAGCCTGAGCAGAATATTTTCAACGTCTTCGCCAACATAGCCGGCTTCAGTTAATGTGGTGGCGTCCGCTACAGCAAACGGCACATCAAGCAATTTGGCCAGCGTTTGAGCCAGAAGGGTCTTACCGCAACCGGTTGGACCAATCAGGAGAATATTAGATTTAGAAATTTCGACTTGATCAGCCAACTCGGCATTGTGACTGATGCGCTTGTAGTGGTTGTAAACCGCTACTGAAAGAATTTTTTTGGCGCGCGATTGGCCAATGATATGTTGATCGAGGAAAGCCTTTATTTCTTGCGGCTTTGGAATGTCGACCATCTGAGGTGTTGTTGTTTCTGGCGCTGGCTGCGCTGCAGCTCCGCCTTCGAACAATTCTTCGTCAAGGATCTCGTTGCAAAGATCGACACACTCATCGCAGATATATACACCGGGGCCGGCTATCAATTTCTTGACTTGGTCCTGACTCTTTCCGCAAAACGAGCACTTGAGTCGGTTGTCCGATTGTTTTGGCATTTAGTTTCCCTATCAAGGACTTATAGTTCTACTTAATCACACACTTTGTATTCTACAAAGTTAAATGCCCGGGCGCTTGCGCTCCCGGGCATCGACCAGACGATTAAACAGCAGACAGGCTCGGCGATGGCTCAAGTTTGGTAATAACTTGATCGACCAGGCCGTACTCCTTGGCTTCCTCTGCAGTCATGATGTTGTCACGATCTGTATCTTTCTCAATTGTCTTAACTGACTGACCGGTATGCTCAGCCATAAGTTCGTTCAATTGACGCTTGATACGCAGAATCTCGCGGGCTTGAATTTCAATATCAGTAGCCTGACCTTGAGCACCACCCAATGGCTGGTGAATCAAAATGCGTGAATGAGGCAGTGAAAGTCTTTTGCCTTTTTTACCAGCAGAAAGAAGAAACGCACCCATACTGGCTGCTTGACCCAAACAGATGGTCGAAACATCAGAGCGAATGTGTTGCATGGTGTCATAAATTGCCAGACCAGCGGTAACGGATCCACCAGGCGAGTTGACGTACAAACGTATATCTTTTTCTGGATCTTCGCCTTCCAAAAGAAGCAACTGGGCCACGATCAGATTTGCCACCATGTCATCAATTGCGGTGCCGAGGAAAATAATTCTCTCGCGCAGAAGTCTGGAGAAAATATCGAATGCACGCTCACCACGTGAAGTCGTTTCAATTACAGTCGGTGCGTAAATCGCATCAGGACTGGCATAAGGAGTCTGGCTCCAGATTTCATAAAGTTGTTTTGAACTCGGAGGCGTCTTAATAATTTCGCCAAATCTTTCAGTAGTCATTTTCTCTTCCATTTCCTATTCAGCGGCTGCACTATATCTTACTGAAAAACGGCAAACACACATTAAACGGTCTTGCGACCCTGTGCTATCTATTTCGATTTGCCGTCCTCAACATTGGGAAAGCTTATTCAGCCTTCTTCTTAGTTTTCTTACCGGCCTCAGCCTTAGGAGCTTCCTCATCGGTTTTTGAATCGGAAGCTTTTCCGCTGTGACCATGGGCGGCGTGATCATGATCTTCTGTGCACTCATCGGGCACAAAATTGATTTTAGCGGTTCCCACCAGAAGTTCTACGACTTTACCGGTTAAGACTTCTTCGGCTACCTGCCTGCGTACATCTTCATTGTTGGCAAATTCTTCAAATTGTTCCGGTTTCAACTGATAACGCATGGCTAATTCTGCGTAATATGGGGCCATTTCTTCGTCATTGACGGTGAGTTTCTCTTCACGCACGACTGCACCCAGTACCAGTGAAGTCAGCACCCGCTGCCGAGCTTCTTCAAGCTTGGTAGTTTTCATCTGAGTATATTCATCAGTAGCTTCGAATTCTTCCCAGGGCTGACCATTTTGTTCGACATATCTACGCAACTGGCCCAAAAGCAAGTCACGCTCACGTTCTACCATGGTTTCTGGAATATCTACTTCAGCAGCATGCGCCACCGCCTCTACTACCATTCTTTGTGCGCGTGATTCATTTTCCTGCTTGACCACTTCATGCAACTCAGCCTTAATCGACTCTTTCAGAGCGTCAAGACTGTCATGGCCAACTGATTTTGCCAGCTCGTCATTAACGTCTGGTGTAGTCTTCTTGCGAATTTCTTTCAGGTGCACTTCAAATTCGGCTTCTTTACCGGCCACTTCTTTGCGTTTGTAATTTTCAGGGAAAGTGGCTTTGGCTTTGAATTTATCTTTAGCGTTCTTGCCCACTACCTGTTCACAAAATCCTGGCAAGAAAGAACCTTCAACTAAATCAAGCATGAGCGAGTCTGCTTTGCCGCCTTCTAAAGCTTTGCCATCAACAAAGCACTCAAAGTCGATAACAGCTGTGTCACCGAGTTCAGCAGCTCTGCCTTCAACTGGTGCCAGTGACGCTTTAGTTTCGGCTACATTGGTCAGAGCGCGCTCGAGAGCGTCTTCAGGCAATGTCACTTCTGGTACATTGACTTCAATTTCTTTGTAGCCGCCCAGTTTCACTTCAGGTCGAACTTCAAATTTAGCTTCAAATTTGAGCGGCTCGCCCAATTTAAAGTCAAAGTTGGAATATTCTGGAGCTGTAATGATGTCGAGGTTTTCTTTGAAAAGAGCCTCATTAATTAACTCGGGAACAAGCTTTTCTAAGGCTTCACGCTTAATCGCTTCTTCGCCGATTGTTTTTTCGATGATCATGCGTGGCGCTTTGCCTGGTCTAAAACCAGGGATGCGCACTTGATGACTGAGCTGGCGACAGGCCATCTCATAAGCGCGTGAAACCTTGTCAGGCTCCAGCTCTATGTTCATCTTAACTACGTTCTTGCCTTCCCGCTCGAGGGTGACCTTCATGAATTACTCTCTCAGTGACTGTAAATGCCTAAATCCAATTTAGATTGTGGATTTTATCACGGCAGTAGGGCTCAGGCCTTCGGCTAGAGCTGGATTATTTACAGTTTCTGCTTGAAGTTACGCGAGACCAGTACTTAGTCACGAGTGGAAAGGTCGTTGGGTGAATCTGCCGAATACATATTCGACACAGTCAAAGCCACTCCTGCCGCCACATTTACGCACAAGAATATGCCAAGAAAAATACATCCCATCATCAGTTGCCAGCAAATGATTGCCTGACGCTTACCAAGAGAAGAGAGGATTCCAAGACGATAAACGATGAACATGAGCACGGCCACAGCCAGAACGATGTCTGAGATGATGATGAATGCCAGGCGAAGATCGGCCATGGGTGTATAAGTGAGAGACAAAACTTCGGCGATACAGCAAATCAAAAGTGCAATGACTGTCACTCGATCAGACGTGCGCACTTGCACTTCATCAGTGGCTGAGGCTTCGCCCACATAACGCAGAGCAGCAGCTGATGATGCCCATGGTGAGCGTCTCTGTGCGGCACCAGCAGCAGCGTCAGCGGCAGCATCAGAGTCTTGAGCAGGAGCAGGGCCAGGAGCAGAATCAGCAGCAACAGCAGCTTCAGATACCGACGGTTGGGCACCTTCGCTTGATTCTGTCGGCTTTGGCTCCTGAACTTCCTCAGTCATTCCGGCTTCTCCTGAAGACATGTTTGTTGCTCACTAATATAGCTTAAGCCCAAGAGAATTTAAAAAAAAAGAAAGCTGCCTTGACGGCAGCTAAAAATGGAGCGGGAGACGAGATTCGAACTCGCGACATCCTCCTTGGCAAGGAGGCATTCTACCACTGAATTACTCCCGCAGGGACGCTATCTCACTGTGAGATTCGCGATCAGTGTAAGGAAATTATACACGGCTGTCGGCGGAAGTGTAAAAGCAACAAGCAAAATCAACGGGATGTTGCGGCAGCGTTTACACGACGTGGACGAGCAGACAAACGCTTTTCAACATCAGAAAGCACACGCACTACATGATAGGCGTTGTTGGCATCTGTGCGTGGGCGCTCGCCGCGCAAAATGCACTGCAAGAAGTGCTCGCATTCGAGCTGCAAAGGTTCGCCGGTCGGATAATAAGGATACTCAACTACCATCGTTCCCTTTTCGGTAACGCTGTGCAGAGCCAATTTATCTTCTTGCTGGGTATCGTTCAAAACGGCAGTTTTCTTAGTGCCGTTGACGGTGCAACGCACTAGCTTTTGTGGATCGATCCAGCTGTTGCGCACCTGGCCAGGAATAATGCGATCACCCATGGGGAAGGTCAAATCTAAGTAAGCAACGTCCACAAGACCATCACCTAAAGTGTCCCAACCACCAACACGAGTAACTTCAGGAGATTCACAATCAAGTAAATAACTCATCATCGAAATATCGTGAGGAGCCAGATCCCAGAGCACACTCCAGTCGCGGCGCGAGTTGTTGAAGTTCATGCGGTCTGAGCGCACAAACAGCAAATCGCCCAGTTCACCTGATGCTATCAAGTCTTTAAGACAGTTGACCGCAGGATGATAGAGCAATAAGTGACCGACCATCAGCACGAGATTGCGCTCGGTAGCCAGTTCATCTAATTTTTCAGCATGCTTGACGTCACGCGCCAGCGGCTTTTCTACATAGACATGTTTGCCGGCCATCAGAGCCTTTTCAGCTAACTGAAAATGAGTGTCTGAAGGAGTGGCAATTACAATAGCGCTGACATTGGTGTCAGCTAAAATGCTGTCATAGTCACTGGTGACTGACGTGCCCTTGTGCTCTTTTTGCACATAGTCCAGGCGTTTCTGGTCTGCATCGCAGACGATCGAGAGGGCCCCCAGATGAGCAAAGTTGCGTACAAGGTTTTTGCCCCAATTTCCGCAACCGATTACTGCAACTCTAGGTAACCCCACTCGAACCTCCCAGGACTTTTATTTGCCTTTCTTGTTGACCGCTTCGGCGAATTCTTTACCCACTTTGAACCCGGCCACTCTTTTGGCTGGAATGTGTAAAGGCTCGTTGGTTTTAGGATTACGGCCTGTGCGTGCTTTACGCTGGCGGGCTTCGAATGTACCAAATCCAACTAGAGTAACTTTTTCATCGCGAGCTACATGCTTGATGATGGTATCCATCATCTTGTTGATTACTTGCTCGGCGTCTTTTTTGGTTGTACCAGCTTCTTTAGCTACTATGTCGACCAATTCTGCTTTATTCAAGACTCTCCACCCCTTTGAAGATTAGAACCAAATTCCTAGAAAAAGAACAATTGAGGTTTTAATACCTCGGGCTTCCCAAGAGATTCCAAGCCACATGGGGCTTTATGCCGATCTAACCAAATTATTTATTGCATTCAATCAGGTCGGCACCAGGCGAACATATATAAATCACAGTCCGTTTAAATACAGAGTCAAACACTAAAAAGTCTTTGTAGTCGTGTGTTTAGTGGAAATGAGTATGACACCAGAAAGCAATGCTAGCATAAAGTAAAGCTCTGAGAAGTGCTTCAAATACCGAGTATGTCGATAATTTACTTATGCTTCCCACCCGTCAAGCCAATCTTACTTCCTTACGCAGAGACGCATGGGTCGAAGTAGACCTCAATGCCATCGAAGAAAATCTTAAATTGGTGCGTTCATGGTTGCTGCCTGATATAAGAGGAAGATGTCCGCAATTGATGGCGGTAGTAAAGAGCGATGCGTACGGCCATGGCGCTGCAAACGTAGCAGAGCTCCTCGCTGCGTCCGGTGGCGGAGTCGATTGGTTGGGTGTTGCCTCCATCGACGAAGGCACGCAATTGCGGACCGCCGGAATTAAGCTGCCCATCTTAATTTTAAGCCCCACTCCCTCATGGGCGATCTCAACTGCGCTTGAAAACAATTTAGATATCACTCTCACCACCGAAAAACAAATTCGCGATGTGGCGGCTTGCGGCAAAGCACGCGTGCACCTCAAAATTGACACTGGTATGCACCGATTGGGCATACCGGTTGACCGCGTAGATGCTGTTTTACAGCTGATTAAAAGCTTCGAAAATTTAGAGCTGGTAAGTGCTTTCAGCCACCTCGCCAAAGCCGGAGTTGAAGAGTCAGTCAACGAACAAAATTTACTATTTGCACAATCAGCAAAACTGGTCAAAAAATATTTCCCTCAAGCTTTTTTGCATCTGGCATCAAGTGAGGCCACAGGGTTTCCGGCCAGCCACTACGATCTGGTGCGCGTAGGATTATATCTATATGGTCTGGAACCAAATACGGTATCGCTCAATTTACGGCCGGCGCTCTCAGTGCGAGCTCGCATAAATCACATCACAACAATTGATGCTGGACAATCAGTCGGCTATGGCCTCACCTGGACGGCTAAACAGACTTCACGACTGGCATCGATTCCGATAGGTTATGCAGATGGAGTAGATCGCGGTTTGTCTAATCAGCTGCCGGCTTTGATTATGGGCAAGAAAATTAATCAGGTGGGCCGCATCAGCATGGATCAAATGATCTTCGACATAACAGACGTACCCGAAGCTCAAGAAGGTGACGTTATCACTCTGATTGGCAGCGACTATCACGGTGATAACGATTCTAGCCAGCCCCTAACTTTAAGTCATTGGGCTAAAACACTTGATACCATTACATATGAATTGGCCTGTCGACTGCGCACAAGGTTACCGCGAGTTTATACTCGCAATAAAAGAAAGCAATGAGAGAAATCGGTTTATTTTGCGGCACTTTCAACCCCATTCATATGGGCCATTTGCTCATTGCCGAATGCTCTCGTGACCAATTTAAGTTGGACAAAGTATTGTTCGTCACTTCACCTGAGCCTCCACACCGCAAAATTGGCCTGCTGCCCGGTGAGGATCGGCACAAGCTGGTGCAAGCGGCTGTGGCAGGCAATAATAATTTTGAAGCTTCAAGATTAGAATTAGAGCGCCCCGGACCCTCGTATACAGTTGATACAGTCAAGCAAGTATTAGCTCTAGAAAAAAATACTCGAATCAATTTGATCATTGGCGGCGACAATTTGCCTTTTCTCAAAGACTGGCACAATTCAGATGAGTTGTTGACACTCTGCCGCCTACTGGTGGTGCCCCGTTTAAGATATCTGTCTGAAGTGCAAGCGGCCAACGCCAACCTCAACAGTAACTACAGCACAGATGTGGTGCAAACTATTGCTCAATCGCAGCCCACTCAGAGTCAACAGGCCCGGCAAGATCTGCAACACGCCGGTGTTGACTTGTGCATCGTTGACTTTCCTGGTATTGCTATTTCTGCTTCTAACATTCGCAAACGTGTCAGCCTGGGTAAGACAGTACTATATATGGTGCCGCCGGAAGTGGCGAAAATTATTCAAAATAGTGGCTTTTATAAAGACAACGTCACCGTCCCTAAATAATCCAAGACAGAACAGAAACTACAAATAGAGACCAGTATGCCCAAGTCGTTAGCGAAAAACAAAAGCGAAAAAACAATCAAGCTGACTGTAAAAGATAAAGCAGTTAAATCAGGCAAAAAAACTGCTCGTGTGCCTGGTGTTCCGTCCGGTATGACGCTTGATTTTGCCAGAGAATGGACTCAGCCACGCATTTCAAAAAAACGCTTTGAGCATGTTTGTGGGGTGGCCGCAGTGGGCGATTTGCTGGCTAAAAAAGCGGGCGTCAATCGACTTTTAGTCGGCCTGGCTTGTTACCTGCACGATTGCTGTAAAGAAACCAAAGACAAAGAACTCATTGAAAGGGCCCGTGCCTTCGGGCTTAAGTTGACGGCAATCGAAGAAGTAAATGGCCATTTATTGCATGGACCAGTGGCAGCTCAGACCATTAAGGCAGAGTTGAAAATTACTAATGCTGAGGTATTGGCTTCAATCAGCGAACACACTCTTGGCAATGCGCCCATGTCTGATATCTCTAAAGTTGTTTTTCTGGCTGATTGCCTCGAAGAGAGCCGGCCGAAAGATTTTACAGAGCCAATTTGGCAAGCACTGAACATACCCGTGCCCGGGTCGAACAAGAAAGTTAACTTAGACCGCGCCATGCTTGTGGCTTGTGACCTGAGCTTGAGCCATTTGCTCAATGCTGGCAAGCCGATTCATCCGAAAACAGTGGATGTCAGAAACCATTTCCTGGGTATAGTTAGAACGGTTGAAAAATCGACAAATTAAAGTAGAGAATCAGGACGGTTCAGAGCATATGATTATCAGACGGAAGGGCTCAAATTTAGTAGCAATGATGGCCCTGGCAGTTTTAGGCTCAGGCAGTGCACCAGCATGGGCGCAAGATGTATCTGCTGCAACAACATCGAGCAGCTCAAGCTCTAGCAGCTCTACTGCGGTTTCTGCGAGCACCAGTGATGCTCTTTCTCCTACGAGCTCTGGTGGTCTCTGGACTGCCCCCAACTATCAAGTACATCCATCTGAACGCTTCAAGCCTAAACGCCTGCCCGCTGACGTGGCTCCGCGAGATTTGAACGCCACCACTACCGCTGCTCCTACACTGGGTGTCACCCCGACTGGTACCCAAGCAGGCATCACGGCTGTTCCTGCTGACCCTAATTCATCAGAACTGCGCCGCGATCGCCGTCGCACCATCACCCAACAAACAACTCCTGATTTTGTCTATGACGTGGCTGCAGCTAAGGAATTTACCAAGGCAGTCAGCTCAAGCCCTCAATATGTCTGGCTCAGCCCTGATAGACCGTCGCCTGCCAGTCAAACTCAATTTAAACAAAATCGGTTGCTTGCCACTGCCGAGCAACTGAACAAGCTTGATACCTATATCAAAGACTTGACCCAACGCATTCAAAATAACCTTTCGGTTCCCGGTACAGCTCAACTGGTAGAAACCAGCAATCGCAAATACAACTATCTAGTCAGCTTCGTAGTGAAGAATAACGGCCAGATAACCAACATCAATAACGAAGACAAAGCTGGAACACTGACCGCTGTAACTCTTTCTGATGACACAGAAAACAGCGATGTCGTTCAGGCAATAAATCGCGCACTGATCAAAAGCTCACCAGTAAAAGTGCCACCAGCTGGTTTCGCCCCCTGGTATATGTTGATGAAATATGACGTCAATACAGGCAAAGTTTTAGTTGCGTGCTTGAACGCTAAATAGGCGCCCGCACCATGAAATTGACCAGTGCCAATTAACCGGCATCAACTGCGTCAGCATTGCCTTTTTCCGCTTTGGCTTTGAGTTCACGTTCAAGGGCGGCAGCGCGGTCTAACCACGCCAGCGATACCATGATGATACCGAAAATGGTCATCAAAATGCCCCAGGGCACATTGATATTGAGCGGCAAGCCAACGTGATTAAAGTACAACTTGTCCACAGGCGGATTCATATAACCGTAAATGGCGAGCATAGAGCCCAGCACTAAAAACAAAAGTCCGATTGGTAGCCTTACATCGAGCATTTAGCAGCACCATTTAGAAGAATAGATAATTGAAATAAGCAGTGACGATTAACAAGACTACGCCGCAAAAGGCAGGGTTGGTCAAGATTGATGATTTCTTCACCACACCAGCTTCTGCAGCCGACAAGCTGTCTTCCACACCCCAGACAAGGCCCCGCAATTCTTCAATTGGTTTGGGTTTTGTCAAATACGAAATAATCAAAGTAACCACGAGACAGACAGTCCACGCCACAATTGAGCGGTGGAAATTGCCGGCCATGTCGCTTGTGTAATGAACCACACCTTTTACCGTCAAAATGTAATGGACAAAGGCCGCGATGGTTCCGCTCAGCAAGCCGTAAAAAGCGCCCCAGGGTGATGTGCGTTTAAAGAACATTCCCAACAAAAATGTGGCAAACAACGGAGCATTGAAGAAAGTGAAAATCAGCTGCATGTAATCCATGATATTTCTGAAATTCATCACCAGATAGCACGTGCCTACACTGACAAGAATTCCTACCGCTGTAGCCACTCTGCCCATCCAGAGATAATGACTATCTGGCTTATCTTTAGCGATATAACTCTGATAAATATCATAGGTCCAGACAGTATTAAATGCGGTGACATTGCCTGCCATTCCAGACATAAAGCTGGCCAGCAATGCGGTTATACCAAGACCAAACAAGCCATTGGGATACATCACTGAAAGCAAGTAAGGAATAGCCATGTTGTAGGAGAAATTGTCATTGTTGCTGCCTAACTGCGGTATCAAAACAATGGCAATCAAACCAGGTAACACGGTCAATAAGGGGAAGAAAATCTTTGGAAAAGCAGCAATAATCGGTGTCATCTGCGCCGCTTTCAAATCTTCGGCCGCCAGCGCCCGTTGAATGACTAAAAAGTCTGTGCACCAGTATCCAAAGGACAGTACAAAACCGAGACCACCTATCAGGCCGAGCATATCAACCCCCATGGGGTTGCGGCCGTTGCCTACTTCCATCCAGATGTGAGCGAACCCCGGATTGCCAAACTGTTCGCACAGATTTTGCCAACTGCCGAAGCGCATCAAACCTAAGATTGAGACCGGAAGCAGACCAAAGACGATCAGGAAAAATTGCAAAACTTCATTATAGATAGATGAAGTCAAGCCACCAGTAATGGTGTAAGCCAAGACTACAAGCGCAGCAACAGCGATGCTGGCGTTCATATCCCAGTTTAAAAGTAATTTGAAAACTAGAGCCATGGCATATAGATTGATGCCACTCATGAGCACGGTCATCACCGCAAATGAAATGGCATTGAGCGCCCTGGTGGGCTCATTGAAACGCTTGCGCAAATATTCAGGAACGCTGCGAATTTTCGATTTGTAGTAAAACGGCATCATAAAAACTGCCAGAAAAACCATGGCTGGGATTGCTCCCAGCCAGTAGAAATGGCAAGTCATCATGCCATATTGCGCGGCATTAGCCGCCATACCCATAACTTCAATGGCACCCAAATTGGCTGAAAGAAAAGCCAATCCGGTGACCCAGCTCGGTATACGATGACCGGCAAGGAGAAAATCATCGCAACTCTTCATGTTTTTCTTGAGCTTAAAGCCCACGCCCAACACGAAAAAGAAGTAAATCAAGATCACGGCGTAGTCGATTGGCTGCGCAGTTACCGAGTGGGTGGCAATATTATTCACTAGTTAATTAAAGTCTTGTGCTGCTTCGTTATCACGCTTGCTGCCAAGTAAACGCAAACCGTTGGCGTGAATAATCGGTTTGACGTTCTTGTTGCCGCCATCATCGGTCCACTTATTGAAGTCCAGACGGCCTTCTATGCCGATTAAACTACCCTTACGTACATACTCTCCGGCAATCTCTGCCTGGCGTCCCCAAATCTCAATGTCAAACCAGTCGGTTTCTTTTTCTTTGGTAGGACGATTCACGGCCAGACTGAAAGTAGTCTTCACCCGTCCGGATTCGAAGTAGCGCATTTCGGGGTCGCGCCCGGCTCTGCCTACAAGAATCACCGAATTGACCATTTCTCTATCTCCTTGAAAACGCCGTTTCTCGCCCCTTTGAAGAAACGAAAAAACGATTTAATTGCGCTGCTACAAGATTATCGAAAAATCGGCGGTAAAGATCGAGTGATTAGACGAAATTCTTACCTTCTTATGTGCCAGAATCAGATGCTAAGGGCTTGGCAGGCCGCCTTAATCAAAATCGCATCCAGATCGCATTCAGAATCTCAGATAAGTTAGCCTATAGAGATATGACAGACAGTATCAAAACAAACGAAATAGCCGCTCACCCTGACACCGGTCAGCAAGAAAGCATTCAGCAACCGGCCTGGCACGTGGTGATTTTGTCGATTTTCACATTCGGCGTCTATAACATGTACTGGCTATGGCGAAGCTTACGCACTCTGCGCGATCGCTCTGAAGCTTTAAAAATTCAACTGGAGCAAAGTAAAAACGACCCCAGTCAGACTGAACCAGATTTGCGATTGCTCGGCCGATTGGAAAAAGCAGGCACGCTGCAAGCATATTTTGCCTTTGCCGAAGCGCGTCCAGTTTTAACCACAGCTCTTTTTGCCATCCCCGTAGTCAATTTGCTTGTATTGCTTGGATTTGCCAATGCAGTTGCCGGTCTCTGGCCTGACGGCGAAAGTATAGTAAGAAAAAAAAGCAAATTGATTGCATTTCTTGTCGCTCTTTTATTTGGCGCATTAACTCTATTGATCAGACTAAAAGAGCCTTACCAGCTTCTCTATCTATCAAGTTCAATGGCGCTTTTTGTTGTGCAGGTCTGGCTCAACCGGCACTGGAAGCTGGTCGAAGGTGATGGCGAAGAGAAACTAGCACGTCAAGCCTTCAGCCCGGTCGAACTGGTTGCCATCATCTTTGGTGCCGCCTGGATCGGGTTAATCGCCATTCACCCTGACCTCAAGTTCTACAAATAATTTTCAAATTTAAAAGCCGTGTTTTTTTGCCCAGCGTAAAAGTTTGTCTGAAGATTCTAGCTCGAGCTTTTCGACCAGATGATCTACCACGTCAGCCAGGGCTTGTTCTGTTATGCCCATGCGTTCTGCTGCCTTGAGGAGCTTACCTTTCATGGTCATGTAGCGCAAAACCGTGCGCTCTTGCACTGTTAACCGGGTTAAATAGCGAGGCAGACTTGGTGAAATCACTCCCTTAGAACCTTTTGACACCATCAGTAGTGCCATCTTAATTAATGCCGGAGAATCGTCTTTAAGCACATAACCGGATGCGCCTGCTTCAAGCAAGTCTTGCACCTCAGCGGCTTTGCCCTGACTGGCGAAAATCACCACTTTCGCTCGTTTCAATTGGCTGAATTTTTTCAATAAGTCAAAAGTGCTATAGAGGCCCGGCAAGTGCAAATCGAGCAGAATTATGTCAGGCAACATTTGTGACGCAACTTTCCATGCATCATTTGAGTTGTCGGCCTCAGCAATAACTTTAAGCAAATCACCCTGCGAGAGATGACTGACAATCTCTGCACGCACAGCAACGTGATCATCTACAACCATTAATCTAATCATGCTTCAATAATACATGACTTACTTGTTAGCGATGAGAACCCGGTTGCAACCGTCTTCTTTAGCTTGAATCAAAGCCTCTGATGCAGCTTCAAGCAAACCTTGCGGATCGTTCGAATGTTGCGGGTAGCTGGCCACCGCCAATGAGGCTGTAATCTTAATTGCCTTACCGGTTTTAGGCTCTTTCACTTCAAGCATGGAAATTCTGCGCCGTACTCTTTCTGCCACCACTGCAGCACCATCAGCGTCAGTCTCGTGAAGCACTGCTGCCAGTTCTTCTCCACCCCAGCGAGCCGGCATGTCAATTTCGCGCACAGAGCTTTTGAGAATCTTAGCTACTTCTACCAACACCAGATCGCCTACTTCATGACCATATTTGAGATTGATATCACGCAGATGGTCAATATCAATAAGCATTAGCGATAGGGAATAACCGAGGCGCAGAGCGCGTTTAAGTGAGTGAGTCAAATGCTCTTTGAATATATGACGGTTAGGCAGTGCAGTGAGCACATCTTGCCCCATAACCTCTTGCAAGCGCGCTTCAGCATTTGCCAGCTGATGTCGCAACCTGTCGATTTCGCGATCTTTTTCGCGCAATAGCTTTTCGGTCTGCAGGGTTTGTCCCTGAATTCTGCGCACCTGTCCGGCGCCGGCAGCGACCGTGGCAGTGTCAGATGGCCGATGAGTCGACTGTCCGTGGAAAGTCTGCAACATCTCTGCAATTCGAGCCTTCATCAATCCCCCTTACCTCTGACTCCAGGACAACATACATCTAAGTGTTGCAGGAGCTGGTATTTAAATCGATTCTGCTGATCACTCGTTGACTGTATCTAGTAGATATAGCCTTATTCAGATCACATTTGATCGACTTGCTTATATTAGCTGTATTTAGTAATTAAGCAAATAAAGTCAGTGGGGTAAACCGCAAAAATTGACAAAATTGTTGGAAGAAATACGGATTATGAGTAAAATCACCGCTTTCAAGCTGAGCTGGCCTTAATATTAGCGATCAATTTATCGGCGCTCGACTGAACTCATCACCTTTGTCGTCAACCAATATCAATGAATACTTGTTCTTATGTGAATCCACACTAAAAGCCAGTTGTCCTGATTTTTCGCCCTTTGGCGGCACCACAAAAGAGTGCCTGGCGCTGCGAAAATCAACCGGATAACGCACACCTTTATGCGAGACAACATAGAGCCTGCGTTTATCGACGGCATGCTTGCTGTTATTGACGATAGACATATCAACGAATAAAATTCGCGCACTTTTGTCAAAAGTAAATTTGTCTTTTTCAAAATGGTATTTATTGACCGAAAGGCGCAACCCTTCAAGCGTTTTCTTCTTTTGACCGGAAGGCAAATTTGCAGGATTGAAGCCCGGCAGCGAAATGGGCTCTGCTGTTTCCAATCGCAATTCGTCATTGGGATAAATAGAGGCGATGTCGCCGTGACGCACCAGGGCCGATGTGAGGCCGACGGTGGCGCCAGCAGCGGCGCCGGCACCTACTGATATACCGTAAGTACTAATAGCTACTCCTATACCTGTCATTTGCACTGACAAAATTGAACCGGCTATAGCGCCTTTGGTGGCAAACATGACGTCGCGCCCCACTAGCTTGCTGATGGCCAGCATCTTGCTGTCGGCAGTAGAAATTTTGCACTTAAAAGGCAAATCATACTGGCCGTCTGGGCTGACAATTTTGTCGATCTCAATGTCTACTCGGCCTTTGACGCCATTGCGGCCCGGCCGGACAGCATCGGTGACGAATCCGTGGGCAATCCAGTTGCCCGGTAAAAAGACTCGGCCACTGCCACCATCTTTTACATCATGGGCAATACGAAAGGCGACCTGATCACCTTTCTGTGAAATTTGGGAGTTGAGAAAACACTGTGCAATTAAGGCAACTTTGGTGCCTTCAGGCAAAGTCTGGAGCGAACCTTGCAAAATCGGCGAATTGGCCGGGTTAGCGCTGACTGACCCCTTAAGTAAATTGCCACCACCAATAAAATCGTTAGCCGGCAAAGAGAACCTTTGCTTGCCCCCAGAGTTAGCTATGGCCACTGAACGGTTAGATTCTTCAGGCGCCGCCACGGCGGTTTCAGTTGTTTCAGCTGTTTCAGTTGTCCCAGAAACTTTGGCGACTTCACGAGCTGCACCGGTCTCACCAGCTTGAGCACTTTCGGGCACCGTGGGCACTGCGGATGATACCTGGCCATCGATGCTGTCACTATCTGATGGTGCCGATGCGGAGGCTGAATCTGCGGCTGTGGGCTCCACCGGCAGTTTTTCATTTAAATCTGAGTCTATGGTCGATTGATAATTGCTGGCCAGATACGGATACGGGCTACGAGCACCACCAGCGGCACCGGTCGTTTTAACAGCCGCTTCACCAGATATGGTGCGCAGTAAATTTGAATTTGAATGAGCAGGCGCCGCACTCACTGATGCGGCAAGCAGCAGCTGTGCCGACAAGGCAATTAACGAAGACAAGGCAGTAATATTCTTAGTGCTGCGAACCATAACTATAATAATTTAGAACTTTTTGGTGAGAATTGCTTTGATTTGATGAAACAGGCTCTTCTTCTTATTATCAGCGTTAACTTGCTGAGTTGTCTGATCTTTCATTAAGGCTTTGAGCCGCACTTCCAGGCTGCGAGCTTCAGGGTCGGAGGCATTTAAGCGCAAGGCGGTCTGAACTTCAGTCATAGCCAGGGTCTTCCAGCCGCGGGCCAAATAGATATCAGCCAGGCGATTGTGATACTTGGGCTCTTGCGGCACCAGTCGAATGGCCTCTTTCATGGCGGTCTCGGCTTCTTGATAGCGCTTTTTCTTGAGCAAGTCATCGGCGCGTGCAAGATGCTTATTGGCCCACTTCACATTAATGCTATCGTCGCCCGGAGCAGCAATCTGCTGACTAATAGACTCGCCATTGTGCAGCCTGTCTGAATCAGGAATCACAGAGCTGACCACAAAAGAGCCGGTAGAGACCACTTCGGAGCGGCGTTTGGCCAGCTGTCGCAGGGCGTCATATTCCATGCGTCTTTCAGCGTCGCCTACCACGTCGTGGGCACGGGTGACCTTAGCGAACTCAGTCTGAGCAATGGCTCTCTGCTCGGGATCATTAGGAAAGCGGTCAGGATGAAGCCTCTTCGCAAGCGCCAGATAGGCTTTGCGTATTTCATCCTGGGCGGCACCTTCGTCTACTCCTAAGATGCCGTAATAGTCTTCTTCAAACTCCTGCATTGATTAATCATATATGACAAACCAAATTGCCGAAATTAATCACCCAGGGTGATTAAGCAAATAAAGAAATTATGGATTTATGAGCGGCCTATAAGCCAAGCTGTCCATAATCTAAATATGGGGAATGCATGGCCACCCAGGCCTCTTTGCAACGCCCAGGGTGTCCTGTGCATAAACAGTTTAGAAGTCGAGGAAGCAAGACATGAATCTAGATAGATTTACCAATAAAGCTCAAGAGGCTGTCACCGGATGCCGAACAGTGCTGGCCCGGTACGGCCACAGTCAAGTAACACCCGAACACTTACTGCTTTCATTGCTTGAACAAGACGACGGCCTCGCTTCAAAAATTGTGGAGAAACTCGAAGCACAACCCGCGGAAATCATTGCTGAATTAGAGCGCTATTTGCAAAATCAGCCCAAAGCGTCATCGGTTAATACCACCAAAGACGAAATTCAAGTATCAACCAAAGTGATGCAACTTTTGGAACAGGCCGAGAAAGAAGCGGCAAAATTAAAGGATCAGTTCATTAGTATTGAACATTTGATGCTTGCCCTCACCGACGAAACTAAAGGTCAGGCCGGAACAATACTTAAACGCAATGGCACCACACGCGATCGCATTCTCAAAGTATTAACAGAAATTCGTGGCAAGCAAAAAGTCACCAGCCAGGACCCTGAAAGCACATACCAGGCCCTCGAACGCTATGGCAAAGATCTAACTGCTATGGCGGCTAAAGGCAAGCTAGACCCTGTAATTGGGCGCGATGATGAAATTCGTCGAGTGATGCAAGTGCTCAGCCGCCGCACGAAAAATAATCCGGTGCTGGTGGGTGAACCAGGTGTGGGTAAAACCGCCATTGCAGAAGGCCTGGCCATTCGAATAACCAAAGGTGACGTGCCAGAAGGCTTAAAAGACAAAAAGTTAATTGCACTGGATATGGGGTCACTAATTGCCGGGGCCAAATACCGCGGTGAATTTGAAGAACGTTTGAAGGCTGTTTTAAAAGAAGTAATTGAGTCTGAAGGCGAAATTATTCTTTTCATCGACGAATTGCACACGGTGGTCGGCGCCGGTGGCGGTGGCGAAGGGGCAATGGATGCAGGAAATTTACTGAAGCCACCGCTGGCTCGCGGCGAGCTGCATTGTATTGGTGCCACCACTTTAGACGAATACAGAAAATATGTAGAAAAAGATCCTGCTTTAGAGCGCCGCTTTCAGCAAGTATTCGTTGATCAACCTACAGTTGAAGAAACGATTTCGATTTTGCGTGGCTTGAAAGAGCGTTACGAAGTGCACCACGGCGTGCGCATTAAAGATAGTGCTTTAATTGGTGCAGCTGTGCTTTCTGACCGCTATATAACAGATCGCAGTTTGCCGGACAAAGCCATCGACTTGATAGACGAAGCAGCTGCACGCATGCGCATCGAAATCGATTCTATGCCCACTGAACTAGACGAATTAGAACGTCGCAGCATGCAACTGGAAATTGAAAGAGAAGCGCTTAAAAAAGAAAAAGATCCAGCATCGCTTGAGCGCCTCGAACGCATTGAAAAAGATCTGGCCAACCTGCGTGAAAAAGCAGACGGTTTGCGGGCTCAATGGCAATCTGAAAAAGAAGGCCTGACCAAAATCGGCACCATCAAAGCCGATATAGAACATACCAGAGTGCTGATTGAACAAGCCGAACGAGCTACAGATTTGCAAAAAGCAGCCGAACTTAAATTTGGCACTCTAATTGAGCTGGAAAAAGAGCTGCGCGAACTAGAGTCAAAATTAACTCACAACACCGGCCCACGCCTTTTAAAAGAAGAAGTTGAGCCTGAAGACATTGCTGAAATTGTAGCGAAGTGGACAGGCATTCCGGTGACCAAACTATTGCAAGGTGAAGTGGAGAAATTGCTCTCGCTAGAAAACCATTTGCACCAGCGAGTAATTGGTCAGGAAGAAGCAATCGAAGTTGTGTCGAATGCAGTAAGACGTGCGCGCACAGGCATGAAAGATCCGCACAGGCCCATTGGTAGTTTCCTATTTCTTGGCCCAACCGGCGTCGGGAAAACCGAATTAGCCAAAGCCCTGGCCGAATTTTTATTCGATGATGAAGGTGCCATTGTGCGCATCGACATGTCTGAATATCAGGAAAAACATACGGTGGCACGCTTAATCGGCGCACCTCCCGGCTACATCGGTCACGATGAGGGCGGGCAATTAACCGAGGCTGTAAGACGACGCTCCTACTGCTGCGTATTGTTTGATGAAATTGAAAAAGCCCATGCGGATGTTTTCAATGTGCTCTTGCAGGTATTAGATGAAGGACGCCTGACCGATTCGAAGGGCCGTACAGTCAACTTTAAAAATACCGTTTTGATCATGACTTCAAACATTGGCTCTCAGCATATACTCGATTATCAGCTTAAGGCCGCAGTTGATGGCGATGAGCATTTCTACGATGAAATGAAAGATTCTGTGATGCAGGCTTTGCGTGGTCACTTCAGACCGGAGTTTCTCAACCGTATCGATGAAACTGTAGTTTTCCATGCACTAACGGCTGCAGAACTGGCGAAGATTGTAGATATTCAATTGCATATTCTCAACAAGCGCCTGGCGGATCGCAAGATTGTGCTCAAAGCAACTGAAGCCGCTCAAGACTGGCTGGCCACAACTGGTTATGATCCGATTTATGGAGCCAGGCCGCTGAAGCGTTTGATTCAAAAAGAAATTGAAAATCCACTTTCTCTACAAATGCTAAAAGGTGAATATGCGGATGGTGATCACATCATCATCGACTGTGCTGACGATGAACTGGTCTTTAAAAAGGAAAACAACTTAGTGACTGTATAGTGGCTTTTGGTGTGGCTTTACGGTGGGGCGTAGCTTGAAAAAAGCTTGAGTGTTACTACTCAAACAATCTACAGTTTGAATAGTATCATTCAAGCTTTTCAAACAAGATACCACCAACCCAAAGTCCGAAAAAACCAAGGTTTTTCGAATCAAGATTTCCAAGTAATTGAGAATCACTTATTCAAAACAGCACAAGAAGCGGGTCTTAACAGATCCGCTTCTTTATTTACATCGCCTCGAGAGGACAGATCAAACTGCCGTTTTTACAGAATTATCTTTAGCTGCGGTGGTGATACGTAATTGAGTAGTTGCATATAAGTAACCGGCGGATGCTCAAAGCAAAGTTGAAAAATTGAGTACTGGCCCCATCGCACTCGATCAATCACGCCCCAGATCGCGGCCAGATAAATCTGTAAAGCCTTGCGGCTGACGCGATGAAACACCTTGCCGATAATGCCTTGAGCTGTGTTCACGGCGACGTTAATTCGTACAGCGTGAGCAGCATCGACGTCGTTTAAGGGTACCGGCGCTGTTGCAAGAGTAAGCTTCGCAAACGTGCCATCTGACAGTTGCTTTGCTTGTCCGCGCAACTCAAGCATTGTCAAAGCACCATTTACCAGGCCAATTGAAAGACTTGATTGTGATGATAGTTTCTCGACAGATATTCCTAAGTCGCAGAGGTGATCATGAACCGTATTAATCGCTTTTTCAAAAGGATCATCTGTTTCCGTGGGCGTAGTTTCTGGCACTGCTGCCGGCTCGGTCTTGGTCGAAATCGAAGCTAAAGTTGAAGCAGAAGTTGAACAGTCACTTTCTAAGTCACAATTCAATCTTTCAATTTCCTCTTCTTCGGAAAAGGGGTGCATTCTGGCTGGGGTTTCACGACTGCGGCGAGCAATAATATCTTTGAACGGTGTTGCTGTAACGGCACCAATATTTTCGCCCTCTTGGCCCATTCGATTAGCCATAGCCATGCTAATTTTTCGTTGAATATTGGACGACGTGCCAACATGTATACCGGTAAGACGCGCGAATGCTGCTGCACTTATTAGAAGACCAGCCTCGCGAATAAGAAAGGCCGCGAGATAAGCTTTAAATCGCTTGACTCGATTTAAAAGTGTTCCAGACGTGAACCAGTAGCATCGTGCACAGCCGACACAGACCGACATGCGATCACCCTTTTTGCGACGAATCTCAGGCTTTTCACAGTGGCACTTTTCGAAACCAAATTCCACGCAAAATTCGTAGAAAATTTCCATTGCGTCTGAGTCTTCGGGCGCAATACTATTTACTTTGGCCCAGATTTCCTGAATCTCCGGATCGTTCTCTAATCGTTCTAGCATAAGTCACACCTCCGACTTATTTCTATTAACGTAATCAGGAACGATTTAGTTCAATTTGTAGGCAACATTTTTTGAACCGGGTGCATTAAAACTGTTTGAGTTTATCGTCGATTTGTTTGAGATGGGCGTTATAGACTTGATAATCCATCTTTTCGCCTGATTTACGATTGACCACCGCATGATCATAAATAGTGCGCGCTCTTTTGTAATAGGCGAGTGCTTCCGCACGTTTGCCCTGCGACCTGTATAAATCGGCCATACCCTCTAAGGTCTCTGCAATAGCCGGGCTCGATTCGCCACTTGACTGTTGCTTTATCGCCAGCACCTGATTTAACTCTGTTTCGGCCTGGGCATATTGGCCAGTTCTGATGTGACAAATTGCCATCCGCTCTAAATTATTGGCGTAGGCCTGAGGGTTTGCGCTTTGCGAAAGAGATGGATTATTTAAAAGCTTGGCCAACAATTCTTCTGCTTCCTTATAACGTTTGCCATCAATAAGCAAATCAACCAGATGTCGAATAGAACGGTCAGCGTCACTGTCACTTAGACTATTGGCGACGTCTCTTTGATCAATGATTTTGCGCAATACTTTTTCGGCTCGATCAGGATCACCCCAGTTATCGAAACCGTCTGCCAGGCTGATCATATCTTTAGTGAAACGGCTGGTAGCCTCACTTGGCATTCCATGAGTGCGCGAGGCTGAATCGACGATTTGCTCGGCTTCCCAGAAATGGCCCTGGTCAATCTGTTTTTCCGCAGCTCCTAAATATTTATTGAATATGACAGCTTGAGTGTCACCAGGGGCGATATCAATGAGTGGAATGTTAGCGGCCAGTTCTTCCATGGTTGTAGTGCCTGACGATAGAGAAGTTATGTCACGGGCATTAACAATTACATCGCTGTAGCTAGAGGTATTGGCTCCATCGTAAAACTTTACGGACACCGTGGCAAACTGAGCTGGTGCATAATTTACCAGCACTCGAGCAGCAGCGATTGCGGCTTTACGACGGGCCGTTTGGTCCGGGGGCATATGAAATACTTCAACCACTGCTTGCTTGTCGATTAACTTCACCCGCGGGCTGTGACGAGAAGCGAACACGCGTGAGCGGTGCAGGGCAGATTCAAGATTGCCACCTGTGCTTGCCTGGGCCGACAAACTGCTTGTTAGACAAAAAAGAAGCACAAGTGCGTTGAAAACATACTTACCCATCGATCTTAGACCTTTCTATTTGGCTGGCTGCAGCATTGAGGCTTTGCAGTAATACGTCTTTAAGAGAGATATTACTGTTGCGAGAGTAATTGACTACGTCTTCATACTCAGGATGTACGTTGATGATGCGACCGTTTAAATCGCGACCTATTTTAATACGAATACTTGGCCCCTCACCCAGGGTTACTTCCTGAAAATCGCGCTCCAGCACGATTCTTTCGCAGAAATAGCTGCGCACGCCCAGGCTTGTTGTTTCTTTTAAAATCAGCTCTTGTAATCGTCGAGAGTCTTCGGGTTTTGCCACCACAGATAGTTTGTGTCCCGGACGACCTTTCTTCATAGTCAACGGAATGATAGCCACATCAAGGGCTCCATCTGTCACCAGATTTTCTACAGCATGAGCGAGTATTTGTGGTGAACAGTCATCTAAATTACATTCCAGTACTGCCACTACTTCTGATCGATAGGATGCCGCTTGTGCCTCAGTCTCCACTTCAACTGGCGAGCTCATATACTTATTAGTAAACTTGCTCTCGCCGATGATTAAGCGCACTACATTAGGATGACCTTCTGGATTAATAGTGCCCGCACCATATCCGATGGCATCAACATGACTGAATGCCGGATGCGGCCCCCAGCCGTGAGCGATAGTAGCAAGAATGGCGGCACCCGTGGGCGTAAGGCATTCGTATTGCACATCGAACTGGCGAATGGGTGCACCGGCTACTTTGAGCAAATTCAAGACAGCAGGGCCGGGCACAGGGAAGAGTCCGTGCATTGTTTTAACAATGCCACCACCGAGCGGAACAGGTGAAACATAAGATCTTTCAATACCTAGCTCGGTATAACAAATGGCGAAGCCGACAATGTCAACGATGGCATCGATGGCTCCGACTTCGTGGAAGTGTATTTGATCAAGAGCGACGCCGTGCACCTGCGATTCAGCCAGACCGAGGCGCATGAAAATATCTGAGGCCAGTTGTTTAACTGCCACCGTCAGTGGGGCCACTTCTATTAAGGCTAAAATTTCAGTAAGCGATCGCTCTACATCATGACTGTGTTCATGACTATGTTCATGACTGTGTTCATGACTATGTTCATGACTGTGTTCATGACTATGTTCATGACTGTGTTCATGACTATGCTCATGACTGTGCGCGTGTCCATGACCATGATCGTTTTCATGGGCCTGATCATGGTCGTAATGCTCGTGTCCATGGTCATGATGATCGTGGCTAGCGTGACCATCACTAGAATTAAGACTGCCATTCAATAAATGCACATCAAATTTGGTAGAAAGAATGCTGCACCGATTGACCGCGCTTTTGGCCAATTTGTAACTTTGGTCAGGCAAATTGAGCAAAGCCAGCTGTTGCTCGAGGGTTGCCAGAGAAGCGCCGGCATCCAGGCACGAGGCCACCAGCATGTCTCCGGCTGCACCAAACGTACAATCGAAATAAGCAGTTTTCAAATAATCACCGTCTTATTCACTCTTACCAACAGACTCTTAATTGCAGTCTTTAGTTGCAGTCTTGTTCACTCTTATTCACAAGCCAGCCTCATCATATTCTCACGCACTTTCAGCCTCGCTGCACCGTTAGAACAAAGTTGGGATATTTGTTATTGATCACAATCAGTCTGTAAAATCACACCAATAGGGCTTCTTCTTGTAAACTCTAATATGTGCCGATAACCTCAGTCTGCGGTTGCAGCTAACTTAAGTATGCCTGTCAAAATTGGTCCCTTTACCCTTAATAGTCGCGTCTATGTGCCACCCATGGCTGGTGTCACCGACGTGGTTTTTCGCGATATCGTCAGGCGCATCGACCCTGATTGCATGATGTCCACAGAAATGGTGAGCTCGCGCGCACTTCTGGCTAAACCAGAATCGCGCATTATGGATTTGCTGCCCAATGAGCATCCGATTGGCATTCAAATTTTTGGTCACGAACCCGAAGTGATGGCCTTTGCCGCTCAGCTGGCTGAGAAACGCGGCGCCGACTTTGTCGACATCAATATGGGTTGCCCGGTTCCCAAAATTACCAAGGGCAAAGACGGCTGCGCCCTGATGCGCGAGCCGGAGCTGGCAAGAGAAATTATCAGCACTGTGAAAAGCGCTGTGAAAATTCCTGTTACAGTCAAGTTCAGACTGGGCTGGGACGACAGCAACCGCAACGCTGTAGAGTTCGGCGAGATGGTTGAAGAATCTGGTGCCTCCATGGTCACCGTGCACGGCCGCACGCGCGCTCAGCTTTACTCAGGGACAGCCGACTGGAGCGCAATTGCCAAAGTCAAAGCAGCTTTGAGCATTCCGGTGTTCGGCAATGGCGATGTTTTTTCGCCAGAGAATGCCATGAAACTTTTGGAAATTACCGGTTGCGACGGAGTGGCAGTTGCACGCGGCAGCCTGGGCAACCCCTGGCTGATTCCGCGCATCACCAAATATCTAGACACAGGCATATTAGATGAAGCTCCTGATGACATAGAGAAGCTCATCTGCGCCTATCTGCACAGCGTCGGCCTGGTCAAATACAAAGGTTTGCGGGTGGGCATTAATGAATCGCGCCGCCATACCATTAACTACACCAAGGGTATCAGCGGGGCCGCGCCTTTTCGCAACCGCCTGACCCAGGTGCTTGATTTGGCTTCGGCAGCAGACATTTTGGCTGAACTCGCTCTGATTGTTGGCGGTAAAGAAGGCGTGCAGCGCTTCTTACTGGGCGTAGAGCATAATAATCTCGAAAATGGAAAACATCCAGGCGAAGGGGACAGCTATAGAGAAGGCGGTGTCCAGGCCCCAGTTGATGTCCGTTCCGTCTTGCCAGTCGCAGTACCATAAAACGGCGTTGATAAAGGGCGTCATGGTCCAGCCCATGATGCCGGCCATGAAAGCAAAGAGTAGAAGGGTTGCCCAGAAATCCATTACACGGTCTCTTATCTTAGTTTCAACAAAATAGAGTTTAAGACCACCTGAGCACTTTGACAATGTGGATTCTCCCATGGCCGGCAGGTTTCCAAGAGATATCAGCAAAAATTAAAGCGCCGCCAAGTTCATGGGGCGCTTTAACTGAATGATTGACAAAACCGCCTGAAAAGCCGGTTTAGTACATGTATTGTCCTGATGGGGAGATCAAAATCGTGCCGTCGCCTTCAGCCGCTACCATTTGCAGGGCCTGAATTACAGCGTTGGCAGTCTTATGCTGCTCGCGGGTTTCGTTCTTAATTTGTTTCGCTCTTTGGGCGACGCGGAGAACCAGTTCATACCGGTTGACGTTCTCTTTGAGAAGCTGGTCAAGAATTCTAGTTGTGCTCATGCGGGAAGGTTGCCCTCAAAATTGTTGCTGCGAAGACGTTCAGCATACACGATATGGGCCAGATTATTGGCCGCATCCTCGAGTTTGTCGTTCACCACTTCATATTGAAAAACATTTTTTTCTTGTAATTCTTGTTTGGCCTTCTGTAATCTCACCAGAATAATTTCAGCGGTTTCAGTGGCCCGGGCTCGCAGGCGGCCTTCTAGCTCACGAAAATTGGGAGGCGAAATGAAAATCAACACTGCTTTAGGGTTCTGAGAGTGAATTTGCCTGGCACCCTGTACTTCTAATTCGAGCAAGACATCGAGCCCGGCCCGCAGCTGCTCATTGACCCAAGACTTGGGAGTTCCGTAATAATTGCCGGCAAACTCTGCCCACTCCATAAATTCATCGTGTTGAATCATTTTTTGGAATGTATCAAGATCGCGGTAGAAATAGGATTGACCCTCCACCTCACCAGGTCTTGGGGCTCTTGTGGTAACAGAGACCGAACGAACCAGCCCAGTCACCTGAGCCATGACCAGATCGACAAGGGTGCCCTTGCCGACCCCGGAAGGTCCAGTCAATACAATTAAATTGCCCATTTTGAGGCGATGATTGGAACCGTCTTCTTTCTGACCGATTTTTGTAAGCGGTTCGCCGGCGTTCATATAAAACCCCCGCGAGTTTGATAAATTGTCAGCTATTAAACATCACAATGTCTCACCATGCAACCATTCGACGCCCTATCAATTCGAGCAGTGTTAGCGGAAGCCCGCCCACTCATCGTCAACAGAAAAGTAGACCGGGTCAACCAGCTCGGCCGAGATGAAGTCTTGCTCACTCTCAGAGGAAAGACCGGCGTAACCAGCTTGTTTATTTCGGCTCAATCTATACATGGCCGCATGTGCCTGGTGCAAATGAACCAGACACTAAAAAGTAATGCTGGCAGAGAAAGTCAGCGTGACAAAGTTGATCCCGCCACCGACCGTTATGTCTCGCGCTACGGTAGTGGCAATTCGGTACCTAATTTTTGTTTGCTATTGCGCAAGCATCTAGCCGCAGCGACCCTTATTGCTGCGGATCAACCGCTCGGTGAGCGAATCATAGACCTTGTTTTTTCTTGCGTTGATGAAGTGGGCACTCAGTCAATCAAAATTCTTACTGCTGAAATTATGGGTCGTCACAGCAATTTGATTTTTTGGGAAAAAGAAAGCGGCAAAATTATTGCTGCTTCTCACAACGTTACTAAAGATATGAGCAGGCAAAGAGAAATCGCTCCCACACTGCGTTACGAGCGGCCGCCGGCACAAGATCGGCCCAGTCTTTATACGGTCAATGAAGACGGTTTCTTGCAATTATTTAGTCAGTTCAAAACTAAAGCGCAAGAAAATCAGAGCACTGACTCTAGTTTAACTCTGCCACCAGCGGAGGTGACACCAGTCACTATCGAGCAATGGCTCATTGCCACCTTCACTGGTGCGGGAAGGCACCTTTGCGAAGAGCTTGTGTTGGCTAGCGGATTGGTTTCTGAAACCGCACAAGCGATGATCATTGAAGACGCTGGTATGAAGCTCTGGAAGCGCATCGAAGCTCTAAGAGTAAACGAAAATTATCGACCATTTTTATTTACCGACTTGAGTCGTTATTCGGTTTTAGGATGGTATCCAACTGCGGCACCGACAAAATCGTTGCCTTCAGTCAATGATTTGATTGAAGAATATTTCCGCTCTTGCGAACTGACTGAGCAAGCCAATCAACTGCGCGAACGCCTGCGTGCTGATTTAGCTCAGGAACTGGCAAAAATTGATGCTCGCATGAAAATGGCTGAGCAACACGTTTTGCCGGGCGCCGATGTACATTTGCAAAAGAAGTTAGGCGATTTGATTTTAGCCAATTTGACTGAAATTAAACCTGGTCAGGAAGTGCTTGAGACTGAAGACCTCTTCGGTAATTCAGGAAAAATTTCAATCAAACTCAACGCTGCCTTAACTGGTGCCCAGAACGCTCAAATGTATTATCGCCAATACGCAAAATCGAGAGCGCGTCATGCCACTGCCAGCCAATCGGTCAACGAAGCCAGCGCGCGCAAACTAATGCTGGAAGGCCATTTGGTCAAGATTAACAACGCCAAGGACATTTTTGAACTCAGGACACTGAAGGAAAATTTGACCGGCCGCAAAGCCCATGAAATTGCCAAGCCAAAAGCCAAAGCAAAAAAAGGCAATGACAGCAAAATTCTTTCAGTCAATTCAACTGATGGCTGGACAATTTATGTGGGTCGCAATCGTCTAGAAAATGACTATCTTTTGTCGCGGCTGGCGCAACCGAACGATCTCTGGTTCCACGTTCTCGGTCAAGGTGGTGCCCATGTACTGGTTCGCATTCCTTCGTCAAAACAAGAACCACCCATGAGCACAATTTTGGAAGCGGCACAAATAGCTGCGAGGCTTTCAAAAGCCAGTCACGGCGCCAAGGTTAGAGTGGTTTATACCCAGTGCAAACATGTGCGAAAGCTGGCCAAAGACAAACCTGGCCTGGTCAAATATGAGCAAGAAAAAACGGTAGAAGTAGACACTTCACAGCCCATGCCAAAACCAATGAAGCAACTATTTAGCACTTAAACAGCCGCTTATACATACTAAATTACCAGGCAAAATACCAGGCAAACTACATCTTACGGAAGAGCGCTACCACTGTGCCCTGTATGGTCAAAGTCTGGTTGCCAGTGACAAAAATTGGCTCCATTTCGCTGTTGGCAGGCTGCAAACGGAAACCGCCACGCTCTTTAAAGAAACGCTTCAGTGTAGCGCTGCCATCTTCTAATAATGCCACCACAACTTCACCATTATTGGGTGAAGGATTTGGTTTTACGATGACGAAATCGCCATCGTAAATGCCGTCTTCGATCATAGATTCGCCTTTGACTTGCAAAGCAAAACAACCGGCTTCTGTGTACCGGCTATCAATATCTAAATATTCCTGACCTTCTAAAGCGGCATCAATGGGTTGACCGGCGGCAATGGCGCCAGCCATGGGAATGCCTCTCGCTGTTAGTGCATTTGACTGAGCTAAGGCGCTGCTTGCTTTCTGAGATACAGATGCACGCCGACTATCTAGCGAAATTACGTCAGCAGGGTCGCCGTTATTTTGATCAGCTAATTCGGTGCCGCCAGAACAGTGCTTCAGGCCTTCGGCCAGCACTCGCAAAGAGCGATTTAAACCTGGCTCCCAGTGAACCAGGCCCTTTTTCTTCAACGCCGCCACGTGCTGGTGCACAGTCATTCTATTTTTCAGACCAAGAGCACTGGCCAACTCAGCCAGCGTCGGCGGATAACCATGCTCGTCGCTTAATTTGACGATCAAATTGAGCACATCTTGTTGTCTGGCTGGCAGCGGCTTCTCTGTATCTAGCAACTTAATTCTCGACCTCAATTTGGCTCAACCATACGTAAGTATAGTATCGATTGCCAAACTTGTCGAGTATTTAGCGAGTATTCAGCGATTTTTTTTAGAAGATACGTCCGGGGCTAGAGAATATTCTTGCCCAGGGCTGACTGCACCAGGTCTACGGCCAGTTCGGCAGTGCGATTTCTGATGTCTAATGTCGGATTGAGTTCGACAATGTCGATAGAGCGCACCATTTTGGTATCAGCCAGAAGCTCAAGAGCAAAATGACTTTCACGATAAGTCAGACCGCCACGTGAGTCGGTGCTCACTCCTGGCGCCACATCAGGATCAATTACGTCTAGATCAAATGACACGTGCAGACCATGAATGTCTCCGCCAATTGATTTTAGAGCCTGGCCTGTGATGCTCTTAATTCCCTGTTCATCAACATCTCGCATGGTGAAAGGCAAAACACCTGATTGCCTGACGAGATCAGTTTCGGCGGTGTCGAGATCGCGAATGCCGACTAAAGCGCACCGGCGTGGCTGCACTTTGGGCGAAAAACCGTTGAGCTTAACCAGGCTCTCATCACCCTGGCCAAGTGAAATAGCAAAAGGCATTCCGTGTACATTGCCGCTTGGTGACGTATCAGGAGTATTGATGTCGCCATGTGCGTCGAACCAGACCAGACCAAATTCTTCTTTACGTTTGCGATAATAATTCGAAACTCCAGCAATACTGCCTATTGCCAGCGAATGGTCACCACCAATTGTAATGGCTACAGTATCGTTTTCCAGGGCTTGCTCTACAGCTTCAGCCACAGCCTGACTGACTTTGGCAATCTCAGGCACACAACGACTGTGTTTCGGTTCAGTGCTCTTTTCCCACCAGGTGAGCACCTCCGGCACAGCAATGGAAACTTCTTTCTCAACTGTATATCCAAGGGCTTTAATTCGACTTACCAGTCTTGCAACCTTCATGGCGCCTGGTCCCAGAGCAACTCCAGCGTGCGGACCACCAAGATGTATTGGGCAATAAATCAAAGTTACTGCTCGGCTACGCTTGATTGCGTTGCTTTCGACAACCGCATTGCTACTGACTTTGGGTGCTGACACAAAATCCTCCAGTGATCTCGTATGAATTAAGCAATGTACTCAGGGCGAGGCTGCAACTACGTTTTAGCTTTGTGACAATGTACGTAGCTGAGCGGCCCTTGAGCATATAGTGTTAATAGCTTAGTGTATAATCTTGGCTTGGTTTTTGTCTTGAAAAAGCCCTGAAATGGCCAAATTCAAATTGAATCCAATAGTTCAAAGTGTAGTCATCGAATAGTAGAGGTTGGGAAAGTGTTGCGACCGTTGATCAAGGTTTTCTTCTTAGCAGGCGCCGCATTTGAAGTGGCTAGAGAACGCGTCGAGGACGCACTTGACACCTTTACTGCCAAAGCCGGCGAATACAAATCAAGTGAGTCTGATCGAGTGCAAAAAACTCGCGACAAAGTAAAGCAAATGCTCAATGAAACGAGCCAAAATATTTGGCAACGTTCTGATGTTCTGGAAGGTCAAGTGCGCGAAAAAATTCGCCGCCAGGTTGCTGATTTTTCTCTCGGTGCTCTTGGTGACTCTACAGAAATCAACGAATTGCGTGCAGAAATAGCAACCTTAAGAGCTGAGATTGCCGACATCAAACAAAAATCACCGGTCTGAACCGTCAGTTCGACAGCTAACTAATTCATCATCGGCTTCAACCGTGGTCATGCATGAGCGAACCTCAGCCAGCATCAAAAAATCGGCTTACATCTGAGCTAGCCAAATCAGCAAATAAAGACACTGGTGCAGACTTAGAGACAATTCAGAGCGCTCCGAGCGGTCAGAGCATTCAGGGCGCTCACAGCGACGATGAGCCTAAGGTGCTTCAGGGCGGATACGACCCAGCCCTGGCCGATCAGGCCATTCGCCTCAAAGTTTTACTGCGCGATAAACGCTTCTGGAAAAGTCTTTCCACACTTTCTCTATTGGCTTCAGCGGCCGCTATGGACCGCCTAGTGGGTGCACGAAGCAAGAAAAGGCCTGCTGACGAATCGCGGCGGCGCAACGCACGCCTGGTGAAACAAGCGTTGATTGAAATGGGCGCCACTTTTATCAAACTGGGCCAGTTTCTATCTGTTCGCAAAGATATTATTTCTGAAGAATTAGCGGACGAACTTGTCTCTTTGCAAGACAGAGTGCCACCTTTCGGCATCGAGGCCTTGCGCAGCACCATTGAGCGCGAGCTGGGAGCGGCTCCGGAACAGCTTTTCAAAGAATTTGAAGAAACGCCGATAGCCTCGGCCTCCATTGGTCAAGTGCACCGCGCACGACTGCAAGACGGTCGCCCGGTAGTAGTAAAAGTACAACGCCCAGATCTGGCGGATATTTTTTATCGAGACCTTGGTTACATGCGCTTTATTGCTCGCATTGGCCCAGTGATTCGTCCGAAACAAGACTGGAGCGGGTGGCTTGCGCTCTCTGACGAATTCGGGCGCACGCTTTTTGAAGAAATCGACTATCTAAAAGAAGGTCGCAATGCCGATCGCATCAGGCAGATTCTCAAAGATCAAAAGACCATGCGAATTCCCAGAGTCTACTGGAAGCTCACCGGTCGCAAAGTGCTGACCCTGGAATATCTACCTGGGGTCAAAATCGACAATAAAGCTGAAATCATCAAGCAAGGCATAGACCCTGTGGCCATCGGCAATAACCTTGTTTCTGCTTATATGGAGCAGGTCTTGATGCACGGCTTCTTCCATGCCGATCCGCATGCTGGCAACTTAGCGGTAGGTCCTGACGGTCACATCGTTATATATGACTTTGGCATGGTGGGAGAAATTAGTCAGTCTCAACGCGAAGCCATTCTTGGATGTATCGCTTCTGTGATAAATGTTCACCCAGATGAGCTAATAAAAAATCTAATTACCCTGGGCATTGTGCAGGAAGGCGCGAAACAAGAAACGATGGTGCGCGCGGTTCAGCCATTTATTGAGTATTACAAAGGCAAACAAATTAAAGAATTGGATTTTACCGATCTGGAACATGACATCGATCAAATTGCCATGGATCGATCACTGAAATTACCACCCAGCCTTGCTTACTTATTGCGCACGGGATCGTCTCTAGAAGGCATTGCCCGCAGTCTCCATCCCAATTTTTCATTTGTCGAAGCAGCTAAACCGTCGGTAAAAAAATGGGCGTTGGCCAATCCGGCGCAAGCTTATTTCGCCCTTGGATATCTCACCCGCGGAAAACTTTTTGGTCAAAAAGGTGTATTTAGCGAAGAAGGCCTGGTGCGTCTTTTCTCCAGCGGTGGCGCTTCTGACGATAACGGCAGAGTTTTGCCAAGAGGAAGCAAGCCAAAGTCTGGTTTGAAAAGCGGCTCCGTCAGCCAATCTGAGCTAGAATTACAAAAAGAGCATGGAAGAAGACTCCAAGAGATTCGAAAGTTAGAAACTCAAATCTATATTTTGAATAGAGAGGTTAAGAGTCTTGCCAAAAATCGGGTAAATTTACTATGGACTGCTCTGTTGTGGTTTTCGTTATCTCTGGTTTTCTGGGGCATAACATCACCAACTACTGCCAGGCAATATACAGAGTATTATTTGATTGGAAATGGTGTAATGGTGGCTATTATTATTTGGCAAATAGTAAGACCACTGGGGACGGCTAATAGAAAGCGTTCCGATAGGTCGACTGGGAGACGGAGATAGACAATGCTGAAATGGCGTGCAGCGGCACGAACTGATGCGGGTTGCCAGCGTCAGAGGAACGAAGATAATTTCTACGTGAGTCCTGACAATCGCGTATTCGCCGTCGCAGACGGTATGGGCGGAGCTGTTGGTGGCGCCAAAGCGAGCAAGTTGGCTATGGAAGCCGTCGAGCAACAGTGGAAAGATTCTCCTCCTCCGGCCAGAGACAGAGAAGCGATTACCAAATGGCTGACTGAAACAGTAAATTCAGCCAATCACTCTGTGTGGCACTCGGCAGAAGAAGACGCTTCGGTCAGAGGCATGGGCACAACCGTTGTGGTTGCCGTACAAGCCGATGATAATTATATGCAAATTGCCCACGTGGGCGACTCTCGAGCCTACCTGGTGAGAGAAGGCAAGACCAGACTTTTGACCAATGATCACTCAGTGGTTCAAGAAATGGTTCGAGCCGGCCGCTTGACTGAAGAGCAAGCACGAATCAATCCTTACAAAAACTTAATCACTCGTTGCCTTGGCCATGAAGAGAAAGTTGAAATCGATCACACTCCAGTTGACCTCAATGCCAACGATTGGGTCGTGCTCTGTTCCGATGGTCTGCCAACGGTACTGCGCGACGAGCAAATCGGCGAATCGGTTAAAGATTTGACCGATCCTGAAGGTCTCTGCGAAGAGCTGGTCAAACTAACGCTGGATGGTGGCGCTCCGGATAACGTAACTGTTGTTGTGGTCAAGTTCCACGACGAGAGTTCCGATAACGGCAGCAAATAGTTCTTAAGTCGGTGATATGGCGGCCAATATCAATCAATGTGCAAGATGCGGTGCAACGTTAGCGCGTGTAGGGGCGGATTGCGGTGTTTGCGGTGGCACTGTAAACATGGGGCTTTTGCATCAACCTGCTGCGGCCGAAGTCCGGGAAGATCCCCAGCAAGCTGCCTCGGCATTTAGAAAAGAGGTGAGACCAATGAAACCGGCATTTCTTTTCAACAAACTTAGTAACGAACGCTTTGCTTTAAACCAGTCTGTCAGCAAGATTGGACGAGATCAAACCAACAACATTTCAGTCACCAGCGACCACTATGTTTCGCGGCACCACGCCTGGGTTTTACAGATGCAAGGTGCATACTGGGTGGAAGATTTGGGATCGACCAACGGCACATTATTGAATGGCGAAATTTTGAGCGAACGTCGGCAAATTTCTCCTGGAGACAGACTGACTTTCGGTAAAACGGAGTTCGTTTTCGTCGTCGAATAAGCAGAAAAAACTCCCATGAACTCAGACAGTGTTAATCGGTGCGGCCGCTACGAACTACTGGGAGAGATTGGGCGAGGCGGCATGGGCATCGTCTATCGCGCTATTCATCCTGATAGCGGTAAATTCGTGGCCGTCAAAAAATTGGTTTTAGAAAACATCGCTCAAGACAAGAAAGCTGAATTTAAAGATCGCTTTAAACGTGAAGCCTACACAATTGCCAGACTCAAACATCCCAATATTGTGGATGTACTTGATATTTGCATTGAGGGCGACAGCTTTTACTATGTGATGGAATTTCTGGACGGCGACAGCCTGCGCAAAGATTTGGTGCGCAGAGGCGGCAAAATGACCGTAGAACAGCTATATCCGGTACTGGCGCAAGTAGGTACGGCTCTAGCACTGGCCCACTCAATGAATATTGTTCATCGCGACGTCAAGCCGGACAACATCTTTATTCTCAAAGACGGCTCGGTCAAATTAACTGACTTCGGTATTGCTCGGGCAGCCGAATATGAAGAGTCAAATCTAACAAAAACCGGCATCATGATGGGCACACTCAATTACGTTTCGCCCGAACAATTGCAAGATGCCAAAAGCGTAGATCACAGAGCCGACATTTTTTCGCTGGGAGTGGTTTGTTATGAAGCCTTGAGCGGCTCCACACCCTTCACCGCGGATGGTATCGCCGCCACTATCGTCAAAATTGTTTCACAAGAAGAAAAACCGCTGCACATAATAGACTCGACTATTCCAGTAGAGGTCTCCACTAGTGTTGCACGCACCATGCGCAAGCATGCCAAAGAGCGCTATCGCTCTGTGGCCGAATTCATCAAAGACTTCTCTGCTCAATTGCCTGATTCAGTGAAAAATGCGGTGGCAACTCTAGCTGACAAGTCAGGTCACAGTTATGACAATTTACCGGCACCAAATTTCAGGCCGCTAAAAACTCAATTTGGTATCACTTCAATCGACGGTGCCCGAGAAGATAATATTGATGACAATGTCAATGACAATATCAATATAGACATGCAGAGCACAGACACCAGGCATGAGTTTCGCGCCGCTGATGCTGTTGCCCAGCGGCAGCTAGAAGATTCGATTGCTCCAGAAGTAACATCTGCAGGTATGGTCTTAAAGCCTATCTCTCCTCCCTTTTCGGCTAAAGTTCCGGCTCCTGTTGCCCCGGCGCCCGTCGCCCCGGCTCCTATTGCCCCGGCTCACAAGCCGCAGCAAACTGCGTTGAAGCATTTGCTCACGGTCACCCAGCAGGGTTCAGGCAAGCGCATCGAAGAACCGGCTGCAGTGACGTGCAAAGGCGGAAGATTAGCCATCGCCGACGCTGTTACTCGCACAATCAACGTTTTCGCTTATGATGGTGCCAACATTGCTCAGACTTTGCGCTGGCTTTATGAGATTGCCTACAAGCCGGCTAAAGGAGTTGAAGCTGAAAGCAGTCGCACCAGATGCGGTAGCATCACTCGCCCCGGCGGACTGGCATTTGACATGAAAGGCCGACTGTTTGCCTGTGACGCCAGTGACCAGTACATTCGCATTTTCGACGGGCTCGGTGTCTTTTTAGGTGAATTCAAAAATATTCAAGCTAAAGATTCAGGCCTCGCTGGCATGGTGATTGATTCCAGCGGACTGCTCTACGTATCTGATTCGGCCAATGCTTGTGTGCAAATTTTTCAGCCTGAAACGGGCGTCTGGCTGCGTTCGGTTAGCGGCAGAACTGATCTTGATTTAAAAACTAAAAGTGCATACGCCCCTTTAGAGCACGGTGAACAAGCACAAATTAGACTACCGGCGGGCCTCGCCATCGATCGGTTGAATCAGCTTTACCTGGCCGACTACGGCTCATCCAAAATATTTGTTTTCAATAAAGTCGGCAACGTCGTCAGAACTTTTGGCGGCAAGGGCAATGGCGCTAACGAATTAAATATTCCACGCTCGGTGGCAGTGGATCGCTTCGACCGCATTTATGTCTGCGATTCATTCAACAACAGACTTTCTGTGTTTGATGCGGGTGGCCGCATTCTTTATACATTTGGCGAAAAGGGCAGTGCCGCAGACCAGCTCGTCAACCCATCAGACGTTGCCATAGACAATCAGTACGGCATTATTTTTGTCTGCGATCGCGGCAATCGACGCCTGCAAATTTATAAAATCCCCGGTGATTTTACCGGTCAGGAGTATTGACCATGACACCAGATACAGTGCCGCCGAAAATCGTCCTTGGCTCAGCTTCGCCCAGGCGTATTGAGCTGCTCAAAAATCTTGGCCTGGATTTCGAAATATTGCCCAGCGACCTTGATGAAATTGTGGACCCTGAACACACTCCCTCTCAGGTAGTGGCAGCATTGGCCGAGAGTAAAGCTTCGCGCGTGCAAACGCTCATTCAAAACCGGGGCGGCGAATTAGCGCAATCACACCATGTCATTGTTACAGCAGATACCATCGTGGTTTTCGAAGGCGATATTCTCGGTAAGCCCGTGGATCGCACTGACGCTATCGCTATGCTCACCCGCCTGGTGGGGCACTGCCATGAGGTATATACAGGTGTGCATATACTTTCTGTTCCGTCGCAAGAAAACAATAATACTTCTAATTCTGTGCTTTCTTATCACGACGTGGAAATCGCTTCAGTAGAATTTCGCTCGCTTTCACAGAACGAAATCAGCACCTATGTTGATACCAAAGAACCCATGGATAAAGCCGGCTCGTACGCCCTGCAAGGTATCGGGGCATTTATGATCGACAGAATACAAGGCTCACCGTCCAATATTATTGGTCTACCACTGGTTCTGACCACTAAAATGTTGCGCCAGTGCGGCATCAAAATAATGGGCGAATAAAGCCCAGATAAGCTCTATTTAAGCTCTATTTGTTACCCCTTCTGGCTGAAAGCTGTGAGAAGGGGTAAAATCGTTCTTTGATAAGCGCAGATGACAGTTATGGCGGTACATTCAGTGAAATTCATTCCCCTCTTACTGGCGCTCTCTTTTGCGTTAAATGGCCCGGCCTGGGCTCAGAGCGATGATTTAAAAAGTGCTAGTGAAAGTGCCGCGTCTGGCAGCGAAAGCGACGGCTCCATGAATTCGCTCTGGTCAGATGAAGCAAAACCGGCTGGTACAACCGAGAATAGCGCCGTATCAACACCGACTTCAGTACAACCTCCAGCTGGAGCCGAAACCACAGTCACCGACGTCAGCGGGCTGTGCTCGATGAATGCTTTTCAAAGCAGTGAGCTTTTAAGTCGCTCAGCATGGCCTGGGCTAGGACCGTTTAGCAGTGGTGGCGAGAATCAATTTGTTGACCCGCAGGACAACAAACTAAAATTGTTTGTAGACGGCGATCACATCACAGCATGCGAGTTATTTCTCAGCAACAGCGGCACTGCCAATCAAAATTTTCTCAATTTGGAAATGGTTTGTGACTTCATGCTTGAGGCACTGGGAGCTAAAAGCAGCAAAATAGCTGATTTCAACAGCTATCTGGAAAAGAATAAAGATGCTCTTGGCGGGGCGCTGTCTTCGGCTAAGAAAGCCGCTCCAGTACAGGCTGGCCTGGAAGCCAAATACGCGGCACTAACCCAGGCCCAATTATTTGCTGCAGCTAAAGCCCATGAAAACGGCACCACAAGACTTTCAGAAGACGAATATCAGAGCTTGCTGCGAGTCTATGGGAGGAAAGTAGCAAAATCCAGTGGCGCTTCCGCTACCAATAACGACGGCCTTAAGACCACAGCCGGCGCTTACGCAGTAGCCCTCTTCCCTGCCACTCAGGGGCCCGGAACACTGCTGATTCAAGTCACCAGCAAAAACGGCAAAATTTCAAAAACTGAAAGTATCGCCTATGCTCAGACTGCACATGATGTCGAACCAGATGCAGGGCCAGATGCAGGGCAAAATCAAACTACTGACGTGCCTGCTAAAACCACAGTTATCGCTGCCGCCAACAATACTAAAACGCCGGCAAAAACAGTTAAACCAACGAATGTCAAAACACCGGCAAATGTCAAAACGCAGGCCGAAGTAAAGGGTGTTGACGTAAAAGGAGTTGAGGTAAAAGGAGAGGACTCCGAAGGTACTGACCCTCTCAAAAATGAATTACGCGACGTCATTCGCAACTGGCAAACAGTGAAAAAAGCTGCAGTTAAAACTCGCGATACTTCAGCGCTCAGTACAGTTCTTTCTGGCAATGCTCTGAAACGGCAGCAAGACTCAATCAAATGGCTAGTGGATAACAAACAGCATTATGAACTGACACCTAAAAGTGTCACCGTAGAAAAGTACGAAGAGATTTCTAAAGCGCCAAAAAAATATGCAGTCTTTACTATTGTCAAAGAATTGACCAAAGTTATGAAGGACGGCGTCGCTGGTGCGGCGAAGGAAACCGACGACACATATAGCGTCAAGTACACAATCGAGCGCACCGGTGACCACTGGTCTATCGCCGACTCATTACTTCTGGTGAAAAAGAAATAGGATTTTTGTTGCTCACGCGTATCACTAAAATCAGCGAAAAGAATAAGAAGAAGAGCGTAACGAGCCTGTTGCTATCGTCTTTGCTGCTCTTTGGCAGTGCTTCGTTAGTGTCCAGCTGCAGCACCGGTATCGGTACCAGTGTCGGACTGGGAACGGGCTCAGGAGCTGCAAATGACATTAGTGGTGCCGGCCTCAGTGCAGGGCTTAGTACCGGGCTCAATACCGGAAGCAGTCAAGCTATGGCGCACACCGCTGCCCCGCTTCAGCCCGCTGACGGTTCGCTATCAGCGGCAGAACCTGGTGTTGTCACCCTTTTTACTGACAAGAAACAAGCCTTTTCACCGATCAACTGTGTAGAAACAAAGCCAGGACAACTGATTTTTCTTGGCGGCGATTGCCTTTATGTCGCTCAAACCAAACTACCAAGCGCCACTGCTGGTGGTTCAATTAGAGCACGCAGAATTCCGGCTCCTGGTATTGAAGGCACAGGCCGACTGGCGATTCCGGTTCACGAACTGGTGAATTTGATTTATTCACCACTGCGTGAATCAATAATAGTTCTGGATAAATCAGGCGATTTATTTGAATACAATCTGGTCAAGAAAAATTGGTCAGTGTTGCGAGCAAACGTGCCTATTTCTGGCTCACCAGACCCTGAATTTATAGACTTTTGCATGTCCGATCAGAGTCGTACATTGAATTTGCTGGACCCTGAACGCAATCAAATCTGGCGTCTGGCCTTAACTCCAGGAAGTGCCAAGGTAAATCCAATTTTGCAAGCCACCTTTGCTGAGGTAATGCCCTGGCGCCTTAAACCAGGCGACACCTCTGTAGCCGAATGTATTGCCATAGTTTTCGATCAACAGTTTTCGCTGCTCAAACAATTCGGCCAACTGACCACAATAATTCCTCTGGGTGGGCAAAACCGAGTGGCTCAAAGACCGCTATCGATGAACCCCATTGGTTTCAAACTGTGCAAAGTCAGGCCTTCTCGCATGATTACATCGGCCGGAAGCGATGTGCCATTGCTGGTGGTTGAACGGCAAAACAATCGTATTCTCGCCGTAGACAAAAAGAGCGGCGATACGAGGCCCTACCTATTTGCAGCCAACTCCAGCCTGCGCGGTTTACTGGCGCAACCAGGCGGATTCTGGGCCATCGATGGTGATTGTCTTAGATATCGCAGACTCTCTGAAAGCAGTCCTGGCACTGCTATTCTTGAGCACAGGCAGAATGATGCGCGCTTGGCCAAGCTCAGAGCACCCATGCGCGGCATGCGTTTACCCAAGCATGCAGGCGTCTATCCTGGGGCTAGAAGGCTCTATCGTTATGGCGTACATGAGGGTCTCGACCTCTTTAACGACCGCTTTCGTGTCAGCATGGACACACCTGTAGTGGCGGCCGGACCAGGCAAAATCGTGCGCGCAGATAGTAATTTCGTCGACATGAATCGCAGTACGTTCAATCGCGTCATGACTCAATGCGTCAACGAACATCGTACTTCAGACCAGAACGAAGACCTGTTTCGCGGTTGTCAGGTATGGGTTGACCATGGTGAGGGAATGATTACCCGTTACGCTCATTTGAATAAAATCAATGCCAAATTGCGCCTCGGGCAATCCGTAAAGGCCGGCGACCTGTTAGGCTTTGTGGGCGTATCTGGAACCGGGCAGAATTTGCCTGGCCGCACAAAATATCCCCACCTGCATTTTGAAATTTTACTGGACGGTAAATATTTGGGATATGGCCTGACACCGGCCGAAACAGTAGGAATCTTTGAAGACATTTTTGAATCTGCGCATTAGAAAGAGGGGCTACATGAGTTCGGAGCGTTCATCAGCAAGCGAAATAACAGCTGCCAAGGCCATTCACTACATGAAGGCAAAAAGTTTGCTTACCGCTTTCAGTTTTAGTTTGACTCTGCTGCCGGCCTGCTTAAATCTGGCTACACCAGCTGCCTGCGCCGGTTCAAAGCATCATGCCAAATCAACTCATGTTCGGAATTTGATCGCAGCTAAAGCAGAGCAGAGCGAAGTCGAAAGCGATGAAGAAGATGCCAAACCCGCCAAGAGCAAAGAGAAAAAAGCAGAAGACAAGAAGTCTGACGCGAAAGTAGACGATAAAAAAGCCAAAGCTAAAGATTCGAAAGAGAAGAACAAAGACGAAAAAGTCAGCGAAAAAACAGACAAAGCTGATAAAGAAGACAAAAAGACTAAAGCCGAAAAGTCCAAAGATAAAGACGAGCCGGTAGTAGCCAAAAAAGGCTTCTTTAATCGCGGCAAAGACGCTAAAGAAGAAAAAGTAGAAAAAGTAGAAAAAGAAGTCAAAGAAGTAAAAGAAGAGAAAGTCCAAAAAAAAGAGATAGTCAAAGCTAAGCCGGCAACTGCAACACCGGTTAAAGATGTAGAAGCGAAAAGCGAAGTAGAAAAGAAAAGCGATGCGAAAGAAGAAAAGGCATTACTTTTTGAACCAGATACCGCTCTCATCAGCGTACTCAAAGATCTGAACCGTACTCTAAAAGAACCGGAAGAGCAAAATAAAATTGAAGACGTCAATCAACGCATGATTGTGTCGCTTGCCTCAAACGTGCTCGATAAGGCACTTAGCGAACCAGGTTTAGCTTTCAATCGCATTTTAGCGAAGGAACAAGAAAGCAAGGCCCGTACAAGAATGGCAGCCGAAGCCTGGTCATCAGGTGATGTTGTTGTTAACGATAAATTCCATGGCTCCATTGCCACTATTTGGGCCAAACGCATTGACGGCCTGGTTACAGTTTCCATTGCTGGAGATTGCCATGACCGCAAAGCAAAAGACGGCAACGACATTGGCGAATTTCTGGTTGTAATTACAGCCAAGTCGCCTGTAGAAACTGGATTTGATATTCAAAGCCAGGCCAATGTCAATTTCTGGTTAGGCAAACTCAGCAATATTGTGGTGGAAGCCGACTGCATTGCCAAGCAAGCGGAAGGCGAAAAAGTAGAAGGCGACGAAAAATCAGATCGCGAGCGCAAACTTGATTTAGACAAGAAAAGCGATGGTGATTTGCAAAAAAAAAAGTCACTAGCAGCGCTCCCGCCGCTGCTGACCAATAGATATCGCAGCTACTACGAAATGCTCGTCTTAAGAGACGATCGCCGCCGTTTGATTGCTCAGCAGCTAACAGCAATTGATCCGATCGCTGCACCGGAAAAAGGCGAAAAGACTGCTGCAAAAGCAGAAGTAGAAAGCGAAGCTGATGACGCTGAAACGGTTAAAACCGCTAAGGTCAGCGATGAAAAAAAACCTGATAGCGAAGGCGACAAAAAAGTCACTGGGCCAAAAACTGAAAAAGTAGCAGCTGAAAAAACAGCTGTTGAAAAAGAACAGGTGAGCGAAAAAGCGCCCGCTGTAGAAAAAGCGCCCGTAGAAAAAGTCGCTGTCCAAAAAGTGGCTGTAGAAAGAGAACCAGTTGTAGAAAAAGCATCAGTTAAAGAAAAAGAGTCAGCTGCAGAAAAAGAGCAAGTAGCCGAATCAGTTAAATCAGTAGATGACGACAATGTCATCGTGCACACGAAACCAGCTGCTAGAGCACTGGGTGTAGATGCGGCCGCAAGTGTTAAAGCAGATTCGACTAGCACCACAACTGCATCAACAAATAGTTCTCTGGCCAGCACCAAAGCCCCTGAAATAGCAATGGTGCCAACTACAAGTACAACTACTAGTACAGCTACAAGTACAAATTTCGCTACTACATCTCAAGGCGGAAGCACGCGGCCTCACAACAAACAAGGCAACGAGACAGCCTACGCCGGCGCAGCAGCTTCGATGGAACGTGTAACTGGGTTGGACCTGCCCGCCCTCAAACAACCGAAGAACTTCACCATGCTTCTGCCTGACAGAGCTCTGGCGGGTCAACCGTTAACGGTTGCTTTCGTCGACGAACAGCAAAATCCAGAAAGCAATGTGGAACTGAGTTTCAATGGTGTCACACTTTCAACTGATCAAAACGGTCAGGCTCAATACATGATTCCGGAAGACGAAACACCAGGCCGTTCACTTAATGTCGCGCTACTCTCGCGCCCATATGAGATGCCCTCAGTGATAGAAGTGTTGCAGCCATTGAACACTCCAGCAAGCGCTCAGGCTCCCAAGGTCGATAGAGCCAGTCATCTGGTCAGCCGCCGCAGTAATCTCGTCATTGACGGCCATAATTTTGACGGCGTAGCTCAAAATAACCGAGTCATTATCGATGGCATGACAGAGGCAACAATTGCCGCAGCCTCTCCTGTACAACTAAAAGTAAACCTACCCAAGACTTTGAGACCTGGCCCACACTCACTTTGTGTCAGCACTGAAGGCATGCGCAGCAACCCCATTGGCTTCGAGCTAGCCCAGCTGGAAGTGGCATGCGATCCCAATTCGAATCGAGTGATTGTAAAAGTAGTTGGCACCACCAGTAAGGTCAACGTCAAACTAGTTAACCTCAGCCCTGAATTGATCAAATTAAGCAAAGGCGATGATACGAAACTATTGAGTAGCGGTGGACCAGATAACACTGTCAACGTAGCAGTGCAGCGCATCAAAAAAGGCAATACTCGCGTTGAAGCCTGGATTGAACTTTGAACTCAGTCAGCACCCGCTATGCCAAATCAATTGCTTACGCCAAACGCATCGCGGAGGTGATTCCGGGCGGTGTAGACAGTCCGTTTAGAGCTTTTCACGAAGTGGGCGGCGATATAGTCTTTTTCGATCGGGCCAAGGGCTCGAAGCTTTATGATCTCGATGGTAATTGCTACATCGACTATCTTGGCGCCTGGGGCCCGGCGATTCTTGGACATTGCCCAGACGCCGTGGTGAAAAAATGCCAGGAGACTTTGGCCAAAGGCCCGGTCTTTGGTGCCCCCCATGTTTACGAAATGGAAATGGCCGAGCTTGTTATTGCCGCTGTTCCTTCTGTAGAAAAAATTCGCTTTGTCAATTCCGGTACTGAAGCGGTGATGAGCGCGATTCGCCTGGCCAGAGGGTTTACAGGCAAAGAGATAATTATTATGTTTGAAGGCTGCTATCACGGCCACAGCGATGCCACCTTGGCCAGCAACGGTCATCAGTCTTCTAGTGGTATTCCTGATGGTGCACGTGCGGCTACAATTTTGGCGCAGTTCAACAATTTAAATTCGGTGGAAGATCTTTTGCAAAAGCATAAAGACCAGATTGCTGCAGTAATTGTTGAACCGGTGGCTGGTTCAATGGGTGTAATTGCACCACAGCCTGAGTTTTTGGCGGGCTTGCGTAATCTATGCAATCAGTATGGTGCCCTGTTTATAATGGACGAAGTGCTGACAGGATTTCGCCTGGCCTTTGGCGGCGCCCAGAATCTTTATCAGGTTGATGCAGACATCACTTGCTTCGGAAAAGCGCTCGGTGGGGGCATGGCAATCGGTGCGTACGGCGGCCGCAAACATATTATGGACAGACTGCAACCGGAAGGCGACGTCTATCAGGCCGGTACTTTCTCAGGCAACCCGCTCACCATGGCTGGTGGCATTGCTACTCTTGAACTACTGGCTGATAGCCGCGTCTACGACACACTAGAAGCACGCACAGCCCAGCTTTTTGCCGGCCTGGCTAAAGTGATTGACTCTCATAATTATCCAGTCCAGTTGCCTCGCGTTGGCTCAATGTTTTCTCTGGTCTTTGCCCAAAAGCCTGTGCAAAATTTTCAAGACTCGCTGACGATAGACGCTCACACCTTCGCCAAATTTTTCCATTATCTCTTAGACAACGGTGTCTATTTGCCGCCTTCAGCGGTAGACGCAGCCTGTCTTTCGTCAGAACACAGCGAAGCTGACATAGACACCACCATTGAAATTATGACGCGAGCCTTTAAGCACTGCTTTGGCTAACCACCGCCAATATCAAGTAATTCGGGATCTTTAGCGGCCAGCCACTTTTTGCGAATTCGCAGAGCCTCTGCGCGCAGTGGTGTAATCGCTGCACGCTCTTCCACTGTTTTTTCAGGGCACTGCCGAAGCACATCGGCAATCACCAGATTGACTCTGGCTCTAGCTAATTGCTCCTCCGGTTGCTCCGAATGACTTAAGTTAGTCTGGGCTTTGGCAGCGGCGCATTCCGCTTCTTTAAATTCGCCGCTCATCAAATAAGCTTTGCTCAACTCTGCGAGCAAGCTGGCTTTGTAGCGATCTGGTGGTGTTTCTTCTCCACGCAAATCTAAGGCCAGGTGCAATAAAGTCAGGGCATCATCCGGTTGACCGGTGATATTAAGTGTGCGAGCTAATTCATAATAAGAGCTGGCCAGAGCGCGGTTCACGACTTCTAATTGTTGTGCAGCCGCGGCCGCATTCATCTGCAAATCTTTTTTGCGTTGCTCTAAAATTTCACAGCCTTTTTTGCCGGCCTTAAGTGCTTCTGAATATTTGCCCTGGTCTCTTAAAACCGAGCCAAGCAGCTCATAAGTAAGTCCTTCCGCTTCGACTCTGTGATACTTTGCTTTTTGAGTGACGTTTTGCTCTGAATTAAATAAATCAATGGCCTGCCGCACTGTGGCTTCGGCTTCAGCGAATCTGGCTTGACCACGCAAGACTTCAGCAAACAGCGCAAGATGGAAGCCGGTTTCAAGAGATCCGGGCGAAAATACTTCATGAAGGTTCAGAGAAAAATGCGCAAATTTCTCTGCGACCAGGAGCCTGCGATTAAGACCATAAATGGTGACAAAAATGGGCAATGCCGGATAAATGAAATAAGCCGAAAGCCCACCCACAATCAAGACGCCAACAGGAGCAATCCATTTAAGTAGCGGTGTTGGGCAAAAATACCAGGCTACAACGCTGAGTAAAATCCACACCAGAGCATAGCTGCCCAGGATCACAATCGTCTCACGGGCAAGATTTTTGATTTGCATGCGAATGTGTCGATTTAGAAGGTCGAGCGCATTTTGACTAGATCTGAGAAGGTGTCCCAGATTACTGAGAACTTTCCACCAGAGGCACCTTGGGTGGTGCGGGGCAAATGTTCAATTGGAATCTCAATTACCTTGAAGCCGGCTCTTTCGGCACGAATGCAAAGTTCAGCATCAACAAAAGGAGATTTCGAAAGCAATTCTACTTTGTCGAGAATGGCTCTTCTAAATAGTTTGATTGAGTTGACGTCTTTATGTTTGTGGCCATAAAAAGTACGAAGCATCAAGTTATAAACTTTAGACTGCATTTTGCGGCGAGGCGGATCGTTGCGATTAACACGAAGGCCAATGACAAAATCGTGATCTTTGAGACCCTTGGCCATTTGCAGCAGCTCTTTTGGAGCATACTGATAATCACCCGGCAGAGAGAACACCAGATTCTTAGTGCCGCAGGTATAGAGTTCACGAATGGTGAAACCGAAGCCTCTATTGACTTCATGATTTATAAGCCTGACGTGACTGTTAGCAGCGCAACGCTCTTGAATCACAGACAGAGTGCGATCTTTACTGCCGTCGTTGACCACTACGATTTCATAATCGTCGCAAATTTCTGCAAGCAATTTGTCAGAGTCATCGATCAATCTGCCAATAGTTTCTTCATCGTTATAAGCAGGAATGATTAGAGTCACCGGGTCCAATTTGATTTTGGAGTCCGTCGAGTTAGAGCGCTGTCTGGGTTGAGTGTTATTCATGGTTAGTCCAATTGGTGGTTCTAATGACTGTTAGACAGTTTGTCCTTCGGCAAAAGCCGAAGTTGAAGTTTGTACATGACTTTCGGTGACAGCGCGCTCTTGATAGAAGGCCTTAATGCCGTCAATGACTTGGTCTACTTGCTCGCTTGTCATTTCTGCGAACATCGGCAAACTCAAAATGCGATTGACGATATGTTCGGTGGTAGGCAAACTGCCTTCGCCGTAACCGAGGAATTGATATGCCTGCTGGCGGTGAGCTGGAATCGGATAGTGAATCAAGCATTGCACGCCACGCTCAAGCAGATAAGCCTGCAATTCATCGCGGTCAGGAGTTTGAATCACATATAAATGATAGACATGCTTGAAGCCTGATGCTTCAACTGGCGTCACCACCAGATCCTTCAACCCTTCGGTATAACGTGCTGCAATCTGACGGCGCTGCTCATTCCACTGATGCACATAAGGAAGTTGTGCCGAGAGAATGGCGCATTGAATTTCATCAAGGCGACTATTGATGCCTAAGGTATCGTGATAGTAGCGCTTTGACTGACCATAATTGCGCAGCATCTTTAGCTTTTTGTATTTCTCTTCTGAATTAGTGGAGACCGCTCCACCATCACCAAAAGCGCCCAGGTTCTTGCTTGGATAGAAGCTGAAAGCACCATAATCTCCAATGCTGCCGGCCACAGCACCACGATAGGTGGCACCAGTAGCTTGAGCTACATCTTCCATAACTTTGATTTTGTGTTTGGCCGCGATCTTCATGATCGCTTCCATTTCAGCCATGTGACCGTAAATGTGCACAGGAACAATCATCTTTGTGCGAGGTGTAATTTTCGACTCAAGTTCAGTTTCGCGCATCACATAAGTCGAAGCTTTGATGTCTACAAATACAGGGGTGGCTCCAGTCATAGATATTGCCGAAATGGTAGGAACGGCAGTGTGAGCCACAACCAGCACTTCGTCGCCCGGCCCGATATCTTCAGCAGCCAGTGCAAGATATATTGCTTCAGTTCCAGAGGCGCAACCCACTACATATTTGGCACCAACGAATTGGGCAAACTCGGCTTCGAACTTATCCAGTTCCGGCCCAAGAATATAGTAGCCGCTAGCCAAAACCCGGGCCACAGCCTCATCGATTTGGGCCTTGTAAGCCTGATAGTGCACTTGCATGTTGCCGAATGGAACGTTCAACGTTATTTTGCCTCGCTAAAACCGCTGCACCTGAATGTGGTCTGTGCAATTCTAGTAGAAAAGAGCATGATTCGAATTAACCCTGCTTTAGTTGACAACATGCCTAACTCGCAACTAGCGCTTACAACCAGTGCCCGACTGCTATCACAATTCTAAAGAGTGGCGGTCGCTGAGCCCTTAAGGCTGTAACACCGTGTTAGAATCGAGCAGAAGTGAGACATGATCAAGTATTTAGTGAATTTCATAGAGTCATAAACTTGATTCATTGTTTCAGACAAAGGTGTACTTCGGCATTCTGAGCGGAATTTAAGAATATGAGCCAGACAGTGGAAACAGCTTTCAAAGGCAAAACGGCATTAATCACAGGCGGCATGGGCTTTATCGGGTCCAACCTGGCCATTCGTCTGGCGAACCTGGGCGCAAAAGTTACAGTTCTGGATTCAATGATTCCAGATTATGGTGGTAACGAGTTCAATCTTGCCCCCGTGAAAGATCGAGTGCGCATCAACTATTGCGACATTCGCGACGAGTCGGCGCTCGACTATCTTGTGCGCGGCCAAGATTACGTTTTCCACCTGGCGGGTCAAGTTTGCCATTTGATGAGCCTTTCCAATCCTTTCCCAGACATACAAATCAATATCACCGGCACAGCGGTATTGATGGAAGCGCTTCGCAAATTTAACCCGAATGCTATCTGTGTATATACAGGCACTCGGGGCCAGTATGGTTCTTCGGTATCTCTGCCTGTCAATGAAGAAGCACCAACCAATCCAAAAGGCATTTACGAGATTTCAAATCTCACTGCTGAAAAAATCATCAAGGTCTATAACGACGTGCATGGCATTCGTTCTGTGCTTTTGCGATTGAGCAACATTTACGGGCCACGTTCGCAGATGAAGCACTCGCGCTTCGGCGTTTGCAACTGGTTTGTGCGGCTGGCCATGGACAACGACGCCATTCAAGTTTATGGCGACGGTAGCATTTTGCGCGATTTTTGTTATGTAGACGACACTGTAGAAGCGATTATCAAATCAGCAGTGACGCCTAAGGCTTATGGCGAAATTTTCAATGTTGGCTCAGACATACCAGTGAGCTTCCTTGAATTGGTCAAAACAATTGTTGATGTAGCAAAAATGGGCAGCTGGGAATACGCTGAATTTTCGGCCGAACGCAAAGCTCAAGAGCCTGGCGATTTCTACTCAGACATTACAAAAATGAGAGAGATTGTAGGTTGGAGCCCCACCACAACCCTCGAACAAGGCTTAGAGAAAACCTGCGACTACTATCGCAAGAATCGTGATTATTACTGGTCGAAAGCTCCAGTCGGCATGCCTTCTTCTAAAGAAGCCACTGCGACTAAAGTATGAACGAAGGCGCCCGCACCAATGTAGCCAGTGGTACCCCGTGGGAGCCAATCGTAGGATATTCTCGCGCGGTTAAAGTGGGCAACTTCATTGCCGTTTCAGGTACTACAGCCACCGGTGAAGATGGAAAGATTGTGGGCCCAGGTGACGTTTATGCCCAGACCATCCAGGCAATCAAGAATATTGAGAGTGCGCTAAAACAAGCCAAGGCTGAGCTGAAGCATGTGGTGCGCACTCGCATTTTCGTCACAGATATCAAAAACTGGGAACTGGTGGGTAAAGCCCATGGTGAATTCTTCGCTGACATTCGCCCCGCCACAAGCATGGTTGAAGTTTCAAGGCTAATATCATCTGACATGCTGGTGGAAATCGAAGCCGACGCTGTCATTTAGTTGCGATTTTAGTGGCGGTAAGCATCCACCCAATTTAATTGCAAATCATGAGCCTCGACGTTAAGAGGTAAGAGCTCAATGGTAAAAGTGCGGCGCTTCTCGCGCGACCCCGCTTCAAGCAAGTCAACTTTCGCGCCACCGCTGGCGGTGAGGGCCTCAAGTGAGCTGAAGCCAAAAAACCGTACCTGGGCCGTATCTGGCCATTCTCCCGACTTAAGTTTAATTGCTGCTCCGCCAATGCCGTTTTTCTTACGTACCTCTATATAGAGTTTATTTTTTCTGGCAAAGGCGCTGACGTCATCTCCTCCGCGCAGGCCCGTACCGGTGACGGCAAATGTGGCAGTTGCGCCAGATGCCGACTGGCTGGGGAAAAGCAGCAGCAAGAACAAGCAAATCAAGCCCAGAAAATTGATGTGATGGTGACCAACTGGCAATTTCAATTTGAATACCTTTTATCAGAGGCTTGCGAGCACTACTAGGAACCTGAGCGATTTTTTGAGATACTGAGTTTTTTGAATTGAAGAGATCAGATGAACAATAAGTTATTCGTGGGCAACCTGTCCTTCAAAATCGAAGAGGCCGAGCTGCAAGAAGTTTTTTCTCAGACCGGTTCAGTATTGTCTGTGTCCATTCCTACAGACAAATATACCGGCAAAAAACGCGGATTCGGTTTTGTCGAAATGGGCTCTGAAGAAGATGCCGAACAAGCGATTAAAGCCCTGAACGGCCGAGCTCTGGCCGGGCGCGAAATGTCGGTCAATCTGGCACGGCCAAAAACTCGTCAACCTTAATAATGAGTCTTTAATAACGATAAGCTATGGTCCATGAAGTGTGGGCAGCTCTTCTTCAAGAGTAGCTCTTGCTATAATTTGAGCTTGTCAAGCAAGTGGTATTCGATGCTTCGCACTGAGCCTAAAAAAGTAGCTCCAGCCCCGACTGACGATTACGAGCAACTACCGCCAACTTTCACTACTCGCATGTTGGCCATGCTCAAAATCACAGCCAGCAGCAAAGCGGCACAGGCAGCCCTACTGGTGGTTCTGGCCAACTGGGCTCTAGTAGCAACCAATCCATTTAGAAATGTTGATCCTGATAGTCTTCCCACCCTGAAATCATGGGTATGGTGGACCACCCAAGATTATCGCCAGTTGAGCGAGCGACCAGCTGTGGTGCTGCTCGGTTCATCACTGCTAATGAATTCAGTCTGGATGCAAGAAGCCGAGCATTTACAAGAAAACGTAGACATCGTTGTAAATCGGCGCACTCGCTACCTTGAGACCATGCTGAGCAAACATTTGCCTGACTATAAAGGCATTTGCTTCAACTTTGGTTTACCTGGCAGCATGGTTTCCGACGATTACATGATCGCGCGTACACTTTTTGAGCAAAAGCACACACCAAAAATCGCCGTGTTCTGCTTAGGACCAAGAGACTTGATGGATACCAGCTTTAGCTGTGCTGGTGCCACCAGCGCATTTAGATACCTCGAGCGTTTTACTGACACCAAAGATTTGCTCGACATTGCTTACACAAGCACATGGCCAAAAATCAATTTTATGTTGCGCGAGTTTGTTTATTTCGTTGATAAAAAACACCACTCACAATCTGTTCTCGGTGAGCAAGCAAAAACGGCTCTCAATCCGGTGTACAAAGGCTTTACTGGGCCAAGCAAATTCAATGTCAAAACCGATTTTGATAAGCAGTTCGCTTTCTATCGATCTGAAGTAGAAAAAGGCGTCTTTATAGCCAAACCAAATGTGCAAACCGATTCTTTCTACGACAATGGTAAAGACTGGAAAAAGCGCTTCAAAAATTCAAATGACGAAATGTTCGATAATCAAAAAATTTGGTTGAACAAGGCCCTGAGCGAAGCTAAAGCCAAAGGCATAGTGCCGGTTCTGGTCAACATGCCTGTATCTGAGCTGGGCATCAAATATATTCCGCCACAAGTCTATAAAAGACACGTTGATACGCTGGTGGAAATGGCGGCAAAATACGATTGTCCTTATGTCGACACCATGAAAGAAGGTCATTTCGACATGAAAGACTTTTCTGATTATGGTCACATGGATGCCAGTGGTGGCAGAAAAATTGTTGATATTGTCGCCAATTATTTAGCCACCGATAGCCGCACCCGCAGCCGTTTAGCAGAAGAAACGGGGGGAGGCCGCTAATGCTATTTAACAGCGCCGCCTATCTGGTTTTTCTGCCCATAGTGGTGGCAATTTACTGGTCGATACCATTTCGCTATCGCACAGCGTTTTTACTTTTAGCCAGCTATTTTTTCTACATGACCTGGAAGCCGATTTATATCGTGCTGATTGTGGTGCTCACTGCCTTCAATTACTTTGCCGGTATTGTTATTGAGAAAGAAAAGGCAAGACGCAAGCTCTACCTCATTGGCGCGCTGGTGGCCAATATTGCTACTCTGGCTTACTTTAAATATGCATATTTCGCCATTGATTCGGCGAATAGCTTACTCGCCGTGACCGGTAGCAAAAATTCTTATTCTTATCCTTTGCACGAAATTATCTTGCCTCTGGGCATTTCCTTTTTTGTTTTTGAATTTATCCATTATCTGGTGGACGTTTATAAAGGCAGTGCTGCGGTTAAGGCTCCTCTGGAATTTGCTCTGTTTCCAAGCTTTTTCCCCACACAAATAGCTGGCCCCATCAAGCGTTTCCAGGACTTTGTGCCGCAATTACATCTGCCCGCCAAAATCAATTTGAAAGACATTGATCAAGGTGTGGAACTGATTTTGTGGGGTTTGTTTAAGAAAGTAATCGTGGCCGATAGCCTGGCTGTTGTGATTGATAAATGTATGCCGCATCCTGAAATGCTCAGCACCATTGACTGCTGGATGCTGCTCTGGGCTTTTGCCATTCAGGTTTATTTTGATTTTTCAGGCTATACCGATATCGCCAGGGGATCAGCCGCCCTGCTTGGTTTCAAGGTACCACTAAATTTCGATCTTCCATTTTTGGCCGGCTCGATTACCGAATACTGGCGACGCTGGCACATCTCGCTTTCGTTGTGGTTGCGCGACTATTTGTTTTTCCCTCTGGGGGGAAGCAAGCACGGAACCCTTGCCACCATCCGCAATGTCATGATTACATTCACCATAGCTGGCCTCTGGCACGGTGCTGGTCTTAATTACATAATTTTCGGTGCTATGCATGGCCTCTGGCTCAGCTGCAACCGTGTCTGGAGGCTAATTGTAGACAAGAGCCCTGTGCTTACCAAACTGACTGCAACCGTGCCTTTCCATGTCTTTGGTGTGCTGCTTACTTTCAATGCTCTGGCTGTGACACTAGTGACATTCCGCCTGCCTAATCTGGAATTATCGGGACGCTATTTTCAGAAGCTGCTCATAATGACACCAGAAGCCGCTTTGAACCCTTTCACTTTGACCATTCCTTCTATTGAAGGGGCTGCAAACTTTGCTCTTTTCCCAGTATTTTTGTTAGCCATAGTGATTGGCCACTTAGTTTCCAATCAACTCAGAGGCAAAACCGTTCCTGGAATTCTGCCTTTACCAAAACCTGTGCAGATACTAAAACCAGCATATCTGGCCGCTCTGGCCATTCTGCTCTTGCTCTTTGCCCCAGATGGTACACCAAGCTTCGTTTATTTTCAGTTCTAAGCAGTTAAAATAGAACAGTTAAATTTGAGCGCTTATCTAATAGAAGCGAGAGTCATTTTTAAGCATGACTCGATATGAGCCTGGCACATTTCGTTCGACAATAAATCAGTGCCTTCGGGCCAGAGACTCTTGAGGTTGTCTCGTGCGATGACGTAAAAGACGCACATGCCCACAATATTGGCTGTAACGTGCACCACATCACCCTGAGCAAACTCACCGCTTTGCATTCCGCGTCTCAGACTTTCAATCAATGGGCCATAAAGGCTGCCCACCGAAGTTTCCATATAATATCTGCCTTCGTTTTGTAAGGCCTCAAGCAGCATCAAGCTACCAACGTTAGGATTCTGAATTATTGAAGCAAGAAGGTTACGCACCACAGCTGATACTGCGTCAGTTGGAGACAGATCATCTACATGCAGCGAATCTAGATCAGCTCTGCGTTTGGCAATCAACCTTTCCATAACCGCTTTATAGAGGTTTTCTTTGTTCTCAAAATAATAGTGAATCATCGCCTTAGTCACACCCGTGCGGGCGGCGATAGATTCGGTACGGGCGCCCCAGAGGCCAACTTTTGCAAACTCTTGCTCCGCCGCATCTAATATGCTGTTGCGAGTCGCTTCGGCATCACGTGTTGGCGCTTTGACACCAGGCTTGGCAATTTTTTCCATTTAATCAGTCCACTTGTTGTGCTTACAATTGTACTCTGGACACCGGGCTCCAATTAATATTTGAACGCAGATTGTCCATCAAGGGCTGCCTGGATTCATAATTCCCTTCTTTGACGGATAAAACACGCTTTCACATCAAGCCAGTTATACTTCACTTGAAAAAATATCCGAAAAAAGTTTGTAATCGCCCTGCTAGCAAGAAGGACCGGTCTATTAACCGGTCCTTGTATATTTTTTCTTGTTGCGCCGATGGAGGGTTAGAATCTACTTTCTTAGCGCAGGCTGAGCCGAGAGAAACGTGAATGTCAAATCAACAAATGTGGTCAGAGGCTTAACTGTGCGCATAGATTTGGCGCGCAAGATTGCACCTTCCCAACCACTGAGGAAAAGATCGGCAAGCTCAAGCGGTTCAAAGTCGTTGCGAATCTCTCCTTTTCTTTGACCTTCCTCCATGCAAGCAGCGAAAACATCTGTCCAACTTTGAAATACTTTCTCGAGTTCTTCGCGCAGCACTTCGCTTTGCCCTGCCATCTCCTGGCTGAGGTTGCCTATAAGACAGCCCCGAGTGCATTTACGCTCTTCGATACGTTGCCTGTGGGTGGCGCAGTACCGTTTCAAGCGATCAATCGGCGAAAGACTTCTATCTCGCAAACTAGAGAGTATTTGTTCAGTGTAGCCTTGATCGAAATGCCGAATAATCTGCAAAGCGAAATCTTCTTTGCTCTCAAAATAATGGTAGAAAGAGCCTTTTGGTACTCCTACCGACTCGAGCACTTCTTGCAAACCGCAATTGCTATAGCCTTTTTCAAGCATTAACCTTGTGCCGGCTTCCAGCAGCTCAAGCTTCGTTCCTTCTCTCTGTAATACTTTTGCCATTTCAACTGTCCATCTTTTAAAACCAACATACTTACATAATAGACCAGTCGTCTATAAACGTCAAGCATTTATAATCAAGACTCGCACATTGCACACACATTTAATTGCGCACGGCAATTAATGACCAGCTAAGTGACCAGCTCATTGCTACAGCGGCAGATTATTTTCTGCGGCCGTCTTCTACTTTTATGGGAATAGTTGCGGGTTGTGCACTCGGACCGGCGAGCCAGTTGCGTACGATATCCCACATCTCTTGCCAGAATGACCGCTGCAAGATTGACGGTTTCATCAACGACCCTCCGAACCCTCTTTATTCACCATAGCAGATTAGCTGAAAAATGGAGAGTTGCCACCGCGGTTTTTCCCACGCGCAAGGTATTTTTTTGCAATCAGTCCTAAAATTACAGGGAACAGGAAGTCTATGAATATAAGCGAAGAACAAAGACGACTGGCAGTAGACCAGGCTAGGGCAGCCAATTGGAAGCGCTGGGGCCCTTATCTTTCAGAGAGGCAATGGGGAACCGTGCGCGAAGATTATTCGCGCAACGGCACAACCTGGGAATATTTCGACCATGAGCAATCGCGCAGTCGTGCGTATCGCTGGGGTGAAGATGGTTTGCTCGGCATCACCGACCGTGAATGCCGACTGTGCTTCAGTGTAGCCCTCTGGAATGGCGCCGACAGCATCATAAAGGAACGCCTTTTCGGCGTCACCAATCACCAGGGCAATCATGGCGAAGACGTTAAAGAGCAGTATTTTTACCTCGACTCAACACCAACGCATTCCTATCTAAAGGCCCTCTATAAATATCCGCAAAGAGCTTTTCCCTACGACCAGCTGGTAGCTGAAAACTCCCGCCGCTCTAGAGATTTGGGCGAATATGAACTGTCAGACAGCGGCATTTTTGACGAGTCGCGCTACTTTGATGTGCTGGCGGAATATGCAAAAGCTGCTTCCGATGACATTTTAATCAAGCTCACGATTACCAATCGCGGCCCCGAAAGTGCTCAATTACATCTGTTGCCCACCCTCTGGTTTCGCAATACATGGTCATGGGGACGATCAGGTGACGGTTACTGGCCAGAGCCGCAGATTAAACAGTCTGGAAGCTACGCCCAGGCCAGACACGACACTCTGGGCACATTTATATTCAGCTGTGAAAATGACGATTTTGAGCCTCTTTACACCAATAACGAAACTAACAGCGCCAAACTTTTTCAGGTCAAAAACAAAAGTAATTTTGTCAAAGACGCCTTTCATCAATATCTGGTTGACGGAAACAATGAAGCGGTTAATCCTCAACTCACAGGTACCAAAGCCGCCTTCTACAGCCAGCTGAGCCTGGCTCCAGGAGAGAGCACAACCTATAAATATCGCCTTCAAATAGAAGAGCAATCACAGCAACTTCACAATCATCCTCAAAAACAGTGGCAGTTTGGCACCGAATTCGACAACATTTTTGCTGCGCGAATTAGTGAAGCCGATCAGTTTTACAACATTGTTATACCGGCAACGCTTCCACTAGAACAGAAAGCAATCAGTCGCCAGGCCTACGCAGGCTTACTCTGGAGTAAACAGTTTTACTACTACATTGTCAGCCAGTGGCTGGAAGGTGACCCTGTTTACCCGCCCCCAGAAAGACAGAAGATTCTCAATCAAAAATGGGGCAGTATTTTTAATCGCGACATTATTTCCATGCCGGACAAGTGGGAGTATCCCTGGTATGCCATCTGGGATGTAGCTTTTCATATGATCGTCATGGCTCAAATAGATCCCAGTTTTGCTAAAGATCAACTGGTTCTCTTTTTGCGCGAATGGTACATGCGCCACGACGGGCAATTACCGGCCTATGAGTTCGATTTTTCTGACGTGAATCCGCCGGTGCATGCCTGGGCGGCATTTCGTGTCTATAAAATGACCGCGCCGCAAGGTATGCGTGACCTGCCCTTTTTGGAGAGGGTGTTTCAAAAGCTCTTAATAAATTTCACCTGGTGGGTCAATCGTAAAGACGTTGATGGCAATGATTTATTTGGCGGTGGATTTCTCGGTCTGGACAATATCGGCATTTTTGATCGGTCAAAAGGAGCCACTCCATTTAATGGCGTGCTGCAGCAAGCTGATGGTACAGCCTGGATGAGCTTCTATTGCACAACCATGCTGGCCATGGCTCTGGAGCTATCCGAAAAACGTCCGGCTCACGAAGATATTGCTTCCAAATTTTTCGAACATTTTGTGCAAATTTCTGATGCCATACACAAAGCGGACGGCTCTGGTTTGTGGTGCGAAGAAGATGGTTTTTATTATGACCATTTACATGTTGTGAACGAGGGTGTTCAAAGCAATATTCCATTGCGCGTTCGCTCAATAGTGGGGCTTATTCCACTGTTGGCGGTGGAAGTTCTAGAGGAGCCACTGATTCAAAAGTTGCCCGGATTTTATAAACGAATGATGTGGTTCATTGAAAACAGAAGCGACCTTGATCAAAATATCGCCCTGACGCGCACCACCAGTAGAGGCGAAAGTCGTTTGCTTTCATTGCTTTCCATTGAAAGACTTAAGAGAGTACTGGCGTACATGCTGGACGAAAATGAGTTTCTATCACCATTCGGCATTCGCTCACTCTCAAGAATCTATGAAGACAAGCCGTTTGTCTTCAGCGGTGACGGCGAGATTTACGAAGTCAAATATGTTCCAGGAGAAAGCAACACTGCTGCTTTCGGCGGCAATTCGAACTGGCGAGGGCCCATATGGTTTCCACTCAACTTTTTGATTATCGAAGCGCTTGAGCGCTATCACCGCTTTTATGGCGACGACTTTAAAGTGGAATGTCCCACAGGATCAGGCAATTTTCTTAGCCTGAAAGCAGTATCCCAAGAATTGTCACGCCGCCTGAGTAGCATATTCCTCACCGATGCCAAATCGAATTCAAGACCATGGCAGAGAGATACAGAAGAATTGTTCAGTCGAACAGACTGGCAAGATCTACATTTATTCTACGAATATTTTCATGCTGAAACCGGCCGCGGCCTCGGTGCCAGTCACCAGACCGGATGGACGGCATTGATCACAAAGTTATTTACGAAATGCGAACAGCCTTCGTAAAGCAAAGTTATGGCTCAGGGCCTTTCAATCAAGCCCATAGCCGCTTGACTGTTATACTTATGCTTGCTAATAAATGCGTCCAGCGTAAATGCTTACAGCTGAATTTTTGCACGGAGTGTTGCAGTGTCTCAATCAGAACCTCAAATCGTTCGCCTTCAAGCCAACTCAAAAGATGCAAACGGCAAGAAAATTTTAAAAGATAAATTGAAGGTAGGCATTGTGGGAGCCACCGGCATGGTGGGCCAGCAACTGATTCGCATGCTCAAAGATAATCCGTGGTTTGAAATTACCAAATTGGCAGCTTCGGCTGGCTCAGCCGGCAAATCTTATCAAGATTCAGTGGCCGGTCGTTGGTTTATGGACTTTGCTATTCCAGCATCAGTTGGAGCGCTTACAGTGGTTGATGCCGATAACCTCGACCTGGTGGTTGAAGGTGTCGACATTGTTTTTTGCGCTGTTAGTCTTGATAAACCCAGTGTTCTCAAGCTTGAAGACGAACTGGCTAAACGCGGAGTTTTTGTTACATCGTGCAATTCAGCCAATCGTATGGACGCACTGATACCGATGATGATACCAGCAGCCAACGCAGGTCACCTTAAAGTACTGGAACTGCAACGGCAGACCCGTGGTTACAGCACTGGTGCCATTATTGTCAAAAGTAACTGCTCTATTCAAAGCTATGTTATTGCCATGACTCCACTGAAAGAGTTTGGTATCAAACAGATTTTTGTACATAGTGAACAAGCACTTTCCGGCGCCGGCAAAACCTTTGCCACCTGGCCAGAGATGGTAGAAAACGTCATTCCGTATATAGGTGGAGAAGAGCAAAAATCAGAACAAGAGCCGCTTAAAATCTGGGGCGAAATTGGCCCTGCCGGCATTGACCACGCAGCATCACCGAAAATTCAGGCTAAGTGCGTGCGGGTGGCGGTGGCTGACGGTCACACTGCTTATGTTAATGCCCAGCTTAATTCGGCCATAGGTCGCAAGACTATTTTGAGCAAATGGAGCGAGTTTAAAGGTGTATCCGGCGATCTGTCTGAACTACCTTCCGCACCACAACAAATAATTCACTTCCAGGATGCACCAGACCGGCCGCAACCAAAACTAGACGTTATGACTGAAAACGGCATGGCCGTCACCACTGGTCAGCTGACAGTAAATGAAGACTGGGTGCGCTTCACCGCTCTAGCACACAATGCTATCCTTGGCGCTGCTGGTGGTGCAGTACTGGCTACCGAATTAGCAGTAGCCAGTGGCTATGTCTTTCGCCGCGTGCCGGTGAAAACAGCAGCCAGTGCTATAAGTTAGCATCAGCCTGATCAGCTTCTACATCGAACTGCCTGAAAGTATCGGCAAATTGCTTGATTGATTCGAGCATGGCAGGAGTGTCGCTTTCACTCATCATGTCGCTGCGTGCAGGGTCGGTAATTTGTCCGTGTCCTTTGCGGCGCAACAGTTGTTCGATACACCAGGTGCCATAATTTTCGGCTGATTCGGCAAACTTGCATTCGGCATCGGTTAAGCCAATGGCTAGAAATAGCCCAAAGCCGCCGGAAGGCAGTGGATACCAGGCATCGGGAGCTTCATCGGCATACCAGATAATTGCCGAATTAAGCAGTGAATCAGAGTTGGGAGCGATGGGGGCACCAAGGGCGATGCGTTTACCTGGGCTCAATGTACCAGCGTGATTGAAAATATAAAAGGCCATTGTGCGCAATAGCTGTGGCGCCCAGGCACTGTCTATGGGGCTTTTGATAATCAGCTCGCAACCAAAGCCCGAAACTTCGAGCGGTTCACTTTGCACCCAGGGGCTGGCTAAACCGGCGGTGACATAGGTCCAATAAGGTTTAAATGGGTCTGGTCCGTAGGCTAAGACTGCCAGCTGCTGCTCGCTGCCGGCACTGTCAGGGGGTCTTGAAGTGTCGTTACTTTCGAGCCTGCTTTTGCGTTTCTTTGCTGCCGCTGGTAGATCTGGAAAAACTGGAGGGCCATAATTGGCAGGCGAAACATATGAAGGCTCTCCAAAAATTTCTTTATAGAGATTATCTCTGGCAGTCCACGCTTGCCGCAAAAGCTCACGCCGGGCCAGTTCACTCTCCCTTTCAAACTCGGGATCTTCTTTGCCTACGCGATTGTCTTCTTGCTTACCCATTGTTATCTCAGTAAGTTGATCTCAGTAAGTTGATCTCAGTAAGTCGATCTCAGTAAGTTGATCTCAGTAAGTCGATCTCAGTAAGTTGATCTCAATAAATCAGTCATCGATTTTGAGCAGGGCCATAAACGCTTCTTGCGGAATTTCTACTCTACCCACGGACTTCATGCGCTTTTTACCCTCTTTCTGTTTGTCGAGGAGTTTGCGTTTGCGGCTGATGTCACCACCGTAGCATTTGGCAAGGACGTTTTTACGAACGGCAGAAATTGTTTCGCGAGCCACAATTTTGCCCCCGATTGCCGCCTGAATAGGCACTTCAAACATTTGCCGGGGAATCAATTTTTTTAGTTTTTCGGAAATAGCACGACCTGCTGTGTGGGCTCTATCGTAGTGAACAATGGCCGATAGCGCATCTACCTTGTCGCCGCCGATGAGAATATCAATTTTAACCAAACGCTCTTCTCTGAACTCTTTGAAGAGATAATCGAGGCTGGCATAACCACGCGAGCGGCTCTTGAGCTGGTCAAAAAAGTCAGTAATAATTTCAGCCAGGGGCAGATCGTAAACCAGCATGGCACGGCGGGCATCGAGATGTTTCATGTCAACGTAAACGCCGCGGCGCTGCTGGCATAGTTCCATCAAAGTGCCCGTGTATTCAGTGGGCGTGATGATATTGGCAGTAACAAAAGGCTCTTCAATGAAAAGGCGATAGGTGGGGTCAGGAAGTAGTGCCGGATTCTCTACCATCACCACTGAGTTGTCGGTCTTAGTGACGCGATACACCACAGATGGTGCAGTGGTAATCAGGTTGAGATTATATTCACGCTCCAGGCGCTCTTGAATAATCTCCATATGCAACAATCCCAAAAATCCGCAGCGGAAGCCAAAACCTAGAGCTTCTGAAGTTTCTGGTTCGAAAAACAACGACGAATCATTGAGCTTGAGTTTATCGAGAGCTTCACGCAAATCTGGATATTGATCATTATCAACCGGATAAATTCCGGCATAGACCATGGGTTTTGCCGGGCGATAGCCCGGAAGTGCTTCCAGAGCAGGATTGCTCACCAGTGTGATGGTGTCACCCACTAGCGTTTCCACATCTTTGATTTGCGCAGCGAGATAACCCACTTCACCAGGTCCAAGGCGATCTACCTTTACTTGAGCCGGACGCAAAACTCCCAGCTCAGCAATGTCAAAAACCTTGTCATTGGCCATAAAGCGAATCTTGTCGCCCACTTTAACTTCGCCGTCTTTAACACGGAAATAAACGATGATGCCGCGATAACTATCGAAATAACTGTCAAATATCAGAGCTCGTAGTGGAGCGCCCTGCGTATTGCGAGGCGGCGGCACAAATTTGACGATCGCTTCCAGCACATCTTTGACACCAATATTGTTTTTGGCGCTGGCCAAAATTGCTTCGTCGGCAGGAATACCGATGACGTCTTCGATTTCAGCGCGAATACGCTCGGGTTCAGCGCTCGGCAAATCAATTTTGTTGATCACCACTACTATTTCAAGATTGTTTTCTGAAGCCAGGTGCACATTGGCGAGAGTCTGGGCTTCTACGCCTTGCGTAGCGTCAACAATCAACAGTGCGCCCTCGCAGGCAGCCAGGCTGCGTGAGACTTCGTAACCAAAGTCAACGTGGCCAGGTGTGTCAATCAGATTAAGAATATAAGTCTTGCCGTCGTCGGCAATATAATCCATGCGGGCCGCTTGAGCTTTGATTGTGATACCGCGCTCACGTTCGATATCCATAGAGTCGAGCACTTGCGCTTGCATATGGCGCTTGGCGATGGTATTCGTCATCTCCAGCAATCGATCTGCCAGAGTAGACTTGCCATGGTCGATATGGGCAATAATTGAAAAGTTTCTGATTAAATTGGGGTCGGTCACTGAGAGCCCTTTGCTAAGATCTGGCCACCGAGTACGGTTTATGAATGCTATCTATACTTGCAAGGTATATTAGCAGGAGTTTCGCCTTTCGAAATCGCGATTAGTTACTACTCAGCTCCAACAGGCGCCAGACGAACTTATGTCAAATTCACAGAGTCCATTTTTAAATACCCTTAAACAGCGTCCATTGCTGACAGACGGCGGCATTGGCACCCTTTTGTATTCAAGGGGAGCGTCAACCGATGCCTGTTTCGAACACCTGAACATTACGCGACAAGAAACAATTCAACAACTTCACGTTGATTACATCAACGCCGGAGCTGAAATTATTGAAACAAATTCTTTTTCAGGCAACAGAATTAAACTTGCCAATAACGGCCTTGAAAATGACGTCTGGAAAATCAATGTCTGGGCGGCAAAAATAGCCCGCAACGCCCGCGAGATCGCCGGGCAGCCAGTTTTTGTGGCCGGGTCAGTGGGCCCCACCGGGAAGCTCTTGCCACCTCTAGGCGATACGGCCTTAGATGAACTCGATTATGCCTTTAAAGAACAGATGGAAGCCCTGCTTGCCGGTGGCGTGGATCTTTTCATGATTGAGACCATGTCTAGCCTGGAAGAAACGGCCATTGCCGTGCGCGCCGCACGCAGTTTGTCAAAACTGCCGGTAGTGGCACAATTATCGTTCTCGGTGGAGGGACATACTCTGCTTGGCGCCACACCAGAAGATGTGGCAAAATTGATTCGCGATCTAGGCGACGATATGCCTGATGTAATTGGTATCAACTGCGGTGCCGGCCCGGGCCCAGTCTTTGACTCGCTAATCAGATTGACAGCGGCAATTCGCACTCTTAAAATCGATTCAGAGCGCCTGACTTTTTCGTGCCTGCCCAATGCCGGTCAACCAAGTTTGATTGGCGGCAGACCAATCTTTATGAGTAAACCCCACTATTGTGCTTCTTACATAGAGCCATATTTGCGAGCCGGGGCAAGAATCGTGGGCGGATGCTGCGGCACCACACCTGAGCATATCAAAGAAATGCGCAAGAGCCTGGACGCCTACCTGGCCATGTCGGTTCAGCAGCAAGCAGCGTCAGCAGCGGCACAGGGCACTGTGCTCTTCCACCCTGACTCGCTGGACTATCAAGATGACAATAAAACCCGCGATGGTCAAAAAGAAAAATCCACCGTCGGCACCGCATCTGGTGCCAGTGCTAATCTAAGCGATAGGCTCAGTGCAATAAAGAATGGTGACAGCGATGATTTTTATATTTCAGTCGAGCTCGACCCACCTAAAGGTGCCGGCACCAAGAAAATATTAGCCGCAGCAGATTTGCTTTACAAAGCCGGAGCTGATGCCATAAACGTGGGTGACAGCCCCATGGCTCGCGTGCGTATGTCCTCGCTAGCCACCTGCCAGCTTATCAGTCAGCAAGTTGGTGTCGACACGATCATTCACTTCACGACTCGCGATCGCAATTTGATGGGCATGCAAGCCGATCTACTGGGCTGCCAGGCATTGGGGCTGAAGAACATTCTTGCTTTGACCGGAGACCCGCCCGCACTGGGCAATTACGCGCACGCCACTGCAGTCTATGACGTAGACTCAATCGGTCTGATCAAGATAATTTCTCAACTCAATGCCGGGCAAGACATCGCCGGTAATACCATCGGCACTCCGCTAAATTTATCAATTGGTTGCGCACTTAATCCTACGGCACAAAACAGGGCCATGGAAATTGAACGTTTCACGCGCAAAATTGAGGCTGGTGCTCACTTTGTTATGACACAGCCGATATACCAGCTGAGCGATCTGACCGATTTTCTTGATGAATTTGGTGAGCTTAACCTGCCGCTTTTAGTAGGCATTATGCCTTTGCATTCAAGCAAGCATGCTGAATATCTCCACAACGAAGTGCCAGGCATTTCTATCCCAGAAAGAATTCGCCAGGCCATGGCTGAAGCAGGAGAGCAGGGTTCGCAAAAAGGGCTTGAGCTCGCCGAAGAGCTGCTCGGTCAGTTGCGACATATTTGTCAGGGCACTTATCTGGTGCCATCGTTTGGTCGCTACGATGACATGGCCGCCCTGGTGACCAGACTGAAATCTAAACACGTACAGAAAGTTTGATTACTGACTGAAAATGGCTTGACTGCGTACCAGGCGCACGTGATTCTCCAGCTCGTGAGCTTGCCCGGCCCTATTGGTTTTGCGCAAAAGTTTGGCATACTGTTCTTCGACATCAGCAAAGCGTTGGTGATCTTTACCGTAGATTTTTTGTCTCACAGCCAGTGCGCGCTTGAAATATGGTTCAGACAATTCGAAACGAGTTTGGAAATAGTAAAGCCTGGCTAAATTTTTAAGCGAAGTAGACACCAGCGGATGTTCGCCGCCAAGAGACTTCTCTCGTATTTGCAGAGCTTCAATCAAAAGTGGTTCCATCTCACGATAGAGTTTGCGACGGCAATAATGATCTGCCAGCTTAGTCAATAAATCGGCCACATGAGGATGATCTTTGCCCATCATCTGTCGCACTGATGCTACTTCCACCTCAGCGTCTTTGACTTGATCTTGCTCATCAGGAAAACCAGATGGCCAACCAAGCGCCATCGAGGCTGGAATGGCATCAAGTGAAGTAGACGAATCGGTAAGCGATTGTTTCCACTCGCACTGCGGGCGTCTATATATTGCACTAGGAATGGGGGAGGGTGCACTTTTCTGACGCACAGTGACAACTTTCTCAAGACACTTCTTAGTATCCACTACCTCAGGACGGTAAGGTCCAAGAGTTCTCTCCATAATCTCAAGGGCTCGTCGATAGAGGGCCTCGGCATCTTCGAGCATACCTTTATGGAAATAGAGATCCGCCAACTTAGAAACTGTTGCCGCCACCTCCGGGCTATTTTGTCCCAGGGCTTGCTCTTGAATGGTAAGGAATCTCTCTAATTCGGGGATCGTTTCACACTTCATGACTGCCTCTGATTGGATTCTATGTCGCCGGGGCCTCAGGTCTGGCAGACCTGAGTAGCGCCTCAAATAGAAGTGGTTGATTGTGGACTGCTCAACATTAGTAAGTGGGTTCCGTGTGCGTTCGCTTGGTCAAGGCCAAAATTTCGGCCCTCGCTATCATTCTTACCCGAATGACCTTCAGTTGATAGACAGGTACCCTATAACTTTGTACGGGATTCGTATAACTCTCTAACTTGTTGGCCCATTGGCATCAAAAATACAGGCCGGACGGGCACTTTGCGGCGCGACAAATTAAATCCTATAGGGTAACCGTAATAAGAATACGGGCAAGCCTATACGTGGGGCCTCCGGCGCTAAGCTAGCATCAATATAGATAGAAGTATCATGGGTGATTTGACTAGCAACAGGCAAATAAGTGCTAGCAGCCAGTTATCTGAAGAGGCATAAGTGGGGTTGAATTGGGGGATGGCATCCTTTAAAGATACGATTATTCGGCTGTTGAAAAACATTGTCGAAGAAGCTGAGCGCGAGAAAAAGGCAGCAGAATTAAAAACCTTATCGAGCCAATCAAAAGCCCTTCCGCCTGTTGCTGCAGCTGAAGCAGAAGCCGTGTCGCCTCAAATTAGCGAAAAAGTGTCCGAGCAAGTCAACACAACAGACGACAATCACACCATTCACAGTTTATTGCACAAGGGCAAAGACAGCCTCTCTACGCGCTTTCTGGCCGGTGGGCAAATGGAATTTGCACTACCACCGTCAACTTTAGTTAGTGGTGATAACCCTAAACAGATTAGAGACCTCAATTATGCAGGCGACGAGCTTGATTCGTCGTGGCATCACCTTGAACCCGGAGCCGTTGTTGAATCTCGTGTGGACAAGACCCCCAGAGTAGCCAGGATTATTAGCCGCGAAAATCAAACTCGCCTCTATTCAGGCTCTTCTGAAGAAGAACCAAGTTTGTTGGCCGCTCAATGGCAATGCACCCCTGACCGCAATCTGGTCAGCGACTCTTCTCCCACAGAAGAATCGTTCAAGAATGCGGCCGAAAATATTTCCACTTCCCCTGCCACTTTAGCCTGGCTATCGTCTCTGGTATCACCTGAAGTGCGTGCCTCTGTAGCAGCCAACGAAAAAACGCCTCCCGAAACCTTACGCAAACTAGCCAATGATGTGGATAGCAGTGTGCGACTCTCTGTGGCCAGCAATATCTCTACCCCAATTGATGTATTGCGAAGTCTGACTCGAGACTCAAGTAAGTTGACCGCCTCTGAGGCGCAATCAGCCCTGAGTGCCCGTGGCGATGTGGTGGAAGCTCAACGTAACAGCCACAATTTGCTCTTCAACAATCGCTTCAATACAACATCAAATCAACTTACTGCCTCTTACACCACCCTAGACGCTGTCGCTCCTGGTGGGCTGAACGATGGCAGCAAGGCAGACAGCGAATGGCAGTCGCTCAATTCTGACGGTGCAAAACAAGCTTACAAACAGCAAAAAGATACGGTCAAAGATCTAAAGTTCAACGCCAGTGTGGTCAACACCAACGGGCCACCCAAACAGATGCCCAGTTATCATGCCGCATTTGACAAACCACCAGAAGGCGCGTCACCAGCAGAAATTATTGCCTTCTATAAAATGGTGGCCACACGTTTGAGTACACCAGCGGAGAAGTTGCTTGAATTAGCAGCCAGCGAAAGTGTAGAAGTGCGCGCAGCAGTGGCCGAAAATATCAGCGCTCCGCTAGAAGCCTTCAAACTTCTAGCCAAAGACAGTCAGGCACAGGTGAAATTACGCGTTATAGACAACAGCAGTTGTCCCGCACAAGTGCTCGAAGAGTTGAAAGACGATCAAGACCCCTATGTTGGGTATGAGGCGAAGAACCAGATTAAGCGTTTGCAAAATGCAGCCATGCAAGAACGATCAGCCAACCATAGCCTGGAAGGCTTGCTCTAAATTAGGTGGGAAGGCTTGCTCTAAATTAAGTTAGTGCCGGCTGTAGCTTTGATACCACCACTAGAGATTCTTCAAGAGCTTTGAGGAATATTTCAATTTGCTCGTACGAAATTGTGAGCGGCGGCTCTACTCGCAAAACTCTGGCATTGATATAGGTACCAGAGATAAGAATATTGCGGGCAAACAATTCTTTTGCTACGGCATAGCCGGCCTCATTGCTGGTGAATTCCATACCAAGCATAAGACCAACACCACGTATAACCGAGAGCACATCAGGATAACGCTTGGCCAATTGATTCATCTTGGGAATCATATATTCCCCTTTTTCTTTTGCCTGTTTAGGCAAATCTTCATCAAGCAAAACTGAAATGGTAGCGATAGCCGCAGCGCAAGCTAAGGGATTGCCACCAAAAGTGGTGGTATGTAAAAATGGATTTTCTACATATTTAGCCCATACTTTTTCATTGCCGACCACCGCACCAATCGGCATCACACCGCCGCCAAAGGCCTTGCCCAGCGCCATTAAGTCGGGCACTACACCCTCATAATCGCAAAAGAACATTTTTCCGGTACGACCCATTCCGCTTTGAATTTCGTCAAAGACAAGTACGGCACCATATTTGTCGCAAAGATCACGCGCTGCCTGCAAGTACCCGGGAGGCGAAACATTAATGCCACCTTCACCCTGCACCGGCTCCACCACAAATGCGGCCACTCGATCACCGTTAAAATCGGCGCAACTGAGAGCTGTTTCTAAAGCTTTGACGTCACCAAAGGGAATGTGACTCCATCGCAAAAGCGGCATAAACGGTTCACGGAACATGGCTTTAGAGGTTCCGCCCAAAGATCCCAATGTTTTTCCGTGAAAAGCGCCAACAGTGCCGACAAAATGTTTACGTCCTGTGGCCAACATGGCCATCTTCATACAACCTTCCACTGATTCGGTGCCTGAATTAGAGAAGAATGAGTAGTTAAGATCGCCTGGAGTAATGAGCGAGACCAGGTGTGCCAGGTAAGTGCGCAGTGGATCAATCAGCTCTTGTGAGTGAATCGCCTGGCGCTGAAGCTGCTCTGTTACTGCCTTTAATACCGTGGGGTGACGATGGCCTACGTTGTAAACGCCATAACCGCCCAACATATCAATAAACTCTTTTCCGTTAATGTCGCGGAAAACTGCCCCGTTGTCTTCCCATTCCACCGCAGTGTAGTCGGTACTAACCGACTTTCTGTATTTGAGAAATCCGGCGTTGACGTGGTCTGTCCAGTAGCGAACCGACTCTTCAATGACTTTGTCGCGTTCGTCCTGGGTGAGCTCTTTCTTGCTGATCAGCTCCAGAACTTCCCTGGATTTTGCCTTAGCTTTCTCCAGATTTTGAGTCATTATGTTTACTCCATTATAATTACTGGCATATTCTACGCCTGTGGGGCTTTTTTATCAAAAATGAGCCTTTTGGGCTACACTCCTGGTGGTCTAAAGGCATTTTCCAAATTGCAGAGAAATTTGCGCAAATTTTCTCTGTAGCCTGAAAGCCACAAGCAGCATACTCTCACAGCAACATTGGCCAAATTGAGGCTTAAAAGAGTTCATTGCGCGAGCTTTACAGAGCCAATAACTCAGGGTACTACGCCCCGACTCCACTTCGAATTTTCATTATCGAGAAATTTATACATGCGCACACAGCTCATCTCGTGACCGCCTGGCAAAGGCTGGCGACCCAGGCCATCTGCCACAAAACCGTTAGCCAAATAAAAAGGTTCTGCGTTCATGGAAGCATTGAGGTTGAGCCAGTCACAGCCGGCATTTTGAACCGTGCGCTCAAGCTCGCTAAGCAGGGCGCGGCCAATGCCTTGCCTGCCCAGGCGCGGCAAAACATAGCAGGCTCGCAACTCACTTAAACGCGGTACGACGATGCCAAAGCCAACAACGCCATTGTCCATAGTGGCCACGCGCAACACTTCATCTTCTTTCTGCGGGCGGTTGAGAAAATTGGCTATGCGCTGTTCGTCTACGGGCGGCGACCAGTCATCAAGAATTTCTTCTTCATAGTAATCCACAGGCTCACCATGAACCGCTGCATAATGCACGTCCAGGATGCCCTTTATCTCTTCCTCTGTGGTCAACGCTTTGCGAATAATCAACATACAGAGGAATTATACAGCTCTTAAATCAGGTCATTAATAGCTGTTAGCCTGAAGGCGACCATTGCTTTTCATGGAAACACTGCTTGGCGGAGCAAAAAGGTCGCGCACGGCAGGATCGTAACTAATTAACGTTTTGACTGGGCGCGGCTTGAGATTCAAATCTTCCAGGCGGGCGAAAGGCTTCAGAAATGACATCAAAGCATCCACATTTTCTGAATTGACACCACGATCAAAATAAAATGAACTGAAAAGTTTAGCGCGGCCATGCAAAGCCGGTGCACCGGTAATATTCACCAGGGTGCCACCATTAGCAAGAGGGCAAAGATTTACGGTCAGATAATTTGTGGCATATTCACTTTGTTGCAACTCTAGAAGCAAGTGACCCGACTCCACATCAGCCAGTAAAATTTCATATCCTTCCAGCTCGGCCAGGGCAAAACCCACCAGGTCACAGGCTTCGTCAAATGACTGAGGTAGTTGAATCGAGCGCCTGCCGAAGGCTTTGCCGAATTGACCAAGCTGCCAGGTGCGCACAAAGCTTAAAAACGACAGCAACACGGCTGACGCGATAGACCCGCAGACAATGCTTGATAAAACCCACTGAATAACCAGATGATGATCGCCGGCGGACCAGAAAGTTTTTCCGGTGACAACAGCCACGGGGAAGGCCAGGGCGATAGGCACAAAGAACACCGCGCTGAAAGCGATGCCGGCAATCAAACCGATAAGCAGGCATTGAACGAAAAACGGTGCTCCGTCAAGATCACCGATGGCGCGGTCAAGGTCTACTATCTTGCGACTTTGCTCTATGGAAGAGCGCACTCTTTTAGAACTATGCATGCGAAACCTAAACTGGGGGTTAGTAAATGCCGACCTATCCAGATTACAGGCGACTACGTGGCAAATACGTGACAATGGAAGTGAAATTATAAAACTGCTGCTTGCTTGCGTTCTATATTGAAATATTTGGCCTGTGGATGCACCACCACTATGGCCGAAGTGCTCTGTTCGGGCACAAGTTGGAATTCTTCAGATAAGCTGACTTCAATGCGTTCGGGCTTGAGCAGTGTAAATAACTGGCTCTGGTCTTCGAGATTCGGACAGGCCGGATAACCAAAGCTGTATCGGGTTCCACGATATCCCTGCTGGAAAAATTTCTTCCGGTCAGCTTGATCGAACTGGCCGTAACCAAGTTCAGCGCGAATCTGTTTGTGCACAAGTTCTGCCAGTGCCTCAGCAGACTCTACGGACAAGCCATGAAAATAGAGATAATCGGAATAATGATTGCCTGCAAACAGCGCTGCTGCATGAGTACTGGCCACTTCACCCATGGTGACTATCTGAGCCGGTAGAACGTCATACTCTCCCCGGGCGCCATTGCTGAAGAAATCAGCAATGCAAAGTCTGCGACCAAATTGTTGTCTGGGAAAATCAAACCGCACCCATTCTTCTAATTCGCCAAGCTCAGTGCTTGGAATTGCTGGAATAGTTGTGTCGGAAAAATCTGTGGTTTCCTGATTGCCCTTATTCTTATAAACAATCAGTTGGTTGCCCTTGGACCGGCAAGGAAAATAACCATAAACGGCTTTTGGTTGCAACAAACTTTCAGCAATACACCGAGCTTTCATGTTTTCCAGCATCGGTGTAATTTTTTCAGCCAGCATTGCCTCATAGTCGGCATTGCTGCTCGATCCCTGCCTCACTCGGAACTGTCCGCGAATCAAGGCATTTTCATTGAGATATGAAAAAATTTCACCCAGGTCGAAATTATGTATGGCTTTCGAACCCCAAAACGGTGGAGTAGGGATAGTCAATTCCCCTTCACCAGAGCGCAATACTTCAGAGCGCACGACAGCGACAGCTGGCCCTTGATCTTGACTTTGGTTTAGATCTTGGCTTAGCTCGTCGTCATCGTCCTTGCCGAATCTAATTTCTTCGATATCGTCGTCGTCATCAAGATCTTCACATTCAATAGCAGGCGCTTTGGGTAAAAGCGAGTGGTCACCCGAAGCAATAGCTTCCATAATGTGCAGGTCGTCGAAAGCGTCTTGCCCATAATAAAGAGTGCCTTGATAAACTTTGCGGCAATCTTCTTCTACATATCGCCTTGTCAGCGCTGCTCCACCTAAAATCACCGGCACAGAGATGCCACGCTGATTGAGAATAGACAAATTCTCTTTCATGATCACCGTAGACTTTACTAGAAGACCGCTCATGCCGATACAATCGGCCTTATGCTGTTCAGCGGCTGAAATTATATTTTCAATTGGCTGTTTGATACCAAGATTAATAACACGGTAGCCATTGTTGGTCAAAATGATGTCTACCAGATTTTTGCCGATATCATGCACGTCACCTTTAACAGTAGCAAGAACCATGACACCACGGGTGGAGCCCTCAACTTTGTCCATGAAAGGCTCTAAATAAGAAACGGCAGCCTTCATGGTCTCAGCAGACTGAAGCACGAATGGCAACTGCATTTTGCCCGAGCCAAATAATTCACCCACAACTTTCATGCCGTCAAGCAAAATACTATTGATAATTGCTAAAGGCTTATGTGTTTTCAGAGCTAGATCTAAATCTACGTTCAGAGCCACACGGTCGCCGTCGATGATTCGCTGCTTTAAAATGTCTTCGATACTGGCGTCAGATTTGCGCTCGGCTTTGACGCTTGAACCTTTTTTGTCTTTATAAAAATCAAGTAGGGCAAAAAGAGGATCGTAATCTTTGGTGCGTTGATCAAAGATCAGTTTGTTGTGCATTTCCCTTTCGCTTTCGTCAATTTTATAAAGCGGGAGAATTTTCTGAGCGTTGACGATGGCCATATCAAGGCCATACTCCACAGCGTGGTGAAGGAAAACCGAGTTGAGAATGCGACGGATGCGTGCGTCCATGCCAAAGCTAATATTGCTTACACCGAGAATAGTGCGCACGCCAGGCAAGTTTTCTTTGATTAGTTTGATGCCCTGCAAAGTTTCAAGGCCAAGTTTTCGATCGTCTTCATTACCAGTAGACAAAGTAAATGTTAGAGCATCAAATATCAAATCATAGGGGGCTAAACCAGCAGCCAGTGCCAGATCATAAATGCGTTTGGCGATTGACAGTTTTTTGTCGGCTGACTTAGCCATGCCGCCTTCGTCAATGGTAAGCGCTACCGCTGCGGCACCATAACGCTTAATCAAAGCAATTTTTTGCAGCATCTTCGCTTCGCCATCTTCGAGATTGATGGAATTGACGATTGGTTTGCCCGCAATTAAGCCGAGCGATGCTTCAAGCACCGGATACTCAGTGCTGTCTACCATAATCGGGATCTGCAATTCGGTATTTAAACGCTTGATGAAAAGGCTCATGTCGGCAACTTCATCGCGACCTACATACGCTGTGCAAACGTCGAGAATATGTGCGCCTTCTCGTTCTTGTTCGCGGGCCATGGCGACCATACCGTCTAAGTCGCCGGCTTGCAAAAGGTCTTTGAATTTTTTACTGCCGTTGGTATTGGTGCGTTCACCCACAATCAAGGGCGGTTGGTCAATATCAAAGGCAACTGATGTATAAATGCTGGCGGCGGAGGGCGTAAAAACAGGGTGACGCTCTTTAGGCGCTACCTCACCAACACGTTTTACTACTTCGGCCAGATGAGCCGGTGTGGTGCCGCAGCAACCGCCAATAATATTCACACCCTGATTGAGAACAAAACTTTGCAGTGAGCTTGCCAGTTCCTCTCCGGTCAGTTTATAAACAGTCTGACCATCTACGTTTTCAGGCAAGCCGGCATTCGGTAAAACCGATACCATCCGCGGTGCGTTCTGGCAAAGATATTGCACCGGATCTATCATTTCTCTCGGGCCGGTGGCGCAGTTGATACCAATCACATCAACCGGATAGGCCATCAAAGTGGTCAGCGCGGCGGAGATATCGGTACCCACAAGCATTGTGCCAAGCGGTGGTGCCTCGAGAGTGACTTGAGTGATGATCGGGACGCGCCTGCCAATTTCTCTAAAATAATCTTCCATGGCAATAATGGCGCACTTAGCTTGCAGCAAATCCTGACCGGTTTCAAATTGCAAAACATCAACGCCACCGTCAACCAGACCGCGAACTTGCTCATAATAGGAAGCGCGCATCTGCTCAAAAGCAACATGGCCTAACGATGGAATTTTGGTTGTTGGACCAATGGAGCCGGAAACAAACCGGGGCTTATCTTTGCTGTAGGCTCTGGCCACATTTTTAGCCAGCTCTGCTGCTTTTTTGTTTAGTTCATAAGTGCGGTGAGCCAGGCCAAACTCGGCCAGAACAATTGGAGAGCCGCCAAATGTGCAGGTTTCAACCACATCGCAGCCAACTTTAAAGAATGATTCGTGGATTTCACCAATTACATCTGGCCGACTCGACACCAGAATTTCAGGGCAGTTCTCGCAACCTTCGTAATCATCTAAAGTCAGGTCATAGGTGTGAACCGACGTGCCCATTGCGCCGTCAAAAATCAGAACCTTTTGCTTTAATGCTTGAAGAAAATTCACTGGCATCCTTTCGATATTATTCAAACAGAACTTTCCACGGGCCGGCAGTTAATGCGCGGGCATGAAGCCCATGGAACCCACAGTTTTCTGACCGTCTGTACTGAGGCAATAGTCAACAAACTTTTTCACTCTCGATTCGTTGGCCGCGTTGTAATACAAATATAGAGGCCGCGAAAGCGGATAATCATTACCGAAAAGGTCACTACCTTGCGAGAGATTCGGTGAGGCGGCGGTCAATTTCAATTGCAAAACACTGATTGTATCTGCGGCCTTCTGAGCTTGAGCCATGCCCACAAAGCCTATAGCCAGGCGATTTCCCATTATGGCGCCAATCAAAGATTCTGAAGAAGGCATTAGTTTGACCACAGAGCCAAATGGTTTTCCTTTAAGTACATGGGCTTGAAAATAGTCTGACGTTCCGCTTGATGCTTCGCGACCGAAAACACGAATAGGTTCCTTAGCCAGCGCCGGATCAAGCTGATTCCACAAGATAATTTCGCCTGAATATATTTTCTCCAGATCTACCAGGTCAATAGTTTTCAATTTATTCTGTGGGTTGACCACCACAGCAACAGCGTCACGAGCCACCATCAACCGCTTTAAGTGAATCTTCTGATTGTGAGCAAGCTTCTGTTCGGCATCGGTCAGCTCACGCGAAGCCGCAGCCAGATCAATTTTTCCCGACAAAAGATCCGAGACACCAGATCCGGTATCGCCAGGTTGAACACTGATTTGAATACCTTTGTTGCTGGCCATGTAATCGCGAGCCCACTTTTGGGTCAAATTCTCCATGGTGTCAGAGCCCTGCACCATAATCGCGGAATCGCCTTTTGACTGATTGGCCTCGCCGCTGCTTGAGGTAGAGCCGCCGTTGCAGGCACCCAGGGCAAAGATCGCCGAGCAGAAAAGGGCACCACCCACAATTAAACTAGTGGTAAATCTAGAGATAAATCTGGTGGTCAACTTGGTGGGCAATTTTATATTCGATTTTGTATTCGATCTGGTCGTCAATTTGGTGTTCAATTTAAATTTCGCCATGGCTTCGTTTTCCTATCAGGCGCTTCACTCGAATAGTCGACTGAATCTACAGGACAGAGCCTTCTATTTTCAGCCCTGGCGCCCTTTAAAACATCAATATTGGCGCAATGTTTACCTTTATATGTGATTGTTCTCTTATGAGCTTTTCAGAGCGGCACTGGAAGCAGCTTCGAGATCGCGCAAAAGGTCACGGGCTGAGGCATAGCGGTCACACAGCTCTTGGGCCGTGGCCCGAGCCACAATCTGATCAAGGACTGATGATACGTTCACGGTCGGGGCCGAAGCCAGAGGGTGTGAAACAGTGAGTGGTTCAGGGTCTTGCCCACTGAGTAGAAAATAAAGAGTGGCTCCCAGGGCATAGATATCGCTCTGCGGGCCGGGCCGTCCGCGAAACTGTTCAGGCGGAATATAGGCATGCTTGCCCACAACAGTCGCACCACTGGCATTTTCGAGCTGTCTGGCGACATTAAAATCGACAACTTTCACGTCGCCCACGGCATCGAGCATGATGTTATCAGGGGTCAAATCTCGATGCACAATGGCAGGATAGAAATCGTGCAAATAAATGAGCACGCTGCATAGTTGAGTCGCCACTCGGCAAACAAATTCTTCACTTTGCCGTCCTTCATTCTGTACCAGCTCTTTCAATGAGCGGCCTTCCACAAATTCGAGCGCCAAATAGCCGCGATAATCTTCCACAAAGCAATCAAACAATTTCACCACGTGAGGATGCGCTAAGCGGCCAAGAATTTTAGCTTCGTGATGGAGCTTGTCGGTTAGCCTGGCCAACACCGAACTGCCTTGATAGACAGGCATAATATATTCTTTTAATACAACGAGATCGGACCTGTCACCACCTGCAGTATCGATTTTTTCAGCAGTTATGCCCTCAAGTGGTTTATTACTGGCGAGATAGGCGTTACCCTGACCGCCACCACCAAGCACACCAAGAATGACATACTGGCCTTCTTTCAAGGTATTGCCATTAACCAATAGCGCATCATTCTGCCTTATGTTTGCCGTAGAAAACTGGTGCAGCCAGAGTTCTGTAAATTGAGGTGCCTGCGTCACTGAACTATTTTCGAGTTGACTGGCACCCGAGTGCGACTGATGTGAACTTAGAGAAGAAGAGCTGAGCGAAGAAAAGCTGGTCAAAGAACTTTGCGCTTGCGGTGCCCAAGTAGTGACGGCATTGAGAAAGGCAGCTTCTGAATTATCAACCAGCAAATCATCATATCGCAGGCTGTAGCTGGTTCCTAGAGCTGTTTTGATGACAACATACAAATCTTTCTCTGGAGTAAAACGCCTCAATCTCTTCAGTTCCACAGTATCTACGGTGCTCCATGGAATTGCCACTTCAGCAAAAAGTTCATCACTGAGCTGCATGCGCAACACCATCTGCGATGGCGTTATTTTTAAGCGTTTCGGTTTTTCCACCAACCACAAACCCAGTGTAAGCGTGACCAGAAGCCCAGTCAGAGTCAGTACCGCAGGCAGGCATGCGCCAAGCAGTATAGGACCCAGCCAGATTTGTGCCAGGCGCTCGGGAGAAGAACAAGTGTGATATGTGCAGTAAAAAACCAAGAGTGTCAAAAAGATCAAATTTGTTTTTAGAAAGGTCCCCACAAAAACTGAAGGCTGACCAAGTAAGCGATAAATGCGAATAGCACCCAGTCGTAAGCAAAGTTCGGCGTCGGCTTCGCCGGCAAAGGCAGAGACATTTGCTTCACGAGAAGCTGAAACAAGCGAACCAAGCTCAGCAACCATTCTTTTCTGCCGGGAAACCAGCTGAGGCTTTAGATATTCAGCCTCTTTCATGAAGCACCACATTCTTTTGCTCGCGCCAACAATTGCTCAAGGCTTCCTATGCGCATTTCTTGATCTTGTGCGGTGCAGTGGGCAATTAATTGATCGAGCGCAGTCGGAATCTCAGTTATTTCGCCAGGATGCAAAGTTGTTAGCGGTTCTGGATCGCAAGCAGTGAGGGCAAAAAATATGGTGGCACCAAGAGAATAAATATCTGATGAAAAGTTGGCTTTGCCTCGAAACTGTTCAGGTGCAATATACGACTGCTTGCCCACTAAGGTACCAGTGGCGGTGCCAACCAGCGCATTGGCAGCGCCAAAGTCTATTAGCGTCAATCGCCCATCACGAGCCAGTACTAGATTGTCTGGCGTGACGTCGCGGTGAATGATGGGCGGGTTTTGACCATGCAAATACTTAAGAATATCAACTATCTCGGCCAGCCAGCGAAGGGCAACAGCCGCATCCTGTTTGCCATTTTCTTTAACGAAGCGGCGCAAATCTACCCCTTCGATATGCTCCAGCAAAATATAATTTCGCCCGTTGACCACAAAAAAATCAATCACTTTAGCAATGCGAGGATGGTTAAGAGCACTAAGAAGACGTGACTCACGCTCAAACATGGCCAGAGCTTTTTGCTTTAAGGTATCATCTGAATTGACAGGCAAAACTGCTTCTTTTAAAACAAAAAGCTGTTGTGAGTTCCCTTGAATTTCGCTTTGATTGTCACGACTGACAAGATATACCGCTGAGAGCCCGCCGAAAGATAGTTGACCTTGAATTTTTAATGACAGCCCACCTTCGCGCACAAGTACTTGACCAGGCTCAAGAGGCACGAAAATTGTAGAGCCAAAGCGGTTATCCAGCTCTTCTTCCCACAACTGCGTGAACGACGCGTGCAAACTTTGGGCCGGCGCGTAGCTGCCAAAATTTAAATTGACCTCCATCAGAGATGGTTTAAAAATCACTTGTGGTGCAAAGGTCTGCATGGCAAGGATAAGGTCTTTGAGGTGGGCACTACTCAAACCCTTGAACACGAGTGCGACGCTGGCACCGTCATTAAAGCCTAGAATTATTTTGTCGGGATGCTTCTGCCTGATGGTCTTTTGCTCACGCAAATTCTGTGGCACACCAACAAAAATTGCTTGATCGACCTGGAAATTTACTGACTCAAGCGACTGCCATGGCCTCTCCAAACAGAATTTAGCATCAAATAAAAATTGCCAGGGTAATCGAATTGACTTACTGCTGATGGCTAAACGAGTATCAGCGCAAACTTTTAAAGCCAGACACCCTGTCGTAATCAATGCGGCGTAAAAAAGTATGGGCAGGATGTAAATTAGACATTGCACCTGCATAAAATTACGAAAAAATTCTGCCCCCATGCTGTAGACGGCAAAAATCGACCAGCAAAACCAAATTGGTGACAGGGCAATAAGCAATGCCAGGGCAGTAAAGCTGACACGATAGCGCAGCAACTGCTGACTTTCACTTTGAGGCCCACTTTGTAGCCATTCGGTGTCGGCCGAAGAAGTTCGCTCGGACAATCTAAAACCAGAACCAGACATATTACGCTCAAAGAACTGCTTTAAGCTATTTGCCCATTCAAACAAAAAACTCCTCCGCCAGCTGGGCGGAGGAGCTTTACGTCACATCACATCGATGATCTATTCTTCGTCGAACTCTTCCATGTCGCCATACTCGCTGAATTCTTCTGCAGATTCACTGGTGGCCAGGAGAATTTCGGTAGTTAGTGTGGCAGCGCAATCTGGTGAAACGCCAACCGAAGTCAAGGTCTTTACCCAGTGCACTACTTCGTCCAACAAAGCAGTGTCCATCACTGTCTCTTTCTCTGTAGCTGTTGCTGTTTGCGACATTACTATTCCTCTAATTCCTTAATAAATCTGTTAAGTCTGATACCGAACCACTGTCAAAGCCGAGGCTCGTGACAAAAGCAATTCTGTAATGGCACATGCTACTCCACTAAACAGCGCTTGTGTACTGGCTTTTAATTTAATTCTGGCAAAATGCATGAACTTTTAAGCAATCTCGACCAACCGGCGCGGCAAAGCTCGACCGGCCTATTCACCGTCCAGCTGCCACTCCAGGGCGATTCGATCAGCACACTCCATTCCCTCTAAAGCGTCCTGAACTTCGTGACCGTCATGCTTTGCGCAACCTGCACCATCAGCCTGGCGCCGGTAAGCCTTAATCATGGCCTGGGTGCCCAAATCGCCGGCTCCCGCATCCATGGCCAGTACTTTTTCGAAAAGATCGAAAGCCAGACGAGTGCCGGGAAATTGCCCTTGAGCCGGCACGTTTTCAAAAACCAGGCGCAAATCTTTGAGCATATGCTTCATGGCAAAGGCGGGCTGCAAATCACCGGCCACAATACGCGGTCCAAGATTGCTCAAAGCCCAGGAGCCACCAGCGCCTTTCTCAAGTACATCCACAACCAACTTTTTGTCCAGTCCTAAATCTTCCACCATGCGCATAGCTTCGCAAACGCCCATAAGATTCAGGGCGCAAAGAGCTTGATTGGCCAATTTTATGGCCTGGCCTGATCCTGTAGGGCCACAGTACCGCACTGTTTTTCCCATCTGTTGCAAATAGGGCTCTACTTGATGGAAAATCGCCTCGTCGCCGCCCACCATAATAGTCAAGGTTCCTTCTCGGGCACCAACATCGCCACCGGTTACCGGTGCGTCGAGGAAAATCATTTGCGCTGCTGCCAGCTTGGCTTCGATGTCACGCGCTGCAGCCGGGCCAATGGTGCTGAAATCAACCACTATGGCCCCAGCCCCAGCTCGTTGCGACACCCCGGCCGGACCGGTGAGCACCGACTCCACATCAGCCACGTCGCCCAGGCAGCTGAAGACCAGGTCAGCTCCCGCAAGAGCATCAGACAATTTTTGACAAACGATGGCACCAGCCTGTTCCGCCACCTCTAAACCAGGACGGGTGGAGGAGCGGTTCCAAACTTTGACTTTGAGATTCTTGCGGGCTAGATTGGCGGCCATGGCCGATCCCATGATACCCATACCAAGGAAACAAACGTTTTTGGTCATATCTGGAATATTTTCTGACGGCAAAGCAATCTCCTCAAATCCTCAAATAAACTGAAGATTGTACTTAAGATTAAGGCTATATGCTCGAAGTGCAATTAATTGCCTGAGCCAGGCTTTTTAATCTTGTGCCCACGGGTATAAGCCTTTGGTAGAGTCAAAGGCGCGCTTAAATCATGAGTGAAAACAAAGCGTTTGAGAAATTAAAAGGAACGCATTCTTGCCATGACTCAGGCTTAAAATGTGTTGATTGCAATGAGCAAATTTGTCCTAAATGTATGGTGCAATGCGCTGTAGGCAATCGTTGCAAAAAATGCACCACGCGCTTTACTTCACACGTTCTATTGGTCACACCCAAAGTGCTAGTCAAGCTGCTGGCTGTGAGCATGGCTCTTGGATTCGCCTGGGGATACGCCCAACCGTACCTGTCCATTATGGGCTTTTACGGATATTTCATTCAATTTTTTGCCGCCTGGTTTTTAGGAAAACACATTTTGCATCGGGCAGCGTCATATAAACTTGGGCCTCGCATCACCGCTGTAGCCCTGGTGGGGCTGTTGCTTGGGCTTGCTCTAGGGCCGGTGCAGCAAGATTTTCTCACGGCCCTGACCATGTATGGCTTGCCGGTGGAAGACGGCGGCGATCAAACAGAACTGGGCCGGGTAATTGTGGCAGTGGCAGTATTTCTAGTCGGCGCCTTAATGCCGTTTTTGCGCAAATAGCAGCCAAATCAGGTAATCTTAAATCCGCAATCCTATTCAATTTTCAGTGAAGCGCTTTTTTTGGATACAGAACGCAAAGTTTGTCCCACCTGCAAAAGAGAATTTTTCATGGACGTCGACAGCTGTCCTGACGACGGCAGCAGCCTGGCGCCAAAATCTAAAGACCCACTGGTAGGCACAGTTTTCGCTGAAAAATATGAAATTCTTTCGGTGATTGGCACCGGCGGCATGAGCGTTATTTACAAAGCGCGCCACAAATATATGGAACGCCTATGCGCAGTTAAACTGCTGCAGCAATTTCTTGTGGCTGATGACTCAATGTTTCAACGCTTTCAATATGAAGCAAAAGCGGCCAGCACTTTATCGCATGTCAATGTCGTGGCCATGCACGACTTTGGTATTACCGGCGATGGCAGAGCTTATCTAGTTATGGATTATCTGGATGGCGAAGATCTATCAACAGTTTTAGAGCGCGATGTTTTTCTCACTGAAGCCCAGGCCAAACCAATTTTCCTGCAAGTTTTATCGGGCCTGGCTCACGCTCACTCTAAAGGAGTGATTCATCGCGATCTGAAACCGAGCAATATTTTCTTGATTCCGCAATCAGGCAGCTTGACTGTGAAATTGGTAGATTTTGGTATCGCTAAAATCAACAATCCCGATAATGTCAGTCAATCGCTGACACGAACCGGCGAAGTCTTTGGCTCGCCACTCTACATGAGCCCTGAGCAATGCGCCGGCAAAAGTCTGGATGCCCGCTCCGATATTTATTCTCTGGGCTGTCTGATGTACGAAACTCTCTGTGGCCGGCGACCACTGGTAGGCGAATCAGCTTTAGAAACAATGCATATGCATTTAAAAGAAATGCCGCTCACTCTATCGCAAGCTGCTCCTAAAGCTAATATTTCTCCTGTCTTAGAAGCTGCGGTGATGAAGTGTTTGTGCAAATTAGCACAAGATCGTTTTCAAAGCGTGGCAGAACTTTACCAAGAAATTTATGGTCAGCCTTTGGCCAATATGAGTAATGATTTTATTACCGCCGGAATTCCTGTTCACTCGGGCGTGGGCGTAACTATTCATACTGGCAGTTCGCGCAAATCAGATGATTCAGGCTCTACCGGCACTAGCGGAAGTTCGCTCACAACTGCTGGCGCAGCTAGCAGTGCCGTGGCTAACGGTGCCGCGGCTACACCAGCTGAAAAACATAGCGCGCAAGATAAAGGTCACAAAAGAACGACGCCGCTGGTGGTGGCATTACTTCTCAGCGGTTTAGTTGCTAGCGCAGGCCTTTACTGGGTTATCGCTGTATGGCCAGGCCCAGAGAGTGACCGAGGCACACTTTTAAACCGTTGGATTTACGCCGGTTGGATTTCGCGGGCTGAACAGCTCGTCGCTCAGGCGCACTATAGCGAAGCCGAGCAAGCTTATAATCAAGCAGACAAAATTGCCGAAAGTTTTGGCGATAACTCTGGTCGGGTGATGACTGTGCTAGAAGCAAAACTTAGACTATTTGAGCTTTCCAATCAACCGAAAAAGAGCGAGGCGATCTTAAGGGCAATGGGTATCATTAACCGCGATCGCGCTCTCGCCGACTGCGATGCGTCACTCAAAGAAATAGACAAAATTAAAAAGTTGTATGAAAAGGCACGCGAGCTTGGCAAAGATGGTGCAATCAACAGCGAACGCGAGCTAGCATTACAAATGGGCACCAAGATTGCAGCCATAATCGGCGTTTCACAGAGATTGCGGGCAGCTAATGCATATGATGATCAAGAAAATTTGCTGCAAAAAACCACCGATTTATACAGTCAACTGGTTAGTAATGACGATCCGCAGTTAGCCGATTTAAAAACTGCGTTGGCTTATAGTCGTTGGGATCAAGATGAAATCGAGCCTGTACGCCCACTTCTGGCTCAGGCGTTGGCTATTACCATTAACGCTAACAAGCGCGACGCAAGACAATCTAGTCAGATTGATGTCGGCGAAGCCTGGCTTAGATTAGGACAATTCGATCGTGATCGCAGTGTGTTCCCTTATGCCCAGAAAGAACTAACTACAGCTTTGTCAATTTTGCGCGGCTATTCTAAACTTGATAAAAACAATCCAGAGTCAGTCAGAGCCTACAAACTATTAATTGAATGCCTTAATGCTAACGCCGACTACAAAACACAAGTGCATCAAGAAGCCGAAGCTCGTAATTTTCGCGCTGAAGCAGCCGAGTTGAAAAAGGTAAAACTGGATTACCATCCGGAGCCGCAATAGCTTCCCTGGGGTGGGCGGTATCTTAGGTGGACGATTTTCGGGATAGAAGTGGATCCTGAATCGTACTGGCCAAAACGCAGAGAAATTTGCGGTAAATTTCTCTGCGTTTTTGAAGCCAAATTTCAGGAACTCGTTAAGTCACCGGCCGCAAAAGCACTTTTGAACTTTAAGCGTGCCTTTTACGTATTGATCAATAAGACACCATGCAAATTGTTGGAGGTTCCAATGAGCAGCATTCGATTGATCAGAAGACATATCAGTTCACTAGCTCCCGGCGAAATAGTGACTACTCGTCAGTTTATGAATTACGGAACCAGGTCGGCAGTTGATCAAGCACTATTGAAGCTCGTGAAAATGAAAGAAATTGATAGGCTTTCGAGCGGTGTTTTTGTTGATAGTTACAAGCGTAGGCCTGAATACACTGCCGAAGAAATTCTTCAGGCAAAAGCAGACGCCTTTGATAAGAAAAGATTTGAAACCAGCTACAGGCGAGAGCATCTGGCCAATGAAAAATACGGCGAAATTATTCGAACTCTGTGGCAAATGGGTGAGAAAAATTGCGACCTTGAATATGTGCAAAAAGTAACGGCAAATTGGGACCGTGAGCAAGTTCACGGTCTTCTGGGGAACGCCAGATGGATGCCCTATTGGCTGCTAAAGCATTTCAGGGAAGTTTTTGGATACGCAACTTGTCGCAAGGTTGCCTATAAAACAATAGAAGATCACACTCGAACAGAGCGCAAAAATCTCATCGTTATTTCGCCGCACCAGCCATGACTGTCACTTTTGCTAGACCAGCTTCAAGATCTTGCACTAGATCGTCAATGTCTTCGATGCCTACGGACAGCCGTACCAGCGCATCGACCACTCCCCGTGCATCACGCTCGGCTTTAGGAATAGAGCCATGCGTCATTGATACAGGATGGCAGACCAGCGATTCGACACCACCCAGGCTTTCCGCCAGGGCGAATAGTTTCGTTTGGCCAAGAAACTGGCGCGCACTCTCGAGCCCGCCTTTAAGAACGAATGAAACCATGCCGCCAAAACCATTCATCTGTTCTTTAGCAAGAGCATGTTGCGGATGGCTAGCCAAACCTGGATACATCACTTTCTCCACAGCTGGATGTTTTTCCAAATACTGAGCAATGGTCATAGCATTTTTCTGGTGGGCTTCCATACGCACAGCCAGGGTTTTCACTCCACGCATAACCAGCCAGCAATCCCACGGACCAGGCACGGCACCTACTGCGTTTTGATGGAATTTGAGAGTTTCGTAGAGGTCGTCTCTCGAGGTAATAACAGCACCACCGATGACATCACTATGACCACCGAGATATTTAGTCACTGAATGAACAACAATATCTGCACCAAGAGCAAGTGGATTTTGCAAATAAGGGCTGGCAAAAGTATTGTCTACAACAGTAATTAACTTCTTCTCTTTCGCCACTGCGGCAATGGCTTTGATATCGCAGAGCCTCAAAAGCGGATTAGTAGGTGTTTCTACCCAGATCATTTTCGTATTTGGCAATATCGCTGCTTTAACTTTGCTGGCATCACTGGCATCGACATAAGTGAAAGTCAAACCGTAACGCTTCCATACTTTTTCAAATAACCTGTAGGTGCCACCATAAACATCATCGCCACAAATAACGTGATCACCACTAGAAAGAATGTTCATGATATTGCCTTCAGCGGCTAATCCTGAACCGAAACAAAGTCCGTACTTCCCGCCTTCAAGCGAAGCCAGGCATTCTTCCAGAGCAAAACGCGTAGGATTCTGAGTGCGAGCATATTCAAAGCCTTTGTGCTGATTCAAACCTTCCTGAACATAGGTAGATGTTTGATAAACAGGTGTGATGATGGCCCCGGTTGTAGGATCTGGTTCCTGACCGACGTGAATGGCTTTAGTCGAAAATTTCATGATTTTTTCCTCGATTTAATTAAACAGAGATTTTTGCGGATTTTTCTCTGTCTTTTTTTCCGCTCAATTCTTTAGTGCTCAGGCCGCCCGCCGCGCGCAGGTGAGAAACGATGTCAAATTTCGTCAACACACCACAAGCTTTGCCTTCGTTAGTTAAAAGCACCATATTGCTGCCAAGCTTAAATTGCTTGTAAACACTATCGATTTCACTGGCGACATCCACCTGCGGGAATGGTCTTCCCATTACCGACGATACGGTTGTAGTCTCCGGATGCTTGCGTTCATAGACAATCTGCATCGTAATCAAATCGTTGATATGGCCAACGTTCTGACCAGCGGCTGTTACCACGGGCAATTGGTCGATTTGATATTTCTGCATAATATCGATGGCGGTCTGCACCGTTTCATCAGGCTGAATGGTGATCATGCCTGGAACTTTACCGGTAGTGGCTTTTCCTTCGAGCAAATCGCTGGCGAAGAAACTGACGCCTTCAGCCTGCAGGAAGCCATATTCGCGCATCCAGTCATCTGAATAAATTTTGCTTAGATAGCCTCTGCCACCGTCAGGCAAAATCACGACAATAACGTCGTTTTCATCCATGGTTGCTGCTACTCGAAGAGCGGCTACAGTGGCTGTACCACACGATCCACCTACGAGCAGCCCTTCTTCACGAGCCAAACGTCTGGCCATAATGAAGGAGTCTTTGTCAGCAACGCGCTCGAAGTGATCTACAATCTTCAAATCTGCATTACGCGGAATGAAATCTTCGCCAATACCTTCGACTTTATATGAACCTGGTGTGTCACCTGAATAAATAGAACCCTCAGGGTCAGCGCCCACTATTTTAATTTTGGGATTCTTCTCTTTAAGATAACGGGCGGTACCAGATATGGTGCCACCAGTGCCGGCACCGGCCACCAGACAGGTAATTTTGCCTGATGTCTGTTCCCATATTTCAGGACCAGTAGTCTCGTAATGCGAATCTGGATTATTGCTATTGGCAAACTGATTGGGCTGGAAAGAGCCTGGAATTTCCATTGTTAGCCGATTGGCTACAGAATAATAACTTTCTGGAGAACTGGCAGAAACGGTGGACGGCACCATGACTACTTCCGCCCCATAAGCCTTGAGCAAATTTATTTTTTCAGGAGCGACCTTGTCAGGACATATCAAAATACATTTGTAGCCTTTTACTGCTGCAATCTGAGCCAGCCCGGTGCCGGTATTGCCTGACGTGGGCTCAATGATCGTTCCGCCCGGTTTAAGCAAACCTGCCTTTTCAGCCTCCTCGATCATCTTTAAGGAGGGCCTATCCTTAATTGATCCGCCTGGGTTAAAGACCTCGAGCTTGGCCAAAATTGTGGGTTTAAGCCCCTTTGTGACCTTATTTAACTTCACAAGAGGAGTTTCACCGATTGTTTCCAGAATGTTCTCGCAGTACTTCACAAGGAAGTCCTCCATTACAATATGTATGAGAAAGAATAGGTTTAATTATACGGCGATGACAGACAACAAAGACTGCTTCAAACCTGAGGATCTCTCCAATTTTGATTGGGAAAAAGAGCTCGGGGCACCTGGCACTTATCCGTTCACCCGCGGAATCTACCCGGATATGTACCGTTCCCGCAAATGGACAATGCGTCAATATGCGGGTTTTGGCAACGCCGACGAAACTAACAAGAGATTTAGATATCTCTTAGGTAACGGTCAAACCGGTCTTTCTGTGGCATTTGATCTGCCGACGCAAATGGGACTTGACTCAGACGATCCCATGGCATTGGGTGAAGTGGGACGCACCGGTGTCGCCATTGACACCCTCAAAGATATGGAACGATTGTTTGACCAGATTGATCTGGGCAAGGTTTCGACGTCCATGACCATCAATGCCACTAGCGCAATTTTACTGGCCATGTACCGGGCAGTGGGTAGTAAACAGGGAGTCAAGGCCGAGCATCTTTCCGGCACTATTCAAAACGATATTCTCAAAGAGTACGAAGCGCGCAACACTTACATTTTTCCGCCCAAGGGCTCCATGCGGCTGATTACAGACATTTTCAGCTTCTGTGCCAGCGATATGCCTAAATGGAATACCATCTCGATCTCGGGCTATCACATACGCGAAGCGGGTGCTACAGCCGTTCAGGAGCTAGCTTTCACTTTTGCCAATGCCATTGAATACGTGCGAGCCGCACAAACATCTGGCCTGGCCATCGATGATTTTGCGCCTCAGCTGTCTTTCTTTTTCGTCGCTCAAATGAATTTCTTCGAAGAAATTGCCAAGTTCAGAGCGGCGCGCCGCATCTGGGCGAAAATTATGAAAGAGCAGTTTGGCGCCCAAAGCGCTAAGTCACAGACTTTGCGTTTCCATGTGCAAACCGCCGGCTCCAGCCTGACTTTGCAGCAACCCGACAATAATATAGTTCGCACCACCCTTGAAGCTCTGGCTGCTGCCCTTGGAGGTTGCCAGTCGCTCCACACCAACTCTAAAGATGAAGCGATCGCTTTGCCTACAGAGGCTTCAGCCCTGACGGCTCTGCGCACCCAGCAGATTATTGCTTTTGAGACCGGTGTGGCCAATGTGGTCGATCCCGTGGGTGGCTCATTCTATATAGAAGATTTGACTAACAAAATCGAAGCGCAAGTCGAAGCCTATTTACAGCGCATCGAAGAAATGGGTGGAGCCATTAAAGCTGTGGAGAGCGGCTTCATTCAAAAAGAAATTCAAGACTCGGCTTATGAAGATCACCAGAAGGTTGAGCGCAAGGCCAAGCTGGTTGTGGGGGTCAACTCATTTATCGATGAACATTCAGAAGAAATCAATGTCCAACGCATCGATCCGGCTCTGGAAGGTCAGCAAGTGGCGGCACTTCAACGCATAAAAGCCGAGAGGGACCAGGAAAAAGTAGCCGCGGCGTTATCTAAATTACACCAGGCCGCCGCCGGCAGCGATAATCTTGTGCCTCTGATCTGCCAGGCAGTGGAATGTTATGCCACCGTTGGCGAGATCAGCGGCACCCTTAAACAATCTTTCGGCAAATTCAGGCCAATGGTAACCATTTAATGCCCAACCCGAGCGCCTATGCGGGTATCCATCAATTTCTCCGCACAATTGCCGAAATACTACTGGTGTCGATGCTACAGCCTGGTGTATGCTGCGATGTAGATGCGCGTTTTGGCAAGCACTTGTCAAATGCTCGCTATCAGCGTTGCTCTCGTCAAGAGATCACGACACTGGTTGTTCGCTTGCAGCTGGCAAATTGTGGCCTTACAGCGCTGAGTTTCTAAATCAATCAAAGGGTATCTGGGACGCATGGTTCAAAAGGCTGGTCCGAAAAAAATACTGGTTACAGGTGGAAGTGGGATGATTGGCCGCGCCATCGTCGCCCGTCTGGTGGCAACCAAACAATGTATCGTCAAATCGCAAGTGCGTGACAGGCTCGATGCCAGAAAAAAAGTGGGCGACAGCGTTGACCTGACCATGGTGGAAATGCTGCAAGCCGACTTCACCAGAGTTGGTGATCAAGAAATGCGCGCCCTGACTAATGACTGCGATTTCGTCATTCACGCCGCCGGTTTAGTGCATCAAGAGAGCGCTTCTTATCAGGAATACGAAGTCGTTAACGTACGTGCCACACAACAATTGGCTGAAGCTTGTGTCGCTAACGGCGTACATACTCTGGTATTTTTTAGCACATCAGCCATTTACGGCAAAGGTCCCTTTAAGAATATTTCTGAAGCCGGTCCTTACGCCGCCAAGACACCATATGCGGTGTCTAAAATGACTAGCGAAAACTATTTGCAAACTCTTAATGGCAAAATTCCCCGCATTATTATTCTCAGGCCCTCGCTGGTTTTCGGCGAAGGAGACCGGGGCAATATGCTCTCTCTGATTAGACAAATAAAAGAAGAAAAGTATATTCATATCGGTGGCGGCGTTACACCTAAAAGTTTGATTTACTCGAAAGACTTAGCCAACGCCGTGCATTTGTGTTTACAGAAAGTGCCCCCAGGCTATCATGTCTTCAACGTGGCCAATCCCAGCCCTGTAGCCATGAAAGACCTGGCTGAAAACATTGCTGCCACACTGAACGTCACCAAGAAATTTAGTTCGATACCTGAAGGTTTACTAAAGATGGGGCTCAAGGCAGCTCAAGCATTTATGCCCGGCAAAATTGCGGTCACTCCTGAGCAAGTTGAAAAGCTAGCTACTGAAACTACATGTTCAGTTGATAGCCTGGTTGGCGTCACCGGCTTCGCACCGGCCGCTGACATCAAATCGAGTATTAAGGCAGAAGTGGACTGGGCCACTGCCAATCAACTTCTTTAGCTTCTCTAGCCACTCTTTGACAATATTAACTGCCATTGCTAGATCAATACTTCAAATTAACTGAGCGCGGCACCACAATTCGCACAGAATTACTGGGCGGCTGCACCACTTTTTTGACCATGGCCTATATCATTGTGGTCAATCCGGCAATTCTTGCCTTCGCTGGAATACCGCAAGGCCCGTCTACAGTGGCCACGATTTTGACTGCAGTCTTTGGTTGTTTAGCGATGGGTTTATACGCTAACAGGCCGCTGGCAGTAGCACCCTATATGGGCGAAAATGCCTTTATCGCTTTCGGTTTAGCGGCATTAGGAATTAGCTGGCAGTTGCGTCTTGGCGCCGTATTCGTTAGCGGCCTGGCATTTCTCGCTATGTCGCTTTTAAAAATTCGCCCATGGCTGGCCAATTCCATTTCAAACAGTATGAAGCACAGCTTTGCCGCAGGCATCGGCATGTTTCTGACACTGATTGGCCTTTACGAAACCGGCCTAATAGAAAGTGCTGCACAAGGCATGCCCTTCAAGGTGCTACTAAGCGCAGATGGTATTACCCTCGGTGCCCCACCCGTTCCGCTCAAATTAGGTAATCTGCACGACATCAAAGTGCTTCTCACCATATTTGGCACCATCACTACAGCAGCGTTATTGGCGAAAAAAGTAAGAGGCGCAATTTTGATCGGTATCGTTCTCACTGCTGTAGCCGGTTTTGTTTGTGGTGTTGGCGAACTGCCCAAAGCGATTTTCTCGATACCGTTTCAGGGTGAGTATAGCCTGGCCCCAATTCTGTTCCAGCTTGATATTGCCTCTACTCTGAAATTAAGTTTCTTGCCCATATTACTTACTCTTTTTCTCATGAGCTTTCTCGATACGTTGAGCACGCTCGTAGGTGTTGGTGCCAACTGCGGCATGGTGGACGAAAAGGGTAATTTGAGCGACATTGAGAAGCCTATGATCGTCGACGCCAGCTCTTGCATCTTTTCTGCTTTAATCGGCTCGTCTACCAGTGGTGCTTTTATCGAATCAGCCGCAGGCATTCGTGAAGGAGCACGCACGGGGCTGGCAGCAGTTACCTGCGCCCTTCTGTTTTTTGTCACACTCTTTTTCATTCCTCTTATGCAACCGCTGCAACATTTAAAATATGCATACGGACCGGCTTTGATTTGTGTTGGTCTGCTCATGTGCAGTTCGCTGAAAAAAATTGATGTAGACGATTTGACTGAAGCCTTTCCATCGTTTGCCACTATCGCCATGATGGTTTTTACTTACAGCATTGCCAACGGACTGACAGCCGGTCTGGTGATATACGCAGCAATAAAAACTTTAACCGGACGCATAAAAGAAGTGTCTCCCGGCGCGTGGATACTGGCAGCCATGTGCCTGACCTATTTCCTATTCGGTTTGCCTCACTAAAAATCAGTCAAGCTTCAAGTTTGGCTAGATGCGGGAGAAATACTGCATAAGATCGCCGCGAGAAATTCCGGCAATATCGTTACGAGAAATGCCTAGCGGATTAGGCCCGTCATGATCGTCATATGCACAGCTAATGCGATCCAAATTTTTCAGCAAGAAACGAACGTAGTTTTGCTGCCGCTGATCAAGATTGCAATGCTCAATGGCAAATTCAAGTTCTGTTTGCGAAAGAAAACGATTGCCGTCTACGTCGATAGCGTCGAAAGTTGCAAGGGCAAAATGCTTTATTTCTGCGAGCAAATCATTGATGCTAATGCCGTCGCAGATAGCCGGCCGCGGCCAAAAGTCACGCATTTCTTTAACGCTGGGCATACTTTCTTGTGATCGCATATCAGTATTTTATCACTGAGCCTTGAGCAACTGTTCACTGAGAGATTGCGCCACTCTTGCCTCATCTTCGCTAAGGTTACCAGAAGCAGCCAGCGCAGCCAGACGAGACTGCAGGTCAAGCAAAAATTGGCGGTCGTAGGCATTGTGAGCGCCAATTGCACTGGCTTCAGCTTTTCGGTAGTGCACTAAGGCCTCACTATGATTGCCTCGACCTTCGGCTAGACCACCCTCGATAATTTCTAAAGGCAAGGTATAAGCACCAAGTGCCGACATATTTTTTATGCTCTGCGCCCTCTTCATGAGAAATGCGGTCTGATCATATTTTTTCAAAGCCAAGCTAATCAGTGCCGCTTGCAACAGCACTTCTTGATTGAAAGGCTGCCGACTGAGAGCCTTATGGATGTGCTCGTCTGCCTCTGCATATTGCTTAGCAGCAAAAAGAATGCGTGCTCGAGTCATGAGAAAAAAGGTTATGTCTTCGCCCTGGTGAAAAGTTTGAGGATCGGACGAATAACGCGCTAATTCTGACTCAGCGCCGGCCAGGTCACCGGCTAGAAGTTTGGCCTGCGCCATTAAACACCGGGCTTTAAAAATATACTGAGGATTTTGTGTGCCGCTTATCCCTTCACTAAGTAACAAGCGCGCCTTTTTCTGAGCCAGCTTGTAATTGCCTGAGTACAAATCCAGCTCTGCTTTTTCCAGCAAGACAAGACCGTCCTCGGGGGCTAGTTTGGCCGCGTGCTCCAGCAGTTCTTCAGCGGCCTTGAACTTGCGCTGGTAGAAATAAACTCGCACAATATTCAATCTCGGCTCGACAAAATCACGCTTGAGAAATATGGCTCTTTGCCAATCGCGCTCTGCTGTGCTGAAATCGCTCTGGTCTTGCTCGGCTAGACGAAATTCAGCCTGCCCCAAACCATTCCAGCCCGCAGCAAAAGTAGGCTCAAGTTTGACTGACCACTGATAGTAATCGCGCGCCAATTCAAAATGACCCTGCGCTGCTGCTTTGCCTGCGCTGTTGAAACAATAATAGACCATGGCCTTGCGACCAAGAAAAATCAGAAGACTAAAAAGGACAATGGTGCCAACTAGAATTTTTTGTTTATCAAGCCACTGATACGTGCGTTTGACGCGACGCCAGTCTTCAACGTTGCGGCTGGCAATTGCAGTGTCACTGTCAATAATATTTCTAGTATCACTTGTAGTGGCAAGAACGGCGTAACTATTATCGAGACTCTCAGGCAAAGCTGTGGTTGGTAAAGCGCCGCTGCGTTCAAAGACTGTCTTGACCAGCCGATCGAAAGTTTCTTTACTGAAGAAAAATGATGGTACATAGTTAGGAAAGAGCAGCTGCGACAGTAATTTGTTTTTGATTTCAAAGTGAAAAAGAATAGTCAGGCGACGCGCTGTTTCTTTCAAGGAAAATAGCCTGGTAAAGAAAAAATTGGGCTCCACAGAAACGGCGCTAATAGATTTCCATGGAACCAAGCGGTCAAAGCGCGAAAGTTTTATTCCTTTATCAGAAACCCATACGCCTCTGCTGACAAAGCGCAATAACTGCGTAATAGCCAGAAATCCGAGAAACCAGATGACGGCAGCGATTATCCAGTCTCCCACCACGCGCAAAAAAAGCACGGTGACAGACGTGGCATTAGGTATAAGTGGAATGACATCAGTGATGGCCAATACAGAGGCGATAAAAACGGACGATCCTGCCGCCAGTTGAGTTAGCGCTTGAGAATCGAAGGCAAAAAGCTCAGAGCCGAGATCCGTGTTCACCTCTTGGCCAGGTGATTTTGAATTTTTCAAGTAATTTTGTGGTACGTCTTCTGCAATTTCTTTGGCAATTTTTCTTGCAACTTTTCTTCCGACATGGGTGCTGTCTATCTTAGACCCTGCTTGGCTTTCCACACTCCATGTAACGAATCTAAAAAGTTGGACAAAAACATTAGACCATGACATATTGAACAAGGGTTAATATTAACCGTGACGAATGCATGCGAGGTATGTCCTTTGAAAATCCTGATCATTGAAGACGACGTGAATATCGCGCGTCTCATCGAACTTGAGCTCGGCTATGAAGGTTATCAAGTTTCCGTGGCTCACGATGGCAATCAAGGTCTTGATCTTTTCAAGAAAGACCAGCCCGAACTGGTTCTTCTCGACGTCATGCTCCCTGGCCTCGACGGGATTGAAGTTTGTAAGCGCTTGCGCTCAATGTCCAAAGTTCCAGTGATCATGCTCACCGCCAAAGACGGCGTGCAAGACAGAGTAAGCGGACTCGATAGCGGCGCAGACGATTATCTGACTAAGCCATTTGCTACTGAAGAACTACTGGCCAGAATTAGAGCCGTAATGCGGAGAAAACCAGCGGAAGGCATTCTTACATATGCCGATCTGTGGATGGATCAACTTAATCGAGTAGTCAAAAGAGGCGAACGCCAGCTCGATTTGAGAGCTAAAGAGTTCGATCTGTTGAGATTGTTCATGCAGTATCCAGAACAAGTGCTTTCCCGTGAGTTCATTTTCGACAAAGTCTGGGGCTATGACTTTATCGGCGAATCAAACGTAATTGAAGTCTATATTCGATATTTGCGTTCTAAGCTTGAAGACGCCACTTCTAAGCGCTTGATTCAGACTGTCAGAGGTGAAGGCTACGTCTTGAGAGAAGAAGAGCCTTCAAGATAAAACACAGAGAAATTTGGGCAAGAAATCTCTGCAGTTTTGCAAAGTAGTTTGAGAAGGCCGTGTCCAATGGATACGGCCTTTTTTCTATCAATCAATCTATATATGTATAACTAAATACCGTCGGATAATTTCTCCACGGGTGGGCTAAGCAAAAGCTTCAGCCGCGCTTGCAAATCTGGAGCCAGCATTTGCAAAGTTTTCAGTGATCGGCAGCGGACATAAGGATTGTCATCGTGTGCCAGAGCCACAAGAATGGCTTCAGGCATATGAGGGCTCTCAGCAACGCCGTAACGCACATCAACGTTTTCGTCTCTGGCAAGCAACGCAAGAATCTCGGCAGGACTATTCTTATTCTCTGCTACGGCCATTCTTACTTCCGAATCAGGGTCAAAGACCAGCTTTTTTAAAACCTCTATTGGCGTGCGCGGGTTTTCAGCCACCGCTCGACGTATGGAAACGTTGGCGTCTTCTGCCAATCGCAGTAAAACTTGCCTTGGAGTATTAGGATTGCCGGCCACCACTCGCCTTACCTGCAGGATTTCAAAGTCCAGCTCCAGACCGTCATTTGTGGTTTGTGCCGAGGTCGCCTGGTTTTCCTGAGATAAATCGAGCTTTTCTTTGCGCATATTGATGCTCCATGGGCGTCTGAGTCTTTATTATGCCCGTTGTCAAGAACTGTTAACCAGTCTCCATAGAGCATAAGAGCCAACACAGCCAGTTGCGGCAGCAGTGCAATTAGGTAATGATTTGTTAAGGGCGTTTGTAACAGAAATCAGAGCGGATTCGGGCTATCCCCGACGCCTTAAGGGTTTTTCCCCTGATTATTAGCAAGTTTTGCGTGAAGCCCCCATCTAAGCGAAAAAAAGGCTGACAGATTGCGGGTTTTACGGCTTGTAAAAAAAGATGTCGTAACGTTATGATAACTGGCATATAGTTTAGGTATCTCTCAGGTTCGCTGCCAAGGAATTACCCGAATGGCGTTTCGCTTCAGCAACCATTGTCAAGACCAGGTGGCATCATGAATACATTACAGACACGGTACAAACCAACCTATTCAGGGCCAATGACCTCAGACGGCATTGAGCATCTTCTATCAGTGGCAGAAAACGGCAATTTTGTTCTCAGCTTGCCGCCCACTCTAAAAGACTATCAGCAAGAACTCGAGCGCTTGCTCGGTAAGTGCTTTAGTGGCAAAGCCACATCAGCAGACAGCCTGGCTCTAGCTCGCCAGATGTCTATCAACTGGTGCCTTTCGAAATGCAAACAAACAGGCCAGTCTGTCGACCAGTGCTTGAGCGAACTTTCTTAATCAGCCGCCAAATTTTGGCTGACTTACTATCAATTGAAAAAGTCGCAGTGTTACGCTGCGACTTTTCTTTTTGACCATATCTATTGAGCTACTTAGGTGGTGGCTTCTCCGCCTTCAGTATCTTTTTCATCTTCAAGAGACGACTCGAGAATTGGAGTGACTGAAACAACCACATCGTCCTCGCCCACTTGCTGCATTCTCACGCCTGTGGCCATACGTCCTTGAATGCTGATGGCATCGGCTTGCTGACGCACCACTACACCATTGGCAGTGGCAATGATCATCTCGTCGCCTGGTCTGACTACCCGCAAGCTTGCCAGACGTGAACTGGCATTTTTGAACTTGGTGCCGATCAGGCCGATGCCGCCGCGGCCCTGCTGTCTGAATTCTTCTAACCTGATACGTTTGCCGAAGCCATCATTGGTGACAACGAGCAAGTATGTATCATCGAATGTTTCCAGAGCGTCGAATCCTACAATGCGATCACCTTCGCGCAGAGTAATTGCTCTGACACCACGGGCGGAGCGCCCGAGCGGCCGCAATTCTTCTTCGCTGTAGCGGATGCACATACCATCCCCGGTGCCGATGATAATATCGCTCTTGCCTTGAGATGGTCTTACCCAGCCAAGTTCATCACCCTCATTAAGCGTAATGGCAATAATGCCACTCTTTCTAATGTTGGCAAATTCAGACATCTGCACTTTCTTGATGTATGCCTGGTGAGTAAGCATAATCAAATAGCTGTCAGGATCAAAGCTGGAAACAGGAATAACTGTTGTCACAGTTTCGTCTGGACGAATTTGCAGCAGGTTTACGAGAGCAAGACCACGAGCGGTGCGACCACCTTCTGGAACGTCCATCACTTCAAGCGGATAAATCTGGCCGCGGTTGGTGAAGACCAACAATCTGTCATGCATGCTGGCGGCAAAGAAATGCTGCAGGTCATCTTCGTCTCTAGTTTTTACACCTGAAACACCGCGAGTATTGCGGCGCTGTTTGCGGAAGCTGTCGAGCGAAATGCGCTTGATGTAATCTTGCTTGGTGATGAACACAGCCATAGGTTCGTTTGGCGTCAGGTCTTTCGACGAGAGTTCGCTTTCTGAGCCGCTGGCTTCAATCACTGTGCGCCGAGAATCTTTCTGACCATTAGCATCTTTGTAATTGTCGCGAATTTCAATCAATTCTTTTTTGATGATTTCATCGACCAGTTTGCGATCAGAGAGAATGCGCTTGTATTCAGCGATTTTCTCCAACAGTTCAGCATGTTCTTTTTCAACTTTGGCGCGTTCTAAACCGGTCAAGCGACGCAACTGCATCTCTAAAATAGATGAAGCTTGAGCTTCTGACAGTTCGAACTTGGTCATCAACTGTTGTTTAGCTTGATCAGTTGAATCAGCGGCACGAATGAGACGAATGACTTCGTCGATATTGCTCATTGCTTTGAGCAAGCCTTCGAGGATGTGCGCGCGATCTTCGGCTTTGCGTAAGAAGTAGCGCGTGCGCCTTGTGATCACGTCAACACGGTGATCAATAAATTCTGAAATCATGTCGGCCAAACACAAAGTCACTGGTTTGTTTTTAACCAGGGCCAGGGTGTTGACTGGGAATGAACCTTGCAACTGGGTGAATTTATAAACGTTGTTCAACACCACCTGGGCATTGGCGTCACGCTTGAGTTCAATCACGACCCGCATACCAGAGCGATCGGTCTCATCGTTGACGTCAGAGATGCCGGTCAATTTTTCATCACGCACCAGTTCAGCCACACGCTTGGTGAATGCTTCAGGCCCAACCATATAAGGAAGAGCGGTGACCACAATGCCCATTTTCGGTTGGCGGCCGCCAGATGAACTCAATTGTTCGATTGTCGCTGTGCCGCGTGTAGGAATAGAGCCGCGACCGGTGGTGAAAGCTTCAACAATGCCGTCTGTGCCTAAGATGCTACCGCCGCCGGGAAAATCTGGCCCCTTAATCCACTGCATCAAAGCGCGCGAATCGAGTTCAGGATCATCAATTTTAGCGATGGTGCCGTTCACAACTTCAGTTAAATTGTGAGGAGGAATATTTGTGGCCATACCAACTGCAATACCAGACGATCCGTTGAGCAAAAGCACCGGAACTCGCGACGGCAACACAGTTGGTTCTTTCAACGATTCGTCGAAATTGGGCCGGGTATCGATTGTTTCGGCTTCAATGTCAGCCAGCGTGTCCATTGCCAGTGGATGCAATTTACACTCGGTATAACGCATGGCAGCTGGTGGATTATCGAGGTCGCCGAAGTTACCGTGACCATTGATGAGCACATAACGGCTGGCAGACGGTTGCGCCATGCGCACCAGCGCTTCGTAAATCGATGAGTCGCCGTGCGGGTGATATTTACCCATAACGTCGCCCACTACCCGGGCTGATTTCTTGAACTTCTCGTTAGGTGCTAGGCCCAGCTCATACATGCCATAAATAATCCTTCTGTGAACTGGTTTTAAACCATCTCTCACATCAGGAATGGCTCGGCTGACAATGACTGACATGGCATAGTCGATAAACGACTTTTTCATCTCATCGCGCAGTTCCACCGAAACAATTCGCTGTCCGCCAGTACCACCGGTACCGCCTGTAGATTCAACCACCGAGAACTACCTCTTAATGCCGCCCAACTAAAAATTACATCTGTTCAAAACCAAATCAATTCAAATAAATTCAATTCAAATCAAATCAATTCAATTCGCCTCAATTGGCCTCAGTGGATATATAAAAAATATCCGGCCTGGCGCTTGATTTGCTCGTTTGCAGAGTCAAATTATAACACGCAGCCCAAGCTCGCTGATGATGCCAGTTTCAGTAACAAATTTGGGGTATTAGCAGCCACCGCCGGGGCGCACGCTCACATTGATACTAAAATAGAAAACTAAAATAGATAGCTCAGATCAATTTAGGAATAAGCTCGTGAACAAAGGCACTATTGGGAGCGACGAAATCAAGATGTCGGCAGTATCCAACCCCACTCCAGATGACGGTCAAGAAAATTCTGAAAGCGCTGAAGCCAGCAAACTTAAGGCCGATCGCTTGCGCAAACTTGCCGCCTTCAAAGAGCAGGGCGTCAATCCTTATCCTTACAAATATGTGCGCACTCACAAAGCCGCCCAGTTGCAAGAACAATACAAAGACCTGGCCGCCGAAGTCGAAACAGAAGACGTGGTGCAGGTTTGTGGCAGAATCATGAACAGCCGCAACAGCTGGATGTTTGTTGATTTATTTGACGACTCGGGAAAAATTCAACTTTTTTGCCACAAACAAAATTTGTCTGAAGAAAAATTAGCCCAGCTCAAGCTACTTGACAAAGGCGATTATTTGGGCGCCACCGGCACCATTCGCCGCACCAAACAAGGTGAGCTTTCAGTTAAGGTAACTGACTGGCAGATTCTCTCCAAATCACTTCTGCCTCTGCCTGATAGCTGGGAAGGATTTAAGGATGTAGAGGCGCGCTACCGTCACCGTTACGTCGACATGATCATGAACGAAGGCGTGCGCGACAATCTACGCAAACGCTCTTTGATCATTCGTCATATGCGCAATTTTCTCGATCAGCACGATTATCTTGAAGTAGAAACTCCTACTCTACAAGTTGAAGCTGGTGGCGCTGACGCGCGGCCTTTTATCACGCACCACAATACCCTTGGTCTTGACCTTTATTTGCGCATTGCTACAGAGCTGCATTTAAAAAGACTGATCATTGGTGGTATGGAAAAAGTCTATGAGATCGGCCGCATATTCCGCAATGAAGGCATGAGCACAAGACACAACCCTGAATTCACTATGCTCGAGATGTACTGCGCTTATGGCGACTACAACGATCTGATGACTTTCACCGAAAAAATGCTGCGCACCGTAGCTGAAAATACTCTCGGCACTGCCGATTTTCACTATCAAGGGCAAGACATTTCATTTGCTAAACCGTTTCGCAAATTGCGCATGAACGATGCCATTAAAGAAATTACGGGCCTTGACGTTGCCACTCTTAAAAGCTTCGAAGAAGCTAAACAAGCGGCTCTTGGTCTTGGTGTCAAACTCGACAAACAAGACAGTCGCGGCAGTGTGATCAACGCAATTTTTGAAGATAAAGTAGAACACACTCTTATTCAACCTACTTTCATCATTGATTATCCGGTAGAGATTTCTCCATTGACTAAAGCTCACCGCGAACATGAGGGTGAGGTAGAACGTTTTGAGATGTTCGTCTTTGGTCGTGAACTGGCCAATGGTTATTCAGAGTTGACTGATCCGCACGATCAAAGAGCACGTCTGGAAGAACAAGGGCGCAAAAAAGCGGCCGGTGATGTCGAAGCTATGCCTCTTGATCTAGATTTTATTATGGCGATGGAATACGGAATGCCGCCTACCATGGGTATCGGCATCGGTATCGACCGGCTGGTAATGCTGCTGACAGATTCAGCTTCAATTCGCGATGTTATTGCTTTCCCTACGATGAAGCCCCTGGGTAAACAGAGGAGCAATGACACATGAATATGATCAAAATCTACCTCTACGGGCCAAGCAAAAAAGTGCTACTGCCCACGGTGGCGGAGACCGAAGCTGGCGTTTTTGTGGAAGGCGAGCCACTACACATTTACGATCACCTGCAAGTTGATTTATGGAAAGGCGAAATTTTTAAAGCGCTCAATCGCGAGATGCTTACGGTGAAGACTCCAGAAGGCGAGCTCGAGCCCGGATCGCAACTGCTAGAAGCTCTGCATCTAAATTCATGGGCTTCTTTTGAAAAAGAATCTGTGCTTTTTACCGTGCACAAAGGGGCTCGCTACATTACGATCTATACCACCGGATTTGGTGACGACGGCATGTGGTCGGCGGCGCAAATGAGCGAACGCAAATTTCATAGCCGTGCACCATTAGAAGTAATTGTCGATGCCATTGCCAAAGAAATTATTTGCCATCCTCAAGCGCATAAAGATACCAAACTGGCAGCAGCACCGCTGATGATCGGCATGAGCTCGAGTCAAAATAACTAGACGCCCTCACGCGCGTCGGCGTCGAAGGCGTCTATAAGTTTTAAAAAAATACCTTTAAAGGTATTTTTTTACTGACCTGACTCCATAGCAGCGCGTTCTGATTCAACTTTTTCTTCAACGAATGCTCTGACTTTTTCAAACTCTTCATCAGAGTCAATTGTCTGGAAAACATAATCGTTGCCGCGATGGAAGAAGCGCATGATTACTAGCGTCTGGTCTTCTTCTTCTAATTCTTCTTCAGCGCCTTCTTCGGCAATTTTCAGAAGAAGAGCGTATTCATTTTCTTCGAAGACGAAACGATCGAGCATTTCGCAATCGTAAGAATGGCCGTCTTCACTTTCGAGAGTGATTACAGCAATTTCTTGTTCTTCCGAATTAGGGGCTTCTGTCACTGTACTTACCTCAATTAAATCCGAACATCGGAAAGCTCGACCAATTTATTCAACTGCTGCTCTGTTCCCAGAGCAATTAAATCATCACCGGCCCGGAAAATCAGGTCAGGTGAAGGATTGGATATCAGCTTACCATTTTGATTAACAGCCAGGATCATGGCCCCCGAAGTCTGCTTAATGTTTGCATCTTTCAATGCCAGGCCCACTAATGAAGAGGCATGACCAAGCCTGACTTGCTCCATGCGCAAATCGTACTCTGGAGTAGACATGACAACATCGAGAAACTGAGTCACCAGCGGATGGGTGACGGCAGTAGCCATGCGCTTGCCGCAAATAACATAAGGCGAGATCACCATGCTGGCACCAGCCCTGCGCATCTTGGCTTCTGTGCCTGGGTTGGCAGCTCGTGAAACTATTTTGATACTTTCGTTAAGTCCTTTAGCCGACAGAGCAATAAATGTATTGGCAGTATCGTCATCAAGAGCGCAGACAATTCCTTTTGCCGTCAAGATCTGTGCTGCTAAAAGCACATCGTCTGAGCTGGCATCTCCCTGTAAAACCAGATGCCCGGCCTCGGACGCCAGCTTGGCGCGCTCAGGCTCAATTTCAATTAAGACGAATTCAATTTTGTTGTGATTGAAATGTGCAATTACTTCTTGACCGGTGCGACCGTAACCGCAAACTATCTGGTGATTGCTTAGTTTGGCAATTTTTTGTCGCATGCGTCTGGCTCCCAAATTAAAACGGAGAAAAATGTCCACCATATCGCTTAGCACCGACAGCACGACACCAGCGCCAACCAAAATCAATAATATGGTGTAAAGCTTTCCTGCGGACGTAAGAGGGTGAGTTTCGCCATACCCGACCGTAGTCAAGGTTATGACAGTCATGAAAAGTGAATCTAGAAAATTCCAGTGCTCAACCAGCATAAAGCCGAGCGCTCCGAAGAGCACAAAGCCCACCAATCGGGCTAAATCCTGCAAAAATCTCCTGGCAACCGCATCTCTCAACTCTTTTTAAGACCTATCTATGAACGCCAGGTAATGAGCATTTGTGCCGAAACAATAAAATAGAACGAAAACTATCATAAACGAGTTGGGGAAAGTTCCCGCTAGCATCTATTATTTGCTTTGCTGATAGGCATAGCCTAGACCAGCAGCAGTACAAGAAGCAGTAATTGTTTTAGTTCAGTCCAGCAATTTAACACCAGTAGACATCGGAGAACCAATGAGCACAGTTCTAGAGAAGACCCAGGGTAAAGTCGTTCAGGTTATCGGACCTGTAGTAGACGTTGAATTTCCTGGCGGACATCTACCTGAAATTTATAACGCTATTGTTATTGAAGGCGTCAATCCAGCCGGCGAAAATATGAGAGTTGTTTGCGAAGTGCAACTTTTGCTGGGTGACAACCGCGTCAGAAGCGTATCAATGAGCTCCACCGATGGTATGACCAGAGGCATGGTAGTTACCGATACCGGTAAACCAATTTCAGTTCCTGTTGGCAAAGGCACACTGGGTCGCATTATCAACGTGCTGGGCGAAGTGGTTGACGAAGGCCCTGAACTGAAGGCCGATGATTACTGGGAAATTCACAGACCTTGCCCAGATTTGATTGATTTGCAAACTGATACCGTGATTTTCGAAACTGGTATCAAAGTTGTAGACTTGCTCGCTCCTTATGTTAAGGGTGGAAAAATTGGTCTATTCGGCGGAGCCGGCGTAGGCAAGACCGTTATCATCATGGAACTGATTAACAACATCGCTCAGCACCACGGCGGTTATTCGGTGTTTGGCGGCGTAGGCGAACGCACTCGTGAGGGTAATGACCTCTGGCATGAAATGAAAGACTCGGGCGTTATCGACCGAGTAGCACTGGTGTACGGTCAAATGAACGAGCCACCAGGAGCCAGAATGCGCGTTGCTCTATCAGCTCTCACAGTAGCCGAATATTTCCGTGACGTATCTAAGCAAGACGTGTTGCTCTTCGTAGACAACATGTTCCGCTTCACTCAAGCCGGCTCTGAAGTATCAGCCCTACTGGGCCGCATGCCATCAGCTGTAGGCTACCAGCCAACTCTGGCATCAGAAATGGGCCAATTGCAAGAGCGTATTACGTCAACCAAAAACGGTTCGATTACATCTGTACAAGCTGTATACGTACCGGCCGATGACTTGACCGACCCAGCTCCTGCCACCACATTTGCCCACTTAGATGCCACCACAGTGCTATCACGTCAAATCGCCGAACTTGGAATTTATCCTGCGGTAGATCCACTGGCTTCTACTTCCACAGCTCTAAAACCTGAAGTCGTAGGACAAGAACACTATGATATCGCCCGTGGTGTGCAACAAACATTGCAACGCTACAAAGACTTGCAAGATATCATCGCCATTCTTGGTATGGATGAACTTTCAGCCGATGACAAACAAGCTGTAACTCGCGCTAGAAAAATTCAGAAATTCATGAGCCAACCGTTCACAGTTGCTGAAAACTTCACCGGCCGTAAAGGCAGCTACGTCAAGTTGAAAGACACTGTTGAAGGCTTCCGTCAAATTCTCGAAGGAGAAGTTGATGATTTGCCTGAGGCTGCTTTCTACATGGTCGGCAACATCGAAGAAGCTAAAGAACAAGCTAAGACGATGAATTAATGAAGAAGAAGCATCAACTCGAGCCCGCAGCTGAAATCAAACCATTGAAGACACCAGAGGAGACTCCGGTGCCGGTTTCAACATCGCGCAATATTTTTGTTTTCGGACGACTCGAAAACGAAATCACTTTGCCGACGATCAAAAAGTTGCTGCGGTTCAATGAGCGTGATCCAAAAAAACCAATCAATATGTACATCAATTCGGCCGGCGGCAACGGTTACAACGCAGATGGCATTATCGCCGTCATGCATTCCATCGAAGCACCGGTCAATACGATTTGCTTGGGTCACGCTCTTTCTGGTGCTTGCGAAATTTTGGCGTCTGGAACCGGTGAGCGCGTTGCCTACGAATTTTCTACATTGATGTTTCACCAGACTCTCTGGGAAGCTGAAGGCGACATCACTAATTTAGAAATTCAGGCCACTCAGGGCAGGCGTTTTCGCGAAGCTCAAATTGAGCTTTTGCACCGTTGTTCCGGCCAAGATAAAGCGCGTATTGCTAAAGACATTGAACGCGATCACTATCTATCTACCAGCGAAGCGCTTGCTTACGGCCTCATAGACAGAGTAATCGTGCACAACGGAAATCCGGGCTCAAAAACCGCCAAAGACAAAACTAAGTCTAAATCCAAGACAGCCAATCAGCCCGTGGCAAAAAAAGCAGCGGCTCAAAACAAGACCACCAAAAGTACAAAAACACAAAAATAACAGCGCTAAAGCTAGACAAAATTAGAGAAAGCAAATGGCAAACACAATCAATCTGAAAATCATCACCCCAGAAAGAGTCGTATTCGACGACATGGTGGAGCAAGTTACAGCCGTGGCTAACGACGGCGAACTGACTATTCTTCCCGGCCATGAACCGATTGTCACCACGCTGGCCGTAGACGTGTTGCGTTTTAAAGTAAAAGGCGAAGAAGAAACCGCTGCTATTATCGGCGGCATTATGAACGTCAACAACACTGAAGTTGAAATTCTCTCCGACATGGCCGAGCTGGGCATTGAAATTGACGAAGCGCGCGCCAGCCAGGCCAAGTCAAAACTCGAAGCAGAAAAATCACAGAAGACTGACAAGCTTGACGCATACGTGACAGAAATGGCTCTCTCAAGAGCTATGACTCGCATTAAGGCCGCTGAAATGGCCAAGCTCCGACGTCGCGGTCGCGTTTAACAAATCAGCTCCACTTATTTAAGTTGCGGGATTAAACTTTTGTCGAGTCTCGAAGTTTCCGAGTGATAATAGCGGCATATTGACATCAACTCGTCCCCCCGGAGTATCGATATGCCACATGAATGGGAAGCCGCTGAAAAACCAGCGGTGAATGACGCTACGGAAAAAGTAGCAAAAAACGACTCACTCAATTTACTAGACCTCAAAGCCGATAAAGCTCCTCCAGTTTCAGACTCTAATAATCAAACGAAAGCCACAATGAAGGGTTTTCCTGATGTTGAAATGTTTGATTCGACCCAACAGAACTCCCCCAAGAAGATTGAAAATCAGAGCGCAATCAATGCAGCTGAAAAGCCACAATATAAAGGCACAAACAGCTGGGCCGAGCTGGAAAATTACACACTGGCTACAGCTCCGGTTGATAGTATGCAAGGAAAGAATCGCGACGCTGTCAATGTAACCGAAGAGCCAAAAACTGAGGGCAAAGGCGGTTGGGCTGCGCTAGAGAAGCACACACTGGCCACAGCTCCGGTTGATAGTACGCAAAGGAAAAATCGCGACGCTGTCAATGTAACCGAAGAGCCAAAAACTGAGGGCAAAGGCGGTTGGGCTGCGCTAGAGAAGCACACACTGGCCACGAGCAAGCCCGAAAAATAAAGTCAAAAACCGACTGTTAGAGCTGACCGCACTCGAGTCTGCGGTGTGCGCCCGATGAGCGTCTCGTATGGGCCATGGTCTTTCTCGCGCTTAACCATGGTAGTTGAAGTACCACCATCAAAATTAATTGCGTCAACGGCACCAAGTTTTTTTAACAGCTTAGCTAAATCGGCTAAATTAAGCCCAGACGAAAACTCGTCTTGCCCTTTGCCTGCCACAGCCAGAACGAGCATATAACCATCATCAGTGAGGCCCACGGCGGTGCGTGCCGCAGTGCGTCCAACACCAATTGAATCGACCTTTCGTCCATCGGCTTCAGTGCGCACAAATGCTTCGTCTTCTGCCGTTAATTGCGGCAGTAACCTTGGGCCGGCTTGCAATGATGCCACCAGTGCCATTCCTTCAGGCAATGGTTCGTTGTGCGTAGTTATTTTGACAGCGGTGGCGACATTAGCTTTGCTGCCAACTTTCTTTAAAAACCGCAGTTCGCTGCGGTTATAAATTTGTGGCAAAAAAGGCTTCAGGCGCGGGTTCTCGGTGAGCGCCTTATTCAGGCTGGGATCAGCACAGACTTTACCTGCCAGCACAACATAGCTGGTGCTCTCACCGTTACTCAAATTGAAATAGCCACCATTTACAGCCAGCAGTGCCTTTTTCTCAGCCGCGATATCAGCAGTTGTGGCAGTTACACTTCTGGTGCCACCAGCACTTTGAGCTAACGCGGGTGCCACAGTCATATCGGCTACACGAAAAACCGCCAGGCTGGCCCTTGTTCCACCAGCAAGGGAAAAGCAAATCACCCTGAACTTGTTTTTTTCGCTACCCGTCGAATTAGCCAACTGACGCCAGCCTTGAATCTCTTCTAGAGTCAAGCTTTGCTCAATCGATTGATGACCTGGTCGGGGCGAAAAAATAGATCCAACTTTTTTAGCGGGAGCGTCAGCGCAAACAGGTTGTGATATGGTCGCCGCAATAACCAACGCCAGTGAGAACTTATCAATTGCGGGCATAAAACCTCAGTTTTGGCAGGCAATTTATTGTAACCAAAACTGCAAAAACCTGCTTAGCAAGGGTTAGCTGTTTCCAAAAGTGGAATATAGCCCCTAGCAAAACGAATTTGCTTCTGCCCAAAAATCTATGGCAACACCAATTCCAGGTAGCAAATATGGCCAGACACTAGCATGCCAGAGTTTCCGCCTAACGACAAATTGGTTTTGCAAACTGCATTTTACGACGCTCTCAAGCAGCTGCCAGATAGCGAAGCGCGCTCAACTTTGCAGACGATCTTTGACATGTCTCAAAAAATGATAGAGCAAGAAGTGGCGCATAGCCATGAGCTTGCTCTACAGTTCGAAATCTTCTCTAACTTATCGAAAGCGGAAGTGGCTGAGCGCCTCAGCGAACTTGACGTGATGCACGAAGAAGGTGAGCGGGCCAGGCTGCAAACGGCTCAGAGCGACCAGCTCTTTCGCACAATGTGCGAAGCATCTCCGGAGCTTATCTGGACGGCAGACCGTGAGGGCAACGCCCAATATTTCAATGCGCAGTTTTTGCAGTTCAGTGGCTTAAGTGGGCAAGAACTGGCAAACGATAATTGGTTCAAACTGATTCACGCTGAAGACCGGGAGCAAGCGATACTTAGCTGGAAGCAGCACGTGAAAAGTGGCGAGAAATTTGAAATAGACATGCGCATGCGACGGGTCGATGGAGAGTATCGCTGGTTTTTGGTGCGCAGCCTGCCAATTAGAAATCTTGACGGCGAAGTTGTGAGCTGGTGCGGCTCTTGTACTGATATTGATACCCACCGCAATCTGGTGGCAGAACTAAAACTAGCCAGAGATCAAGCAGAATCGGCACTGAGAGTGAAAACAGAATTTGTAGCCAATGTGAGCCATGAACTGAGAACTCCGCTTAACGGCATACTGGGCATGGTGGAAGTGTTATTGCGCGGCGACCTCAGTGCCAGCTCTAAAGAACACGTAACTACAATTCGCGAGGCAGGGGCTTCGCTACTTAATATCATCAACGACATTCTCGATTTCTCCAAAATCGAAGCCGGCAAAATGGAAGTACTAAGCTGTCAGTTTGATCCGCTTTCAGTAGTTGAAGGCGTGGCGGAAATTTTGGTGCCTCATGCAGCGGCTAAAAATTTGCTGTTGCTGGCCACTGTTGATCGCTCAGTACCCGACGTCGTCTATGGCGACCCGCAAAGGCTGCGTCAGGTACTCGTTAATCTATGTGGTAATGCAATCAAGTTTACTGACGAAGGTCAAATTGTCATCAAACTGGAAGTGACCAAAAACGACCAGGGTAAAAGCGAACTATTGTTTTCCGTTTATGACAGCGGCATCGGTATTCCTGAGCATCTGCAAAGCAAATTATTCGAACCATTTATGCAAGCTGAGGGCGCTTCTTACCGCAGCACCGGTGGCACCGGTTTAGGGCTGAGCATATCAAAAGACCTGGTCGATTTAATGGGCGGAAAATTGTTTGTAGACAGCAAACAAGATATGGGGTCAATTTTCAGCTTCTCCTTGCCGTTGCGCACTAATGGCGAAACCAGTCTCAATGAGCCTAAAGAGCGCCCCTGGGAAGTTGCTTATGCCGATATGAAACTGCTTACACTGGAACCACGACACAAGAATGAATCTGTCATTTGCGCACACCTTTGCACACTTGGTATTACGGTGCAGACTAGCGAAGATCCGGCAGCGGCCCTGGAAATGCTCGAAGCCGGGCGTCGTGGCCCGGGAAAATATCAGGCTGTGATTCTTGATACTGTTCGCTATAAAGAGAAAAGCATAGAGTTTCTCAATCTCTATAAAAAATCCACCATCTTTGGTTCTATCAATGTGATTGAAGTTGGTGCACCCGAATCATTCACTCAAGAGCGCAGCACTTATCTTTCGCCGCGCACAAAACAGATGGCTATTCCCTTGCGGCGGAAACAGGTAGCTGCATGCCTTGATTATTTAGACGGTTGGAAGCCCAAAGAACGCAATTCACATACGCAGACAGTTGAGTCTAATTGTTTGCCTCGCCACCTGGTTGCTCCGCCCCAGGCCAAAAAATCCAGTGTGCCCATTAATAAACCAGGAGAAGCACAACCTGCCGCAAAAAGCGCCGGCAGTGTCAGAAGAGCACTGGTAGCCGATGACAATAAAATCAATCAACAAGTTGCCTCATTGTTCTTACAAGACATGGGCTTCATCGTTGATCTTACGGCTGATGGAATTGAGGCTGTCACAGCTTTCAAAAAAAACACTTATGACATGATTTTTCTTGATTGCCAGATGCCTGGACTTGATGGTTTTGAAGCCTGCAAAATCATCAAAGAAATACAACAACGGCGCGGTCAACATATTCCTATTATTGCCGTCACCGCCAACGCCATTGCCGGCAGCCGCGAACAATGCCTGGCTCAAGGCATGGATGACTATTTAAGCAAACCCATTGACCCTCTATTGATGAGTCAAATCGTCACTCGCTGGCTTGGAGATTCCGATTTTAAAATCACAATGATTCCCACCTCCAGTCAGGAGATAACACCGCCAGAAACACTGGAAATGGAAGATCGACCGTCAAAGAATATTCCAATAATCGACCTGGTTCAACTCAATTCTAGATTCAATACCAAAAACATGCACGCCATCATTCGCATGTTCAAAGATAGCTGTGCTCAAGAACTGAAAGACGTAGCTGCAGCCATTGACGCTAATGATATGAAGAGTTTGAAATTTAAGGCGCACGCACTTAAAGGAGCCTGCGGCACCATCTGTGCCCCACGCCTGAGCCTGATTTGTTTAGCACTTGAGCAATCAGCCATAGAAGATAATGCAGTGAAAGCCCGCGATCTTTTGCCGGAGCTGACCAAACTTTTCCAACTGGCTGAAGACGAAATTGAAAGCGAGCTTTTACAGCAAACCACTTCTGGTTGATATTCTCGCTGTCCTCTTTTTTACCGGCCGCTCAAGGCAAATGCAGTGGCATATGAGCCTTGCTCAATGTCTGTTAAAAGTGTGCGGCCTTCTTGTGGAAGCCAACCTAATTTCTCCATGGCTTTTTCACCAGAAGCACGGTTATTCATGGCAAAGAACATTGAGACCACTTCACCAAAGACTTCATTCGCTTCTTCTCTGGTGATACTTTGAGCAGGCACCTTCAATGTTCTGCCGATTGCTTCAGCGATAATTTTGACTGGCACATCCGGTTCGGCACAAAGTTGGAAAATGTCTCCAGCCTCGCCCTTATGCAAAGCCAACATATATGCGGAGACAACGTCATCTACGTGAGCTGCGCAGAGACTATTTTCACCAGATTCTATGTACGCTGCCATGCGACGTTTCTGACCGTTTTCCATCATCATCGGAATGAAAGTGCTACCTGCGTGGCCGTAAACCAAAATCGGTAGACGCATCACAATAGTTTTTACACCATGCTTGGCAGTGTCTAAGGCGGCCTGTTCAGCGCGGTAGCGCATGGAAAGAGGGTGACTTAAATCCGGTATGGTGCTTTCGGTGGCAATATTTGAACCGGTATCGCCCACGACACCAGTAGCGGAAGTTACGATTAGTGGTTTATCGCTACCAGCTAAAGCTGCTCCGAAGGCATTCATCAAATTGCATTCGGTTTCGATGGAAGAAGAATACTGGCCAAAATTATGAATGAAAGCGGTGTGAATGATGGCGTCGGCGCTGCTGGCCAGACGTGCCAATCTCTCCGGCTCATTCAAATTACCAGAAACCGGTTCGATGCCGGCTTTGAGCAGTTTCTGTGCGGCAATGTCGTTGCGAGCCAGGCCGTTTACAGAGTATCCAGCAGAGGTCAAAAGCCTACCGATACGTGAGCCTACGTAACCACTGGCGCCGGTAAGAAATACTTTCATCAAATAATACTCCAGAAAACTTGTTAAACGGTCTAGTGCTTTTAGTTGTACTTTAGACAAGAGAAAGGCCGGCATGACCGGCCTTTCTCCAGGAGCCTGCGAGGGGCTCTAATCCATCATGTTGACCCAAACTGATTTGATATTGGTGTAGAGCTCGATGGAATGTTTACCGAGTTCACGACCATATCCACTCATTTTGTAGCCGCCAAAAGGAACGGCTGGATCAAAGACGTTGTAGCAGTTAACCCAGATGGTGCCTGCTTTGATGAGCGAAGCAAATTTGTGGGCTTTCTTAATGTCTTTAGTCCAGACTGCACCGGACAAACCAAATGTGGTGGCATTAGCTTGTTCAGCAACTTCGTCCATAGTGGTGAATGGAATTACAGCAAGAACTGGCCCGAAGACCTCTTCTTGAGCAATTCGCATGCTGTTGTTGCAACCGGTCAAAACAGTTGGTTGAACGAAGTAGCCTTTCTTGTGCTCAGACGGAGATTGTCCGCCACAAGCCACAGTGGCTCCTTCACCTTTAGCGATCTCGATGTAGTTGAGAACGCGCTCTTGCTGTTCTTTGCTTACTTGCGGACCGATGTGTGTCTTGTCATCAATACCGTGGCCCTGACGCATTTTAGCAACGCGCTCTTTGAGCTTGGTCATGAACTCATCATGAATGCTTTGTTCAAGGAAGAGTCTCGAACCAGCGCAGCAAACCTGACCCTGGTTGAAGAAGATGCCGGTGATGGCACCCTTAACAGCAGCGTCGATATCAGCGTCGGCAAAGACGATGTTTGGTGCTTTTCCACCGAGTTCAAGCGAGACGCGCTTGAGATTGCCGGTAGAAGCAGCAAGAATGAGCTTGCCGGTTTTGTCTTCGCCGGTAAAAGCGACTTTGTCGATGTCCATGTGACGCGAAATCGCTTCACCGGCCGAGTCAGCACCAAAACCAGTAACGATGTTGATGACGCCGGCAGGGAAACCAGCTTCCATAGCTAGTTCGCCGATACGCAGAGCAGTTAGAGGTGTTTGTTCAGCTGGTTTAAGAATTACAGTATTGCCGCAAGCTAGAGCTGGGCCCCACTTCCATGCCATCATCAACATGGGGAAGTTCCATGGAATGATTTGCCCAACTACGCCCACTGGTTCGCGCAGGGTGTAGGTGAAGAAATTGGAGTTGGCGTTGATGGTCTCGCCTTCCAGTTTCGTTGCCCAACCAGCGTAATAGCGGAATGTTTCTACAGTTTGTGGCACATCTACATAACGGGATTCTTTAATGGGCTTGCCATTATCAAGAGTCTCAAGTTGAGCCAATTCATCGGCATTTTTCTCAATCAAATCAGCCAGATTGAGCAAGAGTTTGGCTCTTTGAGCGGTACTCATTGTTTTCCATGGCCCTGATTCAAAAGCGCGACGAGCTGCTTTGACAGCCAGGTCTACATCTTCTTTACCGCCTTCGGCAACCCGGCAGAGCACTTCTTCAGTGGCTGGGTTAATGGTTTCGAAAGTCTTGCCAGATACGGCATCAACCCATTTACCGTCAATTAGAAGCTTCTGCGTCTTAGACAGGAAATTCTTACAAATTAGTTCTTTTTCTTGGACGACGGCCACAGTGAGACCCTCCCAGATGAATAGATGTTATGGTTGCCAGGCGGCCAAGATAGGCCGCTTTTGCTTAGCAATAAATTTATCACGAACCATTAAGTAATATCGGCGCACGCCCAAAACTCTTAAGCTTGGCCTAATAATTAGCTAAAGCAAAAGAATCGGCCCTGAGCCGGACTGCACCGCAGGCGATACTAAAATGCCGTCTTCAGCTTTCAAAAGCCAGAAAACTATTTCAGCTCTCAGATTGGCCACAGCCACTGCGGTCACGGCTCTAGCTCTGACAACAATTGCCTGCCCAGAAAAGCTCTTGTTCTCCCTCAGCCAATGCAGGCAATTTTTATGCCGGCAGTGCATCGGCTACACAAGCGCTTTGACAGAAAATATTACCTATAATTTCGCCCAGCCAAATACTCGAATCGAGCTTGCTCTAGAGGCCCAGAGCAAGCTTACACGCGAGCAAAAGCACGCTGCCCTGGCCAGGCTGAATTCTAATGAACTGATCGAAAAAGCCATTCTCAATTACAGCCTCGGCAACTTTAAAGCCTGCCTTGAGTTGTTAGATTTCCTGCTTCTGACACCATCTTCCGATGCTCAAGAGTCGCTGCTAAAGCTGCGGGGGCTCTGCCTGGAAAATCTCCATCGCTATCCGCAAGCATTGAAGCAATACAGCGACAGCCTCATGACCAGGGCTCAAAACGTTGAAAATTTAAAAGCCAGAGCGCGTGTATACATTCAATTAAACAAGGGAGACTTAGCCCTGGCCGATCTTGAGAAAGCGCTAAGCGTGAGCACTTCAGCTCAAGCAAGTGAGATTTCAGTCTTGCTGGCAAAAATGCTTTTTGAACAAAATCACAAAGCGCAGGCAATCAAACTTTTGCAAGACAATTGCCAGTCAGCAATGAAAATTACAGACCACGACAAACGGCCATTAAGCAGCCCTCTGGCCAGCCTTGACCTGTTGGCCAGCATCTATGTAATCGAGGGCAAATATTCTGAAGCGTTGCATATACTCAATATAGAAATGAAATTGGCTAGCGAAAAGCTTGGCAGCACCTATAGCTCTGTGTGGCGGAAGCAAGCATGGCTACTGGCTTTTAACAAAAATGAACAGGCCAGTAATGCTACTTTGGCATCGCTCGCAACCCTAACGAAAAAAAACAGCGAGAAATTGGCCACTCAGTATTCTCAAGACTGGCATGAGTGGCAGAAACTAGCCGAAGCCTTCATTTATTTGAAAAGGCCGCTCGAAGAAAAAATTTGCAGGCAGCATATTGTTTCCCTTACAGAGGGCGAGCTCACTGCCACAACACCTGACTTAGAGAGCTTGCGGGCTCTCATTCAAGCTTATGACGCCACAGCACAAGTGGCAGAGGCTAAAGTTGCCCGGGCCTTGTTTTATAAACAGGTTGAAGGGCTGGCAAAACTGTATGGTGATCCTGGCTATCAATTTTTATGGGGAGAAGAGCTGGCCTATCAAGGGTTAGCCTCTGAGGCACTGGCGCATTTTAAATCTGCCATTGCTCTTGCTCCCGAAAACATTCTATATAGGCGTCGTTGCAGCGAAATTTTATTAAGCCGAAAAGATTTCGGGCAAACGCAATTAATCACTGACCTGATTACAGGGGGTAATGATGCCGCACTATTGGCCCTTAGCGCCGCTGCCCACCAGGAGCTTGGTGACCTCTCAGGCGCCCAGAACAAGCTATCAGCGGCCCAGCGACTGGATTGTCTCGAACCTGCTATTTACAATGAACTGGCTAAACTCAATGCCAGACAAGGAAAACCAGACCTGAGCCAGAAAAATAAAATTGTCTCCTCCTATTTGCTTCTGTTAGCTCCGTAATAAACCATACACAGAAACGTGTAAGGAATTCTCCCAATTGTCCCTGAGCCTGATATAGTCTAAGCTCAAAATATAGGTAGAATAGCTAGCGGCTTAACTGCCTTTTTTGCGTCTTTTAATTTACTGAATAAAGGTACTAACCAATGAAAGAACTTACTAAAAAATTCATCGCTGATGAATCTGGTCAAGGTATTACAGAATACGGCGCTATTTTGGCTTTCGTTGCCATTCTAGTAGCCGTTGTATTCTCCATCACTCAAGGCGCTTTGAGCTCGGCGATTTCCAAAGCCTTCTCAGCTGTAGTTAGCCAATTGAACGCTTTGTCAGCCGCTGCAGCTTCTGCTTCATCGTAGTCAATAGCTTCTAAGATCAAACAAAAGGGATTGCTTTGCGGCAATCCCTTTTTATTTGACGATTGTTCTTATACTTGAATGTATTGCTTTCGGTGCTGATGACATGGCCCCCAAAAATTGCCCCGTTGCCAAGACGTTCCTCTGCGGTGCCACACAACCGAGAAAAAAAAGACCGCTTCACAGCGGTCCTTCTTTCTTCTATTGCTTCAGCTATCTATCAAGCAAACTTGGGTTTCAAGTCTGGCATTGACTCATCACGAACATCAGATTCACCGGCGGCGTTACCACCAATAGTGGTGCCATCTTCTACAGCGATAGAAGGTGCAGTCGGCGGCGTCAAATCTGTTTTGTCTTTAGTGATGGTAGGTTCTTCACCGTTGGCAATCTTGCGATTGATCTCTTCGATGATGGCGTCGACTTCAGCTTTATCGAGAGTTTCTTTTTCCAGTAGAGCCTTCACCACAGCGTCCATATGGGGACGATGCTGCACGAGAATCTGTTTAACGCGATTGTACTGAGTCGAGATCATGTCTGACACTTCTTCATCAATTACCGTGGCAATATTTTCGCCATAATCGCGGTCATGACCAAAGTCACGTCCCATAAATGGTTGATCGTTGCGCCGACCAAATGTCATTGGTCCAAGTCTTTCGCTCATACCAAATTCAGTAACCATGCGGCGCGACAAACCAGTGCTCTTTTCTAAGTCGTTCTGAGCGCCGGTGGTAACTTCACCGAAAATTACTTCTTCCGCCACTCTTCCGCCCAGAAGCACGCCGATTTGATCAACCAGCTGCGTTCTTGTATGAGAAAGTATGTCTTCTTCTGGATACGACATAGTCAGACCTAAAGCGAATCCACGAGGAATGATGGTGACTTTGTGCAGTGGATTGGCATGAGGCAGAAGGATACACATTAAGGCGTGGCCCACTTCGTGATAGGCAGTAACCTCTTTCTCTTTTGGAGAAATAATGCGGGTTTTCTTCTCTGGTCCGGCAATCACTTTATCAATTGCCAGCTCCAAATCAGACATCTCGATTTCGCGTTTATCAGCACGGGCGGCAATCAGAGCCGCTTCGTTAATAAGGTTGCTTAAATCGGCTCCAGTGAAACCAGGTGTGCGTCTAGCCAATACTTTCAGGTCAACGTCTTTGGCCAGTGGTTTACCACGACCATGTACGGTGAGAATCTGTTCGCGACCGCCAACATCAGGTCTGTCAATTACTACTTGACGATCAAATCGGCCTGGACGCAGAAGGGCTGAGTCAAGAATGTCAGGGCGGTTAGTGGCGGCAACCACAATAATTCCGGTGGTGCCTTCAAAGCCGTCCATTTCAACCAGCAACTGGTTCAGTGTTTGTTCGCGCTCGTCATGACCACCCCCGAGCCCAGCACCACGCTGACGGCCCACAGCGTCAATTTCATCGACGAAGACAATACATGGAGCGTGTTTCTTTGCTTGGTCAAAAAGGTCACGTACACGAGAAGCACCAACACCAACAAACATTTCAACGAAATCAGATCCTGAAATGCTGAAGAAAGGCACGCCGGCTTCACCAGCAACAGCTTTTGCCAAGAGAGTTTTGCCGGTACCTGGAGAACCTACCAGAAGCACACCGCGAGGAATTCTGGCGCCGAGGGCCTGGAATTTCTCAGGGCTCTTAAGGAAATCTACAATTTCTTGCAATTCTTGCTTGGCTTCATCAATACCAGCAACGTCAGAGAAGCTGACCTTTACCTTGTTGTCTACCATCAACTTGGCGCGGCTGCGTCCGAAGCTCATAGCTTGATTGCCACCAGACTGTGCGCTGCGGAACATGAAAAGCAATCCAGCCAATACCAGAATCGGCACGATGAATGAACTCAGCATACTGAGCCAAAGGCCCGATTTATCTGGATCGCGGGACTCAACGACAATATTGTTTTTGTTCAACTCGCGCAGTAAATCTTCTTTTGCTTCAGTGGGCACTATGACGGTACGATCGCTGTCAGTGCCTGCACTGGCCAGCTTAACTGCCAGTTGATTTTCGCCATTGACGAAAGTAACTTTGCGAATTTCGTTCGCTTTGCCCTCTTTAATCAGCGTCATCAAACGCGAATAGGTGAGCGGCTCTTCTTTTCTCCCCATGCTGGCGAGAGATACGGTGAAAACCACCAACACCAGTAGTAGTAAGAAAACGGCCCATGTTGTTCCGTACTTCTTCATTTAATCCAATGCTCCAGAATGTCAATCAACAAATTATAACATGATCCTATTGTCTTAACCGCCAGAAACCCCATCAGGTGGGGTTTCTCAAAAAGCAAGACAGAACCCACAACCTCATATTAGCAAGTAACAAGAATTCCGCCCCTTTCTCGCAGCCTTTTGCCGCCTTTGTTAACCCACCTACGTCTGTCATGGAGGTCGATAAACGATGGCAAAATCGCAGAGAAATTTACCCTAAATTTCTCTGCAAATCGGCAATGGTCGGTTTGTGGCCGTCGGGACCAGCAGCAATAATCTCATCAGCAAAAACCTGATTTTTCAGTATTAATATCCAAAACCAAATCCATCAGCGAAATTACATGAGTGGGGCTGCTTTGCACCCTGACCTTTTCCGATAAACCATAACCTGGTACCCATAAGACTTCTTTACAGTCGGCCAGAACCGGGGTAAGCCGCTGAGCTAAGGTGTCATTGAACTGTTTGAGCAATGCTTGCGCTGGTACCTGACTGTCTCGATTAGCATGCAAATATTGCTTCAATCGCACTGGTCCGGGCATTCCAAGCGGCTGAATAATGTCTCCGTCCTGACGAGGTCGGAAAGTTAAGCTTCCCTGAACCTTCGACAAATCAACCAAGATATTGAGAGCTTGCCGATGGGGAAAACCTTCCAAAGCATGGCCAGAGTATTGATTTGCCAATTCCACTGACTCAATTTTAAGCGCCTTGTTCAACCAGGGCACCACAATAATTTTAGTTTTGCCACCCTGCGGTAATAGCAGTGCCACCGGGGAGAGCAACAGGCGAGCTTGCTCCACTTGCTCAGCTCCTGCGTCTAATGCAGCGCTGGGCAGAATATCTAAAAGGCCATTTTTAATAGATAAATCAAAGCCATCGGCCAATGACTGTCGCGTTTCTTGATTTTCGTAAGCGGCCGCTAGCACGCGTTCTACTCGGGTAAAGCTTGGTTCGATTCGATTATTTCGCATTAGTTCGCAAATTACTCGACGGCGCAAAGCAATGTGCATAATCTGCAAGCGCTCCACACTGAGGCCCTGCCCCCTGTCAGCATTTAGCTCATCATCTGCCAGCTGGTTTAAAAAATCATCTTCCTGGCGGCAAAGAACCTGCAAATGAGACATATTGGCAATTAAACCGGGAAAACGCTCTTGCAATAAAGGAATAATATCGAGGCGCAAAAAGTTGCGAGTGTAACTTTTGTCGTAGTTACTCTGATCGAAACGAGCTTTTGCACCAGTGGTTTGCAAATAGTCTTCAACAGCGGCGCGCTCTAAATCAAGCATTGGTCGCACCAGTGTGATCTGGCCGTCAGTATCAGTATCAGTATCCAAAAGTGAACGCACGGCTTTCATGCCGGCCAAACCATGTATAGACGTGCCCCGACAGAGGCGAAAAAGCATGGTTTCTGCTTGATCGCTCAACGTATGGCCGCTCACCACATACGGTACCATCAACTTTTGCGCCACGTGCTTTAATGCCTGATAACGCAGCATGCGCAGTTGTTCTTCACTAGCATGCAATTTTTGATCAACTGCAATATTCAAATTTGCAAGTTCAAATGGCACTTCAAGGCTCTGACAGAGCTCCCGGCAAAATTGCGCGTCATTGTCGGAGGCCACGCCTCGCAAACCGTGATTAACGTGACAGGCAAAAATTTGCGCGTTTGGTAAACCGGCCTTAAGTGCCATCAGTAGGCTCACCGAATCAGGGCCGCCAGAGAGGGCTACAAGAATTTTCACCGTTTCGGTGCGAGACAATTCTGTGGCGGCCAGAAAACGGTTTGCGACTAATTCTTCAAAAGGATGCATGGAACTACAGCATTAGCAAAACCAAAATCAAAAATAAGTGAGAAGATAGACCAAGGGAACATCACCATCACTTTTTTCGACTAACTTAGTTATGTTACCAGTGTTGATGAGGCATGCCAGGGGAATGAATTTCAAAAATTCAGCAGCAGTAAAAAAGATCAGAGCCAGCAACAAGAATGTGTTGTTGCTTAGCCTGAGCTTCGCCCTGTCCGCCAGCGCTCTTAACACTCCTTTGACAGCCCTGGCTGACGAGCCTCTCAAAGGCAACGTGCAGGAGCTAGGCGCCACTGAGGCTCCTACAAATCTGGCGCCTATTGTGCCCATGAGTGCTCCTGTGCTGAAAAAACGCAAGCCCCTGGCAGCTGACGCTCAAGATAATGGCTTAAAAGGCAACGCCCAAGAAGATGATGGCGGCCGGCTGCGCGGTCAGACTGGCGCTGAAGATTCCAGACCATTACAAGGCTCGGCCTCAGCTAGCGATATGCAATTGCAGGCCCAAGACGCCGATTCGCAAGATCAAGAAATGGCAGTTGAGTGGGACAAATGGCGCAATCGTCTTTTGCGCTCCATTCAGTCTGGCGTGCAAGAGTTGATTAATAATCCCGAAAATATGGTGCCGCACTTTGACCAGGCACGGGGTCGGGTGATTTTAGGGCCCAAAATTCCCCTTGGTCAAAAAGCCAGCTTTTTTGTGCGCGTATCCAATGATCGCCGGGTGACAAAGGCCAGAATCACCGCCTCTTCTGGCAATCCCGAGTTTGACAACGCGCTGCTCGACGCCATTTACGCCTTAGACGGCAGCACAATTTTGCGCTTCCCCAAGGGTTCGCAAAGGGAGCGGGTTAATCAGGAAGCTACCATTGTGACCGCCGACCATGGCGAAAATGAATACTTCAAGTTCGGCGACGTTGAAAAGTATCGCGTACCTAGTCAGTAGTGCAGCGAACCTGTCTTTAGCTTGATTTGAGTTGAAAAATTTAGCACAGGGGGGGCTCGAACCCCCGACCTGGCGATTATGAGTCGCCCGCTCTAACCAACTGAGCTACCGTGCCATAGACAATCTAAGATGCAATGGCAACCATTATCCGAACCCCCGACTTGGCGTGTCAAGCAAAAATACCGGCAGGCGGCAAAAGACAACAAAAATTCAAACTAGCCAGGCATTGCAAGTAGCAAAGTGGACCAGCTGGCACACCGAAGCGAAATTTTAGACGGCGGAGCGCAGTTCAGATTGTGTCTTTAAATACCAGGCGACAAACCGGCCAACACCTTCATCAAAGCTAACTGAGGGCTGATAGCCAAGCACAGCGCGCGCGTGGTCAATATTAGCGAATGTGTAAGGCACATCGCCAATTTGCATGGGCTTGTGTACGACTTTGGCACCCTTGCCCAGATGTTTCTCCAGAGCCTTGACCATATCGAGCAACATAACAGGCTCACTGCGGCCTAAATTGATGATGTCGAAACCAGGCAACTTATAAGTCATTGCCGCTTCGATACCAGATACGATATCAGCCACAAAAGTGTAATCGCGCAGGCTTTTGCCGTCGCCATAAAGCTCAACGGTTTTGCCCTCATCAATCAGATGGCAAAACTTGTGTATAGCTAGATCTGGCCGTTGCCTGGGACCAAAAACAGTGAAGAAACGCAAACAGACAATCTGCAAACCAGCTGTGTGATGAGCGGCAAAACACTGCAACTCGTTACCTGCTTTGGTAGCTGCGTATGGTGAAAGTGGTTGATCAACGCGATCGCTCTCTTTAAAAAATTCGCCTTCCCGGCCGCCGTAGACTGAGCTTGACGAGCCAAAAACAAGTCTGGTTTTACCTGCAAGGGGAATGAGGCGATCAAGAATTTTTTGAGTGCCCAGCACATTGACGTCAAAATAATTAGCCGGATTGTCCAGCGATGGCCGCACTCCAGCCATGGCCGCCAGATGCACCACAAGATCGTAAGGCGCGCCGGAGAAGACTTTATCTAAAGTGGAGTCATGACGAATGTCGCCTTCAATTAGCCTGTAGTGAGCATTTGACTGATGCTCAACTACATTGCGACGCTTGACAGCAGGATCGTAAAAATCGTTAAAATTATCTACGGCGACTACAGTGTCACCTTGCGACAGCAAGCTATCAATTAAATGTGATCCGATAAAACCGGCTCCACCAGTGACTAATATGTTGCGCCCGGCCATTAGTTTGCGCGCCCTCGCTGCGATGCTTTGATCAATTTTTCAAATAAAGGTCGATTGGTTTCGTAATCTCTTTCAGGATGCCACTGCACTCCCACCACAAAATCTCGGCCATCCATCTCGATTGCCTCAATGATGCCGTCGGTGGCGGTGGCGACTACACGCAATTCCCTTCCCACTTTTTTCACACTTTGATGATGCGAAGTAGGTACATCAATAACGGCGGTGGCAAAAATATTCTTGAGCACGCCATCAGCATTGATTTGCACTTCGTGAAAAGCAAATCCGTTTTTCCAACCATTGACGCTTGAATGCTGCACATTTGACTGGGGCAAATGCGATTTGATATCTTGCACCAGAGTGCCACCTTGATTGATATTTATTAATTGACAGCCCAGGCAGATACCAAGAATAGGCATTTGACTGTCCTTTAATGCTTCATTGGCCAGAGTAACATCGAACTCCTGGCGCCTTGCCGGGGTCAACTCGCAACTGGGGTCGGCAGTCTCTTCGTACAGACTGGGGCAATAGTCGGCCCCACCAATCAACATCAGCCCATCAAGCCGCCGCAGCACTTCACGCAAGTCTTCGCGTGGCATAGGAGCCAGCAATATTGGAATTCCACCGCTTTTTAAAATGGCGTCGGTGTAGGTGGTCTGAATAGCCGCTTCCTCTGGTGGACCGCTTTTAATATCCAGATTGATTCCAATTAAGGGTTTCATGATGCCGTTGCCGCCTGAAAAAGATTCTAAAATAGCTTGCGCTGATTAAACCAGCTAAAAAGATACCAGATAACGGCATTTGAGAAAGAGAACTAATAAGAGGATTGCAATGAAATCAGGGGATTCGACAAAGCTGGCGTCGGTTGAAGCGCTATTTAAATCTGTAGACGCCTGGCAAACCGGCCACTTTCTGCTTTCCAGTGGTTTGCACAGCGACCAATACATGCAGTGCCAGCGCATTTTGCAATATCCACTGCACGGCATCAGTTTGGCCCGGGCTCTGGCCGCCAAAATGCTGGCAGCCGGCATTAAACCAAAAGTTGTAGTTGGGCCGGCCTTAGGAGCGGTGCATCTGGAAGTTTATATGGCGCTGGCATTCAACGAATTACTCGACATTGAGGCTGACGCTGGCACTGGAACTGGAATTGGTCAAGTGCGTGCGGTTTTTGCTGAGCGCAACGACAATCAAGACTTTGTTATTCGCCGCGGCATTGAGCTGGCCCCCGGTGAGCCGGTGGTTGTGGTAGAAGATGTCACCACTACTGGTGGCTCTGCCAGAAAGGTTGTCGATCTACTCAGTGCGCTTGGTGCCAATGTCTTAGCTGTAGGTACGATTATCGATCGCAGCGGTGGCAGCGCTAAATTTGATCAACCATTTTTTGCGCTGGAACAGCTGAATTTGCAAACCTTCCAGGCCGAAAGCTGCCCCATGTGCGCTTCGGGCAGCCAGCCAATTAAACCGGGCAGCAGCAAGAAATAGTTTTTTAGCTGAAATTATTCGAGATTAGTCTTGCTTTTTGGCAACAACGATTGCAGTGCCAGGCTAACTTCATAATCGTTAGGCAACATGTTTTTTGCGGTCATCAGCTCGGCCAGTGCGCTTGTCAGGTCGCCGGAGTCTTTCAGTTCGAGGGCCAGCGCTTTATGCAATTGCCCATTTTTGGGATCTATTTGCAGCGCCAGGCGATATTCAATTACTGCTGAATGATGATCACCACTTTTAGCGTAAACCCAGGCCAAATTAGAATGAGTATCAGGATCGTTGGGAGTAAGGCTAACGGCCACTCTAGCTTCTTTTAGAGCTTCGGTCAGTTTATTAGTATTAGCAAGAGCCCATGAATAACCCACATGGCCCTCGGCATAATTGGTATCGAGTTCAGTGGCATTGCGCAATTGCGCCAGGGCCTCGGGCCATTTGCCCAATTTACCCAGAGCCAAACCATACCGAGCGTGGGTGACGGCATCTTTAGGATTGATAGCTATGGCTTTTTTGTATTCATCCTCAACCAACCACGGCTGCCGCGAAGCGCTATAGCATTGAGCCAAAATTAAATGAGGAATGACGAGATCTTTGTTCAGCTTCTCGGCTAGTTTGCACTCGGCGATAGCGTCGCGATAACGGGCCTTCATGCGATAACATTCGCCCAAATAGGCATGGGCTAAGGCGTTACCGCTATCAATTTTTAGCGACTTAGTATATTCACTTTTGGCTTCGTCATTTCTCCCCAACATACGTAAAGCTTCAGCCTTCATGAAGTGGCCATCGCCCGTAGTGGCACGTATTGTCAACACTTTATCGTATTCTTTCAATGCTTCTTCATAGTCGGCCATGGCCATGAGCACTTTTCCCAACATATAGTGGGCTTTGAAATTATTAGCATCAAGTTTGAGTACGTCTTCAAATTCGATTAATGCATTAGTGTAATCGCGCCGGCCAAAAAACATATCGCCCAGTTTGGTATGGCGTTCAATTTGTTTATTGTGATCTTCCTTAACCGGCTCCAGAGCGCTTTCAAGGCTGGCAGCTTCTTCTTCCTTTTTAGTTTCGGCTTGAATCTTCTTCTGATCAATTTTGTCGGGACGGCGCTTGAAAAAGAGTGGTGCGGCGTCGGCCGGAAGCCACAAATTTAGCGCCAGATTTCCAGACAAGAAACCGCCGGATAACAGCACCAAAGTCAGCGCTTTATAGTTCGTTTTTGCTTGCCGCTCAAACACTGTGAACGGTTACCTCGATAATTCTGTCAAGCCTGAATGTACGCTCAGCATTACTCTTTCGGCACATGGCCGTTAAATAGACACTGCCTCGGCTTTCAATCAGCGCTTGCGGTAATACCACTCGAGTGCTCTTAAAAGTACTGCTGTAGGTCAATTTAATTTCAATTTGAGCATCGATGGCCGAGTTGATCAAATCGAGGTAAGCCAGCAATTGATCGGACAGAGCCACAGGGGCGTACTTCTGTGATTCTGTAAAACTGAATGTGGCCGACACATCCTCAAGATGACCGAAAGTTTCCATCTTTCCAACTTCAATCAATTTAGCGAATAGCTTATGTACATAGAGGCTGTCGTCTAAGGCACGGTGATACAAAGATCCGGCGAAGCCAAAATGTTCGCTCAAAGTTTTCAATTTGTGATTAGCGCTATCTTGCACCAAACTCTGAGCCATAGCCAGAGTACACACCACCGCATTGCCTGGCAGTGTAAGGCGCTGCCGCATGGAATGGACCTTAAGAAATTCAACATCAAAAGCTGCGTTATGCGCAATCATGATGCTGTCGCCGCACCACTCATAAAAGCCCGGAAGCACCGCATCTATAGTCGGTGCGCCAATGACCATATCATCGGTAATACCGTGCAGTTTCGAAACCTCAGGCGGAATAGGCTCACCGGGATCAATCAGTGTACTGAAGGTTTCAACATGAGGCGAGGACAGAGTAAATTTCACCCCTGAAAGTTCTACAAGTTTGCAGGCGATAGCAGATAAACCGGTGGTCTCTACATCGAAGGCAACAAACGTTAGATCGGCCAATCTCTTTTGAGATTGACTAAGACTTGTCGAATTTCGTTCACATAACTCATTCATGCACTTATTCTTTGTAGAAGGGTCTATGTAGAAGGTATCACGTCAGAGCTGGCAAAAGTATTTAAAAAGGCCCCTCAATCAGCGGCTTTACTGATACTGGCTGGAAACATTGTGCCGACGGCGTTCCTATGTGATTAAATCGAGCTATAGTTATTGCACATATTCTCAGCTGTCTGCATGCAAGTCGCAAATTTCGCCGGATATCTATATAGTGCATATACCGCGTTATCACTTTATTTTGCTCTTCGTTGGCTGGCTTGGCTGGTTTTCAAATCCTGCCTGCATGGCATTTGATCTCAAAGAGCAGATCAGTAGCGAACCAACTGCTAAGTCAGAGCAGTCTTTGCACGGCAACATCATTCAAGAATCGCTTAGTTCAACATTCGCTCCGGATAATCTCAATTTGATTATAAAAAGCTGTGATCAAGCAGATGATGCCGATTTGCTTTTTCAGAAAAATACCATCAAGCGTGGACTTTCCTATATTGAACGTGAGCAAAAGAAAGCGCTAAACGCCGCTAATACTGCGGACCGCAGCCCGGCAGATCGGTTTTCGGCCCTGAAGCATTTTGGTTATCTACTTCGCGCCAGTCAAGATTTTTACAGCAACTCAAACTATGTAGAACTGCAAGTGGAGCGGCTGACTAATAAATTTGGCAACAACAATTTTGACCCCTATACAATCGATCTTGTAGATTGGAATAACGTCGGCACAAGTCACACCGCCTTGTCAGAGGCGGAAAAAATGAAAAACAATGCCAGGCAGGGTCAAGAAACTATTGGTCAATCAACTTATTATAAAACCGCTCGTGAACTGGCACTGAGAGAGACGGCAAGACAGTGGGATGTATTTGCGACATTGATTAGAAGTAAATATCCGGGCCGGGCACAATTTATTATCACGGCTTTAAAAGAGGCCAGCGTGCCGGAGCAAGAGGCCGAGATTTTTTAGTTACTGAATTCTTTTTAGTTACTAATTTTCCTGCCACCAAGTGAGCCGCAATCAGGGCAATCTCGCACAGAGTCGAATCCGCGCAGCACTTCCAGCTCTCCACTCAAGCCATCAATTTTGATAATTTCATTGCTCTGGCTAGCACCAAAGCCACTGATTATTTTCACGGCCGCTAGCGACAGTGCATTGCCAAGCAAACCTGCAAGTGGAGTCAAAATGGCTTGTTCACTCTGTCCGCCAATAGCATCTTCCAATCCCAGGCTGGCTAGTAAACAACGCAGGCATGAAGACTGACCAGGCACCATGGCAAACAATTGAAAGCGCACGCCTGACCCGCCACAATGAAGCAGGGCACGGCGAGCGGCCATGCAAACGTCTGACAGGCCGAGCTTATCTTGCCAATCATCTAAGACTTCAACTACGAGGTCACTTTCTTTGACCAGCGATTCCAGATCACACACAGCCATAGCCTCAACCAACTGGTAATCAATCTTACTATTAGTCTGGCAACCATCTAGTTTATCCAGGTGGCAACGCAAACTATTGAGCTGTGTCAAATTACTGCCAATTATTTTGATCGAACCAATGCCGGAGTCAACCAAACTAGCACAGAGAGCCAGCACCACTGGTCCATCGCCCAGTACCAGAATGCGCCCTTGCTTTAGTTTTTTCTGACTGGCGATGCCAAAACCGCTGACGGCAATTTGATTGGCGTGCCTTGAAAAACTTTCGTCGTCATTGTCGTTTTCGACTATTTTTTCCATGTGCGAATTATAACCCTAAAAACCAAAAACCCCCCTTACGGGAGGTCTCTGGCTGGCGTTGGCGGGGAAAAATTGGAAACCAGTTAATTGATTTAGTTGAACAGAGCTGCGTCGCGGGCGGATGCTACGAGCCAGTTGATGCAACCGGGAGTTGCCAGACCGCCGGTAACACCAG
>JAVHQC010000026.1:0-143403 GCA_036170915.1 Cyanobacteria bacterium auto_48_18
GCGGCTTTATTGCGTTCGTACAATTGCACCGGAGCATATGCCCCCATTCCACCCGTATTCGGCCCACGATCATCATCAAAACGGCGTTTGTGATCTTGGCTGGGCAAAAGCGGCACGATGGTTTTGCCGTCGCAAAGAGTGAGCAGCGAAATTTCTTCGCCCGTAAGTTTCTCTTCAATAACAACTTTATCGTCACTAAATTTGCCGCTCTTAAAAACTGTATCTAAAGCGGTCAAGCAGTCATCTTCGCTGTCGCAAACGAAAACACCTTTGCCCAGTGCCAGACCATCTACTTTTATTACTCTGGCCCAATTATTGGCTTTGACAATGGCTTCGGCTGTTTGCTGCGAGCTTGCTACTGCAAATTTGGCAGTGGCGATATTTAGTGTGGTGAGCATTTCTTTGGCGTAAGCTTTGCTCCATTCTAGTTTCGCCTGAGCTTTCGTGGGGCCAAAAACAGTCAGGCCGGCCGCTTCCATGGCGTCAACCACGCCAGCTGCCAATGGATTATCAGGGCCAACTACCACCAGATCTATTTTTTCACTGTGGCTAAAAGCGATTAACTGCTCAAAATCCATAACATCAATGCTGACGTTTTTTGTTTTTTCGCAGTTTGCGGTGCCACCATTGCCGGGGGCGCAAAAAATCTCACTGATTTGGGCACTGGCTGACAGTTTCCAGCAAATAGCATGCTCTCTTCCGCCACCACCAATTACCAGCACTTTCATTTTGCCCTGCCTTCTTCTTTAGCGGCAAAATTTATAGAGTCGATAAACTGGGGAAGGGTCGGATGCTGGGAAAATACTGAATAACCTATAGTGTGATTAGCCAGCACACCGTAAAGCTTGTCGGCCACAGCTTTAAACTGGGGCGACAAATTATCTGGTTGTTCACCCAGATCGTCTATACAAATTTTCTGCCAGTCTAAACGGTTTTCTTGAGCCGCCTGTTTTTGTGCTTTAGCAATGGCTTTCTGCCAGCTTGAGCCACGATAGAATTCGCGGATCATTTCTTTAGATAAACTGCGGCCACTAAACACCAGACGCAGCTCATCGGGGCCGATGCTGTCAGCTAACAGCAGACCTTTATGATCTTCCAGAAATTCAAATTTGCCGTCCCAGAGTTCGATGCCACGTTCAGCAAAATGGTGATAAATTGCCAGAGCTGTAACGTATGCCAACTCAGTCAGCTCTTCAAAACGAGCTGGTGTCAAGCCTGAAATTGTCAGAGCTTCTTGAACCGATAAGAGTCTGTCTTTAGGTTCAAGCTTGGTGTAAAACTCGAGAACAGGGCGTTCAAACCATTGACCGTCTTCGGGCACAGCACTGAGGCCTAAGGTCTGGGCGTAAGCAGGGTCGGCTTTGAGCCTTTCTTTAAGCGAACTGCCTGCCGGCATGCCGAAGCGAAATACCACTTCTAAGGGCACCAGTTTGCGGACATCAGTAATTTTGTTGGTGTAATAGAAAACCGTCTGGTCAAGAATTGATGTGGCCTCAGGCCTCTCTACTTCAGCCTTGGTGACCGCCATATAGGTCTGGTGAGCAGGAATTTGTTCGATGGTGGTTGTGGCACCGTCACTTGTCACTAGACCTTGATAGTGGTGGCGCGCACCATGGGTGGTGAGGCGGTTGAAACTAGGTTGATTGAATAATTTGCGTAACCAGTCTTGATTAAACTTGAGCAAGTGCGATGATTCTTGCAGATTGATCCAGGTTTTATTGTCAGCCAGATGTTGAAAGAAAAATGCGCCGAGAGCTGCCAGGGCTTTGCCTTTATTGGCAATGGTATCAGGCATCTTGCCCCAGTCAAAAACTGAATAATCGTCAGTAAACTCAAACCAGTAAGTGCCGTCATCTCCGGCAGGGCGCCACACACGTTTGACCGAGCCGTCGTACACCAGAATTAAGTCTTGCAAGTTTACGGACAACTTTTAAATCCTCATCTGGCTGCTAACTATGACTTACGAATGAGAGTGGTGCGGTCTTTAATACGCTGAGTCTGAAAGTCGCTGCCACAAGTAACGTCGGTTGGGTAGGTGCCGGTGAGGCATCCTGTACACAGACCACCTTTATTTAGGGCTTTGCGCAAACCTTCGATGGTCTGGAAAATAACGCGATCGGCACCAAGTTTTCTCGCCACTTCTTCTTCAGTGCAATTGAAGGCTACCAGCTCATCTTGACTGGGAAAATCGATGCCGTAGTAGCAAGGGAACTGAATCTGTGGACAGGTGGATGCCATTATCACTTCTTTGGCACCACTCTGACGCATCAGTTCAATGATTTGCGCTGCTGTGGTACCGCGAACAATACTGTCGTCTACGACCAGGCAACGTTTACCTGCAATTTCAGAAGTAATGGGTGAAAGTTTACGGCGAATCGCTTCTTGCCTGGCGGCGTGACCATCAAGAATAAATGTGCGGTTGACGTAACGATTTTTTATCAGCGACTCGCGAAACGGTAAATCTAGAGCTTCGGCGATGGCAATAGCAGCACTGCGACTGGTTTCAGGCACAGGAACGACCACGTCGGCAGAAATGCCCAGCGCTTTAATGCGCTCCGCTAGAACCAGGCCTAATTGAAAACGAGTTTCGTAAACTGAGTGGTCTTGATGCTCAGACTCGACTCTTGAAAAATACACTGATTCAAACATGCAGGGTGATAGTGAGCGCTGAAAAAGCACTTTGCGGCTTACCTCGCCAGCAGCTGAAACATAAATTGCTTCTCCGGCATTGATATCACCGGCAATTGTGTAGCCGAGATATGTCAAGGCTATAGATTCGCTAGCTAATGCATATACCTGCTTGCCTTCACTATTTGTGCGAGTGCCATAAATCAGGGGTCTGATGCCGTCCGGATCGCGAAAACCAAATAATCCACCGTTGCCGTCTATGCCCACTACAGCGTAAGCCCCTATCAGGCGATGCATTGATGCTTCTATAGCTCTAAAAATATGTTCTGCGGTGGGTTCATGCCCACCCAGCTCGAAAGCCAGCAATTTCAAAATCACTTCAGAATCAGATTCGGTGGCTGGAATGAACTCAATGCCTGCAGCAGTGAGCTCATCGCGCAAAGTATATACATTGACGATATTGCCGTTGTGGCCGATGCCAATAGTAGAGCGGGCATCGAAGAATGGCTGCAGTAAATTTGGGTCTTGCCGACCGATTGTGGCGTAGCGAGTGTGGCCAAGCGCAGTCTTACCTTTTAAGCCCTTCTTAAAAGAGCGTTCAGAAAAGACGTTCTCTATGAGGCCGCTGCCTTTTTGCAAGTTGAAAAGTTCGCTGCCGCTTTCAGCCAGGGTTAAGATGCCGGCGCCGTCTTGACCACGATGTTGGAGGTTCATCAAACCGACGAATACGTCTCTAGCGGCGTCAGTTGTACCTGAAACGCCTATTATGCCGCACATATGAGTCCCTCGAAAGTCAGCTCACACGCCAAGAATACTGCACTTGGCACCCTGTTCGCAAACAATTAGTCACTTCACAACATACTTTGATAAATTCGAAGCAAAATCGAGGGGCAAAAAACTTAAAATTCCGGTGCAATGATGCCAGTGCAATAATGATGAGGCTACAAAAAGAGGAATATAATGACTGTAATAGTCTCAGTGGTGATGGGCAGCAAATCAGACTGGGAGACCATGCGTCATGCCGATCAAATTTTAGATGAGTTTGAAATTGAGCATGAATGCAAAATCGTCTCCGCTCATCGCACGCCGCAGTTGTTGGCTGACTTTGCCGCTTCTGCTGAATCTCGCGGCATCGAAGTGATTATCGCCGGCGCTGGTGGTGCTGCTCATTTGCCGGGAATGATTGCCGCACAGACACTCGTGCCTGTGCTGGGTGTGCCTGTGGAGAGCCATTCGCTTAAGGGCATGGATTCTCTCTTATCGATTGTGCAGATGCCGGCTGGTATTCCCACAGGAACACTGGCAATTGGTAGGCCAGGGGCAATTAATGCCGCACTACTGGCAGTGGCAATATTGGCCAATAAAAGACCAGCTGTGCGGGAAAAATTAAGGGCTTATCGTCAGGTACAAACCGACAGTGTTTTGGGAGAGAGTCTTAAGTGAAAATCGCTTTCTACTTAGGTTTGCATCAATGAAACAAATCGAGCCGGGTGGCACCATTGGAATGTTAGGCGGCGGGCAGCTGGGGCGTATGTTTTGCTTTGCTGCACAGGCCATGGGTTATAAAGTTACTGTTTATACAGACGAAGAGAAAAGTCCTGCCGGTCAGGTGGCCAACAAACTAATTTGTGCCTCTTATTTAGATGAAGCTGCGTTGGCACAGTTTGCTTCAGCAGTGGATGTGGTCACTCTTGAGTTTGAAAATATTCCTGTTCAAACTCTCAAATTTTTGTCACCACTTGTGCCTGTTTATCCTGATGAAAGAACTCTTTATGTGGCCCAAAATCGCCAGCGCGAAAAAGATTTTTTACAAGCCGGTAATTATCCCATTGCCGCTTTCACCTTAATTAAAAGCGCTCAGCACCTGCAATCTCAGTTGACTTCAGCACATATAAAATTTCCAGCGGTGCTAAAAACCGCAGGCTTTGGTTATGACGGCAAAGGTCAAAAAGTGGTGCAAAATGCAGACGAAGCGGTAGCAGCTTTTGCTCAGCTCGTTAGCGCCAATAAACAAACCGAAGTTGTAGCTGAGGCATTCATCAGTATTGAGAAAGAATTTTCAGTCATTGGTGCGCGTAATTATCAAGGCGATCAAAGCGCCTTTGAATATTTTGGCCCCATCGAAAATAAGCACGTCAACCATGTGCTTGATGTTTCATCAATGCCGGCCAGGTTGAATCAAGACTTAGTTGATAAGGCCGTTGCCATTACCAAATCAATTATGGATGAGCTTGATACTGTGGGTCTGCTCTGTGTGGAGTTTTTCCTCACGGAAGACGGCATTCTCGTAAACGAGTTGGCACCGAGGCCTCATAACTCAGGTCATTTGACCATTGAAGCCTGCCCCACCAGCCAGTTTGAGCAACAATTGCGAGCGGTCTGCGGCCTCACTTTAGGTGCTACCACTCCCTTTCACTCTGCTGCCATGGTCAACTTGCTTGGAGACCTCTGGCCGGAAGGCGGTCAGCCCAACTTTATCGCGGCCCTGACTACCAGCGAGGCGCATGTACATTTATATGGCAAAGAAGAAGCGCGCCCCGGCCGCAAAATGGGTCACATCACAGCAGTGGCCGAGTCAGGCTCCCTGGCTGTTGAACTGGCACTGAAAGCGCGCTCTAGTCTATAAACAAAAAAGCCAGAACCGTAGTCCTGGCTTTTTCGATTTCTTGATTGCGAAGATTTGAAATTAACGCCTTAGACCGGCAGTTAAACTACGCGTCTTCTGCCATTGCTTCTAAAGCCACGGCGAGCTGGAACAACTTTGCGAGCTTCAGGCTTGCCTTCTTGCTCGAGCTGGCGACCCATTACTCTTTCGATGTCACGAATCAAATAGCGTTGTTCATCGTTAACGAATGACAATGCTACGCCTGATTTTCCGGCTCTGCCGGTTCTGCCGATTCTGTGAACATAATCTTCTGGTGAATCTGGCAAATCGTAGTTAACTACGTGTGAGATTGAAGGAATATCGAGACCGCGTGCAGCAACGTCAGTGGCTACGAGAACTTTGAAGCGGCCGTCGCGGTAACGTGCAAGAGTCTTTTCGCGCTGACTTTGTGAAATGTCACCGTGAATTTCTTCTGCCAGTACGTTGGCGTCGCGCAGTCTTCCACGTACCCAACCGGCTCTACGCTTGGTTTTGGTGAAGACAATGACTGAACTCATTTCGAGCTCTTCAATTAGTTTCACCAGCAAAGCATCTTTGCCGAATTCAGTGACATGGTAGAGCTTTTGATCAATAGCATCAGGCTCGATTTGTGTAGATTTGGCTTTTACAGTAATTGGTTTGTTGAGGAACTCAGCAGCCAATCTGTGAACACGTTGATCGATTGTGGCCGAGAACATCACAGTCTGACGTTCTTTTTTCAATTGCGAAATTACTTTGCGAATTTGCGGCATGAAGCCCATGTCGAGCAATCTATCGCCTTCATCCAGCACCAAAATTTCAACGCCAGATACGTCGGCAATGCGACGCTCAACCATGTCGAGCAGGCGGCCTGGAGTAGCAACGATAATGTCTACACCACGCTTGAGAGCTCGTGACTGTTTTTCGTAGCCAGTGCCACCATAAAGAGTGACGCAACGTAATTTATTGTATTTACTGAATTTCACAAATTGGTCTTCTACTTGAAGAGCCAGTTCGCGTGTAGGCACCATAATCAGTGCTCTAGGTCTTTTTTGTGGCTCTTGCAGTGATTCAATAATTGGCAAAGCAAAGGCGGCGGTTTTCCCAGAGCCTGTTTGTGCCGAGCCCATGATGTCTGAGCCAGACAACAAGAGTGGAATTGTATTTAATTGAATTTCGGTTGGTTCGAGATACTCGGCGTCTGTAAGCGCGGCGAGAGTAGACTTGGACAAGCCAAGTTCAGCAAATGTGGTCAATTTAGAATCCTTATATAAACAACGGCTAAGCTAAGCCAGTACCTATCTATGTTGCGATCCAGGCCTGATACGGAGTGGATACCTTGCAACGCTTCAAAGCGTTTTTGGGCAAGGACGTTCTGCGCAATCGACGGTGCATGACCAGTTTATGGCTTAAAACCATCGTATTTTCAGAATCTACCACAGCATGCCATAAATCATCTCTGGATGTCAATGTCATGAGTGTGGATTCAAACTTATGTAAATGGTGAGCTGTGGCTCATTTAGAGCCAAATTGATACCATTTGCGGGGGGCCTTCTTCTGGCCTGGCTGTTCTGCCAGAGTGAGGTTCAGACGTCGACCGCTAACATCGTAGCCATTCAAGCTGGAGACTGCTTCTGCAGCTTCGCCCGGGTCGCCCATTTCGACAAAAGCGTAACCGCGATTTGACCCGGTGCGCGGATCTTTGGGGATGTCGACTGAGACGACAGTGCCTACAGTTTGCGAAAACAGTTCTTTGATTTGCAGCTCAGTGACTGCGGTTGCGAGATTTCCTACCAAAATTTTGTTGTGCATAGTGATTCCACTTTCCATTTACACGCCCTTACTTAAGTCGCAAACGTTCAACAGACGACATAAGCCCAGGCCGTAGAGTTAGCTCTACAGCAGAGGCAATCGCCTGCGGTGCTCGCACTCGTATATTATGACAGAGAACTTAGATTCACGCTGGTAAAATACCGGATATACGGCGATTTCACCAGCTTGTAAAGTGTCGAGTCGCTAATTATTAATAACGATTGCAGTCAGGGTTATATTCTGAGACCAATTGCTCTTGCACGCTCGATCTCTCCCAGCGAGTAGAGTCAGGCATGGCCAGTATAAAGACAAAAAGTTCGCTCTCGTCACCGCCATTGTTGGCCCAGAAGTCGAGCACGTGATTGTGGCTGCGAATCGCTTGCTGTGAAAGATCATCAGCTTGACCAAAGAACAAGACAGTATGAGCTTTGGGTTTATTGGCAGGGTCTTGTTTATAAGTGATGGCATAAACCGCTGGTAGCATTGGTGGTGCCCAACTGCTCAAGGTGCCGCCGGCGTTAAACTTGAAGCGCTGGCGTTTGCCCCACGAAATACTCATGCTCTGTCCTTTTTGCTGGTCAATATATTGAGTGTATAGCATGACATATAAGGGTCGATTTTGCCAGCTGTGCATTTACGCTCAAAGCGGGTGGTACTGTTAGAATTTAGCGGCCGAAGAAATGGAATTAGCGATGTCATCATCTCAAGTAGCAGAAAATCAATCTAGGTGGCGACAGGTTTTTGCTCTGGCCTTAGAGTCTGAGTTAGACCCTGAGCTGGAGCCACGCAGTTGTGAGAAGTTTCTGCAAGAGGCGCTCGTTCTGGCTGGCACAATTGGTGTGGAAGAGACTTTGCAGACGCTCAATCAATTGGGTAATTTTTACCGGCGCAAAGGTATGTATAAAGAGGCTGAAGAATTTTCAGGTGTGGCCACGCTCGACTATCAGCATTCGCCAGCATCTGCATCACTCTATTTTCTTTGCTACGGCCGACTGCTCACGCGCAGTGGCGATTTTGCATGGGCGGAAAATTCTTTGCGATCAGCATTGCAATGTCATGAAGCGAGCGAGCGAATTGATCCATTCCTGATCACTTCAATTGTAGATGGCCTGGCGCGTGTTCTCAACGAACAGCAAAGGCCTGATGAAGCCAGCCAACTCTGGGAAAAATATCGCCAGCACAATTTGAGTATCGGTTGATGGCTGACGAAGCGCAACAGAATCTGCGCATTATCGTAGCCGCTTGCGCATTGACGTTCCTGGCCGGTTTGAACACTGGCTGGAGCGGGCCACTGATTCCAAAAATTGCCGAGGCCAATAATATCGCCCTCGGTATGGCCGGTTCGATGGCCAGTATCACAGCCGGCGGCGGTATGTTGATGCTGATGCTGGGCAAACTATTTTGCGATAAATTAGGCAGCCGCAACTGCCTGCGTCTGGCGGCTGTCATTATTGCTGCTGGTATGGTCGCTATTGCCATGGGCCCGAATCTACAATTTCTGGCTCTGGGTGCTTTTGTTTTAGGATGCGGCACCGGACTGAATAGCATTGCTTCGACTACGAGCGTGCTTGTCAGTGATACCGCCAGCAGTGCCTCAGCTTTAAACAAAGTCAATCTCTTTTTCGGCATTGGTGCACTGGCCGGGCCACAAATAGCCTGGGCAGGTCTGAGCAGCCCCTGGTCATATCATGCCGTTTATATTTTCGGTGCGGTTTTTGCTCTGGTCTGCGCTCTGGTTTTGAAAATTCAAAAACCGTCGGCAAAGTATGTGGCACCAGAAGAGACCGTTAAGAGCCAAATTATTGGCGAGCCGGTTTTATGGTTATACGCACTGTTGCTGTATTTGTATGTTGGTATGGAAGTCAGCGCAGCCACCTGGTTGTTTGCTTTTCTGCAAAAATATTGCGCCCTTGACCTGGCCATGGCTTCAATCAACATGACTATTCTCTGGGCCGGTTTAACTGCGGGCCGCCTGATTAGCGTATTTCTTTGCGACCGCTATTCATCGAGTAAAATTACCTTGATGGGCATAACCCTTTCGACCTCCGCCTTTGGTGCTCTGGCTCTGTCCGCTCATGCTGGAGTCTGGACACTGCTTATGGTGCTTTTGCTCGGTGTTGGGTTCGGTCCCATATTTCCAAATATATTGGCAGCTGCCAATGAACACTTTAAGCCTGACACCACTACCACATCTACAGTAGTAATTAGCAGCGGCGCCATTGGTGCTATCACCGTGCCCATGTTGGCCAATTACTGTTTCACTCAAATCGGCTGGCAGCAAGGCATGTTTGTTTTGTGCGGCCTTGCTTGCATGCTGTTGATTCTTTTTTGTGTCTTACTAAAAGTTACCGCCGGTGGGAGAAATCATGACACTCAACAATCGCCAATTCCTGTTGAAGAACCGTCCTCAGGGTCTGGTGACAGCCTCTAATTTCGATCTTGTAGAATCGGCAGTGGCGCCGGGGCCTGGTCAGGCTCTGGTGCAAAATTTGTATCTATCGCTTGATCCGACCAATCGCATCTGGATGACTGACGTGGAGCAGTATATGCCGCCTGTGCAGATAGGTGAAGTTATGCGCGGCCTGGGAATCGGCAAAGTAATTGAGTCGAATAGTGATTTGTATAAGGTTGATGATCTGGTGTCAGGACCAATAGGCTGGCAAGATTATTGTTTAATCGACGGCCGAGAATCATGGCCATTTGCCGTGCTGCCACCACTGCCGCCTGGGGTGCCGTTGACGCTATTTATGGGTGCCGCTGGCATGACCGGTTTGACAGCTTATTTTGGTTTGCTTGAAGTCGGTAAGGCTAAAGCGGGCGAGACTTTGCTTGTTTCTGCTGCGGCCGGAGCGACTGGCTCAGTGGTAGGACAGATAGGTAAAATCAAGGGCCTGCGAGTAGTCGGTATTGCTGGTGGTGCAGAGAAATGCCGGCTGCTCACTGACTATTTTGGTTTTGACGCGGCCGTAGACTACAAAGCATCTGACTGGAAGACTCAGCTTACCGCTGCCACTGCTGATGGTGTAGATATCAGTTTTGAGAATGTGGGCGGAGAAATCATGAATGCCGCTATTGCCAGGCTCAACATGCGAGCGCGCATGGTGCTCTGTGGGCTAATATCTTCATATAATGATGACAATGATGCCAACGCCAGGGCGAACCTGGTGCCTTTCTTAATGAAGCGCGCCAGCTTGCAAGGCTTTATTGTCTCTGATTATTTTCCCAAGTTCGCCGCCGCCACCACCGAGCTTGTGGGCTGGGTAATGGAAGGTAAAATCAAAACTAGAGAAACGCTGGTGGATGGGCTTGAGCAAGCTCCAGCTGCTCTCAATCAGCTTTTTGAAGGAAATAATGTGGGCAAACTGCTGGTGAAATTAAGACCCTGATGACTGCCGGCGATATTCTTGAATCAGTGATAGAAACATATCGGCAGCTCAAGACTTACACCGATAGCGGCAATGTGACGGCACTAATTCAGGTCGGGGCCAAAAGTGTGGAAGCAGGGTGTTCGTTTGCTACTGCTTTCGAACGCACCCAAAAAAAGGAAAGTCGATTTCGCTATCAGTGGAACAGCACAGGCGTTCTTTCAGACCTGCAAGATCAGGACCAGGACAATATCAATGTCATTTGCAGCAACGATGAAGGTGTCTTCAAGCGCTATCCCCTTGAAGGTTTGAGTCACTGCCCCAGTTTGCCGCTGGCCGTGGCTGATGCCACTGGTGTCTCATTTGGTGGCGTGTATTACACTGCGTCACTGCTGTTAGACCACATCGTGCCAGATGGTCACTGGTTTTTTCGCCGATTACAGAAGAGTCTCGAATTGACATCAAGCTCAGAGGGGCAAGATGATTTCTACGATCTTGAGTCTCATACCAAAGGCGAGCACGTGCGTCTTTCAGTCAAGAAAAGCGATTATAGTTTGAAGCAGATGGTTGTAGAAAGACCCTCTTCTACGATTCAATTTGTCTGGCAGAGCTACACTTTTGACAGCGAATTAGATTTACGAGTATTTGACCAATATCGCTTTTGATTTTCAGGCACGACAATTAAATTGAGCTTCAGCTGCGCTTGGCTTTAACCGAGTCATAAAGCCGTTTTGTCTGCACAGTATCGGCATCTTTGGCGCCAAGTATTTGCGTGCGTATGCGTAAGCAATCTGCCAGCATCGGCTCTGCCTTATCAAACTGTTTAGTCTTTTGATAGAGCACACCAAGACAAAATTCTGTGGTGGCTATGGCAGGGTCATCTTTGCTCATTGTTCTTTTTTGAATATCCAGCGCATGCACTAGATAGGTTTCTGCTTTAGCAAAATTTCTTTGTACAAACGATAGCGTGCCCAGATAAGTTAGAGTGTCTGCAATAGCCGGATTATCAGGATTAAGGCTCTTTTCGCGCAGAGCCAGTGCTTTTTCATAATATGAAGTAGCTTTGCCGTACTGACCCTGAAGTTGATAAGCCTGACCAATGGCACTAAAAATGTTAGCCTTATTCAGTTCATTTAGACCCTGAGAAGAGCTGGCAATAGACTCTGCCTGGGCCAGTAGATCTGTAGCTTTTTTAAATTGCTTTTGCGCCAGTGCGAGATTGCCCATGTCAGCTAAAGTCTCGGCTACAGCAGCACGGTTAGCCCCTTTGTAGCCCTGCCTGAGTACCAGTGCTTTGTTGAAGAACTGCTGAGAAAGGGAGAAGTTGCCTTCAGAGCGATAGATTTTGCCCAGTTCGTTCATCGCTTCAGTGGCGTCTAAAGCCGACAGTTTTTTCTCGCTCTCGCGAATTTTGAGAATTTCTTGAAACTCTTTTTTAGCGTTTTCAGTCTGCTGAGTTTCCATATAAGTACGGCCAAGAGACATTCTAACTTCGGCGACTTTATGTTCATAGTCGCCTGATGCGCGCGCTTCATTGAAGGCAATTTTGAATTTTTTCAGTGCTTCTGAATAGTCGCCGTGATCAAAAGATGATTGGCCTTGACTGAGCACTTTAGCGTAATTGTCTTGAGGGGCTGGGGCATCACTAGTGGTTACAGGCGTCTTCTGCGCGCTGGGCATCAAAGTAAGAGCAGCGGCACCACCAATGATTAGAACGCCCGCAATAGAAGCCCAGAGAATACCTTTGCGAGTGGCATTGGCTGGTGGCTGGAATTGTGATAAGGCAGAATTAGAATCGTCTAGATTAGTCTGTCGGATGTTATTAAACTTGCTTGATGACGGTCTACTGTATGTTGAGGCACCAGTAGTTGCAGGTGAACCGGTAGAGGCACCAGTAGTTGCAATAGACTGAAGCACTGATCCAGACCCTGTGTCATTTGCAGGTGCCGATGAAGATGCAGCCGAGGCTGGTTCAAAAGAAGAATCAGATATTGAATCAGTTGCGTTAGATACTTGCTGGTCTGCCACCGGAAATGGTGACATGGCCACATTACTGACTTGCGTGTGCGAATCCACCAATATGGGTTCGGGCAAGCTGGTATGCGGTTGTAGTTGATTAATCTGACTTGGCTGAGGAACGTATGGCCTCACTGTGCCGGCAGGCATGGACGAACTGATTTCACTGATCAGTGAAAGTTGCGACATCAGATCATCACGTAAGTCGCTCATGTTTTCATATCGATCTTCAATTTCTTTGGCCATGGCCTTAAAGACTACTTTTTCGAGGCCAACGGGAAGCATCAATTCGGGCGCCACTTCATTGAAAGCCGCAGGCAAAGCCGTTGCGTGTTTGTTAAAGCATTCCATCGCGGATGCCCCGGCCACGGCTGGTTTACCGGTTAGCGTGCGGTACATTACACAGCCCAGTGAATAAATATCTGAACGCGCATCAAGGGGCTTGCCCATACATTGTTCGGGGCTCATATACATGGGGCTGCCAAAAACCTCTCCGGTTTTAGTCAGCTCTTCATTTTCGGCATCCATTTCAGAGAGAATTTTGGCCATACCGAAGTCTACAATTTGCACCACATCATGCTGGCCGTCATAGTCGACCATCATAATGTTGCCGGGCTTAAGATCGCGGTGAATGACACCTTTTTGATGGGCGTGCGACAAGGCCGCGCACGTTTGCACAAAAATATTCAGGGAACGCCCCAGGGGCAAATAGCCATGAGCCATGAGTTCGGCTGATAAATTAGTGCCTTCCAGCAAATCCATAACCAAATATGGCAAACCCTGGGGCGTGACACCAAAGTCGTAAACTTTGAGAATGTTGGGATGGTTTAAGTGGCTGGCGGCTTGCGCTTCCTGACGAAAACGCTTTAGGGCGGTGGCACTGGCGGCAAACTGCGGCAACATCAATTTGATTGCCACCAGTCTCTTCATCAAATTGTGCCTGGCTTTGTAAACCAGGCCCATGCCACCGCTGCCCAGCTTTTCGAGAATTTGATATTTCTCAGCCAGAGTGGTGCCAATCAAAGTATCGACGATCACCGGCGTCAGCAAAGTGTCATCATCCGGACAAATAATCATCTCCGGTGAATATTCTTTGGCGCAAGAAAGGCAAACCTTTTTTGGCGGCAATTTTTGGGCGTCGGCCTCGGTCAATTAATACCTCTCGTCGATAGGTACATAATGACATCTGCACCTACCAGTAATATTCTAATCTTCAGACGACTCGCACGGCCTAACTAAGTTTCAACTCTTTAAAACATCCTGTCATCTTTGCCCAGGCAGACTTGCACCGTTGTATGCTCTATTGCATATTAAAATCGGTCTGAATGCACGTTCAGCCAGACAGGCTTTCATTGTTAACATCCGTTCATAGTCTGAAATAGCATACGGGAAAAAAATGGCCAAGAAATCAGTATCTCAGCACCCATCGTCTGGGGGACGGCAGATCAGGACAAAGCAACCTAAAGGTCCGGTTCTCGAGCAAACTCCCATGCCCGTGGCTAATCCCAGCCAAGACAAGGTGGTCTACGCTGTTTTTGCCACCATCTTTTTAGTCGGAATCGCCATAAACCTTGTGCTGTTTTATTTCGTCGGCCAAAATCTTTATCAGTCTTATCTGGCCAAAAACTGGTGGATGGTAGCTGGAGCCGCTGGCCTTATGGTCGCTTTGCTTTTTGGCGTCAGGGCGGCGGTGGCCGCAGCTTTTATTGTTTCTGCCACAGTAGGAAGTCGTACTGCCGCTTTCGGTGCCCAACAACAAATTTTGCGCTGGGCACTAAAATATCGTGCCATTCTTCCTGACCGCGCTTCGTGGGCCAGTCAATCCATTATTCAGCAAATTATGGCCAAAGAACAGTACGATCAAGTAATCGAGTTTGGCAGCGAGCAATACGAAGACATCACTACTAAAAATCCTAAAGACCACAGTCTGGCAATGGTTTGCTTCTATGTCGGAATGGCCCATCAAGCTAAAGGCGAAATTGCCAAGTCGATTGAATGGAATGAGAAATCAGTCGCTCAATTCGGTAAGTTTTTCGAATCAATCAATAAATCAAAGTTTGCTAAAAAAATGGGCGGCGCAGGTGTAGTAGAGGCTATGACACTCAACTATTCACAAGTGCTGGCGGCGCTAGGCAGCAGTTATTTGCAGCAGCAGAACTTTCGTAAAGCCAAAGAGCTTTTTAAACTATCCCTGGAGAATGCTAAAAAATCTCCCGAGTCTCCCGAACGCCGTCAATTGATCAAACAGGTTGAAGACGGTCTTGGTCGTCTCAAGCGCTGGTAATCGACGATGAAAAAGATACTTTTTCTGTTGATTGCTCTGGTAAGCATCGCTACGCCGGTAAAGGCTGAGACGCTGAAACTGGGGATAGAACATTCAGACTATTTGCCAACAGTTTCTAACAGCTATGTGCCAGGTTCTTCGCACGGTGGTTATGCACAACAAAGCGCACCACAGTATCGCGGTGGCTACCAGATTGATGCCGCACAACCAGACCAGCAGCACGCCGGTTTTTACCAGCAGTCAGCCTCTATGACTGTGCCACGGCCTCAAGTGCCGATGATCGAGTGGTTTCAAATTCCGAGAACAATGGCCGGCTCATGGTCGAAAAAAGGTGATATCACCCTTGATGTCACCGATTTACGCACAGGTATGAAAAGACAGGTTGGTGCCTGGACCGATAATGAAATGGTGGTGCACATGGGGCACCAGATGGATAAGGCGGGCAACGTGTGGCACGTCAACATTTTGCCTTCAGAGAAAGACAGTGTTTCAAATGGCAAGCAGGTGCGCTTCATGACTGTGCAACAGGTATGTGAGCAATATACACCTAGCAATCTTTTGACTCGCACTCATTATGTAATCACAGAGAGTTATGCAAATACCGGCCAGATTGCCGAACAATTTCAACAAGAATCACTTAATCACTATTCGCTTTTAAGTGATGGTGAGATGCAAAATTTGAGCTCCAATCGAGTTTTTACATACGCAGGCCAACCCATGCGTGATGGTACTTTGCAAAGCAAATTCATGAGAATAGGACCTTTTGTACCACTAGGTCAGATGAACGGTGTTGACCTGGCGCAATCGCTCAATCAATTTCTAGTGTCAAAAGGCATGGCAGAGCTGGCCCAGTGATTAATGTTTGGATTGTCCGATAAAAACATGTACTAAATTATTTTTCTTCTCTTGAAAAGCCGCTTTGCCACTGCCTATTGTTGCATCTGCGCAAAATGCTCTGAAGATCTGCAATTTGATCAGGCACCACTGATGGTATATATTTTCTGCAGAGGGGCCTCCCGCTAATTACCGCAAAGATATTGCCGTAAGGGTCGAACCCTCGCCAACTCTAAACCGACAATTAACAACTCTAGAAAGACGTCATGTTTCTACCTAAAGTAATCTTCCGCACTCTTGTGGTTGCTATGCTGATTCTTGCGGCCCACAGCGTCATTATTGAGCCTGACGAATCGGCTAGTTCGCACAAGCAACATCTGGCATCAAGTAGGTAAATCTGATTTTTGTGTGTAGAATATTGGCACCATCTTTGGTGATTACTTTCAACTCAGGCATGAGGCTCAAAATCGATTGAAAGAGTTGGATGTTCGCAGACTTCTCTATCGCACCGAAATTAAGCGGGTGCTGGGTGACATTCCCAAAAGTCGAGTAGTTGATGAATTGAATCTCTTGTGTGGTCTGGTGCGCGTTGATGTGGCAATCATCAACGATAGTTTGCATGGCTATGAAATCAAATCAGCCTCAGATAATTTGCTGCGACTGCCTAATCAGCAAGAACATTACGGCAAAGTTTTTGAAAAAATGACTCTGGTGGCAGACGAAAAGCATGTGGATCATGCGGTGAAAATTGTGCCCAGCTCCTGGGGTCTAATTTCAGTAGGCGTGCGTGAAGGCAAACCATATGCAGAAGAGATTTGGCCGGCACGTCGCAGTAATACTTTAGACCCACTGGCAATGGCACAGTTGTTGTGGCGAGAAGAAGCCCTAGAATTGATGCAATATTTTGATCTAGGTTATGGTTACGCCAGCAAGCCAAGAAAAATTCTCTGGCAAGTAATTGCCGACAATCTTACAGTGGAACAGTTAAAAGCATTTGTGTGCTTTAAACTGCGCACGCGCAAAGGCTGGAAAAGAAAAAAACGTTGTCGCCTGGTGATTTGATTATTTTCGCGAGAGTGATTTAGCCCGTCGCCGTTTTTTCTTCACCGTACATAAACCGACTCTTGATGGTGCATCAATCAATTCTTTGATGCTCGAGTGGCTGAGCGTACCCTCAACTAGTGCCAGCGCTTCATCAATGCATTTATGCAATGAACATAGTGCACCACCGTGCTCCGGCAATCCCATGGGGCAAGATTTGATGCGCAGGATGGGATCAACAATCTCTACGATTTCTAAAATAGATAATTCGGCGGGGTCCACAGCTAAGGTGAAACCACCACCAAGGCCTCGCTGAGAAGATACAAGCCCAGCACGACTGAGGGACTGCAGTACTTTAGATAGGTATGCGCCGGGAACTTTAGTACCTTCGGCAATTTGTGCTGTTGTATGGGCTTGGCCATCACTCATAGCAAGAAAAACCACAGCTCTAAGTGCATACTCGGTGGTTTGTGTAATCAAAAGGAATCCCTCAGTTTTAAGCGCTCAATGGATGATTGCCCAAAGTGGGAGAGCCGGTAACTAAATTCAATCCCATCTTTGCGGGTTATCTTATTGGTCTATCTTGTATACGCAGTACTACATCTATATAGATGCAATTGCCATACGAGGCAAAAGAAAATGGTTGACTACCATACAGCCGTATGGTTTAATTACTGCATCGGGGAAATGCAATTAAATCGAAAGGAGGCGGGCGTAGCGCGGCTATGGTTGGTGCAGTTAGTGTTGCAAATTTAAAAAAAGAGCTTGAACAGCTGTTTCCGGGCAAGTGGCTATCTGGAGGTGAGGTAGGCCGTTCACTGAAGACCGGTTTAGACCAGATTGATTTTGGTATTTCAGCTGGATTGCTCAAGCGACGCATAACTGAATGGGTTGGTACTTCTTCTTCCGGCAAAACCACTGTTTTGCGAACGATTTGTTCTAATTGGTGCGCCACTGGTCTGAATGTAATTTATATAGATACCTTTGACAGGTTACTGGCCGCCGACTGGTGCTTTTCTAATCATGCAAAAGACGAAAAACAAGGTAGATTCTGGGTTCTGAGAAGTAACACCGATAAAGATCCAACTGCCAGACGTGACTATTTAAAAGATGCATTGTGGGCGTGCGAACAGTTGATTCGTTCTCGCGTTTTCGATGTGGTCATTCTAGATCTAGGAGAGAAGAACATCATCACCAGTAACTTCTATGCAAGATTGCAACGGGCTTTGGAAAGATCTAAAGCCTCATTAATAGTGCTAAAAGATGATGATTCTTCTTCCCAGTCTGCTAAATGGGGAGCAAATTCAAGACTGAGTTTCGGCTTCTCTAGGCCTGTTCATTTCGAGCTTGGTTTAACCGGTCATCCTGATGATATTGCCACCCTGATGCCCACTATCAATGGGGCAATTTGGAAAGACGGCATGTCTAACAATATTGAAGTATCGGTGCCATCTCATGTCCAGAATCGCCTGTTTACGCATCCCCAAGTTCCAGATCGAAGTACATCTAAAAGCAGAGCCTGAACTTAAGCGACAACCTTTAGTTCTGCTCTCCTGTTCTAACAATCAGAATCAGTCTTTGAAATTTTCCAACAGCATTGGTCGGGCAAAAGTTTTGATTTGCTCGAAGGAAGCTGAACGCGAAAATATTCATCCAGGCATGACATTTACAGAAGCAAGGGCAATTTGTTCACACCTAGTTTGGAGAGAGTACGATGACAAGTTTTACAAGAGTGCGCAGAAGAAATTGGCCAGGGAACTCATTGCCGCGTCTCCACGTGTTAGCACTGGTGAATCAGGACATTTCTTCTTTGACGCTGAGGGGTTTAATCGCCTGGGCGGCGAAAATAAGCTTTGCCGAGATGTACTTAAGTTGGTTAGTCGTTATGGTTTTGTCGACGGCCATATTGGCCTCGCTGATTGCGCTTTTGCAGCAAGGGTAGCCAGTCGTTCGAAATCGAAACGCTGGTATATCGTTAACCCGGGCTGCGACAAGGCTTTCCTTTCGCCTCTTTCAATCGACTTCCTGCCTGTCACGGAAGAGGCGAAAGGAAATTTAAAAGAACTGGGAATTAGAACTATCGGCCAGTTTACGGAGGTGCCGGTGACGTCCTATGCTGGGCGTTTTGATCAAAGTGTTCTTATTGCATATGATTTAGCTTGTGGAAGAGATAATACTCAGCCGGCATTACCACTGGTTGAAAAGCAATTTCAGTGCATTATCGATATTGGTTCGGCAACAGAATCGCTGAAAGAAACTCTATTTGTTTTTAAAACAATGTTGGAGCGTCTTACGCGTGAATTGCAAAACAATGGACTGACTGCCGATGAGCTCACAGTCACATTTTTCAATGATAACGATAAATTTGACGAGCGAACAATCAAACTCATTCGTTCATCTCACAACAGCAGATTTCTTCTGGATGTATTGAGATTGTCTCTGGAATCAAAACCATTAATTCGTGAATTTACTGCTATTCATCTTTCTGTATCAAGGTTTTCACGCGAGTATTTTGAACAGAAAAAAGCAACGATCTCAAAAGATTCTTCTTCTCGAGAAGAGCTCTTACTTAACGGAGGTGATGAACTCGATGATTCTTCCGAGCCTGTAATGCTGCTTTTGCAGCGCTTTATGACCAGATTAGGTGAAGACGCATTAGTTAAACCGGTACTCAATGATCAATATATGCCTGAACAAGCTGGTGTATGGGTGCCGGTGGTTAATGCCAGTCAATTATCAACATCAACTCCAGTAAACGATGAATTTATCCAACGCTTTTCTGATGTAAAAACTACCAATCAAACTAGAAAGGACTGCTTGATGCCTGGATTAGTGCTAAAGCGTCACACACCGGCCATGCCGGTTTTTGTTCAATTTAAAGACAATGATTCAAAAGAACGTGACCATGGTGAAATAGATAGTAAAACTCCATTTAAGCCTGCTGCCGTTACTTATCGAGGTCAGTGGTATCACGTCAATCAAATTACAACACCAGAGCGAATTTCTGGTATGTGGTGGGAGAAGCCGGTACGTAAATCGTATTACGTAGCTTTGATAGAGAAGAAACCTGAATTTGCTGCACTTTCTCGGGCCGGATATAAATCAGCCGGCGTGCGCTCAATTCTTCCCAACCTTATGACTGTTTTGCTTGTTTATGATCATCAAGAGCGCGGCTGGTATGTGGAAGGAGTTTTTGACTAATTAGGTAACAATGCCCAGATATGCAGAACTTCATTGTCACTCGGCCTTTTCTTTTTTAGATGGGGCATCAAACCCTGAAGAACTGGCATATCGGGCAAAACAACTTGGTCTTGATGCGCTTGCTCTAACCGACCATGATGATCTGGGGGGCATACCCAGATTTGCTCACGCTGCCAGAGAAGTATCTCTGGAAGCAATTGTTGGTGCTGAGTTAACTCTAGAGGACGAGTCTCACATTATTGTGCTAGTCAAAGATCTGACCGGATATCGCAATCTTTGTGCCCTTGTCACTCTAGCTAGATCTGAAGCCGATAGAGGCAACCCGCGCATAACTTATGATCAGCTTTTTTCTAGAGCGCAGGGTCTTGTTGCTCTGTCTGGTTGCCCTCATGGCGCAATTCCAACTGCTTTAGCAAGTGGTGAGACACTTGTAGCCAGACGACATTTAAAACGCTTTGTGGAAGTATTTAGTGAAGATTTCTTCTTAGAAGTTGGACATCATTATATTACTCAAGAGTCTTTAATCACCAGACAGTTGATCGAAATTGCCAGTTCTACTGGTACACCATGGGTGGTGACTAATAACGTGCACTATGCCGGTAGTGAAAAGCGCATAGTTCATGATGTACTGACTTGTCTTAAGCATAAAGTTACTTTACCTCAGGCTGGGCGCAGACTGAGGCCCAACGGCAGCTGGTATATGAAGTCGGCTGATGAAATGGCTCATATGTGGCGCCACAATATGGTTGGTATCAAGAATACTTTGCTGGTGGCCGAACGCTGTCAATTTAGACTAGGATGGTTAGAGCCGCCATTGCCTTCTTTTTCTTTTACTGAAGCAGTGGCAAAAGAATCTGGAATTTCAATTTCACTTTTAGAAATACCTGATGTGGCTGACCCTAAAGCAACTGACACGGTTTTACTTGATAGCGAATCTGGCACTCGTGCTACGCAGGTAAGTTATCCTGGTTTGCTTGAGCATTTAGTCTGGTCAGGTGCCGCCAAACGTTACGATGACTTGACCGATGTGCATCGTAAACAGTTAAATCATGAGCTCAGTTTGATCAACAAACTCAAACTAGCGCCATATTTTTTGATTATGTGGGACATTGTACGCTTCGCTCGCTCGCAAGGAATCGCTGTACAGGGTCGTGGCTCTGCTGCTAATTCGGCCATTTGTTATTGCCTGATGATTACGGCAGTGGACCCTATTGCTATGGATTTATTGTTTGAGCGCTTTTTATCTGAAGGTCGCACTGAGCCGCCTGATATCGATTTAGATATTGCTCACCAGGAGCGAGAGATTGTTTTGCAATATGTCTATGAGAAGTATGGACGTGCACACGCTGCCATGGTCTGCGAAGTGATAACTTATCGCGGACGCTCGGCTACAAGAGACGCAGCCAGAGTGCTTGGGTTTTCTCAAGAGCAAGCTGACTTGCTCTCAAGAGAAGCCCGTCACGGCGAAGCTCAAGATGCGGCAGCTAATTTGGCAAATGGTGGTTTAGAGAGACTCGGATTTGATATTAACGACAGGCGAGTTAAACTCTTAGTTAAAGTGATTGATGGTTTGCATCAATTACCCCGTCACCGTTCGATTCACGTGGGTGGATTCGTTCTTTCTGGCCAGCCTATCGGTGAAATCGTGCCGGTTGAGAATGCGGCCATGGAGAAGCGCACCGTCATTCAATGGGATAAAGATGATATCGATTTGGTTGGTTTGATCAAAATTGATTTACTGGGGCTTGGTATGTTGACCATGCTGCAGGAAGGTCTTAAGTTGATTGAGAAGCATCGAGGTCAAACTATAGATATCGGTAAGCTCAATATGACTGATCCGGCCATTTATCAGATGTTGCAGAAGGCTGATACAGTGGGAGTATTTCAGGTTGAATCGCGTGCGCAAATGAATATTTTGCCCAAGCTCAGGCCAACTTGCTTTTATGACATTATTGTTTCCATTGCTCTAATTCGACCTGGTCCAATTCAAGGAAATATTGTTCATCCTTATTTGAAAAGACGACGAGGCGAAGAGAAAGTTGAGTATCTTCATCCTAGTCTTGAGCCGATTCTTAAGCGCACTCTGGGTGTACCTCTATTTCAAGAGCAGGGTATGAAACTAGCAGTGACGGCTGCTGATTTCACCGCTTCTGAAGCTGACCAGCTGCGCAAAGTTATGAGTCATAAACGCTCGAAAGAAAAGATGGCTAAGCTCTGTGTCAAGCTGGCTGATGGTATGAAAAAAAATGGTTTTACTGATGAAGCAATCAAAACCATTACTCACCAGCTACAGGCTTTTGCCAATTATGGTTTTCCTGAAAGTCATGCTGCTTCTTTTTCGTTATTGGTTTATGCTTCGGCGCACCTTAAACTCTATTATCACTCTGAGTTTTGTTGTGCTATTTTAAATGCCCAGCCGATGGGCTTCTATAGCCCAGCATCATTGATTCGCGATGCTACGCATCATGGCGTTAAAATCAGGCCGGTAGATCTGGCTCATAGCTATTGGAATTGCACTTTAGAAGAAGACGCCACCAGTAGTGGTGGTCTCGCTGTACGATTGGGCTTGCGATTTATCGATGGATTAGGAAACAGAAGTTCTGAGGCTCTTGAGCAATCATGGAAAAGTGGTGGATTATTTACATCAGTTGAAGATGTGGTATCACGCAGTGGTCTGATGCCCAGTGATCTCAAATTCTTGGCTAAGGCCGGTGCTTTTGAAACGCTTTGCCCTGATAGACGTCAGGCTCTGTGGCGTGTACTGTCCTTATTACGACCAAAAAAATCTATGCCATTGCTTGAAGCTCTGGTGGCAGAAGATCAATTAGATGCTAGTGGAAAAGCTATTGATTGTCTTTATGAGTCACCAGTACAATTGCCGCTAATGAGTGAACTGGAAGAAGTGGTATCAGACTATCGCACCATGGGATTATCTACGGGCAAACATCCTATGGCGTTTTATCGAGTTTGGACCAAGGCGAATAAAATACATTCTTGTCTTGATCTATATTCACAAGAAGATGGTGAAGAAGTGGCTGTTGCCGGAGGAGTTATTTGTCGTCAAAGGCCCCAAACCGCAAAAGGCTTTGTTTTTCTCACTTTAGAAGATGAAACCGGTATGGCCAATGTGATTATCAAACCAAAACTATTTGAAATTTATCGGCAGGTTGTATTGAATTCGTCGCTGCTAAAAGTCGAAGGATTATTGCAATTGGAAGAAGGTGTCTGCAACGTCATTGCCAGGCATTTCGAAGCCCTGCCACCACTAAAGGAAGATTTGTATTTGCCGGCGAGAAATTTCCACTAAACTAACAATTTCATTTTAAATTTTAAAAATTGATCTGCTCATTATCAAAACTTTTAATGGCAGCTAAAGATTCAATGGGAATATTCAGGTGACCCAGCGCCGCTCGGCCGCCTTCGAATGTTTTTTCTATCACTGCGCCAATGCCCACCAGCTCAGCCCCGCTGGATGCCACGATATTTACTAAGGCTGTAATGGTGCGAGCGCTGGCAAGAAAATCGTCGAGAATAATGACGCGATCGTCAGCCTTTAAATATTCAGGTGAAACGATCAAATCAACAATGGTTCCTTTGGTATGAGATTCGGCGCGTTCAGTAAATGGATTAGCGGCCATGGTCACAGGTTTGTGTTTGCGTGCAAATACCAGAGGTAATTCTAAAATCATGGCACATGCTAAAGCCGGTGCGATGCCACTGGTTTCGGCTGTGAGAATGCGTGTGGCTTTGACCGATTTAAATCTATTGGCAAATTCTTGACCAATTTCTTTCATCAATGCAGGATCTATCTGGTGATTCATAAATGAATCAACTTTGAGTATGCCTTTACCCAAATATTTTCCTTCGTTGAGAATTTTGTCTTTGAGAATTTGCATCTAAAATTACCTGTAACTCTTCCTGTGCACTACCTGAATATGCGGCTAACTATTTGTTGCTGCTAGTTATGTCAACTGGAGGCTTAGGCTCCCATGCTTCTGGCTTATAGTCAAGTTCACTGTAACGTTTAAGCTCGGCCGCGCCCTCTGTTGCTCTGTTGAGGGCAAAAAGTATTAGAGCATAATGATAATGGTAGCCACCATCTTTGTCGTTGCGCTTGATAGCTTCTCTCAGATCGTCGGCCGCTTGTTGATGTTGGCCAAGAAAGTAGTAAACCATTCCCCTGGTATCATAGGCAGTGTCAATTGGTTTCATCTTTATTGAATGATTTGCGTCGTCCAGTGCGCCTTTATATGAGCCCTGAGCTAATTTGTACCAGGCGCGGTTGTTGAAGAGCAGGGCGTCTTTGGGCGTTTTAACAATGGCCTCATCCATATCGGCCACCGCTTTATCTTCTTGTTTAAGCAAATGATGTATTTGTGCTCGCGTTATGTAAGGCACTGGATCTCTTGCACCAGCAGCAATGACATGATTGATATCTTCTAAAGCTTTGTCATACTGCTCTATTTCCATAAAGGCCCGGGCTCTATCTTTTAGTATTGAAGCATCGTTTGGCCTGTAGCTGAGTGCGCTATCAAGCAATTCAATGCCATGAAGAAACTTCTTTTGTTTCAAAAACACATTTGCCGCTCGATGGTCTAGGTAACTTTTGACGTCGTTATTGTTCTCCAATCGTTGCGTGTCGCAAGCAATTAAGACTGGCACCACCATTGTTAGAGCCAGGGCTTTTGCCGGGTCAGAATTGAACAAATTGGCGCGACTGGATTTTTTGCCGGTCAAGAATATTCCTGCCACAATGCCTGCAGCAAAACCACTTAAGTGGGCGGCATTATCGATGAAGGTGCTGGTCAATCCGAGCACGGCGCTGTAAAGCAAAAAGACACTGAGCAGCACCAGCTGAGGTCGCGTCAGGCGTACTGCAATATTGGCGCGTTTGAGCCACGAGCTGACCATAAAAGCACCGATGATGCCAAGGTTTGCGCCGGAGCAACCCACTGAAGTGTTGGTTGGATTGGCGAGAATGCTTGCGAGCCCACCAATTATTCCGCTCAGAATAAAAATGAATAGAAATCGCCAGCGACCTAGCGCCGTTTCGGCCATGGGCCCGAAGCCCAAAAGTGCGTATAAATTGAGGGCCAGATGCAAAATTCCGGCGTGAACAAAAATTGCCGTAAACAAGCGCCAGTAGGCTGCTTTGTCGATGGTCTCCGGACCAAAGCTGGCACCCCAGTTAATCAGCTGATCGCCGTCGGGCTTTAGCCAGTCGCAGCCGCCAGCAGTTTGCGCTACATACACCATGGCGCAAATAGCGGCCAGAGTGTAGGTTACTGCTTTTTGTTTAGGTGCATTGAACGGGTCGATTGCGATTGCGTACTATCCTGTATTGATTGTCACCAGCTTCGATTTTAGCTAAATTGCCGATGCTAGATAAGTGTGATTTCCCCACTCAGCATGTATTGATTGAAAGGAAGCTCGCGCCACCGTGGGATAATATTTCACCACCGATGGAGTGCTTTCATGAAGGTGATGATCTCGCTTGACAGTTCCCCGAGCTCGCAAAGGGCCGTGGAATTTCTTTTGAACCGCCCGTGGCTTGCCGACGACGAATTTTTGATTGTCAGTGTGGCCGACGCGGATCGCGGCGATATGAGTTTAGGCAGCGCCATGACCAAGCCTAACCAAACTTTCAATGCCGAGTCCAATAGAATTATTCAAGAAGCGCAAGTGGAATTGCGCAAAATACTTCCGGACCACAAAATTAGTACAAAGACATTGTCTGGGCCAATCAAGCAAGCGATTGTTGACTACGCTAAACATTGGAGCGCTGACCTGATTATTTTAGGCTCGCAAGGTAGACAAGGGTTGAACAGATTGATGCTCGGAAGCGTGGCTGAAGAAGTGTTGCGAGATGCACCATGTTCGGTGCAGATCGTCAGGCGAAAATACAGCCGGCAGGAAGATAAAGTGTAAACTTACAGTGGCTGTAGGTAAGAAGGTGAAATATGCGTGTAATGATTCCCATTGACGGCTCTGAATGCTCAAAGGCAGCCGTTGAGTATGTAGTTGAGCGCCCTTGGAAAGCTGACGACACTTTTTTGATTGTGCATGTTGTTGAGCCCATCCCGGTAGACATCGGCATCGCTTATGTTCCTGGTGCTTACAGTCCCGACGACCCTGCAGCCTTTGAGCAATCCGAAGCTCTGCTAAAAGTTGTCGAAGGTGAGCTTCGTGCAACGCTGGTTGGCCAAACCATCGAGCACAAGGTAACTGGTGGATCAGCTAAGGCTGAGCTTGTTGATCTAACTAAAGAATGGAAAGCAGACATGATCGTCATGGGTTCGCATGACCGTCATGGCTTTAATCGCCTCTTGCTTGGATCGATGGCCGAAGATCTTATGAAAGCAGCCCACTGCTCGATCACAATTGTGAGAAATTTCAATTGCACCAAATAGGGTGGCAGATAGTTAGTTAGTCTGCGTTGCGACGCTTTTGCTTTTCGACTCTGGATACTAAATATGCACCCACAGCCAGGCCGATTATTCCGGTTGCAATTGCTGGCGCCCAGGTCATCTTCACTGTGTCACTTTCAGAAATTAGCAACCATCTTTTGCCAAATTCGAAATAGCTGATGGCTGCTCCAAGTGCTAGTGACCATGCAGCCGTCTTAGAGTTATCGGCATACCAACTTATTATTCGCAACCAAGCGTAATTTATGACTGGTGCAAGGACGAAAAGCAGAAAGGCATAGACCATATTTACGACTTGAGATAGCTCTACCAATTTTCCAAAAAGCTGGAAAGCTAAACAGATTAACCATGAGGCGGGCCACACTAAGACTATAGCTCCAACAAGCGCTGTGATAGCTAAAATCCAGCCGTTGACAAAGCCAAGAACCAGGCAGAGCAGTGAGAATGCAGTAGTGTTACCGGTAGATTTTGGAGTTCTTGTCATTTGGGCTAGCCGTCGTGCCTCGATAGGGTAAAAAACGGAAAATTCCTGCTTTCAGAAAAACCTTGAGTTTTTCTGAAAGCAGGAATTTTGTCTAGTGTGCGTAGGCTCCGGGCACGGCTTTCTCACAGCGACCATGCTTAAAATAAAGGTCTACGAAGCTAGAGGAATCTGTTAAATATTCGACGAAGGGGTGACCTTCCAATGCTCCATCCGGAATGCCCTCACGTGTAATTATTTGTTGGATAGTTTTACCAGGCGCAAATTCCATGATTTCTTTTTCTCGCCATCTGCTGAAATTGAAATCATCAGCATCATCGTATATTTCGCAAATTATGCATTTGTGGTTCTTGAAAATGGCTCGCACTCGAACATTGGTCCCGCCGAACCGGTACAACCATATGTCATTGCCAGTCTTGGCGCAAAGCCAGCCAGGTATGTTGTGACCTTTATACAGTGGTGCACCAGCTAGATTAAAAATGTCTTGCTCGTTTTTTCCGATAGCAGTTGCACAAAATCTCTCTGAGGCCTCAACTTCGACCTGACCAAAGCCTCGTTCCCAGGCAGCATGAAATCCGATCGTTCGGTAGTTCTTGAGCTTGCGATAAATTCGATTTTCTAGTTTGCCTTTTTGCAATTTTTGGTTGGGTAGAACTTTTAAAAGAGGGTGATATTTCACGTCTGGAACGTCTTTTGGAAAAATACGATCCTCAAACTCTTTTTCCCAATTTGCAACTGATGCACTTATGCACTGATCACCGCTAAAAGTAAGTTTTAGCGGAATTTGGTTTCCCCCAAATTTGTACATCCAAAGCACTCTTCCAAGTGTAATTTCTGCTAAATCCTGATGGCCTACCCTATATGGCGCTTGTCCAAGCATATGTTCAATCTCATTCATTTTCGAACCAATTAGAGATTTACAGCACTGTAAGGCCGCTTCCCTCTCAGCTCGATTAAAATCTCGGCTCCAAATAACATTACAAACAGGCGGGCTGTAATGAGAAAGTTCGCTGAAATCTGACTTGGTCAAAGCTCTTTTACCCAGGCCATCACCGGCTTTCACATTTAAAATCGGGTGAGTTTGATCTTTGTATGAGCAGTGTTCGAAAATATATTGCGCTGGAGAATGATCAACAGGAGCTGAACAAACGCTTGAGCAGTTGTAGGTGACAAAAAAAATGAACAAACCGAGTGTATACGCCATCGTAAAGTGTGTTCTTGTTCTCATTTTGATTGCATGTCGGACGCTAAATCCAAACACTCTCTGGCAATCATAAGCTCTTCATCGGCCTTCACCACAAATACTGGATACTTCGACTGCGTCTGCGACACCTTTCGATTGCCGTCTTTAACTGCATTATTTGCTAGCACTACATCAACCAAATTTCCGTCTGGAAAGATTGCAGCCCGCGTTTCACCATCGTTAAAACCGATACCACCTGTAAATGCAATGGCGTCTAATCGCTTAAAGTTGGTCATCATGCCTGCGATTTCTTTTGCAATAGATAAGCAATACATTTGATGGGCCAGCTTGGCTTTGAGATTGTTTTCCTTACAGGCGGCGAGAATCTCTTTCATATCTGAGGATAGCTCCGATACACCAAGCAGCCCAGATTCTTTGTTCAGTGCCTGTTCCATTTCTTCAAGCGAAAGCTTTTGTTTTAGTCCTAGATAACGAATGATGGCAGGATCTATGGCACCAGACCTGGTGCTCATCATCACTCCGTCAAGCGGTGTAAAGCCCATTGATATATCAATGCTTTTGCCATTTTCGATGGCGCAAACAGAAGATCCGCCGCCCAGATGGCAGCTGATTAAATTGAGCTGCGCCACATCTTTGCCTGAAAGCTCTGCCACTGTCTGCGCACAATACTGGTGCGAGATGCCGTGAAAGCCATATTTTCTGATTGCGTATTGATTCCATTTTGCCGGTAACGCATATCGATAGTGAGCTTCGTCCAAAGTGTGGTGAAAAGCGGTGTCAAATACTAAAAGTTGTTTTGCGTCCTTAAAAAGTTTGATGCTGGCGCGCACGCCTGCTAATGCCGGTGGATTATGCAGTGGTGCCAGCTCATTGAGCTCTTCTAAATCGGCCAAAAACTTTTCATCTGCCAAAACTGTATTTTGAAATTTGGTGCCACCATGAACAATGCGGTGGCCCACTGCCGTAATTTGATCTGGGTCCACTGGGCTTTCATCAATCATTTTTGCAATTATAGATTCGCGTTCTTCGTTGCTTTTAATCGATGCCTGATTACGGTAAATCGATTCGAGCGTTTGGCCTTCACTTTTAAACAGCGCGATTTTTTCTGTTTGCGAACCAGAATTTAGAATCAGAAAAAAACTCATATAAATTCCGTCTGTTTAATTGAACTATTTGCCTTTGTCATACGTATTAGATAGAGGTGGCCGCTCGGGGGAGATGGTCACCACCCTTTAAATGAACCCATATTAGGGTATCGAATCGCTGCTGAATTCTTGCACGCATATGATTTTGTTCGGCATTACCACGGCCACACCGACTCCTACCACCTGGTGGTCAGGCCTGAGTATATTGCCGCGGTGGTTGTGCGGATTGTTGGCAGGTTCAGACATCATTTCAGCTTCAGCGCCCTTGACCATGTCACTCCAACTGAGAGGTCCTACGTGATAAGCGATATTTTCGAAGACATAGCAGTCGATGCCTGCCAGCCGAGCTCGGTCAGATGGTGATCGGCCGTTGGGGTCGGTGTGGTCGAAAAAGCCGCGGGTGGCCATGTCGTTAGCAAACTCACGGGCCACTTTGCTTAAGCGTGAGCTATGGCGCAATTGCGATTGTCCGTTTTTCTGCCTGTCGGCATTAATCAAATTGACCATGCCCGCTTCGAGGCTACTCAGGCCATCACCGTTCAGCGCCTCTTTTTTCGCAGTGCCCCTGGCATTGTAGTGGCTTGAATACATGCCGTTGCCTTCGTATCTAGAATTGGCGGTCACGTCCACAGTGCTGTTTACTTTTGTCGCAGAGGCTTGCTCGCTCTGCTGATTATTTGTGTATGAGGCTTGCGGCTGCAGCAAAATAACTTTGCCTCCCACCTGCCGCGCCACTACAGCTTTAAGAGTGCCTGATTTCATGGCTCCGAGAATGCGGTCGGCATCAGGGGCGCTCGAAATCACCTTGCTGTTGATTGATAAAAGTACGTCTCCGGGTTGCAGTCTTAATGCGAGGCCAACGCCGTCGCCGGTCAATCCGGTTACATAAGTGCCTTTTGGCCGGGCCCCGTTCACAGTGGCACAGGCTGGCACGCCCCAAATTTTCAAAGTGTCTGAAGTCTGCTGCGTCTGAGACAGGCTATAGACCCAATGCTTAGCGGCAGGAGCAGCGCTGGCGGTTGGTAAACCAGCCATTGCTGAGTTCAAGCAAAGTGAGGCTGTGAGGCAGAAGCCGATTTTCAAGATTGAGTGCATATTTGCTAATTGTCCCCTATTTGCTTATGCCCGGCCTGGCATTTTTGCAGTTGAAAAGAAGCGATCTGTTGCATCAACCTTGAGATTTCGCCGCTTGACATAATCTCCGTTTTACAATTAGACAGCTATTTCAGACAGGTAGGCAGTGAAATTATGGACACCAGCGTTAAAGATATGGACGTTAAGGAAGGCAAAGCAGTGACTGGCAAAAGTGAGCAATTAACCGCCGCCATTGAGCGTATCAGAAAAGGTGGGGCGCCAAAATATCATCAGAAACTCAAAGAAGACAAAAAGCTCTTTGTGCGCGATCGTCTGCGCTTGCTACTTGACCCTGGTTTTGAAATTGAAGACGCACGCTTTGCCAACAATCGCGAAGCTGATTTGCCGGCTGATGGAGTGGTAACTGGTGTCGGTCAAATTGAAGGCAAAACTGTTTGCTTCATGGCTAACGACTCTACAGTTAAAGCTGGTTCATGGGGCTGGCGCACAGTAGAAAAAATTATTCGCATTCAAGAGACTGCCGGCAAACTGAAAGTGCCCATGCTTTACCTGGTCGACTCGGCCGGTGCTCGTATTACCGATCAAATTGAAATGTTTCCTGGCCGCCGCGGCGCCGGAAAAATATTCCACAACCAGGTGGCAATGTCTGGTTACGTTCCGCAAATTTGTCTGCTCTTTGGACCGTCTGCTGCCGGCGGTGCGTACATTCCAGCATTTTGCGACATTGTAATTATGAATGATGGCAACGCTTCTATGTATCTAGGTTCACCTCGCATGGCCGAAATGGTGATTGGCGAAAAAGTGACTTTAGAAGAAATGGGTGGTGCCAAAATGCACTGCTCAGTTAGCGGATGCGGCGATGTTTTGGTGAAATCAGAAGAAGAAGCGATTCAACTTTGCAAAGACTATTTGCGTTTCATGCCTGTTAATTGCGATCAGAAAGTGCCTGCGCTTCCTGCAATAGATCCAAAAACATTTGAGAAGAATATTGAGCAAGTCATTCCTGAAAAGGAAAACATTCCTTTCGATATGCACACTGTTATCGAACGTTTGATTGATGCTGACTCGTTCTTTGAAATCAAGAAATTGTTTGCACCTGAAATCATCACCGGGTTCGGTCGCATTGGTGGACGCGCTGTGGGCATCGTTGCTAACCAACCCAAAGTCAAAGGTGGTGCGCTCTTCGTTGACTCTGCCGATAAAGCTTCGAGATTTGTTTGGCTTTGCGATGCTTTCAATATTCCACTTCTATTCCTGGCAGATGTGCCTGGCTTTATGATCGGATCGAAAGTTGAGCGTGATGGTATCATCCGCGCTGGCGCCAAAATGGTTGGAGCTGTGTCGGCTGCGACAGTGCCGAAGATCTCCGTAGTAGTAAGAAAAGCTTACGGTGCTGGTCTTTATGCAATGTGCGGTCCGGCCTTTGATCCAGATGCATGCCTGGCCTTGCCTACTGCCTGGATTGCCGTCATGGGTCCTGAAGCTGCGGTAAACGCGGTTTACTTCAATAAGATTCAAGAGCAACCGGAAGCCGAGCGCGCTGCCTTTGTTGAGAATTTGCGCAATGAATATCGTCAGGATGTAGACATCTACAAACTGGCAGCTGAAATGGTTGTTGATGATATTGTGCAACCACTGGCTTTGCGTAGTGAGCTGATTGCACGCTTCAACGCTTATTCATCGAAGCAAACCACTGTGTTTCAGAAAAAACGCAGCGTGTTGCCTGTTTAATATTGGGCTAGAATGAAAACGTGGAGCAATTCACGTTTTCGTTTGGTTCGATAATGAATAAACCTGATTGGAAACCGCCGGAGCAAAAAGTCTCGCACAAGCTCGTGGGCGAGTCGCAAGACGAGCAGGCATCAGCCACGGATTCTGCTTTTGCATCGCCCATCGAGATAATCGCCAGTGACTACTGGCAGAAGAATCTAACTGAAACTGCCGAGCCTCTAGCTAAGGAGACTCAGCTAGGATTTATCCACAGGCACGAGCGCGATTTATTCTGGTTAGCCGTGATCGTATGTTTGCAGTTTATAGGTAGCTGGTTTGCCGGTACTCATGGATATTTTGAATTTTCGTCCGTTGCGCTCAAGCAATTTTTTTCTATGCTCAGCCTTGCGTTTCCCATTTTGGCGGCACTGCTTCTAACCAGGCCAGCTTGGTCCAAAGATAAAGGGCTTATTGCAGTGATTGCCCTCATCACGTTGCTGTTCTTCCCGCCTTTTTTTGTCACGAATACTTTTATAGTGCTGTTTTGCTGCTGGACAAAGTCGGCGAGAAAAATTGCCTCGGTTGCACTTGTAATTATTTTTGTAAGTGCCTGGTACTGGAGGTTCGAGCCTGTTGATTCAGCTGCGGTCGGCTATAAACTGAGTACCAGCAAACACAATCTAAGTTTTGATAGTCGGCCTATCGTGTCGATGTTCGGTCCACCGATTGAATTGAGTCTGGTAGAAAAAATGCCTGTGACACCATTTCTATACTTTGTCAAAGTTCATTGGCTCACCAATATCTACCCTTGGGATATTCCCCGAATTGTGCCAATCGACGGAGATCACGTCTACGTTTTAATCGAGGCCCCACCGCACTACACCCGCTCTTTTGTTGATCTTTCTCGGGTCAACAAGACAATACCTAAAGAAACAAATCGATGATCGGCGTACGGCTAATCAGGCCTTATAATGGTCTGATGGAGAATCAATCGCCGGTACTCAAATTTCTGCTACTCAACGAGCGCAATCTCTTTTGGCTTTTTGCAGCATCCGCTTTGATTTTCATCGCTAACTGGTTTTTGGCCACCCATGGCTATTTCGAGTTTGAAAACGAAAGGCTGCGACAGTTGCTCATGGCCGTTAGCATGTTTTCACCCATAATCGGCATTTTAGTGCTGCTTTCTGATGATTGCCAGAACGGCACGCCCATTCTCGCAGGTCTTGTATTCGCTTCATTGTTGCTATTGTGGCCCACAGCTACAATCACTTGCTTTATTGTCATGCTCTTCTGTTGGACGAAGACAACCCGCATAATTGGCGTTATCATGCTGGTTTTCGTGCAGGCACTATCAGGCATATTGTTTGTCACTACCAATAAGCAGACTGAAACTCTAGAGTTGTTCAAATTGCCCATGGCTCATCATGAGCTTGTTTTGCGTGGAGTGACCGATGATGGCAATTATTGCTCAAGTCTTGCTCTGCAAGAAGACTATCCGGTGGCGAAGGGCATTCGCTTGGTCAAGACTTTTTACCGACTGAAAGACGATGATTATGCTTACAAGCACGATATCTTTAGTTTGAGCCCGGTTGATGATAACCATGCGGCGCTAGTCGTACAACACGGTCCACGCTCGCAGCGAGTGGTGGTTGACTTAACCATTAAGAACCGTTGGTCTGAAGTGGACGAGAACACTTATTAGATAAGGTCCATAATCTTCATTCGGAGATGTAGCGGTTGGAACGAGCGTCATAACCGGCGTAGCTATCGCATTTCCCATCTAAAAATTCTCGAAGTGAGCCATGTCTTTCTGGCTCAACTTTAAACATATCTATATCTCTTACATGCGGTGTGCCAAGCGATATTCTACTCTCCGGCTGCTTTTCAATTTTGGCCCGATCTTTGACAATTTCTTGCAAATAACTTTGAAAGAGTGGTGCCAGCTCATTCATTGGCTTTTCAAAGGCGGCCTCCACAAAAGTTTTAAAGCCTTTTTTGTCTCCGCTTTTCACCAGAGTCAAATACACTTTCAATTTGCCATAACGGTTGAGAAATAGTGCCACCAGCCGCTGACGATCTTGATTGAAAGGATCGGCATGTTTAGCCTTGCCAACGATGTCCGCTAATTTAAAAGTGCCGGCGTTTTCTTTAATTGCTTTGGGATACCAGTTCTCTGGAAATCCGACTTCAATGCTAAATTGCGGCTGCAGCTTGCCGTAAACTTTTTCGAAATACGCAGGTATGCCTTCTTCAGCCCAAAATTCCAGATGCTTCTCACCCTCTAAAATTTTGTGCATAATCTCGTGTAATAGAGTGCCGGTGCCAGTGCCGTCGAATGTCACCAGCACATTACGACTGCTGATATAGACCCCTTGAACATGCATGTTGAAATTCATGTGATTGCGAAGAAAGGCTTGTTCAGCGGCTTTATCATGCAGAATAAAAATACTGACCGGATAATTTCCCTCAACAGAATACAAATTATCGTTGACATAATTGATGAAGCCTTCAGCAATGGTGGCATAACGCTCGAGAGCGTCTTTCTTGATATCCGATATGAGCACACAGTGCGGAGTGGCAATGAAGCTGGTCATACCAGCGGTAATTTTATCGCGCCGTGTAATCTCAGCTTTGGCTGTAGCACCGCTTGCGGTTGCATCAAGTGCATCCAGTAGTGTCGCGTCACCGTCAACTGCCCGCAGACCACTGGTGAATTCCAAAAGTTCTTTTTTACGCTGCAGTTCAATAAGTGCTTGACCGATTGTCTTTATTTGAGCCGCATCGGTCGTCTTAAATTCAACAGCTAACTTTGCGGCATGCAAAAAAGACTCAGCACAGTCGTCCCCAAGGCGGGCCTGGCAAATGCCTTTATGTACGAGAGCATCAATATTAGTTCCGCTGCTGCCCATAGACAGCGCCTTGTTATAGTCGGCGATAGCATTGCGGTAATCGCAAATTGACCAGTATGTATTGCCTCTCCATAAATATAGATTGGCATCATTGTCTATGGGCTGATCTTTGAGTTTCTGATTGATTTCATCAAATGCCTGACTAAATTGCTTTTTCGCCAGCAATTGAGAAAAGCGTTCTGCATTGGCGTCGTTTTCTGCCCAGGCATTATTGCAAGTAACTATCAGCAAAGCACAGAAGGCTACAAAAGCAAATGCTCTGCTCGACCGCCCCATGCTAAGAAACAGGACGCTCAAACTGCGCCTTAATCAGCCTGGCGTATGATGCGTCGCTGGTCATCAACATGTCGTGGGTACCACTCTCGATGATTTGTCCGTGCTCTAATACGAGAATTTGGTCTGCGTGCCTGACGGTAGAAAGGCGGTGCGCAATCACAATAACTGTGCGGCCTTGCATCAAGTCGTTCAACGCTTCTTGCACGTACGCTTCAGACTCGTTGTCTAATGAGCTTGTGGCTTCATCTAAAATCAACACCGGCGCGTTCTTCAAAAATGCCCTGGCAATTGCCAGCCGCTGTTGTTGTCCGCCTGAAAGTCTAACTCCTCGTTCACCAATTTTGGTGTCGTATTTGTCTGGCAGTTCCGTAATAAAGTCGTGGCAGTAGGCTGATTTTGCAGCGCTGATTATGTCTTCCATTGAAGCATTGGTGCGGCCCAGCAAGATGTTCTCGGCCACAGTGGTATTGAAGAGAAAATTGTCTTGAGTTACCACTGCTATTTCAGATCGCAGTGAAGTCATGTCGATTTCTTTGACATTGATGCCATCGATAAGGATACTACCGGCGGTGACGTCAAAAAAGCGCGGCACCAGATTGGCCATGGTTGATTTGCCCGAACCTGATAAACCTACAAGCGCCACCAGCTTACCTGGAGCGATGTCTATATTGATGTCGCGCAGCACCATGTTTTCATGGGCAGGATAGTGAAAATAGACTCCTTCGAATTTGATGCGGTGTGGGCCAGAGTTTAGTGTGAGCGGCTTCTCGCTGTTGCGAATATCCGGCATCTGGTCCATCACTTCAAAAATTCTAAAGGCGGCCGCCATAGCCGGTTGAAGCATGCCATTGACTCTGCCGATATTTTTCACCGGCGAATATAGAAGCACTAGCGAGACAATAAACGATGTTAGTGCCCCTGGGGTCATCTCGTGCTTAATCAGCATAGAACCGGCCACCCATATAACACAAGCAATGCCGCTGGCACTGATGAGAGCGAGAATGGGTGAGAGAATTGCCTCAGCCATCACTGCTTTTATGGTGTTGTGGAAGAAACCGTTGTTAGTATCAACAAAGCGTTTGACTTGATAATTTTCCAGATTGAACGATTGGACCACCTTGGCCCCTTGAATCGATTCTGAAATTACTGAGACCAGGTCACCGATGGCTTCCTGCCCACGTCTTGATGATTTGCGAATTTTTCGGCTAAGTATAGAGACAGGTATAACAATCAAAGAAATAATCGTCAGGGCGATAATTGCCAGCCAGAAAGCTTGCAACATAATCACTAGTGAAAGCGAAATCACAGTGATCACACGGCTAATTAATGACTGAAATGTTTGTGAAATTGCATGTTCGACAATGGCTACATCATTAATCAATCGACCGATTAAGATGCCCGAAGACTGGCCCTGGAAGTACATCAGTGGTTGCTTTTGCAAATGCTCAAACATTTTATTGCGCATGTCGCGAATGGCAGCGGCACCGACATACTTGATTGTATAAGTCTCAATGAAACCAAAAAATCCCTGAAGAACTGCGATCACGAGCACCAGGGGTGGTACCCAGTAAATCATCTCCAGGTGGCCTTCGGCGATAATTTTCTGCAAGCCGGCACCGGCCAACCAGGCGATGGCAGCGTCCATACTGCCTGATGGAACTGCGGCTATGGCGCCGATAACAAACATGAGCGTATAGGGCTTAATGTAACTGAGCAAACGCAAGTAGGTCTGAAACTGCGTGCTCGAAGCTAATTTATCTGAGGTTTGTTCAGATAGTTCAGAGCCGCTCATTTTCTACTTACCACTGCTAAGAGTTCCTGGCTGCAATTTTCCACAAAATCACCCTGACCGAGTTCCTGACGCAGCGTGAGCAACTCTGATGCGATTTCCTCTCTCAATGCAGGCACATCGAGAAGGTCGAGGCTATATTTTACGAGCATTTCACCCCGGCAATCCAGTTGAATTAATTCAGGAACCAGCTGGTGACCCGCCAAAAGGTTCGGCCAGCCGAAATTTTTGACGCTTTTAAATACCATTACAAGTAAGTAAGAAAACAAATTGCCGCGGTAAAAGATGATCATGGGTTTGCCGAACAGGGCTGTTTCAAGAGTGGTGGTGCCGCTTTTTGCCCAAATTAAATCGCAATTCTTCATTAGTTCAAAGTTGTGTGCCGAATCCACAAGAGTTAGCCCGTGGCCTATCAAAGGCTCAAGGTGAGTGCTTTTAAGGCAATCGTCAACGTAGCTTGAAACTTTAGTTGTGGCTTTGGAGAGCACAAATTGAATATTGGGCCGGACACTGAGAATTTTCTTGAGTGCGTCGGCCACAACGGGCATGTGAGCCAGTATTTCTTGTTTTCGACTGCCGGGCATAATGAGGATAATAGGACGACCTGCATCGAGATTCAGTGTTTGGCAAAGGTCATCGCGATTTATTACGGTGGCCAAATCTGGCAGGGCTCTCAGAAGCGGATTACCGACAAAGCGCGCATTGACGTTTTTGTCGAGATAGACACCTTCTTCAAAAGGAAAGATGGTGAAAATTTTGCTCACTGCGCGGCGCAGCACATTGATGCGCCATGGCCTTGAGCCCCAGACCTGAGGCGAGATGAAATAGTAAATGGGAATGGCTCTGGTTGTCTTTCGCGCACCCTGCCATTTCAAATAATTGAAGCCAATCGCTCTTACCAGATCGGCAAAGCGATTTTGCACAAACTCGACTGGCCAGAGAAGATATTCAAATAGAGTAAGATTTTTGCCTTGGCTATTAGCTTCCACAGGCGGCATAATCGCCCGGGCGGATGTGGCGAAACCCACGTTAAAGCCGCCGAAATCTACGAGCAAAATGGCATCTGGTTGCCTTTCAATCATATTTACCAGAAGTGTCCAGTGCATCTTGGTAAAGAACCAGATATAGCTGAGCACTTCAAATATTCCCAAAACCCCAAATTCAGCACTATTGAAAAGCAGCTCCATGCCTGCCTTTTCCATCTCGGGGCCGCCGACTCCCCAGATGTGCAGATCTGGATCTTGTTCTTTCAGTTGTTTGATGATTTTCGAAACGTGCTTTTCGCCGGAATGATCACCAGAGACGATCATGAGAGAACGACCCTTAGCTGCAGGTCGATCACCGTCCTCGGTCACCGCTTCACTCCCAGGTGAAGTGCCACTGTACCCAGTGCCAGTGGCGTGTGGCGAATATTAACCAGACCAGCTGCTTCAAACATAGAAGTTATGCGTTCAGGCCGTGGATAATTGCGACCTGACTCAGGCAAGTAGGTGTATGCAGTTTTGTCATTTTGCAGAATGCCGCCAATCACAGGCACTACTTTGCTGAAATAAGTATCAAAAATTGGGGCAAACAGAGGCACAGTTGTGTGGCCTAGATCTAAATTGACGATGCGCCCGCCCGATTTAACTACTCGAGCCATTTCATTGAGCCCTTTTTGCAAATCGGTCAAGTTGCGCAAACCGAAGCTTATGATGGCGCCATCGAAGGTATCATCGGCAAAAGGAAGATTTTCTGCATCGCCGCAAATCCAGTCGATATTAACAGTTTTGATTTTGTCTTTACGCAGTGCCAGACGGCGCTGACGCTCGCCGGCCAGGTCAAGCATATTCTGAGAAAAATCCAGACCCGTAATGTCCGTGCCTGCGGCCGCTTGTTTGGCGATCACTAAAGAAACGTCGCCGGTGCCGCAGCAAACATCTAAAAATTTGCCGCCCTTTTTACCAGCTAAAAGTTGGCTTACCGCGCGCAATTTCCAGGCGCGATGCATAGCCATGCTGATTACATCGTTGCTTAAATCGTAACCGCGGGCGATGCGCTCAAACTGTTCGTGCACATAGTCGTGCTTATTTTCTTTGGTCGGTAACTGAAATGACATTAAGTGGTGCCACTAAGCGTCTGAAGTAAATTATCTGACAAAACCGAAGCCTAAAAGCGCGCATACCAGCATGAATAAGCCAAAAACTGTCCATGTCAGACGGTCGAGGCCGGCTTCTGCGCCACGCTTGCCGCTGAAAACAGTGGCTGCCGCACCGATGCCTGCCATTCCATCGCCTTTAGGAGCGTGGAGAAGAATCAGGATAATCATCAAAACCCCTAAAATGGCTTCAAAAATTAGCAGTGCGATGTAAGGTGCGCTCATGAATTTTCACTTTGATGACCCCGAGGGCCACCGGAATGCGTTGTGACGTGGAAAAATTATAGCCTATATCAATCCAGACCCTCACCAAAGCCAGTCTGTGCTAAACATTTAGAACCAATTAGGGAGGCCTCAGTTATGTCGGCGCAACAAAAAATGGCAGCCCCTGGCGAGCATCACAGAGTAGTGATTGTCGGCGGCGGCACTGCCGGTATATCGGTGGCGCACAGGCTGATGCGGGCCATCGGCCAGGTGGGCATTGCCATTATTGAGCCTTCCAGCAAGCACTATTACCAGCCTTTATGGACACTTGTAGGGGCGGGAATTTGCCCAAAAGAAGAAAGTGAGCGAGATGAGTATTCGCTAATCCCCACTGGTGTGAAATGGATTAAAGATCACGTGGTCGATGTCAAGCCCGGCGTGAATATTGTCAAGCTGCAAAGTGGCGTAGAAATTTCTTACGACTATCTGGTGATGGCAGCTGGACTGCAAATTGACTGGCATAAAATCAAAGGCTTGCCGGAAGCCTTAGGTAAAAATGGCGTGTGCAGCAATTACAGCTATGCCCTGGTACATAAAACCTGGGAATTTATTTCGCAATTAAATGGCGGCACTGCTTTATTTACGCAACCAAACACACCAGTTAAATGTGGTGGCGCACCGCAAAAGATTGCTTATCTGGCGGAAGATCATTTTGTCATTCGCGGAGTGCGCGATAAGATCAAAGTGATTTTTGCCTCGGCCAATCCCAGCATTTTTTCGGTGAAAAAATATGCCACTAGTCTTACTAAAGTTCTAGAACGCAAACATATTGAAACCAGATTCCGCCAAGATCTGACTGAAATAGACGGAGAGGCTAAGCGGGCCACTTTTCAGAATCTGGATAGCGGCGAGACTTCAGTGATTAATTACGACATGGTGCACGTCACTCCCCCTATGAGTGCTCCAGACTTCATCAAGCGAAGTGAGCTGGCTGACAGTGCCGGTTGGGTAGATGTGAACAAAAGTACTTTGCAGCACAACCGCTTTGCCAACGTATTTGCTCTCGGTGATTGTTCTAATTTACCTACTTCTAAAACCGGCGCCGCCATTCGTAAGCAGTCACCAATCGTGGTGGCAAATTTAATCAGTCAAATGCGACAAGAAAAGCTTACCGGTCAATATGACGGCTACACCTCTTGCCCACTGGTGACCGGTTATAACAGTCTAATTTTGGCCGAGTTTGATTACGATTTGAACCCACAGGAGAGCTTCCCCTTTGATCAATCGGAAGAGCGATACAGTATGTACATTTTTAAGAAAGACATTTTGCCTCAAATGTACTGGCACGGCATGATGAAAGGTTTGATGTAGCCAATTATTATCAAGTTATTTGAGAGGGAAAATTATGGCCATAATGACAGGACTCTCGGGCAACGAACTATTTTGTCTTGATGCCAAAGGCTATACACCCGGAAATCTTGTTATCGGCAATAGTGTTTTCTCTCTCGGTTTTGTCGGCAGTCTGACCTCTGGTATCAAGACACTGGGGGGAGGAGAAATTCACGAACTGACCGAACTGATTCGCGAAGGGCGGGAGATGGCTTACATGCGCATGATCGAAGAAGCGCGGCGCCATGCTGGTGCGGGAGTGACCGGCGTCACTAATCAGCTGATTTTTCACGATGCCAATGTTGAGTATCTATCAATCGGATCGGCTGTGCACCGCGAGGGCGAGAGCAATGCCGATATTCCATTTTCGACGTCGGCTAATGGGCAAGAACTATATTGTCAGCTTGATTGTGGTTTTCACCCTTTGCGCTTCGTTTTCGGCAATGTCGCTTATTCAATTGGTATTGGCGGCGGTGTCATGGGAACGTTGCGTAGTTTGCAAGCTGGTGAAGTGCATGAATTTTCCGGCATGCTTAATAAGACCAGGCATCTGGCTCTAGAGCGCATCTCTCATGAGGCACGAGAAGCTGGTGCCAACGCTGTTTTAGGCATTCAGACTACTATCGCTCCGCTGATCGGTATTCAAGAAATGGTGATGACAGGCACTGCGTCATATCACGAAAACCTGCCGGAAGAGTTTAAACAAACGCCAATCACAAGCGATTTGACTAACGAAGAAATGTGGAACGTAATAAGCCTTGGCTATTGCCCTATTCGGCTAGTGCTGGGCGTTTCAGTATTTTCTATCGGACTGGCTGGTGGCCTCAAGGCCATGTTCAAGAGTTTTGTGCGTGGCGAAATTAAGGAGCTAACTTATCAGATTTATCAGGCTCGCCTCAAAGCTCTGTCCATGATTGCTCAAGAAGCTGAGACTTTTGCCGCTGATGACGTAGTGGGCATCAAGACTTACGTTTACGAACTTGGCGGCGGCATGATTGAACTTTTAGCCATCGGCACAGCAATAAAGAAAATGCCCAATATAAAAGTTCTGTCGAAAAGCTTGATTGTTCAGGCCGTAATCAAAGATACAGAAACTTTCTCTAACAAAGCCGCTGTTCAGGCCACTTTAGCCAGGCAAGCCGTATCGATGGGTGAATAGCTCCGAACTAGTCTTAATTGTGAATAGTCTCAGGCGATGGGCGGCGGCGTTTTGCGGTCTAAATATTTCTGCAAAATTATGGCCGCGGCCTGTTTATCTACCATGTCTCGATTATGGCCGGTCTTCACTCCTTGCAGAGTGAGGGTGCGAATTGCAGAAATAGTTGTCAGCCTTTCGTCTTCATAAACTATTGGTAAACCGGTAGCATTGGCCAGCTTCTTGGCAAATGATTTGACCTTTTCGGCCTGATCGCCTGTCGAACCGTCCATGTTGTAAGGAAGTCCGATGACAATCTGAACAGCGCCATGACGTGCAGCTAGCGCGGCAATATTGTCTACATCTGTGCGCATGTTGACTCTGTGGATAGTCTCAATGCCTGCTGCCGTATATCCAAGCGGATCTGAAATGGCGACGCCAATGCGTTTGTCGCCAACATCCAGACCAATCATGCGTGGTTTCAAATTGCTCACCCGTAAATATTACATGGTCGAAAGGCTTTTCTAAGCAAAGCTAAAATCATGCGGCTGTAAAATAGCGAAGCACGATAGTAGCGAGGTTGCCATGAGACTGTATTTGGTGAGACACGGAATTGCTTCCGAACGTCTTGGTTCTGGAATTACAAGAGACGCCGACAGACCGCTCACCGATCAAGGCAAAGAAGAGATGCGCATAGTTGCCCGTGGCCTTTCTAAACTCAACGTGAAACCAGATGTGGTGCTATCGAGCCCGCTTGTGCGCACCAGAGAAACAGCTGAAATACTAGTGGCCGAGTTTGGCTGCGAACTGAAGTTTTCTGATGCTCTGGCACCAGGTGTAACAGCCAGTAATGTGTGGAAAAGTATTGCTCGCTATCCTGAAGCCGAGCAAATTGTGCTGGTGGGGCATGAACCAGATATGGGAATGTTGGTCAGCCAGCTAGTTTTTGCTGGTCCAGAGTTTGAGATGCCATTTAAAAGAGCCGGCGTCTGTCGCGTTGACGTTGCTGATATTCCACCTACAGCTCCAGGAACAATTAAGTGGTTTATTCCGCCTAAAGTATTTCATTCTCTATAAGAAGGTCGGTCTTTTATGCTCAAAATTTTTCTCTCACTGCTGATCGTGCTGGCTACTTCTGCACCGCCTGCTTTTTCAAATTCGTTGCATATACAAGTTAAAAACGAAGCGGCCACAGGTTCTGCTGCCGGCATTGACGCTTATGGTCAAGACTTGACGCGCCGCTTAGCTGCGGCTTTTGTGCCACCAATTTGCAGCCAATCAAAACTAGTGCAAGTCGATTTTGATGTGGCCAAAAATGGCACCATGTCAAATCCAACTATTGTGGTCTCGTCCAAGATTCCTATTCTTGACGAAAGTGTTTTGAAGGCCGTCAATCTGGCGGGTCCTACTTTTCGTCCTCTACCTGAGGGCTCACCAGCAACGGTGCATTTTTCCGCCGAATTTGATTATGTGATTGGCGTCAATAAATAGGACTCTGGCGCAAAAATTAGGCCATTGCTGCTGCAAGGGGAGCAGGCATAGCGTAATTGAGACGCTCAGCTTCTGTCAGGGCCTCAGCTTCAATTGCCCAGACATACAGGCAGGTGAAAAATGCTGCTCTTATATAGATTGACATGGCTGTGACTACAATCACAGTAGAACCCCAAATGGCACCACCAAGGAGCACCAGCGGCGAAGCTAGAGACATGTGTGAAACGTAGGCGTAAGAGAATCCGGCCATACCACCACCAGCTACAAGCAACAGCACAACGCGATTGATAGTATCAATACCTATTTCGCCCACGCCAATAGTTATCAGGTTGCCTTGACCAATGCGGTCCGAGCGCTTGAGGGCGCCCCAGAACGAAGTGCCTTCGATCACAATGGCTGGCAAAATTAAGTGTCCGGCCATGGTCCAGAAAATTTCCACAATACTCGATAAGAAATTGACACCCATGCCAAATATGCCTGAGCCTCGCTTATCGCGCATAAAACGAGCAATACGCTTGGCGATAAGAGTTACCAGACCAAGAGTGATGATGGCGGGAAGTGAGCTAAATACAGCGGCACATGAGGTGGAGAATTTGCCGGAGCCGGCACCCTCGGTCAAGTGGCTGTAGACCAGCGCTGTGGTAACCCCTTCGAGGAAGCGGTTAGTTAGCCACCAGAGTGACAGTATGGCAATCACGGCAAAAACGGCATCAGGGCTGGCGGCTTGTTGCAACGCGCCTACGCCGCTCTGGTCCCAGGGGCCGTTAAGCGCTGTCTGACCGAGAAGCTGTTGGATGCCTTCAGGTGTGGGAGTAATATGCTTGGCGGCGTGGTGGCTCTGGCCTTTGAGTGCGTGAGCCGCCCCGCTGGCGGCACTTTGACCAGTGGCGGCCAGGCGTGACTTTCCTTCAAGGAAAAGCATTATGGCAAAGAAGAAATTACTAAAAACGGTCAGTATTGCTGGAAAGAGCAATCGTTTATCTTGCCAGCCCATTTTAATGGCTGCCATTATCATCTTAAAGCCCCGACCAAATGATTCAAACATGACTCATATCCTCTAACGGCTTGTGCCGCATGGCCTTTGAATAGAATTTGCCCAATTGGGCAAGCTTTTAGTAAGAAAAACCGGAAACCCGTAAAGGCTCACTGGCTGGTCATCAATGACCTTTGAGGTAATCTCTAGAAGATAACACCAGTTGGCCAGGAAGCGGCCAGTGCTCTATGAAACCTCGCCTGTATTGTAATTAGTTGCCAAGCGAATGTAAAGAACTTTTTTAACCTTTGCGCTAAATTTTTTCAATTTCCAGATCTTCCTCCGGATACATGGAGTCTAGAACAGCCTGATACTTGGCTGTGACAAACTTGCGCTTAACCTTAAAAGTGGGGGTAAGTTCTTCTTCTTCCACTGTAAAGTCGTTGTCTAAAATCTCGTAACGCTTGATGCGTTCGAATGTAGCTAGAGCCTGATTGATGCGGTTGACCGCCGCGTCCACTTCTTCTTTAATCAAAGGGTGCTGATAGAGTTCTTCTACTTTTTTATAGCTTAGCTTGTGACGGTCGGCCACACTCTTGACCATGTCTTGGTTGAGAGTGAGCAGGCAGGTTATAAATTTGCGCCGATCACCGTAAACCAGGCAGTGACTAATAAAGGCTTCCCCTTTGAAGAGATTTTCAATGTACTGTGGGGCCACGTGTTTGCCGCCGGCAGTAATAATGATGTCTTTTTTGCGGTCTTTAATAATGATGAAACCGTCAGCGTCAATGGCGGCAATATCGCCGGTTTTGAACCAGCCGTCTTCGAAAGCTTCCCTTGTTGCTTCTGGGTTTTTGTAATAGGTAGAAAAAACGCTGGGCCCTTTAACTAAAAGTTCTCCGTCTTCAGCAACTTTCACTTCGATGCCATCAAGCGGTTTGCCCACCGTGCCCGGTCTGTTGGTTTCAAGAGCATTACAGGCAAGCGGTGCGCTTGTTTCAGTCAGGCCATAGCCTTCTAAAATGTTGAGACCGATGGTATCAAAAAAGCGCTGCACCTCAGGCGGCAGTGGGGCCGCACCAGAAATAAGCATGCGCAGGCGACCGCCAAACCGTCGTCTGATTTTAGAAAATACCAGACGATCTGCCGCCCTAAGCTCTGCTGCGTGCAATTGTTTGATGATGGCGTTTTTGGTATCTGGTGCAGATGGGCGCACGATCTTTGCCGCCACTTGTGCGCTTGCGCTGCCTCTCTCTATCTCGCCGTCGCTATCAACTTCACCCGAAAACGAGCCATTGCTTGGTGTCACCAGTGGTGGCTTTTTGTTCAAACCGAAGGCCCAGTTGATCAAAATTTGCTGAGCTTTTGGCAGATTCTTAACTTCACTTTGTATGCGCTGATAGGCTTTCTCGTAAAAGCGCGGCACACCGTTAATAATGGTGGGATGAGTTTCAGTCATATTGCGCGGCACGGTTTCAATTGCCTCAGCATAAGCCATAGGCACGCCGCCGTATATGCTCAAGAACTGCCCACCTACTCGTTCGTACACGTGTGAAAGCGGCAGGAAAGAAAGGGCCAGATCGTTTTCAGAAAAATGCATGCGCTGGTCGACGGCCTGACAGACAGCAAAAATGTTGTGATGAGAAAGCATCACTCCTTTAGGAATACCAGTGGTGCCAGATGTATAAACAATCGATGCCACTGTATCTGGTGTTATATGCTTTTTGCTATCTTGCACAAGATCTTTGTGTGAAAGTAAATAAACTTCTCCGTCCTTAAGCAAATCGTCCCATTTAAGAATGCGCAATTTTTCTGATGATGGCGGAGCGTTGCCGTCAAGCATCACCACAAATTGCAATTTCGGTGCCAAAGTGGGGCGATCTAAAATTTTGCGCAGCTGAAATTCGTTTTCTACAAAAACTCCAATTGAATCGCTGTGCTGAATGAGAAAATCGACTTCTGGTGCGTTCAAAGTCGGATAAATAGGAATTGTTACCGCACCTAGTGAAAGGGTGGCAAGATCTGACCATGTCCATTTCGGATTTGGCTGAGACAAAATTGAAAGGTGAGTGCCGGCGACCACGCCAAGTTTAGCCAGGCCGCCCATGGCAAGCTCGACAACGCGCCCGTGTTCGCGCCAGATAACTGGTGCATATGTGCCCTGCACCTTATGATAAATGGCCGGTTTTTCGCCGGACTGCACACGCCGCCAGAAGACATCGATAATTGTCTTTTCACTGTCCATGCGTGTTGAACCCTATCAATTTGATCCTGCTTCAGTTTGTGATCTTAGATTCTGAATTGAGCCACTCTAAATATGGTGCATATCCTTTATCTATAGCCAAGCAAATTATTTCTGGAATTTCGTAAGAGTGCAGTTCTTTTATTCTTGCTTCGAGTCTATCGTAAACGATAGAAGATGATTTGATCACAAGAAGTGTTTCTTGATCTTTGACGATTTCACCTTTCCATTTATAAATGGATGTTACTTTCGGCAGAATATTGATGCAAGCAACCAGACCTTCTTGCACTAGAGTTTCGCTGATCTGTTCAGCTTCGCTCTGAGGGCAACTGACAAGCACCACCACTTCTCCGGCCATCAGTCACTACTCTTGGCTAATTCGCTTCCGGCTTCAGCAATAAATGAGGCAATTAATTCAGCCGCCCGCTGAAACTGCAAAGACTGCAGACGGGGCATACGATAGCGTTTATGCAGACGGATGATTACCACCGGTACTTTTAAATCGTTGGCGGCATAGTCGGCAAAGGGTCGCAAATTTTGATCAAAGCTGCGTGCGCCAATTGCCTCTAGCTCGCAAAGCCTCAGCTTTAGCCGGCTTTCGTAGTCTTCATAGACTGAAGGTTCGCCGTAAGCAGAAATTTGTACACCAGGGGCCTCTTGCCAGGTAGAGCCCATAAGCATCACCACAAGACCAACCTGACCGCCTTTGACGATATCGGTAAAGACACGTCTGAAGGGCGTCTCCAAGTACCAGCAGGGGTCTGCCACCATACAAAAATTGCTCATCAACGTGTGGCATCCGGTCATGCGATTGAGTAGAGCAGACATACTTCCGGTGAAAGACTCTTGCTCGTAAAATTCGCCTTCACGCCAGTGTGCTGTGGCATGGGGCGCCACCACCAGTACAGGCAAATCGCCGCCCAAAAACTTGTAATCAGGTTCGCCGGAAGGTGGCATTTGTTCATAACGTTCTGCCAGCAGCGACTCATACTGCACCGCCCAATCCACCGGATCTACCTGCGGTTGCTGGCCGATGATGTACTGCAGAGCATGATCTAATTCGTTAAATCGGGCTTGCGAATGAGAAAGCACCCAGGGGTTAAAGGGCGAAGGACCAACCACGGTCACCATCTTGCCCCGACGGTGTGCATAAAACATCTCCATGGCGGCACCGTAGCTGGGACGTTCTAGATTGGCAAGCAGCCCATCACTTTGATCAATCAGTTCAAGAGCACGTTGCACTCGCTGATCTGACGATCCGGCTAATTCAATGGCGTCTAAAAAATCAACCTCTGACCAGGCAAACTCAAGTGGATTAATCACCCGCAGGCCGTGGTTTTGCAGCCTTGTCAGAGCAAATGTGCGCCAGTCTGGATTATTCAGGCTATTAAAAACAGCCGCCGCGGGCGACAGCTGGGCGGGATCGATAGATCCACCGGTGAGATAAATTGACGACAGGAGCGACAATTTCGACTTCTTCCTTTTGAGTTTTACCCTGAACAATAGATCTACTGCCCATCTAACACACTATATACCACAGGAATAGCACTTTCACCACTAATTGGAATCATCTGGGACGGCATCTGGGTAAGGCTTTAGCTCTATCTGAGTGAAAAATACAGAGCGCTCTGCATATCAATCAAGTATGCTTTTGCTTTGCACCTGACTGGAGTATTCATGAAAGTTCGCGCTAAGACCGTCGGTGTGGCCGTTACCGCTTCAGCAATTATTCTCGCTTTTGCAATTGTGGGGCTGGCAGCCTGTACTACTCAGGCCCCTGTGAAAGACAGTTACACGCCTATAAATTCGAATATAAATTCGAGTGCCAGCGTTGCTCCGCAGCCAGCAATCTTTGAAGATGAAATTCTAGCGGCTCATGCTAATCGTCAGACTAATGTGGAAGTTACCTGCACATTGCCGGTCAAGCGCATGCTGCCTCAAGATAATAAAGGCGAGAAACACGAGAAGTTTATTTTGCAGATGTCCAACGGTTCCACCATTTTAGTGGCGCATAACATCAGTCGCGCCCCCTATGTGCCTATATCTGAAGGTGATGTGGTAACTGTGCGCGGAGAATATATTTGGAACCGCAAGGGTGGTGTAATTCACTGGACACATCTAAGCGATACACCAAAACACCCAAGTGGTTATATCGATTTTGCCGGCCAGCGATACCAGTAGAAAATATTCATAAACCACCTTGGCAGCAGCCTCCATATGTGGTGCCTGTCACCAAACTGCGCCCCTTGACAGCATCTCGATTATCTTAGAATTTGCTCATGGAAATGTTAATAGATTTGCACAATGCTTTTCATTAGTTTGACTGGCACTTATACTCGAGGAGTGTTTCGTCCGCGGACCATTTGAGGACAATTTAGTGATTAAGTCAGTTCTTAGACAGATAGCCGCAGCGGCCTTTCTTACAAGTGTTGTTGCTTCCGCTGTAGCCTTTGCTGCTGATGCAGTTGCCAGTGACATTACTGAAAAAGAGCCTCAATTGACATTGATTGCAGTGGCACCAGGCATCCGTCACGCTGACCCTGCCATTCAACAAGCAGTAGATTATTTGAGCAAAAGTGATCAAGCGGTGGAAGTCAAGAATCGCCGTCGCAATGTCAGACCTGCTTATGACAGCAAGGTTGTGAAAAACAAGCTCAATCTAGACAAAGTTTTGATTTTAGGCGGCTCTAACGTCGTACCTATGTAAACTGACGTGGACGCTAAATCACTGTCTTTTAATCAGCCTCTCAGCTATGACTACGGCCACTGCAATGAGTTGCTGGGATTTACTCTCAGCAATCATCTTGATTTAATCTGCCAGATGCAGCCGCAAGCTGAAATGATAATCAGTTGCCTGGAAGATAAAAGACTTACATACAGCCAGTTTAAACACGAAACCGATAAACTGGCGCGCGCACTGCTGGCACGCGGCATTGAGCGGGGCGATCGCGTAGGCATCTGGTCGGCAAATAACTGGCGCTGGCTGGCTGTTCTTTATGCCACGGCTCGTATCGGCGCTGTCCTCGTTAATATCAATCCGGCCTACCGCACAAGTGAAGTTGAATATGTACTGAAACAGTCAGGCGTGAAGCTGCTTTTCGCCATTGCTTCCAATCGCGGCAGTAATTATCTCGAGATGCTGCAAGAGTTGGCACCCCATGTCTTTAGTGGCGCATGTGATACCACTAGCGATTTAAAAGATATTGTGATTATGCCGGCGGTAAACATCGACGGTTCTCCTCAGATAGCAGACTTCAGAGTGACTACCTCACTATTGACCTGGAACGGTCTCGTTGAGCTCTCACCCACTATTTCGCCCGACTTGCTGGCAGAGCGCGAGCGTAGTGTGCAATTCGATGATGCCGTTAATATTCAGTATACGTCTGGAACCACTGGTTTTCCTAAAGGTGTTACCCTTTCACACCATAATTTGCTCAATAACGCTTTGTTTGCCGCTCGCGCCATGGCCCTTGATACCACTTCGCGCTTTTGTGTGCCAATGCCTTTTTATCACTGCGGCGGCATGGTCAGCTCAGCTCTTGCTACTTTTTCAGTGGGTGGCACTCTGGTTCTTCCTGGTCCTTATTTTGAAGAATCGACTGTCATGAGCGCGGTGCAGCAAGAGAAGTGCACACATCTGTCGGGTGTGCCCACAATGTTCATTACTCAGCTTGAACATCCACGATTTAAGGAACACGATTACAGTTCGCTAAAGGGTGGATTTTTAGCCGGGGCACCATGCCCGGTGCAGTTAATGCGACGGGTCGCCAGTGAGATGCATGTGCCTGAAGTGGTGATTCTCTATGGCTTGACTGAAGTATCGCCGCTGATGACAGCCACTACTACTACCGACTCTATGGAAATTCGCGCCACCACAGTTGGTCGCGCCATACCTGGGGTGGAAGTGAAAGTAGTGGATGCGCTGACAGGGGAGATTGTTCCCCGTGGCACTCAAGGTGAGATTTGTTGTCGTGGTCACGGCATTATGCTTGGCTATTGGCAAAATGCCCAGGCCACAAGTGATTGTATTGACGCTGCTGGTTGGCTTCATTCAGGCGATCTGGGAGTAATGAATGCTAGTGGCTATCTGCATATTACCGGCCGCAAAAAAGACATGATTATTCGCGGTGGCGAAAATATCTACCCTCGTGAAATTGAAGAAGTTTTGCACCACCATCCGGCAATCTCGCAAGCTCAAGTTTTTGGCTTGCCGGATGCGCGTTTAGGTGAAGAAGTGGCTCTATGGCTAATACTTAAGAGCGAGGCAAAATTGACCGAGCGTGAATTAACGGAATGGCTCAAGCAAGAAATGGCGCATTTTAAAATTCCGCGTTATGTCAAATTTGTTGATCATTTCCCCATGACCGTAACAGGTAAAGTGCAGAAGTTTGCCATGAGAGAGCAGATGGTGATTGAGCTTGGTCTGACCGCAGCGGCAGCAATAGAGACCGCCTAGACATGCTCTATACTGTTGATATAAATGTCTAATTCATCGCCACCAAATACAAACCGACGCAAACCTAAAAATGTCATTCTAGCCTGGCCGCTTATTCGTAAGCTTGAAAGTCTGGCCTTTTTAGCAATGTTTATCGCCGTGCCCTTTTTTGGCTATCGAGTGGTTGATTACACCACTCGCCATCTGGCTTTAAACAATGCTGCTCACGATCTGGTCAAAGACATTCGTAAAGTCAAACAATTAGCCACCCAACTCGAAACGGCCATTACGGTGGAGTCTGTGCCACCAGTGGAAGGCAAACCCGCCTCATACATTATTAAAACCGAGCGTAAAACCCTGGAAGAGGTGCTTTTGCCCCCAGGGGTGACAATGATTGGCGGCATTACATTTTCGAAAGAGGGTTTGCCCAGTCATCCTTCAACTTTTGACGTGCACATGGATACGCGCTCTCTGGCTGTAGATATCGACGGGAACGGCATTGTTACCCTGCCATGAGCGTCGGACTGCCTGGCTTCAAAATAGGTTTTCGCTGGAACATTTAGGCAATTGTTGTTGTCTTATAGTCTATACCGATAACACTATAGGGACCAAATCATGTTACGTATCCGTATTCGAAAAACATTGCGCAGAAGATTGCCTCTGTTATTGGCACTGGCGGCAGTTTCGTTTTCTATCATTGTTCCGGCACCGGCCGCTCAAGCCAGGTCTGGCGATATAACCATTGAAACCGGCAAAGGTGAAGCCTTTGAAGTCAAACACAATTTGTTTGGCCAGCGCAGTTTTGCTGTTCAGGATCGCCTGGGCAATAAAATCGCCAATGAGAAAGGCTTGTTTGGTAATAGCAAAGTCGAGGTTGGTTTACTCGGCAACGAATATGAGCGCAAAAAAAATATCTTCGGCAGTAAGTCTATTAAAGCCAGCGATATGTTTGGCGACAAAATCGAAAGCAAGAAAAGCTGGTTCGGTCTGGGACGGCGCAAGACCACCATCAATTTGTCAGGCACAACTGGTTTAATCAATCAGGCACTGGCCAAAAGAAAGGATGCTGAGTCACCGTCGCTTACAGGCAGAACCGATCTGGATGCTCCCGCGGATATTACAAATGCCTTTCCATCGTCTGTGGACGTAAACGCTCCTCAACCGTAAGAATTGAAAAATTACCTGCTTAAAGAAAGAGATCGATTTTATTTTCGATCTCTTTTTCTTTTCTGTTTTATAAGTCGATATCACCGAATTTACGTTTGAAACGGGCCTTTAAATCGGTGACGATTTCACCGCTGGGTGGCGGTTCGCACGGTCTACCCAATTCGCTAGAAGTGTCGTAAACCGATGTTCTCAGAGCTATAAACATGGGGTGAAAACCAAATGCGATCATCTCTTTGTAGGCTCGTTCAGCAGACCATCCCTGCTCGTGCAGCCGATACATTGCCACCATGGTGCCACAGCGATCTTGCCCCTGCCGGCAGTGCACAAAGGTCGGCTGAGTTTTATCAGTTGTCACTGCCGAGAGAAACTTATCAACTTGATCTTTGCGCACACCCTTAAATAACGTCAGCGGTATGCTGACAAATTTCATGCCCAAACTTTCAACTATTTCTCTTTCCTCAGAAATATCATCTTTAGTATGGCGCAAATTAACAACGGTCTTTACACCGGCTTTTTGCAGAGCTATTAAACCGTCACGGGAAGGCTGAGAGCCACGCAGAAGCTGCGGAGATACGTAACCGAAATTGATAATTGTTGTGCCAAGATGATTATACGGATTGCTGGTAGTGGCACTGCCAGCAGGTGAACCAAGTGAAGCAGGCATAGCAGGTAAAACAGGCATAGCAGCACCAGTACTAGTGACTGGTGTCGGGGCAACAGTAGGAAAGCTGGCTTCGATACCTTCAACAGTCTGCGCTGCTACTGGTAGCGATGCACTGGTGACAATAGATATGATCGAAAAAAGGCTTGCCAGAAAAACAATATTCTTTATCGCCATTGTCGAACCTCAAGGCATTTAAGCATACATGCAATCTAGCAGGACTGCGCAAATCGCGCAGTTACGGACTTTCTCTTAGTAATAAACTGAATACAGCTCGGGCAATCTGACGAAAGTGTCTAGACCAGAGCATCAATTGATTCGAGCAAATTGAGGTTAGCGGTGATGGTCTGTCTTAATATCTGTTCTTGTTCTTGATCTTGATTTTGTTCTTGATTTTGATCTGGGGGGCCACTATTGCGCTCAATTAGCCGATTGAGGTTTTCGTTAGTTTCCATTAGCGAACTTTTGATGGCCTGACAAACGCGGCTGGTTTTCTGTCTTTGCAGGGCAAAACCAATACTACGCAGCAGTGAGCCTTCAGTAATGGAGTCTTTGCTGATGTAGTCAGAGGCACCACAGCTTATGGCATGCATAGCGGTGTCTTGATCATCGAACCCGCTCAAGATAATTATTGGTATTTCCGGCAACAATGAGTTTAATCGTCGAAAGCCATTGATGCCGTCGCTATCGGGCAAAGACATATCTAATAAAACCAGGTCGAATGCACTGAGTTGGTCTATGGCGGCCGCCATAGTTTGCACGTGCGTCGTTTCATATTGATCATCAGCGTGCAGATTGCGCAAGGTGAGAGCAGCATCACTGAGACTGTCTTCAACCAGTAATATTTTCGTTTTTGCAGTAGACATAACTTTGACTTGTGACTGTTTTCTTAGTCATACCCAGTTGGTTTCGGACAATCCCACATTTGAACGGAACTTCCAGTCAGCTTTTCAGTCTGGGTGTTCGTCAACAAGGTGGGAATGATGATGGACGATCAACTGCAAAATCTACCAAATATGCATAACCTAGAGAAAGTTGACCATGCAGCAGCCGCCACTCCGATATCACTAGAAAATCTGCAGGATGATTTTGGTTGTGACACCGATGAGTTGATTGCCCTGTTTTGTGAGGGCGCCGGCGTAGAGCTGGAAAAAGTCAAAGCGGCTGCCCAAGCCGAAGACCGCGAACGGCTTTTGCACAATGCTCGCGGTCTTCGGGCTGTTTGCGAATCAGTTTATGTGGGTGATATGGGCAAAACTTGCTCTGAAATTGAGCAAGCTGGTGTTAATTCGCAGTGGTCGCAAGTCAATACTTTAATTGAAAGACTTGAAGCCGAATTCGCCCTGGTGCAATTGCACCACCAGAAATAATTATTTCGGAGTTACCGCTCCACCTGTGTATGCATAAATTAGCAACATGCGGCCGCCATGCGGGCCCACTGTGAGCGAAGTCATGCTGGTGAGCTGATAGCGATAGTTTGAGTGTTCAATAATAGAAGCCGAGACGTCGTCGGCTGGGCAGATTTCTTGCACCACCATGGTTGGTGACTTGATGAATTTCTTCAACTTAAGATCGGCTATATCTGTGAGTTTTGGCATGATTTTTATCCTGAAAGAAATTGTTGATTAAAACACCGCTGCGCCAGCTTCGGCAACTGCATGGTCCTGGTCTCCGGAACCGCCGCTGACACCAATCGCTCCCACTACCTGGCCGTCTTTTATCAGCGGAATGCCACCGGCAAAAATCATTATTTTGCCGTCGTTAGAAGCATGAATTCCGAAAAATTGTCCACCAGATTGGCTATGAGTGGCCAAATCTTTAGTGGTGATGTCAAAAGCACGGGCAGTGAAAGCTTTTTTGATGGAAATATCAATGCTGCCGAGCCAGGCGTTGTCCATACGCACATGAGCCACGAGATTGCCTCCACCGTCGGCCACGGCAATATTCATTGGTTGTCCAAGCTCCAGGGCTTTCTTTTCGGCAGCAGCAATGACCTTTCTGGCAGTTTCGAGTGTGACCATATACGCCTCTTGTAAATAACAATTCAGATAATTGACCCCCTAAAAGGTACGCTAAGCCGGCAGATTTTTCCATGCTTCAGCTGCACCAGGCATTGGGGGCCCCACCTGCGGCTTTTGACAAATTTATGAAACTTAGCTTGAGCGTTTATTTTAAGCAAGCATTCCTGTTGAAAACTACTACACTGGTAGAAGTCGTTAATGGTTAACCGATGACTTTAGCCAGAACTTTAGCTGCTACCGCCTGTGTTTTAATGGGCTTTTTATGTCTGTCGCCACTTAGCGAAGCTGGCGGTCGGTCGACCTATGATGCTCCGCCACCTGCCGCATCACAGATTCCTTTTACTTACGGTACTGATAGAGTGATCGTAGTCATGGATGGCAGCGTTAACATTCGCAGGTCAGATTTAAAGGCTTATGTTGATGATGCTGCTCAGGCGGTGATTAAAATCTATGGCCGTCTGCCTGTGCCCTTAACCATAGTGCGGGTTGAAGTGACAAACGGCGATAGCGTGGGCTTTGCCACCAGCACTTATCTCGATGAAAGCGATTATGGCCTAATTGAGCTTTCACTGGGGCGTGATACCAGTAGGGCTTCGTTAAACAAAAGCTGGACCTTGACGCATGAACTCTTGCATTTAGGTTTTCCTATTGTAGAGAAATCTAAGCGCTGGTTGGCGGAGGGCATTGCCACCTATGAAGAGCCGGTTGCCCGTGTGCGCACTGGTATGACCAGCGCCGAAGAGATGTGGGCAGACTTGATCAAAAATGCGCCTTCCGGATTACCGCAAAGAGATCAGGGCTTGAATTATACGCGCTCCTGGGGCCGAGTTTACTGGGGCGGCGCGCTTTATTGTTTGCTGGCCGATATAGAAATTCGCAAACAAACTAGAAATAAGTTTGGCCTTGAGCATGCTTTACGTGGTATTGCCCGCAGTGGTGGTACCGCTGCTTCTGATTGGAACGCACGGCAGGCTATTGATGCCGGAGATCAGGCACTCAATTTAACTGTGTTACAAGATCTCTATACGAAGATGGCTCTTAATCCTGGTTCAATTGATTTGCATCAGCTGTGGAGTCAGCTGGGTATCATAGAAAGTAATGGTGGCATCACTTTTGATGATTCCGCGCCGCTGGCATCAATTCGCAAGGCGATTGAGAACGGCTCTTGATTGCTACGTCAGCTTTCCATTAGGTCATCCAGCACTTGAGACAATTTCCGGTGCAGCAGAAAGTGGCCTTGCTCAGGTACGATCTTTAATTTCGCGCCTTTGATGCGCTCAGCCAAATAGTTAGACATTGCTATGGGGCAAAGGCTATCATCTGCGCCTTGCCAGAGAGTGATATCACTTTTAATATCCTCCACAGCAAATTGCCAATCACTCGAATAGGCATTGTAGTCATCAACCACTCCCCATCCCCCTTGACGGGTTGATTCAAGAATGAAATGCGATGCTTCATAGTCGGTCATCGGTTCAATAATCGCACGATCACACGAAGACACTTCGCTCAGCAATATTTTTTTCAGCATAGCGGGTGGAAGTTTTCCACCAATGCTCACAGTCAATGCCAGAAGCCATTGTAGATAAGGTGGACAGCAAAGCAAAAACCGGTCTGTCCACATGCCCAGATCGTTGAGACTGACGGGAGAAATAAGTGGTGATGCACCGCCTACGGTGGCGACTTTGCTAAAGCGCTCAGGTATTTTGTAAGCGCAGGCATATGCATAAGAACCACCCAACGACCAGGCAAGAAGCGGTAATCGATCGATAGACAGCTGATTAAGTAAACACTGTACGTCACTTGCCCAGTCAAGCATGGTGCGGTGGCGACTTAAAGAAGAAATGCCGATTCCAGGCCGGTCTGGAGCAATAATTCTGATTGCTCGCTCTTGGCAATATTGATGCGCAAAAGCGATATCAAACCGGCTGCTGACGCCACCGTGAAAATATAGCAATGGCTTTCCCTCGCGGTGGCCGTATTGCGCGTAGCCCAGGGTGCGACCGTCCGGCAAGGCGATTGTATGATCGCGGTCTACTGATTCCATCAGGTGTTACTGCTGCCGGTCGGCCGAGTGGTCACTGCTTTTAATCGATTGCCATTTGGCAGTAACCGCTTTGCCCATGTGAGAGATGATTTGTTTGATTGGATGGAAACCAAGCACGCTGTAGACATTGTAGATGCGCACCAGTAAGAAGCGTGTTTTCATACAGCAATAAACTTTTTCTTCCCGAGCACCAGGCATCTCTGGTCTATATTTGCTCTTATGCCGGTAGAGATTTTTAAAATTGTAGAGAAAATTTGCTTTCTCGAATGAATATTTGAAGTGTGCGGAGAGCAGTTTGCTGTGGCGAAACTCCTCAGTATCATTGACTTTAGCCAGTGGTGAAAGACCAAGAGAAATTTCTTTTTTACCCTCGGCTTTGAAGATTTCGAGAGCCTCAAGCAAAATAAAATCAACTACTGAGTAGGAGCGATCTAGATTGCTGCGCAAATGATTGGCGATGTAGCCTACCACTTCGCCATCAGCATACATAGGATCAAAAATGACAAAACCGACCACTTCTTTGTCTTTGATAGCCACAAATTTGCGAACATCAATTTCATCTACATAAACGATCGGACGCACAATGAATTGCATTTCACTGTCGCTCATAACTTTCTGCTTCATCCAATCTTCGCTAATTTTTCGAAATGCCTGGCGCATTTCAGCATCAGAAGAAAGTACTTCAACACAAGTGAGATTATCTTTTTTAGCGTTGTTGCGCGCCTGTCGCAAAGCCTGCTTTTTGTTGCCGGTGAGGGTGAAACTTTGAACGTCTATAAAAGTCTCGACACCAAGCTCGTTGACACAAAATCCAAGCTCGTTCAGAGCCGTGGCCGTGTCTTTAGAGGCATGGAGAAAAATTGGATCTTTCTTGTGTTTGAGAAAGGCGTCAAGAAAAGCTGGTAGATTTTCTTTGCTGCAGATGGGGTCGGCCAGCACACAGACCGAGTCTGCACTGTCAGTGAGCGGCGTGTAAGCGCAGTATCCCAATTCGTCATCCATAAAATACTGCAAGCCTGCCTGCAGAGACGAATATGCCAGAGACCCCCGGCCAAATTGTTTGAGCTGGTCTCGGCGAAAGGCCGCAGTTTGTGTGCCGTTATTCAGAGACTTGACTGAAGTTTGCAGTGCTTCTTGCTTTGTGGTCATGGATTGCGAGAGACCGGGCGCTACTTTCTTAATTTTGAGACCTTTGCCTCTCAATCCCTTTAGCAAGTCCATTTTCAATCCCCTTTATAAATTAGGCTGAGGCCATATTACTTTACTTTGACAGCAAAAGATGGCTCTGTATAATCGCTTGGCAGATATTTTTCAGGAATAGTTGTGCGGTTGCCGTCGCGCAAAGTGGCATAGTGAGGCGACATTATTTCAATACCAGCTTGATTAAATTGGTCTTGAATATTTCGATGCAGGTCTGAATAGGTTACTGCCATAATTTGAGGTTTGTTGGTAAAGGCATTGATTTCGTAGCTAACAAAAAAGTCGTCCAGACTGGTTTGCAAGACAAATGGAGCTGGTTCAGCCAAAATATTGTCTGTGGCTTTGGCTGCTGCTATCAGTGCGGCCTGTACGTCGCGCCAGGGGGCGTCATAGCCAATTGTAACTGTGGTGTGCAAAACCAATCCGGTGCGGTTCGATGATGAGCTGTAATTGATAATGTGGCTGCTTAAGACCATGGCATTAGGAATGGTTATATATTCTTGTTTGATAGTGCGAATGCGTGTGGCTAGTAGGGTTTTCTCGACAACGTCGCCGACAGCATCTGATATTTTAACTCTGTCTCCTAGTTTGAAAGCACCTGTGTAAGTAAGAAAAACGCCTGCTACTAGATGTGATATCGCTCCGCTTGAACCCAGGGAAAATAGTACACCCAAAAAAATCGATACCTGTTGAAATGCTGGTGAACCCGAGCCCGGCAAATACGGGAAAATCAAAACGAAGGCGAAAGCAATCACCAAGAAACGAATAATCTTGAAAGTTGGATCTGCCCACTCTGGGTCGAAATTGGCAATGCTAATAGTGCCTCTGCCAACTTCATTGAAGAGAAAATGTACGAAGGCGACGAGATAGTAGGTTGCTATTGCAATCAGCATAATGACAAATACGTTGGGCAGGTAGGCCAGTATCGCCGGTAGTGCGACACCAACGACTGGTTGTATGGCCCAATCGACAATGTCACTGGCTATTCCTCTGGTTTCAGGAAAGAAACTCAAGGCTAAGGGAATGAAAAGGCCAAGCAGAGCAATTACAGTAGCAACTCTGGTAACTCGCAGTACACCAATCAAAACATCAACTAATGTGTGGTCTGATATTAGTTCGGCGTTTTGAATGCGCAGAGATTTAATTTGCTTGCCTCTGGCTACTTCTATCCAGGCGTAAATCTTGGGAAAGAGCCAATTCAAAAACATTAGTGAGAGCATTAAAGCAAGAGCTGAAACTGCGGTCTGGCCAGCAGCCAATAGCAGGCTGCCTGGGCGATGAGCTTCAATACTTTGCAGTAGTGCCTTCTTTAGGTTAGCGGCTTGGCGCTCAGCCAAGTCCATGCGATTACTTAGGCCCTCGGCTTTGGCGTCTTGATCTGAAACAATTACCAGGGGGTCGTTACCAATCATGATTTCAGCAACTTGCCGCTGATTTACTGCTCTAATGGTTTCAACTAAATGCAGATATTGCTTATCACTTTTGGCTTTGTTCAGTCGGCGTTGGATATTTTCAACGCGAGTCGGAATTGAGTAAGGGCCGACACTGTGTCGAATGCGAAAGACTTCTATGCCGTCAATTTCTATCGGTAAGCTGTCATCTACTTTTTCGGCCGTGCTGTTCTCTAATTTTGCTGTGTTGCTCGCTGGCTTTGATGTATTGGCCTCGCCTTTAGTTGACTCCGATTGCGGAGCCACGAACAACTCATCGTCTTCCTGAGGGTTCTTAGTGTTATCAGAGACATTTACGTTTCTAGCTTGCTGTTTAGAGTCTTGTTGACTAGGCTCTTGTGGACTTGTAACTGGTTGGGCCAGTGCCTGTTGCCAACCGACGCTGCCAACTAAAGAACTGATTAGTAGCAGACACTTTATTAAGGTCAGCTTCCAGCGACAATTAACAGCCATCTTTGTGAGTCTCCGCGATGTCTTGCATTCACTCAGGCCAACTAGTACTTAATCAAGCTGGGGTCTACTTCATCTGCCCAACGTAAAATGCCACCGGTTAAATTCATAACTTTTTCAAAACCCTGACTGCGAAGAAAACTGGCGCAGCGATCAGAGCGCGCGCCTGATCGGCAATAAACAACTATTTCTTCTTGCTTTTGCTTCTCGAGCTCCTGATAACGTTGTGGCAGATCGCCCATGGGAATTTGGGCTGAGTTGTTGAGTGAACAAATGCCAAGTTCGTGATTTTCTCTGATGTCAAGAATGAAGAGCTTTTCGCCGGCATCAAGGCGCTTCTTCAGTTCCAGCGGGGTTATTTCAAGTTTTGTCGAATCAATGTTCATGGCACCCTTATTTTTGTCCGTAGGCTTTTCTGCTTTTCTTGCGAGCTTTAAGTATAATCTCAACTTGAAGTTCGCATTAGGAGGCGCACGCGTGGCCAGAACATTAGAAGAAGCCCTTAAAGAAGTACTCACCGACGATAACACGGTCTCTAAATACGAAGCAAAAGTTATTCGCGAGTTGGTTATGGCCGATGGAGTAGTGACGGAAGATGAGAAGGCAGCTTTGCAACAAGCGCTGTCCAAAAACACTTTCTCAGACGAAGCATTCCAGCTGTTGTCATCTATTCTCCTCAGATCACATATGAAAGACTAGGCGCAAACTAGTCGCAAACTAGTCGCAAACTAGTCGCAAACTAGTCGCAAACTAGTGATAGATTAGTCTTACGACAAAGTCTATTCCCAGAGTAATCGTTTAGCGAGACTGGGACCAATGCCGAAATACTTGTTCAAAAGCTCGGGTTTTGTCTCGGTAACGACGATAAAACCCGGGCTTACATATTTGTTCCAGGCATCTTGGAAAGCCTGACGACCTTTTTCCGAACGGGCCAAAAGATTTGGTACTGCATGGTAACTGCCGATTCTAGGCTCAGCTCGACCGGCTATATATTTGCGAAAAAAGCGATCGCTTTCTTCTTCTGCAACTGTTTCAGAAAGTGCAAATTCATACTTTGCAATTAAGTAGGGCTGGTTGGCCAGTGGTGCCAGCACTTCTTTCAGTGATTGATTGAAATTCTTTGATGCCTGGGGCTCGACGTCATCAAGAAAGACTCGATAGCTGCCATCTGAGCGAATGGTGGCATGAATGCTTTCCTTGCCGACCCCAGGTGGTAAAAGCTTGATCTGTTGCAGTGCCACCATAACGGCGTTGGCGATATCAACCAGCGATGATTCTTGCGAATTGGGTTGGCAGAGGTCTTTTTTCAATTTTAGGAATAATGCTTTGCGTTTCATGGCAGCCACTGTCAGTGCACCGCACATAGGCACAATCGCGGCCCAGATAAAAGGTGCCATGCCGCCAAAGACCATGGCCGCCGCCACTGCTGCTGATACCAGACCACCCAGGCCTGCATATTCGAACCAGAGACCATTGAGGGCAGCGCGCAACTCTCTAGCGTGCTCTTTATACTTGCTATTGTAGCGAATGTGGGGCGGAGTGAGCGCCAGTTTGCGCATTCGCGCCACTTCCAGACATTCAAGCAATTTATTTTTGTACGGCTCTCCGATTTTCCAGAGATCATAAATTTTGTCACGCACCATCGCCCGTCCCATCATTTCTTGATTGAAGTCAGCGAATGAAGCAAAAACCTCCGCTGGAGTCAGTTCTGAGAAGGAGGGATGCACGTGACCGACACCACATTCGATTTGACCATCGTCGCAAATGCCAAAATAGCCGTCATGCTTGCGCACAAAGCGGTGGTAATCGTTCAAGCCTTTTTCTAAACTTGGTGCGATGCAGACAACGTCCCAGTTATTTGCCACCTTGCGCTCACCAAGAGCGTCGTTTTGAATGCGAATAGAGCGACCTCTCAGTTGTTTGACAGAAACTGCTGAGGTTGTGGTAGTTAAATCTATCAGTGTATTGAGCGCCTGGCTGTCCCAACCTTCGCCAAATAAACCTCTGGTGCCTATTAAACATTTGGTAATGCCCCGTTCAAAAAGACTGGTGGCAAGGGCCACATATAGTCGCGATTCCCATGCTGACGAATTGGCAGTGAGCTGACAGTATTTGTCGCCGGGTTTGTAATTGACAAGCAACTCGAAGTTGTATCCGGCTTCTTTGATAAAGATTTTTGCTGCTTCGACAAATTGTTCTTGAATAGCGCTGTCCACAAGTAAAAGTGAACCGGTCACCAGGCACGGATTAAGATAAACGGCAATCGGGCTCTGCAGCAAAATGCGCATGGTGGCAACGGCACCACCCGACTCTTGACTGAGTACTCCTTCTAAACTTTTGACGGCTGTGGCGGACATTTTTTCAAAATCAGTGACAACAACAGCCCGCAGTCGATCTTGTAAAACTCGATATTCCATGGCGAGAATTTCAGCAACAGCTTTTGGCTTGGCCTCACTGAAGGCCAGGACGCGGTCCACTGGTGATGCCTGTTTGCGTAAACCTTGTTCGGTGATGGCATAGCCTAATTTTCTCGTGGCCGAGCGAATGTGATCATAAAGCTGGTGGCATTTTTGATCACCACTAAGCTTGAGTTTCTTGGAAGCGAAATCTTCAATCAAAATCATCCAGTCTTCAAGCAACGGGGCCTGAGTCAACTCGTGAGAAAATTCTACCGCCCGTGGCCTTGGTAAGCCGAGCTTCCAGATGGCGCGCAGCAGCGCCGATGCCATGGCTGTTTCGTTTTTGAAATACGTGCTAAAGCCCTGTTGCAATTCGATCGATTGGGTTAAATCGAAAATATATTGTGTCAGTGGCGGATAGGCCACCACATCGACACCAGCCGGCGCGCTCTGGCTTTTTGTTGAAACAGGTTGTTGAGATACAGGTAGTAACGATACCCCGCTGGATAAATTTACTTCCCCGCCTGTTGAACTGAAATTAGTTTGCCCGCGGTGCCCTTTTCCTTCTGCCGTGAAAGAAAACGTTGGCGCTTCAGCATTGATGCTGAGAGCTTGCAATTTTTGATTAGGGTGCGGTTTCAAAAAATCAGCGCCGCACAACTCTTCAGTAAGAAGATGGAATTCTTGATGCTGATCAGCTAGATAGTCAAATTCTTTTTGTGTCGGTTCTACAAAAAATACAAGATCTTGAAATGGTGCCAGGCCTTTTTCTTTAACCAGGGCGGGGGTGGGCACCTGATAGTCAATTTCGCCCACAAGGCTCAAATAACGCGTTTCTTGACTGGCGGATTTTTTCTCTGGTGGTGTACCGGTGAGGCCAATTACAATTGGATTATCAAGGTAGCGAATTAAATGCTGCATGATTGCGGCCCAGTAATCGGTCAGATGGTGGCATTCATCAAAAAGCACCATTTTGAATTTTTGTCGCCGCAACGCTTGCAGTAACTCACTGGCATTAGGATGCAGAACATCATTTAGATCCATCACTTCGGTCAGACGTTTGCGCAAGCGGCTTACATGTCTCGAAATTTCTTTTTGATGAGCTTTGGGATTATTTTGAAAAATCTCGATAATGCGCAGTTCAGCTTCGCCTATACCGATAGAGCGACCCTTCACCAGCTCTTCTACCCATGAATTATGGGCCAACTTTTCTAAATATTCTTGTTCTTTACCAGGAGTGGAAAGCACCTGGTATGTGAGCACCGTAATGGGCTTGAGAGGTTTGTCTTCATGCGTGCCCAGCAACTGCTCGGTGCGCTCTTTGGTTTGGTTGTAATCGACCAGTTCGGGCGGCAGAAACAGATCGAGCTTTGACCCCCATTGCGACTGAATAGTGGTGTTGGGGCACAGTATCAAAGCCGGACACTTGAGGTTGCTTATCATTTGCAAACCGATAATAGTTTTGCCCGCACCAGGTGGTGCCACTATATGCAGCTCTTTTTCGCCTCGAGAGAGCTTCCCGGCAACCAGCTCCAAAATTTCATTTTGGTAGCGGCGCATGGGATATCGAAATTGCAAATCGGCGAGCAAAGGGTCTTGCGCCGCCATATATTCTTCAGCAATAGGAATGACTGTTGATCTCACGTAAGCAAATTCTACGCCAAATTTCCTGAATATTGCCGCTTTTACGCTCTGTGGAGGGAAATTAAAGGGAAAGGCGGCTCGCGGATAGTTACAATGAATCAGTTATCCGATATGGAATCTATATCTTGCCCTTCCTAGATAGTGAAAAGCCGTCACCGATATTGAGCATTAATGCCGTGGGCAAGACTTATGGCGAGCATCAAGTCAGGGCTCTGCATGATGTTAGCCTGGTGATTGGACGAGGTGAGTTTGTTTCTCTTATGGGTGCCAGCGGATGTGGTAAAAGCACCCTGCTCAATGTCATTGCCGGTCTCGATAGTGCCAGCAGTGGACAGATATTGTTCGACGGCAAAGACGTTACTAAGCTTAGTGATGAGCAAGTAACTGAATTACGAGCAAAAAAAATCGGATTTATCTTTCAGTTTTTCAATCTACTTTCAACACTTACTGTTGAGGAAAACGTTGCCCTGCCGCTTGATCTGGCGGGCAATTTAAATTTAGCTGAACGCCAGAAGCGGGTGTTGGAAATTTTGACCAGGGTGGGCATGGCCGAGCGCCTTAAGTTTTATCCAGCTCAGTTATCTGGTGGTGAGATGCAGCGCGTCGCCATTGCCAGGGCACTGGTACACAAGCCTGAGCTGATTGTGGCCGATGAACCTACCGGAAATTTAGATTCTGAGAACGGTACAAATGTGCTTGCTCTGCTCAAAGATTTGAATAAAACTTTGAAGCAAACTATTGTCATGGCCACTCACAGCGAAGAGGCAGGGGCCGTAGGCGATCGTATTGTGCGTATGAGAGATGGACTGGTCATCAGTGATTCGAAGAACTGAATTTTAAAATGCTTTTTGCTTTCAATTTATTTTCACGTTTTGTCATCCGCGATGTGCGGCGCAATTGGATCAGGACTACACTGACAATCTTTGGTATTGCTCTTGGTGTCAGCGTTTACCTGGCAATTAGTATCGCCAATAATACCGCCATAAGTCGCTTTAAGCAGACGGTATCGCAAATTTCGGGCAAAGCTAACATAGAGCTTTTGCCTCTTGCCGGGCCTTCTTTGAATGAAAATATATTGATCGAAATTGCTAATTTGACGCCAATTGGTGTCAAGTATACCCCGATGATCGATGAACATTTGATTTTGACCAATTTGCCAAAGGAAGTCAGTAGAGCAAGCGAAGAGATGCCTGCGGCCGGCACCGTACCTGGTGAAATTGTGCAGCTTATTGGCATCGACATGCTCGCTGACCCTGATTTTAAAAGCTATCAATCTGACGCCGATGCAGATGGTGAACCTCAATCGGTTCTGACTGCCGGCAGCAACAAGCTGAGGGCAGACGACACTGATGCAGCTAAAAACTCGTCAGCGGAGAACTCCAGGGCTGCCCTGAGTGTGTTTAGCCCCAGAGCTGTTCTAATTGGCGGCAAACTTGCCAAACGATACAACTATAAAAAGGGCAGCACTCTAACCGTACTGGTCAACGATCAAACCGAGCACCTGAGAGTTGCAGGAGTACTCGGTACTAGTGGCATTGGCGGTGCTTACAGCGGCAACATTGTTGTGGCCGACATTGGTCTGGCCCAGGACATCCTCCGATGGCCAGGTCAAATTACCAGGGTCGACTTGATAGTGCCTCCGAGTACCATGGCAGCCGTGCAGGAGAAGCTTTCAGCTATGGTGCCGGCAGACGTTCAGGTTGCTACACCTGACACAAGGTCTGAGCAGGCAGAAAAAATGGTGCGTTCTTTTGAATATAACCTTCTGGCACTAACATTCATTGCTCTCATGGTGGGCATGTTTCTCATCTATAACACCATGACGATCACAATTTTACGTCGCCGTCCTGAAATCGGCATTCTCAGGGCCCTGGGTGTAAAGAAGCAAACCGTGCAGAATCTTTTCTTAGGAGAGGCCCTGGGACTGGGATTACTCGGCACTACTCTTGGTGTGATCATGGGAGCGTTCATGGCTGATGGAGCCTTAAAAGCCGTCGCTCAGACTTTTCAATATTTCTATTTTAAAGTGCCTTTGGAGAAGGTCACCATTGATCCGCTTCAGTACGCTGCTGCTTTTGCTATCGGTATCTCACTAACACTAATAGCGGCCTTGCCTCCTTTGCTGGAAGCTCTTTCCGTTGACCCGGCCGAAGCAACCAGACGTGCTTCGCATGAAACTAAAGTGCGAAAAAGCAAAGACTATTTATTCTGGGCCGGCCTCGTTTGTCTGGCGTTGTGTTACCTATCGGCGCTGCAACCAGCCGTAAATAATTTTCCACTATTTGGTTATCTGGCCGCCTTTCTGGCGATTATGGGTACTTCACTGCTGACACCGCTGGTGCTGGCTAAATGTCTACCAGTTATGTCCCGACTGTTGTTTCGAATGTTTGGAGTTGAAGGACGTATTGCGGCTAATTCGCTGCAGGGCACTTTAGGTAGAACGGCTGTGGCCTGTGCGTCATTAATGATCGGCATCGCCATGATGGTAAGTTTAGCTATTATGATTAGCAGCTTTAGAAAAACCGTCACTCACTGGATTGATCAAAGTTTTGAAGCCGATCTCTGGTTGCAATCACGGGCGCGCGCCTCAGGCAACAAGTATGGCCGCCTGAAGGAGACTGTCATACCAGCAGTCAATGCTGTTGCTGGAGTGGCCGCGGCTGAGGGTTTTGTCGACAGGAAAATTGACTATCAGGGCATGAGCGCTTTTCTTGCCGCTGCCGATTTTGATGTATTGACTAGTTACGGCAATCAATTATTTTTATCTGGGGAAGATAGCAAATCTGTTTGTAGCAGAGTGCGCGGCATGCGAGCGATTATTTCAGAACCATTTGCGGTGCGAAAGAATCTGAAAAAAGGCGATGCAGTTTTGATAGACACTCCTGCCGGAAAGAAAAGCTTCATCATAGAAGATGTCTTTTATGATTATGCCAGCGATCTCGGATACGTAATTATTCCCCGCGATGTTTACAAAGAGCTTTATCACGACGACACAGTATCAAGCGTGGCTATTTATCTAAAAGATGGAGCTGATATTGAAGCCGTGCGACAGGGCATTCTCAAGGCGATGAACAAGAATTCGCTGGTGGCCTTATCGAGCACGAGCGAACTACGTAAAGAAGCAATTCGTATTTTTGACCGCACTTTCGCCATTACTTATGCACTCCATACAATCGCTGTAACTGTGGCCATGCTTTCAATTATGAATGCCCTCTTTGCTCTGACGATCGAGTCTAAGCGAGAATTTGCAATTTTGCGTTATTTCGGCGCTAAGAAAACTCAGCTGGCTAAAATCGTTTATTTGCAAGCCGCCATCCTTGGCTTCTGCGGTAATACAGGTGGTATCGGATTAGGATTTATTCTTTCATTGCTATTGATTCACGTAATCAATAAACAATCATTCGGCTGGAGTGTGCAGTATTCCATTCCTTTCGACTTTATATTGCAGTCTAGTACTTTGGTAATTTTGACTTCGATATTGTCTGGAATTTATCCAGCTAAAATAGCCGCCAAAACTTTGGCACCGTCAGTGGTGCGCGATGAGTAAAACTATGATTAGGCAAGAAATTATTATTAGGCAAAACGAGCAGAGAACAATTGCTGAGGTAAAGGTATGAATGGCTTGAGGACACTGGCACTGCTTATTTTGCTGGTTTTGAACTTAATCACTCCAGCTTTTGCCCTACAGAAGGTTTATAAGCAGGCACTGCCCGGCTATCAGTATAAGTTTCCGCAAGACCATTTCAGTCACGACCAGTTTCGTACTGAATGGTGGTACTACACTGGCCATTTAACTACTGATGATAAACGCAAGTTTGGCTATGAACTAACTTTCTTTCGCACCGGAGCTGATGACCAGCCTGCCAACAAAAATTCTGTCTGGAAAATGGATAATTTCTATCTGGCGCACTTTGCCGTTACCGATGAAAACGGCAAAAAGTTTAGCTACAAGGAAAAGCTTAACCGAGCCGGTTTGAAGCTGGCGGGAGCCCGCGAAGATGCTTTCTATATTTTTAACGAAGGTTGGTCTGTTGAGAAAATTGGCGAGCATTATTTGCTGCGAGCCGATGCTCCAGATTATTCGATTCATTTACTGCTAGATTCACTTAAGCCCCCAGTGATTCATGGAGTCAATGGTGTCAGTCAAAAAGCCAACTGTGTAGGTTGTGCTTCTCATTATTATTCGATGACCAGATTGAAAACCGCCGGCACTTTATTTATTGGTGAGAAACCATATGCGGTGACTGGACTGAGTTGGATGGATCATGAATTTGGTTCCAACCAATTGACGGCTGATCAATCTGGATGGGACTGGTATTCAATTCAGCTTGATGATAATCGCGAGCTCATGCTTTATATTTTGAGACGCGCCGATGGCACGGTAGAAAAGCAATCTAGCGGCACAATAATTAACGCCGATGGTAGCAGCAAACATATTTTGCTTTCTGATTTTACTGTCACTCCTACCGGCAGCTGGACTAGCAGCAAAACTAAGGGCAAATACCCAATGGGCTGGAAGATTTCTGTGCCTTCCGCCGGGCTCGACCTCATGCTCTCTCCCAATTTGCTCGATCAAGAACTCGTTACTGGACGCTCTACTGCAATTACTTACTGGGAAGGCTCTGTATCGGTCAAGGGCACGTCGAACAGGAAACCTGTGCTCGGCCAGGGATACGTTGAGATGACAGGCTATGCTGAAAAATTTAAACAAAAGCTGTAAACGCTAGCCTGCTTTAGTTGTTAGACTGTTGACTGTAAAGGGCGCCCTGCGAGGATTTATGAGATTTATTGCTTCGTTGACTTCAGGTTTGCTTACGGCTGCGGCCTGCATGGTCACTACGGTTAATCCTGCAATGGCAGAGGTCTTACCTAACACTGGCACCTACTTCATTACCAACGTGGCCAGCGGTGAGGCTTTGCAGCCAAATGGGCCAACAGCCGGTCAGAATGTGTTCCTTGTTCCTTACAACAAAAGCGGCCGCCAGAAGTGGGTAATCACTCGTCAGGTAGATCTTCAAACTCACAAGCCGACTGATCGCTATTTAGTCAGATTGGCTGGAGAAGACACGACCTTAGTGATGCAACCACATCCTGTTTCTGACTGCAATGCCATTATTACCCCGGGCAAATCTTTGATGCAGCTAAAAATCGCTCCTGAAGGTTTTGTCATTAAGAGCGTGGATATGAACGGCGACGCCATGTGTGCCGTGCACGTCGAAGGTGGTAACACCGAAACCCACTTTAAGCCAGACGACGGTTCAGCTGCTTTTCGCTGGAAATTGGACCCTACTGACTGATCAAGCCGTTTAACCCGGTTTGAAATCAGGTGGTTGCGGGTAAATCAATTTTGGAAGTTCTGAACTTTCTCTATTTAGACGTGCAGCTGGAGTGAATATGGCATCCAAATTTGAGATTTCTGACGATAAGCAACAGGCTAATAAGCCTGAGCAAAAGGCCCTCTATGATATGGATCAGATGAAGAAACCGCCATTGAACACAATGAGCTATGACGTCAATAAACCGGCTCCCCGACTTGATGGACCAAAGCTGCCTGACCTTATAATTGAGCCTTCGGTAGAAACAAATGACCGCTATCAGAAGTTTGCCAGGCAAGCAGCTGAGTTTGTCGCTATCAATGGCAACTTTAATATTGACATGCGGCGTGCTGTTAAGGATGCCAACGAGAATGACAAGCTTCTTGGTGGTGGTCACAAAACCGTGGATCAGCTTCTCAGATACATGAACAAGGAGATGGCAGGGACTTACTTTTCTGTCATTCGGCAGAGAGATAATATTGTAATGCTTGATTCTCGGGATAATCAGAATTTGAAGCATGATGCGAAAGGCAATGCTATTGTTCGTCCGCGTGTTGTTTGGAACATCAATAAAGAGCCTTATGACCCGAGATATAATCAGGGCGACACGAAGAAGTAAGTAGAATTTGCTAGCGTTTTTGATACGTCGTCGGCTGTGGCTGGCGACGTTTTTTTTGTTTCTGTCATAGTCGGAGCACCCTGGCCATGCCAGCTTTTGGTCAGCGAATGCGATTGGAAATTTCCAGAAAGACAAAGCTAAAGGTAATGCCCATCAAAAATAAGCCTAGAAAAATGTGCCAGATTAAAGCGGCCTGCCTCTCACTCAATGTGCGCATGATGCCGATACGACTCAATACATAAAAAAGCAGAGCGGCAAGGGCAATTACCGACACTACGAGGCGTGCCCACCCACCTGCCAGTACGGCAGCCATTAAAGCGAAACTGGTGGCAGGTACCATCATGGCCGACAGGTGGTCAGACTGGCGAAGAGTTTTGCCTTGAGAATTCACAGAATTGCGAACATGTTTGGCTGATTCGCTAATGTTTTCGAAGAATCCGAGGCGTTGCACCTTAATAGGCTGCTCCGTTTTTTCAAGGTCACCTTGATTCATCGCTTCTCCGCCTCAGTTTGCATTTGTCTTCAAACAAAGTATTCCACAAAGAATGCTTACAGTATCAGCAGGCATTTATCGGCCGCTTTTTACGGGCGCACTTCAGACGACGGGCAGATATCATTGATAGGGCACCTTGGACAATCAGGCTTTCGAGCAAAGCAGCAGCGCCGGCCGTGGAAAATCATGGTAATTGAGAGCTTTGACCAGTCTTGACCAGGAAAAAGCTTTTGCAGCGCGAGCTCGATTTTGTAGGGGTCTGTTTCTTTGGTGAAACCGAGACGGTGAGATAAGCGCTGAACGTGCGTATCCACGCTCCAGCCTGATACTCCATGAGCAACACCTAAGACTACGTTAGCTGTTTTTCGGCCTACTCCTGGTAATGCAGTCAGATGATCGTGAACTGTGGGTACTACGCCACCGTGTTTGGTGACAATTTCTTGAGCGCAAGCTTGAATATTTTTTGCCTTCGCATTGAAAAATCCAGTTTGCTTAATCAGTTTTTTGATATGTTCAATGTCAGCGCTGGCCAGATCTTTAGCGGTTGGATAGTGCCGGAATAATTCGGGCGTCACTTTGTTGATGGTAACGTCTGTAGACTGCGCTGAAAGTATGACGGCAATCAGGAGTTGAAAATCGGTCTTATAATCGAGCTCACACTCTGCTTCGGGGTAGGTCTGCAGTAAAGTATTAACTTCGCGTTGAGCAACCGCTTTTGGTACTAGTTTGACTTTCTTCTCTGCTGGTTTTTTAGCCAGACTTTTTTCTGCCTTGCCTGCCATATCAATTGAATTATTCTCCGGGTCCCGGGCTGCTAACTGCTAAAACTTTTGCGCCATCACCTATAGTGCTGGCGACCCACAGGTCAATGGGATCATACTTAGTTGCACAGGCAATTTCGTTGGCCTGGCAATAATCTTCATAAAAATCAAGTTTCAGCTTTTCGGCTGCTGTACTGTCGCTTGCAACAGCAAATATAGTCGGACCACTACCGGTCATATGGCAAGCCATTGCACCAAGTTTGAGGAACGTTTGCTTGATGTCTTTTAATTCCTGATAGTGTGGAAATACTACTTGTTCAAAGTCATTGCCAAAGGCTTTTAAAGATTCGGCTAGTTTGCCTTCACCTAAATACCGCGCAGCGAAATCTCCGGGCAGCGACTCAGTCATGTAGCGATCTTTTAGTTTCTCATGCAAATGAAAAATTTCCGTAGCCTGATCATAGGCCTGATATACCCAGGGAGTTGAAATTGAAAGGTGCCTGGGTTTGGCAATAACTAGATGTATAGGCTCGGCTACAGGTAAAGCCTCAGATAAGATGTCACCACGGCCGGTGCCAATTCTCAGGCCACCAGCTAAACAGAAAGGCACATCGGCGCCGAGCTTTGTTGCTAATTCCATTAACTGGGCGGAGCTCAGTTGCCCTTTAAAGTATTGATTCATAGCCAACAGTGCAGCTGCCGCATTGGCGGAACCACCGGCCATACCGGCACCAATAGGAATATCTTTTTTGATTGAGACATCAATTTGCAAGCTGCGTGGATTATCTATGCTCGACAAATAAAGGCGAGCCGCTTTAGCAATGAGGTTTTCGCCGCCCAGTGGAAATTCGCTTTTAATTGCTCCATTTGCCAGCTTTAGATTGACCGAGGGCTCGCGAGATGGCGAGAAGGCAAAGCTGAGGTGATCTGCTAAATTAATGGCACTCATCAGAGTGCGCACCTCGTGATAGCCGTCGGGCAATGTGCCCGTGATTTCAAAAGTAAAATTGAGTTTGGCTGGTGCCAGTACATCAATGATGTTAGACGAGTTTAGATTCTTGTTTAGATTCTGGTTCATGGCGACGTTTTTCTTGAATAGCGTCCGATAGCATAGCGAAAGTAGTAAGGGGCAAATTTTCAGCTCTGGCTGATGGTGCGACTTTCAAATTTTCGAATATTTCACTGAGCGTTTCCTGGCTCAACTGCGTGAAAGCCAGATTATTGCGCAACATTTTTCTTCTTTCTCGAAAACCTCCGGCAATCACCTTACGAAGAAATTCGGGATTTTCCGTAACTACGCTTGGTTTAGTCAGTGTAGTCATTTGCACCACCGCCGATTCTACATCTGGTTGAGGCACAAACATTTCTTTGCCGATAGACAATATCAATTTGCAAACGCTGTAGTAGTTGCTGAGCAGCGTTAACTGGCCATAGGTTTTGTTGCCTGGTTCTGCCGAAAGCCGCAGAGCTACCTCCCTCTGTACGGTCATGGTCAGACTGGCAATTGAGGGCAGCCAGGGGCTAGGCTCGCCAATCTCACCGAATACGTGGCTGATAATAGGTGTAGTAATCTGATAAGGCACGTTGCCCACGATTTTGATCTTCTTTCCTGTTGCCACCGCTGCTGGTGCAATGGAACTGATGTCAAAATCGAGAATGTCACCGTGAATGACCGTGAGATTAGGACATTTTTGCTCTTGCAAATGAGCTACCATCTCTCTATCAAGTTCAATGGCGAAGACTTTCGCACCAGTTTCAAGTAAAACTTCCGTAAGAAAACCGAGTCCGGGTCCAATTTCTAGAACGATATCATCAGCACTTAAATTTAGGCTGTCTACAATTTTTGAGAGCACTGACGGTTCGATCAAAAAGTTTTGACCAAGTCTTTTTTTTGCTCGTACTTTGGAGGCTTTTTTAAGAAGCGCTTCTCTAGTGGTTGAAGGCAATCGTTTTTTATTCCTGAGGTCCGGCCCGAATCAATCGACGTTGATTTTACTGGCCGGTATATTCTGTTCGGTAGTTCTGCGACCATTATTGTTCTTGTGATTGTTTTGAGGCGCTTCGTAACCTTCGGCACCAGGCTCAAGCGGCGGCTTTCTGGTCAAGCGTAGTTTGATGATTCTATGCCTGTCAGACTCTTCCACACGCAAAACGCAATTATCTGCTTCGATTTCGTCGCCGGGCACGGGCTCTCGGCCCAGGGCGCCGAATACGTGCCCACCAATAGTGTTAAATTCTTCGTCTTCGATGTTGATGTTGAGCTTTTCATTCGCTTCTTCAAGCGTGAGCTTGGCGTCTAAAATATACGAGCCATCTGGTTCGATATGAATAAATTCTTCTACAATCTCGTGTTCGTCGGCAATGTCGCCAACTAACTCTTCAAGCAAATCTTCCAGTGTGACGATACCTTGAGTGCCCCCATATTCATCCATAACAATGGCCATATGAGTTTTAGTGAGCTTGAACTCTGTGAGCAAATCTTTGAGATTTTTATTCTCCGGCACAATCAAAATGTTTCTTGTAAATTCGCGCACAGACGAATTTTCTTTATGCTCAACCATTGCTCTCAGGCCGTCTCTGATGTGCACCATGCCAAATATGTTATCCATGTCTTCTTCGAAAACAGGTATGCGTGAATGGCCCCACTTTAAAGCTTCATTGACGAATTCGCGAATGGTGGCGGTGGCAGGCACACAAACAAGGTCAATTCTCGGAGTCATCACCTCTGAAGCAATAGTGTCGGAAAAATCAAACACGCTATGCAGCATTTCTTCTTCGTCTGGCTCTAGCACCCCTTCGTCATGGGAGGCTGTGACCAGCATTTTCAATTCTTCTTCTGAGTGCACCGAGTGAATTGAAGGAGGGTCTTTTATTTTCAACAGCTTCACAACTACTTCTGTAGTTTTTTGCAGCACCACTAGAAACGGCGAAGTGAGCAGGCACCAGAAGTGCATTGGATAAACAGTAAATAAAATCACTGTTTCTGCTCTTGAATAGGTGAGCATTTTAGGCAGCAGTTCGCCGCCAACAGTTTGAATGTAAGCAGTGAGAGCGAAAGCAAAAGCAAAAGAAAGCAGTGATAAAGTTTTTAGCGTTGATTCAGGTAGATTGGCTTGCACACCCAGGTGTCTGCTCCACTCAGAGAGATTTTCAGCCAGAGCGCTTTCGCCGGCGGCACCAAGTAAGAGCGTGGCGATTGTGATACCTAACTGGCAGGCCGAAATAAAGCGTTCCGGATCTGCTAAGTAAATTTGTACTTTTTTGGCAAAGAGATTTTCGCGCTCGGCTAATTGATCAATACGCGTGCGCCTTACGCGCACAAGCGCCATTTCAGCCGCCACAAAGAAGGCATTGAAGAGAATTAAAACTGGAATCCACATTATTTGGTACAAAGCAAAATCAGACAACGCTAACTGCGCTGCCTGTCTCCTTTTCTACCAATGCAAGATTGCACGAAAGTTTTAAAGGTCGCCCCGGAAGAGGGTCTTCGGAAGCTTGTTCTGAGCCACTACTATGAGTATCTTCCATCGTTGAGGTCTAATCTTGCTCCACTTCTGTCTTGATCTGTGAGATTCCATGTACTAATTACTAAAATTTCAGGCAAGTGCGGCCACCGGGCAACACTTAATCAGATCCTATCGATCCTATCATATGCACTTGCTTCTCTTCTGCGACTATACCTGATAATCGGCGCTAGTCAAGTGGCCGATGGGCCTCACTGGCATGTTTCTTCGCAGGTTATCAAGAAATTATCCAGGCTTGCTTTCGCAAGCTACTGTTTGTGACATAATCACCAAAATCTGCACTGGTAGAGGGTTTATGAGAATTAATAAAGCTATTTTGCTTAGCGGAGTAAGCGCTCTTCTGGCATCTCAAGCTTTGACGTCGCTGGTTTTTGCTCCCAGAGTTGACGCCATGTCACCAGAAGCACTCAACGCTAAAGCCACCGAGTCGCGAGTCGTGGCCAAAAGTAAGGCTGCCAGCAGAATTCAAGAAATCGATAATTCTGGTCGCAAACTGGCGCTTTCCATACCTGGTCTAGGCACTGCCCACATCAGCCTTACGCCGGCTGCCGCTGCTCCTGCTGCACCTGTGACTAAGAAATCGCGTGGTGTTGTAGAAAAAAATGTTCCCGTGGCTTACCCTTACGGCATTTCTCATAAGGGCAACAACATTACCGTTAAAGTGCCCGAGACCGTGGATGAAGCCCTAGATTACGGCCACGTGGCCGCAAAGCAAGCGGGCAAGGTGGCATCAGCAGCAATCACCCAAATTGGTGGAATGACCCACTGGATTGGCATGTACCTCAAGCAGTTGACGCACAGCACCACGGTTACGCCCGCCAGTTATCCTTATATACAGCAACAAACTGCGCCTACACCCACACAAATTGCCGCCGCTCAAAAGCTGTACCGCACTACAGACGGCCGCTTGCGCACGGTTGTGAGCCGCTAGCAATCAGATTAGATATCAGATTAGATATCAGACTTAGCCGGCATCTTTGCTAGCTGCCGCCGCCGTCGTCATCGTCGTCATCTCTAATTGATTGAGATAGGCCCAGGCTTGGCCGATCATGCGCGTGCTGATGATCTGGGCAAGAAAAAAGCAAAATGGAGTAAACAATACCCCGATAACGCTCATGGTGGGCACGATTAGCGCCACAAGGGTTAGTGTTGAGCCTGCCAACCATACAGTGCCAAGCTCAAGAGGGGCTTTGCCGATACGCCTCAAAACCTTTCGCCAGGCAAAACCCGCCGCCATCTTCTCTTCCTCAGCAAAATTGGCCATTAAAATTGCCAGGAAAAAATTCTGACCAAAGCTGAGGAAGAACAAAAAGAGAAATGTACTCTCCGCCCAAATTAAAAAGTTTGGTTTGGAGACATTCGATACATCAAAACCGGCAGCAGTGATCAAGCTTATTGCCAGCACAGACAGAGCAAAAAAGAAAAAGCCGGCGGCTATTGAAAGCCAGGAGAGGCCACTGATAGTGAGATCCATCCAGTCATTCCAGCCCGGCAATTTTTCGAGCTCACCATTGGTGGTCATGCGCAAACTGCGCAGCAGGTAGCCGGTTGAAAGTGCCGAGAGGACGAAACAAATGGGTATGCAAACTGGATTGATGATGAATATGCCCAGGGACATATAGTTGATGAAACCGCCAATTGTAGTCTTGAGCGGCCATTCAGGGTCTTTGAGAAAGGCCTTGAAACTGTTATTTAGATTGAACGTGGTGGGAGAACTCATTGACTGTCATCATCTCATGTAGCTTGGCCAAAGTATTTTTGTCGGTCATGTTAAACGAAACTGGTGTAACGCTGATGTAGCCATTGATAAGGGCGTGCACATCCGACAACTCTGACTCGCCTTCTTCAATCGCGCGGCCAGAAAGCCAGTAGTAGTCTCGGCCATTGGGATCGTGACGCAGTTCGAAAATATCCTCATATTGACGCTTGCCAAGCTCTGTGACTCGCACGCCCTTAAGATTTGCCGGCTCCGGCACATTGACATTAAAAAGACCGCGGCTGGGCATGGGTGCTTTGGGCATCACACGCAGAAAATCGACGATGAATTCTGCAGCCAGGGTAAAAATGGCGCGGTCATTTTTCTGCGCGCTCACGGCGATGGCGGGAAAACCCGAAAAAGCGCCCTCCATGGCTGCTGCAACCGTGCCAGAGTAGAGCACGTCAGAGCCTAAGTTGGGCCCAGAGTTTACTCCAGAGATAATTACGTCTGGCTTGTCGGGAAGAAGCTGACTGACGGCCAGCTTGATGCAATCAGACGGTGTGCCTGTTGTAGACCAGGCGCCTTTAATGCCGCCTTCCAGGTCGACTTTTTCTACACGTAAGGGTTTATGCAGGGTGACAGAGTGGCCGGTGGCGCTTCTTTGCCGGTCAGGGGCGACGACATAGACTTCGTGTTTGGCTTCAGCTAAATGCCGGGCCAGTATGCCCAGACCTGGTGCGAAGACGCCGTCGTCGTTGGAAATGAGAATTCTCAATGCTGCTTTCCTTTGTAATGATGCCTGTCCGGCAAATTATAGATTGCTGGTATCCTATATATGGTCTCTGAAAGCCACTTAGGGCTCGGGCCGTGAGTATTTTCTCATAGATTTTTTTCCACCCTTTTTTGGACTAATACATATGTTGGATTCTGTTTTTGAGCGTTCGAGTGATTCCCTGCTGCAAGTATTACAGCTCGCTTTAGATGAGTGTATAAATTTCGAGCACAACTATATTTGTACTGATCATCTTCTTGCTGCATTAGCTACTGAATATGGTGGTGTCGCCAATGAGGCGCTCGCCACTATGAAAATTGATGAAGATGCGGTCAGCAAGGAGCTGGAAAATCAAATCAAAGGCAAGAGCGAATCAGAACTGCCTTTTTCAGGTAGACCTGATTTATCGTCAGGACTTCCGTCTGTCAGTCTTCCTGTTGTTGCCACCAGCGCCGGTGGCGCTACTGCGAGCTTCAGCGAAACTCGAAAAGCCTATGGCTTGAGTGATCTGACTGTCCAATCGCTGCACCGTGCATACGAGTATGCTTTGTTTTTTGGCCTAAACTTTATCAATCCCGAACACCTTTTGCTCGGCATTATGGACGCGCGCGAATCTACCGCGGTGAAGGTAATTGAAGAGTTGGGTGGAAATATTGATTATTTGCGCCGGCAGATAATGCACTTAATGGCAAAGAGTTTAAACACAGGCTCCAGCAATGCCGAAGTGCCGGGTCTTAATCGCACAGTTGTGAATGGCCTTAAAGAGCTTATCGACAAACATTATCGCGCCGTTAGTACTCTGCAAGGTCTATCTGTTCGCAGTCGTCATGCCCTTTCATCACTGCCTCCACGTAGTGAAATTGTGCACATGGTCTGCACCGGATATTTCCCAGATTTTCTCCTCAATCAAATTGCTTTTCGTCGTTATCTTTTGGAAGAGACTCTGGCGCAGTTGAATTTGCGTGTCGGTAATTTAGACAAAGAGTTGATTGCCACCATCGTTTCTTCCGCCGCTCAGAGTTTGCGCGGGGAAGTGCGTACAGCTATTGAGTTTATGCTCAGTAATGAATATCGACTTTTTAGTCAAATGCTTGATGATGCCGAGCACGATTTAATCGGTTCTGTGGTGGAAGATCTGTGGTGGGCTCAAGGCGAAGAAATTGCGCTCAATGATCTTTTTGCCGACGCTTTAGATGATCACAGAAGAAAGCATTTGCTCAATTTGCAGAAACGCCGTCTGGAGATTACTGAAAGATTGACCAAATTAAAAGGGCGTTTAGACGAGACCATTCGCCAGTGTTTCGTTAAGCGTTCAGTTTCAGCCTGATTCTCAGTCTTTGAATGTCAGTCTATTATCAAGTCTATGAAATCGTGCGCGACATACCACGCGGTCGCGTGCTCACTTATGGTCTAATATCGCACATGATAGGCAAACGTTTGAGTGCCCAGGGAGTGGGATGGGCGCTGAGAGCACTGCCTGCTGCTGAAGATTCAGTTGCTGGTAAAAAGTTTCACTCAGGCAATGTACCGTGGCACCGGGTAATTAATGCCTCTGGTGGTGTCAGCACCACCCGTAATACCGACATGCCGCCAGATTTGCAAAAGACTTTACTTGCGGCGGAAGGCATAAAGTTCAATCGGGAAGCCAAAATTGATCTCGACAAGTATCTGTGGACGGAAGGTCTGCAGGCAAGTATGGTTAATAATTGACTCTATTTATAAAAGTGAGGACATGATCTTGCGGCAAAAAAGTTTTTTAATAGCAGGCTTATCGCTTCTGGTTTGCTCTGCCCCGGCATATGGTGCCAGACCTAATCCGCAGCAAGCTTTGGAGGCCATTAAGGCCGGCAACAGTCGTTACCTTAGCGGTAATACCGTTCACTTCGAAGTTAATAAAGAGAAGCGCGAGATCAGTGCTAGTGATGGCCAACAACCGGTTGCCATTGTACTTGGCTGCTCTGATTCACGTGTGCCTGTAGAAATGGTTTTTGATCAAGGTCTGGCAGAAGTTTTTGTGGTTAGAGTAGCCGGTAATGTTTGCGGCTTGTCGGAGCTGGCATCGATAGAATATGGCGTCAAGGTTTTGCAAATTCCCTTGATTATCGTGCTTGGTCATTCTGATTGTGGTGCTGTCAAGGCCGCAGTAGATAGTGCCGTCAGTGGTGCAGTTTTTCCTGGTCACTTACCAGGTCTAATCCAGCAAATGGCTCCAGCTGTGGCTGCCGCCAGACGCACTCATCCTGACCAGAAAGGCAAAGACCTGGTTCAATCTGCTGCAACTTCAAACATCTGGTTGGCCGCCAGCGAAATTTATGGTGGCAGCACTATTGTCAAAAATGCTGTTTTTGCCAATAAGTTGAAAATCGTGGCTGCCATGCGTGACATCAAAAGCGGTAAAGTCACTTTTCTTGGAGAATATCCACAGCCAGTAACGGTTGTCACTCCAGGGCGCAAGTGATCAGCTATTTTCCTGGTTGTCTTGCTTTTCCTGTTCCAAAACCGGCACTGGCGGCAATATCTCCTTAATTTCGGCTATCAGAGCTTCCGCATCGAAAACTGGCATACTGAGAAAAACGTCGGCTCCCATGGCCAGGCCGGCTTTTTCGGTGGAAGCGTTGATTTTTCTACCCATTGGACCCGGCGCCAGTGCTAATGTCATGAACATGGTTTGTTTATGCAGGGGATCTTTTCTTAGCCTGGTTAAAAAATCAAATAAAGACTCATCTTCCAGGTAGGCCGCACAAATTATTACGTCAGCGTGATTCTTTCCATCTAAAAAAGCGAATGCTTCGGCGATTGTATAAGCACCGATAACCGAGTGCCCGACCTTTTTACAGGCCTCTTTGAGCAGTTCCACATTTTCAATATTGTCCATAATCAGGATGCGAAAAGTATCTTTTGCAGGCAGCCTGTTTTCTATATTGGATGGCTCTATGGGCGGTTCGACAGTCACTGCTTTACCTCGTGATGCAATACTGAAATGGTATCAAATCTGGTGATCGACATTTAGGTGGTGGAACTTCGCAGCTAAGTCAAAACAAACGGACATTTCTGGCAGAATGCTTTGGCAAAATGTACTTCTAGCCCGTCCATGTCTATTCCGACCTGCACACGGCAGCGTAGCGTGTTGCCGCACTGCGGACAATCAAGTTCTTTTACACCTTTAAGAATGGAATCGGTCAGGTCTGCCAAAATAGCGTTGTAGCGCTCTGGATCGTTGGTGGGTTCGAGCCTTGGGCGTGCTTCCACCTCTTGAATAATAATCGGGTCGACGGCCAGGGCACGAGCTAAAAGCTGCCTATCAGTAGAAGAGAGCCAGGTCTCGAGACCCGATTCCAGGTCTTCAATGCGCTGTTTTGTGAATCGTGATTCTAAGGCCAGATCTTTAACAGTCAGATTCTTGCGTTCTCGCAATTCAACTAATCGCCGTGCCAGAGTTGGTGCCAATTCGCTAGTTTCTTTTGCTCTACTATTTTTTGAATTCATATTTGACTCGAGGCAGACGTGTTGCTGTAAATTATAACTCCATCGGCTGCCTGGTTTTTTGGTTTTGTCTTTTGAGGCTGAATATGCTCGATTTTATCAAGCTCTCTCAACTTGTAGGTCAAGTCGGCGCCGACAGTATTGTAGAAAAACAAGACTTTGAGCGCACAATGCAACGAGCACTGGCTGCCTTCCACACCGCTCAAAACGCTGCTCAGCAGTTTGAAAACCGACTGTCAGAAAATGCACCATGGGTCTTATGGCCAACGGCTAAGCCACTTGAGCCGCTGTCGGTGCGCGAAATCGTACCAACGATTGAAACCAGCGCAAAGAAATGGACTGTGGTGGCCGTAGACGGCTCGCAAATTATGCCTTCTCATCATGAAGTGCACAATTGCTATTTGCTCAACGTGGGCCTGGCTCGTATTTCTTATGGGCTTGCTCTGGCACCGCTACTTTTGAGTGAGCCCCGTCTGCACGCTCGGCCAGACGATCTCTATCCGCTAGTCGACCGTCGGCGCGTTCATATCGACGAGCTTTATGTTTCGCTCGAGCGTGGTCTTTTTGAACTCGAGCTTTTGGCAGAGCAGGCGTGTTCTGCAGCCAGCCATGGTGAAAGTGTACTAGCCATGTATGACGGTTCCCTGATTCCCTGGTCTGTAGAAAAAATGAGCAGCAGTTATCAGGAAAGCTATTTTGCGCGCGTTGAAGCCGTGATGGCGAAGCTGAGATTGGCAAAGGTACCGATTCTAGGATACATTAGTCACAGTCGTAGTGCCGATCTGATCAATTGTTTGCGCGTTTCCATCTGCCCTTATGAAATCAGCCATTGTCGTCAGAATTGTGCCGATATTAACGAGGAAGATTTTCCATGTTCTCAAGTCTGGCCACTGAGCGATCGCAGTTTATTCGGCAAAATTCTTGCTTTGAACGAACGTTCAAGCGTTTTTGTCAGTGGTGCCTCTGCTGTTAAGTTGTTGCCTCTTTGCGACACTACTTGTTTTGTTTACTGGCGCGGAGCCAGTGAAATTGCCCGGCTTGAATTGCCACGCTGGGTTTTTGACGACAAAATTATGTTTGCTTTTGCCCTTTCAGCTATGCGTACTCAAGTGGAGAAGGGTCAGGGCTATCCTGTAGCCCTTGCTGAGGCGCACCATCTAGCTGTAATTAAAGGGCCAGATCGCGATCGTTTCTTCCAAATGATAACTGACAGAATGGTCAGCCTCGGCGTTGGGCAAGTACGTGTGAGCCCGAAAGAGAGTCAGAAGCGTAGAGGATTTGTCTGACGATTTGAGCACTCTTTTTTTTCGGGAGTATGCGTCTAAGGCCTCATTTAGTACCTGAGTTAGTACTTAAATGGGTATAGACACTATATAAGCGTGCTGCTAAATTATTAGCTACGACTAATTGTGCTCAAACCCATAAGGCTATATAGGACTTTAAGTAGCAAGCTGGGTAGAAATCAAGAAGCCGCAGCAAGAATGACGGGTGTGAAAATTGATTTCCAACGTACTGCTCTTCGTGAAAAGTTTAGGCACTTCCGTTACGCTCAGTAAGGGTGGGTTGATTCTTCCTGACTTTTTCGATATGGGTCGCAACAAACAAAGATTGACCCGCATGCGTGTGCAATCTCATCAAGGTGCATTCGATCTCGACGATGCGCGCAGAATGGCAGACACTGGGCGAGAAGATAATGTTCTCTGTCGCGAGCGTCAAAAAGAAGCGATGCTGCATTGGTTTGGCGATACTCACCGCTCTGAAGTCGAAGATATAGAGCAGCGAATCAATAACGTCGAGCGCAGTCGTCGTGCGGGTATGCCGCAGATTGAACCTCTGCCGTCAATAGAAGATAGTTTTCTTGCCTGGACTAATGAAGACGAGTATCTTTTTGAATCTAAGATCAAAGAATCGTGGAAAGATTTTGAAGATGATCACACAGGCTTAGTATTGGCTTCTAGTTATTGCTACGAAGATGATGAACTCGACGCCGAGATGCTCGAAATTCTTCTGACTCAAGAAGAGAACCGCAAATATCTAGCACCGGAAGAGGCCGCGCCAATAGTTGTTAACTCCAGCTACTGGATAGACTGATTGGTTATGCTTAAGCATGCGTGATTTGTTGCGCTGGAATGGCACCATTGATAGGGCTCCATATGTTAAGTGGGGCCTCTCGCTTATGGTGCTCAAATACTTACTCGACCAGCTGATCAGTCATCTTTTCTTTCATCGCAGCTGGTCTATTTTTGAATATTTTGCTCCTGCAGCGGCTGCTCATCGGCTTGAATCTGACGCGGTATTTTTTCTTACTATTCTGGCCGCTTCCCTGCCTTTTGCCTATATCGGTTGTGCACTGACTGTGCGACGCTTACGCTCAGCCAATTTGCCTGTCTGGCTGGTGCTATTTTTCTTCCTTCCTGTTATCAATCTGATATTTTTCAAAATTATTTGCTGGATGCCTTCAGTAGTCGAGCAGCATCCGATGCTTTTGGAGAGTACTGCTGTCTCACAGATTGCCAATTCGCAAGACTATGAACATCTGAGGGAGGCTGATTATCCGGTTTCTGAAAAACTGCTTTTTGCGCGTTTTATTCCACGCACTAAGTTCTGGTGTCTTGTTGCTTCCATTGCCTATCCTGCAATCATTGGCCTGGCTGCCGGTTTCCTGGCAATGCAAACCCTCGGTACTTATGGCTGGGGGGTATTCGTGGCCCTGCCCTTTGTTCTTTCTACGCTTTCGGTTTTAATATATTCGTACTGGCAGCCTCGTGCCTGGTTGCAGTGCTTGCAAGTGGCCTGGGCGGAGCTTATATTCATGGGCCTGGTTTTACTTTTACTTGGCCACGAAGGGGCAATTTGCCTGATCATGGCTGCACCTCTTACATTTGGTATTGCCCTGGTGGGTGCTTTTCTTGGCTATCACATTCAACCACATACGCCTGATAAGCCTGGGCCTTTACCGCAGTTACCTGCTATGTTCCTCGGTTTAGGTCTGCTGTTACCTGCTTTCGTTTATCTCGAAGCGGCATCTGCAAAAGATTTACCGGTCTATAAAGTATCCAGTACTCTAGATGTTGCAGCACCACCTATGGTGGTATGGAAGAATGTTGTCGCCTTTAGCCAGTTGCCTGAACCTAGTCAGCGGCCTCAAGATTTGTTATTCAATTTGGGTGTGGCCTATCCTAAATGTGCTCGCATCAAAGGTAGTGGCCCTGGTGCAATTAGGCATTGCGTCTTTTCTACCGGTACTTTTGTTGAGCCCATAGCGGTTTGGGATGAGCCAAGAAGACTGGCTTTCAACGTTACCTCGCAAGCTTTGCCTATGCGCGAATTATCGCCATATAGCGGTTTGCATCCGCGGCACCTTGATGGCTATCTCAAATCAAAACATGGCGAATTTTATCTGACGGCCCTGCCTTCAGGTGGCACAAGGCTGACCGGCACCACCTGGTATACAAACGATATGGGGCCTCAGCCCTACTGGCGAATCTGGTCTGACGGTATAATTCATTCCATTCACTTCCGCGTGCTCGAACATGTACGCCATTTGTCTGAAAATAGAAGCGATACGTAATTTTTGTAGGTGGAAACTATGCATGATTTAGCCCCCAGAAAAGATGTTGATCAGAAACCCCTGCCGTCTCTGAACACTGGGCGTTGTATCATCCGCCTGGCGCAAGATGCCGACGTAGATGCGGTGCTTGCCTATCATGTTGAGAATCGCGCTCACCTGGCAGACGGCGGGCCTGCATGGCCATCCGATTACCTGACTCAAGATTATTGGCTCAAACAAATCAAGCAAAACCTGGAAGATTTCCATGATGATAAAGCGGTGAGATTTTTCTTGTTTGATCGCGCCAACCCTGGTGTCGTAATTGGTGTCGCCAACCTCAATAATATTGTGCGCGGAGCTGCCCAATATAGCAATCTCGGCTATTCCATCGCCGCTGACCGTCAGGGTAAAAGCATAATGAAAGAGGCGCTGCAATCAGTGACCTCTTACGGTTTTGTCGCTCTGAACTTGCACCGCATCATGGCTAACTATCAACCTGGCAATCAACGAAGCGGCTGGTTACTACGTAGTCTTGGTTTCACGGTAGAAGGCTACGCTCGTGATTATTTACTCATCAACGGTAAGTGGTGTGACCACATACTGACATCTATGCTTAACCCCAACTGGGCAGTCAAAGAGTAATTTTTTGTCCTTGCTCTTGTGAACGGTTGTGACTGCTGGCGCCTTAGGTGGACCAAATCGATTTTTATCCTGATAAGATTGATGGTGCCTGCCAGTTGACCTTATTGAGGTGTCTAAAGTGTCTGCCGTCATAGAAAAAGCAATTTCTGCCAATCATCCGCTGGCAGATGTGGCGCAAAAAGTTTATAGCGGTGAGCGTATCACTCGCGAAGATGCCATAAGGCTTTACCAGTCTGATGACCTGGCAGCGGTGGGTGCTCTCGGTGAATATGCGCGTCGACTCAAAGCTGAGCCTGGCCACGAAAACTACGTCTATTACATTCACAACATGCACCTTAATCCAACCAATTTTTGCGTTGAGACTTGCCGCTTTTGTTCTTATGCCAATCCTGACGAGCGCGGCAAGGCGTATACCTGGGGAGTAGATAGGGTTTTAGAAGAGGCCGGCAAAGGTGCAGCGCTCGGTATCAATGAAATTCACATGGTCGGCGGGCTCAACCCGGCTTGCGATCTTGCTTATTATGAGGAAGTGCTGCAACAGATCAAAGCTCATTTCCCGCATATTCATATGAAGGCCTTTACCGCTGTTGAAGTTGAATATTTGGCCAATCTTGACGGTATTACCTACGAAGAAGTTTTGCAGCGTTTGATTGCCAGTGGCCTTGGATCGATGCCTGGTGGTGGTGCCGAAATATTTGATGATGCGGTGCGGGAGCGTATGGCAGTTAAAAAAACACCAGCGCCGGTATATTTGGAAATTCACGGTATTGCTCACAAACTTGGTATTAAAACCAATGCCACCATGCTCACCGGAATTTCAGAAACAATAGAAAACAAAGTCGATCACATGTTGCTCTTGCGTGGCCAGCAAGATATTAGCGGCGGCTTCCAGTGTTTCATTCCATTGAAGTGCTATTACGACGGCACTAATATTCAAAGTGAAGTGACCGAGCCAACAGCGTCTGACCTTCTGAAAGATGTAGCGATTTCGAGAATTCTACTCGATAATTTTCCGCACATTAAGGCTTACTGGATTCAACTGGGTGTGCAGCTGGCTCAATTGGCTCTTTCATTTGGTGCTGATGATCTTGATGGCACAATTTTGGAAGAAAAAATCACTCATGCGGCTGGTGCTAAAACACCATTGCAGCTAGCTGAAGAGAAGATGGAGCAATTAATTGCATCGTCAGGGTACAAGCCGGTTGTGCGCGATACCATTTACAATATTCGTCAGGTTTCAAATCTTGAACCTGCGGTTTTAACCGAAAGTTTTAGCGAAAGATTGAACGCTCTTACCCAAAGCTGAGTTAGAGAACGATTTGACCGATGCTTCCATTGCGGTCAATTAAAAGCTGAATTGATTGGCCGGGTCGCTTGCTGCCCATTAGCTGTTGGAAGTGTTTGTCGTTTTGAATTACTACTCCGTCGACAGCTCTGATAGTGTCGCCTCGTTGCAGGCCGCATTTTGCCGCTCTGGAAGCGATACCAATGGTGGTGACTAGAACACCTTCTTTACTCTTTTTCGCGAGGATGCCGAAGCTTGATGAAGCCGGTGGTGCATTTTTATCACCGCCTAAAAGGCCATTGCTGTTGGCATTGTTATTGACGAACACAGCATTGCCGTTGCCGCTGTTGTTGTTGTTGTTGTTGTCTTCGGACTTACTGCGCTTTTTCTGTTTTTTCTGATTGGGTTGGTCTGAATTCTGTTGTTGTTGATTTGGCTGTTGATATTGCTGATTAGGCTGTTGATACTGCTGATTTTGAAATTGCTGATTTGGCTGTTGATATTGCTGATTAGCGTATTGCTGATTTGGCTGTTGATACTGTTGATTTTGATATTGCTGATTAGGCTGTTGATACTGCTGATTTGAGTTTTGTTGATAAGCCTGCTGATTATTAGACTTTTGGTTGCTATTGCGCTGGTTGCGCCCAGATTGCTGATTATTTTGTTGGCCAGATTGCTGATTATCTTGATCTTGCCAGGCACGCTCGGCGTTGGTACGTTCGATTTCTTCTGCTTGTAAATTTCCTTCCAGTTGCGCCACGGCCTTTTGATAACTAGGCTCGTCAGGGTTGAGCTTTTTTGCCTGACGGAAAAAGTCTAGAGCCTGCACCGGATTTTTCATGGCCAGATAGATTGTGGCAATGTTGAATTTGATTCGCGCTTGATTAGGGGTCTTTCGATCAAGTTGCTTATACAGATCTAGAGCCGAGATAAATTCGCCTCTGCTATAAGCACCAGATGCCTCTTCGGCCAGCTGACGCAACTCCTTCTTTTTACCGTCATCCTGTCCCTGGCTCAGCGCTTTCTTTTCCACTAAGCGGACGGCTTCTCGATATTCAGGCTTAGTGGGAATAATTTCGAGCGCTTTTTTATAACTTGATAAAGCATCGCCAAATTTGGCCATTCCTTCGTAAGCAACACCGAGGCTGAAATGCGCTTCAGCGCTATCTGGAGACAACCGTACCGCCTGTTCAAATTTTTCAATTGCTTCTGGCTTTCGGCCCTCTTTCCACAATCGAATGGCATCGGCCGACATTTGGTTTACTTCTTCATCGCGCGCTGCCATAGCGCGTCGTCTCGCCCTGTCTGCCTCGTCTTCGCGCTTGAATTGTTCGTCCTGTTGAATCTGCTCAGGGGTGCGAGCGGCAGGTGTGTTAACCGTGGCACTGCCTTTGTTGTTGCCATTATTACTATTGGTCCCTGCGGCCGGTCTTTCCACAGGCTTGGCTACTTGCAAAATATGAGCCATGCGCTCACTCAACGAACCTTCGGCAGCTTCACCAAAAACTCGTTTTTCAATTCGGGCCAGTCTCGTTTCTACGCTGTCGTCATCGTAGTTTTTGAAAAAGAAGTTTTGCTCCAGCAATTTCAATTTGCCGGTTTCATCTTGATTAAGCGAGCCCTGAGCAAGAGCACTGTGTAGACAGCTGTTAGCGCTCAGCCAAAGACTGAAAGAGAGTGTGACCAGAACCGCCACGCCCCCTCGAAAAGATTTTAGATATTTCTGCGTTTTTTGCACCATAGGGAATCGAATTTTTTTTCCTGGAATCGCTCTTGTTAATGCTAGCATCATGTTTGGTATTGGGCTGCCTGATACGTTTTAAGTACGCTAGGCACTCGTCGCGGTTGCACCGAGAGGTCGTATATCTGATATGCATCTTAACGAAGATCCCCTGAAAAAGTGGGGCGATGACGAGTTAAAGTACTGGATTGCTATAGACCTGTGCACCGGTTGCGGCTTCAGGGCAGCACGTTTGTTGCAGGTCTATGAACGCTTTGAGACCATGAAAACTTTCTGGCACGCCAGTGCCTCTGAGCTCAAAGAGATGGGCGGCTACCCTTATGTGCTCGGATGGATTGACGACACTTTAATTGAAAAATTTATTGCCAAGCGCGCCCAGATTGATCCTGATTCGCTCATGGCACAACTTGAGGCGGCTAGGGTAAGAGCCTATCCTCTGGCGCATCCACTTTATCCATTCAATCTGCGCAATATTCATGATCCTGCCCTGGTGCTGTATGCCAAGGGGCATTTGACCATGGATGAAGTGGTTCATGGAGTTGGAGTGGTAGGTACGCGCACACCTTCCAGCTATGGACAAAAGTTGGCTAAAGAATTTGGGCGTGAACTTGGACAGGCCGGTGTAACCGTAGTTAGTGGAATGGCTGTGGGTGTCGATTCGTTTGCCCATTACGGTGCCATCGAAGCTGGTGGCAGAACTGTTGCGGTAGTTGCCTGCGGGCCTGACGTCTGCTATCCCAGTTCGAACAAACCCTTGTATGCAAAGCTCACCGAAGATTCCAAAGGTTTGGTTCTTTCAGAATATTTCCCTGGTATCAAACCTGAGAAGTGGCGTTTTCCAGCGCGTAACCGCATTATTTCTGGTATCAGTCAGGGCTTGCTTGTAATTGAGGCCGGAAAAGCGTCTGGGTCTTTAATTACCGCCAGGCAAGCATTTGAGCAGAACCGACAGGTCTTTGCCATTCCCGGCCGCATAGATCAACCAATGTCAGAAGGCACCAACAGGCTCATAGCAGACAATCTGGCACAGATGGTAGTGAATCTCGATGAGATTATGAATGCAATGAACTGGGTAACCAGCTCAAGGCCTCGTAGCGAGCCTGTGGTGCTTGAATTATTCGGCAGTGAAAAGGAAGTGCATGAGCTTTTGTCTAATGAGCCAGTGCATTTTGATCAATTAACCGAAAAGACAGGCCTCAATGCGGGCCCACTTTCCAGTACTCTGACAATGTTGGAATTGGCCGGCATTGCCGAAAGGTTGCCGGGTGATTGGTATGTGCGCAAATAAGCCATTGAAGATTTAACCTTAGGTTCCGGCTGATAATCTGGTGTGCTGGTGTACGTGCTCACACCCTGGGTAAGTAGTAAAAGGCTGATACTCTGGCAGTATTACCGTTATGATCTTTTTTTGGAGTCACGAATTGCCTGGCATTACTAAATGAAGCTTTGTTTGCGGTGCAATAACTATTATGGCGACGAAGTTTCTACTTGTCCGCGAGATAAACTCGCCCTCGAACCTGTGGGAAAAGACCCATTAATTGGCGCTCTCATTAACAATAAGTATGCCGTTGAGACAGTTGTGGGCAAAGGGTCTAGCGGTATTGTTTACCGGGCGACCAGGCTGCTCATGGGTGGTGCGGTGGCGGTAAAAGTTGTGCACAGCTATCTTGGCGCCGATCCCAAGAGCATGGAAAAATTCTCCCGTGAAGTGCGAGCTCTAGAGCAGCTCCGTCATCCCAATATTGTTAATCTGTGGGAATCTGGTGTCACCGATGACGGCCAACCCTACCTGGTGATGGACTATTTGCAAGGTACACCGCTTTCGTCATTAATTGCGGCGGAAGGTATTTTATCGGGCTCGCGAGTGTTGGAAATCACTCGGCAAGTATGCGCTGGCTTGCAAGAAGCGCACAGTCAGGGCTTTGTTCATCGTGATATTAAGCCTGAGAATATAGTTCTTGATTCCACCAGTGAGCAAGATTTTGTCAAGGTATGCGACTTTGGTATTGCCTATACTGTCTTTGAAAACGGCCTGAATACCATCAGCAGACCTACTACTGTGGCGGGTTCGCCAGCCTACATGAGCCCCGAGCAATGTCGTGGCCTTCCCCTCGACCACAGAACCGATATCTATTCGCTGGCTCTGGTAGTCTTTGAGATGCTTACAGGCAAGAGACCTTTTGAAGCCAAGACCTCAAAGGAGTTTATGGTTAAGACTGTAAACGACAAAATGCCTCTAATGTCTACTTTGCGTCCAGATTTAGGCATTCCTGAACCAGTAGACTTGGTGGTGGCGAAGGCATTGCAGAAGAATCCAAAAGACAGACACGCTTCAGCTGTGGATTTCGCTAAAGAATTGGCCCTGGCTTGCCAGGCTGCCGACTTCTCTTCCGTTAAGGGAAGTAATCAAAAAGATGACGGCAGGTTGCAAAACCCAAGCCAGCGGGTAAATGAGCGTACGAGGGGTCCCCAGTAGTCAAAGGTCTTACATTTGAGCTTTGATTTAGTAACCTATCTGTGAGCACTGGAAGACCAGGGTCGTGAGAGGAAGAAGAGTTTGAAGGACGAGCTGCCAGATTTAACACCTTACTTGAGTAAGAAAGGTGGCAATAGCCAGAGCAAAGGGTCTGATAATCCTCCTGGTAAGGCTGATATTTCCTCAAAACTTTCTGCTCTTGTGAAGAAAACGGGGTCGTTTAATGCCGTCAGTGACGAGGCTAATGCCGATGCTGAAGCAAATCTTGTTGCCAGCGACGATAGTTTAGAAGCGCCCATCAGTCACGAACAAAGTTACCAGTCGGGAGCCGCTACCGGCACTGCGCCAGGGTCTTCGCCTGCGGCTGCTTCATCTGCCTGGGCCAATATCGGTGCTGAAGCTCAAGCCGCGTCCGCACCTGCAGCTGCTGATAATAAAAAAGAAGCCTGGATGGTGCAGAATCCAGAAACTATAGACAATAGACAAGACACATCTCCGGAGCCGTCAGCGCCATATGAACAAGCTGCGCAGCCTGCAAGTGGCAGCAGCTCGTCAAGTTGGGAGCAGATTGATTCGTTTTCTGCTTCAGCACGCACCGATATAGACAAGGAAGACGAATTTAACTCGCCACCACAGGCGGTGAATGAGTCGGCCGGAACTTCTTCTTCCGGCGCATCAGGCTTTGGTGCCTCCGGCACATTTTCTACTCGTCCAGGGGCTCGACCTGGTGCTGGTCTAGATAAATTCAAGGCTCCGCAAGCGCGGCCAATGAATACACTTTCATCAGGTGCCAGCCCAGTGCTCAAGACACCACCGAAAGAACCAGGGCGTGCGCCAGCACCATATGGCTTTGCTGCCAATGAAGCGCCGAAATCAGCACCGGCAAAACCAACTACTGCTGGTCAACCTGCTTCAGTCAATGCCAGTTCTTCAGGCAGCAATATCATTGCCCAGCCAGCAAAGGCTCGCACTGGCGAACAGACGAAAGATGTTCGCAAGGAAGATGTTCGCAAGGAAGAAGCTCGTCGAGCTGATCCGCCACCGTCGTGGCCTGCCCAACCCACCTCACCTCCACGCGTGACAGAAAAAGTCGAACCTCAACCTGCTCCAGTTAAGGCCGGACCTCCCACAACTACACCTTTTTCACAGCCCTCTCAAACTCCACCACCGTCGGCACCTCCTGCTGCACCGGTAGAAAGTGAAGCGCAAATTCTTGCCCGAGCCTTTATGGAAGAAGCCAAAGCACTTGAAGCTGAGCGGCCTGAGACGAGGTTTGAAGACCACCAGTCGGCTCCTGCCGAAGCAGTTTCGAGCACCAATCTTGGTGCACTGTTTGCCGCTGAAAAATTGTCAGAGTCTGAGGCGGCTGGCGAAAGTAGTTCTGCCCCAGAGATATCTCCTTCTCCATCTCCATATATGATGGATGATGAGGCGCCGAAACGGTCGCTTGGATTTGGTAATCTGCTGGCAACTGCTGCCGCTGATCCATCTCAATCGTCTAAGCACAGCACGCTGGCAGATTTGATGGTGCCCACTGGTGAGCACCAAACATTGTTTGCCCCTGATCGCCGAACTGAGCAAGGTGAAGATCAGCTCTCACCATTCGACGAAGTTCCAGCTCAACCAAGCGATGAACCGATAAGACTTGATAATTCAGTGGCGGCAAGTGCTCCAGCGTTTTCTGCGCTTTTCAGCACCGAAATTGTCACCTCTGGGGACGACTTTAGTAAAGGATTTCCGCCGCAAGACAATGATGATTTTAATAGCGGTGGCGATTTAGGCACCGATCAGTTCTCCTTTGGTGCTGAGCCGGTATCTGCAGAAACCCCTATGGCGTCAAGATCAGATGTAATCAGCAAGTTGATGGAAGCCGTCAACCAACCGGCACCAGCGGCTCAGTCGGTAGATAATGCGCACGGTGACAGCGATATGCCTGATGATTTTTCGGGTAATTTTGCTAACAATTTCACCGGAACCGGAAATGATGCACCAAATAATGATTTTACTACTGATAATTTCCCTGAAAGTAATTTAGACGACATGCGCACGGCCGACACCATGTTTGGCAGCGGCGGGTCAAACAAAGGTAGTCACGAAGAACTTGCTGCCGCTGACGCCGTATTTGGTGCCGTGGCCGACCTCGGAGCCCCTGCTGAATCTGAATTTAGCGCTGCGTCGACTGATTTCAACTCAGAGCCTAAATTTGAAACTAGCTCTCAAGCCAAACCTGAGGCACCAGTACCGGTGCTCGACATTGACGCCTTGCCAATGGCGTTTGGTGATTCCACCAATTTTGAACAAATTCGTTTGGAAGACATCAAAGCTTACAAGAAGGCGGCAAAACTCAAAGCAGCTGAAGAAGCTAGAGCCGCCGAAGCGGCGAAGAATGCCAGTGCGGGCCAGGCCGCCCAAACAGATAATGCTGCAGAGGCTGCGCCTAAACTATCTTTGACCGAGATGATTGATCAGGCCAACGCCGCCAAGCTTGAGCAAGTTAACGATAAAGCACCCGAAGGTAGAAAACCAGCTGGTGCCCAATCGTCGCTATCTTCATTGCTTGCGGGTGGTGATGATTTAGACGAAGTTGCTGCACCTGCTGCAAACACTGCACCTGATGAAGACGAAGAAGATAGTCTCGGTGGGGCGATTTCTGACGCGCTAGATAAACTCTTGAACGACGCACAACCAGAGGGCGATACTAAATCTAGTGTGGTCTCAGGCGGCCTTTCAAAACTTCTCTCCAACAGCTCCGACCAATCACAGAGAGACTTGGTAGCACCAGCAGCTGCGTCCGCGGCTACGTCGATGGACAGAGTGCCTGCTGCGGCCGATGAACCGATGACTAATACACAAGCAAATAAAGTTGACGCTCTTTCGCGTCTATTGGAAGTAGCAAGTAAAGCACCACACAAATCTGCTGAAGATAAACGTCGCCCCAGCGATTCTGCTTCTAAGCTTGCCGCTGAAATCAACAAACCACCAGGCAAAATCAGCAGGCAAGTAGATGTTCTCAGTGCGCCTGATTATCTTAATCAAGGTAAGAACGCAGAGCCTGTGCCACCATCATTCGGTGGTGGTCCATCGCCTTTTACATCACCATTTACCTCGCCTTCGGCCACACACAACAGACAAGCAAGCCAGGGGGCTGACCCGTTGCCTACTAATCCTTATGCGTCACCTTCCGAAATGCCGCAAGCGACTATTTCAAATGATGCGGTCAGTGCAAGAATTGCTGCTCTCAATCGCAAACTGGAAGAAGGCAGTCGCTCACCCACAGCTTCGGCCATGAATATTGAAGCCATGAATCAAGCGCAATCTCAATCTCAAATGGGTACGGCCACAGGAACAGGTAGCTCACCTTCTGTGAATAGTTTGAGTCAACTGCCATCACAAGTTGATGACTCACCTTCTACTCGAGCTGAGCTTGTTAATCGCATTTTGGGCTCGGCAAAAATATCACAACATGGTACCAAGATACCTGATACTGCCAGTAGAACCGTGGCAGATGCAGTGGTTAGTGCTGATCAAGTCAATGCTATTCGTTCTGCCAAAGGTGCCAAGCCTGGTCGTGAAAATGCTCCTAATCGGCCAAGGGCGCGAGTCTCACGCATGCCCGGTTTTGATCCTAGACCACTAATTGCCATCGCTATTGTCCTCTGTGTGCTAGGTGGTGGTGGCTATTACGCTATTCAAAATAACATCATCAAACTGAACTTCCCTGCGATAAAACCCAGTGTTGAAGCCAAACTCACGGTTGATCAAATGATCAAGTCTGGTGATCTGGATCGAGCGCGCGAAGTTTTAGAAGCTAAAGTCAAAAGCGGAAAAATCACCAACTCGGAAGCTGAAAAGCTCTACAACGTCTACTATCAGCAGGCCGACAAAATTGGCGGTGATGATGCCAGTGAAGCACTTAAGTTATTAGACAAAATCCCCAGCCGATCTAAGAAGTACAAAGATGCTCAAAAGCTTGTGCGTAAGCTTAAGAAGAAGGTGAAGAAGAACTGAGATGAAGCTCTGTCTTCAGTGTAACACTCACTTCCAAGGTGACTTTGAGCAATGTCCTGACGACGGTGCCAAACTCATTGCAGTGCCTGATGATCCGGTCATCGGTAAGGTTTTGGGAGAGAAATATCGCATTCTTTGCCCTGTGGGCAAAGGCTCAATGGGTGTTGTTTACAAGGCCATACAAGAGTCTACAGGCCGTGAAATGGCAGTCAAGTTGCTGCACCATTTTCTTGGCACAAATTCTGATTCGGTGAAGAGATTCCACCGCGAAGCCAAGGCAGTCAGTCGGCTCAGTCATCCTAATATCATTCGGCTTTATGATTTCGGTGTCATGGATGAAGGGCAACCTTATATCGTCACTGAGCTACTTAATGGTGTCACCCTGTCTGACATTTTACGTAAACGAGGTTTTGTCAATCTCAATCAGGCCCTGCCTTTATTTGAACAAGTTTGTGCTGCCATCGGTGAAGCGCATCGCAGCCGAGTAATTCACCGAGATCTCAAACCTGAAAACATCGTCATGGAAGAAGTTGATATCAACGGCAATTTAGATGCTCCTGATCTAATCAAGAAAAATGCCATCCGCGTGCTCGACTTTGGTGTGGCGAAAATGTGGACCGAATCTGGTGCCACTTCTGCTTCACTGACAATCGAAGGCAAAGTCTGTGGTTCTCCAGCTTATATGAGCCCTGAGCAATGTCGTGGCGTAGACGTCGACTATCGTACCGATATCTATTCTATGGGCGTTGTCTTTTTTGAGACGCTTACGGGTAAAAGACCATTTGCAGCGGATGATTTAATGGCTTTGATGTTGATGCACGTCAATAATCAAGCACCATCTATGGGGTCAGTCAACGAGAAAGTGACTTTTCCTAAAGAGATCAATGACGTAATTATGAAGGCCATGGCCAAGAACCCTAACGAGCGGCAGCAAAGCGCCGAAGAACTTTGGGAAGACATTCAAGCGGCGTGCAATGGTCGGCAGAAAACAGTCACTGTGGCTCCACCAGAGAACTGGATTCCGTTTCAAGGTAAAGGTGGCCTGGTATTTCGCACCACTGAAGACGGCACAGCTTCACTGGAGACATCGGACAGCTATTCAACCTTGAGCAATCCGAATGCCATTCTTGATTGGATTCCACCGGTACCTTCTACCGACAACACTAAAAACCGTAAGGGCAGCAATAAGACCATGATGGTGGTACGCGCCCTCTTTCTTGGTGTGCTGGTAGTAGCTGGTTTCTATCAATTTAGTGTTTACCTCAAGGCCAATGACGAAGCTAAGAATGCTTCGATCTTGATCAGTCGTGGCAAGTGCGAAGAAGGCGTAATTGTGCTTGAGCGCTTGCAAAGAGAGAATAAACTACAACCTGAATATAACGAAACTCTGGCTGACGCTTATGTTCAGATGGCGATGCAATATGCAAAAATTGGCAACTACAACCGTTCAGTAGACTTGCTTAAGAAAGTACCAGCAAAGGCCAAGGCTGCCACGCAGGCCCAGCAATTACTGAGGCGCTATTCGCCCCGCATACGCAGTTAATCTAATTGATTTTGCAGCGCTAATATTGTTTCTTTGACCGCTGCCGCCGACACTGGTCGCTCTTCTTCGTTTTGTGCCGTCAGCTTTTGCACCAGTTGGTCAAGACCGGTTGACAGTGATGCCGTCATCTGTTTTGGTGATGACTGCGAAAGTGGTTCAGGATCACGACCAGTGAGCAGATAAAATATGGTAGCGCCAAAACCATAGAGGTCACTGGCCGTGGTGGCATGGCCACGAAACTGCTCAGGTGAAATGTAACTTTGCTTGCCTACCAAAGTACCTGTGGCGGTGCCAATTAGTTCGTTGGCCGCGCCAAAATCGATTAGCTTGATTTTGCCCGCTGCAGTTATAACAATATTATCTGGGGTTACGTCGCGGTGCACCACGGGCGGTTCTTGGCTGTGCAAATAGTGAAAAATCGTAGCCAGTTGAAGGCAATATTCCAGTACGTCAAGTTCGTGACTGGGCCCTTCCAGTTTAACTTTCTGCCGCAAATTCTGGCCACTGATGTAGTCGAGCAAAAGATAATGGCGGCCGTCTTCAATAAAATGATCGTGCACTTTGACTATGCCCTGATGGTCTAATTTAAGCAGCAGTGCCGCTTCTCTGCTAAACATTTCCTGGGCCTTCATTTTTAGAGCCTGATTAGCTCCTGGTGGAATCACTGATTCTTTTAAGACGCGCAAACTGGTGTTCGATTCTTGCACAAGATAAATGGCAGACCAGCCACCAAATGCCAATTGACGGATTACTTTGAGCTTGTTGTCTTGTAGCCTTTGACCCGGGCTGAGGGGCATGTAAGCGGTGGCACTGTAGCGATTAGATAATTCGTCTTCCCACATTTGTGTATAACTAAGTAGATTGCTGCCTGGCTCAGAGGCGCTATTCCACAATACTTCTTTTAATTGCTCGATGCGAGTGTCGATGGAGCCAGCCGGAAGCCAATTAGAGGCGCTTACAAGCAAATATTCAATATCGCTCGCCACCAGACTTTTTAAACTTAGAGTAACGGTGCCTTTATCTGTGGCCAGGTGCAAATTTAGTGAAGCGGGATTACTGAGATCTTCTCCCTCGATGGTGACCCTGCTTATCTGTCGCCAGGGTACAAATCGTTCAAAGCGATTGGAAAGACTGTTTAAGGCCGGCACCATTAGCCCTTCTTCGCTAATGACAAGATTGCTGTCTTCAAATAGACCAGTTAGCGTTGCGCCGATCATAAAGATCATGGCCAGATAAAATGATAGAGCCGCTGCACCGGTCAATGATTCTCTTCCACCGCTGAAAGCTGTGGTCAGAACCATAACTATTACTAAGAGAGCTAAGATGATAGGGGCGAGAAAACCCCACAGCGGCATGCTCATGTTGCAGAGCCACAAGCATATTTTTGCTACGACTGAGTCATAAATGATAACTTTTTCTTGCCCCTGGCCAGCCATCAGTTGGCTCCCTCCGTGCGGCTCAAATAATTTCGCATTTCGCTAATGGTGGCAAAACGTTGATTGAGTTCCGGCTCTGTGGTCGTGGCAATAAATTGATCAAAAGCTGAGCTTACAGAGGGAATAACTTTTTGCGGATGTGAGCATCTCAGCGCCTCTGGTTCAGTGGCTGTGAGCATAAAATGCAGAGTCGCTCCCATGGCATAAAAGTCGCTCTGGGGGCAGGGATGACCGCGAAACTGTTCTGGTGGCAAGTAGTTCTGTTTACCGACTATGGTGGCCTGAGCTTTGGTATTCTCGGCAGATTCTAGAGCTACATCGAAGTCTAGAAGTTTTATCTGGCCGTGTTCGTTTAGTAAAAGATTGTCTGGGGTGAAATCTCTATGCACCACAGCTGGTGTGCGCTCATGCAAATAGCTCAAAATGTCGAGCATTTGACCGGCGTGGGCCTTGACCTCTTGCTCGCTAATCGCGCCCTGGGCCAACACCTTTTCTCTCAATGTTTGACCTTCTATATATTCGAGCATGAGAAATGCTCGGTGGCCTTCGATAAAGTAATCGTGTAGTTTGACAATCTGCGGATGATCTAGACTTTTGAGCAGTCTGGCATCGCGCTCAAAACGTTCTGTAATGCGCTTTCTAGCGCTATCAATAAAGATGGGCAGAATGATTTCCTTTAAAACGACTGTGCTTAACTGCAAGCTTCCGTCGCTGGCTGTTAGTTGTCCTTGAGCTAGATAAGTTACTCCCTGACCGCCGCTGCCTAACTGCTTGTCTATCACCAGCTGATGATGCGCAAGTTTGTCACCAGCTTGAAGAGGCGTGAGCTGATTTAATTGTGGCGCTGCCTCCAGAGAGGATAACCAGAGTTCTGTATAAGTGATTTCACTTGCCGGAGTAAATAGTTCAAGCACTGCAGGATCAATCACAGCTCCACTACCCCACGCTTTTAAGGCTTCGAGAAATTGTGCTCTTTTGCCTTCGTTAAAGGCTTGCAATGGAATGATAATTGGCAACCTGTCGGATTTGGAATTGACTTCAATAAAGCCTCCCTTTGAGGCTTCCTTTCCGTGAGCAAAGAGATTGATAGAGCTAATATCACTCCAGCTGATGCTGTCTTGCGCTACCGGGCCGGTAGGCACGTGCAATTGGGGAGTGATACCAGCTTTGCTAATTACCACACTATCTGGCTGCATCCATTTTTTGATCAAATAAAACAAACTTAGAATTACTGTCAGCACGAAACCAAAAAAGCCAATGGCTGGATCTAATTTGCTGAAAAATTCGCCAAGCAACCAGAATGTGCCCGTATATATAGCTCCCAGACCGTGCAGTGCAAGTGACAATGTGGGAATTTTTTCCCCGATCATAAAACCGAGGGCGATCAGGCCAAAACCTGTCCAAAAGATAGTCCAGGCCCTGAAAAAGCCCACATCAAAAATGACATCATACTTTGACATGTACGATAAAACTTTGGTCAACCGATAGTCGTTAACCATTACTAGTGTCAGTTGCCTTTCGTCCACGGGCACAATTTGAGCAGCACCAATTGCTTCCATCTCAGCTTTAGTCAACAGCGCCGTTCTTACAGCCTGGCTAATTTTTGCGTTTTTCAATTTCTGGGCAAAAAGAGACCAGAGCATTTCGGCACTTTCTGACGAAAGGCCGAGCAGTGAAAGTTTATAGATCTGATCGCTACCAACTGTTTTGAGACACAGTTTTTGCTTATTCAGTGTCAGTGACTCGATATCGCTATATTTGCAAATGGGCCGGAAGATACCAGGCAATTTGAGTTTTTCTTTCTCAAAAATTATTTGATTACATCGCAATTGCAGCAAACCATAGAGGCATGAGGCGGCAATTGAGAGAGCCAAAAGCGTAAATTCAGGCGAGGTGGTAAAGCACAAACCAGGCAACATGATTAACCAGATAGGCATAGACAAGAGCAGCAGTCGCTGCTGAAACTGCTCCATGCTGCCGTTTAATTCAATTTTAGTTGCCCTGTATTTATTCATCTTAGTTGCCACTGCCAACCTTGCCTGATTGCAACTATTTGCTCTTTTACGGTTTTAGCAGACTCGGGTCTTTTGCTCTGGTCTTGATCAGTAAGTTGTTGCACCAGCTCATTGAGCATTTCGTTGACAATTACGAAATCTTTTGGCGAAGAGGGGCTGAGCGCCTCTGGCTCACGGCCAGACAGCATAAAATGAATAGTGGCGCCAAGGGCATAGAGGTCACTAGATGTGGTGGCGTGGCCGCGGAACTGCTCTGGGGCAATGTACCCTTGCTTACCTATTAATGTGCCCGTGGCGGTGCCGACAACTTCGTTAGCTGCGCCAAAGTCAATTAGCATTACTTTATCGACGTTTACCACAATATTGTCGGGAGTTAAATCGCGGTGCACCATAGGTGGTTCAAGCCGGTGCAGGTAAACTAGAATGTCTGCCATTTGCTCAGCGTAGTCTAATACATCGAGCTGATGCAGAGGCCCCTGCAGTCTCACCATCTGGCGTAGATTCTGACCGCTGACGTAATCAAGCAATAAATATTGTCGATTGTCTTGCTTAAAGTGTTCGTAGACGCGCACAATTTTAGGGTGATCAAGTTTCATCAATAAATGTGCTTCGCGAGCAAACATGGCTTCAGCTTTGAGTTTTAGTTCACTGTTAGCTAGTGGTGGTAAAACACATTCTTTCAAAACCTTCAGTTTCGTGTTCGACTCTTGCACCAAATAAATTGCTGACCAACCGCCAAAAGCAAGTTGCTTTATTACTTTGATGTTGCCATCCAACAGCTTCTGATGCGGACTTAGAGGAATGTAGGCAGTGGCGGAAAAGCGGTCGTTTAATTCGTCTTCCCACATTTTTGTAAAGCTTAAAGATTCAGCCGGTTCGAGATTGTCGCTATTCCATAAAGATTCCTTTAGCTCCTGCAGACGCAGGTCTTGAGCTTGAGACGGCAGCCAGTTGCTTATACTGACGAGCAAATATTCCACGTCATTGCTAGTCATGCCACCAAGACCAAGAGAGATTTTGCCTTGCTCAAGTAGCATTGTTAGCTTTAGCGAGTCTATATGGTCAATTTCTCCGGCGAGAGTAATACTTTTAATTTCACGCCACTCTATAAAGCGGTGTAGTCTGTTACTCAGGCTGGTTAGAACAGGCACGGTTAAACCATCTTCGCTCACAAGTATTTGATTATCTTTGAGGGAGCCGCTAAGTATGGTGCCCAAGACGAAAAGAATAGTAAGGTAAAAACTAATACTTATTGATGTTAGTAACGATGACGGTTGAAATCCGTTCGCAGGGGAGAACAACACCAATGTGGCCCCGACCAATGCAGCCATCACTGCCAGTGCCGGAGCAAGTAGACCCCATAGAGGCATGGTTAAGTTACAAAGCAATGTTCCAAGTCTGGCAGGCATCGACTGGTAGAAAATTGTTTTCTCTTGACTCATAATGCGTTACTTTCCGCAAGTTTTTCTGTAATGATCTTGATTTGTTGCAGCAGTTCTTCTGCACTGCCGAGTCTTGCGGCTAGCTCAGGCTCAGTGCAGCGCGCCACCAGTGCATTGAGATTGTCTGAGACTGCAATCAGGTTTTGCGGACGGCTTACCGTGAGTGGCTCGGGTTCACAACCCGTCAGCAGATAGTACGCTGTAGCACCCAGAGCATAAATGTCGCTTTGTGGGCATGGGTGACCTTGAAACTGCTCAGGGGGAAGGTAATTTTGCTTGCCTGCAAATGTACCTCTTGCCGTTGTTTCTTGATCAATGTTAGTGGCGACATCAAAGTCTAAAAGCTTGATCGTGCCGGCATCGTTTATGACAATATTGTCTGCCGTAAAATCGCGATGCACTACAGGTGGTGTACGGCTGTGCAGGTACACCAGAATCGATGCCATTTGCTCAATCAAGCCAATGACCGTATCTTCCGTTAGAGGGCCTTCAGTCAGTACTTTTTCTTTCAAGGTGGTGCCTTGAATATATTCGAGCATAAGGAAGGCTCGCTGACCTTCAATAAAATAGTGATGGAGTTTAACCACTTGAGGATGCTCGAGACTCTGTAGTAATTTCGCATCATGCTCAAAGCGTGCGGTTATGCGTCTTTTAAGCGGTTCGTTGTAGAACGGTAAAATGAATTCTTTGAGCACTATTTTATCTTCAAATTCGGGGCAATTGGCAACATAAGTAACTGCCTGGCCTCCGGCAGCCAGCTGCGAAGCGATAACAAGGTCATGGTGGGCAAGCTTACTTCCGTTTTGAAGAGGGCTGACTGCCTGCAGTTCTGGTCTTGACTGCAGCGACGAAAGCCATAACTCGGTGTACGAAGTATCTGCCCTGTTCATCAAGGCTAGAATTTTGGCATCAACTTCAACTCTTTGCCCCCAGGCATTAACGGCTTCAAGAAAGAGCTGGCGGTTGCGGCTTGCTGTCAAAGTTCGCACTGGTATCTGTATTGGTGGACGATCGATGTTCGGAGTTACTTCGATAAAGCCGCCTGTGCCACTGCTTCGCTGACCGAATAATTTGATTGAGGCAATAGATTGCCAACCCAGATGTTCTTTGGGAACGGAGCCAGTGGGAGTACTTAGCAGGGCCGTAAAGCCTAAGTGATCGATAAAAAGGCAATCTGGTTTTGTAAACCGCTCTATTAAGCTATACAAGCTCCACACAATAAGGCAAAGCATACCAACTACCCCAGTCAGCGAGAGGAGCAAAAGAAACTCTGCACTGAAGTAGTGGCTGAGCACCTTGTTAAAAGTTTCGAATAAGTCTGAAAGGCTGTATAGCAAGTGATTAAGCACAGCTCTCCGAGTCGTAAAAGTGAAGGCAGCGGCTAAGCAGAGTATGAGCCAGAGTCTGCCCATTGACCGATCAAATCCTCTAAAAGCAACCATGAGATAAGACAAGGCTTGCGAATACATGCTGTGAGCTTTTAAACTGAGTGTCAGCTGTAAATTGTTGTCGCTTTGATTTTGCGCTGCGAGTTCAGAGCTTATTGCTATCCCTTTTTGCGGTTCGACCTCACCAATCCAATTTTTAAGGCGTTCTCTAACTTCAGGGGCAATGTGCGCATTTTTAAATCTGGTGGCAAAAATAGTCCAGAGCTTAGCTGCGTCTTCCCGTGATAAACCACCGAGAGTAATCTTTCTCAGGGCTTTGGCGCCGGCACTGAAGCGGAGTGCGTTATGTGCATCAAGCTCAATCTCTGTAATCTCGCTATAGAGATAAGTCGGTCTGAAAGTGCCTGGCAATCTCACGCAGTCGTGCTCAAAGATTATTTGATGAGTGTTTAATATCCTGTAGGCCACATAAAAGCACAGACAACCAATTAAATGTGCAATGGTGAAACCAAGAGAAGAAAAAAGCAAAAAAGATGCAAGCAACCAGAGCGGCGCAGAAAGTACGAGAAAGTTCGACACAAATTTCTCACCACTGTCGGTGAGATCTATTCTGCATTCAGGCAGTCGATTTTTCTTTGACGTAGGCACACACAGTTGAGGAGCTCTTAAAGGTAATGCCCGCAGGAGATTTATTCAAAACTGGCCCTGGTCGGGCAGGCTAAAGAGTTTTCGAGCATTCTGGCTCACTTGAGCAGCAAGCGTTTCTAGCGTGGACTGCCGCAAACCGGCAAGCTTCTCTGCGGTAAACCACACATAGGTGGGTTCGTTGCGCTCGCCGCGTACTTTTTGTGGCGAAAGAAATGGGCAATCGGTCTCCACCAACATGCGATCTTCTGGCACCAGTACAGCAGCTTCCTGAATGTTTGTGGCTTTATTGTAAGTAAGAATGCCTGAAAATGAGACATAAAAATCTAGAGCGCTAATGGCTGGCAAATGCTCAGGGCCTCCAGTAAAGCAGTGAAAAACTCCTCGCACTTTCCCCTGGCCGGCGGATGTGAGCAGTTCAAAAGTATCTTCCCAGGCGTCGCGACAATGGACAATTACTGGTTTGTCTAAAGCAACGGCAATTTCAATTTGCTCTCGAAATGCGGTCAGCTGCTCATCTCGTGAGCTATTGTTGTAAAAATAGTCAAGGCCGCATTCACCCACTGCGACCATTTTAGGATGCTTCAGCGCCTCTAAGACTTTCTTTTTGTGATCGTCGCACCAGAAGCGAGCTTCATGGGGATGCTGACCGGCGGCACCATAAACATTTGCTCGGCGCTCGATTAATTCGAGCAACTCATCAAGCCCTTCTACAGCCACAGCGGGATTGATCAAGGTGCGAACGTCCATGGCCGAGGCCCTGTCTAAAATTTGTTCGCGCTCTTCTTGGAAATATTCTTTGACCACATGGGCGTGGCTGTCGATAATGCCACCGGCGCAGCGAGGTATATTTACTGGTTCTCTGGTTTTAGCTTGTTTTGTCATTTGCCATATAATTGCGGTAATTGCGAATTGCCTTTTGAGCAATATAGAGTAGAGTAAGTTTTAGGAAGATCGACAATTCCTAATTTTCGAGCTAAATCATGATTTTTAAACACCTTACCAAATTATTTGCAATTACCAGCGGCCTTGTTTTAATTAACGGCTTTTTCGGCGCCGCTTACGCCCAGCCGTTAAAAGGCGGCGTGCTGCAAGAAGATATCAATAGAATTCCCACCCCAACCCTGAATCGCAATGATATTCAGAACAGCGGAGACCCTTTTCAAGGTGCTGCTGGTGACAACAACCCGGTAGACATGTTGCAATTGCCTCCTGGCAGTATGGATGTGGAAAAGTTGCGGGCGCCTGCCCCTCCGAAAAAGCCTTTTAAAGTGAATGCCGAAGAACAGGGCCAGGGTGACTTTAATGGCCAGCAAATGATGCCCATGCCTGAGCAAGTGCCTAATAATCCACCGCCGCAACAACGGCAGCCCTTCCAAAATAATATTCAGCAAAACAACGACCCTGACGGTTCGGCTGCCATGCAACTTTTGTGGGATGCCTGGCACAAGCGTGTAGCCGAGACCATCTACGTGAGATTCAATAGTCTTGCGCAAATGGCTTTTAAGCGCAGCCAACCCTTAGCCTGTCAAGTCAGCTATATGGTGGCTCGCGATGGCCGGGTAGGTAATGTGCAGCTGCTGCAAAAAAGCGCTAATCCTATTTTTAACACCATGCTGCTTGGTGTAATTAATTCTATGAACGGTAATCCGGTTCTTGAATATCCTCCCAATTCCCGAAGACAGTTTGTAGAAAAGACCGGCACATTCACCTGGAATTATGGACAGAATGGCTTTAAATTTACCACCGGCGATAAAGAGACCATTCCCGGGCAAGGTCAGCAGCAAATGCGTCCCATGCAGCAACAAATGCAGCAGCCCATGCAACAACAAATGCAGCAGCCCATGCAACAGCAAATGCAGCAGCCTATGCAACAACAGATGCAGCGACCTATGCAAATGATGCAGCAGATGCAACAAATGTTCGGCAGGTAAGTTTTTCTAGAATGAATGGTCACGCATCAATCAATGCTGAAGTAATTTCGAAATTGATTGCAATAGTCGGTGGCGATTATGTGCTCGATGACAAAGTCGATATTGGCCTTTACGATTGCGACGCTGAGACTTTAGATAAAGCCGCGCCTGACCTGGTGGTTTTGCCGGCCACAACAGAACAGGTCGCTGCCGTTATAAAGGTTGCCGCTCAACACCATATTCCTGTTTCTCCTCGGGGCGCTGGTACGGGCCTATCTGGTGGTAGCACTTGTGTGCGTGGTGGCATCAGTCTGGTTTTGACCCGCATGAATCGCATTTTGCATATCGATCCCCTTGAGCGGCTGGCATTAGTAGAAGTTGGTGCCACCAATATGTCGGTTTCGCAAGCGGCGGCCAAGCACAATTTGTATTTTGCACCAGACCCCAGCAGTCAGGTTGCCTCAACTATTGGCGGCAACATTGCTGAAAATGCCGGCGGCCCTCATACGCTTAAATATGGCATGACCACCCACCATGTTGTGGGGCTAAAAGTCGTTTTAGCCGACGGTAGCATAGTCACCCTGGGTGGTGCGGCCAGAAGCAGCAACGAAATTGATTTGACAGGATTTTTCATTGGTTCGGAAGGCTTGCTCGGCGTGGCCTGTGAGGCTCTAGTGAGGCTAATACCAAGACCAGAAAAAATTCAGACTCTGCTTGCTTATTTTGACACTGTGGCTGGTGCTGGTCAGGCGGTATCAGATATAGTGGCAGCCGGTGTAATTCCTGCGGCCATGGAAATGATTGATCGTCTCACCATTAATGCAGTCGAAGATTATCTGGGCATTGGGCTCAATCGCGAAGCAGCCGCTCTTTTGATCATAGAATTAGATGGCCCTGCAGCCGGTATTACAGCTCAGCGAAAACTGGTTGAAATAGCCCTCGAAAGAAACAAAGTGCTTTCAATGCGCTGGGCTGTAGATGCCACTGAAAGATTGGTTATCTGGAAAGCCAGGAAAACATCTTTTGGCGCACTGGGCCGCATTGCTCCCCATGGTTATGTGCTCGATGGCGTCATTCCGCGCTCACGACTGGCTGAAGTGATCGCAGGCATTGAGGCCATAGGCACTAGACTGAATTTGACCATTGCTAATGTCTATCATGCTGGAGACGGTAATCTACATCCGTGCATGCTCTACCATCGCGAAAACGAAGATGAAGTCAGGAGAGTGATGTTAGCCGGCAAAGAAATTTTGGAACTCTGTCTGATGATGGGTGGCACTTTATCTGGTGAACACGGCATCGGCATTGAAAAAATGATGGAAATGCCGCTTGCCTTCAGCGAAGTAGATTTGGCAATGATGGCCAAGCTAAAAGAGGCATTTGATCCTGCTGGAATTCTCAACCCCGGTAAGGTCTTGCCTAATCTAAAAACTTGTGGTGAATCAGGCGCAAGACCGCTTTTAAGACATAAGATCATGGCTGGTTGTTGAGCCACAGCTGCGGGCCCAATTTAGCTTTCGCAAGGTTAATGAAAGATTCAAAAGGCCACAATGGTATAAGGAAGCAATCAGTTTGCTGTGGCATCCCTAGATTACTAACATCGACCGGTTATGGAAGAAATCAAGAACGAAAGTGAAAAAGCCAGCGGCTCTTTCTTACCTAATTTCAGCAAAGATTTTCTTGCATCCGTAGTGGTGTTCATTGTGGCGCTGCCGCTATGTATGGGTATTGCTATTGCGTCTGGTGTCGATCCTGCCAAGGGCATCATTACTGGCATCATCGGTGGGCTTGTGGTTTCCGCAATTGGTGGCAGCCCCTTACAAGTCAGTGGTCCAGCGGCAGGTCTTGCTGTGCTGGTGCTCGAGCTAATACGCGAATATGGTATTGAAAAGTTAGGCTTGATTGTTTTCCTGGCCGGCTTAATCCAAGTAGCTGCTGGTCTATCTCGCTTTGCACCTTGGTTTAGAGCGGTACCGCCAGCGGTAATTCACGGCATGCTTTCGGGTATCGGCCTTTTGATTATGGCTGCTCAGTTTCATGTGATGGTCGATGATACGCCCAAGGGCAGCGGCCTGCAGAACATAATGTCGATTCCGATGGCGGTATACAAGGGCCTCAACTGGGTCGGAGGTGAAAGTGCTGACACTACCCACCACACTGCGGCCATACTAGGCGTATTGACAATTACATTGCTGGCCCTCTGGCAACGCTTTGCTCGGGGAAAAATGCGCGTACTGCCGGGTTCACTGGTGGCAGTAATAACCACAACCGCAGTGGCCTATTGTTTTCATATGGTCGTGCACTACGTAAGTATCCCGAACAATTTGCTTGGGGCAATCACTCCACCCAAACCCGCTGATTTTTCCTGGCTTTTGAGTTGGAACGTATTTTTCGATGCATTAGCCATCGCCTTTATTGCCACTGCTGAAACTTTGCTTACATGCAGTGCCATCGACAAAATTCATACTGGACCGCGCACAAATTTCGACCGAGAGCTTATTGGCCAGGGTGTCGGCAACACCTTGTGCGGATTGGTTGGCGGCTTACCGTTGACCGGTGTAATGGTGCGCAGCGGTGTCAACGTCAACGCCGGCGCTAAAACTAGAATGTCTGCCTGGATGCACGGGCTCTGGATTCTTATTTTTGTGGCAGCTTTTCCTCATATGCTGGAGCTGATTCCTACTTCCGCTCTTGCTGCTTTGCTTGTGTTTACAGGCTTTAAAATGATCAACTTTAAAATCATCGACGAATTAAAAGTCTATGGGCGCACGGAAGCAGCAATTTATGTGATCACTATTATTTTGATTGTCTGCGTTGATCTATTAACCGGTGTGATAGCTGGTGTGATTCTGTCGGTTGCCAAACTACTTTATATCTTCTCCAGGCTTGATATCAAAATTACTGTCAGCCCTCACGGCAATCGCACTGATGTCTCACTGAATGGCGCTGCAACATTTTTGAGCTTACCGAGAATTGCTGAAGCCATTGAATCGGTGCGGCCAGATACTGAGCTTCATGTGCACCTGGAAGATCTGCAATACATAGACCATGCTTGCCTCGATACAATGATGGGTTGGGATAAGCAACATAGATCGACCGGCGGCACTTTGGTAATGGACTGGGGTACTTTAGGCACAGTCTTTAAAGAGCGTCGCGGCGGCGATCGTGAGCTTGCCACTCGTGAATTTAGAGCGGTGCGTACAGAAGAGACTGAAGCCAGCGGTCATAGTTAGCGTCTGGGTAAAATCGAGTTAGTAATCTACTGACTTTACCGCTGCACTACCTGTGGTGGCAGCGTCAATGTTGTCGCTAATTTCAATCGTATTGACTCTGGTTTCAAAATTAGCAACTCAGCAACAACTGAGTAATATCCTTTCGTCTATGAGCAGCAGGCAAGGGGAATGGACATGGACGAGTTCGATTTTAGAGATAATCAACGCAATCGCCAAACGAACAACAGTGATTTGCGTAATGAGGCGCAGCAGTTGCTGCAAGCGCTATCTCAGGCCGCGAGCACGGCAAGTTCGCTCGGTAAAGCTACAAAAATGCTTGCGATGCTGTCGTCTCTGCCGCTACCTATACAAAAGGCTGAAGACCAACTCTGCCTTACTACAAGCGGGCTTTTGCCTCAAATACAGCTGATAGAAAGCTTTGAGCCTCTACAGTTTGTTTAACGCACTAGTGATTTTATATCTATTTGGTGTTCATGCTGCCCCTGCTGAAGGCATTCTATATAGATTAATTGTGCGTGAAAATATGCTGATAAACGGGTATGATCCGGCTGTGAGGTGTTGCGTCCAACCGAAGCTGTCAGCTGCATCAAGCCACTTTTAATCCCTTATGAGGTTCACTGCTTGCACGGAAAAGTTGATTTAGGCAAAGCTAAAGGTCTTAAACAGTCCGAGATTAAGAAGCTAAATCGGTTATTGCAGCAGCGTATACCTAAAGACAAAATCATCACCATCGAGTTGGCCGATTCTGTTGCTGAGCTCTCGCACGAAACTGGTTATCCGCTTTCGCTTGTGGTCAATCGCCGTGGTCAGGTAGTAAATGTTACTGTCGGTCAGCCTTTTGAAGTGGACATGCCTGAACTGCGTGGTGTGCGAGTCGGACCCGGCCGGCTTTGCGGCCATCGCATTATTCATACCCGCCTCGACGACCGCAAAGCGGCCAGTGCTGAGCTCAAAAGCCAGGGGTCAAAAGATACAAGCCAGGGGGCCTCACCCAATAAAGCCAATCCTGAAAAAGAAATTGTTTCCAAAGAGAACTTACAGTGTCTCGCTCGCAATCGCTTAGATTTGTTGGCGCAAGTGGGAGTTAATCCCGCCGGTACGTTCAGTCGCAGCAAAGGTGAACAGTCGAAGATAGCCGATGTGGTTCACATTGCTCATTTGCTCCCCGGTCGCGATGCCGAAGGCAAAATTTGGAAAATTATGCCTGGGTCAACAGCTCGGCGTGCTCAAGACGATAATTTTGAAGAGCTGATCAGTGCCCTTGAGCAAGAATTTCGCACACAGGCGCCAGGTCTGGCGGTTGCTGAAGGCGAAGAGCGTGCTTATCTAATTGGTCTGGTAAGCGATGGTACTGATGCCTGGCAGGTTGAAGACGACCTGGACGAGTTGGCACAACTCTCTAGAACTGCGGGAGCCACTGTTTGCGGGCGTCTGATGCAAACGCGGCAACAGCCAGACCCTAAATATTTCTTTGGCTCAGGCAAAATGCAGGAAGTCGCCCTTCACATGCAAGAACTGGGCGCAACGCTGCTTGTGGTTGATCAAGAGTTGACTCCTAATCAGAAGCGCAATATTGAAGAAGTGGTTGGCGTTAAAGTTATTGATCGCACTGAGTTGATTCTCGATATTTTTGCCCAGCGTGCACAAACCAAAGAAGGAAAATTGCAAGTCGAACTGGCACAAATGAAATATTTATTGCCGCGGCTGATCGGTAAAGGCGACAATCTATCAAGGCTGGGGGGTGGAATTGGCACCAGGGGCCCAGGAGAAACCAAGCTCGAAATCGATCGCCGGCGTATTCGCGAAAAAATCACTCTGCTTGAAACCGACGCAGAGCGCATCGGCAATTATCGAGATGTGCAGCGTAAAAGACGCATCAATGAACATTTGCCGGTGGTGGCACTGACCGGTTATACAAACTCCGGTAAATCGACTTTGCTCAATGCCTTGACCAAAGCCGACGTTTTCACTCAAGACAAATTGTTCGCCACTCTAGATCCAACAACAAGACGAACTACTCTTCCTGATCACAGCCCTGTGCTTGTGTCCGATACGGTAGGCTTTATCAAGAAATTGCCCACGTCTTTAGTGACGGCTTTTCGCGCCACTCTTGAAGAAGTTGCAGTGGCCGATGTTCTTGTGCATGTTGTCGATGCTTCGCATCCTAATGTGTTGGAACATATTAGCGCTGTGCACGACGTTCTCAGTGATCTCGGCGCCGTAGATAAACCGATGATTACGGTTTTGAATAAGGCCGATATTGTGCGCAAGGAAGATCTGGCATGGTTAGTTGCTCAAGTGCCTAATCCGGTGGTGGCATCTGCAAAAATTCGATTTGGCTTGGGCACCATTTTGAGCAAAATACAAGAAGTGATTTCAGAGGTTTGTCCCGAGCGGCAGAAATACAGTGCCTGAATAGGCCAGTGAGGCGAAGTGGTATCAAGTAACTCGGTTGAAGCCAATGAACTCTTGCGCAGAGCATGTCTGAAGCGCGAAGTGGAAGATTTTGCTGGCGCTTTGGCAGATCTGCAAGCTACAGGATTGACTGAAGGCGAGCCGGGTTTGGTACTACTGGCGGTGCAGGCGCGTTGCGCTGAGAGAGATGGCAAAGATGCTGTTCGTCATTACGTTGATCAAATTGAGGTACGTTACAAAGAAATAAAAGCGGTCGCTGCTATTCCGACCATGCTTATCTTCCGTGCCATGTGCGAGCTTGGTCGTGCTCATGCTGCAGCGCATGATAATGAGCTGGCTGGTCAGACCTTTAGAACGGCTTTAGGCCTGGCCCAGGATGAGTTTGGTAAAGATAGCCTGGAGATGATCTATCCGGCTATTTGTCTGGCCATGCATCATGAAGAGCAGAAAAGCAATCTTCTGGCTCTAGCACTGGCCCGAGATGCCGTTGATAATTTAAGGCACCGTACCGCTCAGGTCAAAGATCCATCATTGTTGCTGGCTGGTTTGCTGACTATAAGCAATTGCGCTTTTCTTGAACATCGGTACGCTCTGGCTTTGCAAGCCGCTGAAGAGGCTCTAGACCTTGTAAGAATGCATTCACTCTCGCCTGACACCGGCGATCGTCTGCAGAAGTGCATAATTGTCAAAATGTTGGCATTGAATAAACTCGATCGCCACCAGGAAGCCAAAGATACTGGCGAAGTTTTTGTTGAAAAATTAGAAGCGAAATATGGTCGTTATTCGGCCAGATTGCTAGAACCGCTCTGTCACATGGCCTCTATCTACGACCGCCTTGGTGCCCGCAGCAAATCTGCCAAGGCTCTGGATCAAGCTCTAGTAATTGTTAGTCAAATTGTAGAGGATCGTCCTTTTGAAAATATTGAGCATATGAACGAAGACGGCATCAAAGTTGAAAGCATGCCTTTTAAAGAGTATGAAGTACTTAACCGGCTTTCAGAAAGCTATATTTTGCAGGGCAAGTTCGTTGAAGCCTTTAAGCTTTACCCAGCCTCAATGCGGGCGCGCTATACCACTTATGTAGCCTCATCCACTAATATTGTTGATATGATGGCAAAGCGCTTGCAAGAATTCGACGAAGAAAGACAGCGCAAGCAAAAATATTAGCTCTTCGCTTAAAAGCGCAGATTGCCAATGCCCCGGTAGAGCATACGATTGACACTGCGATTAAGTTGTCTGGAGACTTGCTTGCCGGTTTGCGATACTATGCGTGGTGCCCGCATAGGGTGATGAACAGCGGGTCTTCGCACCTGTTGCTGGGGCACGAATACATTACTGCCGGTATTGTTTAAAGTGCCACTGCCGGTGCTACCAAGGTTTGGATTAAAGACAGCGCCTTTTTGCGGCATGACTGTCTGCATCATATTCATAATTGCCGGCATAAAACCAGCCGCGGATCCCTGACTGAAAGCAGGCATAGCCTGCCCACCACCATTTGCGCCCATATTCATACTGGCGCCGTTGCCCATATTGCCCATATTGCCCATGTTGCCCATGTTTCCCGAAGACTGTACTCCGCCCTGCAATTGTTCTTGCTCAAGTACGTCCCCTAGCAGTGGTGCTTGCCCAGTAGCTTGCTGTTGACTTTGTCCTGCAGGCCTGAACGAGCTGGGTGGAAAAGCTGGTGGGCTACTGTTGTTATTGTTGAAATTATTACCGCCATTACTATTGTTATTTGTTACCGGCGTATTCCATTGCGACTGGTTAGTTTGTTGTGGTGGCTGATAGTTGCCCACACCCTGGCTGGAAAAGGCACCAGCATTATTATTATTATTATTATTATTATTGTTTGCTTGTGGCTGTGATCCGCTGTTCGGAGTAACCCACCCCGATGTGCCCATACTGCTACTTTGATTGGCACCGCCCATGCCACCACTTACTCCACCGCCCATGCCACCACTTACTCCATTGCCTATGTTACCGCTGTTACCACTCATATCACTGGTATCAGTCGTGCCACCAGGTGTATTCCAGCCTGATGAGCCGATTTGACCACCAGAATTTGAATTGCCTTGGCTATAATTTGCCGGTGCTTGCGTGTTCGTCACCCAACCCTGACCACCTTGCTGCGTGTCTTGGGTAGATTGATCCATGTCGCCACTGGGTTCTACCCAATCGCTGGCGCCTTGCTGGCTGCTCTGCTGTTGGGCACCATTTCCACTAGTGCCAGAACCCATCTGCTGCCATTCAGATTGCCCCACAGGCTGTTGTCGTTGTTGAAACTGTACAGGTTGCTGAGTAGAAAATTGAGGTGAACCTTGCTGTACATTTGGCTTCAGAGGTGCTAATTTGGCCACCGGCTTTTTCACTGCCACCGCAGTTTTTTTAACAGCTGCCTTATTATTTAAGAAGGCACCTGGCGGTTGATTTGCCCAAGTCTGGCTGTCATTGAACGGATTCTGAGCATTTACTGCTTGTACTGTCAGGCAAGACACTGCCAGACAAGATACGGTCAGAGTGGCAGCCATAGCCATGGTGCCTGTATGTAATTTGGACCGCTTCATCTTAGCTCCTAACGATTGATCATACGATTGATGAGCAGATTCATCATTCCGCCGTTGTTGTTGTATCCGTATGGGTTGCCGTAGCCATTCATGCCGCCCATGCCGTTCATCATGCCGCCCATGCCGTAACCATTCATGCCACCCATACCGTTCATCATGCCGCCCATACCATTCATACCACCAAAGCCGCCTAAGCCGCCCATACTCCCCATCATGTTGTTGCCGCCGAGCATGCGGCCCATCATGCTGGTATTGTTACCCATCATGCCGCCCATCATGCCGGTGTTACCACCCAACATGCTGCCAGCCGCACGCGCAGCCATGACAGTACCTAAAGTTTTTACCAGCGCCGAACCCACAGCCGCAGCCTTACTCGGCTGTCCAGGGGCTTCGGCTGTTGTAGCCGTCGGGGTTGCGGTATTGTCGTCAAACTCAGTGGGCCAGTTTGGATCGGCCGCCGCAGGTTGAGTAGCCGCTGGTTGCTGGTCAAATTGATTTTGTTGCACCGAACCTTCTACAGGTGCATTGGTAGACTGTGGTGTGAAGCCACTATTCTGTTGGTATCCCTGACCTTGGTAATTTCCTGAGGGTTGAAATCCTTGAATCTGGCCTAGCGGCCCACCTTGAGGCTGAAAAGCTGGTGGCTGCTGACCCTGCTGAGCCTGTTGAAACTGCTGAGATTGATATGCCGGTTGCTGATAGCTTTGCTGCGGATTTCCTTGATAACCTGGTGGTGCCTGCACGGGCTGCTGGAAATTGCCAGGCTGCTGATAGTTTTGGGGCTGAAAATTCTGGCCCTGATTAGAATAATTTGGTGCCACTTGCGGTGGCGCCCCATTTTGCAAGGGTACAGAAGAGTTTGAATTTTGGTATTGATTTTGAATCTGATTTTGATTGACTTGTTGTTGGCTCTGGTTAGTGCTTTGCACAAAGCTACCTGGTGGTGCGTTACCACCTTGAGCAAGAGTCGGTGCGGCCAAAGTAATGCTCAAGCCAATGCCAGCACTGAGACCGATTGCCATTATTTGCAGCGAAGCGCTCGTCATTGAAACGAGCGCCTTGCGGATTGCTACTTTCGCACTTTTGCTATTTTGCATACAGGCCTCATTGCCTTTTACTTGTGACCTATATTTGTTATCTGCTGATAGACAAACTGCTGGTGCGTACAGGCTTCAGGCTGGCGATTTTCTCTTTCAAGCAGGAGATGGCCACTTTCATTTGCTTGTCTTTGTCTGGCTCGTTAATGTCTGGAATGACGCCCACTTTATTGATATCAGCACCAGCAGCAGTGAGGTAACGGCTCACGGTGATATGAATGGCAGCTCCACCTGGTAGGCGGTTAATTTCTTGAACCAGTCCTTTGCCGTAAGTAGACTTACCAACAAGAACTGCACGGCCGTTATCTTTGAGTGCGCTGGCAAGAATTTCGGAAGCGCTAGCCGACTCTTCATCTACAAGAAGTACGATAGGCTGATGGGTAGCTGGTTCACCTGAAGCAATATCAGTGTGACGGCCATGGCGGCTGACAGTACTGACGATGGCACCACCCTCAAGAAGCATGTCTGAAATTTCCAGAGCGTTCGAGAGCAACCCGCCTGGATTGTCGCGCAAATCAACGATCAAGCCGTCAGCGCGTGAGAGTTTGCTCAAGGCAGCTTTAAATTCACGGGAGGCATCATTGGAAATAAAAGTTGAGAGATTGATGTAACCAATGTTGTTCGGCATCATTTTCGAGCTGACAGCATGAATGACAATTTCCTGACGGGTTATGTTGACCGTGCGCACTGTTGTGTTGCCTTCGCCTTTGAGGCTTAGTTGCACAGGACTTCCGGCTTTACCGCGGATTTTGTCGGCGGCTTGCTCAGGTGTCATGCCTACTGCAGATGTTCCGTCAATTCCGACAATTTCGTCTTTGCAGCGCACGCCGGCCAGTTCAGCCGGTCCGCCGTCAATGGTGCGTGTGACTACAAGGCGCTGCAAATCTTTTGTCTGTTGAAGGTTAATGCCGATGCCAACTATGCGTGCATCGATAGCATCATTTTCGTCCTGGAAAGCGCGTGGATCTAGGTATCTGGTGTAAGGATCGTTCAGACTCTCGAGCATCACTTTGATGTATTTTTGAGCGTCAGCCGGTGTTTTGATTTGGCTGTCAAATTTGTGCTCGAACTCGTTCCAGTTTTTGCCGTTGAAATTGCCGTCGTAGTAATTCTCGTGCACCAACTGCCAGGCGCGGTGATAGGTATCAACCGGCAAGGCACGATGACCTGACGCTGGCTGTTGGTAGACCGAAGTTAAGGTCAAACAAACAAGCACGACAATAGTAGCTATGCGCTTCAACTGGCTCATAGAGAACACCTGAATATGAAAGTAAGACCGAACCGTTTACGCCTCACCCGAGGGAAGCATCACTATGTTCGTATCTCTTTTATTCCCACCAACAATGATTTTCATCGCCTGAAGATTAAACGTTTGCGCTTGGCAACCTACTTTTTTGCATTTTCATTGTTTTTTTTATGAGCCGCATCTTTGAAGCCATATTCCGCCCATCGGCTCGCTACCTGATCCTTAACCTCTTCAGACATGACAATGGGAGTGGGCCATTCGCGCTCAAATCCTTCTGATTTCCACTTGCGAGTGGCATCGATGCCAACTTTTGAACCATATCCCATTAGTGGCGAGGCATGGTCGAGTATATCTACCGGCCCTTCCACGAACATCATGTCGCGCTTGGGGTCGGTATTGCCAAAAACGTGCAAGGCTACCTCTGAGAGATTGTGCACGTCTACGTCTTTGTCTACAACGATGGCAAACTTGGTGAACATCATCTGACCCAGGCCCCAGATGGCACTCATTACTTTGCGAGCATGGCCGGGAAAGCGTTTGTCGATGGCCACAATCACGCAATTATGGAATACCCCTTCCCAGGGCAAATTCATATCTGTAATCTCAGGCACCAGCATCTGCACCATAGGCATAAAGATGCGCTCGGTGGCTTTGCCTAAAAAACAGTCTTCTTGAGGCGGTTTGCCTACGATAGTGGTTTGATAAATCGGGTTTTTTCTGTGGGTTACAGCAGTGACATGATAGACAGGAAAAAGCCCGGCCAGGCTGTAAAAGCCCGTATGGTCGCCAAAAGGCCCTTCTCGCTTCAGATCTTTCTGGTCCACATATCCTTCTATAACAATTTCGGCTGAGGCCGGCACTTCGAGGTCGATGGTTTTACATTTGGCCAGGCGTACCGGGCTCTGCCTGAGGAAACCGGCAAATATTAACTCGTCTATTTCGGGTGGTAGCGGTGCTGTGGCAGCATAAGTAATCGACGGATCAGCGCCGATTACTACAGCTACCTCCAGTCGGTTGCCCGGCTTTTCGTATTGTTCTTTTTCAAAGAAAGTGCCGTAATTTGGCGGCTCGCTTGGTTGCCCCGCCGGTGAATCGGGGTGAAGAGCGGCACCATTGCCCGATTGAGTTGCATTCGTGATTGAATCTCGCCTGGAGTTTTCGAAATTTTTGGCGCCGTCATGATGTTTATGCCAGTGCATTCCGGTGGTGGAATTATCGAATTTTTGCAGCCGATACATACCCACATTGCGGTTGCCGTTGTGCGGATCTTTAGTAATGATCGCTCCCATGGTAATGAATGGACCACCGTCTTCTGGCCAGCAGGTAATGATTGGAATTTTGTCCAGCATCGGATCATTTGGGTTGGTGATCACGACTTCCTGACAGGGTGCCGGACCGCTAACGACTTTAGGGGGAAATTTTCCCACTTCCATAATTGTGGGAAGGAAAGCCAGTTTAGCCATAAAACTTTCAGGCACTTTTGGCTTGATGAAAACGCGAATGCGGTCGGCGATGGTGTCGAGGTCGTCGACTTCAAGCGACAGACACATTCTTTTCATCGAGCCTTGCGCGTTGATGAGCACCGGCATGTCATAGCCAATAACGTTTTCAAAAAGGATAGCTTTGTTTTCGCTGCCTGGCAGTTTGCTTACTCGGTCAGTGATTTCGGCAATTTCAAGATGAGCCGAGACCGGTACTTTGATGCGCATTAGCTCGCCAGCCTTGTCTAAAGCTTCGATGAATTCGCGCAGATCGTTATAAGCCATATTAAAACTCCAGTTACAGATTCAATTCTAGAACTTGCAGCGGTCAGAAGACATATAAAGAACTCGATTGTTATAAAGGGTTTGATTGAATGCACGGTTTACAAGTGAGTGCTAAGCTGGAAGATGGTCATATTGATATGTATGAGGTCTGATTATGCACCGCGTTTTTGCTTGTTTCTTTTGCCTGATGGCAGCTTCGTGGTTAGGTTTTCAATGTTTGACTGCTTGTATGCTTAATCGGCCTGGTGCCTGACTTGTTCACAAGTAGATATGCAAAATATATCTATATTCCTCTAGCTAGATCATTTGCCTGGTTCAGGTGCTTGGCTATCGAATGTCGTATCGAAACCCGCATCATCAGCTAGCTTGAGTGGATGCTGTGAATATACAAAAGATCTTCATCGGGGGACTTCACAGCAATGCAATTTTCGCTATACTAATTACATAAGCGGTGAGCACACACCAATAAATAAGTTGTGTGCTTTGAGCCGAGGGGTTAAGTGGAAACTTCAGGTCTGCGCAGACCGGAAACTGTAGCGATACCCGCTGACTGTGGATTCTGACTTGAAGCAGTGAGAAATATCGAGCCTACGCAATAGGCAGTCAGACGATAGTAAAAACACCGCCGCAGATTTATCTGGGTGGTGTTTTTATTTTGAGCATTTACTGGGCGCACCACTAGTGGTGTCGTTTCTCTAGGGGCGTATAGCTGTCGTTACGCTCTTCCAGCTCGGGTATCATTGTCGCTGGTGAACTATACAGGTCTGCAATAGGTTGCTTTGCTTGCTCGAGCATGGTGGCAATGCTTGCCTTTAGTTGCTCTTCACTCATGGCCCCGCGGTTGACATTGGTGCTGGGAATTATGCCGCGATTGCCGGGGATAAAAATATAAACCGGTTTGCTCTGCACTCGAAAATGATGAGCAAGATCGGCATACTTTGGGTCTCCCACTGCGCTACTAATCAGTGAAATTGCTTTGAGTTCTGATTTGTCTTCGGCAGATTTACTACTGTGATCACTGATATACGCTTTTAGCGTCTCATTCGGTCCGGCCTCGCGATCAAAAAATTCGATCACTAGTGGTGCACTATGTAATTTGTGCAAAATTAAACTGGTGTACGAAAAATCGTTTTCTTTGGCCATGGCATCGCGTCGCAATAAAAAATCATGACGATTAAGACGACTCTGGGCTAGCAGATATTTGGTATCAGCTTCTTTGGGTAACTCAGATATTTTGGTGCGCATCAAATTGCGATAATTGACGACATTATCAACATGTGATTTTACCGCCACCAGCACAGCCGAATCTGGCGGGCCGCAAAGGTCTTGGTTGATTTCAAAATCTCCCATCATTGATGCATTGCGAGCGTCGATGGAAATTATCTGATCGTCTTTTTGAATGCCTGCTAAAAGGGCCGGCGATTCTTCCATGACGCGAGTAATTACAGGATATTCTTGGTCAAGAAAAGCAAACTGCAGCCCAACTACACCAACGCTTGGAATTTCTACTTTCGCTTCTTCCGGTTTGCTCAAAAGCAGTGGCAGCACCACTACCGTTACGGAAAGAAGCGCTAGAACAATAACAATCACCAGGCCTGGCCGCACTAGAAACCTCTCGACACAGCCCTAATGACGTTCCACAGCCTCTGTCAGTTCAAACATATAACTTGCAATATGCGCAAAATGGCTTTAATACTTGATTTTATCTATATTGGGGAACAAATAGCCCTTTTACTCGCCTCTAGCCATGCGCGTGCCTTGAGCATGCGCGTAAAAAGGAGCCTATTATGAACGACAAAATTGATCATCGGCACCCGCAGATAATAGGGCATTATCTCGAAGCCGGATCTTTGGCAATCGTACCGGAGCGTCTTCGCCAACTGGCTGAACACGAGCATCCGCAGGTTAGAGCTAGAGTAGCTGAAAATCCTAATACTGAGAAAGATCTTTTGCTCAGACTGGCTGGTGACAGCGATTGTGATGTGCGCTGCGCCGCTGCCAGCCACACAGGCAGACACATGGAAGTTTTAGAGCTGCTGATGAGAGACGAAAATCCAACCGTGCGTTTTGTGCTGGCAGAAGATGCTAACTGCCCCGAAGAAATTCTCGAAGCCTTACTTTATGACAGCAATCCTTATGTGTGCGACAGAGCCAATCGCACAATTAAGAGGCTGAGAACTGCGGGTTTTGGCAGAAACATGTCTGCAGCGGCACCAGGGTTTCCTGCGCGAGCGACGATTAACCCAACAGCACCTAATATGCCTGACGCACCATATATTCCAAAACGCTCATTTAAAAAAGAAAATAGACGGGCGATCGGTTAGGAGTAAAACTTTCGAGCACTTGGTATAACTGCACGGTACATAATCGTGTCGTGTTCTTGCACAAGTGGAGTTACCAATGTCTCTCTTCAAACTATTGAATAATATTCCAGCCTCAACGTGCCTGGCTGCCGTGATCATCAGCATCAGTTCCACCCTGACATTGGCAGCTCAGGCTGATGATGGCAGTTTGACCAAAAGAGCCACCATTAACTGCGAAAAAGCTGAAAGTATTGCTCTTGAAAAATATGCCGGCGCTACAGTGAAAGAAATTAAACTGGACGGTGACGATCTGCCTCTAGTCTGGGATATTGAACTCAGACAAGATAAATGGCATATACATATGGAAATTGATGCTAAATCTGGTGATATCGTCCGAAACGATAAACACAAATAGATTTAACCGTGGCGCTTAAACACTTATTTCAATCGGTGTAAAAGAGCTTTTTTGCTCAGCCGATTTTAGCTATGCTTAGGGAGTAATTTCTGATTTTCCCGGGGCAGGCTTATGCGCATCCGGCTCATCCATTCGAGCCTATGTTTGATCGCTATAATCATTGTTAGTACCGGTGTTAGTACCGGTGTTAGTACCGGTGTTAGTACCGGTGTGAGTTCCGGTGTCAATGCCGGGGCGGCCATGGCAAACGATATCAGCCGCCCAATTTTGCTAGATGCACCCAAGAAGCAAGGACAAACCGAAGCTGAGCGTCAGCACAGCGCCTGGCAAAATACCACCCAGACCGGGCAACAAGCACTGGCAGTGGGAGATTTGGTTGGCGCCCAGAGCGCATTTCGAGAGGCTCTTGATGCGGCAGAAAAATTTGGCCGCAAAGATTCGCGAGTAGCAGTCAGTCAAAGCAACCTTGGTCAGCTGTATAAAGCTCAGGGTAATTTTGAATTGGCTGAAAAAGCTTCGCGAAAATCTCTCGAATTGATTCGCGAAAATGGCTTGAAAGACAACTTTGGTTTCGCAGTCGAGCTGAGCAATCTGGCTGGAATATTGAAAGATCAAGGCAAATATGGCGAAGCGAAGCCACTGTATGAGGGCGCTCTGGCGATTTTGACCGAAGTGCGCGGTGCCGAGTCGGTAGAAGTGGCCACTGTTTACGACAATTTAGCAGTGCTTTATCAGAAACAGGGTGACTACAAAGCGGCTGTGGCAGTGCAACTCAAGGCCACTGCCATTTACGAAAAAAAGTTAGGAGCCGATAACGCTGATCTGGCCATTGGACTGGGCAATCTGGCCGAAAGCTATCGGGAGCTAAATCAGGGAATTAAGGCCCAACCTTTATATGAACGCTCTCTTGCGATCATGCGCAAGAACTATGGCGAGCGACATCCGGCTGTAGCCACCGCACTGGATAACCTGGCCGGTTTCTATGTCAAAGAAGGCAAGCTCAAAGAAGCTGAAGACCTGCAACTAAAGGCACTCGAGACCTTCCGCGAAACGCTCGGTGGTAGGCATCCTGACGTGGCAATTTGTCTAGATAATCTTGCTGATCTGTATACGCGCCAGGGTAAAACTGAACTGGCCCTGGAGAAAAGTGCAGAGTCTTTTGAAATTGCTGAAAAAACTTTGGGCAAAGAACACCCGCTCTCAGTGGGTATTAAGCACCGCATGGAAGACCTGAAGATGCAGGATCTAAAACAGCAAGATCTGAAGTCGAAAGATTTGAAGACAAAAGATCTGAAGACAGAAGATCTGAAAATGCAAGAAACAGAAAAGCAAGAAGCTCAATCAAAAATCTGAAGTGATTTAGTTCAGGTCACCGTAAGGCGGCAAGCGCAACTCTAAATTGGAGAGCCAGAGCAGAAGCTCCAGCTGTCTTTCACCAAATACGTTGCTATTCACTGATTCATTTTGTAGTTCTTCAATCTGGCTATATGCCGCAGCTGATGCAGCAGCGGCTGACACAGCAGTTTGCAGCGAATTCAGAGCCTGTGCATGCCCCGGCTTCGAATACATACCACCATTGCCATTAAAAGCAAATTCCGACACCAGTCACTCCTCAGTAGATCTGTTGGCCAGATAACAATGACAGCTTAGCTCTTGTGAACCAGAATTTCATGTAGCCTGTCTCATAGCCACATGAAGTTTTTTTCGAGAAAGGCTCAAATTGGCTGTAAGCATCCCAGGCGCGCAATTTTGCTTAAGGGAGCGGGCTCACTTGTGTTGCTAGATGATTAAGGAAGCGCTGCCAGGCCTGACCACGGTGCGAAAGGCTGTTTTTCACCGCAGGCTCTAGTTGGGCGGCGGTTTGACTGCCACCCAGGGGCACAAAAAGCGGGTCAAAACCAAAACCGTTGGCACCATGCTCTTCTGTACTGAGCGTGCCCTGCCATCTTTCTTCGCAGGTGAAAAGCACTTCACCTTCGCTGTCTACCAGGGCAATGGCACACACAAATGCTGCTTGTCTTTGTGGTGCTGGTACATCTTTTAATTCCAACAACAATTTTTTGCGGCGGTCGCCGTCTGTGCCCTCGGCGTATCTGGCCGAATGAATTCCCGGCCGGCCGTTCATGGCTTCCACAGCCAGGCCAGAGTCGTCGGCAATGGCCGGTAAGTGACAGAGCGCGGCAGCGGCTCGGGCCTTTATCAAGGCGTTTTCGATAAAAGTGGTGCCGGTTTCTTCTGGGTTGAAATCTGGTGGTGCCAAGATCAAATCTAGATCAGGCGCCTGTTGGCTAAGCGCTTTAAATTCCGCTAGCTTACCGGGATTGCTGGTGGCTAGCACAATTTTCATCTTCTATTTGTCCTTCTTCTTTTTATTGGCACTAGCGCTCGCTTTAGGCCTGGCTGCGGCAGCTTTTTTAGTACCATTGCTGCTGCTTGAATTACCGTTGCCATTGCTACTGCCAGAGCCGTTGCTATTTTTGTTCGCTGCTTTCAGGCTGTCTTTAGGATTAGCATTGGCTTTGATGCTTTTGATGCCGTTCACTCGTGGAAGCGGAGTGGCGCCAGGAACGCGTTTGCGGTGGTCTTTGCGGTGCACGCGAATGACGTCTGAAATTTGTGAAATGGCTTGTGATACTCGGGCCAGTTGCTCGATGTCTAACACGTCGAGAATCAAGAAGATGGTGGCAGTTTTCTTGTCGCGGTGAGTATCAACGCGCAGGTCGCGTAGATTGACTTTGTGATCAGAAACTTTTTTCAAGATATCGCCGGCGATACCAACTCTGTCGAGGCACTCAACTTGCAAACCTGCCGGATACTGAGTGTTGCGCTCCATCGACCAGTCAACAGCCATACGCCTGCCTTCTTCGATTTTAGCAAGCATATTGCAGTCGGCTCTGTGCACAGCAATGCCGCTGCCACGAGAAACTACCCCGGCAATTTCTTCGCCAGGTACTGGTTGGCAGCATTTAGCCAGGTGGTGCAGAAGACCTCCGAGACTAGAGATGTTGCTTGGTTTATCAGGCACCATTTGTGGAATGGTGTAGCCTTTAAGAGCAAGTTTTTCAGCATTGTCGACTTCGCGAATGCGATTGACTACCTGTGCCACCGAGAGGTCGCCGTAACCAACTGCTGCAAGAATATCTTGGGGATCAGAAATGTTGAGCCGCCTGCCGGCCTCTTTTAGCTTATCTGATTTGAGAAACTCATCTAGATTGCCTTTACCCAATTCAGCTTCAAGCATCTGCCGGCCTTGCTGAATGTGTTCTTCTCTGTGGTGCTTCTTAAACCACTGACGAATGCGGTTTTTGGCACCATGAGTTTTAGCAAAATTGAGCCAGTCCATTTTGGGCTGACCGTTTTTGCTGGTGAGAATTTCGACGATGTCGCCGTTTTTCATAATAGTGTTCAGTGGCACAATGCGTTCGTTGATGCGGGCTCCCACACAGCGGTGGCCAACATCGGTGTGCACACGATAAGCGAAATCGATAGGGCACGAGCCGTTAGGAAGATCGAGCACGTCACCGCGCGGACTGAAAACAAATACTTCGTCGGCGAAGAGATCCATCTTCACTTCTTCGATGTATTCACCTGAGTCTTTAAGATCTTGCTGCCAATCAACCAGCTGTCTCAACCAGGCTAATTTTTTATCGGTGGAGCCGTCAGCTTTGACTGCTTCACCAGCTTCTTTGTAGGCCCAGTGAGCGGCGATACCATATTCGGCAATATGGTGCATACGCTTAGTGCGTATTTGAATTTCTACAGGTTTGCCTTTAGGGCCAATCACAGCTGTGTGCAAAGACTGGTAGCTGTTGAATTTAGGCATGGCAATATAATCTTTAAAGCGGCCTGGAATCGGCTTAAAGATTGAATGCACCGTACCCATTACTTCGTAACACTTTTGCGTATCAGGATCAGATTCTAATTCGCAGAAATTTTTATCAGGATTGCTGTCGATGATAACCCGCACTGCCAGTACATCGTAGAGTTCTTGAAAGGCCTTTTGCTGACTTTTCATTTTGCGCCAGATACCAAAAAAGTGTTTTGGTCTGCCGATGATGTCTGCCTGAATACCGCGACTTTCGAGGTCAGCGCGCAGCTTGTCGACTACCTGCGCTAAATGCTCAGCGCGATCTTCACGACTGTCTTCTACCAGACGTTCTATTTCTAAATATTCGTCCTGGTGTAAATAGCGCAGCCCGAGGTCTTCTAGCTCCCATTTCATCTTACCTAAACCGAAACGGTTGGCTAGAGGAGCAAAAATTTCTAGAGTTTCTTTGGCTTTTTCCGCTTGTTTATGCGGTGCCATATGTTCCATGGTGCGCATGTTGTGCAGTCGGTCAGCCAGTTTTACCAGCACCACACGTACATCTTCGGCCATTGCCACGAGTAACTTGCGGAAATTTTCGGCTTGCCGCTCTTCTTTAGAGCTGAAGCTGAATTTTCCCAGTTTGGTGACACCTTCGACAATTCTTCTGGTGTCGACGCCGAATCGATCTTCTATTTCTTTTGGCTTTACATCACAGTCTTCGAGCACGTCGTGCAGCAAGCAAGAAGAAACAGTGTCAATGTCGGCATTAATGTCAGCCAGTATGCAGGCCACTTCTACCGGGTGAATGATATAAGGGTCGTCAGATTTGCGCATTTGCCCGTCGTGGGCAGCATAGGCAAAGTCGTAAGCTTTATGAGCAATCGCGATCTCTTCTGCCGGACGACCCTGTCTTTCTAAAATGTCAAATAAGGGCTGACCGATCTGATCTTTCATCGCTTCTGCTTATAGGGGTGAATATTAATTATACCCAGCGTGTCAAGCCCTAGCCGCCTGTGTGATGCTCCTGCGGCCACTTGTAACGGATCAAGAGATTAATGATCGGCTCAAACCACTCGGGCAGCCGTTTTGGCGGTTTTCAAGTTGCTTGAACCCTATTTGTTGGACCAGGGCGTGCTGTTAAGGTCTTTGGGATAAGGACTGGCGGAACCGCCCCAGTAGTTTTTCTGCGGTTTGGTGAAGTCATTGCCGCTGTTGAAGCTGTTTGGACGCTTGAAGTCGACATAGGCTTTCGGTGTGGCAGCGGGAGCCGGGCTGGTGCTGGTGTAATAATTGCCGGCTGCAGTGGGATCAGGGGTAGGGGCATTGTAATAACTGCCGGCAGCTTTGCTGGGACCGGCTGGGATAAATGTATAGCCTGGGCTGGCGATGCGATTAATTGGAGAGGAGTATCCATATCCGAAGCCAGGGTTAAAGCTAGAACCGAAACTAGAACCAAGACCATAACCGGAGCCAAGGCCATAACCGGAACCAAGGCCATAACCGGAGCCGTAACCTGGCCAGTAGCTCGAACCAAAGGCGCCGTAACCTGATCCAGAGCCAAAGCCCGTGGTACCAATGTATGGAATACGAGGGCGCACCAGGCTGGATAAACTGCCCAAACCCGGCAGGCCTGGTATTCCAGGAATACCGACACCTGGAATGCCTATGCTAGGAATGCCTATACTAGGAATGCCTACGCGGGGAATAAATCCGCTGCCAGCTCCCATAAGTGAAGAGAAACTGGTATAGCCACGCCCGGGCTGGTAGGTGTTGAAAGGCGACTGTCCTTGAATAAGAACTTGGTCGCCAGATAGATTAACTCCGGGCGAAAGCGGTTCGGCTTGCCCCTGTGCATTTAACGGGTCATTAAAATAGCCTTGACCGTGGGCAGGAGCAATCATAAGAATTATTGCCGCAATGCTCAGTGAACCCGCGTATAGACCGCGCCATTGCCTTATATTCAAGATCTACCTCATCAGTCGCTGCTTCTATTTTACTACTCTACAGTCAGGGCTTTTAGGGAACAGTGCGCCCTTGTCTGCGTCTCTAGATTTACGCAAGCAAGGGGTTCACAATGAAAAGTCATCTATCTATATTAGCGCTGGCTCTCGTTGTAGCTTGCAATGGTTTCGGCGAAGCTCAAGCCAAATCGTCCAAGAGCACTGCACGCGGTATCACCTCCCAGTTGAAAGGTTCAGAGATGACTTCAGCCGAAGAAACAGTAGATGGTAAAACTTACCACATAGGAAAAATTATAGTTTCAGCTTCACCAGCTGATGTTTTCGCTGTGCTCAGCGATTATCCTAGTGCCACTAAGCTTTTTACCAATTTGAAAAAAAGCAAAGTTGTAGCGAGCAATGAAGCGAACCACACCCATGATGTAAGTTTCAGTCTTAAAGGAATGGGCGGTATGTGGAATTTTGACTACGTTTTGCGTATGAAAGAGACCGCTCCTTCATTGATCGAGTTTCATCGACTCAGTGGTGCGTTTAAAGCCAACGAGGGTTATTGGAAAATTGAGCCTCTAGATACTATAGGCAAAAAGACTCTCGTTACCTATGCAAAACACGTTGACGGTGGCATGCTGCCCCAAAGCATAGTCACTAAACAGGTCAAAGAAGCTATGCCCACCGTGATGGCCAATCTCAAAGCAGGCGCTGAATCTAGGGCCGTTCATGTTTCGCTGAAACAATAACTATAGTCGGCTCGACTGTTCTACTAGAACGTTTTAGTTCTTGTAGTTACCGCGTTCCATGTATAGACCTGAATTTTCCAGACACCGTCTTCTTGGTACATCACCACATCAAGGGTGCATGGGACATTTCTGCCAGTCATATCATCAGAGGCAATAGCGGAACCTTTCATTTTGCAGGTCTTGCCGTCCATTACTTCTACCAAGATTTTGGGCTGGTACACATAGCCACGCTTCATCACTTTGAGTTCAGCAGCTGCTCTGGTGCCCGACATTTCATTCAAGGGAATACGCCTTTGCTTTACCCAGTAGTTAGCCACTGGAGTGAGTTTGGTAGCGTAATAGAGCGACCTCACATACTGATAAAAAACTCGAGTCGGTTCGGTATCGCAATAAGCCGGAGTGACAGTTGTTAGAAGCAGCAAAGTAAGCGAGCTAAGTACTAAAAGCAACCTTATCGCAATAGTTTTTGACTGATTCATTGTCTGTCCCTTTTATTATTATCTGCTTGAAGCGAGAGTATTGTTTTTGCGCGAGCTATCTTTTCGTGAGTACACTGGCGTTAACCAGTGGCGATATTGTTCAACCTCACCACGACATATTTTGATGTATCTGTCTTTGATGGTTGTTGTAATCGGCCCTGCAACTCCTGTTCCAACTGGCCTTCTGTCAATTTCTATAATTGGTGCAATTTGGGCACCGGTTCCGCAGAAGAATAATTCGTCGGCGATATAAAGCTCGCTTCTATCAATCGCCCGTGATTCCGCCTTAAGTCCAAGTTCTTCTTGAGCCATTTCCATAATGGTGCGGCGAGTCACACCTTCTAAAATATTCTCGTATGAAGGGGTGGTGATTAATCTGCCGTTCTTAACCATGAATACATTCATAGCAGAACCTTCTGAGACGTGCCCACTTTCGGTCAAAACGATACAGTCATCAAAGCCGGCCATGACTGCATCTGTTTTAGCAAGAGCGGTGTTTGCATATGCGCCAACAATTTTTGCTCTGGCTGGAATGGCGTTGTCTTCCACCCTTCTCCAGCTTGAGACCTGCACTTTCAAGCCGCCTGCACCATGAAAATAGTCGCCGAAAGGAACGGTGAAAATACAAATATCTGATGGATTGTTGTCTAAACTCGGACCAACACGATGCACTGTTTTGTACGCTGTGGGCCTGATGTAGGTGTCGGTTCTGGGCGCATTTTTCTTAACCAGTTCAACTACGATCTTGCAAAGTTCGTCTACAGAATGCGGCACTTGCAGATACATGATCTTCATGCTGTCTACCATACGCTCAAAATGTTCTCTCAAGCGGAAGAGATACATTTCTTCTTCTTCTTCATTCCAATAGCCGCGAATGCCTTCAAAAACCGCCGTGCCATACATGAAAGAGTGGTTCATGATACTAATGTTGGCGTCTTCAATCGGCACCATATTGCCTTGAAAGAATGCGTACGTCTTTGATTCAGTCACCGCGGCTCCTTTAAATGGATTATTGAGTTTGCCCTTTGCAATACAAAATTCGATCTTCAACAGTTTTTCGCTGGGCTGAGTCAGGTCTTAGCTCAACATAACGCGTAAATGAGTTCGCCGCTTCGTTCCACTCTTTGTCGCTTTCCTGCAAAACTCCCAGCTCATAAAAACCATCAGCGTAACCAGGCTCAACTTCTGTAGAGCGAAGAAATTCAGTTTTTGCCTGGTCTAATTTACCCAGGCGCTTAAAAGCACGTCCGAGGCCTGTATGACAGGCTCCGGAGTTCGGAAATTTTTTCATCTTACTGTCAAAAATTGCCGCTGCTTTTTCTGACTCACCAACGGCTAAAAGATGATTAGCGTCTTTAAGCACCACATCCCAGTTCGGATCGGCTTTAGCAAAGGCTGCTGGTATTGCCACTGCGCACAATACCAGAGCCGAAAAGAGTAAAGCCGAAATAATCGCTTTGTACATCTGCCTTACTTCTCTCTTTTACTTGTGTTTGAGAATGGTGCCTGAAGCATTAAGACTTCTGCTCACCGAGCTGGGGTCGCCGCCCGGAACAGGTGCGACCACGATGGCAGAAACTTCCATACTCACTTTTTTAACAGCGTCGCCCACTCTGGCACCAGCACCTTTGACGATGCTACCGGTCGATGAATCTTTGTCGACTGCGTCAACATTGAGTACAGCAATGGTATTGGTCAGAGTCTTAATTACTTTGCCGGTGTCAGGATCATTAATGGTTTTGTAAGGACGAAGCACTTGCAGCTTGTCGCCTACAGCCAGACCGTTGACTTTGCCCACGTTGATCGTAATTTGAGTACCAGTGACGTCGGCAATCTTACCTTCCACATTAGCTGCAGCCAGTGATTGACCGTCGGGCACTTTGTTAGCCGCGGCAATTAATTGCGCGCCCATTTCTTCTACCGATTGCAGAGTCGCTTCACCAGCAATAGATGAAGCAAAGTCTGACGAATCCATGTTGACGCCAAAGGCGCCAGAGCTGGATCGCCTTGACTCTCCGGATCCGTGAACAGCGGCAAGAATTTCGGTAGTGTTGATGTCGATGATTTTGGCATCAACGGCAACTTTTACTTTGCTCTTGCTTGATTTAAAGCCGCCAAGCATTCCACCCAAGCCGCCTACGTAAGGAACACCAGGAATGTATCCGGTTGGAAGGCCGCTGGTGCTGACTGTTTTGGTTTCATAACCAAATTGTGTGACGGTACCGGTAATGATGGCATCAACGCTCAAAATTTTACCGATTTTGCAAGCGGTGGCTGGGTCAGCGCGGTCTGAAACAGAAAGATTTTGCTCTTTCAAAATGTTATCGAGCATGGCTCTATCAACCACTGAATAGGTACCGTCGTTAACCAGCTTCGTGGTCAGCAAGCTAACGATGCCTTTGCCCACATCATAATTGTTGGAATATTGAGTGACTGCGCCATAATCGAAAGGCATAATGGCGATACGTCTTTTTGTGGCAGCCTCTGCCTTATTGGCGACGTTGCCGGCAACTACAACCAATAGCGCCAGTGCAAGCGCTGCTGTCTTTCGGAACTTCATCCATAACTCCTTCTGTAAAGTAAGCCGATTGGCTATGCGTGCTGCGTGGCTCTAAAACTCTGCTTAGAGTCTACTGGATTAACGCCCTTCCTCTAAATAATAGGGATCATTCAACTATTTATTTTTGCCTAATCTAATGTACTGACATCCTAGTGATGCTTTGCAGTTGTGCGCGGTTTGACTTTCGCACGCACTGTCCTTGAGGCTTTTGCTGCTCTGGCCTCAAACTCATCTATGAGACGACGTACATCTTTAAAGTGAGGGGTGTCGGGAGTGATTGGTCTTAGTAGTCCAATTGCTTCATCAAATTGTCCTGCATCGGCTAGAGTTTGGGCCCGAATAATGCGTTCTCGTGTCTGCATTTCAATCATGATTGCATTCTGTAGTGGCCCCACTACTCTTTGTGAAGCTGAGTTGATAACGTCACGGGCAGCGTTATCGACCAGCTTCTTATTGAGCTGAGTAGAACCTCCCACTGAAAAATCTTGATTATATTTTTGCACTGCTACGGTATTCAAAATCTGACCACCAGCTGTTTTGGTGATCACCGAGCCGTTGTAACGAATGGAGCCCGAATTGGGGTCCAGCTGCTCCGTGATGTTGCAGACGATATACCAGTCAGGATTAACAGTACTCACCGCAACGTCGCCGATATTGTTGAGTGAATTGGTGATTCTATCTACAACTTCTTGCTCAATGCCGCTGCCGCTAGCCGAGACCACCGCCACACGCACCGGGGGTGCTGCCCACACCGAGGTGATTGAATAGGCGCAGGTGGAAATCAATGCGGCGGTTAGCATGAGCATTTTTACCAGGTATTGCTCCAGGTATTTCATTTGTATATATTCTCCTTAAGCGCCTTTATCCATGGCTTGATTGGCTAAACGATCGGCTTCCTTATTGTATTCACGGCGAACATGTTCGATGTTGAATTTTTTAAACTGACGCTGCAACCTTTTCGCTTCATTAAAGAGTGGCATCAGACCTTCGTTTTTGCAGCGGTACAGACCTTTGATTTGTTTGACAATCAGTTCAGAATCCATACGTACTTCCACTTCTGAAAAGCCCATAGCTAGCGCTTTTTCTAGTCCGATGAGCAGGCCTGTGTATTCAGCCACATTGTTTGTGGTGATGCCGACAAATTGAGATAAGTTGGCAAGAATTTCGCCGCTTTCGCTCTCAGCTTTTATTACAGCACCACAGCCTGAGGGGCCAGGGTTACCGCGCGAGCCGCCATCGGCGAAAATCACGGCCACTGTGGCGCCTTTTCTTTCGGCTAAGTCGGTTTCTGTCATTATTTTTGACCAACTCCCAGATGATCTGATACTAGTGTTTTGAAGCGGCTTAGAGCTTCCGAAACTTTGGTTGCATCCTTCCCGCCAGCAGAAGCAATATCTGGTCTGCCACCACCTTTGCCGCCGACAATGGTGGCAATTTCACCAACTACTTTGCCGCTGTTGAATCCTGCTTTCACCATATCTGGTGATGCTGCCACAACCAGAGAAAGAGCGTCGTTCTGGGCCGAGACCAGCAGACAAATGATATTTGCATGATTGGCTTTGATGTTTTCGGCAATTAGTTTTAGCGATTGGCCGCTCAAATCGTGAATAACTGCGGCAATCACCGATGTTTGGCCGATTTTTTCAGCTTTGCCCACAATTTCAGCCACGCGGCTGACTGCCAGCTTTTCTTCCATTGCTTGCATGGCTTTTTCTTTTTGCTTCAGATCAGATTGTAGACGTTCAATTTGTGCCACCATATCTGATGGTTTGACTTTCAGTTTTTCAGTAGCATCGCCTAAATATTTGAGCTGGTCGGCAATATAATTCCAGGCTCTTGGCCCAGATAGAGCCTCAATGCGCCTTGTTCCTTGCGCTACGCTGCCTTCTGAAATAATTTTGATTTGCCCTATTTCAGAAGTGTTTGAGACGTGAGTGCCGCCGCAAAATTCTAATGAGAAATCACCCATTTTGACCACGCGTACTACGTCGCCGTACTTTTCACCGAACATAGCAATGGCGCCTGTAGCCTTAGCTTCGTCGATAGACATCTCTTGTGTGACCACTTCGCTATTGCTGCGCACCCACTCATTCATCAGTGACTCTACTTTGGCAATATCTTCGCGGCTGGGCTGTTTATCTAAAGTAAAATCGAAGCGCATGGCATTTGGGCCGACCTGTGAGCCGGCCTGTACAACCTGTTTGCCGAAGATTTCACGAATAGCCGCATGGAAAACGTGGGCAGTGGAATGGTGCAAGATTGTAGCCAGGCGCCTGGCGCTATCAACCACAGCGCGCATTTTTTGCCCGGCTTCGACAGTACCAGATATAGTGCGAACCCTGTGCAGGTGCAGGCCTTCATGCTTCTTGGTGTCAAGCACCTGCAGCCGGGCGTCAGGGCTCTCAAGAACACCAGCGTCACCGAGCTGACCGCCTGATTCGCCATAAAAAGGAGTCAAGTCGAGAACAACGTCAACTTCATCGCCTTCATTTGCTGAATCAATCAGCTTGCCGTCTTTGAATATGGCAAGGATGCTGCTTTCGTCTTCTTTCTTTGTGTAGCCACTAAATTTGGTGGCGCCATGTTTTTTGACGAGCTCGCCAAAAGCGTTGTCGCCGGTCATGACCACGTTGAATTTATTTACCGACGATACTGCTTCATGTTTGCTTCTGGCAGCGGTAAAGCCTTCCATATCTACTTTCTTGCCGCGTTCAAGGGCGATTTCAGCTGTTAGCTCCAGTGGGAAGCCGTAAGTGGCATAAAGATTGAAAGCTTCTTCACCAGCGACAACATCGTCTTTGCCACTGAGAATTTCTTCCAGTAAAGCCGAGCCCCGGTCGATGGTTTTCGAAAAGCGTTCTTCCTCTTCTCTAATTACTCTGACAATTTGATCTTGCTGGCTGACCAGCTCGGTATACACTTTGCCGTAAATCTCGAGAATTACAGGAACGAGCTTATAAATGAATGGCTCGGTCAAGCCCAAGAGTCGGCCGAAGCGCGCGGCCCTTCTGATGATGAATCTGAGCACATAGCCTCTGCCCACATTGCTCGTACGTACGCCATCGGCTACAAGGAAGCTGACGCATCTGGCATGGTCGGCAATAATTTTCAAATAACTGTCTTGCTTAATGGCCGGGTCTACGTCTGCACCAGTGCCAACTACCCCAAGCATCACTCCGCCCGTATATTGTTTGCCCGACATCTGGCAAACTTTGTCGAGAATAGGCATGAACAGGTCAGTTTCGAAAGTATTATTCTTTTGTTGTTTGACCAGGGCAATGCGCTCTAAACCGGCGCCGGTGTCGACGTTCTTTTTATCTAAGGGTGTGAAATTGCCGTTTTCATCTTTGAAAAGTTCCATAAAGACCAGATTCCAGATCTCTATATATCTGTCGCCTTCTATGCCCTTGTAACAATAATCTTCGAAACTTTCCGGCCCGTACTGTTCGCCACGGTCATAAAAGATTTCAGAGCAAGGTCCGCAGGGGCCAGTTGGTCCTGGTGGGCCCCAGAAGTTATCTTTTCGCGACATTCTGAATATGCGATCGATAGGCACGCCTACCTGCTTGTGCCAGATGTCGGCTGCTTCGTCGTCGGCAGGATTTTGCTCGTCGCCCTTGAAAACAGTGACATAGAGCTTTTCGGGCTCCAGGCTAAGTTCTTTTGTGACAAATTCCCAGGCCCATGGAATTACTTCTTTCTTGAAATAATCTCCAAAGCTGAAATTGCCAAGCATCTCGAAAAAGCTGTGATGTCTTGATGTGCGCCCGATATTCTCAATGTCTGAATCTTTGCCCCCAGCTCTGGCGCATTTTTGCACCGTGACCACCCGGGGTGGGTTTGGAGCTTCTGCCTGACCGAGGAAAATCGGCACAAATTGCACCATGCCCGCCGATGTGAGAAGCAAAGTGGGATTGTCAGGAATTAAGCTGGAGCTCGCCTTGTGCAGGTGTCCGCGTTTGTCTTTGAAGTAAGAAACGAATTTGTCGCGAATATCGCTGCCCGAAAGCGTCATGAGGCCCTCCCTGACCCACTACTGTAAAGTTGAGTCACATAAAGTCGCTGTTCTGATTTTATGTCAGAAACAGTGATTATATCTCACCTCAGCTAGAGAGGCTCGGCCTTACATTCGGTTGTAAAAGAGCAGTCATATCTGCTAACCTGAGTAGTGCTTTTGAGGCAGGTTCTGAGGCCATTTCCGTTGAAGCTCAAGAAAGTCCTTGTTGTTCACAAAAAGTCCACTTACCAGATACAAGCAGAAGAACATAAAGAGGCTCGTTTTCTCAAGCTGATTGAGGAAGGCAACGAAGTGGTCAATCGTGTTCGTGTTGCGCACGAAGAACACGTAGACACACTTGCTCGCATTGAAGATGAGCTATCTGTGCGCGGAATTGAGTTTCAATCATTGAGCCGTTCGCAAGTTGATGAAACGGTAGAAAACGTTGATCTTTGCATTTCAGTTGGTGGTGACGGTACTTTTCTCGATGCCTCGCATGCTCTAAAAGATATACCGGCTCTGGGTGTTAACTCATCGCGCTCTTCAAGCTTCGGCCACTTTTGCATGGCCAATCGCGAGAATTTCTCTTCAATTCTTGATCAAATTGAAACTGAAATGATTGCACCTATTAATGTTTTGCGCTTGCAGATTTCTATCAATAATAAACCGGTCAAAGAACTGGTACTAAATGAGGTGCTGGTGGCTCACAGCTCACCGGCTGCCACCAGTCGTTATTTAATTGCTGTTGGTGACGAGAAAGAAGAGCAGCGCTCAAGCGGCCTCTGGATTGGAACCCCGGCCGGGTCAACAGGCTCACTGAGATCAGCCAACGGGCAGATCATGCCTTTACCAGCACGGCAATATCAATATCTGGTGCGTGAAGCTTGTATGCGCCCAGGGCAATCGTGGCGTTTGCTGGCCGGCGTGCTCAATGAAGACCAAAGTATGCGCATTGTTAGTGAAATGCGAACGGGAGAAGTTTATATTGATGGTCCCCACATTATTCATACTCTTACACTAGGCGACGAGCTGGTGATTAAACCCAGCCCTCACAATTTGCGGGCCTTTATTCACTCGAGTGTTAATGATGTGTTTCTCAAGCTAAAGCACTAGTGATTTGGATTTAAAATGACCTCAGAAAAAAATACACTTACTCTGGCTGACCGTGCTGCGGTTATGATTGCCAAATTGGCTGCTTCCAGCATTCGCAAGCTCAATCTTGGTCTTGGCTCAAATTTACCTGGGCGGCTGGCTCTAAAAGTTTCACCAAATGTGCTCGGTCATTTATCTGGTCAAACTGCCCGTGGTGTCATAGCCATCACCGGTACCAACGGCAAGAGCACCACCAGCGGTATTCTTTCGTCAATTTTACGCACCGCCGGTTTTACTTTCGCGCATAATCGCCAGGGCGCCAATTTAGTTACAGGCATTACCGCTTCTTTAATTGAGTCTGCCGACTGGAACGCCAATATCGCAGCTGATCTTTGTTTGTTTGAAATTGATGAAGCGGCATTGCCACTGGTGGCACAACAAGTAAAAATCGGCAGCGTAGTTGTCACAAATTTATTTCGCGATCAGCTAGACCGTTTTGGTGAACTTGATACCACTGCTCGTTTGATTAATAAAGGCATTGGTATTAATCAGTCAATGGCAATTTTGAATGCCGATGATCCTAATGTGAGCCAGCTGGCACCAGAAGTGACACATCTCTTTTTCGGCCTTGATAGCGTAGCTGATGGCGTTGCTGCTGAAGGCAATATGGAGCTTGCCTATTGCGGCAAGTGCGGTAAAGAAATCAGCTACAGTCGTGTGTTTTACGGTCAAATGGGTCACTGGTATTGCCAGGGCTGCGATTTTAAAAGACCGGCGCCGACTATTTATGCTACTGATGTGGAAGTCACCGCGACTTTCAGTCGCTTTAAGCTCTGTATCGACAATAAATCAGAAGAATGTATTTTGCCTCTGCCTGGTCTGTTCAATGTTTACAACGCTCTGGCGGCAGCAGCTGCTGCGCACCATCTTGGTGCCACCCGTGAAGCCATTCGCGCAGGTTTGAAAGCATACAGTACGTTATTTGGTCGCTCTGAGCGACTGACTATTGATGGTAAATCTGTGATTGTTCAGCTGATTAAAAATCCAGCCGGAGCGACTCAAGCGCTGGCATCTTGTATTCGCGATCCTAAAGCCAAGCTGCTGATTGCCATTAACGATAATCTTGCTGATGGTCGCGACATATCATGGCTCTGGGACGCTGACTTTGAGCAGCTGTCAATTCTTACTAACACTGCCATTACAGTGAGTGGACAGCGCGCTGAAGATATGGCGGTCAGACTTAAATATGCAGGCATTCCGGCAGAGCAAATTTCTACTGTGCCGAAGCTGGCCCAGGCTCTCACTCAAGCTCTATCGACTATTGGTGCTGATGAAACTTTGTGGCTGATGCCCACTTACACTAATTTGCTCGATTTGCAGAAAATTCTCAAATCAATGGGCGTGTCTATGAGTGGGACATAAGTACAAAGTCAAATCAAAATTTCATACTGTCGATACTACTGCTTCCGGTGCCGTCTTCCATCATCAGCTCAAACTCATCACGCGCTAATTTGTAATTGACTGGTTCTTCAAAAGCACGTTCAGCAAATTTTCTGTCTTCGATTTTAGTGGTGGCTAGTTGCTGCACAGGCCGACCTTTTTCAAAAGTATAGATTTTAATCGGCAGGCCATAACCACGTGGGCATGAAGTCAGTTTGCAGCACGCGAGCTCTAAGGCTTTGGGTAATCTGCTTTCGGAGGTTGTCCAAAATTCAGCAATTTTTTCGCGTTTGCCGTTCTTGCTTACCTGCTCGCAGAGATAATGGCTGCAATTGAAGCGGTCAATTTTTTCATTGTTTAATTTAGACACCACTTCCTGCACTCCAGCCTTTTTTTCCTTGGCGGTAATTTTCCGCACCGTGATTTTGCTGCCAATATGATCAACAGCGCAGCTATAACGCAGCTTGTTACTGTCACCATAAAAAGTGAGCGAAGTAAATGGTGGTTTCATGTAAAGCTTCATGCCCATGGCGTCCATGCGAAAGTGTCGGCTGTTCACTAGTGCCGTGACTGAGCCGAAACGCACACTGTTTTGTTTAATCAAATAGCTTGGTTCGCTGGGCTGCGCCGCCATGGCTAAGTCAGGCAGAAAGAGAACTGAAACCAGCAGAAATGACAGGCACTGATAGAAATATAAACGCATATTTTAAATTATAAGACTATCTAGAGATTAAGAGTTTGAAAAAACCGTGCATTTTTGGCGCAAATCGGGCAAGACCATTTATGACCGTTAGCCGCATGGCCTTCTTTTGAGAGATAACGACCGATAATTGAGAAAATTGACTTGAGAGATGAAGAATCATCGCGAACAGATGCACCCGCGAGCCGCGAGGCGAACGGCAAGCCTCTTTCTTCGGCGGGCCAAAGCGCTCAAGCCGAAATTTCTCAAATGGAAGTTTCGCAATCAAATATGAGCCAGTATGGTCTTATAGCCGAGCGCTGGGAGTTGCTTGAGCATATCGGCGAAGGCGGCATGAGCGATGTGTTTAAAGCGCGTCATGTGCTGATGAACAAAATTGGTGCCGTCAAATTTCTCAAAGGAAACCTGTCGACAGACCCGGTGGCTGTAAAAAGATTTCAGCAAGAGGCTCTTGCTTGCGGGCAGTTGGCCCATCCCAATATTGTTCAAACTTACGACTGTGGTCTTTCTGAAAAAGGTTTCTACCTCATTCTCGAATATTTGGAAGGCACAAGTCTGGCAGATATTCTTGATGATCTCTCTTTGCATGCTGAAGACGGGCGAGGCAAACTTTCACTGGAAGATGCAGTGCCAATTTTCATGCAAGTCTGCGACAGTCTTGAACACGCGCACCGCAGGGGCATTGTGCACCGTGATATCAAGCCCAGCAACGTTATGCTGGCTTATGCCGAGGGTCACCCAGAAAATACTGTAGTTAAAATTGTAGATTTCGGCATTGCTAAGTTAGTGGGCCAGGGCAGCTCCGGCACTTCAGATGGCAGTTTAACTCTCACTGGTGAAGTTTTCGGTAGCCCGCTCTATATGAGCCCAGAGCAGTGTCTCGGCCGATCTGTTGACGGCCGTTCTGATATTTATTCAATCGGTTGCCTGATGTATGAGGCTTTGGTGGGCAGGAGGGCCATTCTTGGTAATAGTCCAACTGAGACCATGATGAAGCATGTGCACGATCTGCCAGACATCAGCGGCCTCAGGCAACTAAGCGATCCAGCGGCCGAGGGCATGGAAGAAATCATCGCCATGTGTTTGGAGAAAGATCCGGAGAATCGCTATCAAACTATGGCGGAGCTAAAAGCAGATTTAGACGCCCTGCCCCTTGCCAGCAAAATCGTGCCGGAGCCGCCAAAGCAACCATATGGTGCTAGCTCGCTCTTTGTCTTTAGCATGTCTGTTTTAGCTGTTCTAGTGACCACAATTATGGGTTTGGCCATTTACTATTTGCTGCCCTTCAATGAGTCTCAAGCGGCCAATGAAAGCATGGCTACGCCTCTTGTACCTCCTCCGTCTGAGGCCGAGAAGCGATTGACGATCAACAAAAATACCGGCCAGGTGGCGCCACCAGATCAGCACGATAGCTTCATCGGTATCGCTTCATCAGTGGCCAATGTTGACGCTCTGCGTTTGTATAAGCGAGAAATGGAAGCAGGCTACGCCAATTTTGTCGCCGGAAGATTTCTTGCATCAAGCAAAAATTATCAGGAAGCCAAGAGTGGTATCACTAAACAACACCCAGAGCGCAAAGACTTAGCGGCCAAGGCGACCCTGGGCTATGTACGCTCAGCTTTCTTTGCCCACCTTGATCCTGCCTATGCCGGTCAGATTAATCTGGAAGATTTAGAGTATAAACTAGCAAGCTTGTTACGTGAGGCGCCTGACGACGACTCTATGAAAATTTCAGAAGAAGACTTGACCGATATCAATGAGTGGAAAGCACGCATCCAGTTTTCGCAGAGAAATTATAATGGTGCCCTTGGCTCAATTGATGAAATGATGGTGCACGATAAAAGAGAAAATTTAGATAGTGCACGGTGGCTCGCTTGTGAAGCCGATCTTAAGCGTCTCTTTAGCACCAGTGGTGATGGCAGAGACGAGTCTGTTCCCCTTTTTCAGAAAGCACTTGAACTGTTAAACAAATTCAAATGCGATGATCAAAAACTACTTGGTGATATCAATTATCGATTGGGTTTGAGTTATCTTGAGCTAAATCCTAAAGATTATGCCGCCGCCGCACAGGTCTTTAGGGCCGCTGCAGACTATTACACTCGGGCTGCGGCTAAAGCAATTACAAGTGACGATGTTACATTACTCGAGCAGAAAGCTAAAAATGCCAGGCGAAAAGTTTTTGAGACCACCAAAGAGTTTGATAGTTTTAGCGCACTATTTTACAAAGTGCAGAATGGTGTCTGAGAAAAGTGTCTGAGAAAATTAGAGAAGCAATAAGGGAAATTAACGTATGAGTCCAAGTGCAAAAAATCCCAAACCGACGAAAGACACTTCACTTTTTGGTGGCGGTGAGAGTCTTGTTGGTAAAACCATCGATCGCTTTGATATTCAAGAACAGTTGGGAGAGGGCAGTCTGAGCGTAGTCTATCGTGCTCACGATAAACAGTCACGCGGTTCTGTTGTGATTAAGATTATCCACAAACAATTGCTCTCCAGTATCAAAAATTTGAAGAAGCTTGAGCAAAAGTTGCGAGTTCTGATTACTCTCGATAATCCGCATATTTGCTCCTATCGCGACGTGGTCATTGTCGAAGGTCGCGTAATTTTAGTATTGAAACCAATGGTTTTTGAAAGCCTTGAAGATTTGCTTTCTAAGACTGGTCACATTGGTCCAGATAGAGCGGTGAGTATTTTCAGCCAGGTCTGCCAGGGTTTAGAAGCTGCTCTCAAGCTCGATATTCTTCACCGCGATATTAAACCCAGCAACATTCTCATTCTCGATAATCAAAAATTTGCCGACGATATTATGGTGATGGATTTTGGTATCGCCAAAATTATTCAAGATGAAAGTGCCGAGCACAGAACAGATCAGTACATGACCCGCAGCAAAGAAACTTTCGGTAGTCCACTTTATTTGAGCCCTGAGCAGTGTGCCGGTAAGAAAATAGACAACCGTTCTGATATTTATTCACTTGGTTGCGTCATTTACGAATCGCTCACAGGCAAGCCGCCCTTTGTGGGCAAGAACGTGCTTGAGACTGCCTACAAACATATGAATGATACGCCGCGGCCGCTTGGACTCGATCCTTCTATGGAGCCTGTAGCAACGCGCTTTGAAGAAGTGGTGGCAAAATGTTTGGCTAAAGATCCCGACAACCGCTATCAAGTTCCAGAACAGCTCTATCATGATCTGGAGTTGCTTTTGTCGGCCACTGATACAGAGTGGGCTAATTCAGCCAATGTTTATAAAGAGATGGCTCCGCGTAAAAAACGTAGCCAACCTGGGGCAAAAGGTGGAAGCAGGCGCTTTTCAGTAGAGTCGGCAATCTGGATTGCCGGAATATTTTTACTCGTGGGCGTAGTGGCATTCTGGTCGTGGATTATTCTCAAACCGGAAAGTAAGAAGTATGCTCGCTTTGACGATAATCTTTTATGGAACGTAAAACTGCAAGGCAAACCGACTCCGGTTGAAGATTTTGGCAACAAAGAAGAGGCTGCTAAAGTCAATTTGCAGAGTATCGAACGTGATATCGGCGTCAATTGCCGTGAGTATGCTGATGCTCTTTTGGCCCTTGTCACGCTATATCACGAGTCGCAACACTGGAGTGATGCTCTTGCCTATGGTAAAAAGCTCACTGCTGCTACCGAAAAACTAGAGAAAGATGGCCAGGAAGGCCCATGCCAGCTCAGTGAATGTTACAGGTTGGTGGCATATTCAGCTTTCAGCGGCAACGCCAATGAAGAAGCTGTACCCGCCGCAGAAAAGTCGCTAGAACTGGCTGCGGGTAAACAAACTCTGAGTACATCGAATATTCAATGCTTGCGTATTCTTGGTGATATCTATTCGCGTCAGAACAATCTTATTAAAGCAATTGAAATTTATAAGCGCTTTTATAATCTGGCAGATATAGAAAAAGAGCAGCATTCATCGTTCTACTGGGATGCTTCCTCTAAATTGGCTGATGTACTGCGTCGCGATGGCCAGCTGAAAGACGCCCTACGCTATTACAAGCAAGGCATCGACTGGTGGAAAGCGCACGGAAATCCGGATACTCCCTGGGCACCAAAAGCGTTTTATGGCTATGCTCTGACGCTTTATGCCGCTGGCCAATATAAAGATGCTGAACTGATCCTCAAGGAAGCCACTTCGCTGTGCAAGAAAATCACCAATTCTGATCCGGCGTTAGCAGGGGCAGTTCGGAAACTCTATATTGATACTCTTTATCACACCAATATGCTTCACGCGCTGTCAGTGCAGTTGGGTGAAGGCGAGGATAAGCACTAAAATTTGAGCTGCCTTCCACCCGGGGGGTGAGAAACAATGGTGCCGATTCGCAGAGAAATTTTGCGCAAATTTCTCTGCAAATCGGCGGCTTCAAAAAAGAGACCCCGGCCCGACAAAAACAAAGCACCAGACTAAATGACTACTTAATGCGAGTCAGTTTGTTCACGCCTTCTTGGGCAATTTTCGAATTAGGCTTGATTTCAACCGCCTTCTGGTATTCCAATAAGGCTGGTGCGTTTTGACCTTGCTTCTCTAAAAACTGTGCATACTCTACGTGGGCATTAACATCACGGGGTGAGTTTTTCAAAGCTGTTTTAAACTCGGTTTCGGCCTGCTGATTGTCACCCATGCCAGCAAGTGCTGTAGCCAATCTTCTTCTTGCCGGACCAAATCTGGGGTCGATTTTTAAAGCCTTTCTCTGCTCTGCTGCAGCACCTTTAAAGTCGCCTTGTCTCTCCAATGTCCAACCGAGTCCGCTTAAGGCGTTAGGATGATTAGGCACCAGCCTCAGTGCGTCTTTAAAAGCCTGCATTGCTTGCTGATTGTCGTTTGATTCCACATAAATATTGCCGAGGTTGATGTAGGCCTCGGGCAATTTATTGTTGAGCGTAATTGCTTCTTGCTCTTCTTTGATTGCTTGCGCATATTGATTATCTTGAGCGTAGAGCACTCCCATGTTTAAGTGCGGAGTGGCATCTTTAGGGTTGATTTCGGCAGCCTTCTTGTAAGCGGCAATAGCCTCGGCGACGCGGCCTTCATGTGTGTAAGCGAAGCCCAGATCGCAATGAGCGCGGAAACTGGTTGGTTTTAAGCGGCATGCTTCTTCGAACTCAGGCACAGCTAAATCGACTCTACCCTGATTGGCGTAGACCTGGCCAAGCACCACATGTGGTAGGAAATATTTGGGATCGAGCTTGATTGCTTGTTTCGATTCTAGAATCGAAGTGTCGTAATCTTCAAGTGCAGCAAGCACGGCACCAAGGCGTTGGTGCGCTTTTGGATTAGTTGGCTCCAGTCTGATTGCTTCTCTAAAGGCGTCGGCTGCTTCTTTCATTTTCTTTGGTGCTTGCGCACCTTGAGCGTACAAAGACTCAGCTTTTTTCATAGCCTCTGAATCTTCGCCGTCAGCCATGGCCGGCAGATTAGCAGCGCCGAAATTAAGACCGAGGGCGCAAATTGCAGCACTCATCAGAGTAGTCTTTAAGGCCGTGCGGCTAGATTGGAAAGTCAATTTCTTATTCCTCATTATGATGGTCAGATTCTAGTAGGCAGCTTTGGCGGGTTCAACACCCTTAACCAGTTCAACACCAGCGGATGTACCAAGTCTGGTGGCACCGGCATCAATTAGAGATTGTGCTTTGGCAGCATCGCGAATTCCGGCACTAGCTTTGATACCAAGTTTGGCACCGCCAAGTGCCTTTTTGATCAGTTCAATATCGGCTACAGTAGCCCCTTTACCGTCTTTGACAAAGCCGGTGGAAGTTTTTACCATTGCTGCACCAGCTTTGACACAGCATTCTGTAGCAATTACTTTTTCGTCGTCAGAAAGTAAATCGCATTCGATAATCACTTTGACCGGATTATCTTTTGCCGCTTTGACTACAGCTTTAATCTCTTCAGTGACAAAATCAACATCGCCAGATTTGAGAGCGCCGACGTTAATGACCATGTCGATTTCCTCTGCGCCTTCTGAAATTGCTCTCTGGGTTTCAGCAATTTTGATATCGGTTAAATTGGCACCAAGAGGAAAACCAATCACTGTAGCCACAGCTACTTTTGACGAAGACAGCTCTTTTACAGCTTGCCTGACAAAAGAAGGGTTGACGCAGACAGCATAAAAATTATGTTCTATGGCTTCCTGACAGAGTTTGCTCACGTCGGCTTTGGTGGCCTGAGGAGTCAGAAGTGTGTGGTCCACATACTTGGCAAAGTCAGTTTCAGGTCCGCTCTTATTGCTCATTTTACTCTCGCTCTTGCCTAAAGATGGCATTATAGCCGCCTCTGAGGCTGCTTTTAAACCTTACTGAAATCTAACGGTGCGGGCGGCACTGCTTGAACTGGTAGATTCCCAGTAAGCAATGCTCTGGTGGTATTCCTGCAAGCTTTTCACACCCAGAGACCCTGATTGCAAGGCGCCTATGGCGCTGATTGTTGCCCAGGCTCCTGACATGGTGGTGACCACCGGTACGTTGTAGTTAATAGCTGCTCGTCTTATGAGCTGGTCATCGCCCCGAGCTGTGCGGCCTGAGGGAATATTTAGAACCAGCTGAATCTCGCCGTTTTTGATGCGGTCAATTAAGTTAGGGCGACCTTCAGATACCTTGTTAGTGATCATTGCCGGAATACCAGCGGCTTTGAGCACCTGGGCCGTGCCGCGGGTGGCGATTAGTTCAAAACCAAGCTGGTGGAGATTTTGCGCTACTGCTACCGATTCTTGCTTATGACCATCAGAGACGCTTATAAAGATGCGCCCCTTAGTGGGTATTTCTTGACCGGCGGCGATCTGGGCTTTGGCAAAAGCCAGGCCAAATTGCGAAGCAATGCCCATTACTTCGCCTGTGGAGCGCATCTCAGGGCCGAGTGAGATTTCTGCGCCGGCAAAACGCTTAAAGGGAATAACTACGCTTTTCACTGAAACGTGAGGCGGCAAGAGCCTTGGTGCGATACCGAGTTCAGA
>JAVHQC010000027.1:0-47250 GCA_036170915.1 Cyanobacteria bacterium auto_48_18
GACCAGAAGGTGGCGGTGGATTTAATCGCGGCCCAAGACCTGAAGGCGGCGGTGGTGGTGGATACAACCGCGGCCCAAGACCAGAAGGTGGTGGTGGCGGCGGCGGTGGATATGAACGTCGCCCTAGAGAAGCGGCCGAAATGTCACCAGAGCGTAAAGCTGCCGGCATTGCTCGCAAAGTAAATGAATACTTTGACGAGGCTCCTGTAGAACGCACTCAAACTGTCAGGTATGGCGGCCACGAAGAGTCGGGCCCGGCCGATGTTGACCAGGAAGCCGTTGACGAAGAATTTGTCTATGGTCGCAACGCAGTACTTGCGTTCCTTATAGAAGGAAAAGTTGCGGTCAATAAAATCTATATGGCCAGCGGTCTCGAATCAGATAAACGCATCGACAAAATAAAAGAGCTGGCGAAAGATAACTCCATTCCTCTATCAACTGTTGAAAAGCGCAAGTTATCCGATTTGATCGGCGATCGTGATAAGCATCAAGGTGTGGTGGCGCAGATTGCTGCCAGTGAATATCTTGATATGTCAGAATTTTTGGACCAATTCGACGCTGAGAAAGCTGCTCTAGAGGCTGAAGGCAAGACTTTAGACGGATACACAGTAGCCATTCTTGATGGTGTGGAAGATCCACACAATATTGGTGCCATTGTCAGATCAGCAGAAGCTGCAGGCGTGAAGGCTGTAATTTTGCCGCAAAGAAGATCGGCCGGATTGACTCGAACTGTGGCTAGAGTTAGTGCTGGAGCCCTTGCCAGCATGCGCATGGTGCGCATCACCAATCTTGTTTCTACTTTAGAGAAACTCAAAGATCGTGGCTTCTGGATCGCGGGTTTAGCAATGGAAGGTGCGCAAGAAGTCTACGAAAGCGATCTCAAGCGGCCCGTAGCTCTTGTGATTGGCGGCGAAGGTGATGGTATAAGTCGCCTGGTGTCTGAACATTGTGACTTCTTGATCAAAATTCCAATGTACGGATCTGTGCAGTCTCTAAATGCATCTGTCGCTGCTGGAATTGTTTTTTATGAGGTAGTCAGGCAGAACAAAGGCTCTAAAGTGGTCTCAAAAACCCCACCAGAAGTCAATATTGTTGCTTCCGGTTCGGCCGACTGATCTGCTTTTTTAAATTTCTGCAGAGTTATTATTAAGTTCGTGTAGCGCAATTGCCCTCAGATCAGGCAATAGTTTGACACGACTAAAAAATACTCTGTAGAATTTAAATCCCCTATCTTTGATAGGCGTTACAGACTCATGCTGGTGTAGCTCAACGGTAGAGCAACGGTTTTGTAAACCGTAGGTTGCGGGTTCGAATCCCATCACCAGCTAGAGGGTGGATGTCCGAGTGGTTAAAGGAGACAGGCTGTAAACTTGTTAGCGAAAGCTTACGCTGGTTCGAATCCAGCTCCACCCAAACTTTGATTTCGAGTAAGCAATTGCTCGGAGCAAACAGGAAACCAAGAAGATCAAAATTTTCAAGAGTAAAGAAAATTTTGAGGAACCCAGAGAATAGAGAATCACCGTAGATAATAGAATCCTCGCAGACCATGCGTGCCCACGTAGCTTAGCGGTAGAGCACCCCCTTGGTAAGGGGGAGGTCACGAGTTCGATTCTCGTCGTGGGCTCCACTTAAAAAGCGCCAGTTAAACAGACCGTCTGGCACTAAGTCCGAAGTAAGTCACCAAGAACTGATACTCGATTTAAGTATCAAACGTAGAAGCAGTAAATTGTAAGGAGAGTAGATAGGATGGCCCGTCAAAAGTTTGAACGAAACAAACCAAACGTGAACGTTGGAACGATCGGGCACGTTGATCATGGCAAAACATCGTTAACCGCCGCTATCACAATGACTTTGGCCAAAACCGGCCAAGCCAAAGCGAAAAAATACGATGAGATCGATGCTGCTCCCGAAGAGAAAGCTCGTGGTATTACCATTAATACTGCTCACGTTGAATACGAAACCGACAAGCGTCACTACAGTCACGTAGACTGTCCAGGACACGCTGACTACATCAAGAACATGATTACTGGTGCTGCTCAAATGGACGGCGCTATCCTCGTAATCTCAGCAAACGATGGCCCTATGCCACAAACTCGCGAGCACATTCTGCTTGCCCGTCAAGTTGGCGTTCCACACATCGTTGTTTTCTTGAACAAGTGCGACATGGTCGACGATCCAGAATTGATCGAGCTAGTTGAAATGGAAGCACGCGAATTGCTTTCCAAATACAACTTCGACGGTGACAACATTCCGATTATTCGTGGCTCTGCCCTCAAGACTCTTGAAGGCGACATGAAGTACGAACAAGCCATCCTCGATTTGATGAAAGCTGTTGACGAGCATATCCCAACTCCAGAAAGAGATTTGGACAAACCATTCTTGCTGGCTGTTGAAGACGTGTTCTCAATCACCGGCCGCGGTACAGTTGCCACTGGTCGTATTGAACGCGGACAAGTTAAAGTCGGCGAAGAAGTAGAAATTGTTGGTCTGCAAGATACACGCAAAACAACCGTAACCGGCGTTGAAATGTATCAGAAGACTCTTGATTCCGGTATGGCCGGCGACAACGTTGGTATCCTCCTTAGAGGTATCGACAAGACCATGATCGAACGTGGTCAAGTTATCGCTAAACCAGGCAGCATCAAGCCACACACCAAGTTCAAAGCAGAGGTTTACATCCTCTCGAAAGAAGAAGGCGGACGTCACACTCCATTCTTCAAAGGCTACAGACCACAGTTCTACATCCGTACAACTGACGTAACCGGCTCCATCGAATTGCCAGAAGGCGTTGAAATGGTTATGCCTGGTGACAACGTTGCCATGGACGTGGAATTGATTCAACCAGTAGCCGTTGAGCAAGGTATGAGATTCGCTATTCGCGAAGGCGGTCGTACCGTCGGCGCTGGTGTAGTTGCTTCCATCATTGCTTAATTAGCTGAAAAACAAAATTGAAAGAGGGCTGCTGATTCAGTGGCCCTCTTTTACTTTTAGAAGGAAGTTTTGTAGGCGATGGTGATGGCAAAAATTTCAAAACACTTGACCTTACTTATATTGCTAGCCGCAAGCACCAATTTCGCTCTGGCTGCCGACGATCAAAATAAAGCGATGATGCTTTTAAGTACGGCCGAAAAGATGAAGCGCAAGGATCGTCAGCAGGAAGCTGTGGCCTTTTGTGATCAGGCCATTAAGATCGATCCCAAGTATAAAGATGCCTATTTGGCAAAGGGTCTCTATCTAATGGAGTTAGGGAAATACAAAGAGTCCATAGCTACATTCAATAAGCTGATTGCTTTAGACAAAGATTTCGCGCAAGCCTACCTGCACCGCGGGCAGTGCTATGTAAATTTAAAAGAAACTACTCGAGCTCTGAGCGATTTTTCTGATGTGATCAATCGAAACCCGGCTCACCGACAAGGCCTGCATAATCGTGCCACCATCTATGAAGATATAGGCCAATTAGATAAAGCAGAAAAGGACCTCAATGCGCTAGTCGCTGTAAAGGGTGCAGCAAGGCCGTCCTCTGCCTATCATATTCGGGCGGGTTTTTATGTTCGACATGGATATTTTGATAAGGCCATCATTGACTACACGAACATAATCAAATTGAAGCCAACCAGTGACCAGGCCTATAACCAACGTGCAGAGCTTTATCTAAGAACCAGACAACCGGCTTTAGCTCTGGCCGACTATACTCACTTGACCAAGTTTAATCCGCGCGATGAAGCTGCTTATGCCGGCCGCGCCAAATGTCAGTTGATAATCAAACGCTACGACCTTGCTCTGCTTGACGCCGACAAAGCCATTGCTCTAGACCCAGACAACGGAGCGGCCTATCTGGTGCGAGCAAAAGCGCACAGCGCTCTGTCGCATAAAGACCAGGCGGAGAAAGATTTGAAAAAAGCAAAAGAGTTGGGTTTTCAATAAAGTTATTACTTTCCACTGTGCACTACATGTGGTGCACCGGATGCTTACCGACTAATTCGCTTGGTGCTTAGTGATTGATTTGCTTGAGCATAAATCTTTCGGCACGACTTTCAGCGCCAGGTGCGGCGGCAATTACTCTGTCAAAAAGTTGTGCTGCCGAAGCTCTATGACCAGTGCGCAATTCCACCCAGGCTAATTGACGCAGGGTATCAAGATACTGGCTGTCTTTAACTTTCATTTTTTCAAAAATGCCCACGGCAGTTTGCAGATCATTTAAAGCAGCTGGATCTTGCCCTTTTCGAGCAGCAATACGGCCTTTCAAATCATGATACGTGGCCATAACTGCAGGGCTGCCGAAAGCCACCTGCAGTTTATGTTTTTCGTTCAAAGCTTGAGCTTTATCTAAGCGGCCAGTTTGAAGATAGAAATAGGCCAGGTGGGTGGAATATTCCAGATTGTTGGGGTCAGCAGCGATCGCTCTGGCGAAAAGTTCGTCAGCTTCAGCTGTCCGACCTTGCGCACCAACTGCTCGTGCTAATTTGTCGTAGCCGGCTGCCAGCGCAGCTGGTGATGTCTTTGTGTCCGCCAGTGCCACAGCTAATTCCTGACGATAGCCGGGCTCGTCAGCCAAAGTGGCAAATATGGCGGCTGCCGCCTGGTAGTTTCCTGAAGCTTCCGCCTTTTTTGCTGCAGCCAACAGATGGTTGCGGGTTTCTAATTTCGACCAGTGCGAAAGACTGGCGTGATTGCTTTGCGTCACTGCCACTTGCTCAACAACTTGATTGTGACGCGACTTTTTCACTATGCCTACGATGCTCGTGACGGCGTTAGCGGTCAAAACTAAAGTGATGACTATGCCAAAGGCGATAGCAATGTGGCGCAAGGGTTTCTGCAAATTTGCATCAGGTGCTCGTTTGCCAAAAGATTTTTTCGATGTGTTGGCTTTGTTCGTTTTCGCAGCTTCTGTCAATCGTTGCAATGCAGTTCGCTCGCCATTGCCGTCGGTGTCATCAACTTTTTTTGCTGTTTGCATCAAATGCGATGCTGCCGCTTTTTGCTCGGCGTCTTTAAATATGCGTTTTCCTTTTTTATCGAATCTATATGTAGGCATTTGTTTTAATAGCGAATGTTGTCAAGTGGATACATCATATTCTTCCCTCACTTGAAAGCCTCAAACGGTCGGAATCTTAAGACATTGTAGAGTTTGCCCAATTGTTCAAATTGAGTGCGGAACTGATGTTGCGGTTGTTTACAGGAGCTAGATGAAATTATTTGGCCGCTCTCACGTCCTCGAGTGCTCGAAACGCCCATCAGTACCCTGTTCTGTTTGCTGGTGAAGCGGAGAGTGGCAAAAACACGTCAATTGATTGCGAAGCTGAGATAAATTTACTCTAGCGCCGTCCGGCGTTATCTGTACAATATGTGGTTCGTTCGCTGGAACGGTCATCCCGTGCCGTCCGCAATTATAAGAGGCAGTTAATGCTTCTTGTAGCCCGGGCCGGGAGGATTAGACTGGTGCCGGTTGAGAATCTATTTGATATCAAATCAATATAGATTTTCCCTGCTGATGTCTGAGGCGACGTGATCGCATTTTGCGATTACTTATCTGTTGATTCTAGTTTTTAAGCTAGGGAGAAATTAGGCAATATGGCAAGCGCCAAAAAACAAAAAGCTGATACCGCATCCGCTTCGAAAGTGCAGAGAATCAGAATTCGTCTTAAGTCTTACGACCATCGTTTGCTCGATAAGTCTTCCGAACAAATTGTAGATACTGCCAAACGCACCGGTGCGACAGTTTGCGGCCCCGTGCCGTTGCCAACCAAAAAACGCGTTTACTGCGTACTGCGTTCACCGCACGTCGACAAAAAATCGCGCGAGCATTTTGAAATCAGAGTGCACAAAAGACTGATCGATATCAAAGATCCAACTCCAACCACTGCTGACGCGCTTATGCGCCTCGACTTGCCGGCTGGTGTTGATATCGAAGTCAAACTCTAAGTTTTCTGTCTGTATAAAGGACTAAGGCCATGACACTAGGCGTAATGGGAAGAAAAGTTGGAATGACTCAGGTATTCGATGAGAATGGCCTGGCAGTTCCTGTCACTGTAGTTAAGCTGGGCGAAAATATCGTCACTGAGACCAAGACCAAAGAGAAGCATGGTTATGTTGCCGTGCAAATCGGTGGTTTTGCCATCAAAGACAAAAAGCTCAATAAGCCTGACCTCGGTAATTTCAAAAAGAAATCAATTGCTCCACTTAAACCTATTAAGGAATACCGCGTTGATGACGTGTCTTCTTTCACAGTAGGTGAGGCAATCAAAGTTGATGACCTGCTTAAAGCCGGCATGAAAGTTGATGTGCGCGGGCGTTCGATTGGTAAAGGTTTCCAGGGTTGTATCAAGCGCTACAACCACGGCCGCGGTCCAATGAGCCACGGTTCTAAGTTCCACCGCTCGATGGGTTCCATCGGCGCTGGTACCACTCCCGGTCGCGTCGTCAGAGGCCTGCACATGCCTGGTCACATGGGCGACGACAATGTTTGCGCACGTCGACTGACAGTAGTCAGAGTCGATACTGAAAAAGGTTTGGTCCTTGTCAGAGGCTCTGTGCCTGGTGCTGATGGTGGTCTTGTTGTTATTTCAGCATCAATCACCAAATGGAATTAGCTGAGTTATTAAGAGAGAGAAAGTAAAATGACATCCGCGCAAGTAGTTGATCTCAAAGGCAAGAAACTGAGTGAAGTGCCACTCAGTGACGCAGTCTTTGGTATTAAGCCGAACATGGGCGTAATTCACAGCGCTCTGATTAGACAGCTCGCTAATGCTAGACAGGGCAGTGCCAACACCAAAACCAGAGCGGAAGTTCGTGGTGGCGGTCGCAAGCCATGGCGTCAAAAAGGTACTGGCCGCGCCAGAGCCGGCTCTATTCGTTCACCTTTGTGGGCTGGTGGTGGCGTTCCGTTTGGTCCTAAGCCACGCGACTATTCCATCACTATGAACAAGAAGATGAGAGTGCTGGCACTCAAATCTGCTCTTGCCGCTAGTGTTGAAAAATTGGTTGTAGTCCAGGACTTCGACAATTTTAAAGAAGCCAAAACAAAGTTGTTCAGCCAGGTCATTAAAGACCTTGGTCATGAAGGCAAAAAAGTATTGGTAGTACTCGATTATGCTTGTGACGCATGTGCCCGCGTAGAGCGCGCCGCCCGCAACATGGCCGGTTTGAAAGTTATTGCCATGAGCAATTTGAACGTCAAAGATTTGCTCAACTACGAAGTCATCCTCACTAATTCCAGAACCCTCGAAGCAATCAACAATCGCTTTGAAGCCAAAGAAAAAGCTGAAGGCGATGCTCCTAAAGGCGCCACTAAAGCTGGTGCTAAGAAAGAGAAAGTAGAAACTAAGGCAGCTGCTCCTGCTAAATCAGCTGCTAAAGCACCTGAAAAAGCAGAAGCTCCAAAGAAAGCTGCGGCTCCTAAAAAAGCAGCTCCAGAAGCATCTGCTAAAGACGCTCCTGAAGCCGCCGCGCCTAAGAAAGAAGGGGCTGCCAAAGCTCCTAAGAAAGAGAAGAGCGAAGAATAATCCGTACTTATAGATAAGTCTAAGGACCAACGAGATGAACAAACGTCATTCGCAAATCATCATCAGACCAATGATTACTGAGAAGTCTGCCCAACAGATGGAACTCGGTCAATACACTTTCGAAGTGATGAAAGACGCCAACAAAGTAGAAATTGCTCAAGCGATTGAGCAAATGCTCAAGGAGCTTTATCCAAAGAGCAAGAGCGAAGTTCTCGCCGTTAATACAAGTGCTATCCGCGGACGCTTCAGAAGAAGCAAACGCCATGGTCGCGCTCCAAAAGACAGCAAGAAAGCTATTGTCACCATCGGTGGTGATCCGCTCGAGTTGTTCACTGCCTAATTTAGGCCGCTGAACTCACAGTTATGGGAATTATTTAGGAACAGAAGATGCCTACCCGCAAAGTGAATCCAACCTCCGCAGGACGCAGGAATATGTCGTTAGCCGATTATTCGGATGTAACGACTCATACTCCTTTGAAAAGCCTGCTGCGCCCCCTGAAAAAACATGGTGGCCGCAATAATCAAGGCCGTTTGACCGTCAGACACAAAGGTGGTGGCCACAAACAGGCTTACCGCGTTATTGACTTCAAACGCAACAAATTTGATATTCCCGGTGTGATCGCCACTATTGAGTACGATCCAAACCGCAATTGCCGCATATGCCTGGTGCATTATGCTGACGGCGACAAGCGTTATATCTTGGGACCTCTAGGTATCAAGGTCGGCGAAAAAATCATGGCTGGTCCTGCTGCTGAAATTAAGAACGGCAACGCTCTTCCGCTTCGCGCAATTCCTCTAGGTACCATGGTTCACAACGTTGAATTGACTCTCGGACGTGGCGGCCAATTAGGTCGTGCTGCCGGCGCGCAAATTCAAGTGTTGGCCAAAGAAGGCAAATATGCCACCCTGCGTTTACCGTCAGGTGAAATGCGCATGGTGCATTTGGAATGCATGGCCACCATTGGTCAGCTAGGCAATACCGACGACAAAAACTTGCGTCTTGGTAAAGCCGGCCGCACTCGCTGGTTGGGTATCAAGCCCACCAACCGTGGTGTCACCATGAACGCCATTGACCACCCGCATGGTGGTGGTGAAGGTAAATCGCCAATCGGCGGTAAGCCACAAACACCTTGGGGCAAACCTGCAATGGGTTACAAAACCCGTCGCGGTAAGTCATATACATCTGACAAATTCATCGTCAAGCGCAGAACAAAGTAATTTTGGAGGTTTAAGTGTCTCGATCGCTTAAAAAGGGACCATTCGTTCATCCCGCCCTTGTAAAAAAGGTCGATGAGATGAATAAGAAGGGCGACAAACGCGTTATCAAATCTTGGTCGCGTGCTTCGATGATTGTGCCCGAAATGATTGGCCACACAATCGCTATTTATAACGGCCGCAAGCATGTGCCAGTCTATGTGACTGAACAAATGATCGGTCACCGTCTCGGGGAGTTCGCTCCTACCAGACTCTTCAAAGGTCACGCCGGCGGAGACAAAACTGCAAAAAGAGGCTAATCAAATTAGTTTTGGGCAGTCAGTAAAAGTAGAAATACTAAGTAAGGATTCGGAACAGTGGAAAGCAAAGTTTGCGCAAAATGGGTCAGGATGTCACCGCGGAAGGTGCGTCGCGTAGTCAATGAGATTCGCGGTAAAGAAGTTGGCGAAGCTAGAGTTATGCTCAAGTTCATGCCTTACACCGCTGCTCGTGTAGTCGAGAAACTGCTTTATTCAGCCGTTTCCAACCTCACTCATGCTGATAAGCATGCAGTCTCCGATAACGAAGCGGACAAATTCAAAGTTGTAGAAGCATTCTGCGACGGTGGACCGACTTTAGAACGTTTCCAGCCAAGAGCGAGAGGCCGGGCCTATCCCATCATGAAGCGCTCCAGCCATATCACCCTGAAACTATCAGATATTTAAGAGAGGACTAAGAAGTTGGGTCAGAAAGTAAATCCTGTTGGTTTTCGCGTCGGTATTCACCGGGGCTGGGCTTCTAACTGGTTTGTTCAAAAGAAAGACGTTGCTCCTCTAATCGAAGAGGACGCTCGCATCAGAGCGTACTTGAAGAAAGAACTCTCTGGCGCTGGTTGCTCCAAAGTAGACATTTCTAGAAAGGCTGATCAAGTCACTATCGATATCTTCACCGCCAGACCAGGCGTAGTTGTTGGTAAGGGCGGCCAGGGCATCGAAAATCTGAGCCAGAAGTTGCGCGCTCTTTTGAATCGCACCGGCCTTGATATCAAAATCAACATTCTCGAAGTTAACCGCGTTGACCTCGAAGCTAAATTAGTAGCCGAGTCGATTGCGCAGCAGTTGGAAAAACGGGTGGCATTCCGCCGCGCTATGAAACAAGCCATGCAACGCTGCATGAGAGCTGGTGCCATCGGCGTCAAAATTATGGTTGCCGGTCGTTTGGGCGGCGCTGAAATTGCTCGTACTGAATGGGCTAAAGAAGGTCGTATTCCACTGCAGACTCTGCGTGCTGATATCGACTACGCCACTGCTGAAGGCAACACTATGATGGGCATCATCGGCATCAAAGTGTGGGTATTCCGCGGCGAATTGGAGCCAGGACAATGGTCACCTCCAAATATCAAGACTCAACAAGAACGTTCACAAGAAGGCGGAGCTCGCAAAAATAATCAAGATGCGAGAGATCCGGTCAAGTCTGGTCGCAGACCCAGGAAGGCAGGTCAATAACCCATGTTAATGCCCAAACGTACAAAGTATAGAAAGCAGCAGCGCGGTCGCATGTGCGGTCACGAAACTCGCGGCGTAGAAGTGCAATTTGGCGACTACGGCTTGCAAGTTCTCGAGCCAGCCTGGATTACTTCACGTCAAATCGAAGCTGCCCGTAAAGCCATGGTTCGTTCCGTGCGCCGCGGCGGCAAAATGTGGATTCGTGTTTTCCCTGACAAATCAGTCACCAAAAAAGCGGCTGAGACCAGAATGGGATCCGGTAAAGGTAACCCTGAATTCTGGGTAGCCGTTGTAAAAACCGGACGCGTAATGTTTGAAATGTCAGGCGTGGCCCAAAAAGATGCGCACCATGCGCTCGAATTGGCCGCCCAGAAGTTACCTGTTAAATGCCGCGTAATTGAAAGGCATGCCGGAGGAGCAGCAAAATGAGAGTGCGAGAAATGAGAGAGCTTTCCGCTGAAGAGCTGAATGCACGAATTGATGAGACCCGTAAGACAATCGTCGATCTGCGTTTTCAACTTGCTCTGAGAAAGTTAGAGAGTCCGGCAAAATTGCGCCTGGAAAGAAAAAAACTAGCGCAACTGCTGACAGTGGCTACTGAAAAAGTCATTTTCGTCACTGCTTAAAAAGCGCTTTTGATCTGGATTCGAGTAAAGAGAGAGACTAAGGGGTCGAACATGCCAAAGAAGGTATTAGTCGGGAAGGTTGTATCCAATAAAATGGATAAGACGGTTGTTGTAGCCGTTGAAAGCCGTTCACCGCACCACAAGTATGAAAAGCAGATTGCCGAGACACGCAAGTTCAAAGCACACGATGCTGAAAATAAATGTCAAATGGGCGACGTAGTACGCATTGAAGAATGCCGTCCGTTGTCTAAAGACAAGAAATTCACCGTCATCGAAGTGACTGGTCATGCCATCTCGAACAAAGCCAGCGAGGTGTCGGCCACATGATTCAGCAAGAAACCAGATTGACTTGTGCAGATAACACTGGAGCCCGCGAGCTCTTGTGCATTCGGGTCCTGGGCGGATCGAATAAAACATTTGCCACCGTTGGTGATGTCATCGTTGCTACAGTCAAAGATGCACTTCCCAACATGCCTGTGAAGAAGTCCGAAGTTGTCCGTGCAGTAGTTGTACGCGTCAAGCAAAACGTTAGCCGTCCAGATGGTTCAACCATCCGCTTTGACGACAACGCTGCTGTGATTGTGCAAAAAGACGGCAACCCAAAAGGTACTCGTGTTTTCGGACCGATTGCCCGTGAATTGCGCGACAAGAACTTCACCAAGATCATTTCATTGGCTCCGGAGGTTCTCTAACCATGACTTACAACAAAGTAAAACCGCTTTCGGTGCGCTACACCAATGCTCCTATTAAGACGAAAGTCAAAATGGGCAACAAGCAGGTTATCTCTCGCGCCCTGGTCAAACCAAGTGCCACCAACTTGGCACCAAGCTGTCACGTTAAACGCGGCGACCTGGTGATGGTAATTTCCGGTTGCAGAACTCGCACCAAAAAGAACGGTCAAAAGCTCGAAGGCGACAGAGGCAAAATCGGCAAAGTGCTTAAGGTTTTCCCTAAGCTCGGCAAAGTGATTGTTGAAGGCGTCAACGTGGTTACCCGTCACGTTAAAGCAAAGAATGCTTTCACTAAGAGCGGCATTATCAAACAAGAAGCACCACTTTTCGCTTCTAAAGTAATGCTCTACTCCAATGAGAAGAAGAAACCAGTTAGAGCTGAGTTCCGCAAAGAAATCGGCGTTTAATTCAAGATTTGGTTCAACCAACCAAAGACGACAAAGACCGTCTTAAACAGCAGTAAAAGTAAGGTAGAAGGCAATGTTCGATATCAAAGAAAATTACCAAACCCAGGTAAGAGAAAGTCTGAAAAAGCAGTTCGGTTATGAAAATGACTTGCAGGTTCCCCGCATTGTCAAAGTTGTAATCAACATGGGCCTCGGTGAAGCCACCGCGAATGCTAAGGCAATTGAAAACGGCGTCAAAGAATTGGGCATTATCGCCGGCCAAAAGCCAGTGACTAATCGCGCCAAGAAATCCATCGCTACTTTCAAATTGAGAAAAGGCATGCCGGTTGGTGCTTCAGTTACTCTGCGCGGCGAGCGTATGTGGAACTTCCTGGCCAAACTGATTCACATTGCTCTTCCTCGAATCCGCGACTTCCGCGGCCTATCAGGAAAATCTTTTGACGGTCGTGGCAATTTCTCAGTTGGTATTAAAGAGCAATTGATTTTCCCTGAAATCAATTACGAATCAATCGACGCAGTTAGAGGCATGGATATTTCCATCGTCACTACTGCCCCCACCGATCAAGAAGCGTATGCACTGCTAGCCGCCATGGGCATGCCGTTCAAAAAACAACACGTAAGTAATCAATAGTTATTTTGCAGATGATAAAGAAGAGTCGTAAGGAGAGGAAAGCACAACGTGGCTAAAACATCCATGGTTGATAAGGAGCATAAGCGCCAGGTATTGGTCGCCAAAGGCAAATACCCTAAGGTGCGCTTGCACAATCGCTGCCGCATTTGCGGACGGCCCAGAGCGGTTTATCGCGACTTTGGCTTGTGCCGCTGTTGCCTGAGAAAAATGGCTCACGAAGGTTTGATTCCTGGACTCACCAAGTCTAGCTGGTAGGAGATAGCAAATGCCGGTCACAGATCCAATTTCGGACATGTTCACACGTATTAGAAACGCCATTCGCGTTCAGGCTCCGGCAGTTGAAATGCCCGCCTCGAAAGCGAAGGTAGCGATTGCAGAATTGTTGCGCAATGAAGGATTCATCTCCTCATTCGAAACAAGAGCTCTCGGTTCCCCCGAGCAGCGCATGCGTATTGTTCTCAAATACGGCAGTAAGGGCGAGCACGTCATTCAAGGTTTGAAACGAATTTCTAAACCAGGATTACGCGTTTATCGTCCATCTAAAAAAGTACCCAGAGTCTATAACGGCATGGGTGTGGCAATCGTCAGTACCAGCCGCGGGCTGATGACTGACCGTCAAGCTCGCAAGAGCAATCTTGGCGGCGAAGTAGTTGCCGAAGTCTGGTAGATTTTTGATTTTCAGGAGTTAAGAGCAATGTCTCGTATCGGTAAAGCACCAATCCCAGTGCCATCTGGCGTGACGGTTCAAATTGACAATCACAATGTGATCGTCAAAGGACCTAAAGGACAACTGGCTCGCCAGTTTGTCCCTGAGATGACCTTCAAGCATGAAGACGGAAAAATCACTGTGACGCGTAATTCTGAAAACAGAACTACACGCAGCTTGCATGGTTTGAGCCGCACTCTTCTGGCCAACATGGTCAAAGGTGTCAATGAAGGGTTTGATCGCAACCTGGAAATCGTCGGCGTTGGCTATCGCGCCGCAATGGACGGCAGAAAGCTGGTGATGCAACTGGGTTATTCACACCCTGTAGAAATCACTCCGCCAGAAGGCATCACTATCGTAGTCGGCAAAGGCAACGTCATCACCGTCAGTGGTATCGACAAGCAAGCCGTAGGCGATGTGGCATCTTTCATTCGCGAGAAGCGTCCACCTGAAGTTTATAAAGGTAAGGGCGTTAAATATGCCGGTGAAGTTATCCGCCGTAAAGCTGGTAAGGCTGCTGGTAAGAAGAAGTAATTTAAGAGACTGAGGATCAGATCAATGATTAAGAAGCTAGACAGAAAGCTCAATCGCATCAAAGTTCACTACCGCATCCGTCGCCGTTTGTCCGGTAGCACTGAGCGTCCGAGACTTTGTGTATATCGCTCCAACAAGCATATTTATGCTCAAATCGTCGATGACAGCACAGCCAAAACCCTTGTGATGGCTAGCACTCTCGATCCCGAAATCAAAGATAAGACAGCAAAAAGCTGGAACGTCGAATCGGCTAAAACCGTGGGCGAACTGGTGGCCAAGCGCGCTAAAGCAAAAGGCATCGATTCTGTAGTCTTCGATCGTGGCGGCTATATTTATCACGGCCGTGTCGCCGCTGTAGCTCAAGCTGCACGTGACGCCGGTTTAGATTTCTAAGTTATATAAGAGGATAAGTTCCAGATGGAAAGAGACGATAAGGTTACCGGCGCTGCTGGTATTGGTGGATTAGATGACGTTGCTGCTCCTCTAGCAGCACCAGATAACGCCCGCCGCGGTCGCAGAGGACCTGGTGGTGGCAATCGTGATCCACAACGTCGCCCTGATGACAACAAACGTGAACGTGTTGAATCTGAATGGGAAGAAAAAATCATTCAAGTACGCCGCGTCACCAAAGTGGTTAAGGGTGGTAAAAAGCTTTCCTTCCGCGCAGTAGTGGCAGTAGGCAACGGTAAGGGTCAAGTCGGCATTGGTGTCGGTAAGGCTTCTGAAGTTGTATCGGCAATTCAAAAAGGTGTTGTTGACGCTAGAAAATCACTGGTGACAGTGCCTCTAGTTGGAACTTCGATTCCCCACACCATTACCGGTAAAACCGGAGCCAGCCGCATTCTTTTGAAACCAGCCGCCAAAGGTACAGGCGTCATCGCCGGTGGTGCCGCCAGAGCTATTCTGGAATTGGCTGGTGTAGGTGACGTGCTTTCCAAATCGCTGGGATCGCGTTCACCACTGAACGTGGCTCGTGCCACCATCAATGGCTTGAAAGGACTGAGAACCTTTGAAGATGCAGCTCGTTTGAGAGGCATCAGCATTCGTCAGTTGTTCACATAATTCCAAATTTAAATTCGAGAGAGGCAGATCATGTTACGCATCACTTTAACTAAAGGACTCGTCGGCAAAAGAGACGACCAGAAGAAAGTCGTTCGCGCGCTTGGCCTGGGCAAATTTAACAGCAGCGTTGTACACGCAGATAGCCCCACTATTCGCGGCATGTGCAACAAAGTGCACCACCTGGTCACAGTAGTCGAAGAGAAAGACGCTGAGAAAAAAGATGGTGCCGCTAAATCCACCAAAGCTAAATCAGCTAAGTAAGCCAGACTAATTGAGTCAGAACAAATCAGATTAGATTGACAGCCGAGTCGCTTAAAAAGTTTGAGTGGCGTGAGGCAAAGGAGAACGTAAGAAAATGGATTTAGAACAAGTAAGACCTGATGAAGGTTCGCGTAAAAAAAGAAAAAGAGTAGGTCGTGGTCGCGCCTCCGGTCACGGTAAAACTTCTACTCGCGGTCACAACGGCCAGGGTCAGAGATCTGGTGAAGCCAGACGCTTTGGTTTTGAAGGTGGACAAACTCCCCTTTTCCGTCGTTTACCTAAAATTCACAACTTTGATTCAGTGCCAGGACGCGACTGGGTTGTCATTAACGTTGATGCTCTCAATGTTTTGCCTGCTAATAGCGAAGTCACTCCTGAAACCCTAATTGGTCACGGTGTAATTCGCCGCCACAACGACAGTCTGCGCGTGCTTGGCAACGGCGAATTGAAAGTCGCTGTGAAGATTAGTGCTCATCACTTCTCTCAAGGTGCCATCGACAAGATTCAAGCTGCTGGTGGTTCTTATGAAGTGATTCAACCGGCTGCTCCCACAAGGAATCCGAAAAATCGCTAGAGATCTCTAGGCAAAAAATTACAGCCGCTCCAGATGCTTCTTTGCTTCTGGAGCGTTCTAATATTTTGCTTAGTGCGGCCATAACTACCGATATTGAACCAGGCACAGATACAATATGTAGGTGCTTTTATAAAGGGAACTGTTGAATGTCTGAGAGTGTAAGCAAACGTGGTGCCAAAATCGGCGGTCCTGAAGACTGGCTGGCATTGCTGAGCGCCCCTGGTTTAAAAGAGCGCATCATTTTCACTCTGACGATGATTTTGCTTTATCGCTTTGGAGTGCACATTCCGATTCCTGGCGTCGATCCGGCGGCATTTGTTAAACACCCAGAGCTGGCTCAAAATTTGCTCGGCATGATCGATTTGTTTACTGGCGGTGCCTTGAACAAATTGTCTGTATTTTCCATGGGTATTGGGCCTTACATCACCTCATCCATTGTCATGCAGCTGATGACTGTGGTGATTCCAAAACTTGAGAATCTGCAAAAAGAACAGGGTGAACAAGGTCGCAGGCAACTGGCCCAAATCAGCCGTGTAGCCACAGTGGTGCTGGCCGTTTTTCAATCTTTCATGCTCGCTCAATTGCTGTCGCGTATTCCTGGCGTTGTGATTGTGCCCGGCCCGCTCTTTCTCATTAACACCACCATTATTCTTACATCGTGTGCTGTGTTCATCATGTGGATGGGTGAGCTAATCACCGAGCGTGGTGTCGGTAATGGTGCCTCGCTGTTGATTTTCCTTGGTATTGCCGCCAGATTGCCTGTGATGATGAACAACACTTATCAAGCAGTGCAAACCGGTCAATCACCCATGTGGGGCGTGATTGCATTGGCAGTGTTTTTCCTTCTTGTTGTTGCCTTTATTGTGCGTCTGCAGCAAGGCGTGCGCAAAGTAATGGTGATGGGTTCACGTCGTAATGTCGGGCGGCAAATATTCGCCGCACCTGAAGACTACATGTATTTGCCGGTGAATCCCTCAGGGGTTATGGCCATCATTTTTGCCTCTTCGCTAATGATGTTTCCTTCCACGATCATGCAGTTTTTAGCTCAACAGAAAACTGATCCGGGTATGGTTTTCTATCGCGTTATTAAAGATATTCCAGGCATTGGTCCGGCCTTTGCCAGCCTTTGTGAGCAGCACTGGGCAAAAGATGTCTGGGCATTTATTGTTCAAGAAACCGGTAATGCTTTTTCATATTATCGCTGGGAGCATTCTCTGGTCTATTTCTTTTTGATTTTGTTCTTTGCTTTCTTCTATTCATCAATCATTTTGCCTGTGCGCGATATGTCAGAGAATTTAAGACGCAGTGGTAGAGCTATTCAAGGCATCAGACCAGGCAGGCCCACGGCAGATTTCCTCGAGAAGACATTGAATCGCCTCACTTTTATTGGTGCGGCATCAGTGGCGGTGATTGCCATCGCTCCTATTCACATTGAACAGGTCACCATGGTCACTACCTTGCAGGGTCTTGGCAGTACGTCGCTCATCATTCTGGTGGGTGTGGCCATTGATACCCAGCGCCAGATTCTCACTCACGCTCTATCGTCTAAATATCAGGCCCGTGGCTTGTTTAAGTCACAAGAAAATAAGGATATCTAATAGTAATGCGTATTTTGTTCCTCGGTGCACCTGGCGCAGGTAAAGGCACCCAATGCAAAAAGCTCTCCAGCAAATATGCTTTGCTCCATCTATCATCTGGCGATTTGCTCAGAGATGCGGTGAAGAACAACACCAAGGCCGGCGTCGCAGCAAAGGAATTTATGGACAAAGGTCAGCTGGTACCAGATAAGGTATTGATTGATCTCTTCCGTGAAAAGCTCAGCCAGCCTGATTGCGCTGCTAAAGGTTTTATTCTTGATGGTTTTCCACGCAACCGTGCTCAAGCTGAAAGTCTCGATCAATTGCTGTCTGAACTAAATCAATCGCTTGATATCGTTATCGATTTGAAAACATCAGATTCGCTTCTTGAAGAGCGTATTACCGGTCGCCGGGTTTGTCCTAACAAATCTTGCAATGCCGTTTATCACGTCAGTTTTTCGCCAGCTAAAAAAGATGGTGTTTGCGATCTTTGCGGCACTGAGTTGTCTCATCGATCTGACGATAAACCAGAGCTGGTTAAGCAAAGGCTCAATGTTTACCATGAGTTGACCGCACCGCTTATTGACTTCTACGGAAGTAAAAATTTAGTGGTCACCGTCAATGGTGAAGGTGAGCAAGAGGCAATTTTTGCCGATATTCTCAAAGCACTGAAAGTGCAAGTCTAAAAGCACTTATAAAGGTCTCCTGTTTAATTATGATTCTAACTAAAGCTGAAGATATCGAACTGATTCGCGAAGCCGGTCGTCTCGCAGGCGAAGTGCTCGAAATGATATCGCGGGCTGCTGCACCAGGCGTAAGCACTTACGAGCTCGATCAAATGGCTGAAGCCGCCATTGTTGCCGCCGGCCATATACCTACATTCAAGGGCTATCGCGGTTTCCCCGCTACGGTCTGCGCTTCCGTCAATGAAGAAGTGGTGCACGGTATTCCAAACAAAAAGAGATTGCTCAAAGATGGCGACATTTTGAGTCTTGATATTGGTGTGTCTATCCGCCGCATGGTGGACGGCAAGCCTTTTAATTACATTGGAGACACGGCCATAACGGTGCCTATTGGTACTGTAACGAAAGCGGTGCAGAAACTTATCGATGACACGCAAAAATCGCTCTATGCTGCCATTAAAGTGGCTAGAGGCGGTGCTACTCTCGATGATATTGGTGGTGCTGTAGAAGACGTTGGTAAAGCTGGTGCATATGGCATCGTGCGCGATTACGGCGGACACGGCATTGGGCCTGATTACCATGAAGAACCGTTCATCTGCAACTATCGCACCGGTAGTAAGACCAAGTTGAAACCTGGTATGGTTATAGCGATTGAACCGATGTTCAATCAGGGCGGCGACAAGGTTCGCACTAAAACAGATGGCTGGACTGTTGTAACCAAAGATTACAGACCATCGGCCCATTTTGAGCATTCGTTGCTCATCACTGATGGTGACGCTGAAATACTTACTAAGCGTCCCAACGAGGTAGTTGGATGACTAAACAGGGCGTAATAGAATTTGAGGGGACCATTCGGGAATCCTTGCCCAATGCCATGTTTCGCGTAGAGCTGGATAATGGACACAAGGTTTTGGCTCACATATCGGGCAAAATTCGCAAGAACTTTATTAAGATACTGCCGGGCGATCGCGTACGTGTAGAGCTCACCCCATATGACCTCACGCGCGGAAGAATTACATACCGAATCAAAGATTGATGGATCACTTGTTGATTGGGTAGTGATTTGCGGTACAATGAGACGTTTGTCTGAAGGCCCCTTGTTTTGCATGCAAATGCGGGCAAGATTTGTCTTCGGAGAGATAAGCTTAGCATCGTTTCATCTAAGCTGAGCGAATAGTAGACCCGGCGAAAGCCGCACAGAGAGCTGGATAATGAAAGTTAGAGCATCAGTAAAGAAGATTTGTGAGAAGTGCAAAGTGATACGCCGTAAAGGTCGTGTTGCTGTGATTTGTGAAAATCCGAAGCACAAACAACGTCAAGGTTAAGAAGTGATGAGTTAACTCTAGTTAGGATATTAGACGCATATCTTGCGCTAATTTGACTGAGTTAAAGACCATTGGAGGATAAATGGCCCGTATTGCCGGAGTAGATCTGCCGAGAAACAAGAGAGCGCCAATTGCGCTTACTTACATTCACGGCATAGGCAGAACAACTGCCGCCAAAATCTGTAAGAAAGTAGGCATTCCTGATTCTAAGCGTGTTCAAGACATGACCGAAGAAGAAGTCGGTCGCGTACGTGAAGAAATCGAGAAGAGCGGTAATTACCAGGTCGAGGGTGATCTCAGACGGGTAGAAGGCCTTAACGTTAAGCGCTTGATTGAAATCAATTGCTTCCGTGGTCAACGCCACAGAAGAGGCTTACCTACTCGTGGTCAGCGCACCAAGACCAATGCCAGAACCCGTCGCGGTCGCAAACGCGTTACCGTTGCCGGCAAAAAGCAAGCTCCAGGTAAATAAATAGCAGCAGCACTAGTGCTGCAGTTATGAAATCGAAGCAGAATCACATTTAGAAACAAGTTAGACGCATAACTAAAGGATAGAAGCAGAAGCTATGGCTAAGTCACCGAAGGCTAGAACGAAGAAAAAAGAACGTCGCTATGTTTTGCAAGGCATCGTTCACATTTCGAGCACCTTCAATAACACCATCGTCACTTCTACTGACCCTCAAGGTCAGGTGATCGCCTGGGGTTCCGCTGGTACAGCGGGCTTCAAAGGTGCTAAGAAGGGCACTCCCTTTGCCGCTCAACAAGCCGCTGAGTCTGTGGCCAAGCGCTCAATGGACCAGGGCATGAGACAAGTAGAAGTGTTGGTAAAAGGACCTGGTGCCGGTCGCGAAACTGCTATTCGCGCTTTGCAAAGCTCCGGTTTGGAAATCACCTTGATTAAAGACGTAACGCCGATTCCCCACAACGGCTGCCGTCCACCAAAACGCAGAAGAGTCTAAGCAACTGTTTTTTTATCCCCTTCCAGAAGCCCGCATAGTTGAGAACTAATCCTGAATGAATACATCTATTGATACTAGAAGCTTCGCCGACAGCCACTTTCGTCACGGAGATAATATGGAACCATTAAGAATAAAGTGCCTCGAGAACAAGACCGGAGCCGATGGCTCGATTTACGGTAAGTTCGTCATTGAGCCTTTAGAAAAAGGCTATGGCACCACTCTTGGTAATGCCATCAGAAGAGTTCTACTTTCTTCACTTGATGGTTCTGCCGTTACAGCTGTAAGAATTGAAGGCATCACTCACGAATTCACCACCGTTCCTGGTGTAGTTGAAGACGTGATTGATATCATGCTCAACCTCAAAGGTCTTGTCGTGAAGACCTTCAGCAACGATCCACAATATTTGCATTTAGATATCGATAGATCTGGTGCTGTCACCGGCCGCGATATCATGTGCCCAGCCGATGCCACCATCATCAATCCAGATTGGCAGCTTTGCACACTGGCCGAAGGCGGACGCATCCGCGCTGAAATCACTGTTGAGCGCGGCAGAGGATACGTTCCTGCTGATTCACACAGCCACTACAAACAAGCCATCGACGTGCTCCCTATCGATGCTGTGTTTATGCCTATTCGCAAAGTCAGCTATAACGTTGAACCAACTCGCGTTGGCGAATCAACCGACTTTGACAAACTGACAATCGATCTCTGGTCCAATGGTTCGATGGACGCTACTGAAGCAATTTCACAAGCTGCCCGTCAAATCATTGAACATCTGTTGCCCATTGCCGAACTTTCCGGGAAGCCAATGGTGCCGGCTGCTACTCAGCCTCAACAGCAAGATGGAAAACATAGTTCCATCTCAATCGAAGAGCTCGAACTTTCAGTCAGAGCTTACAACTGCTTGAAGAGAGCCAATATCAACTCTCTTGGTGAACTGCTCAAACTCTCATACGACGATCTGATGAATATCAAAAACTTTGGTAAGAAATCAGCTGACGAAGTAATAGAGCGTTTGCGTCAATTCGGCCTCACCCTGGCCGATACACCAAAAGACAAGTAAAAACAGATAGACACTGAAACTGACACTGAAATTGTATTAGAAGGAATTTGTTATGCGTCACAGAGTACCCGGCCACCAGCTAGGCCGCCCAGCCGATCAAAGAAAAGCGGTTTTGCGAGCACTGGCTACTGAGCTTCTTCGCCATGACGAAATCGAAACTACTCTTGCTAAAGCAAAAGCAGTTCGCGCCCATGCCGAAAGAATCATCACCAAAGGTAAGCATGGTCAAATTGGCGACTACAAAGCAATGCACGAAAAAGCTAAAGGCGGCGATAAAGAAGCTGCTAAAGAAGTCGCTCGTGTTGTGCACTTGCGCCGTCAAGTAAGCGGTTTCATTTACGACAAAGAAGTAGTGAGAAAAGTATTCGACACTATCGCTCCTAAGTATAAAGATCGCCAGGGCGGCTACACTCGCATCATCAAGATTGGACCTCGTCGTGGGGACAATTCCGAAATGGCGATTATCCAGCTCGTCTAGTCTGTAAATAGAAATAAGTGCCACGCATCGCCCTCCTGCTTGAGTATTGTGGAAAGAATTTCCACGGCTCTCAATTCCAGGGGGGCGTTCGCACTGTACAGCACGAATTGGAAAAAGCCATTGCCGTACTGGCCAAAGGCGAAGTGCGAGTGCACATGAGTGGACGCACCGATACTGGTGTCAATGCCAGCGGGCAAGTTGCACATTTCAACTTTCCGGCCGAAAATTTATCGCAGGCCGATTTGCATCAGATGGCCTGGAGTTTGAACGGTATTATGCCGCGAGATTTGAGTGTCGTTTCCCTGGCTGTGGTCCCCGAAACTTTTCACGCTCGTCATAGCGCCACCAAAAGACAGTATGTTTATCGAATCTTGAACCGATCGCAAAGATCTGCCCTGTTAAAAGATACTCATTTGCACGTGCGTCAGCCGTTATCGCTAGAACCTATGCTGGATGCGGCTTCCCGCATTTTAGGTGACCACGATTTCAGTGCGTTTCGCTCATCAACTACTTCCAATGCTAACCCTTCTTGCCGCATTTACCGCTCTGAATTATTGAATTTACGTGAAGGGGAGCTGGAATACTGGATAGCGGCTGATCACTTCGTGTACAATATGGTCCGCATTATTGTCGGAACCCTAATCGAAATAGGGCTCGGCAAAAAGGACGCGGAGAGTGTTTCTCATGCTCTTGAGAAAAGAGAAAGAGAGCTCGCCGGTCCTAACGCTCCCCCCTGGGGTTTGACGTTGGAATCAGTACAATACCCCAACGCTTTCAGGCTGTGGGAGCAATAGTTCCAGGAGTTAAAATAGATCGTGAAAACTTATTGCCCGAAACCAGATGATGTCGTAAGAGAATGGCTCGTAATCGATGCCGAAGGTAAAACTTTGGGTCGTGTGGCTAGTGAAGTTGCCAGTATTCTTAGAGGCAAACACAAAGCCGAGTTCACTCCTCACGTAGATTGCGGTGACTTTGTCGTCGTAGTCAATGCTGAGAAAATTGCCGTATCTGGTAAGAAAGAAACTCAAAAAATGTACAGACACCACTCTGGATTCCCAGGTGGATTCAAGGAAGAGAGCCTGGCTCACCTGAGAGCAAGAAGACCGATTGCTATTCTCGAAAAAGCAATTCGCGGCATGATGCCTCACAATCGCTTAGGCGATCAGCAATTCACCAAGCTCAAAGTTTATGTTGGTCCAGAACATCCACATGCTGCTCAGAAGCCAGCTGATTTCAAACTTCCAGAGCACGTTCTCGCTAACTAAATTGACCAGCCAATTCGCAATATAGGAAAAAAAGTTCCAAATGACTAGCGTTATTCAGTACATCGGCACCGGAAGAAGAAAGTGCGCCACAGCCAGAGTGAGACTCATTCCTGGTACTGGTGCAGTAACAATCAATGGCCGCACCATGGAAGACTACATCGGCGGCAGACCTGGTCTGGCAAAAGAAATTTACGCTGGTTTTGAAGCAGCTGACGCCATGGGCAGATTTGACGTAATGGTATTAGTGCGTGGTGGTGGTATCGCCGGACAAGTTGGCGCTATTCGCCACGGTATTGCCCGCGCTCTTTCTGAAGCCGCTCCACAAAATCGTCCTACTCTGAGAGGCGAAGGTCTGCTTACTCGCGACCCCCGCATCAAAGAGCGTAAGAAAGCCGGTCGTAAGAGAGCTCGTAAACGGTTCCAGTTCTCCAAGCGTTAATTCGCTGCATTCAACTCAACATTCAATATGTTCAAGAAAAGCAGCCGGCTTCTCCGGCTGTTTTTTTTCTTGCCACTGTAAAAATTGCTGAGCTAGCAGAAATTGGAGATGCACCATGAAGCAATTGCTATGCAGGTGGCTTAGCTTCTAGTTTAGGGCAAGGGTGAGTTGTCTGACTCGTCGACTGTGACTTTGGCTTTAGGGCCAATCATTTCTGTATCTTGCCCGCCGATAATTCCTTGAGCACGGTACTTGTTTTGAAAGCGAAAGAGTGCGACAAACGCCGACAGAGCAATGACCACGGTGGCTGTAATAAATGCCCAACCCCAGGCGGTTTCACCGTAGTAAACCAGAAAAACGCCGCCTGAAAAAATTACACAGGCGATAAAAAGTGACAGTGGAATGTATAGAGCGCTGATTGATTGCCAGACTTCCGCCTTTTCAGCTGCCAGTGCGGCCGCTTTTTTGTCCTTTTCTTTCTGGTTTTCACTGAGACTGTCCACAGTCATAATTCTCCTCAGGTTCGAGATCGAGAACCTGGCTTAATATTAGCACCAGGCTGCCTCAAGGCCGCTTACCTCGGCTCACTTAACCATTAAAAGAATCGCTAGATGATACACTGAGGGCGATGTCAAAGTTTCAATCTACTAAAACCGACACAGAAATGCACTGCCCGAATTGCCTGCGGCCGGTCAAGAAAAATCTTGAATTCTGCCTCGAATGCGGTGATTTCGTGCAGCCATTTTCGGGCCGCGGCGATATTGACTCCACGCTCAAGGCAAGGCCGCTAAAGCGCCCCAGGCGGCCGCAGAATAACAAGATTAAAGGACCAGTACTGCTGACGGCCGGAGTTCTAGGAATTGCTTTACTGAGCTTATTTGCTCTCACGGTTTATGAGTGTTGCACCAGCTATGATGCCGCACACAAAGATTTAGTCAGACTGGCGCAAAAATATTTAGCCAACGGCGATGAAGAAAATGCAGTCAATGTGCTGGAGCGCAGTCTGCTGGAAGAAAAACATCCCAAGCAAGAACAAAGGCGTGTTTTACTCGATCAAGCACTTTATGCGCTGGCTACAAAAATGGCCGGTCAAGGTAAATATAGAGATGCCGTTACCTGCTACAGCCGCATCTCTCCTGCTTTTGATCGCCACGATGAAGTAGAAAAACTTATCGCTGACTATTCTGACAAAGCTCTACCTCAGTTCTTTGTTCAATCAGGTCCTGCTCCTGAGGCAGTTGAAGTGGAATCGACCACGGCGGCAGCAGCAATTAAAGACAAGAGCCGCAGTATGACCCGGCTGGAAAAAGCAGTGATGACAGCAGTGCCGTCCCCAACACCTAAGAGCACCACTGCTAATACCAGTACTGCTAATGCTAATAAAGTCACCGAAGCTGCCGACAAAGAAGTCGTTAAACCGATCGTAAAGGTAACTGAGAAAACAGATGCAAGAATAGAAAGAAGCAATCGCTCAGCTGCGCCGGTCAATGACCCGCAAGTCTCTTCCATGGCTCGGTACAACGAGCTTCTAGCCAATTATTTCGCTCACAAAAATAACAGCGCTACTGCAAAAGATGCGGAAACTCAAGCTGAGCCGCCTTCATATCAAGAGTGGGTCAAAGCCGGTACGAAAGATTTTTAAGCATGAAAAAGCAGATCGCCAATTCATCCGCTCCAGTTGATCTAAATTTACGCAGCCGGCTCTGGACGGGTAGTATTGGAGTAGCTGTACTTTCTACTGTGTTGCTGGCACTTTGTTTAATCGCTCACGGTGCATCTCTTTGGAATGGTCTGGTACTGGGAGACTATTTTCAAATTCAGCCTTTTTACGGCATCGAGGCCAAAAAATGGCCCGAGTTCTGGATGGAACTCTTTACCGAAGGTTTCCTCCACCCTTTCGCCGCGCCGCTGACAAAAGTTTCTCTAGCTATTGATTATCAATCGGCCGGTGGTCAGCCTGCTATTTATCATGCTATCAATGTGCTTTTACATGTTGGTTGTGTAATCAGCGCTTTTCTATTGTTAGCGCGCTTGAGCAGCCATTTCATAACATCTCAGAAAGTCAAAGATGATGCTAGATATTCCCTTTTAATTCCTTTTGTTACCACTGCAATTTTTGCTGTTCATCCATTGACCAGTGACGCTGTGGCCAACATTGGTGGCCGCTCGGCACTTTTGACTTTTTTCTGGTATGTGGTGGCACTGCATGCATTCCTAACCGGTTTTACGGCCACTTCTGTGGGCCTGGGTTTACTTGGTTATTTGTTTGCTTATCTTTTTATTGTGCTTTCCATATTCTCAGGCTGCCAGGCCATCACGCTGCCTTTTACGATGATCTTCATTGGCCTGTTGATTAAGCCCAGCGATGCATTGTGGAAAGATTGGATTTACGAACGCGCCTGGGAATTTGGTGCCATGACACTGGTGGCCATCGCGTTACCATTTCTCTTTTTGCTGAAAAGCGTGATGCCTGTGGGCACAGGTCTTGGCTTGCCGGAACTACCACGCGAGATTTATCTTGCTACTCAATTTAAGGTTTTGCTGGTCTATTATTTGCGCATTTTTGTGGTGCCAGTTGCCCTGACAATTGCCCCTGTATACGCCATTGCCTCTGGCTTTGGCGATCCGCTGGCCATTGCCGGCATGCTTGTGGTGCTGAGCAGTTTAGCTTTGATGTATCAGTTGCGACAGCGACCTTTTGTGGTGCTCGGTCTCTACCTATTTATCGTCGGTCTTCTGCCCCAGTCACTAGTTGTGCAACCAGAATATGCTTCGGCTGTGCGTTTCTACCTCTCTGGTTTTGGCTTGACACTGGCTGTTGCAGCGCTGGTAACACCACTTTTGCCTGTAGACTTGAGCAAACCCAATTTGCAGTTGCCGGTCAAAATCACCGCCGCGTTCGCCCTGATTATTGTGCTTCTAGCATCATTAGCCATCTGGCGCGACCGCGCTTATTCAACGAATAGCGCGCTTTTACGTGGGGCATTGCGGCTTGACCCCGCTAATGCAAGATTGCGTGGGCTGCTTGCATTTCTACTTACCACAGATAAAGGTCCAAACATAGAACGTGGTGCTATTGAAGCCAAGCGTGCTTTAGCAAAAGATGGCCAACTACCCACCGCTTATGTGGCGATGGGCACCTATAATCGCTGGCAGAAACATCATAAAGAAGCCACTGGTGATTTTGAGGCCGCACTTAGATTGGCTACTGAACAAAAACTTTCGCCGGAAATTATTCTCACTGCCAAGTCGGGCCTGGCTCAAGCTTTGGCAGACAGCAGCAGCAACAACCACCCTATCAAAGATCCGCCGAGAGTCAAAGAACTGGCAAAAGACGCTCTTGCACTTTACCCTAACGAACCGCGACTATATCTGGCTATGGGCAAAGCGTTACTGGCTGAAAATCGCCCTGAGTCTGCAGAATTAGCTTGCCGCCAATTCGACCAGGGGCGGCGCTTCGATCGCCTTGATATTGATTTCACCGAGCCTTATGTTCGTGCCGCGCTGAACACCGGTTATCCTTTCAGATTTGATATCGCCTATGGTGCCGCACGTACCGCAGATAACATTATTCAATCTGATGAAACTAATTTGCTTTTAGCAAGAGCAGCGCTCGAGACCGGTCGCATTCGCAAAGGCATCGACATGATGAAACTCTATTTTTCTCACGCGCCTTCCCCCTCGGCTGAAGCCTATAAAGTCACCGCTGGTCTGGCTAAACAGCTTGGAGACAAGCAAGCGGCCGCTCAGTATATGGCTAAAGCAAGAGAAGTCGACCCTGACGTCGACAAGCATGTCAGACTCTTTATGACCGTGCCGCCGAAGCCTCTCAAAGACGACGATCTTGATACTCCAGGCTCCGCTGGCAGGGCGCTGCCTGATCCCATGCGTATAAGGAAGTAGTTAAGCTTCGCCTCCCGAATGGTTTCAAAGCAAACCACGAACTTTATTTACCAGCCAGCCATACTTTCTTTCAGAGCACTAATTTCGTTAACAGGCTTCTGGCAGGTAAAATTTTGACAAATATAAACTGTGGTTTTGTCATCTATTGCCGGCCGGTCTTGCGTTAGAGTGAGAGCAGGGGCCTTGTTGGTCTCGCCATTCTGACTCACTGCCACCACTTTATTGGGGAAGTACTTGCCGTGCAAAGCAAACAATAATTCTTTGTCGCCCGCAGCCGGAATAATCACCGCAATTTCAGGACCGTCAAATAAATACATGTCCATGGCATTGAGCAAGTTAGCAAACTGGTCTGGCATGCGGCTTAAATGTGGGCCGTATAGACCAAATATTTCTTCTACAAGCTCAAGATATTTTTTGTTGCCGGTCAGTTTGTTTAATTTCAGCAGTACATTGGTGGCCACTGAAGTACCTGACGGCACAGAACCATCATAGTGACTGCGTGGTTTGACTACCAGTTCTTCATGATCTTGTGCGGTGAAGAAAAATCCGCCTTCTTTGTCATCTGTGAAATTCTCGATCATGGAATGGCACAGCTCGTCGGCAGCTAAGAGCCATATGGCATTGTCGTCTACGCTAGCGATATTAACTAGCGCCTCAATAAAATAGGCGTAGTCATCGAGGCAGCCCTGCAATTTGACGATACCTTCTATATTATTGCTGGCACCATTTGTATTTACCGGTTGGCCCCAAACTCTCATCAGGCGATTTCCCACTTTCATTTTAGAAAGTAAGAAATTGGCTGCTTTAATGGCACGGTCGAGATAATCTTGTTTGCCGGTTGCTTTATATCCCTCTATATAAGCGGTGATCATCAAACTATTCCAGCTGGTTAAAACTTTCTCGTCACGGGTCGGACGGATGCGCTTGGCACGGGCGGCCATAAGCTTAACTGCGCACAAGTCGATTTTTGTCCACAGTTCATCTAATGGTGTGGTCAAATGTCTGGAGAGTTCTTCAGGCGATTTGCTCAGGTGCAAAATTGACGTGCCGTGTTCAAAGTTGCCTCTTTCACTAACACCAAAAACTTCGTTGAACCAGTCGGCGTCTTCGCCTAACACCTGATTGATTTCGTCTGGTCTAAAGACATAAAACTTGCCTTCTTCACCTTCTGAATCGGCATCTAGACTCGAATAAAATGCACCGTCTTCGGTGGTTAGCTCGCTGCTGACAAAATTTAAAATGCCTTCTGCCACTCTAAGCCAGTAGGCGCGCCCGGTGAGCAAATAACCGTCAATATATGTTTTTGCCAGAAGTGCATTGTCATAAAGCATTTTTTCAAAGTGCGGCACCAACCACTGACGGTCTACCGAATAGCGAGCAAAGCCACCGCCGATTTGATCATGTATGCCGCCGTAAGCCATCTTGTCCAGGGTGGTTTCCACCAGCTCCAGGCACTCTTCTTTGCGACTAGCCGACGCAGGCGACGTGTTGGCACAAGCGCGCATAGCAAGCTCAAGACTCATTGTATGGGGGAATTTCGGCGCACCGCCAAAGCCACCATAAGTGCTGTCAAAATTGCGCAGTAATTTTTCTAAGGCTATATCTATAGTTTCACGTTTAACTACTGCTGCAAGCGATACCGGCGCTTGAGTGTCGTCTGCTTTTATTTTTTCCATCATTTTTAAATGGTTGGAAAGCTCAGACGCGCTTTCTTGAATTTGATCTCGATTGTTTTGCCAGGCAGAGGCTACATTTTTCAGTACTTTCTTAAAGCCGGGTAGGCCATGGCGATCGTCTACAGGAAAATAGGTGCCACCAAAAAATGGTTTGCTCTGCGGTGTGAGAAAAACGGTCATGGGCCAGCCACCGTGGCCGGTCATTAGTTGAATGGCTTTCATATAAATTTCGTCAAGATCAGTACGTTCTTCTCTGTCGACTTTGATATTGACGTACAGCTTGTTCATCAAATCGGCAGTTTCTTGATCTTCAAAAGATTCATGAGCCATGACATGACACCAGTGACAGGCGGCATATCCGATTGATAGAAGAATGGGCTTATCTTCTGTCTTGGCTAGGGTAAGCGCTTCTTCACCCCACGGATACCAGTCAACCGGATTATGACAATGTTGCTGCAAATATGTGCTTGTTTCTTGGGCCAGGCGGTTTGGTTTTGTTTCAGAGCTGTGGGTGGCCGCACTCGATTTCTTTTTTTCCTTAGTCAACACATGCTCCTTCTTTATTGCGTTCTTTGCAAATGCGTTCGTAAGCCGCTTCCGTTGCTTCAACAGTTTTTTCCCAGGTTATTTTTTTTGCTGAAGTTGTCGCTTCAGCAGACAACTTTTTGAAAAATTCGTTATTGTCCATAAGTTTTTGCATTAAAGTTGCCAGTTCGCCGGCGTTTAAATGGTCTTGCAAAATTAAGGCATCGTGATTGTCTTTCAGTACTTCGGCAACCCCGCACACTGCGCTGACAATGGGCACAAGTCCATATTGCATTGCCTGAATTGGTGCCATGCCAAATGGTTCCATTTTGGACGGCAAAATTATGGCACTGGCCTGCTCGTAGACTGCCGCCATATCTTTTTGATAACCAAGAAAAACTATTTCTTTGCTTATGCCTTGCGTGGTTAGCTGAAAGCGCTGCAAGGGTTTTTCTTTGAGACCGGCAATAAGCAGGCGAAAATTGCTGTGGCGTGCTTTTAAAATAGCGCAAGCAGCAAATAAAGTATCAAGCCCTTTTTTGCGAAAACCTTTGCCGACAAACAAAAATGTAAATATAGACTGATTGGGCAGGGTTACTGCCTCGTCTTTTGCATCTTCAGTAGAACTAGGGCTGGCGCTCAGGCTAGCACCTAGACTCGCACCTGGATTAGCAATGGCATATGGGGCGTCAGCGGCGAGATTATAGGTGTTATAGAAATCGTCTTTCATTACACCGGCTACAAAAATGCGCATGGCCGCCACCTGGCATAATTCGCGATCATATTTGTAGCGCAGTTTATAGGCGCGTACCGTGGCCAGCTTAAGATTATTGACCACACGCTCAATAGGATAGCCCACAAAAGAAAGGCGGCTGGCTGTGTGATTATGGAAAGTGACGGCGTCGGTTTTCTTGAGGGGGAAATGCTGCGAATGGACAATATCAAATGGTCCGTAAGATGCCACCGCATCTGATGCCACCTGATGATAGTGTTCAATTTTCTGCCACTTACGTGCGCCTTTTTTTGGCGAACTAAATTTGTGCACAGTTAAGTTTTCATGACTGATTGCGCTGTCATCGCTTTCGCAAATAACAGTGATGCGGTGGCCTCTGGCTAGCAAGCCTTCAATTAATTTTAAAGCATAGAGTTCTAGCCCACCCTGGCTGGAGAACAATCGCATAACAAAAGCTATATGGTAGCGCTGGGGCATTCAATTAAAAACCGGTTGACAGCAGTCATTATCATATACATTAGTGTGGTTTGGAGACAAACTTTAAATGCGGGAAGCAGATTAAGTGCAGAAACTTGATTATGATGTCATCGTTGTTGGTGCTGGTGCTATGGGGGCTGCCAGTGCCTGCCAGTTGGCGCGCCGGGGTGTATCGGTAGCCCTAATTGAACAGTTTGAGCTCAATCACAAGCACGGCAGTTCGCATGGTCGTAGCCGCATTTTTCGCCTGGCTTATGAGAATCCAGCTTATATACCTCTAGCTCAAGCAGCTTTTCCGCTCTGGCAACAAATAGAAGAGCTATCAGGTACAAAATTACTGACTAATACTGGTGGTCTTGATTTTGGTCGTCGTGGTCAAAAGGTTTTCAATATCTGTGAAAATCTTCAACAAGCAAATATTGCTTGCGAACCTTTGTCAGCCGCGGCAATTATGGAACGCTTTCCTCAATTTCAATTGCAAGCAAAGATTGAGGGAGTTTTTCAAAAAGACGCTGGTGTTCTCGACGCTGAACTCAGTGTTGCCACCATGGTTGCTCTGGCGCAGAAAAATGGTGCACAATTTTTTGCCAATACTAAAGTCAACGCCATAAAAATTCTTGATGGTGCAGTAGAGCTTGTGGCCGGTGAAAAGGTTTATTACTGTAAGCGCTTGGTGCTGGCAGCCGGAGCCTACATACAAGAGTTGTTTGATCAGTTTACCTGTGTCAAATTGCCGCTCAGTATCAGTCAGGAGCAATATTTATTCTTGCAGAGTTCGACGCCCGAGTTGTTCGCAGTGGGCAAATTTCCAGTTTGGATTGATTATGACGCCATGGCCGGGTCGAGATCGTCTTTGAGTATGTATGGATTTCCACAAATGCCGCAACCGGCTTGCCATGCCACTCAGGTAAAAGTTGCCTGTCACATGAGTGGAGAGCCGGTCACTACTAGATCGAGAAATTACGAACTCAATCAAGCGGTGGCTGTTCGGTCATTGCAGTATGTTAGTGAATTTTTGCCCCAGGCATACGGCCCCATTGCTGATTTCGCTAGCTGCCTGTATACCACTACCGTCAATGAGCGCTTCATTATTGATTTTGTTGATGATGCCAAAAGCATCATTCTAGCTTCGCCCTGCTCAGGCCATGGCTTTAAGTTTGCGCCGCTAATTGGCGAGATTATCTGCGACCTGGTGCTCAACAGCAAAACCGATCACGGCATTGAGCTTTTCAATCTAAATCAAGCGCTGAATTCAAAGAGTTAGTCTGTTTACGCGTCAGGAGTGCAATTCAAAATGAGTTTCGTGAACGTAAAAATTCTTCGGCACTTCAAAGCTTTTGTTTGTTTGACTTTAGTCAGCATGTCCGCTTCCGTTCCTTGCTTCGCACACAAGGAACCAGCGTATACTGGCCGCGGTCCGGCGATACAGATCTTGTATGCCAAACGCGACGTCACTGAAAACAAAAGTGTTGTATTGGCTGACCTGGGTGTTGAATTGGTAGACCTCAAAAAAGTACCCATGGGAACGCTCACCAGACCGGAATTAGCGATTGGCAGAAAAACATTTGGCTTGACAAAAGGTCAAATTATAAACGCAGCAGACCTTTATCCCTTAGAAACAGTATCTGAGAAAAAGATGACCATCACCATTCCTCAAGAGCTGTTTCTTAAACTGCATAAGAATGCTGTGATGGAGAAGCAGACAGATGAGGCATATGCACTCCGTCTTTTAAAGAAAGGCGTTGCTCATCAGCAGAGAAAATAATGCGTTAAACAGTTTCAGCAATCGTAGCGAGCAGACCATCGTATAAATGCATATTAGCGTCGAGTACTGAGTTTAAGCCGAGTTCGACGGCATCAAAATGGCCGCGTTCAAGAAAATACAGCGCCAGCGCAATTGAGTCACCAGAGTGTTCTTGCTCAACCAGCACATGATCAAACCAGATGTGGTCTTGCAAATCGAATTGTTTAAAAGCAATTTGCAACGATTTAAATTCTTCAACAGCCATCAGTTCAGTAGCGGTAATGGCACCAGCAGCGATGGCAGCCTTAGAAAGCTTTGTAGCAAGTTTAAGAGGATAGTAAAATGGAGTTACTTCTTTGATGAAGCGCTTCACTCCTTTTTCGATTGTATATGCGCGATATTCGTCAGTGCTGTTACCTGCTTGCAATGCTACGCTCTGCAACTGCAGCTGGTGCCTGCCGCTGTCGACGCCGTTGCCATATTCGTTGCGTACGTTCTCTAAGATAAAACCTACTGCTGATTCAGGCATGATGGTGGCCGACTTGAGCAAAAGTCTGCGCAAATGTGAAGCGTGGGCGTCATAGTTTTTAAGCAACCGGCCGGCCGACGCTGGTGTCAGCCCTACTTTTTCAAGAGTGCGAAAAAGCGGATGGTCAAAGGCTTGATGAGTGCCGGCAAATTGTTTTAAAGTCAGACTCAAGTCACTATTCGCGTTAGATTTGAGGCTGCGCTTAGTGGCTGTGAGCATATTGACTTGATGAGATGACTTAATCAGGATGCCTTGGTGCTAGCTAGGGTTTTTTTTTCAGACTCGGCTTGCTCTTCTTCAAGTTCAAGCAACCACTGAGCTTCAAGTGCGGCCATACAACCGGTTCCGGCTGCGGTAATGGCTTGGCGATAAAGTTCGTCTTGCACGTCGCCTGCCGCGTATACACCCTTAATCGAAGTCTTAACGCCGTCGGTTTTGATATAACCTGTTTCAGTCAGCTCGATTTGGCCCTGGAATAAATCAGTGTTAGGTTTATGTCCGATGGCGATAAATACGCCGTCAGCAGGCAATACTGATACTTCATCTGTTTTGATGTTGCGCAGTTTGATGGCACTGACTTCGCCTTCGTTAACATCAAGAATATCTTCCACCACAGAATCAAGAATGAAGTGCACTTTTTCATTGTTGCGCGCCCGGTCGGCCATAATTGCCGATGCGCGGAAACTGTCTCTTCTGTGCACCACAGTCACTGAGCTGGCAAAACGGGTGAGGAAAGTGGCTTCTTCTAAGGCCGTGTCACCACCACCTACTACAAATACAGTTTTGTCTCGGAAGAAAAATCCATCACAAGTGGCACAGGCAGAAACGCCATGACCCATAAGTTTGCTTTCTGATTCCAGCCCTAATAATTTGGCCGAGGCGCCGGTGCCGATGATCAAAATATCGGTGATGATTTCTTCGGAGCTGGTTTTGATTTTAAAAGGACGACTGCTCAAATCTACAGATTCGGCATTGTCGTAGATAAATTGAGTGCCGAAACGTTCGGCTTGCTTGTGCATCTCTTCCATCAGTTCAGGCCCGAGGATGCCATTAGGGAAACCGGGGAAGTTTTCCACGTCTGAAGTGATTGTGAGCTGGCCACCAGCCTGTAACCCTTGAATCACCAGTGGTTCCAAATTGGCGCGAGCCGCATAAATAGCGGCTGTGAGGCCGGCTGAACCGGAGCCGAGAATAGTTACTTTCTTTCTGATTGCCATAGACTTTTCCGCTGTGCAGTTACTTAGATTGTATGGTCATGACTTGGATATTAGAACTAGTTTCAATATTACTTAACTCCAAACTTCGAATCAAAAGTGAAGACCTGATAAAAACGCTTGTTGGCAACCGCTTTTTGTCCCCTTCACTGCTCAAAAGATACAGAAGGCCGCAAGCCGTATGGCAAATTGTCTTTGAGGGGCTTAAGTTCTTCATTCAAGGCCCCGATCTCCAATAAAAGCCTGCTTTCAGCTTCTTTCAAGCCGGCAAGACTGCCGCCACCCAGCTTTTCTGCCGCTTTGGCCAGCTCTTGTTTCAACAGCGTCAGATCATGATGTTTGCCCAGAATCTGCTGTGCTTGTACCAGCTCTAAATTGGTGAGACCAAAAAATTCGGCCAGAATATACCGCCAGCGTTTGATTGAAAGCCTCAACTCATGCAGCTCTTCGTCAGCTTCAGCACGCCCGGCTTGCTCATGGGCCACTCTTTCGGTGGCTTCAAGAAAACCGACCATGTGGTGATAGGCCGAATCATTGATTGATAATTTCAGCTCATCTTGGCTGAAGGCCAGGTATTGCTCTAGCTCATAAGCCTTGCGGCCGATATATGTTTTCAGAGCGTTAACTGCCTTGACCACATTTAGCTTAGCAATTTTCTTAGCGACTTTCTTAGAGAGCCTTTTTCGCTTTTTCGACCAGGCGACGATGACAGGCTCTGGTAGTGAGTATTGTTTGGCATGGGCGATATTGACATCGAGGTCCCGCAGGCCGCCCAAGAGTTTGTTCACGCCCTTAAGGGTGTTGCCGATGCGCTTTTGATATTCGTCATCTTGCCAGCGGTCGAGGCTGAGAATTTCCCAAATTGAGTACCAGCGCCGCAACACTACCCGCGTCTCGTGCACTCTTCTGGTGGTCAATTTTTTGTGCACTTTACTCAGGCACTGTTCTAAATCGCGCATCACCACAATCGCACGGCCTTCTTCCTGGGAAAGCCAGGAGACGGTAATCAGATGTTCAGGTGCGTGAGTAATTTTTTGCGGCATACTACTTAAGTATGTCATTCAATAGCTCAGTGGAGCGCTTGATTATTAGATCTTTGCCGCCGCGCCGATATACAGAACGCGCTCGCTCGAGCAAATTAGGCATGGTTACCTGCTCGTGAGCAGGCAGGTGATAGGGCTGGCGTAAAAATTTGCGAATGGGCTCAGCATTGTCTTGCCAATGAAAACGCTCAGCCAGCTTGAGTGCGCCTTGCTTCATTGACTCAAGTCGCTGCTTTTCGTGCAAAAGTGATTTGATGGCCTGGGCCCAGGCGTCTTCATCTTCATATGGTAGGGCAAGGCCGGCATTGTGACCTTCAATCAACTCGGCCAGCTGATCGCCGCCTGTAGTCAGGGTGGGCAGCCCGCACCAGAAATAATCGAGCAATCTGGTGCGGAATGAAAAACGTGTCTCAGGTAAATCAAAATGGCTGGAGACGGCAATTGTAGCGTCGAGCAAATAGTTGACCCGCTCGTTGTAATCAACCCAGCCGTCCAGGAAAAATATGTTTTTATCGGTGAGGCCGAGCTGTGCCGATAAGGTAATGGCTCTGGTTGTCATGTCCATAACTGGTACTTTTGGATTGGGCGATTTAGTTCCCATAAAAACCAGCCGTAGATTCGGTATGTCGCTTAAGACCTGGTTGACGGCTTTGATCACCGTCAGTGGATCGAACCAATCCCAGATGCCACCGCCCCAGAGAAGCACCGGATCATCTGGCCCGATTTGCGGTAGACGCTCTTTCAGTCCGGCCCCTGATTTGACCGGTCTTGCTTCAGGCAAGCCGAAAGGCACTACATCAATCAGTCGGCGCAAGCTGGGGTCGAACTGGTACATGGCCGGATTGATACGTCCCAGAGCGCAAAAGCGCCCCAACCAGTAATCTCGCTGACGCTCTGAAGCGCAAACAGCAAGGTCAGCCGCCAACATGTGTTTTTCCAGCACCTTATGCATCAAGCGGTAACTGGAGGAGGCTTGTACCGAGTCGTCTTTGTACTGCACCAGCACTGAAAACAAGTAAGGGTCATATAGATCGACAATCACATATTTATTCATTTCAGCAAGAAATGGATATGGCTTAAGCACATTAGCTTGAACAAATATTGTCTCAGCGCTTTCCGCCAGTTCTTGCAGCATTTTGCGACCGCCACCAGCAACAAAATTAAAATTGGCGAGCTCTGGCTGCGGCAGGGGCTCAGCGTCGCTCACATCCACGGGCGAAAACACAGTAACTGAAAATTCGCTAGCAATGGCCTTGCCCAATTCAATGGCGCGAATGGCAGGGCCGGCCATTTTTTTTGAAATTGGTTCAAGCGTGATTATAAGAATCTTCGAATTATTCAAGGCAGGCTCGCGAAGACAGTGCTTTGCACCTAAGGAACAGCCAAATTATACCTAGTTCTCAACAGAACCGAAAAATATGATGGTCGGAAGGCAGTAAAATAGGAGCGCGATATGCCTGTAGGCATCCAGTATGAATGAATGTATGACCGAATGAATGAATGAATGTGGACCGGGGAGCAAGTTTTGAGTAACAGCGAGTCATTGCCGAGCCAATACGTCAAAAATCTGGTTACGGTGGTCATTCCGACATGGAATGGCAAACGGTTTTTGACTGGGGTTTTAGATTCAATTGCAATTCAAACCTATCCACAAGTAGAAGTAATCGTCGTCGACAATGGTTCGAAAGATGGTTCAGTCGAATTCATGCGCGAGAATTATCCCTTCGTTAAACTGGCTCTCTATGAGAAGAATACCGGGTTTGCCGTGGCAGTAAATCGCGGCATTAGAGAATCTACCGGCGAATTTATTGCTTTGATCAATAACGACACGGTGCTCGAGGCTAACTTTTTAGAAGAGCTCGTCAAAGGCATGCATGAGCATCCAGAATGTGGATCGCTCGGTTGCAAAATGCTGGCATACGACGATCATAGTCTGCTTGATGGTGTCGGGGATGGCTATAGACGTGGCGGTTTGCCAGGTCGCATAGGGCACAGAGAAAAAGACACCGGGCTCTTTGACGAGGGTCGCTATATTCTTGGTGCTTGTGGTGGTGCGGCTCTTTATCGAAGGTCACTTTTTCTAGATATTGGTTTATTCGATGATGATTACTTTGCTTATTTGGAAGATGTAGATATTTCTCTACGCGCTCAGAGTGCCGGATACAAATGTTTCTACATTCCCACCGCCCGCATTTATCATCTTGGCTGCGGCACTACGGGCAGTGGCTACAGCCCTCTCGTTGTAAAACTATCGGCGCAAAACAATTGGAATACTATCGTCAAAAATATTCCTTTGTCCTTGATGATCAAATGGTCATGGGAGATCTTTTTCTGGCAAGGCTATTATTTGGCTGTAGTCTGCGTCAGGGGCGGTCAGGTGCTTCCATGGCTGCAGGGCAGTTTTAAAGCGTTAATGCTTTTGCCTCGTATGCTTGGTAAGCGCGCAGCCATTAATAAAAAGCGCAAAGTGACGCTCAAATATTTTGAAGATGTAATTGTGCAATCAGAAAATGATCTTTCGGCCGCCCGTGATCGTCTTTATAAAAATAAAGTGGCCGAGATCGGTAGCGGTCGGAAATAGTCGGTGGGAAATAGTGGAAGGTAGATGATGAACATCGATGATTTGTCCAAAGCAATGAAAACCAAGCCCGATTCAAAAGACACGGGCAGAACGGTTGGTTGGAAACAATTGGTGGAAGATGCCAAAACTTTGCACAAAGAGGGCAACCTCGAAGAAGCGGCAGAAATTTTTGAGCAGTCAATTGTTATGGCTGAACTTAGATTAGGCACTGAGAGTTTAGTGTTGGCCCACATTCTTATGCAATATTCTGAACTCTGCAAAGACTCAGGCAACAGCGAGAAAGCCAGAGCGCTTACTTCTCGCGCTCGAGAGATGATGAGTAATCTAGCCGCACAAGTTGACCCGGCCGGCGACGCTGAGTAGAGTAAATTAGCGGTTTCGAATTCGATCTAAAAAATTAGTGCAGAGGGCAATTATCTGCTTAAACTCGACATTGTCAAAAGCATGGTCGGCTTTCGGAAAGATGTGCTCTTCAAATTTAGTACCGGTGCGCTCAAGCACCGCTACAAGCGATTTTTCTCGACTGACGGGCACCACTTTGTCGAGTTTACCGTGCAGTATCAGTACTGGTGGCATCTTCTCTATTTTTGCCGTGGGCAAAACAAAACATCCGGCCATATCAATTACCGATGCCACCCGGCCATCGCTGGCGGCGGTATGCAAAGCCAATTGAGCGCCCAGGCTGTGACCGAGTAGGCAAATGTTTTTACTATCGACAAGAGGCAGACTGGCGGCATAATCGATGGAGGCGTCTACAGTTTTGAGCCAGAGTTTGAAATTTTGGGCCATCTCGGCACTACTGGCAGTGGTCATACCAGTTTGATCAAAATAGTGCACCACCATCACATGGCTGCCGCTTTTGCATAAGTGTGACGCCAGATCGGAAAAGAATTCGCCCAGACCACCAGAACCATAAAGAATAATAATAAGCGGTTTTTTTTGTGAACGATCTTCGGCGTAATACCAGTCAGAGGTAATTGTTTTGCCTTTGCAAACAAAAGTTGTCTGCGACATTTTTACTTTAGGGCGCGTTGCTGCAGTGTCGGCAGCAGTTGCACTCGGTAACATTAATAGAGCCAAGCAAGCTGCACTCAATAAAGTTTGAATTTTAGATGCCGAATTCAAAGCAAATTATTCCGATAACAGGCTTTCGCCACTGAGAGCGCCGGTAGCATAATCAAGATCTTCGATGGTTTGCGCTAGCTGCGAGGCAGCAGATTTAAGCGGCGAATAAGCCTTAGTAAATTTGCGGCTACGCAATTGCTCTAGTGCCATACGCATCTGACCGAGTGCCTCTTCGGTTTTCTCCACAGCAGCCGAGACGGCGTCTTGCACCAGATCAATTTTGTGTGTTTCGTCTTTCGAACGACAGTTCTGACAATAACCGAGAATATCAAAGCGGCTGGTGGTGTGGTCAAAACCTTTGCGCTGAGCCACTGTTTTGCCAAAACCACGAATCAGTTCGTCGTAAAACTCAATTGTCATTCCGCATCCGAGACAAATGAGATGGTCGTGAGCAGGACCTTCTTCTACAGCTTCATAACGCAGGCCGCGATCACCGCTTACGGTGATTACATTGCCGTGGGCTTTAAGGCGATTTAGAGTGCGATAAATTGTTGAAAGACTGACTTTTAAGCCGCGCTCCAGCGCCAGCTCGTAAACTTCGGGTGCGGTTAAATGGTCGCCCCGAGGAATAGCTTTGACTATCTCTTCAATTGCTTCCTGAGTGGAAAGCATTTTAGTTTTACTCTCTTCCATAGATATATATTCGCCGATTTGACGGCGCTCTGATCACACGCTGTCCAAATTCTTCATCAGCACCTAATTGTTGCTTTGCATCTGTACTATTGCGAATTAACGCAATACCCGGTCACCAAAATATGATGCTCTGCAATCAGCAAACCCCTGGAGAACCTGCCTTTTGCTCATGACAGCCGGTTATGGGATTTTCTTTAGATTAGTGTTGGTTGACAGTGATTATTGAGAGTGTTAGCGTGAGTCTCAGTTGCTAATGAGAATCAATTGCAAAAAGCTTTCGAGGTTTTTAGCTCTTTTAGCGACTACGTGTCACCTTTTTTTGCATGCATTTGCATGAAGCTGACCGATGTTTGAGAAATATTCGTTTGAGCACTCGTGTGCTGCAATCAATCCTTAGCTATTCAGCACTTTTGAAAATATGGAGATTCGATGATTACTAGAAAAACAATTAACCGCAGCAAGCGCGGTCAGAGCATGGTTGAGTACGCCCTGGGCATCGGCTGCGTAGCAGCTCTTTGTGTAGTGGCTCTGGGCTCATTAGGCCATATCACTGGCGATATGATCTGGAACGTTGAACAAGCCACCAACTACGGCGGTACAAAATCAAGCGAACCTGGTCGCACAATCAAGGCCACAGCTACGCCCTGGGTAGTGCAATAGAGTTGCAGGAAGGCGAAGAGTGTTTGCTTAACTGCAAGCACTCTTCGAATTCATTTAACAGGCTGGTGACCATTGTCTATGGCTTCTTCTTCGAAACAAAAGCAGCAAAAAAGCGGGTCGCGTAAGCGGCATGGGCAATCGATGGTCGAATTTGCTTTTGCCATTCCATTTTTGCTTTTGATTATTGTCACAATAATGTATTTTGGAAGAGTGTTTTATATCAAGCAAACAGTAGCCATGGCCTGTCAAGAAGGCGCTCGAATAGCCAGCCGCACTCCTGATTTGAGCGACGTACAGGTTCGGGCGAGCGTAACTGGATTTACCGCATCTGGTGATTCAGTAAATTCCACTTCAGTAGTAGCCCAACAACTTGGGTCAGCCAGGCTCTTATCGCAAGGATCAACTGGCAGTTTGCCGCCCGGGGCGAAGGTCAAAGTACTACCGTTCGATTCTGATGGTACGGCAGATGACGAAATTGCTCCAGGAACCGTTGCCGTAAGAATTGAATATCCTTTTGTTTTCACCGGTAATGCCTTCACAGGTGGTGCTAGTAATTTCGGCAATTCTTTCGGTGTTTATACCGGTGTAGGCGGCTCGCCAATCTCGTTTCTTGATTTTCCAATATCAGAAAGAGCTGTGGCTCTGACTGAGGTTTATCAAAAGATTCAATAGCACTGTTTAAGGCAACAATTTGAGGTTTTCATGCGGTCGTCCAACGTTATCAATTCAGAATCGTCAGTGCAATCTCTGCTAGGCAGAGATCGCACGTCAGTGCCACCTAAAAAGGTTAGCGCCATGGTGCCGGTGCTAGTAGGGCTAGTGCTGGTGTTGGTCGGCCTGGCATTGTTTCGTATGATGGCGCCCCAGCAGACGGCTGCTAAGACCGTGCAGATTGTGGGTGCCGGACAAGACATTTTTCCGGGGTCACGTATAACTTTTCATGATTTACACTACATCACCATCCCTGAGAGCTATTACTCTGAAGGGATGAGTTCAAAAACCAATTTGCTAGTTGGTCGCATCGCTCGCAATTTTATTGGCAAAGGTGAGCCGGTCCAGGAGAGCTATTTGTTCAGTGGTCGAGACAATCTGGCTCAGAAAGTTGAAAACCATGAACGGGCCGTTACTCTCAAGTTAGACGACTATGCTCTTGTTGACCACACCATCAGTAGTGGCGACCAGGTAGATGTTCTCGTCACCACAACTCTAGACGGTAAGAAATTTACCAAAACCGTCTGCCAAAGTGTCAAAGTGCTTTTCAGCATGCCGCGTGAAGCTTTGCACAGCAGCTCGCTTCGAGGTCAAGAAGCTAACCATATCACTCTTGTGGTCAGCCCTGGTCAAGCCGAATTGCTTGCTCAAGCTGAAGAAACTGGCAAAATCAAACTTTCATTGCGCAATCGACTGGCAACAGGCCAGCCTTTTCTCAGCGGAGTTTCAGAATCTGATCTCCTGCCTGATCGAGCCAAAGAGTTGAGCGCGGCTAGATTTAGCGCCAACGCCAAAGTGCCAGCCACGACTGCTACTTCTACTACTATACCGGCACCACCGCAGATGGTGCCAACTTTTGCTGGTTTTGCCGGCTTACCCATGCCGCCCATTTTTGCAAATAATACTAACAGTGCTGCCGGTATTGACGTGATGGCTCCAGTGACTCGTACGGCTAGATGGGTTGTAGAGATATTTTCAGGCAACAAGCGAGAACTTTATGAAGTGCCAGAAGTCAGCAAATAAAGTTAGATCAAGGCGCTCAGCTGGTGCCGTCTTGCCTTTTGTCGCTTTTATTATCGTCTTGGGTATCGCATTTGTTGCCTTTTGTGTTGATGTCATGCGCACGGCATATGCTTCTTCTGCGGTGCGCTATGCAGCCGAAGCCGCCGCACTCGGTGCCTTTTCATCCACACTTAGCACTCCTGCTCAAAGCTATAGTCGCGATCAGGCTGAAAGTAATATTCGCCAGGCTATTTTTCAAGCATCAGGCTCAAGCGGGCCTGCCTGGAATACCGCTCCATATGGTCCAAACTCCGCACTGAGCGGTAGGGCCGCCGCAGAGAGCGCCGTGCACTTCGAAGATGCGGATATCACCTTTTTAGACAATCCTAATACTGCCGATAGTGGCGATTACTTTTTGCAATTGCGTGGCCGTCGCGACAACGCAGACTCACTTAAGCTCTTCTTTCTGCCTTTAATTTATGCCTTTAATGGCGCTGGAATTGGTTCGGTTGCTACTGTTCCGACAGAGATGACATTTGCTAGCCCGCAGCGCCTGGTAGAAATTATTGCTCAACCGGCTTCGCGCATCGGCGCCGGTGTTCCGCGCACCGCTGGTTCGGCTATGCGCGATCAAGACTTGATTGGTTTTGCTACCTTGCCCATCGCCTTGAGCAATAAACAATTTGCCGCTTTGGCAAACTCGGCTAACTCTGCGTTGCCCGCTTACAATTTACTCTTGAGCCCCACCAGTAGTATTCCTGCTGGCACCATTAGCGGTGCACTGGTAAATTTGACCCCTTCGCCTTCAACCCTGGCTTATTACAATCAAGCATCAAGCAGTTTGAACGTCAATCAGTTGGTTGCAAATCTGGCTTACTTTGCGCCGGGGCCCACTAATAACGAGATTCCTTCTGCCATGGTTGAACGGGGTAGTCTGATTTCAAATTTCAATCTCAATTCCAATCTTTTTACTTCTGCTACCGTGCAGCAGCAGCTTGTCAATCAGCTGCGACAATTGTCGATCGGTCGCTCATATATCTTTCCTGTTGTGGCAGAAAATCCGACTTTTGCAACTGGTGAAGTCAGCAAAGTTGTGGGCTTTGCCCGCTTGCGCTTGCTGGGCTCGCCTACCGTTTTCAGCCAGGGCAACTTTAACCTCAGCGTGGCTCTGGAACCAGATTCTGTGGCAGTGCGCAATGCCAGCTTTGCCAATGCCCGAGCGGCTATTCCTGCTGCTACCAGCGCTATGATGCCTGCGCCGATTGCACCTTTTACCGCTCGCATTAAAATTGGAGAGGGCATGAGCGTAAGACCACGTTCGATAGTTATGGCGCCATCTCTATCTCCACGCACTACATCTTCAAGTTCTATGGTGAATTAAATGAATGCCGTTACTCTCTTTAAAAAGAACGTTTCGCAAGAAGCAAAAGCATTGAATTCTGGCAGTGAAAAATTTAGCCGTGTAATTGGCGTACTTGGAGCTAAAGGCGGTGTTGGTGCCACGACTGTCACTATCAATCTTGCCGCTCACCTGGCCTTGCATTACCCAGGCAACGTCGCAGTATTTGACGCTAATTTACAGCAACCGGACGCCGCATGCCTTTTAAATTGCCTGCCGCGCTATTCGCTACTTGATTTGGCACGGCTTTCAGCTCTTGATGGTGCAATCATTGCGGCATGCGCCGAACATGTTTCTCTAGACAACAATGTGAGCAACGGTAAGCATTTCAGCTTGTACAGTCCTCCGATGGAAGCCAGCCTGGCCTTACAATTTCCGTCAGGTGATCTGCACAGGTTGCTTACCGAAATGAAAAAGCAGAGCGGCACTGTGGTGGTGGATTTGCCCCGCACAGTCAGCCGTGAACTAATTACAATGCTTGATTTATGCGACAACATCATTTTGGTGCTGGAGCCTACGGTCACAGCTCTGGCCGCTGCTAAACGCTGGTTTGAGGTTTTTAGCGACCTTGAGCTTAAATCTGATCAGGTTTTCACTGTTCTCAACCGCACAGGCGGCAAACTCAAAGAAATTGAAAGGCAATTGTCTGCCGAGCTCGGAGGCTTTCCGTTGTTGCGCCTGCCCAACGCTTATGAGGCCTGCGAAAGTGCTGCTATTGAAGGTATTCCAGTTGTGGTCAAAGAGCCTCGCCATGGCTTCAGCAAAGCTATAAATGAACTATCTCGAACATGCCTGTTGGCTGTAGGAGAAGTATAAAGTGTCGAAATTACGCCAATTGCTATTCAACGACAATACGGCAGCAACGCCGCATAAACCAGTTGCTGTTGCTATTTCTGCGCTTCCAGACAATTTGTCGACAGGTGATGAAGAAGAAAGAAAAGCAAAACAAGAAAGAAAAGTTGGTTTATCACTCAGCCGCCGAAATCCAAAAATTTCGGCAGATCAAGCCAAGAGTGATCATGAGTCAAACCTCTATCATGATTTGAAATCAAAAATTCACGAACGTTTAATTGAAACTATTGACGTTAGTGTTTTAACACAGCTAAATGGCAACGATGCTTTAGAAGAAGCAATCGAAGCCACTATTCGCCATCTTATTGCAGAAGAACGGCTGCCACTTTCGATTTCTGAGCGTGACAACTTGGCTCAAGAAGTGCTTTACGAAACACTCGGCCTTGGGCCGTTAGAGCCACTTCTGTCTGATCCTCTGGTCAATGATATTCTCGTTAACGGGTCACAAAGTGTATGGATTGATAGAGACGGCAAACTGATGGAGACCGCCATTCGTTTTAAAGATGACCACCACTTATTGCATATTATCAATCGCATTGTTGCCAGAATTGGCAGGCGCATCGACGAATCGTCACCGATTGTTGATGCCAGATTACCTGATGGATCAAGGGTGAATGCCATTATTCCTCCATTGGCATTAGACGGACCGGTGCTTTCGATAAGAAGGTTTAGACCAGTTCCTTTTGCTTTTGAAGATTTAATTGGCCGCGCTGCACTGACGCAAAACATGGCAGACTTCTTGACCCAGGCGGTCAAAGCCCGACTGAATATTCTAATTTCAGGCGGCACTTCCGCCGGTAAAACTACTTTATTAAACGTCTTATCGTCTTACATCGGCAATCACGAACGCATTGTCACCATCGAAGATACTGCTGAATTGCGATTGCAGCAAAGGCATGTTATACGCCTGGAATCGCGGCCCGCTAATACCGAAGGTAGTGGCGCCGTCGGCCAGCGCGAATTGGTTAAAAATGCGTTGCGAATGCGTCCAGATCGCATTGTGGTTGGCGAAGTGCGCGGTCCTGAAGCCCTGGATATGTTGCAAGCAATGAATACTGGCCACGAGGGATCGTTGACCACGGTGCACTCCAATAGTAGTCGAGACGCTCTAAGTAGAATTGAAACCCTGGTGCTTTTATCTGGCGTAGATTTATCTCAACGTAGCATTCGCGAACAAATAGGCTCAGCCTTTGACCTGGTTGTGCAGGTGAAGCGGCTTTCTGACGGCACCCGGCGAGTTGTAAGTATTACTGAAATTTTGGGTGTGCAAGAAGGCGTGGTCAGCATGCAAGATCTCTTTGAGTTTCGCCAGATAGGCACCGGCCATGATGGCAATTCGCTTGGTTTTCATAGCGCTTGTGGTATCAGGCCGCTTAAATCAGAACGGTTTGTCGAACACGGTTTGCCCCTTCCTTCTGCCTGGTTCGAAGTCGAAGACGAACAGCAGTTTCAACTTGAATATGATCAGGCGAAAGAGGCTGAGAATGCCCGCGTGCCGGTTCTCAGAGGGGTGCCGCAATGACTCCCATAAATCTATTATCTATATTGGTTTTTGTTATTCTGACGGGCATTCTGGCTGTAAGAGTAATTAAAATTGCCAAGCGAAAAAAATTTATTGCTCTTCGTGTTAGTCAAGCTCTGGGCCCTGCAGTCGAGCAAACAGCAAAACTCGAAGCTGGCACCAATGCAGAAGCACGTCCAACTTTCCAATTTAATTTTGCCGGCATTGTGCCGAAACCGCAATGGTTGGTGCGCGTAGTGGAACGATCGGCGGTAGAAATTTCGCTGGCCGATTTATGGCTGGTGTCGCTAAGCTGCGCCCTTATACCGGCGTTGGGCGCTTACATCGTTGGTCTGCCTGAACTTTTTTCAATGGCTCTGGCTGTTTTATTTCTGTTTTTGCCCATTACCTGCTTAATTGTGATTGGCAGGAGGAGGCGCGGACGCTTCATCGATCAATTGCCTGATGCTATTGATTTGATGGTTTCTGTTTTGCGCAGTGGGCATAGTGTGGCCCAGGCAGTGCGTTCGGTGGGCAAAGAATCGGCTGTTCCGTTAGGGCAGGAATTTTCTCACGTGCTGCAACGGATCAACCTGGGGCAGCCCTTTAGCGAAGCTCTAAACAATACGGTGACAAAATATAACTCAGAAGAACTTGATCTAATTCGCCGGGCGATTACCATTCAGGCGGAAGTAGGTGGCAGTTTAGCCGAGCTTTTAGACAAGACTAATTTAACACTACGCCAGCGTTTGAAGTTGAAGCGCCAGGTGCGCGTTTTGACCAGCCAGAGTCGCTTGACCGGCATTATTGTTGGACTTCTGCCGATAGTACTGGCAACTGCTCTTGAATTTCTAAGCCCCGGCTATCTTGACCCTCTATTTTCGAACGAATTGGGTCGCATGTTGTTGGCACTGGCGGTGGTGCTAGAAATTATTGGAGTTGTGCTGATAACTAAAATGGCCGAGGTGAAAGTTTAAATGGCTTCTGCTCAATTTCTCACCAGTTATCCAGAACTGATTGCCGCATTGTTCCTATCTCTAGTTCTTGCTTTCAAGCTTATCTTTCGAAGCGGCGCCAGTGCCAATAGTGCAGGCTCCGTTTTCAGTTTGCCTTACATTATTGTAGAGCCGGCCAGTTACGTGATGAGAATGTTTCCTGGCAGTTATTTATCTTGGCTGCAAGAGCGTTTGACTTACGCCGGTCTGCGCAACAATACATATTATGGAACTGTCTGTGCGGCCAAATTTTATCCATTGCTACTGGGCTCGCTTTTGTTTCTTGTGGTTCACCCGGGCTTTGCTCTTGTCGGTTCACTAGTGTTGTTTTTTGTCGCTGATATTATCCTGGCAATTTTTGCCAAACGCAGGCAGCGGGCTTTGGCTGATAATTTGCCTCAAGTAATCGACTTGATGGTTTTGTG
>JAVHQC010000028.1:0-46887 GCA_036170915.1 Cyanobacteria bacterium auto_48_18
AACAGTCTTGCTCAACCGCAAATTGCAGTCAAGAACTCAAGATACAAGGTTGTACAGAAATACAACTTATGAGTTGTAAAAATTCTTAGGCGTCGTTTCACGCACTCTCTTTCAGTACCAAAACTCTTAATTTAGTTGTAAAGAGATCGCAATAAAGCAAGAAATAGCTAGGTGCAGAAGCTGGTAATAGCTAGAAATAAATACACGTTCCTTCCCCAATTCTTTAAAAAGCTCTAGAACCCAGATTTTAACCACCTAGCCGCATCTTTTTCTCCACGCCCCCGCGTTGAGACTGATCACGTCTACTAAAACTAAACCACCAAGGAGGCACCATGACCGACAAACATGATGGTGCATTCCTGCACCGCTATTTCACTGCTACCTTCGCTTCGCTCAAACATCCCAACTTCAAGCTCTACGCTTTTGGTGTGATGTTTTCTCTGGCCGGCTCGCTGCTTCAAGAAGTTGTAGTTGCCTGGATCGCTTATCAGATGACCGGCTCGAGCCTTGTTCTCGGCGGTGTGCTCTTCGCCTACCAGGTACCAATGATAGCCATGGGAGTACTTGGAGGATACGCAGCTGACCGATTTGATCGACGCAAAATATTGCTGATCTCTCAGAGTCTGGCATTTGTTTTGTCGCTCGTCTGGCTCGCTCTTTCAGCCACCGGCAGCCTTGCAGTCTGGCACATCTATTTGCTCTCCAGCCTCTTCGGCATCATCGTTGCTTTTGAAATTCCGGCCCGCTTCGCCATGATTCCGCAGTTGGTTGCTCGAGAAGAAATGGTCAACGCCTTTTCGCTCGATAGCCTGCTCTTTTATGGCGGCCGCGTTATGGGCCCCACATTTGGTGCCGTCTTGCTGGCACTTGTTGGCCCCACAGCTTGCTTTGCCGTGAACAGCATCACCTACTTGCTCGAACTCGGCACCCTCAAACGCATCAAGCCAGCACCTAAAGAGGACAACGAAAGCGTTGCGCTGCTAGAAGCCGTCAAGGCAATCGCGAGCAACAGCAAGACCAGATCGGTTCTGCTTTTTGTGGCCGGGCTGACATTTTTCGGAGTCTACATTCCGCTAATGCCCGTCTTCACCGACAATCTCGGCGGCGATGCCAAACTGAACGGGCTGCTCATTGCTGTTTCTGAAATCGGTGCAGTGATTGCTTCAATCTACCTGGCCTACAAAAGCTCGAGCAGCCCGCAGAGTGCAGTCAGCACCACCAAACTGCGCCGCACGGTGGCTCTTGCCGGGCTGGCTTTTGCTGTTCTAATCGTGTTCTTTGCCGCTGCCTCGAATCAACTCGTGGCACTGGCCCTGGTGGCACCGATCGGATTTTGTATGACTCTGGTAACTATCGGAGCCCACAGCCTGCTTCAGGCTGAAGTGGAAGATCGCCTGCGTGGTGTCGCTTCCACAGTTTTCTGGATGTACTGCTACTTCGGCATGCTCGCCCTGGGTGGACCGTTCCTCGGTTACCTGGTGGAGCAAATCGGTGTGGCACACAGCTTCGAGCTGGCTGGCGCTGCTTGTCTCGCTTGTTCCGCTCTATTTCTCTTAACCAACAACCGTCAGCGCAAAAACCGCGCCGACACAGATTAGAGGTGTACTATGAAACAAGATACAACCGCTGCTTCTGGCACCATCAGCGATGCCACAGCAAGCAATGCAACCGACACCCTGGCCATCGCCGGAAGTGTCATCGAGCACGCAGTGTCACCTACGCGTACCCGTACTCGCCTCGATGTGGAAACACCGAGCGAGGATGACGCTGCTTTTCTGGAATTCATCAACGCCAACCTGATCGGCCAGCCCGGCGCCAAAAAGATGCTGCTGCGTCTGCATCGCGCCGCCAAGAACAAGTTCCGCGACCGCACCAGGCCCATCTACAAGGTGCTGATGCCCGGCGTCTCGCACACCGGCAAGACAGAAACCGCCATCGTGCTGGCACTGTACTACCACGGCAATCCCGATGCTTTCATCCGCATCAACTGTGCCAACTACAAGAACAAGGGCGACATCACCCGCCTGCTCGGCGCCAGCGCCAGCTGGATCGGTTACGAGAAGCCGCCCACCGACGAAGAACTGCTGGCCAACAAAGACAAGTTCGACCCGTCGGCTTTGCTGTCGGCTCAGAACCTGTCGGCCTCACGCAAGGGTTCGAAGTGCCCGTACACGATCATCCTGCTCGACGAGTTCGAGAAGGCGGGTCCTGAATTCGAGCAGTTCTTGCTCGCCATCTTCAGCGCCGCCAAAGAGCGCATGGGCAACAACCAGGAAGTGGACTTCAGCAACTGCATCTTCCTCATGCCCTGCAACCTGGGCATGGAAGAGCTGTCGCAGCGCGCCAACAGCATCGGCTTCATCAAGCAGGCGGTCAATGCGGTGGAAGAGCTTGGTGATATCGTCACCAAGCGCTATCCGCCGGAAGTGACCAATCGCTTCGACGAGGTTTGCATCTACGGCAAGCTCACCGACGAAAACATCGCGGCGGTCCTCGATCTGGCCATCGACAAGGTCGAGCGCAGCATTGGCAAAGCCTACGGCACTGCCGCCTTCAAGTTGGTGGTGGAACCGGCGGCTCGCCAGCACATGCTCAAGCTCTGCCTCAACAACCGCGGTGACGTGGCTGACCTCAAGCGTGTTGTGCCGCGCAAACTCACCGACCCGGTTTCGGTGGCGGTGGAAAAGCGCGTCGTCGGCGCCAACGACCAGCTCCTTGTCAGTGTGGAAGATGGCGAACTCTGCTTCGATCGCATCGGCGACGGTGCTGTCATTCCCCTGGATGGCTCACTGCTGCCTGCCAGCAAGAAAGAGGTGGAGCGCAACTCGGCGGCCATCAGGTGCACTCGCGAAGCGAGCAAGCACTTGGACGCCGGCAACAACCACTCGGCTCAACTGGTACTGGAAAAGGCACTGGAATTGCTGGCGGCTGACCCCGACAACATTACCAAAGTGACCGTGCATAACCAGCTCGGCATGGCCTTCTACAACAGCAAGCTCTACGAAACCGCGACGGTGCACTTCGCCGACGCGATTTCGGTGCGACTGGAGATCGGCGAATCAGCAGTGGCGCCAGACGTCAGCACCCTCTACGCCAACCTGGCCATGGCGCTCAAGCACGACTACAAGCGTGTGAAGGCAAGGGAAGTGATGGAGGAAGGAATGCGCGCCATTCGCATTCATCGCCACACCGAATCGGCAGACGGAATCAGGTACTTCTGCAAAACCTATCTGGAGCTCGATTCGACCAAGGCTCTGGAACTGGTAAACCTGGTGCTGAAGCTGAACGAGCCCCGTAACTGAGGCTCTCACTCTGGGTTGGGTGACACTATAAACCCCGATAGGAGCGCTTAATTGCGCTCCTATCGTTTTTCTCAAAACAGACTACACCTTATAGTTAAAACCAACTTCGCTTCTCAGGCTGTTTGAGGCTTCTGTCAGAAAAAAACCTGCGCAGGTTTTTTTCTCAAAAGAAAACTTAGCAATCAAATGCAACATGATCAAAAGCAGCTAAAAGCAGCACTTCAGGCAAATGCAAAGCAGCAATGAAGATGCTCTCAGGAAGCCTGCAGCCTCAAATGTTATTATCGGCTTTACTCTCAACTGATATGCCATGTTATTCAACAGCTTCACCTATCTGCTTTTTCTGCCTGTAGTCTTTATTCTTTACTGGCTCTCACCAGTAAAATATCGCAAAATTTTGCTGCTCATTGCCAGCTACTTTTTCTACATGAGCTGGAAAGCAGAATACGGGCTGCTATTGTTGCTTCTAACCGTTGCCAACTATATTTTTGGCTTGCTCATTGCCAGCAGTCTCGCCGAAGAAAAACCAGGCAAAAGCAAAAACATTCTTAGAGCAGGGCTTATTTTCAACATAGGCTGTCTTTGCTTTTTCAAATACGCCAATTTTTTACTTGAGAGTCTGGCATCAGTTTTGCATCTGAGCGGCAAAGTCGTGCAGAGTACTGCGTTGGAAAACTGGTCATCACCTGCTTTAAACATTCTTTTGCCGCTCGGCATTTCCTTCTTTACCTTTGAATTTATTCACTACATTGTTGACATACATCGTGGCAGCAAACCCTTAAAAAACTTTATCGACTTCGCACTATTTGCGTCATTCTTCCCCTCGCAAATAGCAGGGCCCATCAAGCGTTTTCAAGATTTTCACAAACAAATGATGGAGGCTCCAGTTTTTAAAAATTCGCAATTTAGAGAGGGTGTCTTTCTCATTTTGCAGGGGCTTTTTAAGAAGGTTGTGCTGGGCGACAATCTCGGTTTAATTGTCAACAAAGGCTTTGCCAACGTAGGTGCAATGAGCATCTCTGATGCATGGATTGCTGTTTGGTGCTTTTTCTTTCAAGTGTTTTTCGACTTTTCTGGCTATACCGATATCGGTCGCGGCTCGGCTTTAATTCTCGGCTACAAAGTGCCTGAAAATTTCAATCTTCCTTACTTAGCCCACAGCCCAGCTAACTTCTGGCAGCGCTGGCATATGTCACTTTCATCCTGGTTGCGCGATTATTTATACATTCCCCTTGGTGGCTCACGCCGCGGAGAATGGAAAACACAACGCAATACACTGATCACTATGGCCCTCGGTGGCCTCTGGCACGGCGCATCCTGGCGCTATATGGTCTGGGGAGCAATGCACGGCATTGGCCTGGTCATTACTCGCGTCTGGTCGCAAATTTGTGATAAAAATCCGACTCTATCGCGCTGGCGAGTCAGCCGTGTCTGGCACTGGAGCGGGGTTGTATACACTATCCTCTTTCTCCTGCCAACTTTTGTGGTGTTTCGCTCTGCCAGCTTACCAGAAGCCGGTCTGGTCTATCAGAGGCTCTTTAATTTCAGCACTATGCATCAACCCGGAGAAACCACTGCTGCTTATCTGGCCTCTACAGTGCTTTTGACTCTACCCATCTATGGTTTATATAGTTTCTTGCGACACAAAACCATGACCATGGTTAAAACTAAACCCGAACTGCCTAAGCCACTATCTGCGGTGCTATCGTTCTGGGATCGCTCCTTTGCCATGCGCTTCCTCACTTGCGCCACTACCGCATTAATTATCGCCGGCTGCGCACCTTCGCAGCTTGTCCCCTTTATATACTTCCAGTTTTAGGTTAGCAAATGCCAGAAGCACCAATTACTGAAAATATAAAACACGACACCACAGCTGGTGCCTCTAGCCCTGCCGTGAAGCAATCGTGGCCACGTATTGCTATAGAATTTTTGATCTTAGCGCCGCTTGCTGTGCTGGCTTTAGAAGGTTTTTTCACCCTACTGGGCGTAGGCGAACAGAATTTCATTAAACCAGACACTGAACTAGGTTCAGTGCACATTCCGGCAAAAATTGTAACCTGGCGGCTGGAAGGCTTTTCGCGCGACACACTCTCGCAAAAAGGCTGGCGTGACATTGAACGCAGTGTGGCTAAGCCTGCGGGCACCTATCGTGTTGCTTTGCTCGGAGATTCGCAGACAGAGGCCCTGCAAGTACCTCTGGAAAAAGATTTTGCCCGTCTGGCAGAAATACAATTGAATGCTAAGCGGAAAAGCAATGCCGAAAAATTTGCCGGATTAAACAATATCGAGGTATTGAATTTTGGCGTCTCAGGCTATTCTACGGCGCAAGAACTTTTGCAACTGCAAAAAACTGTATTGACCTACCAACCTGATCTGGTAGTGGTGCTTTATTCACGAGGCGACTCTGATGAAAATACAGTCGATCCGGCTAAGCGCCTAACTGCAGAGCCCAGGCCGTTCTACTATTTTGATAGTAACAACAAATTGACGCTTGATCAAAGCGTACTTTTAGCCAACAAAGAAAAACTGACAAGCAACCCGATTCTAGAATTTCTGCGCGCTAACAGCCGCATCTATGGAGTCTGGGACCAGACTAACTTTCAACTCAATCTCACCGACAAATTCTATAACAAAACTCGCCGCTCCCTGACTAATTTTATCGCTAAACTTACTGCGTCTTACAGCCCGCCTGCCTCTGCCCCGCAGTACGCCATACCGGACAAACTAAAAGTCACACAAGCATTGCTAAGCGAGATCAACACCACGGCTCGCAAGCACGGTGCTGATTTCTTGCTCATTACTTTTCCTGACATGGGTAATATCGACCCGATTTTTCGCGACCAGCTACCAGCATTACGCGCGCAAAGTGCAGGCGAGAAATTCGGCATGATTGAACTGTCTCAACCATTTCGTGATTACAAGGGTAACCAGGCGCTCTTCTATCAAGTACACTTTGCCGAAGCCGGGCATCAAGTTGCCGCCCAGTGCTTGACCGATTACGTTACGTCCTTACTGCAAAAGCGATCGGAGTTGCAAAAATAATGAGTGAAAAAGCCGCCGCCCACTCTCCAAATCAAACAGAGATAGCGGATCTGGTGACCCACTACACTTGCACTCGCAATTGCTACGGCCGTAAAGGCAACGCCGGAGCCTGTTGCACCGTGGCAGATCGCGACTTTATCATTGGACCGATAATTGATACCAAAGAATTTCTCAAACGTTTATCTGAAAGAGATGGACGCAAACACACATATGCTGAAGTTTTCATCGAATTCGCTGAAGGCAGCAAATTATTTCCTGGCAAAACCACCTGGCAGAACCGCGATTACTATCCTGCCTTGCGAGTAGAAATGGACGCAGAAGCAATTCATCCCTGCCGATTTCTATCAGAAGCGCGAGAATGCACGGTCTACACCATCCGGCCTGGAATTTGCCGCACGTATCAATGTGACCATTTGAAGGCCACGCTCAATAATCTGTAAGTCTAATATCAGCAGTAGATACTAAGTTAAGCGGCTTTTTTCTGACGATTGCCGTTGACCATATCACCGAAGAATTGCGCGTCCATTCTCTCAGCGGCAGACTGCGAGATATTGCTGGCATAAATGTCAGTGGCGGCAAAATTGAGGGGTTCCCCTTTAACAGCACCGCTGGCTCTCTTTCTTTCTTCGTTCTCAAGACTGGCATCTGGCTGCTTGTTTGTGCCTTTGATGGCGAAATAAGCATCAGTAAAGCTCAACTGACCTTTATCACCCTCTTTTTCGGCCTTAAAGGTTTTGTCACCACCAACCGCATGATTGTATGGATTAAGAGCCAAATCATAGGTAGCGGTGTCCATCACATCGTTTAGTAAGTTGTAGCGCGCTTTTTCGGAACTAACATCAAAGGCGCTGGCGCCCTGGTCGCCAGTCTGACTCTTCTCTTGTGTGTTATCTCGAATCATTGAGGAACCTTCTCAAAGGCGTGGGGCCATGGAGACACGTACTAATTGGACTCTTTAATTAGACCACGCCAAAAGCGATTGTCAAGCATATTTTATCTATATAACTCGCCTTAACCGCATTTTCATTGGAACTGCTAGCCCTGCTTTTGCTAGGGTAAAAGCAATCATTTCTCTCCTTATATAAGAACCAAACAAACAAATTTTCCATTAAACCAGCCTATCCCCACATTCTCGGTCAGCCTGCCCCTCTTTTTTCGAGGCCACGCTGAAGCTGACCCATGGGAAACTCTGGAATCGCCTTGAACGTGCCTACAGAAAAACCTCAAGTTTTTCTGTGAAGCACTTTGGCTCGCAAATTCACCTGCTCGACATAAGGGCTCTTTCAAAACTCTAAAACTAGGACCAATTATGAACATCGCATTCCAAACTGCGGCGGTCTATCTTGTTGTAGGCTTGCTGCTCACCGCTTTCGGCTGCTTCTGCGTCGCTCTCGTTCACCTTAACCGCATTCGCACCGAAGGCAAAACCGCTCTCATCAAGTCGATGAGCTGGAGCGGCAGTGGATTCATGCTTTTCAGCTCTTGCGGATTGCTTGCTGAAATGGCGGCCTTCGGCCACATCTCGCTCGGTTACAACCTTGTGATTACATCCCTCATGGTCTTCGGCCTCTGGATGTTTATCAAAAGCAAGCAGCTGAGCGCCAAGTAATCGCAAACTCGCATCTGCTGCAGACCCACCTAACTTTGCAAAGATGGCTGATACTGAAGACTATGTCTCCATGTCAGCCATCTTGCAATATTTCACCCTTTAAGCCAATTTTTGACCTTTAAGGCACTTTTTCACCTTTAATCAGGCAATTTTGGACCTTTAAGGCAAATTTTCTTTGCCTAAATAGCCCGGGGCCTGGCGACCAGCCCCAGCTGATGCAATGCTGCAAAGGCTTCTTGCTCGACTGCACTTACATGGTGCGTGCGTGCCAGCTGCAATGCCGTTCGATACTCGTTGATGGAGCCATTGACGTCGCCATAATGACGCATGGTTTTAGCCAGAATTAAATGCGCACCCGCATCGTGCGGCTGGTCTTTCAAATGTTCGTTAAGCAACTCAGCGCAGCGAACACTATTGCCGCCGGCCAAATGGCGACGCGCTACAGCCAGACGATATTCGGCTGCCACCGCGTAATCTTGCATGCCAGGTGATTTTAAAGGTGGACCATTATAAACCACAGCCATCTTTTTGATGTCGAAGCAATTGGCTGGTTCAGTAATAGTGAGAAGCGCTCCAGGGGCAAGCTGATAGCATTCTACCGGATGAGACTGGTCGTCGAAGTAGCGGCGCAATGGGGCTCCAAGCTGTTTCTGTACTTCTTTCAGACGCAATTTTGATTGCGGAAATTGCACCAACAGAGTTTTAGAGATCTGCGTGCCACTATCTGTGGAGCGGTGGTGAGTGTTCTTAAAGCTGGCAATGCCAGACTGCAAGTCAATTATCGGCCCACCTAAATCTTTGGCGGTCCAGCGCAAACTGCTCATGCCAAATCCAGAAACTCCTTTATTATCCGGAGCTCCTAAAATCATGCGCAAATATTTTGCATCCATTAACTCGGGATGCATAGCCAAATTAACCATCATTGGCAGAACTGCTTCGCCATGTCCTTTCGGACTTTTGCTACGCGATTGGTAGCGACTGATTGAGGCTTTGACTGGAGGCGCACTTGTGCCGTAAGGCGCACTGGCAGCCGAAGATACACTTACAGCCGCAGGCGCGCTCGGCGTGGTAGAAATATTATTGACGGCCCCACCCGCGGTGGCACCAGCAATCGGCGCCGCGACTATGCTGGAAGAAGAGTATGATGATTTTGCCCCAGGCACAATTTCGGCATTTTCATCAAACGGATCAGCGTCAATTTGCACTGGTCGAGCTGAGGCACTGCCGGCACAGGAGAGCGCAATACTTCCTGCACTAGTGAGACCGATACTTCCTGCACTAATCCCTGCTGTGAGAGCTGCCAATACAAAATTGGCACCTCGGTTGGAGGTAGCGAAGGTCAGCAAGCTAGCGACAGCCTGGCTTAACGGATTCTCAGACGAGGACCGATTTTGCATTGAAACCCTGCAAACTAGGGACTTTGAGCCGTGATTATATAACAAAACCCTCCAGAGCGGGGCCTTTTCAAGGGCATTTGCTTTCCACACTTTATTTAAAAGCAAAGAAGTCAAGAGGTGCGCCAGCTATTTCAGTGACAAAGAACTGTTAGTGCCAGCTAAAACGGTTGTCATAAAGGCTTTTTGAATCAAGAACTACTTTCTTTGCCTATTACATATGCATTAGACAGAAGTGTAACTCTCAATTTCTAATTCAAACAAAAACCACGTCGCGCATTTAAATAATTCCCGCACCACATCATCTCCACTCCAAACAACAAGTTTTAGCTTGTTGGGAATTTTGTCTGCCGGAATTTTTCGAGCGCATTTCATTTAACACTCAGCGCAGAAGCTTTTCGAACTTCCGCTGACCAACGAAGGAAGTAACAACTATGACGTATATCTCAAGCTCTAGCTGCGTCGTCGGTGAGCGCAATCTCTGCACTCCCAACGGCAAAATTGCTGCCCTTTTTATCGACATGGACGGCACCGCCGTTGTCTGCCAGCCTTACTTTGACGAAGCCGCCGACGAGTTCGCGACTTTCATGAGCTTCATCGGTGTGCCCAAGGACGTCGCCCATGACACTCTCGGTAAGGTCTACGCCGGCAGCATGCCTCACCGTGGTTTCGAACGCGAACGCTTCCCCGAAGCCCTGATCGAAGCCTACGAACTGCTCGCCAGCAACTACACTCTCACTGTTCCGCCTGAGGATATCGAGCACGTTCGTTCGATTCTGAAGGGTATCGGCAGTGCGCCGTATTTCCGCAAGCCGAAGCTCTTTCCGCATGTCATGGAAGTGCTCAACCGAGCTCACGACCGCTTCATGCTGATCGCTGTCACCGTGGGCGACTATGAAGTGCAGCAGTACAAGATTCGGCAGGCCGGTCTCGACAAGGTTTTCGACGACCGCACCATCACTCTGCAAGAAGCAAAGGATCACCTGGTCGCCGAAGCCATGGCCGATCTGAACATCGATCCGGAATACTCGGCTTTCATCGGCAACTCCATCCGTTCCGATGGCATCTGCCTGAACGTCACCAACCTGATCTACCTGCCGCTCGAATCTTCGCTGCCCAAGGCCACCGACAAGTTCCCCGAGAACACCGGCTTCCAGCAGTTCAACGTCAACAACTGGCGTGAAGCCGAGCAGCGCGCTATCAACCGTCTCCTGCGCCAGCGGGACGAAGGCATGCGCGAGATGGTGGCGAAGAACCAGTCTCTTGGTAATGCCAAGTGTGGTGGTTGCAAGACTCGCCGCCCGACCAAGAAGCGCTAACTCGTAAACCCGGCTCTCCATGGAGAGTCGGGGATTTTTCACCGTCTTACATTGCTGCAAAAAATTCGCAAGCAAGGACAAAAAACTATGAAACAAATGCTCCAGATGTTTTTCATGCAGATGCAACATCTTCACAAGATGTTCTTCTACTTCCTCGGTGCGTCGCTGCTCATCTGCCTTCTCGGCATGGGAGTCTCGGCCATCGGTGGACTCTTCCTCGCCCTCATTGCCATGGCTCTTGTTTCGGCAGGAACTCTGGCCGGCGGCGTTGGACTGACGATTTCGCTGCGCTCTCTTTTCGGCCTCACACAGGTCGGAAGATTGGTGCAGTACGGGTCATTCTGGCTCTCGGCCGTGGTTTCGCTCTGGGTGATTGACTGGATCTTCCACGACTCGCTCATGGTGCACAGCGCCATTCTCGCCGGATTCGCCATCTTCGCAGTGGCTTTCACCACTGCCACCATCACTGGTGAAGTGCCGACCAAAGGCCGCTCCTGGCTGCCGGTGAAGATGAAGGCTCCGCCCAGCGCATAGCGCTTTTCACATCAACCAAACGCAGACGACCGCCTGACAAAGGTGGTCGTTTGTTCGTTGTTTTTCAGAGGAGGAAATAATTATGCATAACATAACCAACGCCTCTGACGGGCGTGCACTTTATCACCACATCTGGCAAGTCGTCGGCCAGACCTTCTTCGACACCAGTAGCCTCAGCGATTGGCACTCGCTCGAACACCGCTTCGACGACTTGATTGTTGACGGGCAAACCGCTCTGCAATACATCGACGAAATGATGGCGACGCTCAACGACACCTACACCGAGCGCGTCGTCAACGAAGAGCCTCAGGTAGTAGTCGCCGCCGTTGACGCTGCACCTGCTCAAAAGGCAGAAGAAGATACCGGCGTTCTCGGCGTTCTGCGTCCTGACGGCATCGGCTATCTGCGCGTGCTCAGCTTCGATCGGCCGAACATCTTCGCTGAGGTTGCTGCCGCCATCGACAAAATCGCAACTTGCGATGGAGTCGTACTCGACTTGCGCAACAACAGCGGCGGTCGCATGCACGAAGCCATGGCTCTGTGCGGGTACTTCCTCGACAACGGTGTCATTGCCACCACGCAGATGCGTCACGAAGATGGTGGCATTGTCAGCCGCCAGTACGCAATCAACGACACGCAATTTTTCGCCACGGTTACGCAGCCCAATGGCGACGTCACCATCGAGATGTACGAAAGGCCTGCTGCGCTTCTCGCCGGCAAGCCGCTCGTGATCTTGATCAACAAACGCACCGCCAGCGCAAGCGAACTGATGGTTGCCGCTCTGGTGCAAAACGGCATCGAAGGCAAAGTGCTCATGGTCGGCAATGGCCCTACGCCCGGCAAAGGCATCGGTCAGGCTGAATATGTGCTGTTCGACGGTGCTCTGACAATTCGAGTCACTCGCAACCACTGGCTCACGCCTGGTGGTGACTGGCTCGGAGACTGCGGTCAGACCATTCGCAATGGTATCGAACCTGATATCAGCGTGCCGAATGACCGTGGAATCGAGGGCATCCAAACTGCTTTCCAGGAGCTTCGCAAGATGCTTCCCGAGAAAGTCGCGGTCTAGTTAGCGAGCGCAAGCCGCTGATTAGGCTAAACCGAAACATCGTTCAACAGAAAGACAGAGGATCTCAATGAAAATCGAGATGAACCCCAAGGAACCGCAGCGAATCAAGGTTCGCTATAACGGCGTCGAAATCCATGACTCGGTTCTCCAGCCTGGTCCCAACGTGGTCGAAGTCGATCACCCGAAGACCTGCGGCAAGGCCGAGCTGTTCTTCGTGGAGGAAGACGGCAGCGAGTTTCCGGTCGGCGTTGCCGATTACGGCGACTGTCAGTGCACTCCCAAGTGCAGCTGAGCTGCTGATTCGCTAGGGTAAAAACCTTCTTGGTTTTTCAATTCAGAGAAATTCGTCGCAAGACGTTTTATCTCTGAATTTTTTTGGCCTCTTCTGTGACATGGAGTAGTATAAAGAGTTTCGCGAGATTGGCCGCTGCAAAGGGTGGGATGTGTTTCAAAAACTAGAGCGTTTTGTGTTGCGACGCCCACTCTCGCTTATAATTTGGACCCGGCAAAATCTCGCATACCAAGCCATATGAATCGCAAATCGAAAATACAATCACAGATATTTTGGACCGCTGCCACTATCGCAACTATCTCCTTGTGGCCGATTAGACCAGCAACAGCAACCAACTTTACTGCCCGAGAAAAGTTGCCGAGTGCCAATGTAAATGAATCACTTTACGCCAGTCGAATCAATCGATGGTATTACGAGGGTTGTTTAACTGGTTGCGGACGAGGCTATATGGTCGGTTATCTAATAGGGTCAAGTCAGACTAAAGAGGCGCGTCAGAAAGATCCCGGAATGATTTCTCTTACTACAGCTGCTTGGCCTCAAGGCAACATTACAAGAGAAATACAAACAGAACTTGATGAAATTCTTTCAAACGAGAAACAATCACAAGTTAACGGCCAATACCCACACCCCCTTCCTCGCGTGATTGCGACTGTAGAGCAATTACCTATACGACATGCAGGAATTTATACGACTTTCCATGCAGCCGTGCACGACGGTTTTAGGGCTGGGCATGCTGATGTGAAAAGTAATTGGAGTTATAGAACCAACGCGTATCTGCAGTTGTATGCCCTGAATCACAAGCCCGATTTACAGAGCGATGTTGCAAAAGAAATCCTGCACAAGCATTTGCTTTATCCAATAGAGTGATTTCCCGGTGCTCTTAACCTGCAGCCACAAGACAAACAGTGAGAATAACTTGAGATAGTCTACTCATGGCAGCGAATTCAGTTTTTTCAAAAATGGATAAAAATTGCGCGGAGGCACGAAGTCGCATACAGGATAAGTACGAGGAGGCTTGACGTTTTGCCGCTGTTCAGCGGCATATTGCTTTCCCAATAGTTCCTGAGGATCCGCCGGTTTGACTAACTTCTCTTCCTCTAACATTTTCGACTCATCAGAACTCCGGAACTCCCTCCCAACAATCTTATGACGCTGTATGGGCCGGTCATCCACTACCTCAAATTGTTTTTCAGAAAGCTTTCGAATAGTTCCGTTATTTGGCGAAGCCAGCACATCAATCTGAGGGGCGTTAGAAGACTTCTTTTCTTCAACAGGCACACTGGGCACAGAAGCGAAGGGATTTCCTCCAACTTCAATTCGATTCTGAGTGCGGACTTCAGGCAAAACACCAAAGTCGCCTACATAACGAAAATCAGAACTTTCCGCCAGTGCAGAATTGCCAGCCAAAACCACGACCAAAGCAAGATAGAGAGGACGCAGTTGGTTCATAAGCCGAATTTACCTGGCGAAGTATGGATAAAAATTACTTGGCGGTTCCAACTGGCTAGCCGGACTGACTCTAACCTCCTGCGGCGGTTCGGGCCTATACACGTAAGTATTTTTAGAATTCTTCAGATCAAGTCCATCATTCTCGAACACCATACTTTTAACTATTGCCCAACTATCCGTTGGTACGTAGTTAGCCTGGCTAACTAGCGTCGTCGGTTTATTCGGAGCAGTCCTTAAATCATGAACAACAGGCCAATCATCAACAATTTGAATCTGCGGCTTATGACCAAAATCAAAATTTCCCTTAAGTGGAAAAACAGCATCACCAGCCAACGCCGGTAGGCTACTTAGAAGCAATACACTGATTATCGTGCTAATTAATTTCATTGCGCAACCACGACTAACACTAAAATCATTATGCATGCATTAATCAGGAAACTAACGCAAGTTAGAGTTTCATTCTGCAGCTTTAAGTACTGCAGACATCTTGGCCAGGCGCTCAACTCGCTGCTCCGGCACCCGCACAGAGCGCCGTTTAATAGTTTTGGGCGACATTTCTTTTTCTAACGCAACAAGTGCCAGGTCCTTCAAGCTTAGTGCCACTTTGCCTTCAAAAAGTAACTGGCCAAATGCTATTCCTATGATTGTGTCATCGCCAGTATCCATCACATAATCATCGAGCAACACATGAAAAGTGTCAGGCGTGATCATCTGCCATCTATGGAGTGGTGCTTGAAAGTTTTTCAAAACGTCTTTCACCAGAACCATTGGATTGGCTGCGGGGTTTACGGCGCGCCACTTTCTGTAAGCATTTAATGCATCCGCACCATTGTCATTGCCAAACGGCGAATTATCATCAGCACAATTCCAGTAAAAATCGTCCTTCATCAAAACCAGAGCTTTTGGATGTGCTACTTTCTTAGATAAAATCCAGGAATTGGGGTCGGCCTTCGCCGCATCCCTTAGCAGTCGGGCTGATTCTTCCGGCGATACTTTGTGTGCGTCGAGATATTCATAGAAGCCCGCTCCAGCCAGTACTATCAGCACCACAATGCCAAGTAAAAACATACCCACTGTTTTTAAAATTGTCATTTCGGTCTCCTGCGTTCATGAGACTTGCACTGCCCGCTTTCTCATATATTTGTCCACAACAACATAAAGAGCCACGCCTCCGACAATCAGAGCACATGCCTCGTACCAGGGGTGACCTTGTGTGCAGACAAAAAGAGACTTGGTAGTTAGCACAGATTTGATGTCATTCAAAATCAAAGCATCGAACAAGTTGTTGGCGGCATGAGCACCAATAGCCATTTCCAAACTGCCTGTTCGCAGTGTTATCAAAGCCATAAGCAGGCCCATGGCGAAATAACAAATCACCATAGGTGCCAGACCATAAGAAACTTCAGGATTATAAAGATGAGGCAGCATGAAGATAAAGCCATTGAGAGCGGCTGCAAGCCAAATATTGCGCACCTTGTTGCCCATCGCCTGTAGTAAGTAACCTCTGAAAAACAGTTCTTCAGCCAAACACTGAATGGGGGTCAAGAATAAGACTAGAGGCGCGTAAGAGAAATACTGAACACCAGGCATCTCGAATTTGTATGAGTGTGGATAAATTATCCAGCCAACAGCTCCCGCTAAGGCAGCCAGACAGAACCAAGCACCGAACCCACAGGCAAGGCGTCGCCAACTAAATTTGGCAGAGCTGATCAGCGTAAAAATTGAGCGCCGGTGAAGGAAACAGACCACCAGAAAAGTAAAGAGCAGCAGAAAAAAGCTGGGCACATTTACGGCCACATAGTTGGCCATATCATCCACACCTTCGATGTGCCCACTGTTGCTCTCGATATTCGGCATTTTGCCGCCGGCGGCAATAACAATAATAACGATGAACCAAAAAACACCGAAGACAAAATATCCAGCCACGACAATCAGCAGGCCAAGCAGATACCGCCACCAGGCGCTCTTGCCTAGCCGACCAAGGTCAAGAAAATTTTGCGCAGTTTCTTGCGCAGATGAAGCACTGCTTTCCGCGCTATCACGCACGTTCGCGTACGACGCATCCGGTGAGCAAGTCAGGAACGGTTTGTCTTTTCTTGGTGCCAATAAGAATATGCATCGCGCCGAAAGTGACAAAACAAGCCAGTGCAGTCATAGCCAAAACAGAAGCTGTTGGGGCATCAAGGTGAGCACCGAGCCTCAAAGTAGTCTCGTAAAAGAAACTGTAAACCGCTAAGAAAGCCACGATTGGCGACAGTGAAAGAATAGTTTTGAACACCACTTTTTCAGCGCCCACATTTTCGCCATCGTTATTAGTGACATAAAGCCCCAACCAGAACTTACCAAGAGTGGCTTGCACCGGCGACGATTCAAAAGCTGCTTGATAGCCTAGAATTGTGAGCACAGCCATGGCCGGTACGCCCACATAAAAGAAATTGAGCATCAGAGCAGCAGCGCTGGGAATTGCTAAGAGCGATTTGGCAATGGCTAAATAACTAATGAATTCCAGACTAATCATGGAGCCGACAATAAAGAGATCGACTGCTTTAGCAGCAGCGCGCTTGAACAGATAATTGCGCAAAGCAATCTTTTCTTGATCGTGCACATTGGTGCTTTGGTTTTGCAAAAATCCGATGGGATTTTCCCAAATAGTCTTTTCCGCTCCTGTAGAAAAATATTTGCCGCAAGTGGCGCAGGTTAAGCGACCCTCGCTGGAAGTGGCTCCGCATGAGGCACAAACAAGTTTAAGTTTGCTTTTCTCACTACTTTCCAGGGCGGCAATTTTTGCAGCCAGGTCAGAGCCATAGCTGCCAGTGCTCGTGCTCGATGCAACGCCAGTGGTGGCATTAACATTAGTACCCGCATTTACACCCGGATACATTGAAGGAATGTCTTTGGTGGTTTTGCGGGAAAGATCAATAGTGCCGCTGGGGGCTTTAACTCTCTTGGGATTCTCTTCGGTGATGCGGCCAATTGTTTTGGCAAGCGAATGAGAATTCTGATTATTCACTTTATTTTCAACCTGATTTTTAAAAGAAAAAACGCCTTTTCAGTAGCCAAGATATTAACGCGATCACATATCAAGACGGCCTTAATTTAACATCCTTTAATAATAGGATCAAATGCCACTTTCCATCAGGCTTTGAGAACGTATAATCCCAAAACTGCAAATTTCCTGGAGCGATTTTCAACATGCCTGACGTTCTTTGTCTCGGTGAAATACTTGTCGATTGGGTCTGCACGACTGTTGGAGCTGAGCTCGACAAAGCGCAGATGTTTACGAAGGCTGCTGGAGGAGCACCTGCCAATACGGCAGTTGGCCTGGCCAGACAGGGAATTGCTACGGCCTTTATCGGACGCACGTCTGATGATGCCTTCGGTCGCTGGCTGCGCTCTATATTGGAAGACGAAGGTATCAATGTAGATGCCGCCATTCTTGACCCGGCTGCCCAGACAAGAATGGCCTATGTGGTCACCACCGCTACCGGTGACAGAAAGCTGGCAGAGTTCTCACGCATCGCCTGCGCTGACACTAAATTGCAGCCAAACGACCTCAAACAGCATCTTTTTGCTCAGGCCTGCGTTTTGCATTTTGGTTCCATCTCACTAATTGAAAGCCCCGCCGCCGAAGCGACTAAAAAGGCTGTGGAATTGGCTCGCGCCAGTAAGATGCTGGTGTCTTATGACCCAAATGTGCGCATCAGCCTCTGGCCTTCCAAAGAGACCTGCAAACAGACAATCTTGAATACTTTGAATTGGGCCGACATCGTCAAAATCAATGAAGATGAATTGGAATTTCTTACAGGCTCCCGCGAATTTTCATCAGCCGACGCTTTGAGAGCTGAACACGATTTGCCGATGCTGATTATCACCCTCGATTCGCGCGGCGCTTACTTTGTCACTAAAGATGGCGGCAAGCATGTGCAGGGCTTCCAGGTAGAACTGGTGGAAGCCACAGGTGCAGGCGACGGTTTTAATTCAGGCGTGATCGCCGGACTATTGCCGCTGATCAAACCTGCTCCCGATCGCAGAGAAGCGCTGTTAGCCCTCGACCACCAGAAACTTTCCGACATCGTTCGCACAGCTAACGCAATCGGCGCTATCACGTGCACCAAGGCCGGGGCCATCCCTGCTTTGCCTACGAGAGAAGAGATTGAGACATTCCATCAAAAAATGTCAGTGAAAAACTAGGTTCATAACCGGTTACCGCAGCCTTCATTAACAAACCTTCAATTGCTACAGCCAGGTTGGCTGACATAGGTTGTCATCATCTCCTAATCCCCTCTTTTCCACTTTAAAAAGCCCATTGAACCCAACCTGTTGACGTCACATCTGTGAATCCTTTTGAAGTCGCTTCGCGTGCTTTGCCGACTCTACTTTTGAATCGCTGAAGTACGGAAATCTGACCTATCTGTCTGCATCAATTGTTTTGATTGCGCATCTATCTGAAATCGAGACTTGACCGTCTATCTGTCAATTCTCATATCGAACCTGGCCGCAGCAGTCTTTGCTTTCGAACGTTGGTCGCCGCCAATTTGTTTCGATTTCACTACCGCTGGCAGCTCAGTTCATATTTTTTTGCCGCCTTTCATGCAGCCACATCGATTTTGTCGACGTGTTCTCCATTTAGTGTCGGCGATTTAGCGCCATCAACTTGCTTCAGCACGGTTGCTTCTGGTTTGCCAGAGACCGTGCCTTCGAATTCCGGGCTACGGAGCGAAGCAAGCAACATGCCCAAAACAGACAGCGAAAGGAACATCATCATGCGTATGGACCAATACATCGGCCTCAACAAGTGGGCCCAAGAGAGAGTCTCAGAGTCACACGTCGTTCGTGAAGTCGGAGCGCAAATTCTTCCCAGCGGGAAGGTTGTGTCTTTCGACCGCACTGTGCGTGTGCCGCTGGTCACCACCGAGGTGATCGGTCACATCACGGGAGCCTGGGTGGACAAAGTCGCCGACCTGCATCGTTACACGATGCCCAATGGTTCGGTGTTCGAAGAGTTCGTTCAGGCAGAACCGTGGAGTGGAGGCCCGTGCTATTACATCGCCCTCAAGAACAAGAAGGGTGCGGTAGTGCGGCAATCGCTCTGGACAAATGAGGAGACCGGCCTAGGCTAAGACTCACCAGTCTGGTCTAAGCAATGCCGCCCTGGTTTCGACTCCCACCGGAGAGGAGCCAGGGCGGTCGCGGCAGACACTAAGAATATCTGTTGTGTGGAAGTTGGGCTGGTGCTTTCAAGCACTTTCACAATTTCCTTTTTAAGCCCGAGCACTACAACATATAATATAACGAAACATTTCGTTGTTAGCAAAGCAGCGACCGAGCAAGAAATATGGCCGTCAAGAGCCTATAATGCCTGTAAATTGATTCGATTGTTTAATGGAGCAAAGAATAGTGATGTCTACAGTCAGAACCACAGCCACAACCACTCTAGCACTGAGCCTGGCCTTGAGCCTCAGTGGGGCCGCGGTTTTAGCTGAAACCATCAACTACAATTCGCAAGGTGCAAAAACCACCACCTACGGCACCACTCAATCATCTACTCAGGTTCGCACACCAGCTAGAAGATCAGGCACACCGGCTCCAACCACAACGACAACTTCTTCTAGTTCCACTACGTCAACCTCCACCACTGGCACTGGCTCTACCACCACTGCTACTACTGCTGGTACCTCTACTGTTACGTCTACAACCAAAAGCACCGGTGGCAGTGCTGACCTTGTAGCTCTGCAAGGCCCTAAACAAATCGTTCATAGCGGCAGTGGCTGGAAAGAAAACGCCACTTATATCAACGTCAAACGAGGCCAAGAAATTCTGCCTTTGACCATGACCATCACCAATGGTCTCAATGGTGCTGCCAAAGTAACCGGTCTGCGCATCATGCTTAATGGCCGCAAACTGGCCAGCGAAAGCTACTTCAGAGGCAGTGACAAATTTAGCCTCGATATGAGCGGGCTACTTAGCGCCGGCGATACACAGATGGCCATACAGACATTTGGCCCTGCCGGAGCCACTATCAGCTGGGTGCTCACCACCGGTAAAATCAAAGTTTCTGAAATCAAACCAGATACCGCGGCCGCTGGAGAAAAGCTCACCATCACCGGCAAAAATTTGCCCAAAGATAAGAGCGCCTATCAAGTATTCGTGGGCAAAGTAGCAGCCACAGTTAAATCAGTTACAGACAAACAAATTGAATTCCTCGTGCCCAATGGCCTTGATGGCGGCAAACAGACAGTTACCCTCTACATCGCCGGCGTCAAGTGCGATCCGCTCTACTTCAAAATGAAATCGTCGCCAGAAATCTTTAGCGTAAACATGATTGAAACCACACCAGCCAGCCCATTCACCATATCTGGTAAGGGCTTCTCTACAAAAGCTTCTGAAAACGAAGTCACCGTGGGTGGTACCAGCTGCCAGGTCACGTCTGCTTCAGCTACTTCGCTCGAGTGCTTCATTCCAGACAGCATTCAATGTCCACAACGTGACATTGCCGTACAGGTAAAAACCAATGGCGTGGTAGCCAAAGGCAACGTCACCATGTGCGTTACCATACGCACAATCCGCTCAGGTGAATCGTTACCCGCTGACGGTTTCCACTAATACAAATTTACTGATAGAAGCAGTTACGGGCCAATCTCAAACTCACCGGTCATGCGCGCCCGGGGCGCGCTGCGAGCCAGTGCCGCTGTTTTCTCACTACCAAATTTATGGCCGTGAGCAATGTTATTAGGGCCCTTGCCGGCAGCGTAGATTGATCCACGATTAGCATCAAAATATCCCACTGCTTCGCCATCAAATGCCGACGCTAACACCCGTTCGGCCAGTCCCATACTGTAACCAAGGCCATGACCATTACAACCCACGGCAAAATGCACACCAGCTAAATGCGGCAGCTCGCCAACTAGAGGCAACCCGTCTTCAGTGAAGGCCATGGTTCCGGACCAGCGATATTCAATGGCCAGGCCAGCCAGCTCAGGAAAATGATCTTTCAAATAGTGTTCCAGGGCAGTTTGCACAGGCTTAGTAATTAAATCGGCCGCCCCCGATTCTTCTTGCAGAAACGGCTGACGGCAGCCGCCTAAGACTAGTCTGCGGTCAGGTAATTGCCTGAAATACTCCCACCCATAATTGGCATAACAAAGAGCATTTAAGATTTTCTTTTTCAGTGGCATTGTGGCGAACATTTGACCACGAGCCGGTTGTAAGCGCTCGAGAAAATAAGAATCTAAGGCCGGCGAATAAGCATTGGTTGCAATAATGGCTTTGTCGCAGATTACCTTCTCGCTACCGGCAGTAATTAAAATGGCCTGGTTGCTGTGTTCTATTTGTCTGACGCTTTGCTCTTCCAACACCTGAGCACCACTTTTTTGCAAAAGCGCGCGCACCAATTTAACCGGGTTAACACCAAAATCGCCGGCATGATGAAGGGCGCCATAATAGCCTCTATCAAGCGGATCGCTGGTAAGCAAATCAACAGCGAAGCCGTCTTCGCGCATTAGTGTGCATGACAGCGACTGCTCTTCAAGCTCTTCTAAAGACGAGGCTAGCAAATAAGAGCCGCACGGGTCGTAGTCTACGGCCGCAAGCTGGTCACCAAGCGCCTCTTTCAACAACTGCTGGTTGCGCTCGCCCAGAGTATAAATATAGCGAGCCAGGTCACGGCCATATTGTTTAACGCAAGATTGATAGTACGATTGAATGCCGCGCAGGACAAAACCGCCGTTACGCCCAGAGGCTCCAGTGGCTATCTGACCGGCATCGAGCACAACGACTTTCAAATTGCGGGCCGCCGCCAGGTAGGCGCAGGCCGCACCGACAACGCCACCACCGACGATGGCAAGATCTGCTCGTATGGGCTGGTTTACTACAGGCTCGCCATCTGCGAGCGGGTCAAGCCATACCGATAGGGTCATATTGTCATAGCTTCACAGACTCAAGTGCAAAAATGGAAATCGCCAGGTACCGGTCTATAATCTCTGTAGCTTCCTAGCTTATATTTTGCCCAAAATTCTCCCTCTATATAGCCGAAACAAAAACAATGAACTTAGCCGAGTTAAAACGTGAAATCGAGACTGTTGCAGAGCGCCTGACGAAAGTCGGCGAGTATCTTTGACTTAGACGATTTACAGAAGGAATTGAGTTCGCTAGAAGAAGAGACTTTGCAGGCCGATTTCTGGAATGACCAGAAAGCCTCTCAAAAAGTAACCCAGCGTATGAGTCGCCTCAAGGGTCAAATTGAGCAGCAAGAAAACTGGCAGAGGCAGCTTTCCGACTTGCAGGTGCTTTTGCAAATCGGCCAGGAAGAAGACGACGAGTCTGTAGCTGCCGAGATCCAAACCTTACTTACTAAACTCGAAAGCGAGCTGACCAGCTTTGAATTGACCAGGTTACTTGGCGGTGAATATGATGATAGCTCCGCTATTGTTACCATAAACGCCGGGGCGGGTGGCACAGACGCCCAAGACTGGGCCGAAATGATGTTACGCATGTATTTGCGCTGGTGTGAGAAAAAAGGCTTCAAAACTGAATTGTTAGATCAGTCTGCCGGTGAAGAAGCAGGCCTCAAAAGTGTTACTTTCCGGGCTGATGGTCCTTTTGCTTACGGCTATTTCAGCTGCGAGAAGGGTGTACACCGCCTGGTGCGCAAATCACCTTTTAAATCGGGCAACGATTCGAGACAGACGTCGTTTGCAGCTGTGGAAGTTTCTCCACTGATGAACGACATCGATTCAGTAATAGAAATTCGCGACGAAGACATCGAAGTGGGCACCATGCGCTCTGGTGGAGCTGGAGGACAGAACGTCAACAAAGTTGAGTCAGCCGTGCGAATTGTTCACAAAGCTACTGGAATAGCCGTTAAATGTCAGCAAGAGCGAAGTCAGCTACAGAACAAGGCTCTGGCCATGGAACTGTTGCGCTCGAAACTACTGGCTATCAAACAGGCCGAACGTGAAGAAGAGCTGGCCAGGGTTAAAGGAGTAAATGTCTCTGCCACTTTTGGCAATGCCATTCGCTCTTATGTGCTCGATGATCGCATGGTCAAAGATCACCGCACAAAATGCGAGACCCCTCAAGTGGAAAATGTTTTGAATGGTGACCTTGACGAGTTCGTGGAAAGCTATTTGCGTTACAAGGCTGTCGAGCGGGTTTAGCTCGGAATTTGTTCCGATATCGGAAGAAAATCCTGAGCCAATTTACCTGCGAAAGCACGCACAACTCGCGTAAAGCCAATGCCAAAACGCAGAGAAATTTTCAAAAAAATCTCTGCGTTTTGGCCGGTCGTTTTAGACCCTGCCGCACCATCAAAACCTCGCAGCGATAGCGATAACCCCAAGAATGTCAGTGATTTGTCGTCACATCACTACAAATCACTGAGGCTTAAATTTGGCCTTTCATAGTGCAGGAATAGCTTTCGGGATTGATTACAATGAACCATAAAGACATTGTTAACGAGCGATAATGTCAAGCGCCGAAGACGCGGCAACCGCGCACCGTGAAGCGATACTTGACAATTCGTTAAGTGAACCGCGCTAAGTATTTCCTTTGCTCATTAACGAAACACAATCCCGCGAATCCTTTGCAGAAGGTACTTTTCAGCCTCCAAAGCTCAGCTTTTGCCTACCCCAAAAATATTCCAGTAATAGGGGTTTACCCCTACCCCTTGAAAACTGCCGTTACAATCCGCCAGCGGGCCATTTAACCATCTTGATAACGCGCCTATCTACCACCGTTAACAAGAGCGATTAGCCTTTTCTTTAGAGTCTCCCCACAACCGCTATATGAGGTACCTCACATGTTTTGAGGCGCTGCCTACATACTGATACGTTCAATATATTCATCGTCATTCCAAATCAACCCAAGGACTCTCCACTTACTTCAGCAAACCCCCATCTCCGACCTCCCACCAATCCAGGCACCCCATCCCGCAAGGCGATAGAGCGAAACAGACCTGGAAATCCCGATTTTTATCTGGACGCGCATCAATATGAATGACGGTGCCGTGGGTTTTCGAGTAACACAATCCATATTGAGACTTCGGTTTCGAACAGCGATTGTGGGTTTGCCAGCAAGCGAGTTCTTCTAATACTAAGTCCGTACCCCTGTTCCTCCGTTACCAACGATTGAACATCTGTACGTATGTACTTTCGTCGTGCACCTGACTGACCAATCTCTACGGATGTTCAATCAGGCGCTTTGACCAAGGCTTTAGAGCGGACATCGTCAGATGCCCTGCTTTTTCGCCCAGTTCTGTAACTTCCCGGCAATCACCCGCAAACGTGGGTCTAGCTGGACAAACTTCTTAAGAAGGAGGCAATCATGGCTTACAACGAGCAAGAATTCAAAAAGTTGCTCGGTTTGGAGTCGGTTGTGGTGGAAAAGATCACGTTCGGAGAATTCCTCTCTCGTTTGAGGGACAATCCGCAGATCGCCGACACCGCGGCCGCTACTCTGGTCCGAGCAATTGAGTCGAAGGGTGAAGTGGACATCAAGTCCGCACCCGCGACCTTGCGCCCCTACTTGAACATGCTCAAGAAGATGGGCGTTCCTACCTGGAAGGCGTTTAAGAATGTTCGTGGCTCGCAGCGCACCGTCGCTCGCGTCCTCAACCATCTTCGCGCCGCCGCCGCCAACGGCTATCAGCTGAAACTGGCACTCATCCTCAAAGGCGGCCCCGGCTCTGGTAAGGGAACCCTTGCCAATGCCATCAAGGCTTGTCTGGAAGGTGAGATCGTTTACACCGTTGCAGGTTGTCCGGTTCACGAGAACCCGATCAACTTGCTCAATCTTCTTCCGCCCGATCGCATCAGCACCCTCGCTGAAATGCTCGAGATGACCGAGGAAGATCGCACCAAGCAGGCGGCCGCCGCGTCAAAGGGTGACAAGGTTGAAAAGCCGAAGCCCTCGCTGCGGGACCTCATCGCCATCTCCGGACAGCCCTGTCAGGTCTGCTGGTCGAAGGTGATGGAGAACCTGCCCGACGGCACCAAGCCGAACTTGATGGACATCGAGATTCTGGCTGAGCGGCTCTCCAGCCGTAAGTTCGGTATCTCCACCTGGTCCAAAGACTGCACGCTCGCCGAAGCTCTCCGCAAGGGCAGCCGCGGCGTAGTCGACATGCCGGAAATCTTCGGATCCACGGCAGCGCAGGGTCAGCAGTCGGAATCGGTCGATGAGATCGATTTGCTGCTCGAAGCAACCAACGACCGCAGCATTCCTGCAGGTTGCTCGAACGAGAAAGACAGCTGTGGCACCAAGGTGTCGCGCACCGGCATGGAGCCCATCGACGCCATCATGATCGGTCAGACCAACGATGGAGCGTTCGATCGCTTCATTAAGGATCAGGCCGACCCCAACAAGTTCACGCGTCGTTTCGCGCCGATCAACGTGCCTTACATCACGTCGGTGTCGGAAGAAGAGGCGGCTTACTGGGAGCAGGTCGAAGCCATGCGCGAAAAGCCGCACTTCGACCCGATGACTTTGAAGATTGCGGCCCTTCTCGCGGTGACAAGCCGTATGAAGAAGGAACACGAAGTCGACATCGTCAGCCGTGCTCGTATGTATGACGGCGAACAGCTGGTGGTCGAGATGAAGAATCCGTCCACGGCCATCGCACAGAACAGCGGCGCCTTCGGACGTCCCGCCAGCATCGGAGGTTCGCCCAGCGAGCCGAAGAAAGAGGTGATGTTCTGGTCGGTTGGTCAGTTCTGGGCAGAAGCCGGGGAAGACGAAGGTATGTACGGGCTGAACATGCCCAGCATGCTCAAGTTGATCTCGGAAGCTGTGGAACTGGCTCTGCGTGCGCCCAGCGCTCCTGGTGAAAGCAAGAAGTGCATCAGCACTTTCGAGATGCTGACTTTCCTGCGTGCGCGTGTCACCGCCATGCAGAAGACCCCTGGTCTGACGGACAAAGAAAAGGAAGTTCTGAAGAACTGCCTTGAATACCTGAAGGGCCCCACCTCATCGACCGACACCAAGGCCGGTCTGATCGAGGAAGAGTATCGTCGCGTTCTGCGTCGGCAGCTGTTGGAGGTTGTTTCCCCCGACTTCGACCGTCGCGCCAACGAAATCTTCGAACGCTACCGCGTTCACGCTCGTGCCTTCTCGTCTGGTGACAAGAAGTGCTTCGAGATCGTGGACATCGGTGGGCGCAAGGAGAAGCGTGAAAAGGACGTCGACACCGCTTTCTTATTGGATATCGAAACGTGGATGAAGCTGACGACGCAGTCTGATCGTGAGCAGTTCCGCCGTTCGGTTGAAACCCAAATCACGCCCTACCTGATCGCTCAGGTGGAGCACGCCGAAGGCGACGAGACAGGTGAAGACAAGGTCGAACTGTCCTGGCGCTCCCTGCCGAAGCTTGCCGCGGGCATCTCAGCCAAGCTGAACGATGAAGCCGCGAAAAAGCTCGGTCGTCTTCTCAAGTCCGAGATCGAACTGAACGACGAAGAGAAAATTCAACGTCGTGATGCCCTCGGACGCTTCTCCAAGCTCGGGTACTGTGAGCACTGCCGTGAGCAGTCGCTTACTTACTTCAACGACTACCAGCTGTGGAAGCTCTAACCCGCGTCGGGTCACAGCTCCATCCTGAAAACACTTTAGTGAGGTTAAAAATCATGGAAACGAACACCAATTCTTCCTTCAAGGGCACCTTCGCCGATTGGCTGGCAGCCCGTGGCAAGGACCCCCGTCAGACCGAATCGTCCAAGAGCCGCCTGCTCCGCTTGATCATGCAGGGTGGCGAGAACGAAACGGCAACCATCCGCACCCGTCGCATCTACGGCGACGAGTCCATCACCGCGTACAACACCTTCAACATGTTCTACGGTGTCGAGCGGTCGGTGTACAACATCACCAACTCCTTCTGCGTTCCTGCCACCATGGGTGGTGAGACCGACAAGCAGGCTCTCGTTCTGATTGGCCCTCCCGGCGCCGGCAAGTCCGACCTCGTGACCCGCATCAAGAACCTGTACCGCACCGCGGATCCGATCCCCTACCTGAAGGGCTCGCGCATCCACGACAACCCGCTGAACCTGTTCTTCATGGTGCAGCTCGTTGCCGAGAAGCAGGCTGACGCCGAACTCGACAAGGATCCCTCGATCAACTTCGCTGCCCGCGTGCATGCGATCAAGGTCGAGATTCTGAACTCGCTGAAGCTGGCTGACCTGCTCGACTTCACGGCTGTCGCCACCGTCACCGGTGCCAACGACCAGCCGGCCACCATCGAAGGCATCGCCGCCCTGCAGCCCACCGAGCTCGTCTCGGCCGTGGTTGCTGGTCTCGGTCTGCCGTCGAGCACCCGCAACGCCGTCGGCGTTCCCGAGCCGATGATCCAGGACCTCGTGCTCGGCATCTATCAGCGTCCCGGCAAGCCCATTGCCATCGCTGACTTCCCCATCGACTCCATGCGGTTCACCGACGACTTCTCCGGCTCCACCGGTATCGTCGACGTGGCCGAGGTTCAGCCGCTGAACTTCGACATCGCCAAGTGGGTCGGTTCGGAAAACCTGGCCAACATGGGCCGCTTCCAGGACGGCGATCCGCGCCTGATCAACCTGAACGGTGCCTTCAACAAGGGCAACCGTGGTCTGGTCATCCTGACGGAAGGTCTGAAGAACCCGCCGGAAGCACACCGTGTGCTGCTGGAAGCCCTGCAGGGTCGCCGCATTCAGTTGCCGGCACCGCTGGAAGGCTCGGTCTTCTTCGACGGCTTGATCATCATTCACTCCAACGAGGGTGAATATGACAAGTTCATGAAGGTGCGTGAGAACGAGCCGTACGCGGACCGTTTCTTCCGTATCTGGTTCCCCTATCCGCTGGAGATGACCCAGGCGGAGCGCGTCATCCGGAAGTTCTGGGGCGCGTCGGAGTTCTCCAAGAAGGACAGCAAGGACTACGTTTCGGTGGACCCGGACGTGTTCAGCTGGCTGGCCCGCATGGAAGTGCTGACCCGCATCGACAAGGGTGGTCAGGTTCCCCTGAACATCAAGGTTGACGCCTACGACGGCCGCAACATGCGCGACAAGGGTATGGGGATGAAGATCTCCGTGTCCGACTTGCGTGCTCGCGCTTCGCAGCGTGAGGGCCTGGAAGGTCAGTCGCCGCGTGAGACCAACAAGGTCATGCAGATGGTCGCTGCTCGGGTGCAGGGTCGCGGTAACACCGTGACCACGGCGCTCCTGCGTGAGGCCTTCCGCGACTGGTTCAAGCAGACCGTCACCGACGAGAAGCAGCTCGAGTTCAAGATGGGCATCATCCGTAACGAGCTCGACGAAGTTCGCCGGAAGTACCTGCAGAAGCTCGTTCTGTCCTCGCTGGTCGAGGGCTTCAAGGACGAGGCGCAGCAGACCTGGGACAAGTACCTGGACAACATCCGGGCCTGGGCTTCGAACTCCAGCGTGAAGTCGTCCGCGGGTTACTCCAAGGGCACCGTTGGTGGTGACGAGTCGTTCATGCGCGAAATCGAAAGCGATCCGGATTGGGGCGTGACCTCAGCCGAAGCGCCGAAGTTCCGTGCGGAAATCCAGGCTGCGGTGAACCAGTACATCACCGAGAACGGTGCGAAGAACATCCCGTACACCTGCCATGCGGCGGTGCAGAAGTGCATCGAGCGTTTCGTTCTCAAGAACGTGCGCAACGCGGCTCGTCTGTTCGCGTCTTCGTCCGCTCGTTCGGATGAGGACCGTCGCAAGTTGTCTGCCGCCAAGCAGCGCCTGGTCGACCTCGGCTTCACCGAGTGGTCGGCTGAGGAGCTTCTGCGTGAAGCGGAAGAGAACGCGGACTTCCTGGTCGAGCGTTAATCCGTAGGTCAGGCGACCTGAGCGCGAGGGGGGTGGCGGTTTGAGAGGAGCAATCCTTTCTATAGCCGCTGCTCCCCAGAGCGACAGTCACATTTAGTATGAAGGAGGCAGGTCACGCTTTGGTAAGGAGCAATCTTTACTAAGGTGGGGCCTGCCTTTCTTCTTCTTTTTTGCAAAACCTTGACAAGCTCTGTGGTTCATTTCACCAGAGTCTGCCAGGTCGTTCAACTTAAGGAGTTAACCTCCAGGAGGCAAGTCATGACAAAGCGTAAAACTAAAAATGGTGTCGAGACTCCCATCCGGAGCTCGTTCACCTTCGTCGCTCCAAACGACGATTCTCTGATACCTATTCTGGCTGCCGGCTCCGGCAAGAGTTCCATCACTCCGCCTTCCCGCGGTGGTGACAAGACCGGTCGCGATCGCGAACGGTATAAGGAACGTCAGAAGGGCAAGCTCAAGGGCAAGATTGGTGACATCATCGGAGACAATCCGATCATCACCCGCCCCGGGAAGATCAACGTCCCCGTGCCGCCGGAGAAGGAGCCCATCTGGCGCCCCGGCCGCGATCAGTCTGGCAAGGGTGGACCCGGTAAGGGCAAGCCCGGTCAGGATGCTGGCGATTACGTGGAGATGGATTTCGAGGAATTCCTCGAGATGTTCTTCGCCGAAATCGGCCTGCCGAACATGCTCAAGAAGATGTTCGCGCAGACTCTGGTCAAGACGCACAAGCGTCGCGGCCTGACCAACAACGGTCCCAAGTCGCGCATGGACAAGCGCGCCACTGCCATCGCTCGTCTGCGCCGTGCTTCTTCGATGAAGAACTCGCGTCCGGAAGACTTCGTGCCTGACTTCGCTGAAAAGTGCCAGTCGGTTTTCGAGGCCTACACGTTCTGGGCGTACAGCAAGGCTGGTGCCGAAACCGCCAACGGGAGCGTCATGTTCCCCGAGCCGGTGATGGTGCTGATCGACAGCGAGGTCCAGGATTATCTGCGCTCGGTGGAACTGGCCGACGAATCGAATCCGGTGATCGAAGCTGACGTCGACGACTTCCGTAAGGACGTTCTGGAGACGTTGGTCAAGTACCTGGATGAAAATCCGGAAACCACTGTCGCACCATATACGGTGCACGCAGCGCTGCAGCGTCACATCGAATCGTACGTGTTCGTCAAAGAGCGCGACGGTGAGATCATCCCGAGCACGCTCGAGGTGCCGTTCCACAAGACCGACATGCGTTTCAGTCGTATCGAGGAGAAGGATGATCCCGACTCCAAGGCGATGGTTGCGCTTGTGCTCGACCGCTCCGGCTCGATGGATGGTGACCCGATCATCATCGCCAAGGCCTACTTCTTCATCTGCGTCATGTTCCTCAAGACGAAGTACAAGGAAGTGGCCATCGTCATGATTTCCCATGACGGGCAGGAGTACCTCTGGAAGACGGAGGAAGAATTCTTCAAGATCGGCGCCAGCGGCGGTACCGTAGCAGTTCCTGCCTGGGAGCTCGTCTACAACATCGCTGAATTCGGCGCTCGCTCAAAGACCACCGGCAATTCAGCTGGCCCGTATCCCGCCGCAACGTGGAACCGTTACATGTTCCATGCCACCGACGGTGATTTGTTCGATGGCGAGGACGCCATCCGGCAATGGTTTACCAAAATCATTACCGCGCCCTTCAACTACGTCGGCTACCTGGAGTGTGGAACTTCGTGGGGCGGTCGTAGCGGCTATTCGCTCGGTGGACAAGCCCTCCAGGGTCTGCCTGCTGCTGTGAAGGCTCACCTGGGCATGGCAAAGGCCAACTCGCTGAAGGATGTACCGGATGCCTTTAAACAGATCCTCGATAAGGATCGCCAAAAAGGAGCCTAACTATGTCTAAAGATCACTTCGAATACGCTCGTGAGCTGGAGCTGTTGATGATGTGGGATGTGCGTATGCACGCAGCCGGAAAACGGCTCGGGCTGTCGCCTTACCCCATCGACTACAGGCTGACCACTGACGATGGCGTCACGCAAACTCTGCCGTACGTTGGCATGCCCAACGACTACGTGCACTGGTCCAAGGGTAAGGAGGCCGAGGCAAACAGGCGTCAGGGTTACGGCGGCCACATCTATGAGATGGTGCTGAACACGAACCCGAGCATCTGCTACCTCTCCACCACCAACTCCCTGCCCATGCAGCTGCACGTTATGGCGCACGCTGTGTGGGGTCACGTCGATTTCTTCGCGAACAACAAGACGTTCGCAGGAACGATGCCCGAATCGATCATCGCGCGGCTCACCCAGTACCGCAACAAGATCGATGCTCTCGTGAACAACCCTGACTGGGGCTGGGTGGGTGTCGAGCACTTCCTCGATGCCTGTCACGCGATTTCCAACCACGTTGGTTGGGGTCCTGTGGATCCAGAGAAGAAGAGCGACAAAGAACTGCGCGAAATCCTTCGGGGTGAAGTGGCAGAACTGCGTCGTCGCATTCTCGACGAAGGCGAATACTCGCAGTCGAAGAAGGTGCAGCTGGAGCGGCAGGTGGCGGTGATCGAAAGCTCACTGCGCCGTTACCCGATTCAGCCTGCAGCCGACTTGCTGCACTTCGTCATGCAGGAAGAGAACACCCCCAACCTGCCGCCTGAAGCGCGCATGATGATGTCCATCGTGCACGACCGTTCGCGCTACTTCCAGCCTCAGGGCCGGACGAAGTTCATGAACGAAGGCTGGGCGTCGTACTGGCAGCGGGAGCTTCTCCTGCAGCCGGAAGTCGACCTGCCGATGGAGTTCCGCTTTGACCTGGCGCAGTCGTGGCACATGCACTATCAGGTAGCCGTCAACAGCTACTTCGATCCCTATGCAATGGGTCAGAACATCTGGCGCTTCATCGACGACAAGTACGGTTTCGATGACGGCATGGAGACGGTGAAGCGCAAGCGCATCGTCAAGAATGCCGATGGCGAGTACGTCGAAGGCAAGAAGGTCGAGAAGACTGAGGTCGTTCGCCGCAACCGCGACAAGATGATGGAGATTCGTCGTCACTACGATGACAATCGTTTCGTCAACGAGTTCATGGGCGAAGAGCTGTTCGAGCGCATCAATCTCGAGAACCTCGAGTGGGTGCGTCGCATCATCAGGATCATCAACAAGACCCTGAAGAAGAACGGCTGGAACCGCAAGTTCGTGTTCGAGAATCCGGCGCCGATGACTCTGGAAGACCTGATGCAGGTCGTTCAGGTGTGGTCGCAGGTGCAGGAGACCTCGGAGCAGTACCATGAGGAGCTGGGCCAGCCCCTGTTCCCCGTTCCGGCGCAGACGCTGGAGCACATGGGCACGGTCATCCAGATCGTGGCTGCTTTCGACCAGAACAAGCACAAAGCGAGGCGCATGATTGCCATGCGCACCGCTTACCACAGCCTGCCCAACATCACCATCCAGGACACTGGCAAGCTCGGTGATGGCAGCTGGACCCTGAAGCACGAGTTCGATGAAACATTCGGACCGTTGCTGCAGTCGGAGTGCCGCGATACGCTGATGTTCTTCCGTCGCCTTTGCGGTATGCCTGTGCGTCTCCTGACCATGGAGCAGCGTACCGATGCCCGCGGTCGGCCCACCGGCCCGCCGATGCCCTTCGAGTATTTCACGGAAGACGGAGAAGTCGTGAAGGAGCGTTGGCTGTAAGGCTGACGTTTCTCCAGACCATCGGACCACCACTTAAGGGGAGGAGGAGCTTGCTCTTCCTCCCTTTTTGCTGGCGCGTTCGAGTTCTTATGAATTCAAAAATCTTTTAAAGGAGTCAACTCATGAAAATCCAAGACACGATTGGACGGCAGGTGGACATCGCGCTTGTGACCAAACCGGCAGCCAATGCCTTGTTTGGTGCAGACGTCGACTGGATCCGACCGGTCTTCCATACAGTCGCGAACAGCAAGAAGCTGTTTGTGCGCATGCCGCTGGGAGCTTACGCTCTGCGCGTCATGTCCAAGCACGCAACCGAGATGCTGGTGCATGTGAGCGGCAAGCTCGTGCTCAGCACCAAGGTCAACCCTGGCCTGCAGTACCTGCGTCATGATGGGAAGGGCAACCTTTTCGTCTTCGGCGAGGACAATTCGGCGAACGACATCGTCAACATTTCTTCAGACGCCGAAAAGATCGCCGCTCTCAGCGCCACCGCTGCTGGTGCCGACGATGACACAGCAAGCGCTGACGCTGACGCAATTCAGCCGTCGCTTTCGCTCGAAAGCAACGACGGAGCTGACCAGTCTGCCGAAGATTTCGTGCAGCTGCCGCTCATGGCCGATGCCGATGAAAACTCGGTCTTCGTGGTTGTCCGCTTCGTGGACGAGCCCGGTCCTGGCCTCAAGCCGCCGGCGCAAGAATTCGAAGTCGACTTCCAGATGAACAAGCCCGCCGATCACGACGAGCTTCTGGCGACGTCCAATCTGCTGACGATGGTGAAGCCCTCGTTGCTCATCAACGAGCAGGACGAGGTCAGCTTCGAACCTCCGCAGACTCACCGCCCGACCTTCACGTGCACCTGCACGGGCTGTGTTCGAGGCTCAAACTAAGGAGGAAAAATCTTATGTCACTCTGCACAGGCTGCTCTTCCAAGAGCACACTCAATGTGCCGGGCAATTGCCAGAAGTGTGGAGGTCTGACCTCCCACTTCGCGCATGCGCTCTGCGACGGCTGCAGCGACCTGCTCGATGAATGCGAGTGGTGTCGCACACCTGTTTCCACTGGAAGCTCTTCGCCGGTTGCCACCGCGGCCGGAATCTTCTACACGACCTGTCGTGATGGAGACAAGGGCAAGACTTTCAAGAACCTCAGTCGCGGCGAACAGATCCATGTGATCCTCGCCGAAGACCAGTACGCGTGGAAGGAATGGAACGTCAAGCGTCCCCTTCCCAGCGCGTTCAGGCTGCTCACCCGCGGCCAATTCGTTCCCGACGTCGGCAATCCGCAGTACGGCACTCGTGAGTTCATTTTCGAAATCGTAGGCACCGGACTGGCTGCCATCGAGTTCGAGGAATGTCAACGCACATGGTCGTGGTGGGGTTCGCAGTCGAGCAGCATTGGTTCAGCTGTTCCCGGCGGTCAAACGTGGTCTGCCAACTTCGACGTCAAGTAATTGACGGCGAATAAGTAACCACAAGTTTGGGGAAATCAGGGGCTCACCCCTCTGATTTCCTTTTTTCAATTTTATACTACGCTTTATAATACAACAGTAATTGAAGCAAAAAAATGAGCGAACATGTGTCGCTAACTATCACTACCTTTTCACTACCTAGACCCATTTTTTCAACCTAAAGGTTGTATGGGCGTACAACTTCTAGGTTGTAAAATTTCTTAGGCTTCTGGTCTGTGATACCTGACCAATGAGAGGAAATCCTCACCACCGTATCTGGTGCAATGAATCAACGTAGAAAACAATCTAAAAGCCCATGTGAAAACAGCGTGAAAGTTCTCGCAAATGCTCTTGAAGCCCGCCTCTTTACTTCAACGGTACTACCTACCCAAATCAACTTTCACGGCCCTTGAAAGCCATTAAAACGCCTGAGCGAAAAACCATTAAGCAGCGCTCAGAAAGAGGGGTTTAAATCGTACTGAGCGAGCCGCGCTAATCAGCAATTGTTGCTCTTCAACCACTCAAAGACTAAGCCAGTCTCATTTTTGCACCTGCGATGTTAAGCGCGCACGGTGACCAACTACGGCTACAGATAATGTAAAGAACTTGAAAGGGGCAATATAAAGGCTTCTTGAAGACTCTCAGCGTTTCTGCCGGGGTTGGCGAAGCTGACCTATTTCCTCACGGTTACCATAAGAAAAATAAGTGGTCATCACGCGCGCGGGCGCACGAGAGATCTTATTAAGACAAATATTCTTTCTTCTGGAATCGTCGTTCTTATACTCTTTAGACCTCCTATCTCCTCTTCCCAAAGAAACCGCGCAAGAACCAGAAACTCTACTGCCAAGCAAATGCCATCAATAAACCAACCTCGCCCACGGCGTCGGATGGTAACGAGCAGCAAATGTTGTGGATGGTGAGCAAGTTTTTGGCGAAGAGCATTCTTTCAGACTGACACAAGACTGAGGCAGATGCGCATTAACAGTGCTGGCGCATTTTCCTGAGATCTGAATCCAGGCCCCGAAACACTTAGAAACAACTGATTCGGCTTGCCTAATTTTCTCGAATACAAAACCGACCGAATTCAGCTCACAACTGGATTCAGATTTCTCCAGCACTAAGCCATCTAACCCATCAGTGGGAGGTACAAACATGATGAATTTTGCAAATCCCTACATGCTTTTGCTCATCCCGGTGGCACTCACACTTCTCGTGATTGCCATGCGGCGTCGCAAAGCATTCGGACACTCACAGATCAAGACGCAGAAAGATCTGCGTACTTTCTCTCTCACCGGATACATTCCGGCAGCGTTGCTCAGTGCATTCGTGGTGATTTTGGGCCTCGCCCTTGCTCGCCCCGTTGTGCCCGAGTATCACCAATACACTGTCACTCAGACACGTGACTTCTGCCTGGCCGTCGACATCTCCGGTTCTATGACCGGCACCATCGTCGACCCGGAACAGGTAGCAATCGCCAAGGCCGCTGCAGAAGCAGCTAAGGCCGCCGGCACCACCCCCGATACCGCTACTACTGCCGCTGAACCCAAGCCTCTCAACCGGCTCAACGTGGCACAATCGGCGGTAGACGACTTCGTCAAGCAGCGTGCAGGCGACCGCGTTTGCCTCATGTATTTCGACGATGACAGTTACTACAGCTGGCCGCTCACTTCCGACCTGAACACCATTCTCAAGCGCAACAAGCGCACCAGTGGCTACAGCGGTGGTGGAACCAACTTCGAAGGCCCGACTGAAAACGACCCCAAGAGTGGTCCAATTCAGGCGGCCCTCAATCACTTCAAAGAGTTCGGCCAGGCCAAAACCAAGATTATCATCGTGGTTTCCGACGGCGAGTCGAACATCAGCGAAAAGCGCTACAGCGAGCTTTTCACGCAAATGAAAAATGGCGGCGTCAAGCTCTACGTCCTAGGCATCGCCGAAGGCTGGGTCAACGCCAGTTCCATGACCAAAGATCTGCGCAGACTGGCTGAAGAGTCGGGCGGTGCGGTGATGGTTGTCGGCAACGCTGCTGATATGCGCAAGGGCGTCGAACAGATCAATGCCCTGGAAAAGTCGCGAGTTGAGATCGAAAAGACGACTTCCTACAAGGACGTCTACCAGATCTTCTTGCTGATTGGTCTCATCGTCGGCCTGCTTTACTTCGTGGCCGCAAGCGCCGTCCGAGAGGACGTCTAACCCACTCTAGAAACGAAACGGAAAAACAATATGGAAAAGAAAACTTCATTGCGCAAGCGTTTTCTGGCAGTGCTGACGGTTCTCGCCGGCGCCGCCATTCTCGCTTGCGGGCTTCACCTGTTCACGTGGACCGACTCGCAGTACCAGCTCTATAACCAGGGCCTGGCTGCGTATCAGACCGGCGACGTGCAGAAAGCCATCAAATACTTCGACCAGAGCCTTGGAGTCTACAAGGCCCGTCAAAACGAAACCTGGGTCGAACGCCTCGTCTATCCCAAGCCGGATAGAGAAGTGGCTGCCCAGGCTGCATTCCACAAGGCCAAGTCGCTGATTCGCGCTAAGCAGGGCAAACCTGCTGTGGAGGCCTTCCTTGAATCGCTCAAGCTCAATAGCGGCAACCTCTATCAGGAGCGTGGCCTGAGCCAGCGGCAGATTCAAGAAGCGGAAGAGAACGCCAAGGTCGTCAAATACGACCTCGAGTTGCTCTTCAAGAACAATCCCTCTCTCGCCGAAGGGCAAGGGAAGGGCAAACCGAAACCCGGTGACAAGAAGGGTGACCAACAGGTACCTGGAGACCAGCCCGGCAAGCTGCCTGGCAAGGGCAACAAGGACGACATTTAAAGGAGAAACGCTATGAACACATTGCATTTCCTTCGTCCTGAGTATTTGTTTGCCCTGCTGGTTGTCATTCCAGTGGTGTCGGCATTGCTCTGGACGTCGGCTCACCAGCGCCTCAAAGCGAGGCGTGACTGGGCCGAGGAAAACAAACTGACAGACCGCTTCAGCAGACCCTTCAACAAATCGTTGGAGGTGTTCAAAGGAGCACTCTGGGTAATCGCGACCGCGTTCGTGGTGCTGGCAGCAGCCGGACCGGTCATGGATGACGCACCACTGACGGTGCGTGAAGGCAGCATGGAACTGGTTGCTGTCGTCGACGTGTCACGGAGTATGGCGGCCGAAGATTACCGCTCCGCCATGCCCCCGAAGCCAGTTTTCGACGAATCCGGCAAGAAGATCATTGGTTATATTCCGCAAGACCAGGTGCTCGGCGCCTACGGTTCGCGGCTCGATATGACCAAGAACGTGATCAAGACACAGATCATGCCCACCCTCGAGCGCAACAAACTCGGACTGGTCAACTACTCTGGTGAAGGTTTCATCCAGGCAGACCTGACCGACGACTACGGGGCGCTTACTTGGGTGATGGATCACTGGATGCGCATTGGACAGGCACCAGGCAATGGCTCCGACTACGCAGTCGGCCTCCAGACCGCCTATACCATGTTCATGGAAGAGCCTGCCACGAATAAGCAGCGCATCATCTTGCTCTTCACCGATGGTGGTTTCACCGGCGACCCTGCCAAATTGCAGGAAGTACTGGCGCTCATTCGTCAGGCTGGTATTCGCATCATCGTGGTTGGTCTGGGTTCAAGCACACCGGTGACCATCCCGCTCTACTCGAGCGAGGGTCAGTTGACCGGCTATGTGCAAAAGGACAACGAAGTGGTAACTACCGGAATTAACGAGGCTGCCTGTCAGACTCTCGTTTCACTCACCGGTGGTGAATACATTCGCCTCGACCCGGAACGGCCTGTGCTCACGATCAAGTGGACCGAAGCTCTCGGTGGCACCAAAATCGAAAAGCACGAAGACCAGGTCTTCCAGTATCCGCTGGGAGCAGCTCTGGCTCTTGTCCTCGGACTTCTTTTCCTGGCTGTCTGGCGGCGCGATCGCGCTGCCTGACACGCCTTTTTCTAATCAACAACTCACACGAGAACTTGGAGTTTCACAATGAACGACATGCACAAAATCAAGCGGCCTGCTTACGCGGCCATGTCTGCAGAAATCGGCAAGGTGGTGATCGGATACGACGACATCATCGGCCTCTGCATTCGCGGTATCCTGGCTGACGGCCACATACTGCTCACCTCGCTGCCGGGTCTGGCCAAGACCACCCTGGCAAACACTCTCGCCGCAGTGATCGAAGGCGCCGTCCCCGGCCGCTTCCAGGCACTGCCCGACAGCCAGGCTTCCGACATCGTCGGCAAGATGGTGTACAACCAGAAGACTGGTGAGTACATGGCTGTCCCCGGCCCGATCATCGGCAAGAACATTTTCCTCTACGACGAAGCCAACCGTACCGGTCCCAAGACCAACGCGGCGGTGCTGCAGCCGATGCAGGAGAAGAAGGTCACCATCGACGGTGGCCCGACCTACAACTGCCCCGAGCTCTTCTTCGTCATCTGCACGCGCAACCCCATCGAGCAGGAAGGCACCTATGACCTTCCGGAAGCGATGATCGACCGCGTCACCGGCGAAGGTCTGATGAGCTACGTCTCGGAAGACAACGAGATGGCCATCGTGCGCAAGACCGCTCTGCGTAAGGGCGACGCCAGCAAGATGGTCCAGAACGTGATCACCATCCCGCAGATTCTCGAAGATCGCGTCAAGATCAACGAGATGGTCGAGACCATGCCCGACGAGCTGGTGCGCTACATCGTGCGCCTGGTTCGTGCCACTCGCCCTCAGCTGAAGGCTGACTTCAGCAAGGTGAAGAGCAAGACCAGCGGCGTCGACTACGCGCAGCTCGTCTCCAACGGCGCCTCGGTGCGTGCACAGCAGAACATCGCTGTCTGCGCCGCTGCCGTTGCGTTCCTGAACGGACGCGAAAACGTCACTCCGGACGACGTCAAGTTTGTCGCTCGCGACATTCTGCGCGCTCGTATCGGCAAGTCTGAGAAGGGCTACAACCGCTTCAACGCGGACGAGTTCATCTCCTCACTCCTTGATTCGGTCGAAATCGTCGGCGCAAAGTGATGTGATTTGGTTGGGAAGAATGTGCATGGAGTCGGACCGAGCAATCGGTCTGACTCCCTTGCTTTTTCCCAGCCGACAAACCTCTCACTCGCACTAACGATTTTGCCTATGTAACCCAGAAAGAGGTAATTATGAGCAAAGAATCTAAAGTCGAGGAGCTGGTCGCTGCCGTTGAAGAACGAGCCATCACCTGCCCCATTCCTATTCGTTGGCGCGCCAACCAGTCGATGGTTGGTGGCGGCGAACGCAATAGCAGAAGCAAAGGACTTAATGGCACCGATTTCTATGGCCTCAAGCCGTACGAATTCGGCGACGACGTCAAGAAAATTGACTGGGCCGCGACCGCCAAATCCGGTGGTCAGGAAATCTACGTAAAGCAGTACTACGAGCCGCGAGACGTCAAAGTCTGGATTCTCATCGACAGCAAGCTGACGATGGATTTCGGCACCGTCCGTACTACCAAGCGTATCCTGGCAGCCGAACTGGCCTGCTCCGTAATCAAATCGGTGAAGAAGACCAATGACTTGGTCGGCTTCATCACGTACGACGAAAAGGGCATCCAGGCTCTCACTCCCAAGGCCAAACCGGCCGGCATGGTGAAGCTGCAATGCCTCCGCGCAATCATTGAGCCGGGTGTTCGTCACCTGTTCCCCAATGAGACATCGGAAAATGTGTCCATCGACATGGGCAACGACAAAGACGTAAGTGGCCTGGCCACTGCGTTGGAGTATGTACGCACCAAGCCTCGCGCTTTGGTGTTCGTGATCTCCGACTTCCTCGACATGTCGCAAAACGATCAGGAAGAGCTCGAGCTCACAGCCGCTCGCCATGCGGTCGCCACCATGTACGTGCAAGACCGTCGTGAGCGTGAGCTGCCCAACACCTGGGGTATCATCCCGATGGAAGATATCCGCACAGGGCAGCGCAAGAGCGTCTGGCTGCCGCCCAAGTGGTGGCCGTTCCAGGGTAAGGGTCGCGGCGTTCGCGACCAGTACGCGCAGAACTTCCAGGATGCACGTGGTGAAGTGATCGCTTTCTTTCGAAACAACGGCATCCTCTGGGAAGAATTTTCTACCGAAGAGGGCGCGGCAGCTGAACCGAAGATTCGGAAGCTGCTCTCCGGCCACTAACGGTCAACGTTTAAACCTAACTCAAGGAAATCTCATGTATAAGAAATATATGCGGACTGCCCTGTTGGCGGCGGCGCTGACCATCGTGGCAGCACCCGTCTTCGCCCAGCAGGCACCAGTCTCACCGGTCAATCCGGCTGTCACACCGGCTGTCACACCGGCTCCCGCCGTCACGACACCCGTCGTCAAGGCTCAGGCCGCGCCTGACCCTGACCCTTGCAGCTCCATTGTCGGCACCATCGATGGTGCTGGCCAGAGCACGTCGCCCTCGTACGATTACGAGAATTACGGCGGCTACTACTCGCAGCCCAAAGCCGACCCCAAGCCGCAGAATCCGATTTCGGCAACCTGCGGATCTGGCCGGCTGAACATCATGGTTGGCACCACCCCCAGTGACCAATCTGGCTACTCGCAGTCGCACCGTCACTACGGTCACTACATCATGGACAAGATTCCCTTGACCGTGATTCTCAACGTGGACGAGTCGGTGGAAATCGACTTCACCTCGCTGGTCAAGCAGAAGACTCTGGGCTTCAACGGCTCCGACTTCATGCTGGCGCAGCAGGGTCCTGGGGAAACTCCGGCAGTGCAAATTTCCGGACCGCAAATTCGCACTCGCGCCATCAAGAATGCTGCGGGTGAAGTGGTTGGCAAGCAGACGCGCAAAATCTACGTGATCAACTTGATCGTGCAGTCGAGCGTATACAAGCCTGTCATCCCCTTCCAGCTCGATCTGCGCTACGCCTTCGACAAGACCCCTGATGGCAAGGCCAACTGGAAGACACTGACCACTCCCGACTTCGTTGTCTCGCGTCCGAACATCGGCGACAACGGAGAAGAGCTGCTCGAGGGCAATCTCGATGACAAGTCGAGTCGTATCTCGTTCATGACGGTGCTGGCGCTCTCGCTCGGTACCTTCTTGCTGCTGCTCATTCCCGGCACTGCCGCCGTCAAGTACATCAACCGTGTACGGCCGCGCAAGGTGATTCCCGCCAACCGCGCCGCCTGGAATGTGTTCGAGAGTCAGTACAAAGACGCCAAGGCAAATGGTGTCTACAGCCGTAAGCACATTCGTGCCATCGTGCACGCTCTGCGTCGCTATCTCGGCACGCTGAGCCAGTTCCCGCAGCTGGAAGCATTGACGGTGATGGAAATCGTTGCTCGTTTCTCGGAAGAGGAACAGGCCGAACGCATCGCCGCCGTGATCACGCTGTGTGAAAACGATTTGTTCGTCGCCGAGAACAACGGTGAACAGGACAACGCGCCGACCAGCCTGGACAACGAGCAGATCAAGAGTCTGTTCGAAGACCTGCAGATTCTGGTGCCGCGTCCCTGGGACTCGAAATAATCGGTTGAGGCTAAGCCGGATCACGCGTCAGTGTCTGTCAAAAGACGCTCGCGTGGTCCGGCCGTGGCTTCGCTTTCTTAACTCAAAGGGACAACTTTTGCTCTCTAGAGACGCACTAACCACAGACGGTTCGTGAGGTCTCACCCTTGTGCACACTCGGCCAGAAGCTGAACTGTGCGCAGCGGTGAGCCCTCATTGGCTGCCTGTCCTGTCAACAAATTTTAGAAAAGGACTACAACCATGAAACGGAACGCGCTTTCTAGCGGGTTCTTCGGCTCACTGCGCACGTTCGCAGTGCTACTGGGACTCGTTTTCACCATCGGTTTCACCGGTGTCGCCGTCGGCAATGCTGCCGAAGCAACCGCACCGCCTCAGACCACCCAGACTGCCCCCGCAGTCATACCTGATTTTGTAGACGGCCCCGCCATCTACAAGGCCGCTTTCGAAGCACTGCGCGACCTGCACGTCGAGCTGCAAGACCCTGCTGTTCGTGCAGAATTCGTCAAGCAGTGGGAGCATCGTCACGACACCGATGGCGTGCTCAAAACCGAAGCCGGCACTGACAAGGCTGTTTACGAGATGATGTGGAGTCTCGGTCAGCGCTACGACTACTACAAACTCCCTGCCGCCGCCAAGGAAGAGCAGGACATGACCACCGCTCGCATGGCCGGCATCGGTGCCACTCTCAACCAGAGGGGACTCGTCAAGGCCATTCGGGCTCTCGGCAAAGACCCGAAGCCTGAAGACGTGAAGGCACTCTTCAACTTGAGCGACGAGCGTCCGCTGATGGTGGCCGAACAGCCCGACAACACAAGCCCGGCCGGCAAAGGCGGGGTGATGAAGGGCGATCGCATCGTTGCCGTGGACGGTGTTGCTGTGAACGGCAAGACTCTGGACGCAGTTGTCGGCACCATCCGTGGTACCCCCGGCACATCGGTAAAGCTCAGCATCCTTCGCTCAAGCGACGTTGCCGACATCAAAGTCGAGCTCACACTGGTGCGCGACAACTTCATCGTCAAGGCGGTGAAAAGCACCGACCTCGGCTCCGGCGTCACTTTGATCAAGCTGGACCACTTCATGTCGAAGTATGGTGCCCAGGAAATGTACGACGCACTTACGTCAGCGGCCAAGGGCAAGGCCATCATCCTTGACCTGCGCGGCAACCCCGGCGGCGAACTCGGCTCGGTCATCAACATGGCCGCCATGTTCCTCGACAAGGGCGTAATCGTGCAGTTGATCGAACGCGACGAAGACTTGAAGGTGACTCTCACCCACTCGGTTACGCCGAACGGGTATGAGGGCCGCATTCAGATCAGCGACGGTCGCGACATGTTGAAGCAGAACAAGCGCCTTCCGCGCTTGGTGCCTGTAGACATGCCGGTGATTGTTCTGATTGATGGTGGCTCTGCTTCGGCATCGGAGATTCTCTCCGGCGCCTTGCAGGCCAATGGTCGCGCCCTGATCATCGGCCAGCCTTCGCATGGTAAGGGAGTGGGCCAGTCTGTCATTCCGCTGCCTGGAGCACGCAACATGCACGTCACCAGTTTCGAGTTCCGTCCGGGCTCGAAGGTGATGGACTGGGTTGGTGTCGTCCCTGACATCGAAGTGGTTCAGTCGGAGGATGCAAATCCGCTGGAAGACCCCTCTTCGGATACGCAGCTCAATCGCGCCAAGCTGGAAGCAATCGCAGCACTGATGGGCACGCCGGCTCCGGCTCGCTCTGCCGCTGAGATTGCCGCACGCCAGGCCGAACTGAAGAAGACCAACGAAGCCAACTTCGCTAAGGAAGTGGAGGCCCGTCGCAAGGCGATTGCTGCTGACACTGCTCCAAGCGATGGCTCTGGCGCGCCTTCTGTCGACAAGGACGGCAAGTAATTTCTCACAGGTGCGCACCTGCTTCTTAGCTTCGGCTAGGGCAGGTGCGCATCCGTTTCTTTAATTTCAACTTCGAAAAGGACAAAAGTATGTCAAATAAACTCTCTCGCCTTCGCGGCGGAGTCATTGTGCTGGCAATGCTGTCGACCTTCCTGTCGATCGGCGCGCCCACCACTCTGGCTCAGACGTCACCTGCAAGTAACCCGGTAATCACCGAGTCTGACCTGCGCGGCAAGCCCGTGGACACTAAAAAGTCCACCGACAATGCCAAGATTTTCCGCACGCTGCCGACTGGTACGCCGACCGTGCCGGGCGACATCACTCTGATCGATCCCAACGCTCCGGCCACGGACACGACCAAGGTCGACCCGAACGCCAAGCCGGACCCGAACGGCAAGCCGCCGGTCACACAGCCGGTAGTGCCGCAGGTGGTGCCTACCCCGATTCCGGTTCCAGGCCAACCGGCCAACACCACAACGGCGCCCGCCACCACCCCTGGTGCAACTCCGACCGACACCGTCCAGACTCCTATTGTCACCCCTGGTGGCATGCCCTCCAAAGCTGACATCGAAAAGATGATCAAGGAGCGCACGGAGAGCATGAATGACCCGACCAAGCAGCCTCCTCCGGAAGTTCTGGAGAAGCTGTACAGGCAGGTCTGGTCAACCATCGGCGCCAAATATGTCGATCAGGCAAAACTGAAAGACTGGCACCTCTGGGCCGACAAGTACAAGGGCAAGCTGAAGACCGGCAACGATCTTCAAAACGCTCTCAAAGAAATGGTGGGCAGTGTCGGCGACCGCTGGACCAACTTCTCGTCGTTTGACGACATGTTCGCCTCGATGTCTCGTCATGCTGACGGCATCGTACACCTGGGCGTCGGACTGGCTCGCCAGGCTGACGGTACCTACAAGATCGAAATGATCATGTACGGTACGCCGGCTTACGTCAGCAACTTGCTGCGCACCGGCGACGTGGTGAAGACCATCGAAGTGAACAGCAAAGGCGCCGACGGCAAGGCGGTCACCACCGTTACCAATCTCGCCGGTCTGACCAAAGATCAGGCGGACGCGCTGACCTTCGCTAAGAACGGCAGCGAAGCCGTTCTCACCATCGTTCACGACGGTGTGGAAGAGAAGGTCAAGGTTGCCTTCGGCGAAGCGCCGCAAGCGCAAATCGAAGTGCGCCTGCTGCCGGGTAACATCGGCTATGTGCGTCTTCCCTCTTTCGGCTCCAGCCCGGAAGACCTCGAGACTCTCGGCCAGGGCATCACCGAGGCCCTGTTCGCACTCGACCAGGCCTCTCACGGTAACATGCGCGGGCTGATTCTCGACCTGCGTAACAACTCGGGGGGTATCGTCGACCTGGCCCAGAACATTGCTTCGCTCTTCATTCGCGAAGGTGTCTTCCTCAAGACCCGCGAAAGCAATGGTCGCTTCAGCGAGGACAAGACGATCTACATCAATCGTCCGATGCCTCACAACTTCGTCGACATGCCGCCCGAAATTGCTGGTGTGGTTCAGCGTTTGCTCGATGTGCCCATGACAGTTCTCGTCAACGGCAGCTCGGCTTCCAGCGCTGAGATTCTCACCGGTACGCTGAAGGACAACAATCGTGCCGTCGTCATTGGCACGCAGACCTTTGGCAAGGCGGTTGCCTACGTAAACCTGCCGGTGAAGCCGCTTGGTCAGCTGCAGGTCACGGTGATGCACTACCTCACCCCCAACGGTTACGACCTCGCCAACAAGGGCCTTCAGCCCGACCTGGTGATCGACCGTAGCCGTGGTGGTGCCATCGACGAGCAGCTGGCCGCCGCAGTTCAGGTGCTCAACGAGTTGCACAACGCCAAGTTGGCTGGCCCTGCCGGTACGCCTCCTGCGCAAAACGGAGACGACGACTTCGGTGGCAGCTCGGTGCTCTTGATCGGTTTCGGTCTCGGTGCTGGTCTGCTTTTCCTCTACCTGGTGACTTTGCATAACCGCAAGCGCAAGGAACGGGACGAGCAGGAAAAGAACGACCGCAAGTAAGGTTTAAGGCGGGTGCCGATCACGTTGCAAAACGCGATTGGTACCCGCTGATGCGGCCTGTACGCGGATTGCCCTATTAGCTAACTAATTCAACCACGAGCGCAAGCTCGACATCACGAAAGGAGAAACCCATGACTACAAGGCTAAGCCGAATGTAGGTCCTGGTGGGCGCACCGCCAATAGTGGCAGTGCAAAAGTCGCCTTGTTCGTTGAAGCACTCAGCCTAACACTTTGTTAGGTAATCGGCCTTGCTGAGTGTGGAGTTCAAGATGACTCTCCGCTTGCACCAGGACCTCCATTCCTTGGAGGTATTATGGGCAAGTCGTATCGCGGTGCGCAAAACCGGCGCACCAATCCCATTCGCTGCCACGGCAGCGATTTCGAGGCCATCTTCGTCGCCCTCGGTGACATCTACGTTTCTCAGTCGACTTTCGATAAGCTCATGGCTCGCGACAGCCAGCAGATTGAGCAGTATCGTCAGGCCTACGAGAACGGCGAAGAAATGGTTCGTGTTGTTCTGCGTCCTCGCTTCGACGGTGGTTACAACGTCGAAGACGGTCGTCATCGTGTCATCGCCGCCAAACTGGCTGGTGTCGGCTTCATCGAAGCTGCCATCGTCGGCCAGGTTGAGAGCGAAGACTAACAGTTTTAGTTCATGAAAAGGGAAGTTGTGAGCCGGCTCCTGAAGCTTGCCGCAACTTCCCTTTTCTTTTTTTTGTCACTTTTTTTGTCACTAAGGAATCCAAGAGATATGCAGATCATGAAAAACAACGTCATCAAAGCGATCCTGGCGCTGACACTAACGGTGCTTGTCGGTGTGGGCCTCTGGGGCTGCAGCGGCAACAGCTCAGAATCAAAGGCACCACCGCTGCCCGACCGGTTCAGCGTCAACGAGCGGGTGGTCTTCAAGATCAAAAACTCGTTCGATGTCGAAGGCGGCGGCGTCAACCACGGCAAGGTGTACGAACACCTTGTGCAGTTGACACGCTCTTTCACTTTCGAAGACAAGGACGGCGCCACCGTTGCCACAGCCAGCCTCTCGGCATTCAGCTGGGGCACGCAAATCAACATCGTTGACGGCAACGGCAAGACCATCGGCACCATCAAAGAAGAGGTGTACAGCTCCCTGCTGAGCAATTGGAACACCTACAAAATTCTTGATGCCGACGGTAAGGTCGTCGCTTACTCGAAAAAGAGCGAGTTTTTCGCCACCAATATCACCCTCGAAAATACTAGCGGCAAAGTTGTCGCTGAGCTTCATCGCGGGGCGATCAACTGGGCAGGCGATTCGTGGTCGGTAAATATCACAGACCGCTCGGCCATCGACGCGCGCCTTTTGCCTTTCATCGCCGCCTATAAGACGCTCTCGGACAACGACAAGAAGTCCAAAGACGACGGCGGCACGAGCGACAAATCACCCACCAAGAAGTAGACTTTTGCTCTGGCAAAGGTCTCAAGAGAGGCACCGGATACGGTGCTTCTCTTTTTCCTCCAATACACTACTTCATATAATATGACCGCGGACCTGGGATTATTCACGGGAGTGATACCAAAGTAATCTTTTAAAAAGCACAAAAGCC
>JAVHQC010000029.1:0-262849 GCA_036170915.1 Cyanobacteria bacterium auto_48_18
TAATAATAATAATAATAATAATAATAATAATAATAATAATAATAATAATAATAATGACAATAATGATTGCCTCCTTTTAAGGGTTGCACTCAGACTGTCACGTAGTTAAAAAACACAACGTAAACAAGTCTCAGACCGCAACCCCAGAGGTTGCGGTCTTTTAGTTTTGGGAGAAATTTTTATGTCCACGACTATCCAGCTGGCCCAGGCCACACTGTTTCTAGAAAAGCCGGTGCGCATTCAAGGCCATTTGCAATCTATGCGCGACCTTGGACAAATCATGTTTCTGGTAGTGCGTGACGGTACTGCGGCCATACAGGTGGTGGTAGAAAGTGCTGATTTGCAAACGCAATTGCGAACTCTGGCCAGCGAAACGCCTTGCATATTTACGGGCACGCTAAAATCGCCTCCGCAAAAGAACGGAATACAACAAAAAGGCGCCGAACTGTTGCTCACAGAGGTGACGCCTTAAGTGCGGTCACCCACGCACCACCGGTGGAAATTGGCAAAGACAGTAAAATCGACAATTTAGGCGTTTCAACTTTGCTCGACTATCGCCCGCTGACCTTGCGCAACGAAAAAGTGCGAGCGATTTTCAAAATTGAAGCTGAAATTCTCAAAGCCTATCGTCAATACTTGAACAGCCAGAATTTTGTCGAAATTCATTCACCCAAGATTGTCGCCACCGGCACCGAGGGTGGCGCGCAGCTTTTTAAAATCGACTATTTCGGCAGAACCGCATATCTAGCGCAAAGCCCGCAGTTCTACAAACAAATTATGGTTGGTGCTTTTGAGCGTGTCTATGAAGTAGGCCCTGTTTACCGCGCTGAAGAGCATGACACCACAAGACATCTAAATGAATACATCAGCCTCGACTTTGAAATGGGCTTTATTGAAAGCGAACAAGATGTAATGGCCATGCAGGTTGGCTTATTGAGAGCAATTATGGAACATTTGCAAGAACATTGCCCGCGCGAGCTGGCCATGTACGAAGCAAAATTGCCCACAATTGGTGCCACCATTCCCCAAATTCGCTTAAGCGAAGCACAACAACTTTTGTCGAGCCAGTACGGCTGGGTGAGTGAATCTGCCGACCTTGACGGCGAAGGAGAAAGGCTGCTCTGCAATCATTTTGAAAAAACAGAAGGTAGCGATCTTGTCTACGTCACCGACTATCCGCATGCCATCAGGCCATTTTATGCCATGCCAGGTGCACCACATGAAAACGGCAAAGCCGGATCTAAAAGTTTCGACTTGCTCTTCCGTGGCCTCGAGATCACTACTGGTGGACAGCGCATTCACCAGTATGAAGCGCTAAAAGAATCAATCGCCAGTCGCGGTCTAGACCCTGAAGAATTCGGCGATTATCTGCTCTGTTTCAAACACGGCATGCCGCCTCACGGTGGGCTAGCCATCGGTTTGGAACGCCTGGCAAAACAGCTGCTCGGCCTACCGTCGGTTAAGCAAACTGCACTATTTCCGCGGGACATCAACCGCATTTCACCCTAGTGCAATTGCGTAAACTACTGGTTGCTTTGATTCTGGCTGGCGGCAATCTGCTTATTAGCAGTAACGGCAGCCAGAATTGAAGCAGGTTGCGTCACCCTTGCCGCAGGTGCCGAACTAAGCTTGGCAGCGATTTGATCAATTAGCACCTTGCCTCCAGAACCATTCATGTGCACCGGGTCTTTAAAATTGGTGGCGCTGAACAGTTTCTGAGGTGTTTTTTGATCATTGAGGTCGAGTAATGAGCAGCCATATTTCTGTGCATCCTCACTGAGAACGTGCAAATATTTCTCGTAAGAACCTTGAGGCATGAGCTTCATGTTCGCTTCTGTAAGCGGCATATTGACCAGCAAAACCTCTACCCCTTGCGCCTGCAATTGACTCAAAGTTTTGGTCATATATTCTTGTTGAATTTTAAAGAGCGCGTCATTTTTGCTCTTAAATCGCTTTTTGTATTCGCGACTGTTGTCTTGCCATGGATAGAAAGCACCAGGTTGCAAGGCCACCATGCCCTTCAGCACTTCGCCACCAGCTAAAGCGGCATCAGGATTGGCACTAGCTGTGGTGCTAGTATCATCACTCAACACTTTGGTGGGAATGCCAGCCAGCATAAGCGCCGCTTTAGTCTCTAAAGCTTCTCGCGTGAGCACCTGCATCTGCAATCTCTTACCGTACAAGTAAATGTATTTGTCAACCAGATATTCACCACGATTGAATAAACTAGGCATAGAGAGCGGCAACATAGACTCTATTTCTTTATCACTTTTGTAGCGCGAGAAATAATGATAGGCAGGTGTAGCAGCCGCGCATTCTACCCCGGAATCAATAAAGTCTCGTAAAGACAAACCAAAGACAACCAGCTTAGGTTTGCGTTTTTGCGAAAATAGCGAGCTGACTACCATATAGTGATCAGAAATCATGCCGCCAGGCAAGGCGAAATTAAAACACTGAAGCTGTTTGCCACTCTTCTCGGCAATTTTAGCCTGCAAATATTTGGAATAAGGATGCACCACCGGGTCAATGGTGACCTTAAGAAAATCAGCGTCGCAGCAGGCGGTAGGGATCATCATCAATGAAGATCCAAATAGCACCACATCTGGTGCCTCGGCAGCATTCTGGAAATCACGAGTGCGGTGGCTTTCCCAACTAGGCCTGGCAGGCATACGCGCGGCATCAATTGGCGCCAGGGGCTGAGCCGCCACGAGAGCACCGTTGACCAGAGCGAAAAAGAGCAGCGCCAAGACGAAAGCACTAACTTTCGTTGATGTTTTTTTTACTGGTTCGCTTACGGACACTGTTGAAACTGAAGCCACCGGATCCTCTACAGCAATTGCCAGTGGAAGGTTACCAGCTATTTACAACTTTATTCTGAGAGGGCTTTTATTGTAGTGACAGGCTAATTAACAGGCAGGCAGGCCTGCACCGCATCAGCAAACTTCTCTGCCGCACCCGGCTCAACCTGGAGGAATAGCGAAGGCTCAATCAGCTCAAGCTCAAGCAACAACAGCTGACCGTATCTATCGGGCACCATATCAACACGAGCATATAAAGGAGTTTCGGGTACGGCGGCCAGCACGTGGTGGCCAAATTCTATTTCACTCTCAGTGGCTTCTACTCTGGCTTCTCCCGCCTCGCCAGCCACAGCTAAATGTTGAAAAGCACTTTTTCTTATGGCATGGCTGAACTTTCCGTCTATAAAAACAAGAGCGCGCTCGCCGTAACCTTCCACCTCATCTAAAAAAGGCTGCACCATAACACAGTAATTTTTGCCTAACTGGTTGATATGTTCTCGGGCCGCTTGCTGTCCACCGCTCTCAGCAAGGTCGAATTTTTTCACCCCGAATGTGGACAGACCAACGGAAGGCTTGACGACAATACGTGGTGAAATTGGCTCACCAGGCCCGTACAGCGCTGCAAGTATTTGATCGAAAGATTTCACCGGTTCGCTGTTTTTTTCAATATAGAAGGTAGGAACAGTTCTTAAACCGTTCTCAGAAAGCTGACGCAAATAGCGCTTGTCGTGATTCCAATTAACGAGCTCTGGTGAGTTTTTCAAAATCGTATGGGCAGCAACGTTCTTCGCCCACTGGACAAATTCTTCTTGATGCAAATGGTAGTTCCAGGTAGATCTCAAGATAACAAGCCGGCTTTGAGCAAAGGGAAAACTTTGATCACGCCAGTCTGCAAAAGTGCAATTGAAACCACGCGCAGACAAAATATCGAGCGCCGATCCGTCGTCGGGATCTCCCTGCTTGAGATCATCATAAGTAACGAAAACAATATCGGGAGCGGGTTTCAAGATGATCCTCCAGGATATGGAAAAAGCATTAAGCGGATATTATTCGAAAAACAGCACTATTAACTTTGTAATTTAGCGTTACACGCTTATACTTCATGAACGAGGAGTCTTCATATTTCCCTAATAAATGAGCAGCACCCAAGTGGTGCGGCGGGTTGATTTTGCTCACCAAAGAGTAAACCAACTTTTACCGGAATCCCCCTTAGACGAATCCCACGGTAACAGTAAACACAAAAGAAAAGGTCTTCGTCGTATGCGAAGCCTGACTCACCTTGGGCAAACGCTCTGGGCGGCACCACTTTGCAGTCACAATAATTTTGGAGGGCGGTCCTAATGCGAATTGAACTGTTGTACTCACCCGGTTGCAGCAACTACAAAAAAGCGCTCAATAACCTGGAGTACATCATTGCCGAGGAAAGGTTACCGCTCCCTGTGCACCTGGTAGAGAACTCTGCAAACGTTGAAGGAGAGCCGACTGTTCAAATCAATGGTGTCTTGATCAGCAGATCTCAACCTAAGAATCCCCAGTGTTTAGAGCATGTGCGTGAGGCGATCAGCCATAAGTGGCATGAGGTCAATTTGAGTCCACTACTCTCGGCCTAGAAAAAGAACGCCAATAGCGCTAAAACAGAGAGACCTGCCAAAAGCAGGTCTTTTTGCGTGTAACAGTGCCGCTGCGACTAAAGCCTAGCGAAAAGCAAACTGTCACATGTGGCAGGCTTAAGGTGAAGCCTCTTGAGCCCCGCTATCATTGCCATGGGCGCAATTAGTAGGCATTCAGTTGTAATCGAGCGTTTCGGCTTCCCATGCTGTTCAATTCTTTCAAATACGCTCTCTTTTTACCAATAGTATTTGCACTATTCTGGCTTTGCCCGCAAAAGTGGCGAGTCTGGATTTTGCTCATCGCAAGCTATGTCTTTTACATGAGCTGGCGCCCCATATTCATTGTGCTGATTATTGGCCTCACCCTGGTAAATTATTTCCTCGGTTTTGCCATTCACAAATCAGAAAAACGCAAAAGACATTGGCTGACACTAGCCATAGTGCTCAATCTCGGCACACTCGCTTATTTTAAATATGCCTATTTTCTCACCGAAACAGTTAGTCAATGTTTGAAACCGGTAGGTTTGCCACCACTATCTCTTCCATTTGAAATTATTTTGCCTCTGGGCATTTCTTTTTTCGTATTCGAATTTATTCATTATGTGGTTGATGTTTATCGAGGCAGTGATCCAATCAAATCACTTTCTGCTTTTGCACTTTTCGCCTCATTTTTTCCCACACAAATCGCCGGACCGATTAAACGTTTTCAAGACTTCATTCCGCAATTTCTTGCCCCAGCACAACTTTCAGTGGCAAAATTCGACGGTGCCATCTCCCTGATTTTGTTGGGTCTTTTTAAGAAAGTATTGATCGCTGACAATCTCAGCTTCTTTGTTCAGGGTGGATTTTCCCAACCTCAGCTATTTTCCGGCCTCGACTTGTGGATTTTTGCCTACGCTTTTGCTTTTCAAATCTATTTTGATTTCTCCGGCTATACCGATATTGCCCGGGGGTCAGCAAACCTATTCGGCTACAAAGTACCGATTAACTTCAATTTGCCATACCTCGCTTGCAACATTTCAGACTTCTGGCGCCGCTGGCATATTTCGCTTTCCACCTGGCTGCGAGACTATTTATTTATTCCGCTGGGTGGCTCAAGATTGAGCAAATGGCTCAACTATCGCAACTTAATTATCACCATGACTCTCGGCGGTTTATGGCACGGGGCCGCCATGCACTATTTGATCTGGGGGCTTTATCAAGGCGTGCTTCTGGTGGCACACAAAGAATTTCAAAATTTCAAGGAAGGTGTCGGCTGGCTGAAAAAAGCGATCGACTCCAAGGCCGGAAAAGTTGCTTCAGTGATTTTGACTTTCCACGTAGTCTGCATCGGTTGGGTCTTTTTCCGCGCTGAGACAAACGCGCTGGCCTTGACCATGATTAGCAAAATGCTCAGCTTTGCTCCCGCTGCCGAGTTGGCCCTGGGCCAGAGCCCTGGCCCAATCAAGACACTGGCCATGGTGCTGCCTACTATTAATTTCCCCTTGATCTATCCAGCGGTTTTCTTATTGTTACCGCTTCTGGCTGTGGCACACGTGATCATGGGCTGGCTCAATACGACCAATATAGTTGAACGCACACCCAAAATCGCAAAAGTGATCTGGTGCTGTGCCATGATGATGCTGGTCATTATTTTCTCGCCCGATAAGTCTCCCCGCTTCATCTATTTTCAATTCTGATGCCTGCAGATAAAACTCCCAACAGAATAAAGTTGCTGCTGAGCAGTTACGCCATATGCGCCGCTTTAATGTTGCTGGTGTTAGATATAGCTGGTGGCGCATTGGTTCAATATGCGCCGCAAATTTTGTCATTCAGCCCATATAAGGCCGCCAATCGCAGCTGGGTGTGGTGGAATGTTCGAGACTTTAAGCAACTAAAGAGCGCACCAGATATAGTGCTTCTCGGTTCATCACTGATGATGGCGCCTCTTCACGGCGGTGACGCTGCTCACTTGAATTTGCCGCAGAATGTAGCCTTTCACCATCACAGTCAATTGCTGGAAGATCTTTTAAAAGAAAAATTTGGCCATACATATAAGACCTTCGCTTTCGCCCTTGGTGGTGAAATGGTGTCAGACGCTTATGTTATTGCCCACACATTGCTAAAGGACGACCGCAAGCCAAAAGTAATAATTTATGGCATCGCTCCTCGAGATTTTATGGATAACGCACTGCCATCTGCATCAAGCACTGAAATTTTCAAATATATGGACCGCTTTAGTGATCTAGGCGCAATCGATAAAGAATCGGCCAGCTCACCGTTGGAACAAAGCGAAAAAGGTCTGAGCAAAGTGAGTTTCACGTACAAACATCGGCCTGATTTTCTCTATGTGCAACACCGCTGGGCCAAAGAGTTATTTCGCAAGTTGCTAGGCTATGAGGAACTGGAGCAAGTCAGATCTCCTCTGCACATAAGGAAACAGGCGTTTTTGGAATTACCTGAAGACTTTGGACCCACCTCACTTTTTGTCACACCACCCCCGGTAATAGCCGAACCGTACAAAGCAAATTTGGAAGAATACAAATTTAGATATCGCAAATTGAATCTAAAACAATTCAAAAGCCAATTGGGATTTTTAGAACGTTTGCTGGAGACGGCTGAGAAAGACGGCACGCGAGTGGTGATTGTTAATATGCCTTTGACTGTGGATAACGTGGCATTAATGCCGGCGGGATTTTATCAAAGCTATTTAGAGCAGGTCGGGGCAGTAGTGAAAAAACATCAGGCTTTGTTCCTGGACCTCAATGACCCGTCTTTGTTTCCTCAAAAATATTTCACAGATTCTGTGCACTTGAATGGTCGAGGTGGGCAACACTTCTTTGAGGTATTGGCTGCGCGGCTTAAGCAAGATGCACAGACAGCCGCTATCATTGAAGAAGCAGGCAGCGCAAAATAATTTGAGGGGCTGGTTATGACCGAAGAATTGCCAACTGAGCCTGACGGCCACAAATCAATTGAAGAACAAAAAACTCGCTTGTGGGCTCTGTCATTTGAGTCAACCAAACAATTGTTGCGATGCGAGAACTGCGGCGCCACCAATGTCATTCCACGATTGGTGGCAGATCCAAGTGCTGTGCCTATGCGTCGCGCCAGCGACAGAGTGGCATTTGCAAAAGTAGAAGAGCAGAAAAAAGTTTTGAGTCAAGAACGCAAAGCTGTCTATGCTCTGTCAGCGGTGTCAGCGGCTTTGTCGGTGGCCGTGATCGCTTTATTGTTTGGACGCAAAAATAGCTGACTGGTCAAAGGTCTGGTAACGTCGAGTGGCGCCTTAGGCAGTTTAACTTTAGCCCGAAGCAATATGTCCATCGATACGGGAGCTGGGAAAACGGTCAAAACAGCTTGAGGATTTGCTGCAATCTCAGCAACCTTGAGGAAATTACTGACTTTGAAACCACTTTTGTTCTGCGCTTCTACCCGAGCAGCACCGGCAAACAGAGTTTCATCACCCTGCACAATTGTGCACCAGCAGAAAAATATGGGCTGACCATCAGGACCAAGGGTAGGGAAATCTCGCAGAAGTTCATAATTTGTAGTGACCGATTTACCTGTTTGCTCGACAAAGTAATTGTTTAAATCTCGCTTGAGATATTGGGTGAAGCTATCGCCAACCGGCAGATTTTCTGCGATTTTTGCCTGACGCACGCGAGCAATCATGCCCTTCCAATCTACTTTTGGCTCTGGTTTTTGATCTGGTTTTTGTTCTGGTTTTTGATCTGGGAAAATTTTGATTGGTTCATCAACAAAATACCGGAAACCATCTTTTGTAGCCATTGGCGCCTTTCGTGCTTGGGCCCTCGCTTGTAACTCCACATAATCTTTATTCTCAGGGTTCAAAGCAATTGCTTTAGCGAATTGTTCTGCCGCTTTATTTAGTTCGTTCATGGCCAGATAGGTCTGGCCCAGCTCACCGTACACAGTGTCATCTTGAGGGGCAACCTTTAAGGCGGCGTTCAGGTCGGAAAGCGATTTGTCAAAGTCGCGCGTAATGCGAAATAAAACAGCCCTATTCTTTAATGCCGAGACGTTGCGTTCATCTAATGCAATAGCGCTGCTAAGATTTTTGATTGCATCTTCTTGAGCCCCTGATTTTGAAAGCGCAATACCTTTGTAGACATAGGCCAGCTGATCATTTGGGTGCAGCCTCATAGCTACTACTAGGTCATTAAGCGCCTTGGCATATTCAAGCAGTCGTATGTATGCAAACGCACGGTCTCTGTAGTAGTCAGCCTCCTGATTAGGATAAAGCTTGATTGCCGCTGTGAGGTCAGAAACGGCTTCTTCAAAGCGGTCGGTAGCTAAATAAGCCCGACTGCGGCAATAGAAGGCCGGCGAGTAACCCGCGTAAATCTTGATCGATTTCGTACACTCTTCAATAGCCTTTGCGTATAGCTTTTGGTTTGTGTAAATCCAACCGCGATTGCTGTAAAAAGCCGAGTTGTTCGGGTCGAGTTTAATTGCTCGCTCTAAATCTTCCAGAGCTTTCTCAGGCTGACGCAAGCTGGCATAAGCGAGCGCTCGCTCGCCGTAAGCAACTGGAATATCTGCATTGAGCTCAATAGCCTTATTGCAATATTCAAGACCTTTTCGATATCGATCTAAATTGCGATTGGCAAAGGCAAGGTCTATGTAGGCGCCAGCATCTTTGGGATCTTTTTCTAAAGTGGCAATACTCTTCTTGATGATATTGAGGAAATCACGTTCACTGGTGGGAATCTTGCTTTGCTTTTCTATTTGCTCAGTTTCGGCAGTAGCAGGGAGATCTTTGGGCGCCGGCACCACGAGCCCCTCCATTTCAGGCAAAGTGATATTTGGGGCGACAGCAGGTTTTGCTGCGAACACTGGCGTCTGAAGAGAAATTAGCAGTGTCGAAGCGAGGACTGAAGCGATAGCAAAACGCAATGTGGATCTCCGGTGATTTACTTGGTGGGGGGCATCTTCTAAGGCAAAAGTCGTCATTTATTAACTGTGAGCGGGATAACTTTTGAAAACTATAGCGTATACGTTTTGAGTGACTACAGTTAAAACGTTAACGCTTTCGTTGCAGAGATTGCGACAAGCACCCCTTAATCCTTAGAACCTTGTCGTCTTAATTCCAGCATTCTTGAGTAATCAAATTGAGTGACGGCATCGCCGCCAGCCAAATTTAAAAGTTCTGTCCGTGCATTCATACGAGCCGAAATGTCTTTTGTAGTAACGTATGCCTGCACTACTTGTGCCAGATGATCATCTACGACAACCCAGCGAATTTGCCGCCATACTCGGAAGCTAATTGTATCCAAAGGGCGTCTAGGTGAAAGCAGCAGTGCTGCATCGGGACAGCGCTCCAGAATCGAATCGCAAAGCTCGGAGTAACCTGCTAAATTCAATAAATCGACTTTCTTTTCAGCTTTAGCAATGTCGATTAACTTGATTTGGTCAAAGCTTTTGACTACTTCTTCATCAACGCGAGCTAGCGCGCTAGCACCAACATGACCAATCAAAACTTGTTTGGCCTTTTCTCGATCATTGATGTTACACGTGTGCATATAAGTTCTTAAATTCTCAAGTAGAATCTCAGCACCATGTCGCATCATCATGTAGACACAGACACGTTCGGCTAAACTAACGTGAGCTTTGATTTGTGGAGGAAACGACAATTGCACTGCGCTGCCGTTCGTCGCACCATCTGATGCAATGTGAGTCATCCAGTCGCTAAGAACCGCATCGTCAGCCCTTGAAAGCTGAAGTTTTTGCCTGATAAACTCGACATCAGGGCTGCGGTCCAAATACGCAGGCAAAATCTGACTAAAGCAGGCACGAAAAAGCTCACCGTTACTATCTCCTGCCATGACAGGGCCAACGGACATAGCGGCCGCGAAAGCTATGGCAATTACAAATCGAAAATCGGACTGCCGGGGACGATACAAAAAAAACCTTTTCTTGCTTCTTTTCAAATTACTTACCAGCATTGCGTTTATCATCAAATTTGGTAACAGCTGCAGCTCCCGCCATATCCACCAACTCTTCACGCGCTATCAAAATCACCGACGAATCTGAGTTGCTCAAATAAATTTGCAAAATACTTTTTAAGCGATCGGAAGCTGAACGTACCAGATTGTACAGGGATATAACTTCCGCCTGTGTAAGGCGATTTAAATATTGCTTCTTACGTTTTTCAATAAGTTGCTCAGGCGAAAGAATCGAAGACCTTCGCACTGCCTCAAACGTTATATCATCAGCTCCCGGCTGGTTGATGTAAGGCCACCTCGGCAGATTTAAAAAAGAAGTTGATGTTGCAATTTTTTTGATGCCGAAAGGTGTTAAGTCTAGCCTCTGTAAAACAGAATCCCAGAGATCCGCGCAGCCCGCCTGAACTAGCGCACTATCCGGGATCGAAGCTTCCGCTATCGGTTGAAGGGCTTTGGCTCTCAAACTAACGACTTTGCCCACATCTCCATCAAGCAATACAACGGCGGGTAAACCTATCTCTGCGATTAAATAATCCCTCGCCTGTGCCCGCTTGGTCAGGTCATCCGTAAGTAAATAGCTCCGTACCTGGTAAAACAGTGAATCTTTTTGAACTACAAGCAATTCTTTAAGCGATAAAAGGTCCTGCCGCACCTCTTCCCATCTACGAGAACCTTTCGCGATACTTAAAACTTCGTCCGGTAGTGGCACTTCGTCTATTTCTTCCCTTACTGGTTCGTCAACGCCGATGGCGAGCAGCCAGGCTTCAAAAGCGGAGCTACGGCGGCCGTTCAAATACTTTTCTGCAAAGTGCTTAACCAAAGGGCTGGCTTCAATATACGGTTTCCAAACATCAGCGTAAGCCGTATTTAAAGCCCATCGATTTTCATTGCCGGCCAAACCAGGACCGGCGGGGCACAACAACGCCATTAAGAAAGCGACGCCCAATCGGAGAGACAATTTTCTCGCTATATACAATCTGTCTCCTTGAGCCGGCATTCATTAAATGGTATCTGGGTCATATCAAAAAACTGAAGCGTGCACGCTACAGTCTTTGATATGACCACCGACACGCTTTAATCTTCCAGACTATGACCATCGACAACTGAAGCGTGCACGTTTCAGTTTGGAAAGATTAAGGTCACCCGGCTAAGTTTTAGTCTCACATAGCATCATAGAGCCACTTTAACCATTGGCAACTGCCATTGTGGCTTCCGGCTCTGGTTTCCACAAGCAAAAAGCTGTATCTTTCTAAGAGTTATGCTAACCAGTACTCCACAGAAGAATGCAGGCTTAAAGCAAGGCATCAAATTTGCACTGAGCAGTTTTGTGGTTGCCCTCGTACTGTTCTATCTCTGCAATTTCCTTGTCACCTTCATTTATCACAACGAACCTGAAGCAAATGATGTCTGGATTGAAGAAGCACATACGGCCACCAGCGGTTTTTCACGCCTGGCTGCGCCGCCTGATGTGGTTTTTTTCGGCTCGTCCATGATTCGCTCACCCATGTGGTGCGCTGACCATACGCTCGACAAAAATATTTTCTATTCCAATTACCACAAAACAAAATTCTTTGAGAAAGAGGCTAAAAGCGTCGGCATAGATTTAGTTGGATACAACATGGGCATTGACGGCGTCTACATTTCAGACATGCTTTTGCTTTTCGATCGCTTATTGGCAAAAAAACCACCAAAGTTACTTATTTGTGCAATCACACCGCGCGAATTTTTCACCAACTGGTTTCAATCGGCCAAATCCACACCGGTTTATAAATTACTGTCGCAGCCATCAGACTATTTCCGCAACGGAAAGCTTTATTCAGCTGATGATCTAGATTGGTTCGACGGCGCGCTGACACAAGTGACGCCGATGAAGCGTGGCTCCACCCACTTTCAACAACAACTGACGAATTCATTACAAAGTCGCCTGAGCCCTGAGAAAAAAGAACCGGCCGCCACTACGGCGACTTTTGCCACTCCCCAGAGTGCCTTTGCCCCGGGTGTTGCGAAATTAAAAAGTACTCTCACTGAAAAAGCCAAAGATACAAGCATGAAAGTGAAGATGCGGCTCTACAACAATCAAAAAGAGTGCCTGAAAGAACTGTTACGCAGCGCCACTAAACGCGGCGTGAAAGTTTTGATTGTGAGCATGCCATTGCCCAAGGTAATCAGCACTGAAATTCAACCAGCGCTGCAGGCCGACTATAGCGCCTTCTTGCGCCAAATCGAACAGAATGCGTCCGCCGACGTTTTAGACCTCGAGTTCGATCCTGTGCTTTCGCAAAGAGACAACTTTATGGATGACTGGCATTTGAATGAAAAAGGCGGCATTGAGCTTATTCACCGTATGGTCGAACACCTGAGCAAGAATCCTAGTAGCCTGGTCAAAAAAACTTCTCCTTAAATTTGGGCGACAAAGCACCGCTTTGCCCTTTCTTCGTTGACTTAGAAGCTTTTGTGACATACGCTCATAACAGGTGGTGGGCAGTGCGGCGAGTAAGTTATTGCCAAAGACAAGCAGCGCTGAAATAAATGAGTCCATTGACTTACTGGGCGAGCCTTCCGGCCGCCTGGCTTTAAGCTCAGAAGCCAGTCATGGCTACGTTCAGCTGGCAGTGAAAGAAGCTGCTTCTGTTTTCACCAGCAACAAAAAAATCCAGTCAGAGGTCGGTCACTACGGGTCCGGTTTTCTCATAACCGCAGCGCTGTTTACTCCAGGCAAAATTGGTTTGGCCAGTACTGTTGTGCTTAGCGCCCTCGATCACGCCTCACCTGGTTCGTCTGGCGGAGCACAAATGGCAGACTTTGCCCTCGGCGCCCTCAAGGGTGCTGGTTTGCGGGGCATCATGCATGGCATGGGCAGCAAATATATGCCTGAAATGGTCGCCAACTCAGCGGCCTTAAAAGGGGTGGCATTTGGATTTTCCAACCGAGCACTCGAATCGGTGCTCACCAGGGAAAACTATTTAGACGGTAAAGGCAATATCAGTGGTGCTACATTTGGTGCCAATTTTACCCGCGAAGTGGCTAATCCCAGGGCACTGGTGAGTGATGCAGCTACGTTTGTTGCAGCTCACGGTTTATTTAAAGGAGCAGCGAGACTGAGCCCTCAATTGTTCGAGCGCAGCGTGGTAGCGCAAACAATGACTACCAGTGCCAGCTTTGGTTTGTCAAACGGTGCCAGCGGAGAAATTATTCGTCAGCAAGATGCTAACGAAAAGTTTGACCTCAGTAAAGTAATTGGACGAGCACTGATTCAAGGTGGCATCGACGCCGTGGCCGGAGTGCCTGGTGGACTGCGAGCCCGGGCGATTGCGCGGCAAAATGACCAGAGTACGCAGACTAAGTCTGGCGAAGCCGAGATCAAAAAAGAAATTGATCCGTTGGGAGCACCAGGAGAAGTACACAGCACTTTCGCCCGTTCGAAAGAAAGCAGCCACGTAAACATTGTCGGCGAAAACGAAACCGTGACAAGGTTTGTGCAAGTCGACAAAACACCCGACGTTTCTGCCGCAATTGCACAAATCGAAATAAACAAACAACGCAAGACTTTCATCGGCCCGCTGGAAAAAAATCATCAAGTGATTCGTGAACTCACCATTCCCGAACGTTCTCTGGCTCAGCAACCGGGCCGCGTCACTGGCTTTAAAACCGCGGTGGAAAAGCTAAATGAACGCAGTGAAACTGAGGGACCATTCACAAATTTTGACGATTTTTACAATCGCGGCCTATCAAAAGTTCCAACTGACGTGCGCAAGTACACTATCGACAAACACACAGTAGAAGTGGTTATACCTACACGCTATGCTGAAAAATTAGACGACGTAGCAGCTAAGAAAGCCACCACTACTGGTGCCGAGGATTACAGTAACAGAGTAGGACCGGCAGATCTTCCGCCGCTGCTCGACGCCATGCCCAACAGCGGATACTTCAAGCGCATCTTCATTTCAGATAAACGCAACCCTGAAGATGCGTGGGTGAGCCAGGGCGGTTATAACAAAGATTTCGTCTCGGCCATGTCAATGACTGACGGCGAATTAAATATGTACAAAACAGAGCGCACTAACTATTTGAGACGCGACGTATTGCACGAATGGTCTCACGAATTGCGCTATCAATATTGGGACCACAACCTCACCTGGCGATTTGCTGATGCCATTAATCTTGAAGCCAAAGAGTACAGCTTGAGCAAATACGCTGACCGCAATAATGGCGAACAGTGGGCCGTCTTAGGCGAGCGCATGCTTGGAAATGATGCTAAAGCTTTTGTGGATGCTGCTGGGAACATGCCAATTAGAACACTGGTGTGGATGCGAGCTTTGAAGAAATCATTAGACACCGTACCAGCTGAAAACAAAAGTGTCGATCATGACGTCTATGTTGCCCGCCAAAATTATGTGGACAATACAGTACTGCCCCAAGCTGTAGCAAAGCTTGAGCAATATGTTAAAACCGGCAATGCCGATCAGCAATCTAGAGCGGCAAAGGTACTCGAGTTTCTCAAAGAAGAAGGCTTGATCAGGTAGTTTTAGACGGGAAAGAAAATGCCATGCTGAGCAAAATAAAGCCATGGTTTGAGCTCATGCCCAGTCAATTGGCGCAGATCATTAGTATAAGTTTTTAACTGTTCGCGGTGCTTACGCGCTTGCAACTCTACCTGCTCAGCAGGGAAGTGATCAGTCTTATAGTCGACCAAATGCCAGGAGCCTTGTGCATCTTCGAAAATCAGGTCGGGACGCCTTGGTTTCAGATCTGGCGTCGGCCCGTAGGACACGTCAATCAGATATGGCAATTCATGGCGTCTTTGCTGGCTATCAGATAACAAGCCATGGAGGCGGCTGCCATAATATATTTCCAGCAATCTCTCGCCTTCGTCCACAAGTTGCTTCAAAAGTTCGTGATGTGACACCATGGCGCCCTGGGTAAAAGCAATGTCTGAAATCCACTCTCTGTCGACCCTGCGGCCAGATGGTGGCAAATTTTCCATGAGCGCGTGAAAGAATGTACCGAGAGTAGTAGCATTTAAAATAACGCTATTGCGATCACCAATTAATTCACTGTTCATCTGTGGTGCAATGCGCGGCGTAATACGAGAGCGTCCCAACTCGTTTACTTTCAGCTCCGCAAGATTGACATGAGAGGGCTCGAGCAACAGCAACTTTTGCGCTTGCCCTGATTGCTCAGCTGCAGGCATTTCAATTTCAATAGTCGCCTCAACGGCTGCCGCAAAACCAGTGGCGGTGCTCAAGTTGTAAGGCGCCACGACACCATCAGAGCGCGAGCTTATACTGAGCGGTATGCAATCATCTGGGCCAGGGCGCACCGCATCATCTTGATCAAGACCCAGCACTTCCATGATCCATTGTCGATATGATTCAGATCTTCTAAATGGTGCCGAGAAAAATATGCCGAGATTGTCGCGAGCGCGCGTCATAGAAACATACAGCAGACGCTTCTTCTCTTCCCTCTCCATCTGTTTATCTAGATAACTGGCCACCAGATACCAGGCCGGTTTATCCTGTTCATCGAGGCGGGTGCTGTTATATGCAACACCGTAACTGGGATGATAAACGAGACGATCAGTATTGCGCAACAATTGCCCACCAAGGCAGGGCAATGCCACCACCGGAAATTCTAAACCCTTGCTGGCATGCACTGTCATAAGCTTTACGGCATCAGCACTGTCTAGTGGTGCCTCCGATTCGCGCATACCAAACTCACGCATCAGCGCCAACCTGCGCGCAAACTCTCCACAAGACAAATGCTCATGCTCTGATGCCAGATGGGCCATTTTCCAGACATTGCGCGATCGTTGTTTGCCGTCGGGTGCAGCCAGCATTGCCAGATCGTAACCTGTAGAATCGATTATCTTTTGTACCAGATCACCCAGCGGCAAAAGTGCCTCATATTCCAACAAATTGCGCAATTGTCTCACGGCTAAAGTGAGCTGCTCAAGACCGACTTCACGTGTTCGCACTAACTTCAATAAGGTTGGCCAGAGCGGCTCGCCCACGTCTTCAGTAATGACGCGGTGCAGCAAATCATCACTGATGGAACAAAACGGCGAGCGCAACACCGCTAGAAGCGAATGACTGTCTTTTGGATTGTCGAGGAAGCGAAAAAGATTTTCAAAATCTGACACTTCTTGTCTGCGCAAAAACCCGCTGCCGCCGAAAGTAACATATGGAATATCCAGCTGAGCAAACATGGCTTCAAACGAAGCAAAGTCGCTGTTACGTACTACTAGCACTGCACAGTCACCATAAGTAATGGGCCTGATGCCACCACTTTTTGCCGCTATTTTATAACCACTCTCTACTTTCGTCTTCAGCCAGCGCCCCACCTGATGCGCTTCATATAGAGCAGCGGTGAGCCCGCGTGCTTCTTCTTCCACTTCTAAATCAAGCATCATTACTTCTACGGCCGCTTGACTAGAAGTATTTGCACCTTCATCCAAATCTACTGTAACGGTTTCTTCCGGCAGTTCGTCTGCAGTAATCAAATCCATTATGCGTGCCGGTTCCAGCGCTTCAAACGCAGCCACGTATGGCATCACTTCAGGGTCACCGTCGAGCAAGTGATCGAAAATGGCATTGACGAACGAAACCACTTCAGGATGACTGCGAAACGAGCGAGTCAGCTTCGTCACAATCGAAGAGCCTGTCAGCGAAGAAGTTTCATTCTTAAATAGCAACTTCCATTTATTGAAAGTGGCAACATCAGCGCCCTGGAATTTAAAAATTGATTGTTTGTCGTCACCAATCAAAAACACTCGAGTTTTTGCACCGGCCAGAAGCGAAAGCATGGTGGCCTGTATGTCGTTAGTATCTTGAAACTCATCTACTAAAAGCGCTTGCAGCTTTTCGTTAAAATATGCGCGCGACTGGCTGCCCTCTTTTTCCAGGCACTGGCAGGCCAGGCTGATCAAATCATTGTAGTCAACTGCAGTAAGGTCTCGTTTGTGCGACTCATACAGTGACAGGGCCCGCTCAAATAGTTTGATCATGCCTAAGGCCAGAGCGAAACCTTTGTCGTCTTCGGCATTAAGAGCAGAGGGAATTTTTCCGGCCATGGCTTTTGCCTGGTCACGCATAGTCATTAAAGCTTTGCGCAAGTCTTTTGCTTCAGGTTTGTTGCCGCCAATATTGCCAATAGATATTGTTGCAATGGCAATCAAGGCCTGCCACTTCGAGCCATTATTACTAGGGTTGTTATCAAGATCGGCATCAAGACCGGCAAAAAGATCCTGGCAATAGCCAAGCAGTTCTTCGCGCACCGGATTGAGCTTATTAGCCACATCAGGCATAGAGTTGGCTCGCAAATAATCAAAAGCACGATTAAAATCACGATTGTTTGAAAGAGTTGATAGCGCACCACGATGAATTTCAGCCAGTACTTTCTCGGCCTGGCTACGCATCGCCTCAACAGTCAAATCTTCAAATGCACTATACGATTGTCTAAACTGCATAGAGCCTTTAATTAGACGATTGAGTTGAGTTTGTACGTCGTCAATTGAAAAATCTTGCAGCAAGTCGTGTTCGTATGATTCAATGCCTGACTGAGATTGCTCAATAACCGTTTTAAGCGCACGCTCAATGCTCTCTTGCAAAAGTTCTGCTTGAGTTAACTCGTCTAAGACTTCAAATTGCGGGTCAATACCGCAGTCGGCAGGATGACTCTTTAAAATCGCTTCGCACAAAGAGTGAATAGTGCCAATGCGAGCGCTGTCGACTTCGGCCAGGCAGGCCAGCCAGCGCTCACGCTCAGAATCTTGTTCATAATCTTGGTCAGAATCTTGTTTAAGATCTTCCTGGCTGAGCGCCAGAAAGCGAGCTTTTAAACGCGTGCGCATTTCGGCAGCGGCCTTGCGAGTAAAAGTGACGGCGATGATATTAGCCAGGGTACAGTCAGGGTAACGGCGCAAAGTTTCTACGTAGCGCTCAACTAAAACATGAGTCTTGCCTGAGCCAGCGCCGGCTGATACCAGCACATTTTTATCCACCATGTCAACGGCTTGCTTTTGTTGCTCAGTCAGCATTGTCGCTCTCTCCGCCAAGTTCGGTGATACGGCAAAGCTGCTTGTGATCGCAGTGTTTGCAAGAATCTGGGCTACTGGGGTTGACGCTAAAGTCACCACCTTTAATGGCAGAGACAAATTCACCAATGTAATTTTGGGTCAAGCCGATATAATCTTCGCCATCCTGAAAATCAATCTGGCCAATCTGTTCGCCTGATGAGAAGCTAAGAAACTGTCCGCTTTTCACCTGTGTGTTGCCATTGGCTAAAATGGCATGCTGCACGGCCATGGCATAAACTGGCAGTTGCATATTGCGACCGGCCAAAGTTTCTCTTTTACTGATTGCTCCTGAACTCGACTTATAGTCGATTACTTTCACTCTTCCGTCAGCGGCGATATCAATGCGATCTACGCGGCCATGCATTTTGATTTCAGTGCCATTAGTGCGCAATGTCAGTGCTGGAGCTGAGTCACCGTCTCTAAAACCAAAGCCCTTTTCAAAATAGGTGGGCACAAACTCACCATTATTTCTGGCAGCGCGTTCTTTTTCTTTAGCAAAAAAGCGCCTTAGCCTGAATGAAATTTCTTGTTTCTCATACTGCCAGAAATCAGTACGGCGGAATTTGCGACTCTGTTCAAGCCAGCCTATGGCAAGTTCAATACTCTGCTCAAAGATGGTTTGCACACGCCCGTGGTTGCTATCTAAAATACTTAGTGACTGGCTTTGCAACTCAAGATAGAAAAATTCTAGCGCTTTGTGATAGACCTCTCCCAGTAGCCGAGAATCTAAACCGAGCTCGGGCTCTTCTACAGGCGCGATTTTGAGCATATGAGAAACCCAAAAGCGAAACGGGCATTTGCCATAATCGTTGAGTTTACTGACGCTCCACATCTCAGGGGTTTTAACGCTAATTAAACCGAGACCCACTTGTTCTGTCAGTTTGCCGTTCAGCTCACCAAATGGTCCCCGGCGTGCTTCAGTGCGTGCCTGCACCGTAGCAAATGGCAATTCGAGCCCGGCCAAAAATTGACGCACGCTCGGAGGCAATTTGTCTAAATTTTCCATGGCCCGGCGACCACTGAGCCAGAGCCAGCCGGCGCCGAACTCTTGAGCCGACGTAGGGGCACGCAATGCCTCTACCCGCGGTGCGCGGAAAGTAATCTGCCTGGCTACGGCTTCATCTCCACGAGTAAGGAAAAACGAAGGCATTAGCTCTTCGCCACTCATTTCATGCATGGGGCATGACTGGCAAAGTTTGTCGCTGGCGCGCTCAACCAAAGACTCATACAAAGAGGGTTCGAACGATTGATGATGACGTGGATTTTCTATGTCAATTCCGTATGAAAGCCACTTGCGCACTTCGTCTCGGCTGAGAAATCCGGCCTGGTCAGAGCGCCTGGGAAATTCGCCTTCATTGAGACCAGCCATAATAATCACCTTATAGCGGCGATTAGGCACCAGGTCGGCACTACATACGGTGATGGCTTCTTTGCTGATTTTGGGTCTTCTGAAATTGGCTTGGTCTAAAACATGTTCTAGCCTTTTGAAAAAGACCGCATAAGTTTGCAGTTGCGGCCCGTAAGCGTGAGTAAGAAGGCTTTCTTCCATCACCAGATTAGCTAATACTTGCCTGAACTCAAATAAAGCCTGATGCTCTTCCCAGCTCACCAGCGGGTCGCTAAATTCTTCATCGTTAGGCAAAACCAATAAATCATCAATCAGATCTTCAACAAAAGCCACATGCTCGGTGAGGCTTTTCTCGGTAGATACCGATTGAGCATTACGTTCCATAGAAAGGCGCTCAATCAATTTGCCCAACTTCAGAGCCCAACGCCAGTCAGAAGCGCCCTTAACCGTCAGGGAGGAGAGAGATTGATCATCTATCTCTTCAATTTCTGCCGGTGAGAGGCCAAGATAAGCGCGATTAAAAAATGGGCTGGCTAGGGTGCGCACAACATCTTGTCGGCCGAAATCTGAAATAGGTAAATGCAAAAGTCGGCGCAGATATCGCACCAGCGGCAGACTGCCAAGCTCGATGGGTTGGTCAAGAAAATAATTTACTTGGGCGCGTTCAAAAGCGGCGCGAATGGCTGTTATATAAGGGCTAAGTGACCGTGCCACCACAATAATTTCATCAGCGGCATAGCCATCAACCAAACATTTTTTCGCTTCGCGGGCAATCTCTTCCATTTCCATCAAACGGTCGAGAGTTTTAAAATTGAGCACTTCGGCTTTTTTGGCACCACTATTAGTTGTAAAAGCGGTTTGCTTTAGAGCGCCACCAAAAGCCTCTTTCATTTCCTTGAGTGATTTATCTTTCCATGAATAATTGACTTCATTCGCCACATAATCAAATGCAATAATATTGCGCTCCGATTGCCTGGCTATTCCACTCAGAACCTGCAGCTGTAGCCGATTAAAGCGGTCAAAACCATCTGTGGCCAGAAGCCCGATATTGAGCACATCAGGCTCGAGCTTATTTAAAATTTCTCTGGTTTTGTAAGCTAATTTACGCTCGTCAAAAACATTCAAACCTTCGAGCTCAAGCCAGTATGCCTCATATACTCGACCAAGTTCCATGTAGCGAGCGTCGCTGGCGGCAACCTTTTTTAATTGCGAAATTACTTCAGCAGGAGAAAAACCAGCGCGCTCAAGTTCGTCTATAAGTTCGAGCATAAAAGCATGGGTGCCGGCAAAATCGGCAATTGATTCTAGGCCGGTCAGTCGTCCTGACGCTTTTACTTTTTCGATTGCCTTGACAAGAATGGCCGGGCGAATGCCATCAGGAATTAAGCGAAAACCGCATCCTGCCTGCCGCAAAACCTGGTGGCAGAGATCATAGAAAGGCAAAATTTTCAGGCCTACCAGGCCGGCTTTGACCGGCAAAGCAGCATTGAGCATAGAGGCGTCGCTACCATTGTCGGTGCGATCAAAATGATCGCTGACAACCATGGCTGACAGCCGCTCTTCCACCAGTTTTTTGTAACGATGCGAGGGCACGGTGACTATGGCTTGCTTGCCACTGAGCATTTTTTCGCGGCAATGTGCCACCACCTGATTCAATAACCAGATTGATTTGCCGGAACGATAAGGGCCGGTAACTAGCTCAATAGTTCTTTCTGACAATGTTTATTCTGGGTCATGGCAAAATTTGTGCCCGTTGAGATTCGAACTCAAGGCCTTCGGCTTCGGAGACCGACGCTCTATCCAGCTGAGCTACGGGCACATACGCCCCAATCTTAACACTCTCACGGCCTGGCCAGATTTAATTGGCGCGAACCATTTCTTCGAGGGCATTCATATTATGGATGGTCACTCGTTTAGATTCGATGTCGATCCAGTGACTATCTTTGAAACGGTTGAGAATTTGTGTCACGGTCACCCGGGAAGAGCCAACCATATCGGCAATCTCCTGGTGGGTGAGGGGAAACTCTACCCGCACACCGTGAGGGGTGACCTTGCCATGAGTATCAGCCAGGGTGAGCAAAAGCCGGGCCACGCGGCTCGGAACTTGCCGGAAAACCAGGTCTTCAATACGGGCGTTGGCTTGCCTGAGGCGATCGCCAATCACGCCGATGAAGCGCAGCCCAAATTCAGGATTCTCGCGCACAAAGCTGAGAAACGACTCGCGGCTGATCTGATAAATACGTGAGTCTTCAAGTGTTTCGGCATAGCTATCGTGCTCAGTGTTCTCCCAGGCCGCTTCGCCAATCATGTCGCCGGGTCCAAGCAAGGCCAGAATGACCGTTTTGCCTTCAGTGGAGAGGCGGGTGACACGCACTCTTCCTTTTTCTATAAAGTAGATTGCGTCGCAGGCGCCGCCTGGCGAAAATATGGTGTGATGCTTGGGCAATTCGAGCTCTTCTAAAATGCCCAGAAGACGGCCGAGCTCAACCGGGTTAAACGCTTCGAAGATCTCTGCGTGCCTTAAGCTAAATAGCCGCTGAGCACTTTTCATCAAAGACCTCCTTAAATTTGCGTCAAATCACGATAAAAGAGTCGGCAAAATTGAACTTTGCCGAGGAAATAAACGTTATCTGTATTACCCTTCGAAAAAATTTTGTTGGGTAACAACCTTTTTATACCCTCAGCCCCCCTTTTCTAACTTAAATCAGGGGAGGTCGAGGAGAGAAAAGGTCGGAAACACATAAAGTGCACCCCGAGCAATCAACCAATCACATATACACTAGACAGCATGCGGGTTGTGCTTACTTTTTATCTGTGCAAGCTGGCAAAACCGCTATAATTTGCTGGTACATGAGAATTCTGCAGATTTTCGGTACCAGTCTATTTATGAAATAAACGCTCTGCTGTTCTGTTGCCCACGGTTGTCAGCTTGGCTTTTTCAGCTCAACTATTTTTAGATTTATGATGTGAGGAGATTTAATATGGCATTACAGACAAAAGAGAAAGCAGTGGACAAACAAGAAAAGGCGCCAATTGAAAAAGTCGCCAGAGTTAAGGACACTTCTGGTTCTGAAGACAAAAGCAAAAGTCACGCTCCTTCTGCAGAACGCCTCAAAGCACTGGGCTTAGCCCTCGATTCAATTAAAAAGCAATACGGCGACGGCTCAATCATGAAATTGGGCGATTCACGCAACAATCAGATTGAGGCTGTACCGACAGGCGCCATCACTTTAGACGTCGCTCTCGGCGTCGGTGGTCTACCACGGGGCAGAATCATCGAAATCTACGGTCCTGAATCTTCTGGTAAAACCACTCTGGCGCAACACGTTGCCGCTGAAGTGCAAAAACTTGGTGGCATTGCCGCTATTGTCGATGCTGAGCACGCCATGGATCCTGACTATGCTCGCGCTCTAGGCGTCAATGTAGATGAGCTCTTGATTTCGCAGCCAGATACCGGCGAACAAGCTTTAGAAATCACTGAGCAATTAGTGCGCTCCGGAGCCGTCGATCTGATTATCGTTGACTCAGTGGCAGCACTGGTGCCAAAAGCTGAAATTGAGGGCGAAATGGGGGACAGCCTGCCAGGTTTGCAAGCAAGACTTATGAGCCAGGCTCTGCGCAAACTCACTGCAATTGTAAGCAAAACTCATACATCCATCATTTTCATCAACCAGTTGCGCCAAAAAATCGGTGTCATGTACGGTAACCCTGAAACCACCACTGGTGGCAACGCTCTTAAATTCTACGCCTCCATCAGACTCGACATTCGCAAAATCGAAACTCTGAAAAAAGATGGTGTCGAAATCGGTAACCGCGTTAAAGTCAAAGTTGTTAAAAACAAGTGCGCACCACCATTCCGCATTGCTGAATTTGACATCATTTACGGACGTGGTATCAACACTGCCGGTTGCTTGCTCGATATGGGCGCTGAAATGGATATCGTCAAAAAATCAGGCACCTGGTTCAGCTATAAAGAAGAAAGAATTGGACAAGGTCGTGACCAGGCCAGAACTTTCCTCGAAGCACACCCTGAAATGCTCAAAGAAATCGAAGTGCGCATCAAAACGCAACTCGCCACTAGCGGCGCTCCGGTGAAAGAACCAAAAGAAAAAGATAAAGACAAAAAAGACAGCTGATTACTTTGAATCACCAATCAGTTAACTAATTGAAAAAGATGGAGTGGTTTGAATCACTCCATCTTTTTTCTATTCCAGAGAGATAGTTGGCAAAAGCAGTGGCGGCGAAAAAAACTACCACAAAAAAATTACCGGCAGCGGCGAAGAAATTTTCATTTGCGCCCAGGCAGTGGTTGGCGGCCCTGGCTGCCGGAGCGCTGCTTGGACTTGCTGCACCTGGCATTAATCAATGGTATCTAGCCTGGTTTGCTCTGGCCCCACTTTTTCTTTTGATTTACAGCAACAATAATCACTATGTCAAACAGATTCTCTTGGCTTTTGTCTTTGGCCTGGCCTATAACCTGGTTTACCTCCACTGGTACCTTAATTTGGCACCACTTGACTGGCTCGGTTTTCCAGGAATTTACGGCAATTTGCTGGCCACTTTGGCCTGGATAATTACCGCCACTCATCAAGCTCTGGCATTTTTACTCTTTGCCGCCATAGTGGCCAGGTTGCCGCTTAAAACATCTTTCAGAATAGCTAAAAAAGGCCGCGGTTTTATCAATTGGCCGGTGTGGCTGCTGCCTTTACTCTGGGTTCTAATCGTCAATAAATTAGGCAACATGCCAGACCTTTTAGGCGTGCCCTGGACGATGCTCGAATATACGCAATATCAGCAACCACAGCTATTGCAAAGCGCCTCCATTATTGGTGGTGTAGGTATCTGCGCACTAATTGTCATGGTCAATGTCACCATCGCCTCTTTCATTGCCACCATTGTCGGCAAAAACAAATTTAAAGCTCTCGCTGCTGAAAACAAGGTTACAGCAGCATTTCATTGTCTTTTTACCGCCATTGTAGTGGTACTGATTTTCACCATGGGTTATTTTCAAGAAAAAGCACTGCCTACTAATGACGCCATTGTCAGCACCGCCCTGGTGCAGGGCGGCATTAATATCGACATGCAAAAAACTGTACACCGCTTCACTATTGAAGATTTGCTGGAAAATTACGACAAGCTTTTAACCGAATATGATTGCCGTGATCAACTAGTGGTTTTGGCCGAAGGAGCGCTGCCCACCTATTTGCGCGATCAGCCTGGTGTGCTCAACTGGCTCAAAAACAAGGCTTATACGAAACATCTTGATCTGGTAATAGGATCGATGGATAAAAGCGCTGCTAACAGGCCCTTCAATGCCGCCTATGGCATTACCAGTGGTGGCATTGTTTTAAGCGATATTTATCACAAACGCTTTCTTGTTCCCATAGGCGAATATACACCACTAATGGTGCATTACTTGCCTGAGTGGGTCAAACGCTGGACTAATACTCCTGCTGGTGGGGGCTTTGCTGCTGGTAAAGAACCTGTGATTTTGCCCTTACCTAGTGGTCGAGTGGCACCGCTGATTTGCTTCGAATCAATCTCACCTGAAGTAACAGCGGCCAGTTGCAGAGCTGGTGGCCAGGTGCTCGCCAATATTTCAGATCTGGCCTGGTTTCACAAATCTGATTGCGGGGAGCAAATGGTGGCTTTTTCTGTGCTGCGTGCCATAGAAAATAGACGGTATTGCCTTTTTGCTGCCAATACCGGACCATGCGCCATTATTGATAAAGCTGGAAAAATTGTGCAATATCAACCGCAGGGCGGCAAACCAGTGCTGGTCGGCAAAATTGGACTAAATTCAAAAACCACTATTTTTGCCCAGTGGTTCAGATGATGACTTCAAAAACTGGACCGTGCACGTTTCAGTTTTAAAAAGAACCAGGCCGGGTGACAACGACAATTTTTTCAAACTGAAACGGGTGCCTTTAATATCTTCAGCTTTACTTGCTGTACTTAACCGCGGCGCTAACTTCAACGGTAACCAGTGTTTTACCGCTCTGATTGTTAACGCTCTTAATTGTGCCCATGGCAACTTCGCCCCATGATTGAGAGTGCGGCGTCATGCCTTCACCCTGCTGCATCACTTTGACGTACTCATTTTTCTCGTTTTTGCGATTAATTGAGCCTTCCACTTCGATGACAATGCTTGTCAGCCCTGCCACGGTTTTGGGTTTGCCAGAAAGGCGGCCCTTGGCGATTTCTTCCCAGCGTTGATTAGTGGTATTGGTGCCTTCGCCCCATTCGAGAACCTGAACAGGCTTGCTCAGTCTAATCATTGCCAATTCCTCAAACTTAAAACCGCATCTACAGCCAAAACGTTATCACATTTCAGGGCTGCTACTTATGCTTACGCAAATTTGCCACGATGTCATGTAAATAATCTTCAAGGTGCCGACCTTCCAGATCGAACAAGTCATGAGCATCTTGGGAGGAACTGAAAGAATCAGCAATGAGAATCTGAGCCAACTCTAAAGTAATCGTGTTTTTCGGCAACACCTTGGTGGCCATTTCAAAAGCCTTACCCGATAACTGACTGGGAATTGTCATGGTGGTGCCGGACAAGCCGAACTCAAAGCGAATAGTTTCGAGCATTTCCATCAGTGAATATTCTTTCGGACCGACAATCTCCAGCACTCGGCCGGTTGATTCTTTCATATAGATGCAATCGACAACGCACTTAGCCACTTCGTCGACATGGACGGGCATTAGCATGTTTAAGCCACTGCCAACCACTGGTAACACCGGTTTGAAGGTGACCAGCGGTTTAATCATTTCTACATATGGAAACCGTTCGCCAAACATATACGAAGGTCTGAGAATGGTCCAATATAAATCAGACTGGCGCACCAGCTCATCTCCCGCAAACTTACTGGAGAGATATTCACTGCTTGATTCGGCGCGCGCACCAAGACAACTGACCTGCACAAAGCGCTGAATGCCGCGTTCTTTAGCCATGGTGGTTAATTTTTCCACCAGCTCCACATTGAGATATTCGTAAGAACTAGAGCGGGAGCCGTCTACATTTAGCCTGAAGCTGCCAGAAATATTGACGATGCCAGTGACGTCTTCCAGGGCCCTTTCCAAGACATCGTCATTTTCAAGCGAACCGACCACGACATTGATACCGCGTTTGCGATACTGAGAAAGGTTCGATGACTTCCAATCGCCGGCGCCACGCGTCAATAACCGAATAGGGTATTCGCGAGTCATCATCAACTCGACCACCGGCACACCAAGGAAACCAGTTCCGCCTACAAGCAGCAGCAAATAAAGTTTCCTTTCAAAATACTGGTTGCCAACTAAAAGCGTACGCCAAAGTTGCTGCCACCAAATCTAATACCACTACCCATGCCGCCCATACCATTCATTCCGTACCCGCCGGCCGGATAGCCATAAGGGCTGAAGCCATTATTAAAACCGGTATATCCGCCGAGTGGAGGAATCGCCGGAATCGCCCCAGGATAACCATAACCGGTTCCCATGCCCATACCCATGCCACCCATACCCATAGGGAGGCCACCAATGCCGGTGCCGTAACCACCACCATACTGAGTGATGCCGTTTGTATAAACTTGCGACGGATAACCGGTGGAGCGGCCGACAATCTGCCCGGTACTGGGATTAATCAGGTTTCCAGAAAGTGTATCAACCAACATGCCTGTACTGGGGTCGCGCACCATGCCGCCACCACCCGCCATACCATAGCTGCCCACGTATCCGCCACCAAGCATATTGCCAATCGAATTGATGATGCGACCAAGGCCGCCTGTGCCACGGGTTTGAGTGCTCTGACTCACAGTCATGCCGCTACCCATAGATGAACTACCTAGAGCACCACCACCACCCATGAGTGATGACAGGCCGCTGCCTGTGCCCATATCCATATCGTCGTCCATGTCCATATCAAGCGAGCGACGATTAGCCCTGGCAGTTTTAGGCGGAGCAGCTGCCACCGGCACTTTCGCCACCAGTTTACTGACCCGCTCAGGCAAACTCATTGAGGCTGCAGAATCTGTTTTATTAGGGAAGACAGTTTCTTCCAGACGACTAACTCTATTGATCAAAGGATCTTGACTGAAAGTTTTGCCCAAGACCGCATTTTCCAGCGCAGCAACCTGACTGCTTAAGCCAATGGCGCCCACGGCAGGAGTAGTAGGTTCATCATCATCAAAGCGATCGCTTGCTCTGCTTGAAGGCTTGAGCGGTCTCCTTGGAGCTGCAGAAGAAACAGTACTGGCTGAAGACATGCCGCCCATACCGTAGGCACCAGAAGCGGTATTGCCGGAAGAACCGCCGCCCATGCCATATGAACCCGACGCACCTGATGCCACTCCACTTGAAGCACTGCTTCCGGTGGTGCCGTAACCGCCACCACTTGTGGTGCGGCCATAACCATCATTCTTCGTGAAAGGAGTAGTGCCGCCGGCTTTTGCTCTGGGGCCAGGGAAGCTGACATCATCATCTTCTTCATCGACCCAATCAGTTCCTGGTGGTGCTTTTTTGGCAATATCAATATTGGTTTTTTCTTTCAGAGCGTCAACACGTTCGCTCATATCGGTAAACTTCGAAGGCTTACCGAATACTTTCGATTCAAGACGGTTCAGACGATCTCCAACAGGCTCACTGGCATAATCACGCTTAAACAAGTTTTGCTCAAGTGCCGTTACGGCCGGATATTTGCTTTCGCCACTCAGCACTTGCCCACCAGGACGATTATTCTTTGTGCGCTCTTCAGTCAAATCTAAGTCGCTGTCAGCATTATTGACATTTCTTCTGCTGCGTTGCGGTTTACTGCCACTATCATTAGATGGCGCTGCAGACGACCCTGAAGACGACCCTGAATCGCCCGCCTCGCTGGCCGTTTCAGCCAGATTGGGTACAGTAGCAGCCAGGTTCTTCAAACGCTCTTCACTTGAACCGGTGCGGCTTTCGCCGAAAATCATTTTCTCAAGGCGCTCAAGACGCACAGCTTCTTCATCTTTAGGATAAGTATGCTTAAAAAACTTAGTTTCAAGTTGCGAGAGCCGCACATCAGAGCCAATGGCGGCCTGTGCCGGCAGACCCAGCCATACAGTCTGGCCCTGGACAAAATTGAACGGAAGAGGCATGGACATGCCCAGAGAGAGACAGCAAGCGGTCAATATGCCAGTCAGCTTGAGATTAGATTTAGTAGTGCCTTTAGTAATCATCATTGCTCAGGTTCCGGGCTCAGGTTCCGGGCGCAGGTTCCGGGCTCTAAATTACGGGTTCAAACTTCTTCCAGCTAGGTTCTTCTTGTAGTTAGGAACTTCATGATCTTACCATGCTTTCCAAGACCTCTTGAGGCTCTAGTCGCAGGTGCAGCCCCTTGTATAGGCTAACTCTAACCCTAATTGATTTAGGACGACGGCGGCAAATCAATGTTCCCCTTGAAAAGGCATATCATCCTTTGACCTTGCCTTAACCAGATTGTAGCTAGTTATAATGCCTGTAGCAAAGTTTCCTGTTTTCAGACAACAGCCAGGGGTTCAATGTCAGGCCGAAGCGAAAAGCGCATTCATAATTTGAAACTTGATGGCCATAGCTTGACCATTGAAGATGTAGAACTTGTGGCCGACGGTGACGCTGACGTCGAGCTTTCGCAAGTAGCCATGGAACAATTGAGGGCCTCGCGCCAGATTGTCGAAGATTTCTTGCAAAGACGGGCGGTGGTGTACGGCATTACCACTGGTTTTGGCAAGTTCAAAGATGTCTACATCGCCCCAGAGCAAACCGAACAACTGCAGCGTAATTTTTTATTTTCTCACGCTTGCGGAATGGGCGATTTATTCGACAATCGCACAGTACGAGCCATAACAGTACTGCGTGCCAACGCCCTTGCTAAAGGGTTTTCAGGCATCAGAACTGAAGTGGTCAGTCTGCTGGTATCACTTCTAAATTCTGATATCCATCCATTAATTCCGCAACAGGGTTCAGTTGGTGCCTCAGGTGATCTGGCACCACTTTCACATCTGGCACTGACTCTCATAGGCGAAGGTAGCGCTGAATATAAGGGCGAAGTTTTGCCCAGTAAAGATGCCCTGGCCAAAGCAGGACTGACGCCGGTTGTACTTAAAGCGAAAGAAGGACTGGCATTGACCAATGGCACTCAGGTGATGAGTGCGCTTGGCTGCCTGACGGTGATTGAAGCTGAAAGATTAGCCAAAATGGCCGACATAATTGGTGCCATGAGTCTAGAGGCACAACTAGGATCGCAAAAAGCATTTCTGCCTCAGGTTCATGACGTCAGGCCGCATCCTGGGCAGAAAGCGTCGGCTGCAAATTTGATCAAGCTTCTGGCAGAAAGCGAATTGATGGAAAGTCACAAAGATTGCCCCATGGTCCAAGACGCATACTCACTGCGTTGCATGCCTCAAGTGCATGGCGCATCAAGACAGGCTTTCAAGCACGCGCGCGAGGTGCTGTCTATTGAAATAAACTCCGCCACAGACAACCCTCTAGTGTTTTCAGACCAGGTAATTTCAGGTGGAAATTTCCACGGACAGCCACTAGCACTGGTGCTCGATTATGTTGGTATCGCACTGGCCGAACTGGCCAACATTTCAGAAAGACGCACTGAAAGGCTCGTTAACCCTGCGCTTTCAAATGGCTTACCAGCATTTCTCACTCGCAATGGCGGCTTAAACTCAGGCTATATGATTGCTCAATATACAGCTGCGGCAATTGTTTCTGAAAACAAAGTGCTGGCTCATCCGGCTTCGGTCGACTCAATTCCAACATCAGCCAATCAAGAAGATCATGTTTCTATGGGCACCATTTCAGCTCGTAAGGCTCAAACCATACTTCACAATTTGCGCCGCGTGCTGGCAATCGAACTACTGTGCGCCGCTCAGGGTCTTGATTTGCGTTGCGGCGTAATTGACGCTGTGCCTGATGTTGGTCACGTCACCAGTGCTAAACCAAAAACAGCAGCGAAATTTACTCCCGGTTCCATTGCCAAACACGGGCTCAAAGCAGGAAAAGGGGTCGAAGCTGCCTATCGCTATGTGCGCACCATTATTCCGCACCTTGAAGAAGATCGTGAAATGCATCTCGATATGGCGCAAGCTGAGGCAATTATTGCTTCTGGTCAACTTCTGACTGTGGTAGAAAGTGTTACCGGTGCACTGGAATAGGCTTATCAGTGTCACCGCCGGCGGTACTAAAGGAGTAACACGTGGCCGATAGCAGCGTAAGATCTTCTGCAATTGCCAGCGTGGCAACTGTTGTTACTTCTGTAGAAGTTCAACCTCAAGACCAGCCGGCCATGCTCGTTGAACAACTGGTCAAATTGCAAATCGCCGGCGCCAGAACGAGCGGATTCTGGAGCGGTGAAATCATCTCACCCAAAAGTTCAAAAGAATCCAAAGAATCGAGCGGTTCAACCTGGCAGCTGGTGCAGCGTTTTACTTCTGCCGAGCAAGCTACAGCCTGGCTACAGTCAAAGACTCATCAAGAACTGTTAGAAGAAATAACCGCTGGCGAAAGTGGTGCAAAATTGAAGGTTTCATCTGAGCTTTCTCAAGATGTTGACGCTGATGTAGCAACAGCCATCGTCACTGCCCTTAAAAACGGAAGTGAAGAACAATTTTTTGCCTGGGAAGAGAAGATTCAAGCCGCCCAGGCACGGCAGCCAGGTTTTAGCGGCTCTTATTTGCAACCACCCTCACCAGGGCGGAAAAGTGTATGGGCCACAGTGCTGCGCTTCAAATCTCCAGAAGCACTTGAGGCCTGGTTCGCCTGTGATGAACGAAAAGTGTTGCTCAAAGAAGCAGACTCATTTGTCAAAACCACTCACATTCAAAAAGTGCCCACTTCCTATCCCGGATGGTTTCCACACGATGAACTCACCGGCGCGTCACCGGCCAGGTGGAAAACCGCGGTGCTGATACTGTTGGGTCTATTTCCCATAGTCACTTTTGAACTGCTTTTTGTTAACCCTTATTTGAAGCAGTTGCACTTTCCCATCAGAATGCTTATCAGCCTGGCAGGAAGTGTAACTTGCACCACCTATCTGACTATGCCGTTCTTAATTAAGTCGTTTAACTGGTGGCTTTTACCTGACGAAGAAAAGCGAGCCAAAGTCGAACTTAAAGCCGCACTTTTGCTGATTTCAATTTTTGCTTTAGAAATTGCCGCTTTCTGGCAAGCCAAACCTAATTAAACGGCGCGCATGCCTTGCATGCAAATTACTTCACCACCGCTGCTGGCCGATTCGCGCAATTGCTGAGCGCGCATCGCTCTTTCGTTGGCGAGATATGCCTGCATGGTAGCGGCCATGTCATCAGCGCTTGAAGCGGTTTGTTTACGCTTCATTTTTTCCGAGAGAAAACTGACAATGTTTTGATTTTGCTCGTTCATTGACTAGCTCCTGGTTTTAGCACGATAAGATGCTTTCGACTTAGGTTTGTCTTTCTTACCAGCCGCTTTTTTAACGCCGGCTTTATTTGGTTTGGCAACTTTTTTCTTTTTCTTGCCCGATTCTGACAAACGTACAGGAGTCAGAGTTGGGGTTATCACTTTATCGTTGCGCAGTTTTCGAGCTTTACTGATTAAAGTTGGCCTTCTGCGGTGGCGAATTTTTGTCAGCGGAGTAACTTCTGCCCCAGGCGCATCTGGAGCCGGGACCGACATGGTGACAGCAGCAGAATCAGCCATTTCTTGCAGTTCAGCCAGGCGACCAGAATTGATATCGATCAGCACTGACTCGAGAGCATCAATCATGAAATTGATTTGCGACTCAGTAATAATCAATGGCGGTTCGATTCTGAAAGTACGGTTGGAATTAAGAGTAGAAGCCACAATTACGCCGCGATGGAAAAGCTCTACTTGAATTGCTTCACGCAAATCTTGGCTGGTGAATTCGAGTCCGATTAGCAAACCGCGACCGCGAACATCAAAAATATGCTCAGGATATTTCTCTTTTAACTCGTTCAATTTGCGCATGAAATAATTGCCCATCAAGGCAGCGCGAGCAGGCAAATGCTCTTCGAGCAAAACTTCGATGCAGGCTGAAGCAGCTGAACAAGCCAGCGGGTTGCCACCAAATGTGGAGTTGTGAATGGTTGGATTCGGCTCTAATACTTTCCAGATTTTGGCTGTTGACATAAAGGCGCCGATTGGCATTACGCCACCACCCAGTGCTTTTGCCAGACACAAAATATCTGGAACCACGCTTTCGTGCTCACAAGCAAACATGCGACCGGTACGGCCCATGCCGGTTTGCACTTCGTCAAGAATAAGTAGAATGCCATATTTTTCAGTTAGCTGGCGAACTTTTCTCAAGTAGCCTTCGAAAGGCACGTTGATTCCGCCTTCACCTTGAATCGGCTCTAAAATCACAGCTGCGGTCTGATCAGTAATGGCAGCTTCCATAGCTTCGATATTGCCAAACTCAACGTGACTGAAGCCATTCAAAAGTGGAGCAAATGGTTTACGGAAAACGTCGCGGCCAGTGGCGGAGAGCGCACCCATACTGACGCCGTGATAAGCATTTTTGGTGGAAATAATCTCAGTTTTGCCGGTGTAAAGGCGGGCCAATTTGATGGCGCCTTCTACAGCTTCACTGCCGCTATTGCAGAAGAATGAATACTGCAAATCACCAGGAGTGATGGCGGCCAACTGACTGGCAAGATGTGCTGACCACGGATTGATCAGTTCTTGGCTATGCAAGCAAACCTGGTCAAGCTGCATTTTTACAGCGTTAATTACTTTTGGATGGCGGTGTCCAACGTTGAAAATACCGTATCCGCCGAGGCAGTCGAGGTAACGACGACCTTTGTTGTCGTAGGTATAAACACCCTCATCTCTAAACTCAACAGCACCTTCGGCTCCAGAGAGCTTTTGCGAATAGGCGTTATTTAAGTGATTAATGGAATTGCTCAGCGCGCGCGATGCAATATCTTCATAGTGATCAGCCTGGTCAGTATTGACTTTTGCCAGGGGGAACCTTTTGACCTGATTTTCTTTTTTATAAACTGCCATATAAATACGCTGGTTGCGGCTACGAAAATGTGTGACACTGCCCACAGTGCTTAAAACTGCGGAATACTTTTCGTCAAGCCTTGGTGGTGACTTAAACTTATGAATTAGATTGCTGAATTTTTGTTCGCCTGATTCGCGGCATGCAAGCTGCGATCAATATCCTGGTAGGTCATGAAACCTTAAGAGGCCACGAACATCTAACCGCGATTTTTAAGCCCGCTAATGAAAAGAATTTTTCAGGGCTCTCGCCTTGGATGCTTTTGATAGTACTGGTGTTACAGCACGCATAATTTCCGGACCGATTTCTGTAGTCTTACCGGGATACCGAACTAGTAAAAAAGCTGTTGGCTGATTTATGAAGCCCACACCTGGATTTTTATTCCGCAAAATCGCGGTCTCCACGGCTTTTTCACTGGTCCTTATACATCTAATGTACACCACAAGCCGCATTAGACACAATGTGCACTCTGTACAAAAACCGCTACCAGAATTTAGCCAGAGTGTCTAAGAGAATCTTTACACTCTACTGACAACACCGTCATATTTGACTTCACCTTAAGCGGAACAACCTTTCGAAAGGCGGCGTCTTGGGCCATAATTACCTCAATTGGCCGCCTACATATAAAATGGCCTCCTACATATAAAAATAGCTAGCAGTAACAGTTAACGGTAAAAATCGGGTGCTAAAAAGAGCAATGTCTTCATCACATCTAAATTGTCGTCTGGCATCGTCACTCTTACTCACCAGCCTCCTTACGACGCTGCCAGGTTTACCAGCTCAGGCCCTCGACAAATTAGACCCCACTAGCGCCAATAGGCCCACAGCGCAAGTGATGCCGAAAGCCATGCTGGAACGTTATTATCAGGGCGTCACCTACTTTAAGGCCGGCGATTTAGATAAGGCTCTGGCAGCATTTCGTGCGGTGGTAATTAGCGCGCCATATGACCCCATGGTGCACCTTAGCCTGGCCGCAGTTTTGCACCAATCAGGCGACCTTGATAACGCTATTGCCGAATATCGCCGCGCTCTAAGCTTAAGACCGGGCGACGCATTCGCTAGAATGAGCCTGGGTGGTCTATTGCAATCGCAAGGTCAGCTGCAAGAAGCCGTGATTGAATATGATCACGCCATCAAGCTGCGCCCTGAAGTAGTGCTATTTCGTCTGCCTCTGGGCATTGCCCTGAGAATTGGAGGCAATAAAGATGAGGCCATTGCCGAACTGCGGCAGGTTGTGGCTGCTTATCCCTACAATCTAAAAGCGCTGGCGCAGCTGGCCGCCACATATGAAGATAAGGGGCAATACCAGCAGGCATTGACTGAGTATCGCAAAATTCTTGTGCACCAACCGCAGAATTTTTCTATTCAATTTAATGCAGGCGCATGCTTGTTGGCTCTTAAAGACTATGCCGCCGCAGTGGAAACATTAACTAAGGCCGTGCAGCTCGATAGCTCTGTGCCGGAAGCTCATGCGCTGCTAGGGGCAGCACTATCGGCCAGCGGTCGCTATCCGCAGGCTGTCAGTGAACTACGCGCCGCTATTGCTATAAAGGCTGACCGGGCTGATTGGTACAGCCAATTAGGCGAAGCGCTAAACAAGCAAAAAGATACTAAAGGAGCGATTGAAGCTTACCGTCAGGCGCAAGTGCTAGATCCTAAAGACATAAACAGTGGCTATACATTGGGCTATCTATTGCAAAATAACGGCGATTTAGACGAAGCCGCCAGCTCTTTTGAGCACGTGGTCAGCCTGAGCCCGAACTTCGCCAACGCTCACTATAACCTCGGCATTATCAAACAAAAGAAAAAAGATCTGGACGGCGCCGAGCACGAGTTTAAGCAGGTACTGACCATTAACCCAACCGATGGTCAAGCCATGATTAACCTCGGCCGGACTTTTATTCTTAAAAACGATCCAGGTCAAGCGGCGGGGTATTATCGCCAGGGTTTGAGTCTTGAACCAAACGACCCTGCGGCTTTTCAGGAATTGGCCAACGCTTTGATCAAAATGAAAGACCTTGTGGGAGCCCGTTCTGCTTTAGAAGGTGCTCTGGCGATTGTGCCTGAAGACCGCAACGCCATTCTGGCCATGGCCAATTTGGAGAGCCTGGAGGGCACACCAGCCAAGGGTGAAGCTCGACTGCGGGCCTTGATCATGCGTTATCCGAACGACCTTGAGTTACTGAACTTGCTGGCAGACAATCTGTCTGAGCAGGGCAAACAGATTCTGGCTATCGATACTTATCAGCGCATCATTCAGTTAAATCCGACTTCAGCAGACGCATACAACGACCTGGGCTTGGCTTTGCAGAAGAAAGAAGATATGGGTGCCGCCACCACTATGTACAAAAAAGCCATTGACCTCAATCCTACCTTTGTCGAACCGCACATTAACCTGGGCAATATCTATCTCACGGCAAAGAACTACAACGACGCCAGTGTTCAGTATCAAAAAGCCCTAGAACTAAAGGCTGACAATGCTCTGGCTCACTACAATTTGGGCCTTACTTATAATGGCCTGGAAAACACAGAAGGTGCCCTGGCTGAGTACAATCTGGCAGTCAAATATGACCCTAATTTTGCCAATGCCTATTACGCCATTGGCCTGTCATACCAAAATAAAAACGAAATCGAGCTGGCTGTGCCTGCCTTCGAGAAATATCTCAGCTTAGACCCTGCCGGGCCCTATAGCAGCACAGTTAAAACCACTCTTGAGCGACTGCGGCCGGGCAGCGTGGGTGATTCTGGTGGTGGCGCTCAGCCTGGTGTGGCGCCTGGTGGCGGGTCGATGTGACATCTTTTGTAGAAAAAATACCTCCGGAGGTATTTTTTCTCGCAGTGACATCTGTCCAACGACCAATTCCTAGCGAATATTCAACTTAAAGAAAGGTGGCGCAAGCGAGATTGCAGGCGTCCGCCGTGGCATAACTCTGGAACGACATGTTATCCGCCACTGGCTGAGCAGTGTATTTAAGGAAAAATATTTGATGGCATGCGGAGGCGAAGTATCAGAACAGCGATTTGAACACTTCGTGCCCACGTACGATTACATCAAGTTTGGCGACTATACGCGACCATTAATGGGGGCCGCAACTTTTGGCCTGGTGCTCTCATTTATAGTCAGCACTCTGGCGTTCTTCGTCAGTGGGCCACTGATGGCAGGCATGATGTTTCTCATCTGTCTGGCCGTTTATACTGTGCAATTTCCTCTAGGTTTTTTGCTCTCAGCATTTATGCATCACTGTTTGTTTTTGCACCGGCTGCGTAAACATGGGCCGACCTGGTATATCCGCAAACAAACTCTAGACATTCCTAAAGCTGAAGCGTTTGAGCTTTGTCTGGCTGCTTGCGGCCAGATTGAACGAGCGCGCATCAGCGACTATGACGAAAAAAATGGCGTGGTGCGTCTGCAAGTGAAAGGCAATTTTTGGATTACAGTTGATCGCATGGTGGCCATTCAAGTGCAAGAATCTGGCCCCAGATCTTCAGTGCTTTATGTTGATTCGCAAATCAAACTGACCCGCTTTCGCAGTCGTCTGATTAAGGCCACCTGGGGCGAAAAGTGGTATCCCATTGTCTTTCGCACCGATCGCAATTTGAATAACAAATTGATGAATGTAATTACTAACTTCATTGATTCAGTACCCAACTGGGATCACCGCCACGTCAGCGTGGAACAGAAGCTCGAAGATCTGGACAACTATGTGCATCCAACTTTAAATAGCACCACTGAAGATGATTTGCATCACGCCGCCTGAATTTTAGTATTCGCACACAAGCAGTTGAGCATTGCCAACTTATGGACTGCGTTTGGGAATTAATTCCTGTATTCGGTCTTCTCCAATTCTGGGAAATGGAATGTAGTCATAAATCACATTTGTTGTTACCCAAGGTTTATAGGTGTTCTCCCGGTACGTTTGGCTTGCCCAGCGCCAGCCTGTAACCCGATCAGCTGCGTATTCAAACTCAATCCAACCTCCGACGCTACCGCACATGCCCGCGTAATTTCGATAGCAATTTCCGAAATCGGGCTTACCGAGCAGCGCTTCAACCTGCGATCTCGGCATGCCTATCAGATCATAACTTCTCAGGAAATTTGCAAACTGCTCGTTGCGAGAATTGACCTCTCTCTTCCAGACGACCGGCGAAAATGACGGATCAATAGTCGACTTTATCAATCGATCACTTCCGACTGGATTCACATACCAAGCTTTGATACCACTGGCGGTGATGCCTGACTTTGTTATGATTGTACAACTTTTCTCTATTTTGCTCTGCCCAACTACATCTTGAGCCAGAACCGCAGTCCCATTAGCAAAGGCAATTTCCTGGCAGTTGCGGGCTGAAAAGACTGTTTTTCCATCGGATGTGAGAAGGGAGATATTCTTCCGCTCCTTCACAAACCGGTTCTCGTCTGAATTACTACCTTGATAACACAAAATGAGTCCATCAGACTCCTTGGCGGCAAAGGTCTCAGGTGGAAATTCAAACAGCCCAGAACCATCTGCCTTAATGCATGTTAACTGATCTCCGCTATTCCGCTGTGCCAAATAATTCTCGCCAGACAGAAATTCCAGTCGCATCCAGTTTGGTTGTAGAACATAATTGAACTTTTTGTCGATGATTCCATATCTGAGCGTTCCATCCTTTGTCCTAATTCTAACTACGGCCAGCCCATGATGAAACCCAAAAATATTCTCGTATTCTGGGGACGAGATACGGTGCCCGTGCTGATCGATGAGATAACAACGCCTCCTTTTTAGATCAGCATATGCGGACCACACCCTGGCGAATCCATCTTGATCAAAGCTAGTGGCCCCTTCGAACTGCGGTTTGATGGCAACGCGGCCAGCGCTGTCAAAGTATCCCCACAGTGGTGTTTGACCACTGCGGTCAATGAATAGCATTCGATTAGCGAAAATTTTTCCATCGGCTACTGTACCGTAGTCGAATAACGCAAGTGTCCCGGCCTCGCTGAACCTTTTTCGAGAAAGCGCGTCAAACGCAAATGCCACTTTTCCGTCTTTATAAACGGAGAATAAGCCAATTTTCTCTCGACCAATTTGTTGGAATTCCGGTTCAAGAAGTATATTCCCCTCAAGATCGGCGAGCCCATAACCTTGACTCGAATAAATCTCCACGATTGAGCCAGCGGGGGGAGACGTCCCAGCCCAAGCAGCCTTCCCATCCGCTGACTTCGGAAGAAACAAATTTGTCAAAAAAGTATTCTTCGGAACCTGAACTTGAAGCTCTTTGCCATGTTCATTTACAACATGCCCAGAAGCCGATGGTTGCACCGAATTGGTATCTGTTACCTCGCGCAGCAAGAATAGCCCACTACCAACATAGCTCACGGAGCGGAAGTTGCACGGTACGATTTCACGCCCAGCAGTATCTATGATGGTGCATTTTATCCGAGGAAAGGATTGAGCGGCCAGATTTGAGCTCACCCAACTGGTAAGGAACAAAATAATGATCAAGATCATTTTGATAGGCCTTCTAATGTGTCCTCGACTGGGCATTCGAATTTCTCTAACCTATCTATTGGCGCGCTCGATAGCACGCACCTTATCGACTTTGAACAGAATAATCCTGGTTCGCACGAGGGAGGTCCATGTTAGTCAAAGAATCAACAGTGCCGATTTCAGGGACCAGGATAACGTTATCTAAGAAGGGACTACTCTTATTATTGTCAGAGCCTGAGAAACGCCAGTCACAGACACTTTCGTTCTCGAAATTGATGTCCACAAATACGTACTTATCCCCGCAGCAACCTCCACAAAGGATCATGTATCTCAGCGATGGTCGAACCGTCTTACTATAGGGAGTTCCAGGTCCGAGTAAATCCAACACTTCCGGTCGACTCATCCCAATCAAGTTGTATTCATGAAGAAATCGACTGAACAGATCAAGTGCGTCGCCATAGTAGCCAGGCAACAACGAGCTCGTCGGCGGCAGCGGTGGAAAGCCGGAACTGCCTTGCAGTTCCTTCCATCTAATACTGTCAAAGTTAAAGGTGCCTCTCGCATTGCTCATAACAAACCTATCTGGTTCAGTCTGAGCTTCTACAATTCGGGGATATAACTGAGCAGCCAGCGTTGAAGATATAGGCCGATTGAGTTGGCCATCCCAACCTATCTGGGGATAGGGCCGGAAACTAGAGACTAAACCATTTGATGATATTCCAATGACACTAGGCTCGTCGAAGGCATACTGAGTCGACAAGATACCTGCCTCTGCTTGCTTACCAATTGAGCATTTGTATTCTGATTTCGGTAAACATCTATAGTACATACGTGTCCGATCTAAATCGTCGAACGACATTGTTGACAATTCTTTTCCGGTATTGGAATAAACTGATACCTTCTTATCGCTTAATTTGGATGTGAAGTAACTGCCGTCCGTCTTAGCTAGAACCAGACTGAACGCTGGTGGCAAAACCCATTCGAAATCTCGATTTACGACACCTTTGTCCTTTTTCAGCTCGCTCGCCAAATAAAACCCGTTCCATCGGCGCCCAAGCACAAGGTTACCAGTTGGCACGATTGTCCCTGACTTGTCGATAACGCGCAGGTTTGCGCCAGGATATGATTCTTTGCCGAACTTAGTTATAAGGGCCTGACCGTCCTGAAAATTACCAGCACCTTGAAATTGAGGTTCTATGGCGACTCGGCCAGATGCGTCCAGATACCCTGCCAGTTTCGGCTCGCCCACACAGGAAAAGCTGCGAAGTCCATCTGAATATCCGGATGCAATACTGTAGATGCCTTTCTGTGCAATCGGTTTAAGAGAGTGAGATTCTGCTTTAAAGATAAACGCACGATCAGTTGGTTTTGTCGGTTCATCAGGGCATTCATTGCTCTGTTTGGCGATGGAACGCGATGGAAAATATCGAACGCGATTTTCAAACACAAGAGAAGTGCCACCATTTGTAGTGTCTATGGCACCAAATCGAGCCGGCAACACTTCTTTGCCTGCTGAATCGCAAAGACCGAATTTGCCTTGCCTTGAAAAGATAACTAATGCCTTGTCCGGTAAAGCTGGAAAGAATGATGTTTTCTCATTTGTCATCCGCGAAGGTCCAAGGGAGTACACACCGATGAACTCGGCTCCAGCTGGAACCCGGACTTCGAGCTCTTTCCCATCCCGATTGAAGAGAGAATACTTACAACCAGGAGCCAGTCCTGGAGCCATACTGCGCGTCAGGTACAAACCGTTGCCGAGAAAATGAACTTCCGAATATTTCGCTGCGAGAATTTCTCGCCCATCCGAATCCATTAACCCGAGCGGTTCCCCACCATGAGCGTAGATTGGCAGAACTGACAGTGCGGAAGTGAGAAACTTTAACAGCGGAGAGGCATAGCCCATGACTTGGTTTGCTCGATGTAGTGGTTGTCTGTTCATGTACCGGCTGCAATAATACTGCTTTTCAGCCTGAGCGCATCATCTCTGAATGTTCGCCCACAGCTTTCAGCTCCACCATTTTCTTCAAAGTAGGATACGTATCAAGCTGCGGATCTTCTTTCATAATAGCAATAGCGGCATGGCGAGCCTCTTCTAAAATCTTGGCGTCTTTGACCAGGTCGGCCAGCACCAGATCTGGTAAGCCGCTTTGACGATAACCAAGAAATTCTCCTGGTCCGCGAATCTCCAGATCTTTTTCTGCCACCACAAATCCGTCGTTAGTAATGGTAAGTATTTCGAGCCGCTCTCTTGTTGCTTGCGATTTCAGTTCTGATACCAGATAACAATAAGATTGATCAGCGCCGCGACCGACGCGACCGCGCAGCTGGTGCAGCTGAGCGAGACCAAAGCGATCAGCATTTTCAATCACCATGATTGAGGCATTGGGCACATCAACACCCACTTCAATTACAGTTGTAGAAACTAAAATGTGAAACTCACCAGAGCGAAATTTATCCATCACTTCGTCTTTTTCTTGCGATTTGAGTTTGCCGTGCATAAGTCCTAAATTCAAATCTTTAAACTCACCGGTACGCAATTTTTCGTATTCGGCAGTGGCAGCCTTTGCAGACAGAGTCTCAGATTCATCAATCAAAGGAAAAACAATATATGCCTGGCGACCTTTGGCAATTTCTTCGTGTACTGCCTCCCACATTTTTGCTTTCTGGGCCGGCTTGAGCAAAAACGTCTTAATCGGTTTACGACCTGGCGGCAACTCGTCGATTTCAGAAACGTCCAGATCGCCGTGCATAGTCAAAGCCAGTGTGCGCGGAATTGGCGTAGCTGTCATTGTCAGCAGCTCGGGGCTTTGACTCTTGGCTTTCAAACGTGCTCTTTGTTTAACACCGAACCTATGCTGTTCATCAATCACGATTAAACCAAGATTTTTAAATTCCACATCGTCTTCAAGTAGCGCGTGAGTACCAACAGCAATATGCGCCTGACCTGAAAGTATCTCTTGCCGCACAGCGCGGCGTTCTTTGACGCCATGTTTACCAAGCACAATGGCGCACTTCAAACCAAGCGGGGTGCAAAGCCTCTGAAACTGCCGGTAGTGCTGCTCGGCTAAAATCTCAGTTGGTGCCATCATGGCGCCCTGAAAACCATTTTCTATTGCCACCATGAGAGCCAGCAGGGCAACAATCGTTTTGCCCGAGCCGACATCACCCTGCACCAGTCGATGCATCGGTTTATTAGAAGCCAGGTCACGCGAAATTTCACCAAAGATGCGCTCTTGAGCCCCTGTTAATTTAAAAGGCAACGAGCCGCGTAACTGTTCCACATATCCATCAGCGGAAGGCACATACTTTATTGAAAGAGCATCTTCTTGCAGTTCATACTGATAGCGGCGGTGAGCCATTTGCAGCTGAATGGCAAAAAGTTCGTCGAAAACCAATCGACGTCTGGCTTCGTCTTTTTTCTCAGGATCTTGAGGAAAGTGAATGTGCTGAAAAGCTTCGCTCATGCCAATCAAATTATTGGCGGATTTCAACTGGTCAGGCAAAAGATCTTCAATACTTGAGCCATAAGTTGAAATGGCGTTGTGAATGACACTGCGCAAATGACGCAGAGACAGGCCTTCAGTCAAAGCGTAAACAGGCACCAGGCGACCAGCATGAATGCTTTGCGGCACACCTTCGAATCCGGCTGCTTTGTCATCTTCTTGATAGACGCTACCTAATTGATCCCCACCAGCCAGGCTGAGAATTTCTACCTCGGCATTCTTAAGTTTAAATTTGTGCGAATAATCATCGACTTCTACCACACCAGAAGCCAGCACCTGAGAGCCTTTAGGAAATTGGCCTTTTAATCTCTCCAACAAAAATTTATTGCCTTTACCGCCGACAAATCTAGTCACCAGCAAACTTCCGGTGCCGTCAGATATGACCACATTTAAAATCGACATATTGCCGCGCTTGGCCTGATAAGCGCCTACAGAGCGGATTGTGCCAAAAATGCTTACCTCTTCGCCTACTTTCAAATCTTTGATGAACTCACGATTTTGAAAATCGAGATGGCGCCGCGGGTAGTGGCGCAGTAATTGGTCGACTGTAGTGATGCCGAGATTGTTTAAAAGTTGAGCCAGTTTAGGGCCCACGCCTTTGACAAACTGCACTGGTATTTCGGCCAGGGGCTTACCCACATATTTGACGTCATTGCTATTAGCTTTTGCCGAAGAAGAAGAAGAAGAAGAAGAAGAACTTGAAGAAGAACTTGATGATGAACTTGCAGAAGATGGTGGGCGTGAAGAAACCGATGAAGGATTTTTCTTTGCTGACGGTGCACTATTTTTTACAGCCGCACTCTCCCGCGATTTATATGAACCGGACGGATCTGTGCCTGGCCCACGCGAAAAGCTCTGGGGCTCGTGCTCTGTTGGTACAGGTTCGGCATTGGGATTTTCTAAGGTGTGCCAGTGTGGCGCCATCAGCTCTTCGGCCCTGCGCACAATGGAAATTCGCGTGGCTACATCAACATTGGGATATTGCCTGAATAAAGACCGCACCGTAATCCAGATGGTGTCATAAGGATAGCGGCGCACCAGGCGGTCGGCAGTGGCACGCATGAATTGTGAAAAGGTGGAACGCTTGCCCTGAAAATCAGAATAATGAGCCTTGCGTTCTACGGCAATGGCTAAACGGAGCCCTTTGAGCTCAGCTTCTTTCGTGGGTCTGGTTCCGACTATGTTGGCCATAAAGACTCACGCTTTACGTGCGCACTAAAAGTTTATTGCAGGCGATTGAGAATCAATTTAGATATGGCTTTAAGAGTAGCAAAAACGCCAAGACCTTCAGAAGCAACCGCTTCGAAACTAGGTACGCCGCGAATATTCATATCTTTTTCAAGACGCTCAATAGGCATGGCGTTGGCCAAGTCGCGCTTGTTGTATTGCAAAACCCATGGAATAGAGTCAAGTGTAAGCCCGTACTCAGCCAGGTTTTCCACCATGTTTTGCAGTGATTCCACATTGTCTTTGGCGCGCATGACATCTGAGTCACCGACAAAAATAATGCCGTCCACGCCGTTCAAAATCAATTTACGGCTGGCGTTGTACTCAACTTGACCAGGAACCGTATATAGAGAAAAGCGGGTTTTGAAACCTTGCACGCTGCCTAAGTCGAGTGGCAAGAAGTCAAAGAAAAGTGTTCTTTCAGTTTCGGTGGCGAGACTGATCAATTCGCCTCTGGTAGTTGGGGCCAGTTGGCTGTGGATATACTTCAAGTTCGTTGTCTTGCCACCAAGGCCGGTGCCGTAATAAACGATTTTGCAGTTTATCTCTCGAGCCGCGTAGTTTACGAGTGCCATTACCTGTTCCCTGCTTCCCCTTGCCGTGATCTTCAATAGAGTCTTTTATAGAGCTCTTGGCTCTCTCATACCCATCAGTCGCTCGTTTTCAAGCGGCCGGGGCCAACACTGGATTGATACCACGAATTACAAGTCACTAGAATACTAAATTAGTGTCTAAAAGTACCCTAAATCAGTCAACTAAACCAATCTTGTAAACCAGCTTCTCTGTAGTACTAACGAAGGTTGATCATCGAAAAAATATTCACCAGACCAACTTGGCAACCACTGTCAACCGTCTGATAACGCTGCAATACAGCGCTCTCACAGTTAGCCTATCACGATTTTTGGTGCAGGTTGAATACTGCAGGAATATCTATAACGGAATGTTCCCTTTCATCCTGATCTATTACAAACTTAGCAATTGCCGCTTGAGCATATATATACCGTGGTACAGGTGCTACAATTCGACCTTTGCTTGTGTCACTGATTGGGTTTACTGCGCTCCAGCTAGTCAGCGGCGAACCTTTGTATTTGGTGACTGATTTCAACGGGAATATTTTTATGGCTAAGCGTTGTGATGTTTGCGACAAAGGACCACAGAGCGGTGTTCAATACACCTTCTTGCGTTCGCACTATAACCCGCACGGTAAGAGACGTTGGTTGCCCAATCTGCAACCTTTTAAAGCTCTGGTAGGCAAGACCGTTAAGCGCATGAAAGTGTGCACATCTTGCATCAAGGCCGGTAAAGTTAAGCGCGCTGTTTAACTTCCCGTACTTTTCTATCCAGATATCTCAAGCCTTTTTGCTAGCTTCCATTGAGGGAGCTAGCTTTCTTTTGCCAGATCTAGAAGTCCTTCTTTTTCCACCAGATATAGTTCATTGCAGAACTGGCAGCGCCCTTCCGCTTGCCCGTCTTCTTCAGCCATAGAAATTATTTCGCTGCTGGGCAAGACTTTAAGCGCTTCCACGAACCTCTCGCGCGAACATTTGCAGGCGAATGAGAGCGGCTTCACATCGGTCAGGGGAGTAATCTCAAAACCGGCCAGAATGCGCTGCAAAATTTGCTCTAAGGTCATGCCGCGCTTCATCAAAAATGTAAAAGTGCCAAAAGTGGAGATGTTGTTCTCAATCTGGCAAATAGTTTCTTCCGTATGGTCTGGCAACAATTGAATTATCAGACCGCCGGCAGCTTCCACACCATTTTTGCTTAAATGAGTGCCAATCACCACCAGCGAACCGGCCTGATCTGAATTAACCAGAAAACGATTAACGTCTTCGCCCACTTCGCCTGACAAAAGTTCAACTGTTGATGTGTGCGGCTGGCCAAAACCCGGATCGACAGTGACGTGCAGATAGCCCGTAGACCCGATTGCCGAACCGACATCGAAATTACCAAGAGAATTCAAAGGCAATTCGACATTGGGATTCTCCACGAATCCGCGCACGGTGCCGCGAGGAGAGGCGTCGACCATCACTTTTCCCAGGGGCCCATTGCCTTGAAACTTAAGCGCCACCTGCCCTTCTCTGGCCAAAATTGGTGCCAGCAGCACCCCGGCGGTGAGGGCCCGGCCGAGCGCCGCAGCGGCGGTGAAAGATAAGCTATGCCTGCGTCTGGCGTCTTCTACCAGATAGGTGGTAGTGGCAATCACGGCACGCAAGGTACCATCGGAAGATATTGCCTTTAGTACTCCGTCTTCCATCGTGCTCTCGTAAATACAGTCTAGTTGCCACTATTAGCATATTACAAAAATTAAATGGTTTTGTCACCAGCGCGGGCGGTAAACACTCTATCAATACCGGCAAGATCTGGCAGCAGTCGCAGGTCTTGCCAGCCGGCTTGCTCAAAAATGTCACTCACGGCTTTGCCCTGACCCTGGCCAAGCTCCACCAGCAGTGCGGCCTTAGCTGTGGCCGGCAGACTCGGCAAAATTCGCGCAAACTGCCGATAGAAACCGAGCCCGTCCACTCCCTGCCCCACCAGTGCCAGTGCCGGTTCATGCAACAAGATTTCAGGAGCGAGCTCCCGGGCAAGATCAACAGGTATATAAGGTGGATTGGAGCAAAATAGATCAAATTGGAATTGCCCTGTCAGTTTAGGCAGACCGGTCAGATAATCTTCTTCAATTATATTGAGACGATCGTAGACACCGTGGCAGAGTGCATTGATGCGGCAAAAGTGAGCGGCCTGAGGAGAAATTTCAAAAACGCTGGCGATCATATTAGGACAAAGTTTGAGCAGACTGATGACAATGGCGCCTGAGCCGGCACCTACTTCAATCAAATTGCAGCGTTCTTTCAAGCCAGGTGTCTGATTAATTTCAGCCAGTATTGCTTCCACCATAATCTCTGTGTCAGGCCGGGGAATTAGAACGCCGGGGCCCACGGCAAATTTAAATCCCATAAAGTAAGTTTCGCCCAGGGCATACTGCAACGGTATGCGCGAAAGCCTTTGACTTAAAATCTGAGCGATGGCCTCAGACTGCTCAGGCAGCAGATGGGTGTCAGCTTTTAGCAAAAGCTCATGGGCAGCCGATTTAGTCACATGCATCAAAGCGATTTCGGCTTCACGACGCGCTTCGTTCTCTTCAATTCCTAGGGCTAGAAGAGCCTTACTAAAATTCCGTCGCGCTTCGCTATAAGTGTCTGGCACATCACCATTGGCACTAAAGTCTTGATCGGCATTTCGATCTGCCATCGCGAGGCCTAATTTAGTTCGTCATCGCGCAATTGTTCGCGCATCAACTCTTGCTGATGGGCCAAAATGCTGGCCTCAATTAACTTGTCGAGATCGCCTTCCAGCACCGGTTGCAGTGAGAAGTTTTGATTTAAACGATGATCGGTAACGCGGTTGTCTTTGAAATTATAAGTGCGAATTTTCTCGGACCGTTCGCCGGTTCCTACTTGCGATTTGCGCTCATCGTAGATGGCTTTATTTTGCTCTTCCAATTTTATTTTATAGAGCTTGGCACGCAAAATTTGTTTGCCACGTTCTTTGTTTTGCAACTGACTGCGCTCTTCTGAACATGCCACAAATATGCCTGAGGGCTTGTGCACAATGCGCACAGCTGTCTCTACTTTGTTGACGTTCTGGCCGCCGGCACCACCTGATCGCATGGTGGTAATTTCAAGATCGCGCTCATCAAGCTCAAATTCAACTTCTTCTACTTCTGCCATCACAGCCACGGTGGCTGTAGATGTATGCACGCGGCCCTGAGCCTCAGTGGCAGGCACACGCTGAACGCGGTGCACTCCAGATTCAAATTTAAATTTGCTGTAGGCACCATCACCTTTAAATGCAACGATTACTTCTTTGTATCCGCCTAATTCGCCTTCACTGGCACTGGCAATCTCAGGCTTGAAGCCAACTTTGTCGGCATACTTCAAATACATGCGCAACAAATCGCCGGCAAAAATCGAAGCCTCGTCACCACCAGTACCGGCACGAATTTCCAGCATGATGTTTTTATCGTCGTTAGGATCTTTAGGCAGCAGCAAAAATTTGAGTTCTTCGGTGAGCTCTAGATGCCTGGCTTTAAGCGCTTCTACTTCAGCTTCCACCATTTCGCGCATATCTTTTTCAGATTCATTGCGCAAAATTTCTTGAGCTTCATTTATCTCTTGCTCAGTGTTTTGCCACTGATGAAAAACATCAACGGTACCTTGCAGCTGGTGCCGCAATTTGGCTAGACGCTGATAATTTTCCTGATCGCTGACAATATCAGGATCAGACAGCTTCGATTCCAGCTCCTTGAAGGTGAACTCAATCTCTTTGAGTTTTTCGACGAAATGCTCCATAGCAACACACCTTGAGCGTGGGACCTGAATGAGAAAGTCTCATTTTTACAGCTGATTTTTAAAATCGGAGAGGGAGGGATTCGAACCCTCGCTGCGTTTTAGCGCAGACAGTCTTTCCAGGACTGCACAATCGACCACTCTGACACCTCTCCAAATGGCCGTGGAAATTATAATACGGCCGGGTTTCCATGACCCGACTTCCAGGCGCATTTGTGCCTATCTCTAAGAACTCTTAACTAATCAAGGCTTTTAAGCGTGTGAAAAACTCTTCAGGCGCTTCGCGCCGCCTTTGATGAGCGGCAAGAAATCTTCGGCTTTCAAGCTGGCACCGCCAACTAAAGCGCCATCAATGTGCTCTTGCTGCATTTGCTCGTCTATTGTAGAAGCCTTAACCGAGCCACCATAAAGAATAGAGACACTGCCAGCGATATTGCTGCCGCTATAGAGCTCTTCGATTATGCCGCGAATCAGCCCACAGACTCGGTTTGCTTCAGGAGACTCACAATTTTTACCTGTACCGATGGCCCAGACCGGCTCATAAGCAATCACAACTTTGGCGCCGCCTGCTTGTGCAATTTGCTCAGCGGTTATTCCGGCCAGGCCGGCCACAACTTGCTGGCGGACAACATCGTCTGTCTGTCCGCTCTCTCTCTGCTCAAGCAACTCGCCCACACACATCACTGGCACAAGACCATGAGCTAGAGCGGCTTTTACTTTCAGATTAACAGACTCGTTGGTTTCGCCGAAAAACTGACGACGCTCAGAGTGGCCAATCAACACATATTGCACATGCATAGCGGTCAGCATAGGTGGCGCAATTTCGCCTGTGAACGCGCCGCTATCGCGGTAGTCCATGTTTTGCGCGCCGACTTTGCAAGGCGATCCTTTAACTTGGTTTAACACCTCAGCAAGGCAAACGAAAGTCGGGCAAAGCACTATTTCAGGAAGAGCTTCGCCCTTAGGTTCTGCGGCTAACCCCTCGACAATTGACCTTGCCAGTGCGCCTGCTTCGGAGACCGTTTTGTTCATCTTCCAATTGCCGGCAATAATTGTTTTGCGCTTGGCGTCGCTTGTTTGATCGTTACCCACGTGCTTTTCTCCCTCGACGCCCAATGCAGTGATTGAATTGGTTCATTAGAAACTGATGATTCATTCTACAACTCAATCAACTAGAATCAGTTATTAGTCTAGACATACAAATTAAAGGCGCAAAATGTCCGATCTTCTTTCTCAAGAAAACAAAAGTGACCCCACGGCCTCAATTGTCGCTCTGACTAAAGAAGCCAAGCGCCTGGCATTAATCAGTTCTCGCGGTGCTCGCGAAGAAGGTGAAGGCTATGAGGAAAAACCACTGCGGTTGCCCGAATGGGTCAAACGCTCAGTGCTCAACACCGAAGAAAATCGCCAGACCAGACTGATTCTTAAAGAACAGAAATTAAATACAATTTGCGAGAGCGGCCGCTGTCCTAATAAAGGCGAATGCTGGAGCAAAGGTACAGCTACATTTATGTTGATGGGCGCGCTATGCACTCGTACTTGTCGCTTCTGCGCAGTAAACAAAGGTCTACCTGAAGCTCTAGATGAGGGCGAACCAGCTCGCATTGCCGAAGCCGCTAAACAAATGAACCTGCGTCATGTGGTCTTGACCTCAGTCAACCGTGATGATTTACCAGATCAAGGTGCTAACCATTTTGCTCGCACCATTACTGCCATCAAAGGTGCCATCGAAGGGGTGGCCGTAGAAGTGCTTACGCCTGATTTTCAGGGGCGCCGCGAGTGTTTAGAAATTGTGCTGGCCGCGCAACCGGTTGTCTACAATCACAATACCGAAACCGTTCCAAGGCTCTACAAGACCATGAGACCAGGGTCAAAATATGATCGCTCCATGATGGTCTTGCAGATGGCTAAAGAAATCGCACCAGAAATTCCTACCAAATCTGGCTTGATGCTTGGCTGTGGCGAAAGTTTTGATGAAGTCAAAGCAGTGCTGCGAGACCTGCGCGCAGTTGGTTGTGATTTTCTTACCCTCGGACAATATCTAAGACCAACTCGCGATCAACTGCCGGTGAAGCGCTACGTTGAACCGGCTGAATTTGACGAACTCGGTGAGTACGCCTGGAGCATCGGCTTCAAGATGGTGCACTCGGGACCCCTGGTACGCAGCTCCTATCACGCAGAAGAGTTAGCCAACCAGCTTTGATTTACAACTATCTATATGGTTCTTTTGCTAACGGGGGCCGGGCGTTGAGCGACGAAAATATGAGCTTCGCCCCACCTGGTGCTCCAGAAGATAATTCGGAGCTCGGACAAGCGCGCAAACTTTTTGACCAAGGTTTGCTTGAGCAATGCCGCACTAAAGTTGCTAAATACTGGCTTGAAAATACTTATGATCGAGAGGCAGTGCAGCTTTTTGCAGAACTGGTGCGCGAACTGGGGCGAGAAGAAATTGCCACCAAGTTAGATAATTTTGCCAACAAACTAGACGGCTCGGTGGCACCATATAAAAATCATCAAGAAATTTTTGAAGCAGGGTACGCTCTGGTGGAAATTTGTCAGCACGAGCTGGCGGCGATGTTGCTCAAAGAACTGCACCGAGAGCTGCCTGACGACCCCCTGGTCAACTATGAATTAGGCTTTTCTTTGATGTCGCTCAAGCGTTTTAAAGACGCGCGCAAATATTTTGCTCAGGCTGCAAATTCAAAAGACGATTTTGACGCCTTGCTTAACTTGTGTGTTTGCGAAACTCTCGAGCGCAATTGCGAAGGCGCCAGGCGACTGATTAATGAGATGAGCAGCCTGGCTAACAGCGACGAAGAAAAAACAGAATTGGTGCATCGCAAGCTGGTTCTGGCCAGACTGGAAAGTCTAGACGGCAAAAGGCAGCTGAACAATCGCGACTGGTTGTACGCTCTCTATGGCACCATTCTTTTGCGGCCTGACGTTAAGCCTCAAGAATTAAAAGATGACATTACTCAGATTGCTTCAATGCTGGTTATTTTGCGGGGTTTGCTAGCGGGATTATCAATCGAAACTGAAGCAGTTGAATATTATTCGCTGCGTTCACGGCCCATAACCAATGCGCTCAGTCAGTTGATGGAAGTGACTTATGATGCCTATCGGGGCCCGCACCGGCCAGACCAAGTGATGCTTTTGATGTGCTGGACCACAGACATTTTAGGGCCTCACGGTGCATTTATTGAAAACAATTTGAAGCGTAGCTTGTTTGCTTATGGTTTAAGCCCCGTGGAGCCACTACCACTGGTGCCAGATATTATTGGTTGCCTGGCTCACGACATTATCATGCCGTGGGAAGGTGCTGATCAATCGAATAAAGACGTCAACGCACTGACTGAGCAGATTTACACCAGAGCTTGTGATCTGGAATCAGACCCGAGTCTGCTGCGCGAGACACAGGAAGCAGTTGAATATTATGTGGGCAAAAGAAGGCTACTGGTTTTAGGAAATCCTGAAGCATTTCCTAACAGGCCAGAATACACTGCCGAATTGCCGAATATAGAGCAGCCGTAAAATGCGATGGCTTCTTGAGTTATTGCACACTATTTCTTACGTCACCATTGTTCCGCTGGCAAAATTTGTTGATGCTAATGCAGAGCCCATTGGACTGGCCAAATATTTGCCCACAGTGGGTGCGTTGATTGGTTTGTTTCTGGCCATTTCTTATCTCGGCCTGCAGGCGATTTCTGTGCCGCCTCTACTATGCGCCACCATCATCGTGGTGCTATGGCTTGTAATCACCGGCGCATTGCACTTTGATGGCCTGATGGATACCGCTGACGGTTTGTGTTCACATCAAAGTTTAGAGCGCATGCTTGAAATTATGCATGATCCACGGGTGGGAAACTTTGGCGTGATTGTCGGTGTTTGTACAATTGCTTTAAAAATCGCTGCCTTGTCGACTTTGATTGTTGCAGTGCCTTCCCTAATGGTGCTTCTCTTGTTGCTGAGCCCATCGTTTGCGCGCCTGGCCGAAACCTGGGCCATTGGACACTATCGATATGCGCGTGAGACCGGTAAAGGGAAAGTGTGGCATGAAAGTACGAAGTTTCCACATGATTTTTTGTGGGCAATTGTTGTGCCTGCGGGTTTGCTTTTAACGGCTGTTTTTAAAGGTAATTCTTCTACTTTGCTTTTGCTTTTCACTGGTATCACAGTGACAATTGGCTGGCTTATGGCGGCGTGGTTGAATCGAGTTTTAAGCGGTCACACCGGTGACACATATGGAGCGGTGGTGGAGTTAAGCGAAACCTTACCGCTGGTAGCTTTTGCTTTGTTTGTCAGTGGAAGATAAAGATTAAACCGGATGACTGTCGGTTTTGAAAACTGAAGCGTGCACGGTTAACTTTAGACAAAAACTTAACCGGGTGACCTTATTCAATAATCACGGTCTCAGTTTTTGTGCGACCAAATGTCTCGCTCTGATACATCTCTTCCACTTTAGTTGGCGGCACGGTAAAGCGCCCCGGAGTAGTGGCTTGAATCGTATATGTGTAATCGTACTCACCAGCGGGCAAGAGTGAAGTGAAAACTTCAGCTTGATGATCGCGCAGGTTGTCGTGCTCGTACCATGGCCGCCACCACCAGCATCGTTCAAATAAAGGCTTCTGAACTTCACCTGGGTTTTCAGCCTGCCAGTCGTGAGTCGGCACGGTAGTGCGAGTGCCAAGCAAAGCCGCATTAACCGGCTCTGCACCAGCAGGTAATGGATCTGCCAGAGCGACGTGATAACGGGCACCAATATTTTTGAAATGCAATTTAACCTTAACAGAAGCTCCAGATTTGAAGTGCCAGATGCCGTCACCGTCTTGTCGAACATCACTTTGAGAATCTATGGGAAGATAATTGCGAGTGACACTGAAGCCTTGATCCATGGCCTTGAGGTTGAGATTCTTCGGCACATAATCAAGGGCCAGGCGATAGTACAAACGACCTTGGCCCTGTTTATTGATCAATATTTCACTGGCAGTATTTTTGAGCAGGTAATCCATGGGAACCCGTGTAAGTCTACTTATAGTCGTGCGTCCGGCAAATTTGTGATTTGCCAGAAGTGTATTGCCCAGCCATGTTTGAGCGATGAAATCAGGCACTTGCTTTTCATAAGTATTGAAATAGCGATCAAGTGTTTGCAGAATATATCCGTTTTCTTGTGTGCCCTCCCAGGCACCATTTTTGCGATGGGCCAAAAGGCCTTTAACAAATTTTGGAATTAAATCACTGGTGGGCTGGTCTTCCATCAATGCTTCCAGCACGGCTGCGTCAGTTCTCCGTGGGCTGGCAAAGATAAGATAGTTCCACTCAACGCCGTAGCCACCATTATCATTTGCAGAAGCGGTAGACGCAGTTTCTTTGATTTGACTTTGAATCAGGTCTCTAAGCGCTTTAGCATCAGCGCTATATTTTTCGTCTTTATCTAATATCACGAGCAACCATGAGGCAACTTCAACAGTGACATAATCTTTCAAACGGTCAGCGGGGAGCGAGGCAAACTGCTCTTTTTTAGAGCGATAGCTACCAAGCGCGAGTGACCGTACGAGTAGAGACTTAGCAGCGTCTGCATCATTATCTTTGGCTAAGTGCCTGACATTGAGAGCTCGAGCTAGAACCGCAATACGCATCCCTTCACAATAATATGAAGGCAGATACTGTTCGATATTCTTTAAAAACTCAAGGGCGCGTGTGGCCACATTGTCATTGACTTTATAGTCTTTCGACTTTGCCAGATGCAGGGCGCGAGTGACTTGAATTGATACATACGGCCATTCGGTGCTTTCGGCGGCTGACCAGAGACCGAAGCCGCCTTCATTACCTTGGCGCTTCTCTAGTGTATCTATGTCAGCTTTGACAATGGTTTTAAAACGCTCTTGCTCGTCGCCTTTTAAGATACCAAACGCAGTGAGCGTATCTTGCAAAGCCAGCATGGCAATTAAGCGTGATGAAATTTGCTCTGAACACGAATACGGATAATCACGCAAATAGATGTAAGCGTCGGTCAATGACTGCACAGCCGTACTGCTGGTCTCAATTGATAGGCCCCCGAGCTCAGGGAATACATCTTTTGGTGTGTCTAATTTTTGTACCGCTATGCCTTTGTCGACCACACCGTAGGCGGCAAAAGTTTCGGAACTAGCAGGCACTAAAACCGGCAAACTAAACTCGGCAGCGTCAGAATATTCGCCTGAAACTGCAGCGCACTGAAACTGCGCTTTACCAAAACCGGTGGCCACAGTGGAAAATCTCACTTCTACTCTATCATTGGCAGGCACTGTCACGGTCTTACCGCTCTCTAGAATCTGAGCATTATCTGCACGCATGGCAATCTGTGCTTGCAATGGCTTATCGGTCTGATTCTGAATTACAACAGGCAGTTCACAACGATCAGCCAGTTGCAAAAATCTTGGTGGTGAGGGCTTGACCATCATCGGCATTTTTGTGGTGACGATTGATTCGGCTGAACCAAATTGCTCATTTCCAGCCACAGCCAGAGCCATGACGCGATAGCGCGTCACGCTGTCCGGCAAAGTGAAGTTCACTTCTGCTTTGCCATTGGCGTCAGTTGTGAGTGCCGCTTTGAAAACGGCCAGGGCAGAGAAATTCTGGCGTAGAACAATACTAGGCACTCTAGCACCATCACCATCAGGAATTGGAGCACCTTCAGGCAATGTTGGTGAAGTCTTTTGATGACGTTCGGCACGACCACTGGAGAAATGCCGTTCGTCTACCACAGAGGGCTCAAACGAAAACATATTCATGTCGCGAGGACCAGATGCTGGTGCAGCTCCGGCAAGGCTTGCGCCCTTTAACCTCAATGATTTAAATGGCATCGGCTCGCGTTGCTGTTTAGAATCAGGTTGCTCACCGGCCTTCAAAACAACATACTGCCGACTATGACTGTCTATTATGGATGGCAAAACACGCGGATAGAAAAACTCCATGGGATCTTGCCATCTGTAATTGGTCAAAGCGAGGACGGCCTCATCAACCACAGCTAAGGCCACTTGTGCATTTTCCACAGCGTGCCCGGCAGCGTCTTTGAGCTCCAAATTTATAGTGCTAGATTTGCCCGGCGCACTCTCAGCTTTAAGTGGAGTGGCAGTCAAAGCCAGCCTTCTTGCTTTTGGTGGTACCAACAACGTGACACTGCCAGAGCCAAAACTTGAACTGTCGCCGGCCAGATAAACTTCAACGCGCACGTCCGGGTAATAATCTTCTGTAATTGGAATGTCGATAGTCTTACTTGGTCCATTCAGCACAATTGGAGTGTTCGAGATATTTCTATTTCTCGTAATAATCAAGGCCCCTTTGCCTGGTCCAAAAGTGCTCTCAATGGCAATTTTGGCCACGTCGCCCGGCTGATATTCAGCCTTATCTGCAGTTAGTTTGAGAGATTGAATTCCAGCCAACATCGTGTTGGTTTTCTTTTGCGGCAAAGCAATAGACGAACTATCTGAGCAGCTATTAGAGCGACCGCTGGCATCTTTTATACGGGCTGTGCAAGCAAATGAGACTGATGTTTTCGCCGGCGAAAAACGCAATTCGGCTGGCGCATCGCCAATAGAAAGATACTCAGTTCTACTTTTGCTTTCGCCGTTTACGTCCGACTCTTTTATCTCTAGCTCTACTTTTGTGCCGCTTCTTATTTTTCCGTCTAGATCGGTGGCCACTACATTCAGTGTCACCGGTTCATCTTTAAGATATTGAGATTTATCTTTCTTTATACCAACGTAGGTGTCAGCAGGATGCACCAGTAAAGCTGCAGAACTGGTCCATTGTTGGCGATTAACGTCTACTACTGTGGCCTGGCATTGATACGACATTGGCACAGGTTTCGGTGTAGAGATAAACTTGAGGGCAATGGTGTCATTTCCCTGCGAATCAGATTGCCCTGTTAGTGTTTTCTGACCATTGGTGATTGGCTGATTTCTGCGTAACCGACCTCGCTCGGCATACCAACTATACAAATCAAAACCACTGCCAAAATTGTATCCACTCCAACCTGGGGGTGCATAGCTAGCCACTGATGGTGTCACCACCCAGTTCACCGGAGCATTCGCAAGTGCTCCACCAATCAAGTAATTGGCTGACGAACTAACGGTCGTACTGTCACCTAAAACCAGAGCGGTACTTTTAGCGGCTGTCACCTTCATTTCAAATTCAGGTCGACGAAATTCTTGAATAGTGATTGGCAAAACTGTTGAAATTTCGCCAAGAGATTGGTGGGGATAATATCTGCGACCGTGGCGGCCACCCATAAATGTGTTTGGCGAAGTTTTAGGGCTAGAGCGCAAAACTGAGTGGTCATCGGCTTCATCGGCAGGTTTGGTGATTGTCATTCCTACTTGCGCTTGACCAAGCTGAAGCTTTTCTGGCAGATTGATCTGGTAAGAAAAACCTCCCATTTTGTCTACGCCACTTTCACCACTAACCACTTTTACACCAGTGGCATCGGTGACTTGATAGTATATTTTTTCGTAATCAGGTGCCTTTAAACTGAGGCGGCCAGTTTCTGTATAGTCAGCCTTACGCAACCATCCTTTGACAATCACCTGTTCGCCTGGCTTATACAAGTTTCGATCACATACGGTGTACCAGCGCACCGAATTCGCTATCTCATTGATGTGCCAGCTGCCACCATAGGCATTGGGAGAAAGCACCGCACTATCGGCACCTTTGCTGCCAATTAAGACATGGTGGTGATTTGGACTTTTGACCAGTGGCAACTGTGCCTGACCATCTTTGTCGGAAATGACTGTTTCAGTTTGCTCGTGCAACTTCAGCTCAACGCCCGATAGGGGGGTGGCATCATTTAAATTGGTAGCCAGAATTTCTAGATTGCGGCTATCGAAGGCGTCGAGACCAATGTCTGTTACTTGAATCCAAGATCTGGTTAGATGATGCTGCTGGCCCTCAACAACCGGCAGCAAATCAGCGCGCACCATCAAATGACCATACTTATTTTCTAAATATGGTTTTAAATCTATCTCCAACTGACGGCCGTTCTCGCCAATATCATAAGTTTTCGAATGCACTAGTTGCCCGATAGTATCAGGCTCTCGATGATAGCCAATTTGCCGGTAGGCGAAATTGTCGGTGGCTTGCACGCGCCTGATTTCTACCTTAACGGTAGGTGCACCTTGCACCCAGGCTGAATAGTGGGGAGCGCGATCGGATGTGTAAGTTTTAAATGGTTGATCCGGTCTGATCAAATAGGGTAATGCTTCTGTTTTGATTTCAGCAGTGGTATCACGTTCAAGTGTTTGACCAAATTTATCTTTTAAGTTTTTGTTGAGCGTGACTTTATAAGCTTTTAGCGGCTTAAAGTTGCCGGATAGATAGAGATTTTTTCCCGCAGGAGAAATTTGCAAACGCTCTACTTCAGGGCTAACAGTGACCAGTTCAGCTAGCTTGATTTTCGCATCAAGTTGGTTAGAGAACTCGAGGTGCGCTGAGCCATTCTCACCAGAACTTCCAATAATCTGATTTTCCAGAAGTTTGAAAGCCTCATGCACTTTAAATTGGTACGACTCATTACTGTCACTGAGCAGCGGCCCTTCTTCTGAAGGCAAACCCTTTTCAAATTCCACGGTCATCTGCGCGCCTTTTGGCAAAGCGGCAGTAGGCTCAAATGCCAGCCAATATTTTGTTGCTTCAAAAGGAATCAGCGCTTTTATTTCTGCGTCTCTGGCTTGCAGCTGATTTTTTGAAAGCAAGCGAACAGGATAAATTTTGGTACCAGATTTCAACTGAGTTTTATCTAGAATTTTTTTCGCATCAACCGCCTGATTGAATTGGGCAATGATTACAGGTGTGGTGCTCTGGTCGCCATATTGGCCATCCTGCTGCGGTGGATAGAGATTCGTTACTTTTACCGGAGGAGTTGTGATCACATAGCTGACTGCTTTTTCTACAGCATTGCCGGTAACCGATTTGGCGGTGGCAGGCACACTGACAATATATTTGGTGGCTTTCGGAAACCGACCGCCCTCAGGGGTGAAAAGCAGAGTTTGCGGACCAGCCCACTTCCAATCGCCTTTTGGTTGCGGCGTGAGCGTGACAAACTGATCTGGTTTAACTGCTTCGAGATGCACTAAGGCAGTGAGCGGCTGTGAAAACGAAATAGCAAACTGCTCAATTACATCATTAAGCCCTTCAGCACTTACTCTTGATACTTTGAGTGGGGCATCGCTTTTCCACTCAGTTTTTTTTGGAGTGGTGGGGCTCACAGCTGCTACTTTAGGCGGAAAAGTTTCAACTACCTGGGTGCCCGGTACAGGTGGACGTATTAGAGAATCTTGCGGCAGCACTAATTTTTGCTCGGCAGGCGCCTGCAGTGTTTTTAATTTGCCAAGTATGGTCTCAACTCTTTCTTGCGGCAGAGGGGTAGTGACCGGCAGCGGCAAAGCGGTGACAATTTTCTTCTCGGCATTTGAGTCAACTTCGGTAACTGTGTACGAAAGTTGTAAAGCATCCTCGGCTTCGGCGGCGAAAGCCACGGTGATTAGCGCTGGGCCACTGCCGCTGATAATCAGCAAAGCGGTCAAGCAAAGAGACAACAACCTCAAGACCAGCGAACGTGGTCTTCTATTTGAAATCATGCGAACTCCCGGAGGTATGCGATTGGCATATTCTAGCCCTAAACTGAAAGGACCTAAGGGTTCTCAAAACTGAAACGTGCACGTTTCAGTTCTGAAATGAACTAGAACGGGTGGTACCATGGATTTTTCAACTGGAGCTGCCTTTGTCACTCTTCTCAAAATTGATGACTATACTGGCAGTCTTTCTGGCGCTTTTACCCAGCTACATCGTTCTGGTTCAGCCGGTATTAATGCAAGCCGGCGACTTTCTTATTACTTTTTATCCAGCGGGCAAATTAGCGCAAATCGGTCGCATAGCCGATATTTACACGCCGGCAAATATGACGACGTTTATCAACGCGCCCTTTGACAAGTTTACTCACGAGACATTTCCGGCCATTGCAAAAAGCTATGTGGCCATTTATATGTACAGCCCACTAATTGCTCTGTTCTTTGCCCCTTTTAGTTTGCTTCAGGCGCAGGCTTCACTGATTCTCTGGCAATTTATCAATATCGCAGCGGCGGTATATTGTGCCTCGCTTTTTGCCAGGCCTAATTTAAAAAAGAAAATCCAGGATCTTTCGGTGATTTTCTTGTTCTGTCCGATTTTTCACACTTTGCTAATTGGACAGCTTGGAATTTTGTTCGGATTATTGCCGCTAACGCTGGCATACAAATTTTTGCTGCAGCGAAAAGAATTTTTAGCCGGACTTGTGTTCGGCACTCTTTATATGAAACCGCAATTTTTACCCTGCGCCCTGCTCGTTTGCGGTGCACTCTTCTTCATTAAAAGACCTAAAGCCACTTTAGGGTTGTTGTGTGGCATGGTGGCCATGGCACTACTGACAGTGGCACTAACGGGCAGTGATATGTTAATTGCATTTTGGCAAAGTATCAAAATGTCCGATACCTGCTATTCGTGCGCCGGATACAGACCAGCCTCCACAATTATCACTTGCCTGCCCGCTGTAATTTTGCAATTTTTCGATTTCAATGCTCGCGAAGGGGTCAAAATTTATGCATATGGCGCAGCCGCCTTAATTGGCTTGGGTGCTTTGCTTTATTGTGTTCAAATGTGGCGCAAGCTGCCTCATGAACAAGCCACGGCCCTCACATTCTTAATTGGTCTTTTTGTCTTGCCGCTAGTGGTACCACACTTCCTTTTTTATGATCTTTGCGGTCTGGCAATGATGGCTTTTATGATTAATACAAATGTCTTTAAGCCGGCAGTGAGCGCCAGGCTGCACCCACTGCGCCGGGCGCTCTGGTGCATCTGCAATCTCTACTATGTGGGCTTCTCATTCTTCCCTGTAGTTTTACTCGGGCCCTGGTATCCGCTAATTCTTGTTATATTACTGACAGCGCTACTGGTCCTAATATTGAAAGTGCAAAATCAGCAGCAGACAGTGACAGGTGACCTGTGAGCAAGTTCAAAAAAGAAAAAGCGACCAGTCCTGAGCGCCTGGTCTTGGCGCTGATTGAAAATGGTCATTTTGAAGAATCACTTCTGTTGCTTGACCAGTGGGCAGACAAAACCGACATCATCTATTTATATGCTCGGGCATTAGCTCTATTCGCTACAGGTAGCAGAACTGCCGAAGCCAACGAGACTTTGCATGCAGCCTTTAGCCAAAATAATTATGTGCTTCCTTTGATGGTTGAGAAAATCAATAAAGTTAGCGAAAGTAGCAAAGATAGCAAGGATAGCAAAGATACCGAGGCGAAAAGCAAAAAACAAAAGCACACAGCTAGAGCTATGATGCCGAAAGAAAGCCTGTCCCAAAGCAAGGCCAGAAAATATATAGAATTATGGTTTGGCAGTTGGTTGCAGACGGAATCTGCTTTTGACTGGTTGGGCAATCAGTTTGTGGAATATACCAGAGCAAGCAAACTGGAAAAACTCAAAGCCAAACAAGAAGAAATGCTCAAGAACATGAAAATTCTTGACGCTGATTTTTTCCTCAATTAAGCGTTTTGAGAAATTGCTCGCGTACTTCTTTCAGCGCTGCCTTCATAACATTCTGATCGGTAAAGGCCGCGTCGATATCTGCCTTCGTGGCATGATTTAAATCAACCAGAATTTCGCCCAGCATCTTTTTATTGCCAGATTTTTGTAGCGCCATTGCTTCTGAAATGTGCTCTTCAGTAATTTTTCCGCCTGATTTCAAAAACTGACCTAACTGAGGCACAAATTTGAACTGCAAATCGCCACCGGCCAACTTGGTCAGATGACTTTCATCAAGCACAGTAATTTTCATGCCACCAATATTAGTGGCTTCTTTCAAGGCCGGATTCAAAATGAGCAAACGTTCGGCTTCAGCCGTCACCGCTGCTTCGGTAAAGCGTTCTCCAGTGGTGGCTCCACGTGCTTTAAGGGCACTGGTCGCCACTTGCGTCACAGTGTGACCTTCTTCAACGATCATCTGTTTCGGCAGTTTGAATAAATCGTCCAGGCCGCCAGCATATTTTTTGCCGACTTCGCTGAGCGCCTCAGGAGTGACCAGTGACTTTCCTTTTTCCACCATTGGCCGTACAACGTCTGGAATAATCGCGCCTTCTACCGTCTTGCGCTGTAGAGCAGGTGCTTCGAACACTACCTTCGCTGAGACTTCGCCAGCTTCATGAGCACCGGAGACCACAAGTTTTTCAGCCGCTAGCTTTTCAGCAGCTAATTTCTCAGCTGAACCGCCCATCGCAGTTCTAGTTGCTGCAATTTCACTCTGAGCCAAACCGGTTTTGCCACGTAAGGCCGCGGCGGTTGCAACGATTAACACTCCGCCTATGACTGCGCTTTCAGCGGGACAAGCTTTTACAAATGACACGGCTTCGTTTGCCACGTTCTTTGTTTTGCGCGTGATGTCACTGCAGGCTTGGTCAAACCAATCGGCAGAAACGATTTCAGGCTTTGCTGGTTGATCATTTTGCTTATGGATTTCAGTAGGCATTGGCATAGGGGTGTTTTCTCGGCAGGGGTGTCTACAAAAAGGAATGGTAGCTTGCCAAGAGGTGTTCGTCATCCGTAAAACTACGCAAGCAAAAATGACATTTAGATTTTATTGGGCTAGAAGGCTCTAGGGAACTATTGCCCGCACTGACAGTCTCTGCCAACGAAATACTGTGGAGTAAGTGTCTTATGTCGACCAAGAGTGCCCAGCTGGCATGCATACGCGCAAAACACAGCTACCAACTGGCTCTGGCATTGTCTCTTGTGTTTTCCACAGCCGCTGCATTCCACCTGCAATCGGCAGGCGCCGCAGAGCCCCTAAAACTGTCTGACCCTGAAGTTTTAGATATGAGAGACATAAAAGCGGCGAAAAAGGCTGAGAAAGAGGAAGAAAAGGCCGAAAAAAAGGCAGCCAAAGAACTTGCAAAAACAGCTGGCAAGCAGAATGCTGTAAAACAAGACAAAGCTGCAAAACCCGTCAAGATGGACAAAGCCACCAAAGACCTGGGGGGCGCAAACGCCAGCGACACCAACAAACACGCTATTCCGCTCAAAGCAGTAAGCGCCCGGCAGGCAAAGCAAAATGCCGAAGCGGCAGATGCGATTAACAAAGTTCCAGGCATGAATATCCAGGCCAAAGATTTAGAGCCACCAGCCGAAGATCCAGAAATCAAAGGTTTCCATCCGATTAAAAAATTACTTGCGCCGGTAATCAGGCTAGGCAAAGGTGCTGTGCAGATGCAACAGCAAATGATGAAGCTGGAAGGTCCAGTCGGTGCACTACAACCGGCTATGGTCAGTTTGCAAGGTAAGCTGCAGCAAGTCGATGATCGCGTTCAAACACTTACCGTCAATATGATTTCGATGGATGGCAAGGTAATTAAAGTAAGCCAAGAAATGACCGGTATCAAGCAAGAACTGGGCGAAATGCGCAGCGATGTAGGCGGCTTGAGAAAACCCTTGCAATCAGTGCTGGAGCCTCTCGCTGATGTGAGAGGACCACTAGAAGAGGTGCGCGGCGCCCTCACAGACATGCACACCATGATGACGGCAGCTTTGTTTGGCATTATCGCCCTGACGTTGGGCATTATTTTTGGTACACCATTTGCCGCTCTTTATGTTTACGTCAACAGACGCAAATTTTTCCCTGACATGAAAGACAGTGAATTTCCGGTTGTTAACTCAAACAACAAAGAGGCGGCCGCCAGCCGCCGCTAATCAAAGTACTTACTTTTCGTCGGCAGCATGGGGCGTAATGGTCCATTTGGACGCAGAGTCAGGGCGGCTGACCTTTTTCATTTCACAATTGTGTATATGAGGAAATTCGAGTTGCAGAACTTTGGCCACTACGTGCCAAACTCCTCCATGGGCCACAATTAATACCGGGCCATCCATAGCCAGTGCTTGTTGTAAGCCTCGATTGACACGCATGCCAAATTCTAGCTGTGACTCGCCGCCGGGTGGGTTAGACGAAGGGTCGTAAAGACTGGGAAGTTCGCTCCAGGCTCGCTTTTCCCACTCCCCCAGATGCCATTCGGCGAGCAAATCCACCGTCACCAGTGGTGCTTGCAAAACCTGGCTCAGCGCCTGAGCCGTTTGCTGGGCGCGCACAAGCGGACTGACACAAATGGTTTTGACATCATGACAGAGTTGAATGGCCGGGCTTTCGGCCAGAGCCTTTGCTTGAGCCAAACCTGTGGCATTAAGTTCGATGTCCCAGCCCGAGCCGGCAGCCAGATTGCCGAGATTGGCATCGGTCTCACCATGCCTGACGAAATAAAAATGCTCTTCTGCCATACCAACTCCTGTTCACTGTAGCAATGTTATCTCAAGAGACGAAAAGCCACATCGAAATAATCGATACTGTGAGAAGCTGTACAAATGTTTTCAGAGAATCAGACAGAGAAAATAGCGATTATCGGTGCTGGGCCGGTGGGCATAAGCGCCGCTCGCGCTCTTAAAATCAGCGGCATTGAATACGATCAATTTGAGGCGGAAAGCGACCTTGGAGGCAACTGGCGCCATGGTGTTTATAAAACCGCACACATAATTTCGTCACGTAAAACCACTGAATTTCCTGATTTCCCCATGCCTGACGACTATCCTGATTTTCCCAGTGCCGCGCAAATGCTCGCTTATCTTGATAATTACGCCGCGCATTATTCATTGCGCGAAAATATCAATTTTAATTATCGCGTAGAAAAAGTGAGCCCCGAAGGCAACGGTTGGCGGCTTGTATTCGCCAATGGTGAAAACCGCTTTTACGGCGGAGTGGTAATTTGCAACGGGCACCACTGGTCACGGCGCTGGCCGCACTATGACGGAAAATTTAGCGGCGAGATCATTCACTCAAAAGATTACAAAGATCCAGAACAATTAAGAGACAAAAAAGTTCTCGTCATCGGTGGTGGCAATTCAGCTTGTGACATTGCTGCTGAAGCGGCACGGGTAGCTAAAAGCGCTCACTTGAGCTTGCGCCGCGGTTACTGGTTTTTACCAAAAACAGTCTTTGGCAAACCCACTGCAGAGCTTCTCACCACTGCCATGCCTGTGTGGATGCAACGCATTTACATTGCCATACTTTTAAAAATTGTACTGGGTGATTATCGCCAATACGGGCTGGCCAAGCCAGACCACAAGATTTTCGAGAAGCACCCGACAATCAACACTGAGTTATTGCACTATCTAAAGCACGGCAAAATTACACCACATTCAGATATAAAACAGTTTGATGGTAATAGTGTTGAGTTTATCGACGGCAGTAAAGAAAATTTTGACCTGATTGTTTGCGGTACCGGATTCAACGTCTCCATACCCTTCTTAGAGCCAGGGCTGGTGACCATTGACGGCGCTGTAGTCAAGGCACAGTGGGGTATGGTGGCACCGCGGCATAAACAACTTTATCTTTATGGCTGGGGGCAAGTGCGTTATGGTTTCGGACCGCTGCTCACACCAGCATCTGAACTTTTAGCAAAACTGATATTGCTGCAAAGGCGCCTGCGTAATCCACTTGGTGAAATTCTCGCAAGAATCAGGCAACCGCTGCCGCAAAGCCATTTGATTGATCCGATGCAGGCACTAAGACAAATCAAGCTTGCCGATGCCACGCTCTGGTTGCTACCTTTCGTAGACAAATATTTGATGAGCAAGCCAGCGCTCAAGACAGAAGCGAACAACCAGAAACCCAATCGCATTCAGTTAGAATCAGAGCCGGCACCAGGTAATGATTGATCAATTTGAACCAGACGACGCTCTGCTTCACGAGTGATAAAACGCCAAAATTTTTGCGGTAAAAATCTTTTGAATCGCCAGAGGAAACGCGCCTCGTCTGGCAGCACCACATATAGTGCGCCACTGGCCATGGCATCGAGAGTGGCCCTGGCGACGTAATCAGGTTCTAGCTGTGAACGCTTGACCAATTCTTGGGCACGTAAATTATAAAGCTCCGGCCCCAGGCTGCAAACTCCGATATTAGTGCGCACGTACGAGGGCATCAGAACGGTGACCAACAAATTATGCGCTTGCAATTCGCCCCTGAGAGTTTCACTAAGCGAAAGCACGGCGGCTTTAGAAGCATTGTAGGCGCTCATATTAGGAGCGCTGGCAAAAGCAGCCGCACTGGCAATGTTCAAAATATGACCCGACTTTTGAGCCTTCATTACCGGCACGAAACAATGACAGCCGTACACGGTGCCCATCAAATTAATGTCAATTACTTTCTTAAACGTATCTACAGAAATTTCGTCAATGCCACCGCCGCAGCCAATACCAGCACTGTTGATGGCTACATCGATGCCATCATACTTTTTGCAAAAATTCTGCACAGCATTTCTAAACTTCTTACTATCGCTGACGTCAAATGTATAAACAGTAGCTTCAACACCAGCGGTGCCAATAGCTTCAGCAGCGGCCAATAAACTGCCTTCGTCAATGTCGGCCAGGCCCAGCTTCCACCCGTCGCTGGCGAGAAGCCTGGCAAAGGCCAAACCCAGGCCACTGGCGGCACCAGTTATGAATGCACGCTTAGCAGGATACCGCCGGCTAAAATATTGCAAGTTCGAATCAGGCAAGGCTCTTTTCCATATCTTCTAAACTAACACCTTTGGTTTCGGGGAAAATAAACCAGACTAAGAAAAACTGCACCACCATCATCAGTGCAAAAAAGGCAAAGGGGTATCCACCCGACGATTTAGCCAGAACAGGAAAGAGGGCTGAAATCAAAGCGTTCATAATCCAGTGTGAAGAACTGCCCAGCGCCTGGCCCTTAGCACGCACAGGTGTGGGAAAAATTTCGCTCAGATATACCCATATAACAGCACCCTGTGAAAAAGAAAAGAAGGCAATGTATGCCACCAGCAGCCAAATCAAAAGCGACTGGTGCTGCCCCATGAAAAATATTGCCGCTACGCCTGCCAGGCAGAGCGCACACCCGACGGAGCCCACTAGCAGCAAAGTGCGCCGACCCAGACGGTCAATCACAGCCATTGCAACTAACACAGCTAACAGGTTGGTGAAGCCGATCATCACTGCCTGGAGGTCACTAGACATTTTACCGAAACCAGCTTTCTCGAAAATATCATTGAGATAATAAAGAATGGCATTGATGCCCGAGAGCTGATTAAAGGCACCAATAGTAATGGCAAGAAAAATCGGCAACTTATATTTTTTCTGAAATAGAGGCTCATTAGGAAGCGCATGCTCAGCCTTTATGCTGGCAACAATATCTTGCAGTTCCTGCTCATAGTCGGCCACTCCAGTCTTTTGCAAAACGCCACGCGCCTCATCAATCTGGTTACGCCTGGCCAACCAGCGTGGGCTTCTGGGAATAGAAAAAAGCATGATCAAAAACAAAATGGCAGGAACGGCTGAGACGCCTAACTTCCATCGCCATTCAGCTTCACCTAAGGGCAATGTGCCCAGCAAATAGTTGGAGAAATATGCCAGTAAAATGCCGACCACTACATTGATTTGAAAAAGTCCAACGAGCCGTCCGCGCCATTTTGCTGGTGCCAATTCGGCAATATAAACCGGGCCTAAAACCGACGAACAACCAATACCAAGACCACCAATGAAACGAAAAACAATGAGCGAATACCAGTCCCAGGCGAAGGCACAACCAAGGGCCGATACCACATATAAAAAGGCCGCTACCCGCAGTGTTTCTCTGGCACCATATTTTTCGCCGGGCACTCCCGACATCATGGCCGCCACCACGGTGCCCCAGAGGGCAGCAGAAACAGTGAAACCAAGGGCGGTGGCAGTAAGTTGATATTCAGCAGTTAGTGCGCTTGTAGCACCGGCAATTACAGCCGTATCAAAGCCAAAAAGGAGACCACCAAGAGCGCCTACCAGACTACTTTTGAATAAATAGAGGTATGGTTTAAGCTCCACTGGCATCCCTAAATTTTATTTTGCAGCAGCGCGGTATGCCTTTAACCAAACGTCTATTTTGTAATCGTCGGTGTCAAGAAACTTGCCAGGCGTCCCGCCTGCTCCCCATGGTGGCTGGGTGCCATCATGTTTGTTATAAGCCCAGGCTGTCATACCGGCTGCCTCTGTCGGTTTAAGCTTACCACTAGCCAGGGCCGAGCCTACCATAGCAGTAAAGTAGCCACTGCGCACATCACCAGGGTTCTTGTCAGGATCATCAAGGTAGCGCGTGGCTTTGTCGGCAATAAATTTGCCGCTGTTATAGGCCACAAGCAACACTTCACGGTGATGGTGCGTGATTGTATTATTGGCATCAACATCGGTGACATTGCTATTGAAACCCTCGCCGCCCTTGCCGGCAATCAAGCGGTGATAGGTACGCTCAAGAGCGGAGCCGGCAGGGTTAACCCCGCCTCCTGCCAAACTGCGACCAAGATCTTGCTTAAAACCGAGAGCATGCTCAGAAAAAACCAGACCAACATAGTCGCGATAAAGCTCACCTGGCGTAGGTTGAAAAATGTTCCAGCTGTCTGGTTTACGACCGTTGGCCTCAGCCAGTCGCGCGGCATTTTTTAGATTATTGGTCATGTAATCAGCAGGAGTTGTCTTGCCATCTGCCAGATTATTCAATTCGCGCATAGTAAAGCGGTACATCTCTTTTTGATCGCTGCTCATATGCTCGATTTGCCATTTTTGCGCATCATCTAAAGGCTTTGCGCCTGTGCGCTTGGCAAGTTTGTCGAAATCAGCAAATAAGGCCTTATCTTCAGGAGTGGTAGCAAACTTAGCCTCAAGAGCTGCATAGCCAGACTCTAAGGCCTGGCCGACCTCTAATGTAGGAAAGCCATTGGCCTTTAAAGTCAGAGCTGCAGCTTCATTTTCTTTTGGCAACTGCTGCTTGACGTCATTTTTTGAAGCGAGCACGTTGTCACTAAAATCAGCGGCCGTGCCGCCAGACTGTTTCTCAGTTGCTGCTTCTTTGATTAAATCTGCCATCGAGAATTCCATTTGGTAAAGGTTCAAGCTGTGAAAGCTTTATACCCAACACTTTGGCACTTTTAAATCAGTCGCCCGTCCTTAGCCGAGTTGATACATTAAGGCAGAACAAATTGAGGTTGACGAAAAATGGCACAACAGCAGCAACGCGGCTTTTCTCTAAGTCCACGCCTTTTAATTGCTTTAGCTATTGCGGCCTTTTCGCTTATCACCTATTTCAGCAAAAGTGTCTATAACCCGGTGACAGAGCAAAAGCAACGCGTTGACATGACGCCGCGGCAAGAAATTGCCCTGGGCCTGCAGGCGGCTCCGCAAATGGCCCGCCAGCACGGCGGAGAGTCTGACGATCCGGAGGGTCGAGCCGCAGTTGAGCAGGTTGGCAACGACCTGATCACTAAAACTGATGCCGGTAAATCGCCTTACAAATTTGATTTTCACCTGCTGGCCGACGACAAAACTGTTAACGCCTTTGCCCTGCCCGGCGGACAAATTTTTCTGACCGAGGGTCTCTACAAATTGCTGAGCACCAAAGGTGAATTGGCTGGAGTGCTTGCACATGAAGTCGGCCACGTAGTCGCTCGCCACTCAGCCCAGCAAGTAGCAAAACAACAATTGACTCAGGGTTTGACTGGTGCAGCGGTGATTGCCGCTTACGATCCCAATGATCGCAACAGCAGTACCGCCACCATGGCCATGCTCATTGGCCAGGTAGTTTCTATGAAATTTGGGCGCGGCGACGAACTAGAATCCGACCGCCTTGGCGTGCGCTTCACGTCGCAAGCTGGTTATGACCCAAGGGCTATGCTCAAAGTGATGGTGATTTTGGGCAAGGCGGCCAAAACACGCACTCCTGAATTTTTCAGCACGCACCCTAATCCTGAAAATAGAATCAAAAAAATCGAAGCCGAAATTGTGGAAAAATTTCCTCAGGGTGTGCCGGCCGGTTTAATTCAATAGCTATTTTAGTGCCTTCGCTCTGGTGACGGCATCAAGCAAAGCGTTCTTCAAACCGACTTCTAATAGTTGCGAAAAACGCATACTGTTGACGATGTCTTCCTTAGCACCGCGAGCGACTAGAGTATTATCCAGGCGATCGATTAATTCGTCGCCCTCAGGCGCCTGGCCAACAGTGAGAAATGAAATAATCATTTCGTCATTGTCTTTCAATACCGCCGTCGCTCTGGCAATCAGCTTATCAAGCGAGCCGCCCTGATTGGGCAAGCCATCGGTCAGCACCACTATTAATACCGGTTTTTTACGGTGATCAGGATCTTTCAAATGCGCATCGATAACTGCCGACAGCGGTGAATAAATATCGGTCTCGCCACTAGGCACCACATTGTTGAAAATTTCTTCAATGTCTTTGTGAGTAGCAAACTTTTTTATGACAAAGGTATCGTTGAAGGGAACAATGGTGAGGCCGCCGGTGAGGCGATTGCCAACAAAGTTGGAGAAGTCACTTATTTGACTGCGGCACCACCCCCAGCGAGAAGTATCGAATGGGCCAATTCCCAGGCCACCATTCATTGAGCCCGAATGATCAATCAGCAAGATCACTTCATAAGGCGCCAGGGCTTTGAAAAACTTCTGGCTGTCGGGCGTTTGAATTTGATTTTGATTTTGATTTTGTGAGGCTTGAGCGGTAAGTTTGGTCGAGGGGCTGCTGCTTTTACTAATTGGAGGTTGCATCTGGCGATTGAGCAATTCGTCCATCTGCGCTCTTACCGCTTTCATGCGAATCTCAAGCTTTACTTGATAGCGCGCCCCCTTGCGATCAAAGGTCATAGTCAAAATGTCGCCATCGGCGCTAACAGTCAAAATGCGATCACCTTCTAAAAAACCGGCATGAGCAGCAGGTGTAGCCATACCAACTTTAGTGACTACACCGGGCAGTTTGCTATTATCGAGAGAAAGTCCGGCCGCCTGACACATCAGGGTGAGCTCGCTCACCTGGCCACGCAGACGAAGGGTGGAAGGCAAGGGTGCACTACCAGCAGTGCTAGAATTTTTTGCGCATGCAGCTGACTGTGCATAAACACCAAGACTGAATGAACACAACAACGGAAGGATTAACCGTGGCAAAAATATTCTAGCTATCAAGTTTGAGGCATTCATTATTGACGACTATCCCAACTATCCCAATTATCTCTGTTTGCCTGTGGTGCTGTCGCTGAGTCGTTTAGTGACGGCCATTAATGCTGCGGGCAAAGACTGAGTTTGCGTTGACGCACCGCTAATGTTGTCGTGAACCCCGCCAAAATTTTCATAGTTGCGCACATACATATTTGTGCCAACGGGAACTACTCGATTATTTCCTACGCGCGATGTCATCTGACCTTTTAAACTTTCACGCGAAGCAATAACATCCATCATTCGCTTAGTGTAATGGACCTGCAGCCCGTTGCATGATTTCTCGGCGTCTTTAATCAGGTTGGTAGTTTTGACTTCGTATGCGTCATTCAAAGACTGAACCATAAAGTCATAATCGCGATTTTCACGTTTCACGCCTCGCTGATCAAAATAATATTTAGGCACTGCTGCAATATCATGACGCAGTTGTGTCGAATAAAACTCGATTTGGTTGCGGACCAGGTCAATTTTATTGCGCACTGCAACGGTATATTCTTCTTGCGCGCGACCGATCATTTGTGCGCACTGGCGATCCATGGGTGCCGAAGCAGTTGAACTTGCTTGAGCTGCTTTGGCATAGCTTTCAACTAGCTCAGCGCGACTTTTGTTTTCATTGTCTACCTCAGTTTCTAAAGCTCGTAACCGACCTCGTGCTAAAGCCTGTGGGCTTTCAATGTACATGCCTTGAGGGGCCGCAAATGCCGGTAAGTTTGCCGATGAGATTATCGAGAAGATCGCCGTCGATAGACTGGCAGAGAGCATTGTCAGAAAGGTGATTGTAGAAATGGTAAAACGCTTAGGCATTGAGAAAACTACTCGTTCGGTTACTGGTCACTTACTCTTGCCAGGAATTAGGAGAGAGAGATGTAATTACCTGCCCGGTCGCACGGCGCCTTTAGACCCAGACGAAGGAGCAGTTGGTTTGAGCACACCAGCCCTGGCGCGCAAACCAGGTGAGGGTGCCTCAACCGCTTTCACCTGTTCGCGATCTGACTCGAGTCCACCAAAGTTCATATAGTTGCGCACTGTCATGGTGGTGTTACTAGGCACTACCTGTGATGCTCCGACCTTCGCGCCCATTTGCCCTTTTAAATTGGCGTGGGCACTATTAAACGATTCAAGCCGCTTGACATAAGCTTCTTCCAGCGGTTTCGCGTCCGCGGCAAAATCGATTTCCAAAATCTTGATTTTATACAAAGCCTTGCGTCGCAGCTCCGTCTCAGAACCGGGTTTGGCCGCAATGTCTTCTTCTAGCTGGCGTTTAATTAGCTGTTTAGCTTGCTCCAATTCTTTGTTTTTCTCAGCAACTTTGCGCTTATGATCAGCAATAAGCTCGTTGCGCAAAGTTTCAGCTTGTTGATCGAGCTGTTTAGTGGCACCAGGCATCGCCGCTTTTCCCGCAAGGGTTTGATCTGCTATTGAGCTTGCCTTGCCCGTGCCCGTGCCCACGCCCATATTAGGATTGCGGTTCAAGGCCTGAATCGCTTGAATACAAAAATTACTCAGCTCCTGGTCGCTGGTATATTTTAAGGCTAAATTATATTCAGCACGGGCCAGCTCTAACTGGCCAGACTTCGCTAAACAATTAGCATAATAATAGTGAGCCAGAGCATTGCCCTTTTGACCAGACAAAATCGTTTGAAACATGGTCTGAGCTTCACCATAGCGCTCTTTCTTGTAAAGCGAGATCGCGGCATCAAAGTCAGAGGCAGGTAGTGTTTTTTTTACAGGCGGCAGATTCCAAAGCTTATCTTCTGGAGGCAACGCACCACCAGCAGTACTGCCAAAGACAAACAAAAACGGCAACACCAGAGCACAGATACACAACTTTCGGTTAAACAGCATTGCTTTCATAATCAGCTATTGAAAATCACCTATATATATCTGTTCCCTGGTGGGCTATTAACTATGCAGCAAGAAGCCCGCGAACCGGTCAGGTACCTGATAGCAAAAGCTTGCCATACATAAAGATGGCCAACGTGTCACAGTCTCCAGACATTTCTTGAATCATAGCCATACTGGCACTCTTCAGCCCGCCGTCTGCTATGCTTGTCTGGACTTTATTGAAACTTACTAGCAGGCATTGCCAGTGTCTCAAATGCTAAAACGGTCGATGACTAGCTCCCGCTTGGGTGACTTGCTTGTGCAGGCCGGCATTTTGACGCAAGCTCAACTGGCTGATGCTGCTCGCAGCGCCAAAAACAAGCGCATTCAAATCGGCCAGGCACTGGTGATGAATGGACTGATTTCGCCACGCGACCTTCAATCGGTGTTAGAAGCACAATCGATGCTGCGTGATAAATCAGTAGAGTCTGCCGAAGCATTGCGCTGCCTGAAAATCGCTTACAAGCTTGGCGCATCTTTCAAGGATATTCTTTCAGAATATGTTTCACCAAAACGCAGTCAAACCAGCAAGCTTGGCGAGCTGTTAGTTGAGTCAGGCCTGGTTAGTTATGAAGTATTGGCCAAAGCGGTAGAGCAGAGCTATAGCACAGGCCTCCCCCTGGGTCGCATGCTGGTTTTACACGAAACTATCTCGAACGATTTGCTAACACTGGCACTAGATTTACAAGTGCGTGTGCGCGACGAAATGATGACAAGACAGGAAGCTCTTACAGCCATTCGCACCGCAGCAGGCCTGGCACCAATTGCACCAGGTGCAACCATAGAAACGGTCAAACCAGAAAAAGAAGCGCCGCGCAAAAAGGGCCTTCGTTTAGGCGAACTCATGGTCATGGCTGGAGTGCTTACCGAAACTGATGTAATGAATGCTCTCGAGTGGGGTCTGGTTAATCATCAAACTATCGGCAAAGTACTGATCAGCCAAAATCTGGTATCACAAGAACTTTTAGATGCTGCTCTGGCCATTCAAAAAATGGCCGACCAGGAAAACTTTGAGCCCACCAAAGCCAGCGAGTGTCTCACTCGCATTCATGCCAGCGGCATTTCTCTCGACGAAGCGCTGGCTGAAATGAGGGCAGAGAAAACGGCGCAAGACACCACCGTCACTTACGAAAAACTCTTGATGCTGGCTCGCGTCATCAGTGAAGACGAACTGGAAACCGCATTTGATCTCAGCACAAAAAGCGCTACTGTGATTGGCAAATTTTTGGTACTGACCGGTCACATGGATGTCACTACCCTGCAGTCAACACTGCGTTGTTATCAGCTATTCTCGCGCGGTCTGCTCAGCCAGGACGACGCCGTGGTGACCCTCGATTATTCATTGCATCAAAGTTCTGAAGGACCAATGAAGTTTGATGATGCTTTGAAAGAATTGGGCTGGAATAAAGACCGCGGCCTGAGACTGAAAGGAGAACGCGCCGGAGTTGCTGATCTAAACGACCCCGCCGAAGCCGAGGCAAAAACTGCCGAAGATGCTGACAATTCCAGAAGTACTGACTCGACTGATGAGCCTACCCAGGCGTTAGAAACTGGGTCAGCCGCAAACCCTGGTGTCACAAGTGTCTTATCGCCCAGCGATTCAATGTCTGCTAACGATTTTGCCGCTAACTTCACTGACATTTTAGCCAAAAATATTGATTCAATTGCCGCACAAATTGCCACCGAAAAACCAATCGAACCGCTTAACTTGGATGACGGCAAAGTTACAGTAATTCCTGCTGATATAGAACCGCTACTTGAAGATCCGGCCAGCATACCTGAGATGCCCGCCGATCAATTAGTATCTGATGTTGGTCTATCAGGTGTAGACGATGACGAAGCATCCGATTCTGATCAAGCTCAAACAAATGCTGACGCTAGTAAACCTAAAAAGCATGTTCAAACAATACAACCAGAAGATGCAAGAGCAACTCGCCTGGCTACTTTGATGAAAGGTCACAAACAAGGTGAGCGAGACATACTGGCCGGTTTCGATCCTTCCAGCGATCCGCCTGACGCTTTGCACAGAGTTTTCGAAAGGCTGGCCGCCAGTTACTTTACCCGCGGTAATTACCCACAAGCTCAAGTGATCTACGAAAGAATTCTTGTGCACCGATTGAACCAGTTAGGCCCAGGTAACACAGTGCTGGTAGCCGATTTGAACAATCTAGCTGGAGTGTTGGTGGCGCAAGAAAAATACAATCAGGCTGAGCCTTTTATGCGCCGTGCCGTCACCATTCTTGAGTCAGTGAAAACGTCCGATCCACTGAAGGTTGCCGAAGCGCTTTCATTGCTTGCTACTATTTATACACGTCAAGAAAAATTGGTTGAGAGCGAGCCACTTATTAAGCGTGCTCTGGTCATCAGAAAACAACATTTGCTGCCAGAACATCCAGATGTGGCACAGACGCTTTCAGACTATGCCAAACTTTTGCGCAAACTTAAACGCGACGACGAAGCCGAGCAAATGTATAAAGAAGCGCTGCATATTCTTTCTAAAATTGAAGAAGCCGCAGAAGAAGACATGACAGAGTCAGGCAGTCACGAATTAGACTCTGAAAATTAGTCTCTGAAAACTCGACCATGAAAATTCGACTGGCCCGGGAGATCGCTTTTTCGCCCCTTACGATTTTTTACAACTCATAAGTTGTAGCGCTATACAACTTATCGGTTGTAAAATTTCTTAGGCATTGAAAAACAAATCACCCGACCAAGCCAAAACACAAAACTAATGCACAGCAGTAGCACCAGCCGACACAGCCATTAAATCTTCCACGCGCACAATAGTTTCTTCAATATCTTCAACAGTTAAACCAAAGTGGGTCACCGCTCTAATGCCGAGCTGACCTTCCACCGCCACGAGCACACCAACATCTCTCAATCTTCTTGCCAGTTCGGCCCGAGACAAATCATTGCGGTCACTTTCGAAAAACACCATATTGGTGCGATGTTGAGCGGGGGCCACTTTGATGCCTGGTATTTGAGCTAAACCATCAGCTAATTGATTGGCCAGGGCGTGATCAAGATCCAGCCTTTCCACCATATTATCTAGAGCCCACAAGCATCCGGCAGCCAGTACACCAGCCTGACGCATGCCACCACCAAGAGCTTTGCGAACACGCTTTGCTTTAGTAATAAACTCACGATTGCCGCAAATGATTGATCCAACAGGTGCGGCTAATCCTTTAGAAAAGCAAATCTGCACCGAATCAACGTGAGTGGTAAATTCTTCAATGCTGGCCAGAAGCACCCGGCTGGCATTGAACAACCTGGCACCATCAAGGTGAACCGCTAGACCATTTTGTAGAGCCAGCTCTTTGACCATGCGCATGTAAGCGGGCATCAAAGGTTGACCGTTAAAAGTATTTTCTAGAGCAATTAGTTTTGTTTGTGTGCGGTGCGGATCATCATCGTTAATGCACAAATTGATTTGCTCGAGCGGTAAGGTGCCGTCAGATTCGTTGGCAATTGTGCGCAAGCTGACGCCTCCAAAAGCCGAGGCACCAGCTTGCTCCCAGATGGCAATGTGCGAGCGAGATCCTAAAATTACTTCATCGCCTCTCTGGCAATGGCTGAGTACCGCCGTGAGGTTGCCCATGGTGCCGCTGGCAACAAATAGGGCAGCGTCTTTACCGGTCAGCTGAGCGCACCTTTCTTGCAACAAATTGACTGTGGGGTCTTCGCCATAAACATCGTCGCCTAGCTCAGCCTTATACATGGCATCGCGCATGGCTTGCGGCGGTAGTGTAACTGTGTCGCTACGCAGGTCGATTTTGTTCATGATTCACTCTTTAGACTCAAACTTTAACGCCGAAGAAATGTCTGTGCAGCTGAATTACAGCGTTATCGGCATCTTCGTTGAGAACAAGAAAACTCAAATTGATTTCAGATGCACCACCTGAAATTACCAAAATGTTTATGTCTTTCATAGCCGAGAATACTTCACCGGCGATACCACTGCTACCGCGAAACTGCCGACCAACTACAGTGACAATAGCAGTGTTGTTCATCACTTTGATCTCGCCCCATTCGGCAAGATCTTCTTTGATGGCGGTGAGATTTTCGGTTGAGTCGATGGTGATTGACAGTGACACTTCAGAAGTGGCAATTAGATCGATTGATGTCTTGTGCCGATCGAAAACACTGAAGACTTTGGCAAGAAAACCGTGAGCCATAAGCATGCGCGGTGAGCTGATGAATAATGCCGTGATATTTTTCTTCGATGCAATGGCGCAGATGCGCTGAGAGAGCGGCACATTGTCTGCTTCAAGCTCTTGCAGATTAGCCTGAATAAGCGTGCCTGAGCTATCAGGTCGCATCGTATTGAGCACTTTAACAGGAATATTTTTCTCCACCGCTGGCTTGATGGTCAACGGATGCAAAACTTTGGCTCCGAAATAAGCAAGTTCAGCTGCTTCCTGAAAAGTAACTTGCGAAATTACTTGAGCTTCAGGCACGATGCGCGGATCGCAAGTCATCATGCCGTCTACGTCGGTCCAAATTTCAATGCGGCTGGCGTTAGCGGCTACGCCTAAAATAGATGCGGAATAATCTGAACCACCGCGACCCAGAGTAGTGGTGATGCCGTCTAAGGTTGAGCCGATGAAACCTTGAGTGATAACGGTGAAGCCCGCTTCAGTGGCTGTACCGATCACTGACTGGGCGCGCTTCTCAACTTCTGCCCAGAGCGGATTGCTCTTGCCGAAGTTATCGTCAGTAATTAGAACCTGACGCGCGTCTACCCATTTTACTTTCGAACCGCGACTGCTCGCATACTCGGCCAGTACGCGCGAAGAAAGCAATTCGCCGATTGATGACACCACATCTAGTGAACGCTTTGAGAGTTCGCCCAAATAGTTGATGCCGCGCAAAACTGATTCAAGCTCTGCCAGGTGCGGGTTCAGATCGTCAAGCAAGGCCTGGGCACGGTCAGCTTCGAGCAACCCTTTAACGGCATCAATATGCTTTTGCCTGATCATTTCAATCTGGGCTAGAGCACCATCAAGGTTGCGAAGTACAGCCTGATTGGCGGCATCAATCAGAGCGTTGGTGACGCCTGACATTGCTGATACCACCACCAGTGGCGGTCCGTCTGCACTATTGGCTTTCGAAATCAATGCGTACACTTGCTCAAAGCGCTCTTTCGAGCCCACTGAAGTGCCGCCAAATTTCATCACTATCATTGAAGGAGACCTAATCTAACCTGTAGAGCGTTCTGTCTGGATATTAACGTCTCCAGACGTCAGCGCCGAGATCACGTAGTCTTTCTTCGAGCTTGTCATAACCACGGTCAAGGTGGCTCAAACCAGTCACTTCAGTTACTCCATCAGCACCGAGACCGGCAATGATAAGAGCGGCTGCTGCGCGCAGGTCGCTTGATTTGACTTCAGCGCCCATCAGCTTAGGCACGCCTTTGACGATGGCCGAATTAGCTTTTAACTGAATGTCTGCACCCATTCTGCGCAACTCGCCCACTTGCATGAAGCGGTTTTCGTACATGGTTTCAGTCATTATAGAAGTGCCTTCAGCCACTGCCAGCACAGACATCAGTGGTGCCTGCAAGTCAGTGGGGAAGCCAGGATAAGGAACTGTGGTGACGTCAATTGCTTTCAGTCTACCCTCAACCTTGATCTTAATTGTGTCTGGTGCGTAAATGGAACACTCAGCGCCCATCTCATGAATTTTGCTGATCACTGCATAAATGTGATGAGCATTAGCACCATTGATGATGATTTCACCACCAGCAGCCATACAGGCATAGAGGAAAGTACCGACTTCCAGTCTGTCTGGAATGGTATCAACTACGGCACCATGCATTTCTTCTTGCGGTACGCCATCAATAACGATTTGATAGGTGCCGGCACCAGTAATCTTGCCGCCCATGGCATTGATACAATCAGCCAGGTTAACAATTTCAGGGTCTTGAGCAGCATTCTCGATAATGGTCTGACCTTCAGCCAGAGCCGCTGCCATCATAATATTTTCAGTAGCACCATTACTTGGTCTGTCCAGGTAGATGCGCGCACCAGTCAATTTTGTCGCTGAAGCGTAAACATAACCATGGTCGATGCCAACTTCGGCTCCGAGTAATTTCAAGCCTTTTTCGTGCAAATCAATGCGGCGTTCGCCGATGGCACATCCGCCAGGCAACGAAACTTTTGCTTCGCGGCAACGAGCCAGAAGTGGCCCCAGCACAACAAATGATGCTCTCAACTGACTGACGAGCTCGTATGGAGCTTCAATTTCGGTCAGGTTGGTGGCATCGATACTAACTTCGTTATTGCTAATTTCAACCACGGCGCCGAGGTGACGGAGCACATCAGCCATCATGTGCACATCGGTGAGGTTTGGCACGTTTCTTAAGACGGTAACGTCTTTAGCAAGAAGCGCTGCTGCCATCATTTTCAGAACGGCATTCTTAGCGCCGAATATTCTGGTTTCGCCACGAAGCGGTTTGCCGCCGCGAATAATGATGCGCTCTTCGGCTTCTTGAGGGCCCTGTTTTGCTGGAGGATCGAGTCTGGTTATTTGTGGTGGTGTCATGTTCCCTGCCGCTTTAATGATAGGGGAGCTTGATACGGCCCTCAAGGGCAGGCAGTCACTCACGCATGGCTCCATTTAGCGAAGTGACTGGTTCGGTGGCAAACTACTGCTGTTGGGTAGAATAATTCGTTCACCAAGAGGCTTATTTTCCGCCTCTGTAGATACTCTACAACGGTCAGGTAAATACAATGTTAAGCGAATTCCACAAACCTTTTTGCGTTCTGTTACGTTTTAGCCGCATGCAGTGCTGGTCTTGCTCTAGAGGATTGAAAACAGTTATAAAGTAGGATGTTAAAGTGCGGTAAACTCTAGCTGCCAAGGGGAATTTTTCATGTCATTTCGTCGCATTTTCGCAGTGGTGCTGAGCTTTTTCTCAATGGCGGTTTTTCTCGACGGCTGCGTCATGTCTGAAGAAATGAAGCGTATCGAGCAGGTTAAACAATCGCAAGATCGCAGAGCTGAAGCCGGCTCTACCAATTTGAACGGCGAGCAATTATTTTTCCGCAGCTGCAATACCTGTCATCCCAGTGGCAGAGCCAATATGGGGCCGAGCCTGGAATCGCTCTCTGAGCACTTTCCCGACGATGCAAAACTGAAAGCATATATTCGCAAAGGTTCGGGCATGATGCCGCCTCAGCCAAAAGATGTAATCAACGATCAAGAGCTGGACAATCTAGTTGATTACTTACGCCATCTCACTTTCGATAAATAGACAAGCAGACTATTGCACTATTAGCATCTCTAAAAGCCAGATTACTACTGCTAAGAAGAGCAGCAGCATGACGATACGCGAAAGCAATGCCGGGCTGGAAAGAATAATTGGCTGAATAGGCAAATACTTGATGAACACTTTAGCGATGCGGTCGCGATCTGACAGGTAAATCGAAGTGATAATCAAGGGCCAGAGCCGCTTTTCACCCATGACCGGATGGTAGAGCACCAAAATTAGCTCAGGCGAAAGATATACTTTCGATACCTGTTGCCAGTTAACAGTTTTACGTTGTGGCCAGTACGGCCCGCGATATTTGATTCCGTGACGACTGAGCTGCAAACTTGAAGGCGTCAAATAGGGCCTGAGCCCAACCATAATCGACAAAGCCGCAATACCTAGGAAAAAACCCTCGATATTGATCAATAGTTTCCAGTCTTTGGCCAGGAGCAGCGGCGTCCAGCAATATTTGGCCAGACCGAGATAAGCAGAGGCAAGCACGAGACACATGAGCATTTCGCTCGGTTCTTTTTGTTCGACGAAGTTGTCTTGAGCCTCTCCTTCAGTGTCGGAAATGCCAATATCTGCGTAAGGATCATCTTCATCGGGCTGTGCCATAGAGCCTAGAGTAGCTTAATTTGGAAGCCAGTTACAAGTGGTAAAACCCGGTAAATTCAGGTGTTTTTACCGAGAGGTCAAAATCAGCCGAACAGTTCTTTGCTGGCGATACCAGCACGCAAATTTACCTCGTCTTTAATTGCCTCTGGCGCCGTATTTAAATCTCCAATCCAGTCGAGATCCGCCACCGCTTTATAAAAGTCTGAGTCAAAGGCACGAGTGCGCACCACAACCGGCATGGGCACTGCATAACCCAGCACTAGCGCTTGTTGTTTCGGGTCCATCTGGGCCAGCACAGTACGCAAAGTACTTGACCCTGATACTCCAGTGAATACAGCATCGATATCTTTTTCATCGTTGAGCAATGCGGTGACCCTGGTGCCGATTTGACTGAGCACTTCCGGGTCGATTCCTGATGGTCTTTGATCGACAATCAAAAGAGTGACGAAATACTTGCGCATTTCTCTGGCGATAATACCAAATATGGTTTGCTTAGCCACCGCCGGCGAGAGAAATTTATGCGCTTCCTCTATCACTATCATTAGTTTGCGTGGGGGCGGAACTCGCTCAGGATCACAGACATAAAGCTCTGACTGGCGCACGTACTCGGCGTGAATGCGTCTGGTAATAATGTTGGTGGCAAGCATGTACGAAAGCAAATTATTTTGCCGGCCAAATTCGAGCACCACATGTTTGCCGGCGGCGATTTGATCAAGAATCTCTTCTATATAGTTATGACCAACTCGTGGTTTCAAATACGGTGTCTTTTGCACCACAGTGTTGAGCCTGCGCTGCAGTGTTTTTAGAGAAGTTGGATGCCCCTTAAAGTTCTGGCAAAATTCTTCAATTTCGTCACCAGACATATCGAGCAGTGCTGAAATCCAATCAGCCCCGTTCTTCTCTTTGAAAATGTAAGCATTTTCCAGTGATGCTTCCGTTAAATTGAGCTCGTTTTTAAGTAAATCGAGATCTTCAATTTCAATCTGGTTATAACCAATGTTGAGTTCGCGTGCATCAGGAATGCCGCGTGCTCGCGAAGACTCTTTATCAAGCGAAAACACCACCACCTGTGAGCCAAAAAGCTGTTTCAAGCCCTTCACTCTTGGCGCTGATTTACTCTCAGACATAGCCTGCCAACCGTACTCATTGTGCATATCGAAAACCAGCACCGATGCCAGATCTTTTTTGATAATGCCGCTCAAAAATATGCGTGTCAAAAACGATTTGCCCGTGCCCGATTTGCCAAAAATGCCGTTAGAGCGTTCGATGAACCGATTGAGGTCCACGCATACCGGAGTTTCCATGTTCAGCGGTCGGCCGATATTAAAGTGAGTGTTGTGCGGATCGCTTTCGTCTTCTTCACCGAACACCAGAGCAAAGTCAGCCGAGTCAGCTTCATAGACTGGAGAAAAATGTGAGGGAATAGTCTTCACCGGCCGCAACTCACGGCCGTCGCCCTCGTTATCACCTTTAATCTTGCCTGTGCCCTGCTCGAGCATTAACATCGGTTGCAATTTAACTGTGCCGAAGGTGGTCATGCCAGAGAGTACCGACATGAGAAAAGGGTCGGTGCGAGGCGGGTTGAGCAAAATACTTTGATTGGCCGCTGACAGCGTGACGTCAGTGAGCATGCTGAAAAAGCGCGAATTAGCGCCTTCCACCACAACAAAGCGGCCCACGCGCAAATCTTCTACACTTTGAGCGGTATCAAGCCTCATTTCCAGACCGGCTGAAAGCGAGCCCTGGATAATGATGCCCAGATAGTTTGGCTTCGATTCAGGCATTTCTATGGGCTAGGCTTTAGAGTCAAAGCCAATCGCCGAAGCAAATACATTGATGGCGCTGATGCGATCCTCGCCTACATACTCTTCTCGTCTGACAATGTCGCTTTCGTCAGCGCCGCGATATTCAGTGAGCGTGTAGACAATCGGCTCGTGCAGGCTCTTTTCTAAGCGATAGAGGTTACCGTTCACACCGTCAGCGCCAATCAGCCCCCAGACACCGTCAAGTGCTTTGACAATATCTTCCATAGTGTGTGGCCACTGAGCCCGTTTAACTATCATCATCTTTCTCCATCCGACCCTTAGCGATTCACAAACAGAACTAACGAGAAACCTGGACGACCATCATATATCAATGATATGACCGGTACGGTTTATCGTGGAAGCGCTTAAGAAAAAAAATTTGTCCGGAAAGGGACTTGAACCCTCAAGGCTTGCACCACACGCACCTCAAGCGTGCGCGTCTACCAATTCCGCCATCCGGACATTCCTCTGCAACTGCTCACCGTCCAGATTGCTCTGGAGAACTTTTAAACCAATAGCCAAATTGAGGTATCGGCGGCCACTGGTCGAAAAATAAGGTGAATTTTTCAGTTTAGGATACTTGAGCCCTGAGGCCCAAGGTTCACTAGTTCATCATGCGCAAGCGGTCACTGTCAATACTGCGGAACTTTCGCCGATCACTTTGCGTCCCCTGCATTTAGGCCTGTTGAACCCGTCCAGCTGCCGCAGCATAGGGTTTGAACAATGGTTAACAGAAGTAAAACTAACGAGAAGCCAGTAACAGTCAGGGTTTTCACTAGAGAATTTATCTGTGGCATACATAAAATAGCTCAAACTGGGCATACAGAAAATAATTCGCGAAAAGTCCAAAACCGGGAATTTCACTTAATGATTGAAATGTTTGTATATGGAATCGCCTTCGACGGCCGCACGGGACAACCAATTGTTGTACTCAACGATTCGACCAAAAGGCGAGCTCTACCCATATGGATTGGACCTTTCGAAGCTTCGGCTATTGACAAGGCTCTGAATAATCACAAACCTGAACGGCCCATGACCCATGACCTGCTGCTCAACACAATTACTACATTGGGTTACAAGGTCGACCGCATTGAAATCAACGAACTGGCCTCAAGCACCTATTTCGCCACTATTTTGATCAAAGTTAACGACCCCAGCCAGAAGCTCAACGAAACCAAGCCTCTAGACGCCCGGCCGTCTGACGCCATTGCCATCGCCTTGCGGGCCAAAGTGCCGATTTTTGTCTCGGCTCAGGTGGTGGCTGACGGCACCATTGCGGCAGATCACCAAAAAGACGAAGAAGAAGCCAAACAATTCAAATCGTTCATCGACGGCTTAAAGGCTTCTGATTTTCACAAACCAGGCGGCGGCCTGTCGGAGTAATTTTCTACTGCGGCTGAGCCTTGCGCTTATTGTAAGTGACTGATTTTTCGCTGACAATCAGCCAGCGGCCCGTTTTGTCTTGCTGTAGAAACCAGGTTACCTTAACACCAGCATGACCGCTGGATCCGTGAAAAATTACCTCTACTGCCGGTGCGCCCGCCAGCTCCGTTTTTTTAAATTTAGGATGGCCGAAGCTTTCCTCATTCTTTAAAGCACTTAGATGCTCGTCTTTAAAAGCTGCGGCTATCTCTTTGGCCAGGCCATCACGATCAAGTTTTTGCCAGCGAACGTCGCCGCGTTCGCGCTCAACACCTGCCTCAATGTTGGCGGCCGGGGCGTAGAGTTCAATTAGTTTGGCGTCACCGGCGAGATCAAGCTTCTTATACTGTTCAAACACTTGCCGCGCTTCGGCGAATTCTTCAGCCTTTGATTCTGCATTAGAAGGAGAAATCGCACCACCAGCAATGCACAGCAGCAGGCTTGAAAGGCCAGCAAGAATACTTGCGCTTGATTTATCTTTCATCTTTAGCCTTTTCTTTTAAGAGCAGCACTGAGAGCGGTTTCCAGCGTGGCAATTTTGGCCTCCAGCTGTTTTTCTTTGTCAGATTGAATCTCCACAGCAAGTTTGGCATCTTGAGTTTGCCACTGCAATTGCTTAGCTTCAGATTTCAATTCTTTCGATCGAATTTTCCAGATGCAAAAAACAGTGACGGCACCCAGGGCAAAAAACTTGAGCACAATTAAGGCTAAAGGTATTTGCAATGCCGCACCAGCAATGGCGTAGGCAACCGTGGTAGAGGTAGTGGTGGCCATAAAGAAAAGTGTGAATAAAACTGAGAGTGCTGCCACAGCTATGAACAGATATTTGGGAAGCATAATTCGGAAGACCCTATTTTAGTTTGGCCAGTAAACGCTCAAAATCTTGAGGCAGCTCAGCTTGAAATTCTAACAGCAAACCCGAGACCGGGTGGCGCAAAGTCAAACGGGCGGCATGAAGGGCTTGCCCTACTAAACCCAGCTTGTGCCGGGCTTCAAGACTGCCCGAGCTTTTCTTATTGTAAACAACGTCACCTACCACCGGTAAATTAAGGCTGGCCATATGCACTCTAATCTGGTGAGTGCGCCCGGTTTCAAGCTGGCATTCCACCAGACAATACTTAGTAAAAAATTTCATTATTTGATAATGGGTTCGAGCAGACCGGCCCCGTTCACCGGCTTTGACAATAGTCATTTCTTTGCGCTTCACCGGATGCCTGCCAATAGGTGCGTCAATGCTGCCGCTTTCTACCGCCGAAACCCCCTCTAGAAGTGCGAGATAAACCCTTTTGGCTTCTTTATTTTGCAATTGCTGAGACAGCCCCTGATGAGCGACATCGGTCTTTGCCACCATAATTAAGCCACTGGTATCTTTATCGAGCCGGTGCACAATTCCCGGACGAATTACTCCACCAATTGAAGACAGCCTGCCCTGGCAGTGATACAGCACGGCATTGACCAGAGTGCCGCTGCTTACTCCAGCTCCAGGGTGAGTCACCATTCCCGCGGGTTTATTAATGACCAGCAAATGTTCGTCTTCAAAAACAATATGCAGGGGAATATTCTCAGGCTGCGCCGCCAGCACCTCTGGTGGTGGCACTGTCACGATCACCTTATCGCCATCTTTTAATTTCAAACTGGCTCTGGCACTGACGCCGTTCACTGTCACCTGACCGTCATCAATTAATTTTTGCACGCGAGCGCGACTGAACTCGGTCTGCCCGGTCAAATATTGATCCAGTCGATTACGATCATATTGCGACGCACTATAAGTTAGTTCTATTAGTTCTAACTCTTGCTCGTGCTCTTGCTCGTGCTCTTGCTCTTGCTCTTGCTCTAGTTCTTGTCCTAGTTCTTGCTCTTCGTCGTCATCTCTAGGACGCATTTTTTCTTCCATCTAAAAACAAAAACTGAATAATAATCAGCACCACACCTGTGTCAATTAAGGCGTCTGCCACATTGAAAATAGGAAAGGAGAAAAAAGAAAATTCAAGAAAATCAGTCACCTTGCCTTGCACAAAGCGCTCATATAAATTTCCACAAGAGGCGCCTATAATCAGGCCCGCGCCAAGGCGTTCAAGTATGGCAGGCCGCTCGGCTCTATAAACTCTCATCAGCCCCCAGACCAAAAAGCCGGCAGTATACAGGCAGGCGATGGCAGTCATCAAAGGTGCATGACCACGCCCCAATGAAAAGGCAGCACCAGTATTCATAGTCAAATTGAACTGCAATAGACCAGGCAGAAATGGCACCATCTGCCCCTGGGTCAAATGATCAAGAGCCCAGATTTTAGAAAGTCGATCAAGGACAAACGCGATTGTACCTGCACCAGCCATTATGGCTAGTTCATTTTTTGATTTCAGCCGAATCATCTTTAACTTCGGCTCCGGACTTATCAGCGTTTTTCTCCGCCGACTGATCAGATTTGTCTGATTTGTCTAGCTTGTCAGACTTATCTGACTTGTCTAGTTTGTCAGATTTATCAAGTTTATCGGCTTTGTCGGTGACTTTAAGCTCTGCTTTTACATCACTGTCAGCCACTTGCACTTCATCTTTTACATGTGAATGCTCAGGAATGACATTCATTCTGCGTGTGAGAAAAGAGACGCCCATAACTGATGTGCGCATAGGGTTTGTCAAAATTACTGTGGCGGTGAGCAGCTCGTTGCGATTTTCAGCGTTAGCGCCCATGACGCGCTCCAGCACCGGTTGTTCAAGGGGGCGAGGGCTATCAGTGGGAGTTGGTTGCGGATAACGCAGTGGTTGGCTGGTGATGGAACCTACAGCAAAAAGACCTGGAGGCAAATTAACTTCGAGACGCGCCGAATATTGTTTGCCCGCTTTTACCTGCTCTGGGGCGGTGAATACAGCGTTCAATTGTTTGGCCAGGCCAAAGGCGACTTTGACTTTTTCATAGTCGATACGATCGCCCACAATTTTCCAGCTGGTACCGAAACGTTTTAAATAAGTCTGACTTTCAGAAAGAGATTGCAGTTCACCTTTGCTGCCCATGCCCACACCAGGCATGTTTTTCTCAGTGGTGCCTGAGGCCATGTCACGCGATTCTACCGTGGCATTGTTCCCTTCAATTCTTATCTGTTTAGTCTTCGAAACAGACTTGGCGTCAGGATAAGTCTTCCAAAATTCTTGGGTTAATTTCAATACTGCTTTTTTATCAAGGCCATCATTGTTGATGTAATCATCAGCATAGTTGGCCATAACGCCTTCGAGATTATGCGCATTCCATAAGGTCTCGATGTTGGCGAAGGTGGCTTCGATTTCTTTGCGTTCGCGCTCGTGCTCTTTGTCGTCACCATCAATACTGAACTCTGGCGTAGCAAGCGTAATTGCCGGAGAAGTTTCAAGGGCTAAGGCCGGCGAAAAAGCACTGGAAGAAAAAATCAGGGTACCAAGCAAAGCGGTACTTGCGAGAAGCGAAACAGGAAAGCGCGCAGTTGGTTTCATATGTGGTATCACTGATGACCTGAATGGGGCACAAAACACAAATTTCTGATGATTTCACCAGAGCTTCGAACAATATTATATCCGTATGTTCTCTTTAGAACCGCTCAGCTTGTGCAATACTGAGACAAAACTTGCATTTATGGTCAAAGAGAAGGAGACCGGCTGGCCCCCTTCTCTTTAGATTAGTTCTTCAAATTAATTAAACGGCAACCAGCAGCTGATTCATCAGGTCGATATTTTCTTTAATCGACTTAGCAGAGGCGTTGAGCGCGTCTTGCTCTTCTTTGTTCAACTTCAGGTCTACGATTTTCTTCACGCCTTCTTTGCCCAGCACGCATGGCAGGCCAATGTAGACATCTTTCAAACCATAAGCGCCGTCAGCTTGGACGCAGCATGGCAACAAACGATTCTGATCTTTCAAAATCGACTCTACCATTTGCACTACAGAGCGGCCTGGAGCGTAATAAGCGCTGCCGGTCTTGAGCAAATTGACAATCTCTGCTCCGCCATTTTGAGTGCGTTTGGTCATTTCGTCTATTTTGGCCTGGGGCAAGAATTCAGATATTGGAATGCCATTAACGGTGGCAAAGCGGGTCAGTGGCACCATCAAATCGCCGTGCCCACCAAGAACCATGGCCCGTACATCTTGCACTGAGAAACCGGTTTCCATGGCGATGAAAGCCTGGAAGCGAGCCGAGTCAAGTACTCCGGCCATGCCGATAACACGTGAAGCAGGCAATTTTGTGGTTTTCCAGGTGAGGTAAGTCATCACGTCAAGCGGATTGGAAACTGTGATGAAAATGGCATCTGGTGAGTGTTTAATTGCTTCTTTAGCAACACCTTGAACGATATTGGCATTGATTTTGAGCAGTTCATCGCGCGACATTCCAGGTTTTCTGGCAATACCGGCGGTAATTACAACGATGTCAGAACCTTTAGTAGCGGCATAATCATTCGAACCGACCACTTCGCAATCATGACCGGTGATTGGTGCTGCTTGCATCATGTCGAGAGCTTTACCCTGGGGCATGCCTTCTACAACATCTACCAGGCACACATCTGCAATATCTCTATCTGCCAGATACTGGGCCACGGTGGCTCCCACAAATCCGGCTCCTACAACTGTAACTTTGCTCACGAGCATGTCCTCCGACCACAAACAAAAGGTACGACCAGAGACTGAGGTTAACACGGCCTTTGCCAATTTCCGGCCTAGCTTAAGCTAGGCTTCATAAGTAGGTAGAATTGTGCAAGCAAAACGCGAGGTAATCACGCGCATAAGCTGTTAGTCCTTGGTAGTGACTAGTGAAATCACGGTGCATATTTTTTGCGACTCTAAACTAGAATGTAATTATGGTTGTTCTACTGACTACAGGCAAAAAGGCCCAATGCGGAAATACACGAGAGTTGCCAAGGAAAGCAAAGGCTTAATTGCCAGACCTTTCCACTTGCCCTGCTTGGCAATGGCGGCCGCTTTCACACTTACCATCGCACCTGCTCTTCTGCCGCTTTCGCTATCTGCCGGAGCCCGGGTGGCTGCAGCCGCAGAGGTAGACGACAAAGCGGCCAGCAAATTTACCGGCAAGGCAGAAATTAAGGCAGAACCAGTATTCAAGCCCGATGTGCCCAAGCTTGACTCACTCGAACAAGCCGCAGCTAATTCCACCCTTAAAGGCACTATCGAGCACCGGTCGGCCAAAATTGCCCCGCCCCCACGCAAACCGAAAAAACTCAGCGCCACTGCCGCAAAACCCGCGGAGAATCCACTTAACGGCATGTTGCGGGCCCAAAAAGACAAAGAACGGGCAATCAAACTTAAAGCCCAAAATCAAGCTTTTGACCTCAAAGAAGAATTCACCATTCCGCAGTCTATTGGCATTATTGGTGTCAAATTCTTCAAACCCATCGACGGGCCGGCCGTGATAAACACAGTTTTCAGCGGCACCCCCGCGGCTAAAGCCGGCATGCAAGTGAACGATATGATTGTGGCGGTTGATGGAGTGCCCACCCGCAATCTAAGCAAAGATCAGTGTTATGACCTGATTGTGGGTTCCCCAGATACACCAATTACAGTTTCGGTGATGCGCCGCACCAATTTTGGCGTTAAGCAAATGGTGCGTATGGACTTCAATGACATTCCCGACCCTATGGTGCGCCGCGATTATCTCAACAGCCTCTAAGTCTTGGCAACAACCAGCTCTTCATAAAGAAGTGGGTCAAATGCTAAACTTGAGCCAATGAAATTATGTTTTGATGCCACCAAATTTGGTTGCGGATTAGATGGAGCTATAGAGCTGGCGAGCGCCAAAGGCATCAAAGCCGTGGAGTTTTCCTTTGCTCCATTTGCACCGGCCAAGGCCAATAAGAAAGCAGATGACAAGGAGAAAAAGTTCTTTCAGGCAGCCTGCCAGGCTGCTTTAGAAAAAGACGTCGAATTCGCCTGTCTCAATCTAGATTATTGCCTTGACGCCGGTGATAAAAAATCAGTCAAAGAATTTTTGCCCATGATTGAAAAACTGGCTGATGTAGCAGGCAATCTGGGCTGCAAGAAAGTATCATTTTTTATCAAGCCACATAGCGACGACAATTGGACAGAACCATTTGCCCAGCTTTATCCAGCATTGCAAACCAGCCTTGCTGCCTTCAATGTGACACCACTTTTACGCTTATCGACACCTACTGAATACCGCGGCGTCAGTTTAAAAAAATGGCGAGCCATGGATCCACAAGAATGGCGCACACTTATTTCTTCCTGCCCTGGCCTCGGTCTAATCTATTCACCTGCCGATTGTCTCTGGCAGGGCATTGAATATCTAGCCAATCTGTCTGCTTTTGCCAGCGCCATTGATCATGTGGTGGCACACGATGTAGAAATTAATCGCACCATTCTTGCCGACAGCGGTACTTTCGGACCCTTGTGGTGGAACTATCGCCTGGCCGGAAAAGGGCATGTAGATTGGCGTCAGGTCATTGAAGCTTTAAAACTGTATGGCTACATGGGCAGTTTTTCAATGCAATTTGACGATGAATTTTTAGCCGATGACGAACTGTCTCTCGACCAGGCGCTCGACGAATCGAAACGCCACTTTGCCCGTCTTTTGCGAGGTTAACTATGCCGAAGACGAGCACATCTGAAACTAAGCCAGATTCAGGGCTAGAGCCAGACTCAGGTACCGAGATACCGCGAGAGCTTCTACTTTATTTGCACACTCACTGGGATAGAGAGTGGTACTGGAGCTTTGGTGCTTATCGCACTCAACTGATTCAAGTGGTGCTCTCAATCATTGAAAAATTAGAAAGCGGCGAACTTGCCAATTTCATGCTCGACGGCCAGACCTGTCTGCTGGAAGATCTGGAAGAAATGGTGCCCGGGCTTAACTTGTCTGCTCGCATCACTGCTCTGGTGCAACATAACAAACTTTCCATCGGTCCCTGGTATGTGCTGGCCGATCAGCTGCTGGTTGGCGGCGAGAGCCTGGTGCGCAATTTAGATTTCGGCATTAAGGCAAGCAATGCCGTGGGCAGAGCAGCCATGGTGGGCTATTGCCCAGATACTTTTGGTCACAGCGCCGACCTGCCCCGCATTCTCAAAGGCTTTGGCATAGACAATGCGGTGGTCTGGCGCGGCGTGCCACCACTGACAAACGGACCGCTCTTTCTCTGGCAGAGTGCCGATGGTTCAGAAGTGCTCGCCCATCAACTAGCGCGCGGATACTATCAAACAGCCTTTCACGAAGACGTAAGCAGCAAACAACTGACTGATTATTTGCTCAGTTTTGTGGCTGATGAAACCCTCACGTATTCGCCAGAAATGAGAGCGGCTCTGGTTCCTGTAGGTGGTGATCACCTGCGGCCGCCATCCAATTACAAGACACAATTACAAGGCGCACTCTCCAGCAGCGAGAAAAAACTTACTGCCACCACTGTTAGCCTTGAACAATTTTTTGAAAAAGCCAAAAGAGATTTTGCAGCAGATTTAAGCCCGCTGCAATTGGTGCAGGGAGAACTGCGCGACAATGCCGCGGCCTTTGCCTGTGAACGAGCGTACATGCTCGCAGGTGTGCTTTCAACCAGGCTGTATCTTAAGCGCGAAAACCGCCTGCTCGAGCATGCTTTGCTGAAAAAAATTGAACCGCTGCGTGCCATGACCGCCCTTGCCGGCATTATTGAATATCCGCAGTACGAGCTTGATTTCAGCTGGAAATTACTATTGAAAAATCATCCTCACGACAGCATCTGCGGTTGCAGCATTGATGAAGTGCACGATGAAATGCAGGCCCGCAGCAAAAGCTTAAACGGTCAGCTGGCGGTTCTTTATCGCCAGGCTCAAGAAGCTTTAGTTAGAACACTGGCACCAGATTTAAAAACCGCACGTCTTGGTCTAAATGCCATGACCGTCATGGACCCTGCTGAAAAGCCAAATACTCTGGTCACTGTTAACACCAGCGGCAATAAGGTCTCAATGCCTGTGGCCGTTCGTTTAGCTTTACTAGATGATGAACATTATTCTGGTGAAATAGCAGTTCCCGACGGCTTGCAAGTAGTGCACAAAGAAAAAGCCACGGAAGCCTTTTTAGAGTTATCTGGTGTGCCATTATTTAAAAATATCGAACTGATCGATGCATTTGTTTATGCAGAAAACATGGCGCCGTTTTCAATCACACATTTAAAGACGGCCAGCTCGATTTTTGACGGTAAGTCAAAAGCCGCCTGCAAAATTAAAGACTACAGCAATGGCTTTGACGGCCTGGCTCTATGCAACCAATTCTTCACAGTTTATATAGATAAAAAAGGGCAACTGCTTGTTAAAGAGAGCAGAGTAGAAGCCGAATCTGAAGCAGATGCGAAACCAGAAGCAAAAGCAGAAACAAAACCAGAAGCAACTCTGCACAAACTGGGTCATCGTCTCATTGACACCGGTGATGGTGGCGACACATACAATTATGACCCTATTGCCCTGGACAAACCAGTGGAAGCCAAAGTAGTGTCAGTCTCGTCCGGGCTAGCTGGCCCGCTAGTAGCTTCCATTTTTGTAGAGTACGAAATCGATTTACCTCAGGGCTTAAAGCAAGACAAAAACCCAGGACAGCAGAGGCGCAAAGGTGAAGCAGAAAGCACGCCAGCTCTGATTAACCTGAAGCGCAGCAACAAAACAATAAAGCATAAAATTGTCACTGAAATTACACTTAAAGCAAATGTTCCAATAGTCTATTTTGATACGCGATGGAAAAATAAAGCCAGCGATCACAGATTGGAAATTGTTTTTTCTACACCACAGAAACTGACAAAGACATTTAGCGAAAATCATTACAGCGTGATTGAAAGAGCTGTGGCTCGAAAAGTTGATCTCAACCCGGTTTACTCCACAGAAGCCTTTGTACCTCTTGGTCACGAGGGCACGCTCAACCGCTACCCTTGCCAGCGGTTTTTTGTGGCGCACGATTATTGCTTCCTCAATAGCGGTTTGCCTGAATATGGTGCCGCCGGCAGCGACGTTTCCATTACTCTGCTCCGGGCCGTAAGTTATCTCTCGCGCAATCGATTGCGCACTCGCGGCGGCGGCGCCGGACCAAACATCGCCACACCTGGCGCCAATAGCATTGGTAAAAACCACGTGTCATACGGCTGGGCGCCACTACAGCAAGATCATCACTCTGGCGGCAATTTTGCCGAAGCCTACAGCCTGGCAGAAATTTACGAAGAGCCCCTCACTGCTTTTCTAGTGCCGGCAGCAGCCAAAACCGAGACTATGCCCAAGACCACCATGCTGGGTAAAAGCTTCTTTGCTCTCGATAACGATGCCATAAAAATTATGGCTTCATTTATAGATGAAGCGGGCAAAATGACTCTGAGGCTGCTAAACGTGTCTGGCTGGGAACAGTCTGCTAAATTGGAAGGGGCGGAGCGCATCAGTTTGCATCAACTTGACGGCAGCCCAGCCAGCGAAACAAACGCATCTTTGACACTCATATTTAAACCGTGGCAATTGCTTACCGTCAAAATCATGGAACCGGCTAGAAAATCATGATCTACAAAAAACAAATCGTTGCCAGTCTAGCCTTGCTTCTGCTCGCGGCGCAAAATGTGCAGGCCGCGGGAGGCGGCGCTTACCCTGATTCCAATTTGCCTGAAGAAGGTCAAAAAGCACTACAACGCGCCGTCAGCGCCATGAAGGCAAAAAACTATTCAAAGGCTCAAGAAGCCGTGCAATCAGCCGCCGCCTCAGCCACAGACGCTCAAGGATGTTTGTTCATTATCAAAACGTTGAGCGGTTTTGGTGGCATGGCCAATAAAATGAAACGTCCGGCAGTAGAGCGCGCGATGTCTCTGGCCACCACCAATGAAGAAATAATGGCTGTGGCTAAACATGCCAGAGAAGCAGAAATGTATGACTTAGCCAAGCACACCACTGATAAGCTAGTTTCTTCGTCAAACTCTTTTACCGATTTGATGGCTGTTGCCCACCAGGCCCACGCCGCAGCCAATGCTGATTCTGTGCATCTGGCTTTGAAAAAAGCTTACAGTACAATCAACAACGAACCAGACGCTCTCGATTTTATTCGCCAGGCTCACGGTTTAGGCATTGATCATCTCTCGCAAAAAGCGGCAAAAGATTTGATTGAAGATCAAACCACGGCAGTAGAGTTAGTCGCTTTAGCCAATAAGCTCGAAACTATAGCTTTGCCCCACCTTGTGCGCGAAGCTCTTGAGGCGGCTTTAGACAAGGCGAAAACAGTAAGTGACTACGTGGCCATTTTTGAAGCGGCCAAGCATTTTGAATATGCCGATATTGTCAAAGTAGCAACCTATCGTGGTCGCAAACTGACAATCATAAACAAGATTAAAAACCAGGCCGAGAATACTCCTGAAGCACTGGCCGATCAAAGACGCAAAACCAGAGATGAAGTCAATCGCGCCACTCTGGCCAAACCCAGCGGCTTCTAATGGCGAATGCAATTTCAGAAAATCACTCGCCGCCGGAGAGTAAAGCAGCGCTATTTTTGCCTAATGTAGGCGACCTGCTTTTTGTGGGAGTGTGTCAGCTACTACTTTTTATGCGGCCCACTTTTATTTTTAGTGACGGGTCCACGGGTTGGCACCTGGCCACCGGATTTAAAATATTAAGTGACCATGCCATTCCTCATCAAGATTTTTTGTCTTACACATTTGCCGGTAAAGAATGGGTAGCCTACGAATGGCTATCTGATTTGTTCATGGCCAGCCTGGTGCATTTGGGTGGTTTGAATCTTCTGGCTGTGATGGTGACCATTTCTGTTGCCTCGCTCACCCTTGCCCTGTATCAGAAAGTAAGAGAAGGAGGCAGTAATTTTCTACTTGCCCTCTTTTTCTCCACCGTAGGTTTACTCACCGCCGCCATTCACTGGCTTACGCGACCACACATATTTACTTTCTGGGGAGTTTATCTTTTCACCACCAGACTTGAGGCTTTCTATAGCGGCAAGCGCAGCTTTAAATGGCTTGCAGCCTGGCTTTTGCCTTACATGGTACTCTGGGTCAATTGTCATCCGGCATTTTTGCTTGCCTTTGCCATCACCGGACTTTATCTACTAATTGTTTTATTGCGCGGCATCACTGCCGATAATCAATCTCTGCGCCAGGGCAAATTAAAGCAAGCCGGGCAGCTGGCACTACTGCTGGTGCTTTTGCTACTGGTCAGCCTGGCGAATCCTTATGGCTTGACCTTATATCACTATATTGGCGAATACCTGCACGGTACGAGCATTCTGGCCCAAACCGACGAGTTTAAACCGCCAAATTTCCTCCTTAATTTTCATGCTTATTGCCTGGCGATATTAATGGCATGTACCGCAGTTGGTTTGTGTTTTGGCAGAAAGAAACTAAGCTTGCCGGCCCTGGCTTTGACCGTAGTTTTTGCTTATCTGGCACTATCGGCGGTGCGTCACATGCCCCTTTTTGTCATAGTCGTTTTGCCTGTATTAGGAATTTTATATAGCGGCTTCCAGTTTAATGCCGCTAAAACACCAGCTCTTCTTAAATCGTTTGTCGCAGGCGCGCAAGGCTTTGACGCAGAAGAAAAAAAATCAAATATGCATCTTTTGCCATGGCTTTATTCCATCATCATTATCATCATGGCTCTGGCGACACCGCAGCAGGGGCCGGAAGCCATGCTCAAAGCCGGTTTTGACGACAAACTGGCACCAAGCAACACTCTTGATTATATTGCCGCTCATAAAATGCCCGCAGTGGGTGGGTTTAATTTCGACAACTGGGGTGGTCTGATTCGCTACAAACTTGGCATGCCTGTTTATATCGATGACCGCGCTGACTTTTATGGCGAAAAATTTTATAGTGAATATGGCATCATTTGCGAAACCAGACCCGGCTGGCATCAACTTCTTGAACTGCGTAAAATCAGCTGGGTACTTTTTCCAAAAGATTCATTGCTGATTAAACAATTGAAAGAGCGCAAAGATTGGAGCACTGCCTGTGAAGATGGTGCAGCCACATTGATGGTTAAAATCACTAAAAACTAAAATTAGATTTGCATTGCACTGGAGGATAAATGTCACGTCGAGTAGTTTTATATGTGGCCAGCAGTCTTGACGGCTTTATCGCCCGTGAAGATGGTGCGGTAGACTGGCTCTTTGACCCGTATGCCCATGGCTATGAATTTTTCTATGAAGATATCGATACGGTGATCATGGGTCGCAAAACTTACGATCAAGCCAAAACATTTGAAGACGCGCCATATTCGTCAAAACGCGCCATTGTCTTTTCGCGCATGGCCACATTGTCACCTTACGAAGGGCTGGAATACACAACTCGCCCGCCTGAAGTGGTGGTCAAAGAATTGAAAGAAGAAGAGGGTGGCATGATCTGGCTGGTGGGTGGTCGCGAAATTAGCGAACTGCTGATTGCCAACCAACTGGTAGACGAATTAATAGTCTCAGTGCATCCCAAAATTTTGGTTAAAGGCATTCCGCTGGTGTCTTCCATGGAGGCACAATGCGACCTTAAATTAGTTACTTATGAGGTCTTCAAAAGCGGTCTGGTTCAACTACGCTATGAGATTTTGAAAGAAGATAAAAAGGTGGAAGCCACACAGGCAAAGGCAGAAGCAAAGGCTGAGCCAAAAACTAAAACTCGAGCAAAGGCCAAAAAGAAAGCCGCTTGAGCAGATGATTCTTGATGCTGCAGGGGAATAATCGTAGAGGCGTTAGGGTTTGGGGCGCTTAGAAGGCTGATCAATGTCTATGGATGAAAAGTTAGTAGTGGCCTTTTTTTGTACCGCTCTGCCCGTTTTAGCTCTGGGCAGCTGGGCTGTGGCTTACAAATTTGCAGGTAAGAATGCCCCCAGTGTCATTCACGACCTGCGCGAATTATTTACTGAATCACTACCTTTTCTAAAAACGCAGTGGCTTTTTCTGGCTATCTGCACTGTGGGCAGCGGAGTTTCAGCCTGTCAACTGTCTCAAACATTTGACCTCGCTCCTGCCTATTACATGGTCTCAGCGGTAACTCAAGGCATTGTGCCAGTTTTGAAACTGTTTTATGTGGCTTACCTGGCAGCGCCACGTAATGCGGCGTTGATAGCCACTATTGGCATTAAAACCATGATTTTTTATCTGATTGGCGAATACATTCAAACCACGGCTATTGCATTAGGTATTGCGCTTCTGGTCTTTCCCGGCCTGTACATCATGGCCAGAACCAGCTTGTTCTTGCCCATTTATGCGGTAGAAGGGCATCGCCCGCTGCACGCTCTAGAGCGTAGCTGGGCTATTACTAAAGGCAAATATTGGCCGGTCTGCCTTTACCTTGGACCAACTTTTGTCATAGTGCTTCTGGGACACTGTCTGCCTTCTATGGGCATTATGTTGCAGCACCACACCGCCGCTCGCCCACTCATAGCGGCGGTCAGTGCTGTAAGCGGTATGACCTCAACGCTTTTAGACATAATGCTGGCCGGGCTGATGTACAAGCTTTATCTGCGTTTTTCCGAGCCTGCAGCCGAGTCTCCAGCTGGACCGGCCGCTGGACCTGTAGCTGAACCGAAGCCTTAGCCCATAAATTGCCACAAATTTCTCCTATGCTGAGGCTGTCTAAGACTGTCTTAGCGCAGCGGAGGAAACACATGGCTAGGGCTCACAAAGATGGCAGCACTGATGGTATGGCAATTGTCGGCTTCGATAAATGTGCCGGCCTGGTTATGAAAGACAAGAACAACGAATTATTTGATGCGCCGGTCAATTTCAAAAATGGCATTCTTGAATTTACCAGACCACTGATTATTCCAAAAGCGGCAGTCGGTGACTACGACCCGTTTCTAAATAGCGGTAAGTGGTCCTAAGAGCAAGAGCAGAAATACTTTGGCCTTAAGAGCTCGAGTATCGTCACCAGATACGGTGACAGCAAATGTTTCGGGTGTCGCCTGGGCAACAGAAAATTCGGCCGGCTCTTTAAAGTCGCTGAGCTCACGGCGCAGCATATCAGGAGCGTTTTTCTCAGAGCTATGAACGGTAGCTTTGAGCCCGCCGCTGCTATCCACTACCTCTACCACTGTTGTAGCGCTGGCCGCAAGCTCTTGCAGCTGCAGCATAAATTTATCGCTGCTGTCTTTTGGCACAATACTAGTATCGAGAACCTGCCAGATTTGTGCACTACCTCTGATACCACGCAAAAGTGTCTTAAGTCGCTCAGGTATAAAGCTCAAATCATTTTCACCAGCATTAGCTTCGTCGGCTCCGGCAGCCGCCGCCGCCTTAAAACGTATACGCTTAGAAGCATGGTGGTCTTTTGCTTGAGTAGTAATCAGCACGTGGCTCGCGTCTAAGCCAAGTACATGCCACATCTTGCCATCACTGCGCCAGCTATTTTCGCCACCAATTTCAGAATGAGAATTGGCATGTTCAATTCTGCTGAGCTCGCGTAAAAGACTATTATTGGGCTTTTCAAAAGTGAGAATACAATTCTTGCCCAGTCCAGCCTGGTCAACTTCAATATCAAAAACAGTCTGCACAATTTTGTTCTTCTGCAAAATAGAATAGACCGCCGGTGGTGCGTCCATAACTGGTAGAAGGTAAGGCATGACCATAGCGGAAGGAGCAGCACCAAGGGGAGACTCACCAGCTGTGGCACGGTCGGCGGGCAGTGTAACAGCCACGTCAGCAGCAGCAAGGCAAGCCGCTTTGTTGAGATTAAGCCAGCTCAAAACCCGCACTTGTTCATCGCGCAAATTAAGCTTAGTAGAGGACATTTCGATTTCAGGCGCTACAGGTACAACTTTAGGCTTTTTGGCATCAGCTGCCGCGGATAACAAAGTGATTGAAATAGAGATCGACCAGGCCACCACCACTGCAAAAGTTGTGGACTTCCTGCTGTAATTTCTTGCGTCTGCCAAAAACAAATTGCTCTACCTTGAGGCTTCGAAATTTAAGTTAAAGGGTTCCATTTTCGAACTGTCGTGATTGGTCAAAGCCACTTCATCACCAACGGTTTCGAAAGAAAAATCATCTACCCATGCCTGGCCAGAGCCGGTCAACATCAAACCGAAATCAATAAATGTTGATGATTCCGGCACTTCCACCACTATGTTGTACTGGGTCCAATCAGTGACGTCGAGTATAGGCCGGTCTTCCATGTTGTCGAAGCAATTGGGTTTAGTGCTGGTGCTGGTCCAGTCGCCGGCAATGCGCAACCACAACTGCACTTTGCCGCCAGCGCAATTGCTCTTGACCCAGGCCGACATACGTAGCCTTTTACCTAAATATGGCGCGGGTGAAAAGCCCTGGCTGAGATATGCCAGAGGCCGAGGTTTATCCACCACCGAGCGCAGATAAACGCAGCGGGTGCCACTGTGTTTTACTTTCTCGTCAATCCCTGCTTCGTAATCGTCACCGTTAGCTGAGCTAAAAGTCCATCCGGGAGGCAGTTGTATCTTCTTAACTTTTTTCATCGAACATCCGTGAATACTCAGCTAATATCAAACCACAATGTAGCTCCTGTGAAACCTTGTCAGGAGCGTATTAATAAGTTGATTTTGGCAATTAATCAGCGCCGCTGTCGGTGCTATTGACAGCTTGTTTGGGCTCTTCGTTGTCTTCATGGCCAAAAGCAATGGCGAAAGCCTTTTTGGCAATTTGATAAACCGGCGGTTTACGCAAATTGGAAAGGGCGATCACGGCACATTTTGACTGAGGCAAAAGAATGACGGTGGAAGCGACGCCAGGTGTGCCGCCGTTCATTGCCAGCTTAAGTTGACCGTTTAAACTGGCCGGGTTGGCAGAATTCCACCCGAAGGCCCATGGACAAGGCAGACCTGTGCTTAGAGGGGGCCGCTCAGCCCACAGTCTGTAATAAGAGATAACTGACAAAATTTTCCCATTAAGCATGCCCAGTACATATTTGATCATGTCGTTCTGAGTGCTGGCGAGCATTCCGGCTGAGTACGCCACTGCCGGATTTTTATACTCAACTACACGCAGTTCTCCTGAACCATCACCATAACCCTGAGCCACACGACCAGTGTCGCGCAATAAAAAAGTTGTGGCGGTACTGCTCATATTGAGCGGCCCGAGAATGGTCTCGCGCACCACGTCTAGATAGTCGCGTCCAGTCACTTTGGCGATCACTGAGCCAAGAAGACGGTAGCTAAAATTGGAATAGTGAAACTCGGCTCCGGGTTGCGATTGCAGAGGCGTATTGACGAGAATGGGCAATTGGTCTCTCCAAAGTGTTTCTTTTGAGAGCACCGTCGGCACACCTGCTGTCATAGAAGCAAGCTGCCGAATGGTGAGGTTCTGGTAAGGTGGAGTGAGGTCAGAAAGATACTTGGCCAGCGGGTCATCGAGGTTAATCAAGCCTTTCTCTACCAGCGAAAGCAAAGTAATGGCAGTGAAGGTTTTAGTCATGGAAGCTAAACCAAATACGGTATCACCATCAACAGGGCGACGACTTTGTAAATCGGCATAGCCGTAACACTTTTGAAATACGACTTGATTGTTGTAAATCACAGCCAGAGCGTATCCCGGCACATTTAGTTCTGTCACTTGCGCAGCCGCCATCTGGTCAACAGCTTCCAACTTAGCTTTTAAAGCATCACTGATATAAGGACCAGGTATGGTATCAATTACAATCGGCGAGGCAGGCTCGCCTGGTATCACTTTTGCCTGAACAGCCGAAGTATTGAGAATCGCAAGAAGTACAGCCAAAACCAGTTTACTTTTCATGCTTCTGCTCCAAATCTTGCCTTACCTGGGGCGGCTCTTTAAACCAGTTGGTGTCAAAACTAAAGCCAAAACCAGCTTCTTTGGCACCAAGTTCTGCGCGATATGGATTTTGACAAATATAAATAACACACACATTCATTGAGAGAAAAATTGCCACGAAGGCGGTCATGATCGTTTGTGCGAGCAGACTTTCCAGGCAGAAGAAATAAGTGAAAAGCACAATCAAAACACCTCCGGCCACCAGTACCGACCAGAGCACGGGGGAGGGATTACTTTTAGCTGATACCATGCGAAAACGTCTGGCCGCAGAGAGTTCTTCAATATTACTGATCATCGTTGAATAGCAAGCCGACTCTTTTCCATCGGCAGGATTATAGTGTGTCACTTCATGCCATATTTTTTGATAAGAAGGAATGGTGCCCTCTTTGATTTTTCCTTCTTCAATAGCCGACCAGTCTTGATCGACGGCAATCACCGAATATTCGTAGACTGCCTGACAAATATTGTGACGGGTCGGGTCTTTAAAGGTTTTGGCCAGATGATAAATATTAGAGAGCATATTTGCTTCAGTTATTGCCATTTGCTTGGCAGTATCAACCTTGGCTTGCGAGCTGACCACAATTAAGCCAACGACAATGGCATACAGCGTACCGACGATGGCCAGCATCACGCCACCAACCTCGTGACAAGCTTTGCGCGACTCGCTCGAAATGCGCTTACGCACCATGAACATACCGCCCACGGCAAGCACAGCACTGCCACCAATAATATAGATGCCATCAACAATTGAATTCATCGGCTTATTTTAGCGACTTTTCGTCAATGCTATATTGAAGAATCTTTGTGATAATGAAAACAGAAGTAAATAACGCGCTGAGGCAACTGTGTGAACGATGAGCGATGAACTCAGTATCGAAGGAGAAGTCGAACAGTTCGATTTGAATAATGCAGAAAAGATGCTTGTCTTGGCCGCACTTCAACGCATGATGGTTAGAGGAAGGTACAGAAAAGTTGAAGGGGCCAAGCTTGTTGACTTTCAAAAACTGGTAGCGAAATTTAGTAACCAGGATCTGGTTCGCGTGGGCCGGAAGCATGTTCTGCTTGAAAAAGAGAAGCCAAAGACGCGACCCCCTGAGCAGTGGTAGCTAGCGTCAAAGGCTTATTTAAAGCAAGCGATATTGTCAATGCATCATTCTCAAAGGCAAACGATAACGCACCGCTTCAGTAATATGCTCTTGTGAGATATTCTCACAATCACCCAGGTCAGCAATTGTGCGCGCCAGGCGCAAAATGCGATCGTAAGCTCGTGCCGAAAGACTATATTGAGCCACTGCCCGAGCTAAAAGTTCTTTTGTTCTCGAATCAATCTGACAAAATCTATTCAAATCTCGCTGCCCTAAGGTGCCATTAAAATGAAAACCGCCCACCGCGGTGCGTGATTTATTGCGCAATCTTTGTCGGTCTACAGCCAGTTCAACTCTGCGCCTTATGGATGCCGAACTTTCTTCATTAATACTGCCGGTTAGTTCGTTTATAGAGAGGCGAGAGACTTCAACTTGCAAATCGATGCGGTCTAAAAACGGACCAGACAACCTGCTCCAATATCGCTCAGCTTGCGTCGAGGTGCAATAGCAGTGTTTGACTGGGTCGCCTCGGAAACCACATGGACAGGGGTTACAGGCTGCCACCAGCGTGAAAGATGCAGGATAGGTAAGTGTCTGACCAGCGCGGGAAATCATTACTGTGCGAGTCTCTAACGGTTGCCTTAAATTTTCTAGATGGCCGCGGGGAAATTCGGTCAATTCGTCTAAAAAAAGTACTCCCAGGTGGCTGAGTGAAATTTCGCCAGGCTTAGGATGAGCGCCGCCACCAACAAGACCTACAGCTGAAGCCGTGTGGTGCGGGCTACGAAAAGGCCTCTCCGCCACAATTTTTTCTTTGTGTTTGAGCAGACCAGCCACACTCCAGAGTTTCGTCAACTCAATGGCTTCGTCAAATTCAAGGGGCGGCATAATGCTTGGTAAGCGCTCTGCTAGCATAGATTTACCAGAGCCTGGCGAGCCGACCATCATAATGTTGTGTTTACCGGCCGCTGCAATCTCTAAGCCGCGTTTAGTGGCGCCCTGCCCTTTAACATCGCGAAAATCTTTATGATGAACAACGCCAGATGCGGCACGAGCAAACTGAGCGCGACTGGCGCCACCATAAGTAGTGCCGTTCTCTAAATTTTCGGCTATCTTAAATACTTGCATTAAGTGCGAAACCGGATAAACTTTTAACCCTTCAACCAGTGCGGCCTCTTCCGCATTGCCTTCAGGTACGACTATGCCTTTAGCGCCGGCCTTACGTGCGGCTACTGCAATAGGCAGCACACCTGAGACCGGCCTTACAGATCCGCTAAGAGACAACTCACCTACAAACCAGAAGTCAGCGATATTATCAAAAGGCATCAGGCCAGTGGCGGCCAAAATACCTGTGGCAATGGGCAAATCGTATGCTGGGCCTTCTTTGCGAATGTCGCATGGTGCCAGATTAACTACCCATTTCTTGCCAGGCGGTATAAAGAATGAGCAGGCCTTAATGGCCGCCTTTACCCGCTCTTGCGCTTCTTTGACTGACGCGTCCGGTAAGCCAACCACGCTGATTGTGCCGAGCCCCTGACAGCAGTCGACCTCAACTTCAATTGGATGTGCGTCAACACCCTGTACCGCACCAGAGAAAACACGTGCAAACATAAAATACCTCTCGTTACTTGAACCGCTCAAAAATTGCCCCTATTAGTAGCAACGGAATTTGAGGCAAGAAAGTTCAATTTTTCGGCAAGATTTTATGCAATTATTTTTTTGTCTGGTTTTTCGGCGAGCTCTTCGATGCTGAGTTTTCAATTTTTGTCAGCACAGCTCGGGCTTCTACGTTATCAGGATGCTTATCAAGAATTTTGTTCAATTCAGCACTAGCCTCAGCACGTTGTCCTTTAGTATTTAAAGCCGACGCCAAACCAATGCGTGCATCATAATTTTCAGGTTCGATTTCAAGGGCCTGGCTTTCTTCTTTAATCTGACCGTCAATATCACCAGAAAGTCCTAAAACCAGAGCCAATTTATGGTGATTCTTATCGTTGTGAGCATCGTACTTGCAAGCATTGCGATAAGCTTCGATGGCAGTCGGTAAATTACCAAGACCCAGAGCCGCTTCTGCCAGAGCACAATAGGCACGCGGCTCGGTTGAATCAAGAGCGATGGCAGCCTTTGCTTCATTGAAGGCAGGCTCAAACATAGATTTTTTTGCCATCGCTTCAGAGAGCACATAGTGGGCAATGGCGTTCTTAGGATCCACTTCTATAGCGGTTTTAAGAGTGGTAATGGCCTCGTCATATTTTCCCAGTTCGTTTTCAATCACTCCCAGATTATTCAAAGCAGTGGGACTTTTTGGTTCACTCAAAAGGGCTTCACGATATTCGTGCTCGGCTTTTTCATACTCACTCATCTTAAAATACTCATTGCCGCGAATGAGAAAAGATGAGGCTGTGGGCCGAATGTGCTGACAGCCTGGCAAAGAGATGAGAGCAAAAAGCAAAATTAAAGCAGCGGCATTTTTTTGTGCCCCACTTCTTTTTTTACTGCTTTTGGTCTCACTCATATTTTTACCGGAGAGTGTTGGCCACTTTTGCTTTAGGCGGCTCGTTCAAAACCGCCAGCTCTTTCAATTGCTCAGGTGAAGCCAATGACGGTGCTCCAGTCATAGGGCAAGCACCCGACTGTGTTTTTGGAAAAGCAATAACGTCACGAATTGATTTGCATCCGCAAAGCAACATGATCATGCGATCAAGACCAAGAGCAATGCCACCATGGGGAGGGGCACCAGATTCAAGCGCTTCCAACAAGAAACCAAACTTTTCGCTGGCTGTTTCACTATCAAGTCCGATAGCGGCAAAGGCTCTGGACTGCAGTTCCTGGCTGTGTATACGAATAGACCCACCACCAATTTCGCAACCGTTATAAACGATATCGTAAGCTCGCGCTCTCGCTTTTTCTGGTGCACTTTCGAGGTTATCGAGATCTTCAAGGCGAGGAGAAGTAAACGGATGGTGCACAGCCATCAAGCGACCCTGTTCTTCATCATATTCGAACAAAGGAAAATCAACGACCCAGAGCAAGCTGTGAATATTGGTGTCAATTAAATTAAGTTCTTCAGCCAGTTTCAAGCGGAAACGTCCCATGACGTTGGCGACCGCTTTAGGAGCATCGGCCATCATCAAAACCAGATCACCGGCCTTGGCTGAGCAAAGTTCTTTGATCTTTTCAATTTCTTCTGCCGACAAATGTTTGTCCAAACCAGAAGATCTGTTGGAGTCTTTACCAAAGGCAATCCAGGCCAGACCTTTGCCGCCCACAGATTTTGTATATTCATTCCACAAATCTAATTGTTTGCGCGATGAGCTTTCAGCGCGACCTTCAAGCACAATGGCTTTCAGTTCACCACCGGCTTCCGCCACTTGCTTGAAGACTTTGAACTGGCAGTTTTTTGCCACTTCGGTAAGATCTTTGAAAGCCAGATCAAAACGCAAATCGGGTTTGTCACTGCCATAGAGACCCATGGCATCGCTATAGCTTAAACGCTGGAAGGGTGGCTGAATGTCAATTCCTGCACATTTAAAAGCTTCAACCAGCAAGCCTTCAGTCACTCGCATGACTTCATCTTCATCGACAAAAGAAAATTCCATGTCGATTTGAGTAAATTCTGGTTGGCGGTCAGCGCGCAGATCTTCATCGCGGAAGCAGCGAGCAACTTGATAATATCTGTCAACGCCGCTAATCATCAGTGTTTGCTTAAACAATTGGGGAGATTGCGGCAGTGCGTACCAGTTGCCGGGATTCAAGCGACTGGGCACCAAAAAGTCACGAGCCCCTTCAGGAGTGGCTTTGCAAAGAATTGGAGTTTCGACTTCGATAAAGCCTTCATGATCAAGATATTTGCGAATGGCCTGGCTGACACGGTGGCGCATCACCAGATTGGAGTTCATTTCAGGGCGACGCAAATCTAGATAGCGATATTTCAAACGCAAAGCTTCATCGACCTTATCACCTTGATCTAGTTGAAAAGGCAGGGGCCGACAGGTGTTCAGAAGTTCGAACTGGTCAGGATAGATTTCAATCGCTCCGCTGCCGCTTTCAGATTTGGCTGTGCCTTCAGGTCGCTTTGCAACTTTTCCTTTGATTGCTATGACAAATTCATTTTTCAGATCAACGAACTGATCGTGTATCGCTTTATTTTTATTCGGGTCTGCGATGAGCTGCACTTTGCCTGTGGAATCGCGCAGTTCAACGAAGATTATTCCACCCAGATCACGCACCACATTGACCCAACCGGCCAGGCAGACATCTTGCCCTGCCAGGTCGGCGTTCAATTGCGCGCACTTGTGATCTCGCTTTAGTACCGAGCTAGCCACGATGAATCCCCCTGAACACCAATCTCTTTGAGACGTAACCGAACCGAATTAAGACGAAAAGCTCATTGTATCGGACTTTTGACCGGTTAATGCGCAGATACGCCCTGCCTGTTACGAATCGGAAGAGTAGTCAAAATTGCAGAACGTTCTATACTAAAAGTAGTTTGTTAGATGTTTTTCTTTTTTCAATCCTGCTTTTAGTAAAGAGTCAAATTCAATGAGTTTTCTATCTGAGCCAATTGTTCGCATTATCCTGGGTCTTTTGGTAATTGCTGTCGGCATTTCCTTTATATGGAAAGGTTGGCTGGCCAGCGTACTTGGCCGCTTTACTTATTGGTCCGGCTTTTTGCCATTCACCATAATTTCGCCGTGGTTGGTGCACCTTCCCCAGGGCAAACGCTCTTTGATTAAGACCAAAGAAGGCATGTTGGCTCACATGGTCATGGGTCCTTCCTTCTTCTTATGCGCTGTATTGTGCATTTGCGCCGGCGCTGACCTGGTGGGCTGGCCAGGCACGTACTATCTCAATCTGGTCATAAATGGCGGAGACACTTCCAAACCCACGTCCATTTCATTCAATGAACGTAATGGTAAATACGATTTTCCGCTGTTAAAAAGAGCCAGTGCCAAGTTCTACCACCAGGTCTTCGAGCATCGCGTTGACGAAACTCATGACTTGTTAGGTCGCAAAATCGACCAGATGCTTCCTGAGCAGACTACGACTATTGATGGCGCCAGAATTCAGAAGTCGCAAGGCAAGTAGATTCAATCTGTATTTAGTCTTAAAAAGCCCGGTTAGCCGGGCTTTTTTCTTACAATTTTGTTGAGACGGCCGCCGCTCGAGCCAACCTTACGCTCTATTTAGTTAAGTAGTGTCGCAGGAAGCCCACCAACGCTTGAAGACGCTGCGATGCAATGCTAGGATGTGCCTTCGGATATCTTTTGTATAACTAGTTATTTCGCAGAAAAGAATTGGGGTGAATTCGTTTGTCAGAGGTCAGAGTAGCCGAGGGCGAGAGCATTGAAGGCGCATTGAAGCGCTTCAAGAAGAAGATCCAGAAAGCTGGAATCTTGTCGGAAATCAAACGCCGCGAGCGTTATGAGAAGCCCAGCGTGAAAAGAAAGCGCAAAGCTGAAGCAGCTAGAAAGCGCCGCTCCTAGTAATTCACCGTTCAAAAAGCCATAAAGCCCCGCCTTCATTAGAATGCGGGGCTTTTGCCTGTTTTATATCGTGGCTCGATTTGTTGTGAATTGATCATCAACCGTTAACGGTTGAGTGATCTTTCAAGTGCTCAAGCCGCAATTCGAAAAAAACAGCTATTGCCAAAAACCGTTACCCTGTAAAGGTTTTCAGCATTTCCCCGCCGCTCAGCAATCGATTTAACCGCTTGACTTCCCACCTCTGCCGATGAAGTTAAATCAGCCCGGGCATAAAAATTGAAGCAAGGTAATTAGTTACCGGCAAAACAAATGGCAGAGCAAACTTAAACAGTTGGGAGAGTTGGACATGGGAAGCAGCAAAGATGACAAGCCTAAAGAGCTCGTTTCAGTAAGCACTGACGCTCTCAAAGACCAGCTTAATCGAGCCTATCAGGGCAGGCGCGGTCAGAGTAAACTCAATGCTGACGGGCTCAATCCAGGCCTTTTTGATTACCTCTGGGATCTCAAAGAAAAGGCCTTAATGGAACGCCGCTCCTCCGTAGAGGTACCTGGCAATTGGCTGGAAGAACTGCAAGACGACGCTCCTCGCCGTTCCTCCTAGTATTTTTAAGTCTATTAGGTAGCGCTCAGGCGAACGCCCAAATTCTGCATCAGGCTGTGCCTGGATCTGCGCGAGAAATGAAGCAGCGACTGCTCGTTCGCGACCTGGTTTTGCTTCAAGGCATTGTCGCTCGAGCCAATCAAAAGCTCGCCGGTCACGTTGTTGTAATAGCCGACCGCCTGTCTCAAATACTTACTTACGAACAGTCCTTGAGCGGAAGCGACCTCAACCAAGATGAGCTTCTGTGCAGGCGGCTTGAGGCCTCAGCAGGGCCAAATCCGTTTGACCAGGAAGAGCAGCTCAAAGCCGAAATCAACCGCGTGCGCTCGGTTTTACAGGCTGATAGCGCTTCAAAGCGAGCAGGTCCGCTCACCGCCGGCGAAAAACCGACGCCTACTCCTGGGCGCATCTTCTTTCGCCGCTCGACCTTTATTAATCCGTCAGAACCTTGGCGTACCATCGATACACTGCCGCCGGAAGACCAGGCGCGCTGGCCAGGCACAATCAATATATTGATTGACAGCTCCGGCGCTTATGTAGTATTTGCAACAAGCCTGGAAATGAGCACACTGAGAAGCAAGGACCAAATTGTCTTCAAACGCGGTCAGCTCAAATAAAAACGTCGCAGTTAAAAACTCAACCTGAATTAAGTTCGGTGCAGCACCCAGGGAGAAACTAGGTTTATCCCCAGGTGATAAAGTGGCGCTATTCGCTAGCCTTATAACAGCAAAACAAATTTCTGCTGGAGAAAGAATATGCAATCAAATCATCTCACAAGGCTACTTGTGGGCGGGACGACTCTTGCCCTTCTGAATGCCGCACTATCCATATCAGTATTGGCGTCACCAGCTTCAGCCAGGCAACTCGTAGCTGTCAGCGGTAAAAAAGCTGAGCGCACCAGTGAGCAAACACAAAAACAAAAGCAAAAAGAAAATGCAGGTACGCTTCTGGCCATGAGCAGTAGCGGCAAACCGCTGGGCCATTGCCCCCTTAAGCATACTGATGTGCAGACTGAAATCTCTGGCTACATCGCTCGAGTAACAGTAAAGCAAGTATTTCAAAACCCTTTTAAAGACAAAATCGAAGCCAATTACACTTTCCCGCTTTCAGACAACGGCGCCGTTGATGAAATGCTAATGAAGGTAGGAAGCCGAGTCATCAAAGGCCAAATCAAAAAGCGTGAAGAAGCCAGACAAATATATGAACAAGCTAAAGCTAACGGCTATGTGGCTTCACTACTCGATCAGGAACGCACAAATATTTTCACCCAATCAGTAGCAAATATTGAACCGGGTAAAGAAATTGAAATCACAATCAAATATATAGAAACCTTGCCCTATGAAGCAGGCAAATTCTCATTCACATTCCCGACAGTGGTAGGGCAACGCTTTATACCCGGAGAGCCTGTAGGCAAGAGCGGCAACGGCTCAGCCAACGATACCAACCAGGTGCCTGACGCATCCCTGATTACACCAAATGTAGTGGCAGAAGGTCAGCGTGCCGGCCATGACATTTCGATAAACGTGCATCTTGATGCCGGCATGCCGGTGTCGCAAATCTCATCTAAGCTGCACGAAGTTCAAGTGCATGATCGAGGTAGCGGCAAAGCAGATATCAGCCTGGCAGACCGCTCGACTATTCCCAATAAAGACTTTGTGCTCTCATGGAATGTGGCCGAAGATAAAATCAAAAGCGGCTATGTAGCTTATCGCGACCCCTCAGCAAAAGACGGAGCGGGATATTTTACGGTGATGTTGATTCCACCCAAAAGAGTAACACCCGACAAAATCGCGCCAAAAGAAATGATCTTCGTCATTGATTGTTCTGGCTCACAAAGCGGCGCTCCATTAGACAAATGCAAACAAACCATGCGTTACATTCTCAATCATATGAATGCCAACGACACATTCCAGATCATTGCTTTCAACAGCACTCAGCAAACATTTGCCGCCAAACCACAACCGGTCAGCGAAGAAATGAAAAGCAAGGCCCGTCAGTTCATCGATGCACTTCAAGCTAATGGTGGCACCTGGATGGCCCCAGCAGTGGAAAAAGCCTGCGCTATTCCAGCTGATGCTAACCGCCTTCGCATCGTCACTTTCATGACCGACGGCTATGTGGGCAACGACTACGAAGTGATGGGTATGGTGAAAAAGCTGCGCGGAAAATCACGCTGGTTTTCATTTGGCACCGGCAATAGTGTCAATCACACCTTAATTGATGGTATCGCCCACGAAGGCGGCGGAGAGGCCGAGTATGTATTCTTAAACAGCTCAGCTGATGAAGCCGGCAAGAAATTCTATGACCGTATCTCTAGCCCTGTGCTCACCGATGTGCAGTTACAGGTAAACGGCACCACCACTAAAGAAGTCTATCCCAAAGAAGTTGCTGACGTCTGGGCCGAAAAACCACTCTACTTCAAAGGAAAATATTTAAAAGGCGGGCCTGGCACAATTGTCTTAAAAGGATTTGCAGCAGGCAAACCTTACGAACAACAATTGAAAGTGCAATTTCCTGAATCTGACACCAAAAATCGCGGTATTGCCTCCATGTGGGCGAGAGCGAAAGTGGACAGACTGATGTCTGAAGACTGGTTTGGAGCACAGTCAGGACAAGCCAACAAAGAAATCAAAGACGAAATTACGAACGTCGCCCTCGAACATCACATCATGAGCCAATACACCTCTTTTGTCGCTGTGGACGAATCGGCAGTAACCAAAGGGCAATCAAGTAAAACAGTCAATGTAGAAGTGGAAATGCCCGATGGTGTCAGTCGAGAAGGAGTGTTCGGCAATAATAAAGGTTTCGCCACTGGCATGATGCAATCGCGAATGAACAATTTCAATTTGGCAGTGCGCCGCAGTGCCCCTCAAGGGTCATTCGCCTCAGTGAACACCCGTGGCTTCGGTGGTGGTGCTGGCAGTGGTGGTAGTGTCGCTGGTGGATCACCAGTAGCGATGAGGCAAAAACTCAGTTACGCAAGTAGCCAGCCCATGCCTGCACCTGCACCAAATGCGATGCCAGTGCCCCAGTCAGAAGCCAAAGCAGCTTCAAGTGCGCATGGCCGAGAAGAACTGGCTGACAGACAGCGCCCTGACCGCATTTCTGCTGATAAAAAACTAGAGGAAAAAGCCGACAGAGAAAGCGACAAAGCGAAAGAAAAAGATGTGAGCAAACTATCAGCCTCACTTACCGCTAAAGTCAACCAAGAGAGCGCCAATCACAAAAATCCGCGCCTACTGATAGAACTGACTTTGAAAAACATCAGCGCCGAAATCGAAAAAGCCTTAAAAGCACTTGGCGTAGAAATCATTTCAAAAAAAGACGGCAAAACGGTCAAGGCCTATGTCAAACTCGACAAACTGCAGGCCTTAGCCAAACTAGATTTCGTTTTGCAAATCGACCTTGCTTCGGACCGCAAGTAGATTTGTATACGGAAAAACGAGAAGGTCGCCTGCGAGGGCGGCCTTTTCTTTTTCTTCACCTGACGGCAGAAATATCAGGTGATTAGGCTATGCTTGGGGGGCCAAGAAAGTGTGCACCAGGAATCTTCATTTGCATGAGCGACGATCAATCACCTTACGCCGTACTTCAGATACCAGATTACAGGCTTTTGCTGATCAGCCGGCTGATGGTAACAGTGGCGGTGCAGGTGCAAGGCATCGCCGTGGGTTGGCAAATTTATGCAATAACCAATAACGCACTATTTCTTGGCCTGGCGGGCCTGGCCGAAGCTCTACCGGCAATTGGCGTGGCACTTTATGCCGGGCACATCGCCGATATCGTCGACCGTCGCAAAATAGTACTTTTCTCAGTAGCTACTTTAGTTGCCAGCATGGCTATCATCACCGCTTGCTCGTTCAGCAGTGCGAACAATTCCACTTTGCTCACCTGTCTATTTGTTGTCATCGCCCTCTCTGGTGTTGCTCGTGGATTCTATGGCCCGGCCATCTTCGGCATCGTTTCAGACATCGTGCCCCGGCCGCTGCTCGGTAATGCAGCGGCATGGAACAGCACAGCCTGGCAAGCCTCAGCTGTGGCCGGCCCCATTCTCGGTGGCATACTTTACTCGCATGTGCATGCAGCCAACACTTATTTATTTTCCACATTATTACTGGTGGCTGCATTTATCAGTTTTTGCCAGGTCAAGTCGCGCACTGTGCTGATTAAAAGTAAATACGAAAGCGTCTTTGACAATATAAAAGAAGGTCTTGTCTTTGTCTTCTCTAACCAGATTGTTTTAGGAGCAATGGCTTTAGACCTTTTCGCCGTGCTCTTTGGCGGTGCCGTGGCATTGTTGCCAATTTTTGCTAAAGAAGTTTTTCACTGCGGGCCGGAAGTTTTGGGCGTGTTGCGAGCGGCCCCATCAATCGGTTCGGTGATTACGGCCGTGATACTCACACACAAACCAATTACTCACAATTCAGGCAAAATCTTTATGGCGTCTGCCGCAGGATTCGGACTGTGTATGATTGCCTTTGGCCTTTCCACCAATCTTTATCTTTCGGTAGCGCTCCTGGCCGTAAGCGGCGCCCTTGACGGCATAAGCGTTTGGGTGAGAAGCACAATTTTCCAACTAGTCACTCCCAATGAAATGAAAGGACGAGTCTCGGCGGTGAACAATATGTTCATCGGCTCTTCCAACGAAATTGGTGAATTCGAATCTGGAGTAACGGCTAAGTATATGGGCCTTGTACCCTCTGTTGTTTTCGGCGGAATTATGACACTGCTGGTAGTGGCCGTCACCAGCGTGCGCGCTCCTAAATTGCGCCGGCTGCATGTGCATGACCTGTACAAAGAACAGAGCGTTAGAATGGCTCCGCATTAAGTTTTTTGATTTCGCTGGCGCGCATGAAGTAGTAAACAAGGGCGGCACAAATCCATGCTTCCACTGAACAAATGCCTACACACCATGACTCTAAACCTGGTATCACTCCAGAGGTGGCAATGCCGACAAAAATGCCTAAATGGGCGGCAATTATGGCTGGCCATCTGACCACTGCCAACTTGTCCATGGGCACCACTTGGGTGCTATCACCGGCCAATTTGAATTGTCTTTTTATGACAAACTCTTCAATAATCATGATTACAGTCATGGTGGGAATAATGACGCAATTGAGCGATGCAATAGACTGCAGCGACTGACTGGACCCAGCCTGGGCCAGCCAGGCGGCAAAGGCAGACGAGATTCCGGCCAGGCAAACCACAGCCAACTTGTGAGGAATTTTCTTCAAATTTTCAATGGCATTGATCATGCCATACATGTTCGAATCATTTGCCGCACAATAGCTGGCAATCAAAACCAGGGCAGCGAAAATTGCCACTCCACCAAAAGAGTAGACATTCATAAAATTGGTAGCCTCAATATAATCGCTGATGCCGGACAACCTTGCAACCATCCAACCAGTGGTGGGAAAAACAACTTCGCCCACCAGCAAAGCAATAAATAGTGAGGCCGTCAGGTGCTTCTTGTTGGGTTTGCTGTAACGCCAGTAATCAGCCTCATTACCCCAGACAGCAAAACCAATGACGAAACTAGAACAAATGGTCAGGGCAGAGGTGAATGAGATTGATGAAGGAGCAGACCAGACTTGTGGCGAAACTGACGGCACCACTTTAAAAAAAGTGTAGCCTACCCATAGCACCAAAAGCGGTGCAGCAAAATACCGGGCAAAGTTGGCCACGCCCTTGAAACCGAAAAAATTATTGACGGCCATAGCCATAGATAACAAAGCCGAGAACATGGGTACAGGCAGCATCACGTGAAAGAGACCTTTCAATGCGTCAGCCAATAACACCGCATCGAGCGCGTACCAGGCCGACATTAACCAGATGGCGTGAAATGACACCAGCCATGTGCCGTAACGGCCGAAGACCTGACGCGTCAAGAGTGTATAGGTAAGGCCGCTGCGCACTCCTAACCAGGCTGCCGGCACCGAATAAATTAGTAAGAGCAAACAACTAAGCAGCGAACATATCACCACTTGAAATAATGTTAGACCTTGTTTGTACCACTGAAAACCAATAAGAACTGTGGGAAAACCGGTGACCATGGATATCCACAAAAGCGTCATAGTGAGCGGCCCTCGCCTCTCACCAAGCGGCACCGACTGATGGGTATAGCCGCTGCTTACATCGCTCAACTTATTTCCTCAACATCAAAGACTGCAAAAGCATTTTTGCTTCAGGCCATTCGTGTTCCAGCATTCGATACCAGGCAGTGTCGCGATTGCGGCCCTTAACGATAAAATGACTTTCTTGTATACCTTCAAATTTAAATCCCATGCGTAAGGCCGCTTTTCTTGAGCGTTCATTTAAAGCATCACACTTCCACTCGATTCTTCTGTAGCCAAGCGAAAATGCATGGTCAAGCAAAAGATAAGTGGCTTCAAGATTGGCATTGGTGCCTTGCACAACTGGGCTGTACCAGATGTTTCCCAGTTCAATTTTCAAATGAGCAGGAAAATTATTCATATAGTTAACCACGCCTACTTGCCGGTTTGACGCTTTATCAAAGACACAAAAACATAAACCATTGTCGGCTTGAACCTGAGCAAATAAAAAAGCAGCTAGTTTGCAGCTGGTGGGGAAAGGCCCGGCCGACATGTATTTCCAGATTAACTGATCAGGGTCATAAGCCGGTACAGCTTTGCCGTCGCCCGTGGCAACAATAGGATCACCGTTAGAAAGGGAAAACAAAGTGGCGTTATCTCGCTGCAAATCAATGGGCTCGAGCCTGACAATTTCTCCGTCTAGAGTGATTGCAGTTGGTTTAGTAGGTAAATCGACTATGCGCGCCAGAGTTTCAGTGGCCAGTTGATCGCCAATCTTTGTCTCATTTTCTGGGTTAGTTTCAAACAGCATTTTTCATATTCGCTCTGTGACGCTTGAAACTATAGCAATTAAGCGGTGCAGCGAAGTCACGAGTACGCCACAATTTGAAATTAGATTCAATAGGCGAAGCAAGAAATCTACCATTGGTGCAAAATTCTGCCACGGTAATGATAGATACATGTGACTATATTGGACGGTCGGACATTTACCACTAACTTTACGGCAGGTCACCATGAGAAGTAATCACTTCAATCAGGGTTTCTTTTTCACGTGTTTACTTTTCTGCGCAGTTTTGCTGCAGCTTCTCTCGCCACCCTCTGCCCAGGGGCAACAACGCCGACTGCCGCCCTGCCGCTTAGATAGTTTCGTCCATCAGGCCGGCAGCGCCGCCGAAGCGATATATGGCGACGAAGGCATTAGAACCCCTCCACCATTTTTCGGATTTGGCCAGCAGAATCGCATTGCCAGTGGTTTCTTCGGCACTAGAGACCAGGGCCTGACCACCGGCCACGGCAGCCACATGCCCAGCGCCTGGGGAGCAGACGAGTTTGTCAGCCCGCCGGGGGAATGGTGTGATAGTGGCCCCAACAATGGCCGCAATGTTTACTCAGGCGCAACCGACAACACTTATGATGTCAGCGAACAATTACTCAGCCTCGAGACTGGTATTGAAGCGATGCGAAAAAGAATCGCTGCATTTAACGACAATATTTCTACCCTGCATTCCATACTTGCTAGCTTGAGCCCCGCAGACAAAGCCGGTCAACAAGCAATCGCCAACGAAGTAAACAGACTCGTGACCGAACGCAATCAGATGCTACTAAACCTACACACTGCTCAGCAAGAAGCAGCCAACAATTTTGGAAAAAGGACTGGCGGTTCGTAACATGCTCGCATTCGATATGCCAATTTGCGAAACCGAAGTGAGACGTCAAAAACTGATGTCATAAATTCGAATTTTGTAGGCTGAAAATTTTCACACGTCTTCAATTCCGTCTACACACTTTCTGTAATTGCTACTGTGTCTTGCTGGTATGAGTTCCGGTGCTACTGTTACCAGCTGCGGTTTCTATCCTCAATTCGCCAGCCCATGAAATAGTCATGTCGATAGCTAAAGCGCGAATGTGATTTGAATCAAGTGCCGGTCGACTGACTATTTGATAAAGTTGTCGGTGTTGGAGCGAAATGGCTCGACCATATCTTTGTTAGAAATACTGGTCGGAAAATTTTTACCCAATTTGGTCCGTTTAGAATTGCCATTGCTTAGTCTCTAATTCCTATCTGACTTCTATTTCGAGCATAGCAAACTCACATATTTGATAGAACCAAAAGTGGTGCGCGTAGTATTTCGATTTTACGATCAAGTCCGGAAAACGATGAGCCGACAGTTATACAGACAGTAGAATTAAGAGATTTCTAATGTCCGTTGCTGAGCCGTTACGAAGCGTTCCAGCGAGGGCAAAATTTTAGATATGGCCCCTTGCTGCTGTCACTTGCGAATTATTTTCAAGTCTCTAGTAAAACGCCTCAGGTAACCCGGTAGATCATTCGCAGGTATTCGAGGTCACACAGGCGCGGGCCCAAAAACTTATTGACTAACTTTTAGCTATTCGGTACTACGGTCTTTCTGAGTCGCAGTGCTGATTGAGGAGCACAGTGAGTGATTATCGTCGGCAACTTTTAAGTTGCTTTGGACAAACACGTATTTTGAGATTGGGGCCACCAAAGTGGCTTACGCTGCTTTGGTCATTGATTTTTTGTGGAGTGTTTGCGCTACCGGCCATGGCAACCACGGCACCAACGATCACGCCAGGCACAGGCGTTTACTCTACTGTGCGTCCTACGGCTACGATTACTGGAGATCCAGGAGCAGTCATACATTTCACCACGAACGGAACCAGCCCGTCCGCTCTGAGCCCCATTTATACCGCTGCTATCCCACTGTCCGACAAGAATGTCATTAAGGCGATGGCCAGCTTGTCTGGCGTGGACAGCGCTATCACAACTGCTTATATCTTGAACGACCCTTCAAGTCTTCCCGTTCCGCGATCGGGATTGCAGCTGTGGTTACAGGGTGATTTAGGCCCTATAGTATCAGGCACAAATGTTACGCAGTGGAGCGATCTCTCTGGCGCCACTAACAATGCAACTCAGGGCACCATGGCTAATCAGCCGACTCTTCTGACAAATGCCTTGCATGGATCAAGTGCTGTCAACTTCAATGGCACAAGTTCATATCTTACCCTGACGTCAGGGCTAAATGATCTGAGTGCTGGCACTTCACTTTACGCGGTGATTAGTCCGAACACGCCGACCGGAGCCAAGACACTCTACACAAGTGGGGCGGCCGGTGTCACTGATATGGTGAGCGTGCAGACCAATGGCACCACTGCAACGGCTAACTTTAACAACGGGGCGACTGCAAGCAACATTGCTTCCGCCGCTGCAGCACTGGCGACTTTAAAGTACCAGGAGCTTGGTGTCGTCCACAACGGCGCTGCCTCTGCAACTATGGACGTCAATGCAGCTCCTGTGAAGACAGGAGCCGTGCAGAATTTGAACACGGTAAGTCGCACGGTCAACAGAATCGGCACCAGTAGTGCTTTAAGCGGTTATTGGGGAGGGAAGCTGGCCGAACTACTCGTTTATTCAAGAGCTCTTTCTGCTTCTGAGCACGCCAACGTCACCGCATATTTGGCATCGAAGTATCAATTGAATTTCAACGCTACAACCCCGGCCCCGACTATAGCACCGGCAACCAGCACCTTGCTAGAACCAGGGCAAGTGGCCATATCAGCCAATCCGTCGGCCGAAGTGCGGGTGACGCGTGATGGCACGAACCCTACCATCAGCTCACCTTTGTACACCGGCCCGTTTACTGCATTTCACACTCAAACAATCAAAGCGATTGCAGTATATGCCACCGGCACCAGTGCCATATCGACATCCACATTGACTCTGAATTCGACAAAATATCCGGCACCAAACGCTTCGGATGCTCGGGAACTCAAAATCAACCTACAACTTCCAACAACAGGCATTGCACCATGAAGGACCTAATGCAAAGAGTAAATGCAAAGCTCAAAATGTCGCAGTTGAAGCCCGTGCCCGGAACAAACAGGCTAGCGTGCGTATGCCTGGCGGCCGTGTTTTTGCTCAGTCAGTTTACCCCAGCATTGGCGCTAGCACCAGTTACAGAACCACCTGTGGTACCACCACCACAATTAGTGGCACCGCAGCCGAAAAATGGCGTCAAAACTGGCCCACGTTCTGTAACTCAATTCATCGCAAAAAGTGTTCTGAGTGCTAACCCAAGCGATCTTGAAATTGCCACAACACGAATCTTTTCCGAACCGCTCACTCCGGTCGGTAGCGAATTGGTAAGCGGTGAGAATCAGGCTATCGCAAGTCTTGTTCAGTCGTTAAAAGTTAAAGCCGCCCCAGAAGATGTATCAGCGCTGACGAATTTCATTTCGGCATTTCCTACTTCTCGCTGGACACCTAGCATTGAGAGCAACCTGGCTGAGCTGTACTCGCGCACAGGCTACCTCACGCGTGCCATTGCCGGTTGGAAGGCTGTTTGGGAAAGAACAAAAACTGAAAAAGGCACCGCTCAAATAGCAGTCGCAAATCATGCCATGGCAAATCTTCTCACCACGTATGCGCGGTTGGGAATGAAAGAGGAATTGAAAAGTCGCTTTGCCGAAATCGAAGGACGACCATTTTTTGGCAGTGATGAGACCAAGATTAATGGTGCCCACATTGGCTACTTGGACATGCTCGGAAATGAGCAGCACGCCTTCAAATGCGGCCCATACGCGATTAATACCCTTTTCAATTTAGAGAAAAACACAAAAACTCGCCACCCAATTATTGAGAAGGCTGCATCAACTGCCAAAGGCACCAATCTGCTTCAAGTGAAACAATGGGCCGATCAAGTAGGGCTGAAAATGCAGGCAGTGAAGCGCACTGCGGGCGGTGCCATAGTGGTGCCATCAATTATGCACTGGAAATTGCAGCACTTTGCGGCCATCGTTGCCGAGAAAAACGGCAAGTATCTTCTAAAAGATCCAACATTCGATAATGACGGAAGCATCTGGGTTTCGTCGGCGGCGTTAGATGAAGAAAGCGACGGTTACTTTTTAATTCCTACTGCAAAAGCATTACCTGCTGGTTGGCAGTTAGTCACCGATGAAGAGGCGAAGTCTGTTTGGGGTAAAGGCGGATCGCACGAGGCCGATCATAATGAGAAAGGGTGCAATGCGCCGTCTTCTGGGGCACAGAGTTGTGAGAAACCCTGTGGTATGGCGGTAGCGTCTGCTTACAGTATGCAAGCCACCTTAACTATTGCAGATAAGCCGCTTTTCTATCAGCCTCCAGTCGGGCCTGCCATCGATCAGGTTGTCACCTACGACCACCTCCAAACTAACCAACCAAGCACTTTCACATTCACGAATCTTGGGCAGAACTGGAACTTCAACTGGCTCTCTTACCTGACTGTTGACCCAATCACTTCAGTTGCCACTCTGCGCAAAATGGGTGGTGGTTCAGAGATTTATGCTCCAGACATTGTTACTGGCCTCTACTCACCCTCTTTGATGTCACAAGCCAAACTTGTGTACATCAGCCCCGGCGTGTACCAGAGGCAAATGCCAGACGGTTCAATGCAAGTCTAAACCAGTCAGATGCCAGTTCGCCGCCACGTATTTTCATGACCCAAGTAATTGACAAAGCGGGTAATGCTGCGCTTGTTCAGTACGACTCCAACTTCAGGCTGACCAGTCTCACTGACTCGATCGGCCAGGTTTCGACTGTAAATTACGTTTCTAATACTTTGGGAAATGTCGGCTTCTACAAAATTAGTTCCATCGTCGACCCTTTTGCAAGATCATGCTCGTTCACCTGGGATTCAACAACAACTTTACTTTTAAGCATCACCGACGTAGTTGGCTTAAAATCCCAGTTTACGTACGACCCATCTTCATCGTTTATCACGTCGATGACCACGCCGTATGGCACTTCAAGTTTCTATAAATATGTGCCCACCTATGCCGGTCCATATCCTGCACAAGGTCTGAAAATAACATATCCTGACGGTACTTCTGATGTTTTAGAAAGTTTTCTCTCAGTCGAACAAATTACCTACTTCTGGGACCGACACGCTAACCAACTTTATCCCGCAGATCCCGCTAATCAAATTTACACTCACTGCGAGCAGATGAAATGGCTGCTTGATTTCAGTACTTCACTGATGAAGCCGGTTTATCAGTATGCTATCCATCCATTAGAAAGTGCCAGCCCTATCTATTACCGCTCTCAAGGCCAGGGTGCCAGCTCCAATTTCATCGGCACCACCAACAAGATTACTGAGGCAAAGCGCAACATTGGTAACGCCATCACAATTGCAACAGTGGGTGGCACGGTTGTTACCGGCGACCAATTCTACCTGGGGGCCGACGGACAGGCTCAGATTTATTATTCTGTGCAGGCAGGCGACACTCTTACTTCTATTACGAGCAATCTGATTGCGCAAGTAAATTCCAACCCTGGCATGCAGGGTGTGGGCGTTACTGCTGTGCAAATTTCCCCAACATCGTTCAGTTTGCATACAGATAGCCCCCTTGTGGCGCAGTACAGATATGCGCCTTTTGGGGGCGTTGTTCTCACTATCGCTATGCGATCTCAATCGGAGCAAACGGCCAATGTCACCATTGGCGGTACCATGACTGTCGGCGATACCGTCAACTTAGATATCGCCCTACCGTATCCCAATAATTTCTCTCAACGCGTCACTCACACGGTCGTCGGTGGAGACACGCCTACCACTGTCGCCGCTTCAATGGCAGCAAAAATAAATGCTGACCCGCTTTTTGCTCAGTATCCCTATGTCGGCACGTCTAGCGGGCCCGTTTTAAAGGTTTCGTCTTTTAGCGGAAAAGTCGTCGACTATGGCAGCTTCATTGGTGGATCGGGCAGCGAGTCAATCGTTGTCTCTGATATTCGCAATGGCACCATTCAGCTTTCTACAAATAAATATAACCCCTTAGGAAAAATGACTGAGTCTGTGGACCCGGTCAATCGCAAGTTTTCCTATGTTTATGATTCAAACAACATCGATTTGCTTCAAGTAAAAGAAACGCAGAACGCTAATAATTTTCAGATGGAAGCTTGGACTTGGAATGCAAAGCACATGCCGCTCACCCACACTGATGGCTCCGGCCGTGTCAAAACTTACGTCTACAATTCGCTCCAGCAGCCCATCTCTGTCACTGATGCCAATTCGAACGTCACGACGATGACGTATACTGGCACGTCTTCCGCCACCATTGGCGGCACTGTCACCGCCGGCAATGTGCTCACAATTACTGTATTTGACACTGGACTGGCTGGAGGTCAGAAGGCAGTAAATTACACGGTTATCGCCGGGAACACACTAACGACCATTGCCACCGGATTAAGAAATGCCATCAATGCAGACTCAAGCTTGCAGGCAATAGGAGTTACCGCCACATCAGCTGCGGCCGTGATTACATTGAAATCAAATTCGGTAAACGTGACTACCTACGCTCAATCTGTGAGCGGCGGTGCGACTGCAACTATTGCTTTGGGAGCAAACAGATTTGGCTATCTGACCAAAATAGATGGCCCACTTGCTGGCAGCCAAGACGTCACCACAATTTCTTACGACGGATTCGGCAGAGTGTTCTCCGTTTCGAATTCCACAGGCTATACCAAAACTTTCAGCTATGACAATATGAATCGCCGTATCAGAACAACTCATCCCGATAACACTTTTGAACAAACTGTCTGGAGTCGTCTTGACCCGGTGATGACAAAAGACAGAATTGGCAGATGGTCTCAAACTGCTTTTGACTCCATGGATCAAGTTGCTTTCGATATCGACTCGCTGGGCCGTAAAACTCAATATACCTGGTGCTCTTGCGGGTCAATCTTAACTTTGACCGACCCCGCGAACAACACAACCAGTTGGGGCCATGACCTTCAAGGCAGAACTACTTCCAAGACCTATGCCAACTCGACAGCAATAAATTATGCATACGAACCTTACGGCAGCAATTTGCGCTCGAGAACTGACGCCTTGAACCAAATTACAAATTATCTCTATTACCCGGATGATAAAATTTTCCAGACCAGTTACAAAAATGCTGTCAATCCAACTGCGTCGACGACAACTGCGTGGGACTCAAATTACGATCGGGTCAAAAGTATTCAGAAAAATGACTGGGGTACGATTGCTTACACTTATAATCCATATATTTTGCCGCTTGGCACTCCCACTACTGGCGGTGGCATGCTGCAGGTCGTACACAATGACAGGATGGCAAATTCAGACATAAGCTTCGTTTATGATAATTTGGGCCGAACTACCAACCGCTCAATTAATGGCGCCGCAAATTCAAATTCTTGGACCTTCGATGCCATGAGCAGAGTAACTGGCGAGACTAATGCGTTAGGCAGCTTCGCCTATGCTTATGTAGACAATACTGCGGGTTCTTCTAAAGGCAGTACGCGCTTAGCGTCCGTTACTTATCCAAACAGTCAAGTGACTAAATACAGCTGGTATCCAGCAATTGGGGATGAGCGCCTGCAACAAATTGCCAATTTAAAAACCAGCAGCGGTCCAACCATTTCTCAATTTAGCCATGTTTATAATCCAGCTGGAGAAATGACCCAATGGAACCAGCTGCAAGACAATAAGAGCGTCAATTACAGGCTGGGCTATGATCAGGCCGGCCAACTTACAGGCTCGCAAGCAAGCCCTGGCCAACCTTCAGCGAGTTATATCGGTCAAAATTATTTTGCCTATGATGTTGCCGCTAATCGCACCGCTGTGCAGCAAAATAGCGTCAATAGAGTTAGATTTGGAGGCACGGTCACCACTGGCAATGCTTTAACGATAACTGTCAAAGATTCGGCGTTAACAGGCGGACAAAAAGCCCTAGTTTATACGGTCGTTGGCGGAGACACCTTATCGACGATCGCGACTAAATTTGCTGCGCTCATTACCGCCGATACAGATATGCAGGCACTCGGTGTCAATGCTTCGGCCAATGGGCCGATGATGAGCATCAAATCTGCATCGCCAAATATCACTACATACTCTCAATCCACCAGCGGCGGTGCCACCACTACCATTGCTTTAGGCGTCACCGGCAATTTTGTTGAAAATGCGGTAATTGGTGGCACCAAGACCACAGGAAATATAATCACAATAACGGTGAGTGATGCTGCTTTAGCGGGCGGACAAACAGCCATTAATTACACCGTTTTAGCCAGCGACAACCTGACCACGATGGCTACAGGCCTTAAAAACGCGATAAATGCAAATGCTGGCCTCACTGCAGCCGGAGTAACTGCGACTTCGGCCGGAACTGCGATTACAGTTAAATCAACATCTGCCAACGCAACCACTTACTCTCAATCAACAAGTGCTGGCGCCACTGCCACAATTTCGCTTTCGATCAATCAAAACGGTCCGCAGACAATCGCACTATCGGGGACAAAGACCACCGGCGATACCATTACAATTACGGTTTATGATGCAGGTCTCGCTGGCGGTTTGAAAGCAGTGACCTACACCGTGCTCGCCGGCGACACATTGACCAGCATTGCGACAGGGTTGGCGGCTGCGCTGACAGCAGATTCAGCTCTGCAAGGAATTGGAGTCAGTGCCACAGCAGCAGCGACCGTGGTCACGCTACAGTCCAACTCGATAAATCAAACTATGCTTCGCGAAACCACAAGCGCAACTGCTACCGAACTTATCTCAATAAATATTCCAGCCAATGGTGTTCAAACCGCTGTTATCGGGGGAACAAAGACCACCGGTGACGTGGTAACTATCACCACATATGATGCTGCTCTCGGTGGGGGTACGCAGGCCGTAAATTACACAGTCTTGTCTGGCGATACTCTAACTTCTATTGCTACTGGGCTCGCTGCCGCAATTACAGCGAATGCAAGTTTGTCTGAAATTGGCGTCTCTGCGACCTCTTCTTCGACCGTAGTCAACGTAAAATCAACTTCGATTAACAACACGACTTATGCAAAATCGACCAGCGGTGGTGCCACTGAAACAATTACGCTTGCCCGAGTAATGACTGTTGGCCAATATGGATACAATAATGTTAACGAGCTAACTAGCATTACGGCTGGCGGCGCCACAAGATTTCAAGGAACTACAAACAAGCCATTAAAATCAGCGACGGTAAATAGTCAGCCAGCGACCCTCAACTGGACGGAAAGTTTCACTGGCAATGCCGTGTTAAGCAATGGCGCAAATAATGTGCCGGTTAGTGCTACAGATGGTGCAAACAATGTCAAAACACACAATTATCAAATTCCAATTGCAGGGCCGGGAGGCTCGACCCTAACGTTTGATGCCAATGGCAATATGACGAATCATGGAGCAAATTTGTATGCTTGGGATGTTGAGAACCGGTTGATTAAAATTACATATCCAGGAACCGGAAATTATAGTCAATTTCTCTATGATGCTACGGGAGTTGTTGGCCAGGTTACTGAAACTATTGCAAGTAGTCTCAGCAGCACGAAGCAATTTATTCGCTGCAATTCGACAATCTGTGAAGAGCGCAGCGCAACTAGCACTTTGACAAAGCATTTTTTTGAAAGCGGGCAAACTTTAAGCGGCGCAGTTTATTTTTACACTTTGGACCATACTGGCTCTGTAAGGGCGATGACAGACAACTCTGCCGCAGTGCAGGCTCAATATGATTATGGTCTGTACGGCCAAGCGACCAAAATTTCCGGTGCCCTTGATGCAGATTTTCAGTATGCCAGATACTACTCACATCAGCCAAGCCAGCTTAGCCTTACGCTTTACCGAGCTTACAACCCCGCTCTTGCGCGGTGGATCAATCGCGACCCCATACGTGAGCTGGCGAATATCAATCTCTACTGTTATGTCCATAACAGGCCCCTTAATTACGTTGATCCCCTGGGATTAGGTGAATTTCAATATGTGGGATCAGGAACATTTAATAGTAAGGCAAAGGGCATAATCGATAAACTGAAAAAGTGTCCAGCCATGAAACCAGTCTTTAAGAACATCGCCGACGGACCATTGAACGTTATGGTTGGTCCCGCAGAGCCGGGCTATATGCCAAATACGGAACTTGACCCGGCATCAGGTCTTGTTATAAACCTTGATTTTTACGTTGACGTAACAGGTCATGCAGGCTCCATAATTGCCGGACCTGATATTCAAGCAGCTCATGAGTTAGGCCATGCTGAGGATATTGAACGCAATAGGAACTCAAGGGCTGATGACAAGAAAAACAGAGCTAGGTGTGAAAAACATTGTGTCGAATTAGAAGATGCAGTTCGAGCATGGACGGGAGCGCCCGGCGAGCCACGAAGAAGTTACTCAAATGCGCAAGGAATGACTTATCCATGAAGTTACGCGTCTACTTTTTGATACTTCTAATTATGATTAGTTTGCAAAAATTCAATGCAATCTCTAAACCAATGTCGGGACAATTGAAGTTGCAGTATGGGGATTTACGGCCGTTTCTTATCGGTATCAGTCCACTCAATTATTTCGCAAGAGACAAAGAAACAATGCCCGCGGTAGCCAAATTAGCAAAAAAAATGGGCTATACCAATGTTAGTTTTTGTGGCGTTTTTCTTACGGCTGATCCCAATTCAATCTTCATTCTACTCTCAGATGATTTGCATAAAGTTTCTAACGAACGATCGCTCTTACTGTTTTCAATTAACCGGAAATCTGGCAGCTCAAAATATGTGCGCTCATTTACGTACAGACTGATACGCACCGTAGCTTTTGCTAATGAACTAAGTAGATTTGATCGGTTTTCTTTTCAAAAGAGTATGAATTACTCCTCTTCCAAAAAAAACAACTTATTAATCTCTGAGTCCATATTGGATTCTGCACTTCGCAGCAATCGCGAATTTAACGATGTGATGCGCTTCAAAGGCTGCATACCATACAAAGATGGACGAATGATATATTATCTAGAAACTGCTTTCCTATATGCTAAGCCGGTGGCTAAGAGACGTCTGTACGTTTCGGATAAGAGCAATAAATCTATTGAATTTTGTTGTGAGTTCGATGAATCAATGAATATTGATGTCATGAATTCGGTTCTAAATTCCAATACCCTTGAGCAACTCCCAAAGCATAGTTTTCTCGAGTTGATTAAAGCACCAAAATGTCGCCTTTCTGACATTGACCCTAGACTAGTAGGCGGGGCTGCTGTATATGCGGAAATACGATTAAAGTTTCCATGTAGCGATCCTGACGTTCGAGGTTGGAAGCATGGACCACTATTGATAACTCTTTATTCTCTTAAGTCCTATGATCGCTGTGCTTTTTTTATGACAAACAAAGGACGAACAAAGCTCGAAGCTGTGTGGCTTAGATAGCTGACAAAGCGCAACTGATTCACATGGCGATTCTTGGGACGTAGATAATCTAGGAGTTATGTTGGCCGTCAGCGGCGCATGTCAACTAAGTGGATTTAGAAGATCGATGAAAGCTCCACTCATTACTGTGTAAATCCATGCCGTCGAGCTGCGCTGATAATAAGCAAGTAATAACCACTATTGAGAAGCGTAGCAAAGACAAATCTTAGTCCTTTCATTTCGAGATAATTGTGCTCGCGGCAATGCGCTCGGCATTTTCTTTCAGCCACCGTTGTGCACCTTCCGCATTTGAAAATTCACCCTCGCGCTGTGCTTCGCGAGCCGCTTCAAGCACGGTTTTAAATTGTGGACCAGGCTTCATATTGATAGCCAACAACATATTGCCATTAACAATCGGCTTCTCACCCAGCTTGCCTGATTGCTTTAAGTCTTCGAGTTTTTGCAAGAGAAAATCGCGGCGAGATTTATCAGAGTCTGGTTTTTTTGTGCCCGTCGCATCAGCGTGCTGAATTTCAATTAGATCCATGATGTCAGGCCGCTCTAAAAGAGCAGTGAGCTTACCTGGTCGTAAGCTTTGCACTTCATGCATAATCATATGCAGACGCACTAGCTCGGTTACGCGTTGTTCTTGATTGCTCGACATTTTTAAACGCCTGGCGATGTCGTGAGTTAATTCAGCACCTTTGGCGTCGTGGCCATGATTGCTGATGCCGCCATCAGGCCAGATTTTTTGCGTGGCCGGTTTACCCACATCGTGCAGGAGGCCGCCCATCATGCGTTCAAAATCACCACCGGTAAGATTCTTCAATACATATTTAGTGTGGGTCCAGACTGTTCCTTCCGGATGATGCACCGGATCTTGCCTGCCCTTGGGCCCTCTTAGTTTATAAACTTCAGGCAGTACTTGTTTCATCAAACCAGAGTCCATCATAATTTGCATACCGCGCACCGGATTTGATGACAGCAAGATGCCTTTGATCTCGTCCCGAATACGTTCATTTGATACGGCATGAATGCCTATGGAATTGGCTTTGATAGCAGCCAGGGTAGCCGGATCAACTGTGAAGCCTTCGTATTTAGAAGCAAAGCGCGGCACACGCATCATGCGCAATTTGTCTTCGCTAAAGCGCAAATTAGGGTCACCCACCGCGCGAATAGTCTTGCCGGCAAGGTCGTGTTGACCACCGTAAAAGTCATAAATAGTTCCGCTAATTGGATCTTGAAACATAGCGTTAATTGTCAAATCTCGCCTGGCAGCATCGGCCGACAGTGAAGTAACAAACTGCACTCCGTCTGGCCGGCGACCATCACTGTAAGTGCTTTCAGAGCGCAAAGTGGCGATTTCAAACTCTCGGCCGTTCACCACTACATTGATCACGCCAAAGGCTTTTCCTACCGGTATTACTTTGTAGCCCTGATCGATGAAAAGTTTTTCTACTTGATCAGGAGTGGCCGACGTGGCGATATCGTAATCTTTAGGAGTTTTGCGCATTAGCAAGTCACGCACAGCACCACCAGCGAAGACACCAATATGTTGTTTGTCTTGCAGTGTTTGCACCAGGTGCGCACCGAGCTCGCGTTGATAGGCAGACTCAGCTTCAGCACTCAAGTCTGACTTAACTTCACCTTCTTCTAAATGTTCATTTTTCGGCTGTCCTTTTGCAGCAGGAGCAATGCCGTGATCATGATCGCCATGGAAATCTACTGCTGGTCTGAACTTGCCATTGCTGGCTTCAAAAAGAGAAAATTCCTGTTTCCAGTGTTGCTCATAAGTGAGTTGACCCACTTTCAAATTTGGTATCAGAGCCGCAAGCGATGCTACTTGCACTTCAGAAGGTTGAGAAACTTTTGTTTTGCCCAGCTCTGAATTTATTTTTGCCTCCGTGAAACGGGCATCGATCTCTTGAGTCAGTCTGGTTTCTCTAAACAATTGCCAGGCTTCAGTACTCTTACCATCTTGCAAAAGTTTGGCACTAGCCTGAAAATTCTGCTCTTGTGCGCCGTTACTTTTTTGACTTAAGTGTTTTAATTCATGACCTAGCTTTGCGGCATCAGCTCCCGCTTCCAGCTCCACTCGTTTTGTGCCGAGAGCCAGCGATTGAGGAGCATCACTCTGAATGCGTGCCCACGGATTTTCATTGACAATATTTTTAAATGTTGGCGAGGTAGCGGCGTCGCCGGCAAATTCAGTCTGCACCAGCCTATCAACTGGCACGCCGCGTCCTGTAGCCAGATTAAAATGATCGGCTGCCCGGGCCATGGCTTTTTGACCCACAGGCAGAGCGTGACTCATTACTATTCCACCTGCAGCGGCCTTGACGAGAGTTTCGCCGTCGGCCAGTTTGCCTTCGGCAATGGCAGTCGACGTGAGAGTCTGCACGCCGCCACCAATTGCGCCTGTGGCTGTGCGGGTGAGGATGCGACCAACTAGGCCACTTTTAGCGGCCAGCATATTTCCCACTTCGAAAACGCCAAATCCGGCAGCGCCGGCAACACTGTTGCCCAGGCGAGACTCACCCTGGCGAACTTCTCTGGCACCGTCATAGGCAAAGGCACCGACAACCGACGCCAGCGATTGGCTTTGCGCGAGCCTGGCAGCACCGCCTTCTAGAGCCAAACTTGAACCACCAGCTCTCATAGCGGAGCCCGCTGCCTTGCCGGCGATAACGTACGGAATAATTGCCCCCAGGCCGCCAGAGACAGTTTGCGCAGCCCAACCGGCTGACAAAAATTGGGCCTCAGCCACGTGCATGTGCTCGAAAGGTTTAATTAACGGAGCCGCATCGCCCTTACTTGCGCCCGCCCGACCTGTAGCATCATAAACAGCATTAATACCAGAAATAACTGTATTGGCCGGCTCAAGCACACCAGCGTTAAAAGCAGGAGCGACTACATTTTCTTTGACGGTGGTCAGTGTCTCTGAGACCAGATTAGCGCTGGCTTGCTGCCCTGCAGCTACATAGGCGTCGCCCAGCTCCTTAAATTTCGGAGCCCTCAAATCGGAATCGCCAGTACTGTGAGGGGTGAGGGGCATGCCCATACTTTCCCCCAGAGCCCCAGGCCCGACAATGGGGAAATTAACACAGGCATTTAAAAATAGAAATCTTAATGCGCTGCCATTGGACCCTGGATATTGATAAAATCAGGGCCTTCGGCAAGAGTTTTTTATGCAAATTATCAATCAGCGTAAAACTAAGTGGCATTTATCCTTGACGAAAGCGGCATGCCTGCTTGTCGCGTCAGTTGCGGCCACCCTTCCGGCCTGGGCCGAAAGACGTGCTGAGCACGTTTTCATTTTCAGCTTTGACGGCGGCAAACCAAGCGTTATGCAGCAAAGCAAAATGCCCACTGTTTTCAAACTGTCTGAAGAAGGCGCCACCACCTGGACCGCCCGCACAACGTTTCCGAGCATAACTCTGACATCGCACACATCGATGCTCACCGGAGTAGGCCCCGATAAACACCACGCGCTCTGGAATGAATGGGAACCAGATCGGGGCATCATCAAATCACCCACAATTTTCGCCCTGGCCACCAAAGAAAAGCTGACAACTGGAATGTTTGTTGGCAAACCAAAATTTATTCACCTCTACCAGGCGCACTCAGTCAATCGTTTTTCTTTACCCTCATACGAATCTAAAGTCGTGGCGGCAAATGCTGCGCGCTATATCGAAGAGCGCAAACCAAACCTTTGCTTTATTCACTTGGCTGACCCAGACGGAGCCGGTCACCAGTTCGGTTGGGGTTCAAAAGAACAAATTCAAGCTTTTGCAGATTCTGACGAGGCTTTAGCAACTGTGATGAAAGCCATTACTAAAGCAGGCATTGAGAAAACATCAGTGGTTATTCTCACCGCTGACCATGGTGGACACGACCGCACACACGGCACAAACTCACCAGAAGACATGAATATTCCCTGGATAGTCTGGGGCGAAAGCGTCAAACCAGGTTTTAAAATAACTGCTCCAGTCACCACATACGATACCTCGGCTACGGCATTATGGTTGCTTGATGTGCCCCTTCCAGAAAACTTCGATGGCAAACCAGTTACCAGCGCTTTTCTAGAAACTCACAACCAGATGGCTCAAGGCTCAGGTAAAACAACAGCCAGTGTGGAGTCGAGCAAGTAATTTGTCCTAGCTACAAAAGTTTGAATAATTATATTGGCTTTGAAAAGACGAGATCATCATAGCCGGAATGGCCACTCCAATGACGATCATTGCGATGCCCACCGAAATGTGACCAACCCTTTGCGCCTGTGTTTTTGCCGGCTTGAACATATGGCACAAGCCCATAATCACGCAAGTCACTCCGCCGAGCAAAAAGATCCAGCTCATTGCTTCTCGACTCTGCTCAGCTAATTTATAGGTGCGTTCATCTAAATAAAGAGAAGAGCCCTTAGTAGGAGGAATTTCGAAAAGCTCATTGGCAGATACTGGCTTAAGACTGTCCACAAAATCTATGGCACTAAAGGGCGACAGGCGCGGCTTAGCAACAACTACACCATACTTGTGCGGCACACTGGTCGATAATGCCGCCCCCTGCGAGCTGCCCACAATCATTTGAGCAAATGCCGGAGTAACGGCGCCGTTATTAGCAGCGAAGGCGGTGCCCGCGATCAACGCTAAACTCGATAACAATATTGCAGCTCTTTGATTAAACATACACGCGACCTCGTCAAACCTTAAGCATGTATTTCCCTGCTCATTGCGGATTCTAATAAGCTTCCTAGCCTGTATCCATCCTAGTCAAAGTGTCCAGGCTTGTCAGCAGGGTTAACCCTGAGTTCTTGTTTGCGTTAACAACTCGGCAACACCGTAAACCTATGGTGTAAATGTCTCCACCGGGCGACTTGCCACGAGAGCTTTGGAAACACTTACTAGAGGGCGCATCAACATGACGTTAGAAGCAGGCATAGGAGCGAAAGTCGAGACAGCAATTGCTACTAATCCCGACAAGCCTAATTTCGGTGAAGTGTACAAAGATTGGAAGAACAACGAAAGTAAAGAAGAAAATCAAAAAGAACGCGCTGCAATAAATGAAGCGCTACACAAAGGTAAAAAGATACTTCCCTCTGTGTCAATTATCGATTTTGGCACCGTCGCTGCTGACGGTGGCATCGTTGATTATGTAGATACCTATGACTCTGAAACCAATAAGATGCAGCGGCGCGACCTGAAAGATTTTTCCGTCAAGCAAGAGAAAGATCTTACTGAAGAAATGAAGCGAGACGGGCTTAATGACGAGCAGGTTGTTAAACTTTTGGCCGACTCAGTCGACAAGAATAAAGATAAACCGCAAACAACCACTGATGCTAAAGCCGATGTAAAACCTTACCAAATCCAGCCTGGCGACAATCTTTGGAAAATCGCAAAGAACGAGCTAAATGAGATTAACAAAGCCAGCGGTGACGTCGATAAAAAACCTTCCACAAAAGATATTCAAGACTTCATTCAAAAAATACAGCAAGCCAACCAGAGCGGTGACGGTGCAATAGAAAATATTGACCGCATTTATGCCGGAAAAACATTGAACATACCTGTGGCGAAAACAAAGGCTGAGAAGTCCGACAGCAATTACGTAGCTCCTAATCCGGACGTAACACCTACTCCAGACAAAACTCCTACACAGGACGTAGTTAAAAATACCTCGGCTAGTATTCCAGCCAGTCCATTTAAAGCCGAAGCAAATACCTACGCCAATCCTACAATTGGAGCTGATCAAGCCAAAGAAGAAGCAGAAGTATTGAACAAATACTTCGACAAGATGCGCACCTTAGACGGCGATCCATCCGGAGCAGAATATCTTACGGCTGATGAAATAAAAGGTTTCGTCGCTGCTTCTAAAGATAAAACAGCAATAGTCGAAGGTGAACCAATTCCTGATGCCCAAGAAATTGCAGCGTTGGAAAGAGCCGCCAAACACATACATCGCATCGCCGGTACTAATGACGACGAGTTCTTCTTCGAATCAAGCGGAGCGACTAGGAAAGACATAGAGGGTTTTGCTGAGCAAGAAAAAGAATTCGAAGGAAGGTATCAAGCACGGTTCTATCTGGACAATCATTTCAACAATCTCGCCGGTGAAAAAAACGCTGTCTCAGTCAGCCAGATAAAAGAGTATCGGGAAAAACTTAGTGTTGATTCCACAAAAGCGGCAGAGTTGGTTGCCGTCGACAATCTGCTTGACCAGCTCAAGAAGGCTGGATATAGAGACGGCTCCCCTGTGCTGAGAGGTGATTCCAAGGAGATTCGCAAGGAAGTCCGCGGCTTCTCTTACCAAGAGCACGGTGGCGCATACATTCCAGTACCGGTGAAATCACCCACAAAATAACCTGGTATTCCAGCCTTTCTCAAAACTGAAACGTGCACGCTTCAGTTTCGTAAAGAACCAAACCAGTAAGCATCAGCCAAATAAGATGCGTAGCGTCGACTATTTGACGATGCGGTCCAAAATCTTAAGCACGCGATCGTCGTCGCTATCAAGGCGCAAGGCCTCGGCCAACACTTTGCCGGCTTCAGCTTTCTCACCGGTTGCTTCTAGCACCCGGCCAAGATTGTAATAGGCGTTTTCGTAATTTGGTTTTTGACTGATGGCCAATTTATATTCTTCGATGGCCGTTTTGTTGTCACCCACTGCCGAGAGCGCATTGCCTAAAACAACGTGATAAATAGGTTGACTTTGATCGAGTTTAACGGCCTGCTGTGCTTGATCTAAAGCAGGTTGCGCCTTACCTTGATCTAGCAAGCAAACACTCAAATTAGAGTGAGCTTGATGCAGTTTCGGATCAAGTTCAATGGCCTTACGCAACTCAACTTCGGCAGCTTTCAAATCGTTGTTCTGTCTTAAAGCCCAACCGAGATCGTTGTGAGCGATAGCATCATTTGGTTTTTCAGCTACGACTTTGCGCAAGGTGTCTACAGATAGCTGGTTCTTGCCCTGAGCAGCGCTGGTCCAGCTGCCTGAGCGTCCGGCATTAAGAGCTTGAGCATCAGGACCCTTACCAGCTTCGTCAGAAGTCTCTTTCGCGAGTGCACCGCAGCTGATACCACTACCAGCCAGCGATATGGCCAGTGAAATTAAAGCGATTGAAGAGCAGCGAGAAACTTTATGCATGGCGAAATATAAACCCTTAACTAGGCAACAGTGACAAGCCAAAAGTTTACTACGACATGCAAATGCCAACCATGGATTGATTTAATTTTCGCAGATTAGCCCGGAGGCCCAGCAATTGACCAAATGATGAAGCACATGCCCGCAGATACAACCATCAACGAAAAAATCAGCGATTCAAAGACATTCTTTGCATCTTCAAAAGCTTGATAGGTAAAGACACCGCCGCCACCGACGAAAATTGCGCCAATGATGAAAAGCAGAATTTTTTCAATCGGTTCCATTGTCTCTATCTTTATCTCTGTCTTTGGCTTGCTCTGTCTTTCCAGGCCAGGCTCATTACTATCTTAAGAGCCTGGCGGGCGCGGTCAAGTGGTTTTTTTTACCGGCGGCAGGCTGCGCAGCGCCAAAATGACAATTAACATACTGACGAAACCTACACAGACAAGCAATAACTGCACATATTTCTGGTCGCGATCGGTCCGCACCTTAAGGTTGCGGCGACCGAGGAATTTCCGCGGGCGCGAGGGAGGACGCGAGGTCTGCACCCGGGGAAGAAAGTCTAAATTGCGCAAAGTACCAGGCGGAAGGCTAGCTGCCATCTGTATTTGAGACGGCTGTGCATTCAAGCCGCGGTTGAGTGAGCCATCCGGCGGCATTGCCTCTTCGCTCTGAACCGGCCCACTCAGTGTCAGACAAAGCATGGCCAGCAATAAAGATGGCTTAAACGCCCCATATTTTCTTAAAACAGCCATTAATCCAAATACTCTATTTCATTGCCCAGTCACTAATAGTAACAGGCAGGCGCTTGCGTCCCCATGTACCGGCTCGTTCGGCAAACACCCCTGGCACACTCTCGCCACACTGCCGACACCGATTTTCTTCAAGATTATATTTGCCGATCTCAAACCAATTTCTCTCAATCAATAAAGAACGGCAAGCGGAACAATATGTACTTTGATGGGGAGCGTCGTCAACATTGCCCACATAAACATACTTTAGGCCCTGGCGCATGGCGATTTCACGAGCCCGCAACAGAGTGGAGGGCGGCGTGGGTGGGCGATTGTCCATGCGAAAATCAGGATGAAAAGCCGTGAAATGCAGAGGTATCTGATCGCCCAGATTGGTCAAAATCCAGTCGCACATTGCCTTGAACTCGTCTGACGAGTCATTCTCATCAGGTATGACCAGATTGGTAATCTCAAACCAGACGTCGCTTTCGTCTTTTAGCCACTTCAGCGTATCAAGCACTGGCTGCAGCTGTGAAAGGGTGAGCTTCTTGTAGAAAATTTCGCTGAACGCTTTGAGGTCTACATTAGCGGCGTCCATGACTGAATAGAAGTCAGGGCGGGCCTCTTCGCCTATGTATCCGGCGGTGACAGCCACGGTCCTGACGCCCAACTGATGACAGGCCCGAGCAGTATCAATGGCGTACTCGGCCCAAATGACCGGATCATTATAAGTAAAGGCCACGGAAGCGCAGCCAAGCTCTTTGGCCGCCAGAGCAATTTGCTCAGGGCTCGCCTCTTCGCTCAAAAGCTCAATTTCGCGCGACTTGCTGATTGACCAGTTTTGACAAAACTGGCAACCGAGGTTGCAGCCTGCTGTGCCGAAAGAGAGCACGCTCGTGCCGGGCAGAAAATGATTTAGCGGCTTTTTCTCAATTGGATCAACGCAAAACCCGGTGCTGCGGCCATATGTGGTCAATTTAACCGAATTGTCGATATTTTGACGCACAAAGCAAAAGCCGCGATCACCTTCCTTCATCTGGCAATTGCGTGGGCAGAGATCACATTGCACTCGACCATCTTCAAGAGCGTGCCAATATTTGCCGTCAATAATGAAGTTCAATGCCCACCACCGCCTGATTTGCTGCGTGTATAAATCAGTATAAACAATCATGTCCAAGAAAATAGGTCGCCGTATATATACGTACGGCGGAACAGGGAAGCGGAGTCTTAAAAGTGCCCATAACGGACGCAAATCAGAAAAAAGACGTCGCTAAAGTCAGCGATAAGCCGCTTGAGCAGGGCCAAGACGTAGCTGACAAAGCTCGCCACGCACTTTCGCTAGAAGCCACGGCTAAACCAGGCGAAAAGACCGTTCTTAAAGCTGAGGCCGGCAGCAGTCACGCATATAGCGACTTTATCAACGCCTCTTTTGATAAAGCTTCCACAACCATCAAGCAAACCATGGCGATGTTGCCTAGCCTGGCTATCGACAGCGATACCGGAAAAAAAATCAATCAAAAAAATAGCACCGACATCAGCTTAGATTTCGACAGCATTTTGAAAAAGAACTGCGTTGAGCCGACAGAAAAAGAATGCAAGCCCGCCACTGGCAGTGCATTTGATGGCTTCAATTTTGTCGCATCTAAAAAGGTAGAAGAAGAAGCCGACGCCAAAGGCATACAAACTAAAGCTGAATTCCATTTGAACAAGACCGATTGGGACAAAGCCATGGCCGCCTTTGAAAAAGTGGGCAAGCCAAACAGCGCGCAAGCAACCGCTGATGTCTCAGTACATCGCGATCAGAACGGCAAAGTCGATGTAATCAGACAGGGCAACCAGACACTGGCTCAAACCGCTGAGGGCGGACAGCTAGTAATGAACGAAGCCGGCGATGTTCTGCAAAAAGACGCTAACGGCGAAGTACAGTTTCACATGCAAGACGGTAAGTTTATGGGCAAGCTGGCAAGCGGCCGCAACATCGTCGTTGAAGAAGATGAGCAAGGCAACAAACGCGCATACATCTTAGATGCTCAAGGCAACCCAACTTCTGAAGTCTATGAAGGCGAAAGTGGCTCATACAAAGTAATCGGTAAATTTGAAAACGGCCGCATCGTCACTTCAAATTCCACAGTAGAGCAAGCCGGCGGCATCAATAAACTGGCTGAAGATATGGAAGCAGAAGCCATAAGAACCAAAACCAATCAGTTTCAACAACTCAGAGATGGCATCATGACTGTCACTCCAGATGGTTCTGTCATTGCGGCTAAAAAAGATGGCACTGCCTTGATTTCAATTTCTGAAGGTCGTTACCTCGTTAGAAATGCTGATAAGTCGTGGACAATTCACGAGAAAAATAAAGCAGCTGTGCATCTTTCACAGGGCGAAGTGCAAGAAATATTGAAGGACAAAGCGCCTGAAAGAAGAGGAATGGTTCAAGCCATCAAAGCTTTGATTAGCTTTGGCAAAGATCAGACTTTGACTAACGCCGATGGCTCTTCAACAATCACAATGTCTGGCGATCGCATGCAAGGCCGAGTGAACGAAACTAAAGCCGAGACAGATGCTAGCGGTCAAACTGTAGTGACTGGTTTAGTCAATGGCGAAAGCCAAACTATTGACACTCAAGCTAAAACTCTTGAAGTGAAACATGCTGACGGCAAAGTAGACAGAATAGCTACTGGCCCTAAAGGATTCAAATTTACAGGCAAAGGCTACAATTATGACAGTGGCAAAGTCACCACCACCAGCGGTGACGTCATTACATCAAACGGCATTCAAATGGCCAATGGCACTCAGATTCATCGTGATGGCTCCATCGACTTTGCTGACGGCACAAGAATCAAATCAGACGGAACCATAGTTGAATCTGCAACTTATTCGAAAAAAGAATCTGAACGCACAATGGCTCAAGCCGCAGACAGCAAAGCCGCCAGCGTGGCCGGATATGCCATGGGTAAAGCCGGTGAAATTCGCAGCCGCGCTGCATCTGGTCATGCCACCGCTAGCGATATCGCCTCGCTCGAAGCCGCCTTTGCTGGGCTGTGCGAAGCTGTAACTGCCCTTTCCGGCAACTGCGATCCTTCTACCCAATTCAAACTGTACACAGCTAAGAGCAGTGTTTCAGAATCAATCAGTGTCGGCAAAGCTCACCTCAATACCGGCAACAAGCCTGTTGGAGTTGCAGCTTAATCAGCCGACAGACCATATTTATCTAATATTTTCTGCCATTGACCATTAGCTTTCAGTACAAGCTCGGCAACTTCACGCACTGCGCCGCTGCCACCATGAGCGGTGGTAACAAAATCAGCCTGGGCTTTGAGTTCAGGGCGAGCATCACCCACGGCAATGCCAAGCCCTGCACGTTTCATCAGTGGGAAATCAGGAAAATCATCGCCTATAAAGACAACTTGCTCATCAACTAAATTTTCTTTGGCAAGAATTTCTTCATAGCTCGCCACTTTTTCGAGAAAGCCTTGATACACATAAGAAATGCCAAGTAGACGCGCTCTTTCAGTCACCGCCGGCGAATCGCGGCCGCTAATCACTCCAGACTTAAAGCCGCAGTAGTGCAGGAACAGTAAGCCGGCACCGTCTTGAGAGTTAAAACCCTTAAACTCGACTGGCTTTCCGTCAGACCCGGGAAAATAATAAATGCGACCGTCGGTTAAAACCCCGTCGACGTCCATCAAAATCAACTTGATTTTGGCGGCCCGGGCCACAATATCGTCAGGAATAATTTTTGCAGCGCTGCTTGCCATCAATATCTCCAGGTCGTCATTCTAACTAATTCTTGAATCAAGATCTAAGGTGTGAAAACATTAGTGACAATACAAGCGCCGACCCGGCTGCAAAGTGGAAGTTGAACCCATGAGTAAATCATTTTTCTATAGCGGTACGCCACTTCATTTCGAGGTCTTGGACGTCGAAGCGGTAAGCGTCTCTGGCGACGACAAGGCTGTGAAACAATATCAGCTTGACCAGGCTCCGCCCGTGCACAGTTGCGATGTGCTGGTAGCTGGCGGGGGCATGGGTGGTGTGGCTGCGGCGCTAGAAAGCAGTAAGACTCACTCAACTCTTTTGACTGAAGAAACCTCCTGGTTAGGTGGGCAAATGACGAGCCAGGGGGTTTGCGCTCTGGACGAAAATAAATATGTGGAAACCACAGGCGCCTGCAAAAGCTATCTGTTCATGCGCGAACGCATTCGCGACCACTATCGCCACAGCAATAAGCTTACGGCAGACGCCCTGGCCGATGCACTTTTGCATCCAGGCAAATCGTGGGTGACGCGTCTGGCATTCGAACCAGATGTTGCAGTGCAAGTTATTGATGAGCTACTTGCACCAGCGGCGGCGGCAGAGCGACTGTCAATTATGCGCAGGTTGAAAGCAGTGGCGGTGTCAAGGCAAAATGCCATTCAAGCTGTACTTTTTATCGATCTCGATAGCGGCTCATTTCTCGAAGTACAACCGCGCCTTGTGCTTGACGCCACCGAACTTGGTGACCTGCTGGCCCTAGCAAAGATTCCCTATAGAACAGGCTCTGACAGCCGCAGCGAGACTGGCGAGAAACACGCACCAGAGCTTGGCGACACTGAGAACGTGCAAGACTTTACTTATCCATTTGTGCTTGAGTATTATCCCGGCGAAAATCATGTGATTGAAAAGCCTGCAGACTATGACAATTTTATGGCTGCTGGAAAATTTTCTTTTTACGGCTATCACATGTTCGAAGAAACCGATGATCAAAGCACCGGCGTATTACGCCATCTGCTGCCATTCTGGACCTACCGACGCTTGATTGATAAAAGCCTCTTTCAACCAGGCATCTACAAATCAGATATTGCCATGATCAACTGGGATAGCAACGATCTCAGAGGCAAAAATATAATCGACAAAACACCTGAGGTACAAAGACAATATTTAGCGCTGGCAAAAAGAGTCAGTCTCGGTTTTCTCTATTGGCTGCAAACTGAGGCCCCGCGGGACGATGGTGGTAAGGGTTATAGCGGCCTGAAACTGGTACGCAATATTTTTGGCACCGCCGATGGTTTATCTCGCTATCCATATATTCGTGAAGCGCGACGTCTCAGCGCCAATACCACCGTCGTGGAGCAAGACATCGTGGCATCAGCCAACCTAGGCAGTCGGGCGAGAAGATTTGAAGATTCAATAGGTATCGGCCTTTACCCTGTAGATATTCATGGCCATCAGGAAGTGCCTGGAGCGGCGCAAGAGTCTAAACCATTTCAGATACCATTAGAGTCGCTTATAACTCATGACTGCTCAAACTATATAGCCGCTTGCAAAAATATTGGTGTCACACATATTACGAATGGAGCCTACAGGCTGCATCCTATTGAGTGGGCCATCGGCACAGCAGCTGGAACACTGGCATCAATGCAATTGAGTCATAAATTTGGCAATATTGAGCTTTTGTCAAACAAGGACATTTTGCAGACTCAGATGTTGCTCACCGCAGCTGGTGCTCCGATTTTTTGGTTTGACGATATCATGCTGGACGACGAAAACTTCCAAGCTATTCAGATCATGGCTGCAACGGGAGTGATTGCCTGCAATTCAGACGACTTGAGCTTCAGACCCGATGAAGATTTAGTGCCTGGAGAAGCGGATCAGGCAGTTAAGCGTTTATCTAGTTTTTGTGAAAAGCTTTCAAGCGAAGTGCATTTTAGAATTAGAGTTGGCAATCAAATCACCAGGCGCGAGCTGGCAGAACTATTGTTTGGCGTGTTGAAGCTTAGTGTGTTTTCAAATACAGGTAGCAGCATTGGTGCATTGAGCTGAATTTGAGTCGGACTGATTGAGTGGGGCCGGTTCAGTCAAACTGGTTCAGGTATGCGATTTTTGGAAAAAACGACGATCTAACATTGTAATTACGCCGTAATAACATTGTTAGATGGTCATTTTACTGGGCTTGAAGGTCGGGTGCGCGGCCAGGCTGCGCTGCACTTACTCTGTGCAATTGCACATGTGAATATTGCAGAAGAATCGCTAGTCTGAACGTGTAAGTAACATGCAGCCGAGGACTGAACAATGAATTCGATATTTGAAGTTTTCAAAAACGAAAAACTTGGTGCTGAAACTTCGGCACTTGAGGGCGCTGAGAAAGCACTGACTGATGTGAGCCACAAGCAGGCAGGTGCGCGCTTCTTTGCAGAAGTATATGAACCGCTGCACAAGGCCAGACCAAGTGCGGAGCAGTATTTGATTGAGGAGAATTATCCTCAATTTCTTGAAATGTTGCAGAAGTGACTAGTCTTTGTGTTGCAAAACACTGACACCGTCTAACTTCGTATCAAGCCGCAATCGATCGTCACCTTTGACGTATTTGTTCAAAAAAGCCAGACAATAATGATTGATCAATTCTTTCTCTGTGGTGCTGCGATTTAAATTCGTCCAACCGAAATGATTGACGCCAATGAACTCGACAAAATAAACCGGTGCCGATGTTTTATCATAGGCACTTCTAATGAACGGTGTAACACGCAAATCTCGGGTGCCGCCTTGATACATCACCGGCACATTGAGGCTGCTCAACTTGCCATTCAGTGCTAATGGCTGCAAGTATGGAGAGAGTGCAAGCACAGCTTTAATCTCTGGAATTTTCCAGGAGGGCCAACCACCAGCGAGAGAAAGCGCCGTATAGCCACCCAGAGAATGTCCGGCCAGAGCCACTTTAGACCAATCAATTTGATCTTTGAATCTGCTGTCTTTAGCCAAAGCGGGCATTAACTTCTTTATGTCATCGCGGCGATCCTGGTAAGTACTATCCTTCCAATCACCTGGTTTGCTGAAATCTACCTGCGGACCGCTAACTTTAAAACCGGCATCATCGTGGTTGGGTGCCACCACTAAGTAGCCATCTTTCGCCAGGGCATTCATAATGAACTCGCTTTGAGTGCTAATGCCATGGAAACCGTGGGAAAAAATCACTAGAGGATAAGGTGCTATAGCTAGTTTTGGCCTCCAGACAGCTATATCTAGACCATCGAGAGTAATTTTTTCGGCTTGAGATTTTGTTCGGCCCCAAGATGAACGCTTATTGCCCTGAGCCGTTTCAGTGCCTTGCCGCCGTTCAATAATGAGTTTCCGGATTGCGTCCTGAGCCTGAGCTGGAGCACTCTGATTGAAAACCAGAGATATTAGTAGTAAGAAAATGCGTAGTCTTGATCTGGTCATTTGGCCTCAAATAATTCACACCTAACTATATTACGATTGAAACACAGGAAAGTTTCGATCTACGGAGACGAAATATCCGTGCGAGTCAGGTAGAGGTTTTGCTTCTATATCCAAAATCGGCGGCAGGGCTGGCGAGATGCAAACTGAGCCGTCATAAGCATATGGAAGTCTCATGCCCCGGTCTTCGGTATTAATGCTGGCGCTAATTATTGAGATGCGATTACTTACAGCTCGGATCAACCGAAATAAAGCTATGTGAAAAAGTCTTACTCTGACGGGATCCATTTGATGCCAGTCTTCCAGGTCAGAAGTATCCGGATTAATCTGAGCGCCGAGGGCTCGCTCGCAATGCGGAGGATAAATGGCAACGCTGTAGCATGGAAACGGGCGTCCTAGGTTTCTTCCGACAGCATCTCGCTTGGGCAGCGAACCATGCACCAGGCCTATAGAAGGCAGGCCGTCGATTCGCAAGATTGATTTGACCAATTCAGGGCCCTCACCATGCCATGGAATAAGTTTTCCCTCTTCAAAAATTATGGATTCTACAAGAGCCATGTCGATTTCGGGACGGAAATACATCCAAACGTCGTACATTGGGCCGTAGCGCCAATTCTCAGCCTTTGAAAAAAACTGAATGTCTTCATCTGATAGTTGTTGCATATTTGATTAGTGATGCGTTTTAACGCGGTAAGGAATTGAGAAAGGGGTGGACGGCGTCGTAAATGTTTTGCGCACAATCAACCAAATTTGGTGGGCGCTCATAAGGTGAGAAACTTGATTGAAACACTTTATTGATACTGATTGTTAGTTCGTCTATTGTGGTGTCAGGACGAAGAGTCGCGACTAGTGACGCGGCTACAGACTCATATTCATCGCGAGGTGCTCCGTCGCGGACATAACCCTCTTGGTCCCAATCGGCGAGACATTCAGATACGATGATCGTAAGTCGCTCCAAAAGACTTAGACGAGCAAAAGTCTGATCCAGCGGAACTTGAATAATCGCACCGTGCGTCTCAGCGAGCCGTTGTAATTCGCAGTACATCAGCGGACACGGGCAATGAATCAGAAGATTGTGTACGAGACCGGAGACTAAGTTCGCGTCGCCAGAATAAATTGCAGCGCGCACGCTTACAGTGCGAACACACACTCTAAGCGATCTCCTGATCACCTTGCTTTTGTCCTCAATTTGAGAATTGGTCACTAATTTTTCCAAACGATCTGAGAAGGCAACCGCATAAGGCCTCAGCTCATCTAAGCGCTGGGCGCCTTCAAGTCTGATCATAACTGCACCAATACAATTCAGCAGAGCGACATCTTTCACAAATGGATCTGCACAAAGCTCCTCATAAAAGCGTAAGTCACGCTCAGGCTCATTCAGGAAAGCGTTGTATAGCTGCATTCCGTGCACTGTATAGTGCCGGCACGCTGTTTGCCTTATCTGAGTTTCGCAGAGATCTCTACGCTTGCGCAGCAAAATCTTACCCGGCTCACCTAGTGCGAGCACATCAGCCAAAACATCAGGCTGCACTCGAAGTTGCAGCATGTCTTCGTAATGCGATATCGCCGCGGCGATGTTACCGACGCGCGCTTCAGCTAACCCAGCTTCGTGGTGGATTTTCCAGGGAGGTTTACGGCGCGGTGGACGTTGGTCGCTGTCGGACAATTGCGGTCGGCTTTATGGGCCGCTGATGTGGACCTTGAGTTAGCTTATCACGACGGTGAATGAAGTGGAAAGCTGCAGACTAAGACTCACCCACTATGAAATACAGCGAGCCTCCCATGCCGAGTTGGTATATCCTGGTACGAGGAGGGAGAGAATGACAGTCACACTAAAATTATTCGACGTGGTCGCTCTAACTTCGGACATACCGGACCGAAGACTTCGACGTGGACAGGTTGGTACCATCGTGGAAATTCTTAGTCAAAATGTTTTCGAAATTGAGTTTTGCGATGATAACGGGCGAGCGTATGAAATTTTGGCCGTTCCAGCTGACCAACTAATGGTGCTTCATTACCGCCAGCAACTTGCATGACGAAATTTTCAAACAGACAAAGTGTAACTTTTTCACTATTGGGATTTTGCGCAATTCTGTTTGCTTTCAATGTTCCGATTAGTGTTTGGCTCATGATGGAATCAAAGGGCGAACAGATCCTTTTAGCCACTCCTACCGTAAAACTGATATTTACTGTCGCAGAAAATATTTACTTGATTATTCTGACGACAATAGTAGCCGCTGATTGTAGACAAAAAAATTTCCGTAGAAGCTTATCTTATGTTAGTGGATTAATAGCAGGAGCAATTGCTCTAGTCCTTATATATGGAGTAGTCTCTAACGACTTGAATAAATCGATTCGGGATTACTAGTAAGACTTAGAACACTTCTCGCGTAGCGCTCTGTCAAAATCACCGACATAAACCGACGTGTCGCGATTTGGACCAAGCAAAATCGGGGTTCCGTATGACAAGGTTAATCCCACTCCTGCCTTGCCAGGGAGTAAGCTAGAGCATAATATCGGCCGGGCGTGCAGATACGTGTGAGAATAGAAAGCCCCGTCTATCGTACGACCAGCAGGTGTAATTGAGGTCAGCGGCATTGAAAACATTGCGCCATTTTTGACCTTCTGGCCAGACCTAACGAACGCCTTGCGTTCAGTGCCATAGCAGTGAGCGGCAATAGGCGAATGGAAAAATCCAAAAATTATTAGCGTTGAAATTACAAGCGAATTTCTCACTCACGCTCCCCGCAAATCACAAAACTCATACGCTTTAGAATGAGAACAAGAACTCCAGGTCTTCCTGCGTAAGTTCTTTAGCCACACTGTCGTCGCCGCCAATAATCAAATCGGCTAATTCTTTTTTCTTCTGTTGCAGAGCAAGAATCTTTTCTTCCACAGTGCCGCGCGTAATCAGCTTGTAGTTGAATACGTGTCTGGTCTGACCGATACGGTGCGCCCGGTCGGTGGCCTGGTTTTCTACAGCAGGGTTCCACCATGGGTCATAGTGAATGACATAATCTGCACCGGTTAAGTTGAGACCTGTGCCGCCGGCTTTCAAACTGATCAAGAATATTGGAATCGATGGTGTTTGGTTGAAGCGTTCCACACGATCAAGACGTTCTTTAGCTGGCGTCTGACCATCGAGATATTCGTAGGTATAGCCTTCTTTTTCCAGCGATTTGCGAATGATGGCGAGCATCTCCACGAACTGGCTGAAAATAAGAATCTTGTGGCCTTCATCAACCACTTCGCCAATCATGTGCATCAGTGCATCAAGCTTGGCCGATTGATCAGTTACTTTTTCGCGATTCTTCAATAATTTTGGATCGCAACACACCTGACGCAAACGCAGTAGCTCAGCAAGAATTGATATAGATGATCGCTTGATGCCGCGAGAAGCTACTTCATTGAAGACGCGCTGACGACACTCATCGAGCACATCAAGATAGAGCGAACGCTGCTCGTCATCAAATTCGCAAAGCTGAATAATGTCGGTTCTGTCGGGCAGATCTTTCTCTACCTGACTCTTCAAGCGACGCAAAATAAACGGATGCACTGTTTTGCGCAACTTCATACCGGCGCCGTCGAGACCAGCTTCGATTGGTCGCTCAAATACTTCGTTGAAGTCTTTATATTGACCGAGAAAATCTGGCATAAGAAAATCGAAAAGCGACCACAATTCTTTCAGGCGGTTTTCTACCGGTGTACCTGACAGAGCCAGGCGGTGGAAGGCTTTGATGCTCTTGGCGGCGATGGCTCCGACTGACTCTGGGTTCTTGATGTTCTGCGCTTCATCAAGAATGAGAAACTCAAATTGAAGATTTTTGAGCTGTTCATAGTCACGGCGAATGATACCGTATGTGGTGAAGATAACATGCGGCTTGTTGGTGCTATCTTTTCCAAGGCGCTTGAGTAGTTCTCCACGATCACGACCGAGGAACAGTGCCGTTTTCAAATCAGGGGTAAATTTAGAAGCTTCCGATAACCAGTTATAAACAACTGAAGTCGGCGCCACAACTAGAGCCGGTGCGCGGTCATTCTTACCCTTACCATTTTGATAGTGCTTGAGTAGCATGGCGAGAGTTTGAATAGTTTTACCCAGACCCATGTCGTCAGCGAGAATTCCGGCCAGTCCATATTCTCTTAAGAACATCAACCAGTTGCAGCCTTCTTTTTGATATTCGCGCAACTCGCCTTTGAAATCTTTGGGCAATTCAAACGGTGGCAATTCTCTAAAATGATGAATCTTATGAATAAATTCCTGGAAGCCTTTGTCGGCTTGTACTGGAATTTCATGCGTTTCCAAAGCGTGCAAAATTCCCAGGGCCTGATAAAGAGGCCGGGCGCTGTCTTTGCTTTGGCCGATAGATTTGAGCAATCCCATCAGAGTTGGCGTAGGCACGCGCACAAATTGGCCATCTGAAAGTTTGAGATAACTGCGGTTTTTAAACAGCGCTTCGATTACCAGAGGGAAAGGTACTTCTTCATCGCCGGCTGAACACTGCAAATCAAAATCAAACTTGTAAGATTCTTTCTTCAACGAAAGCTTGGCGTTTAGTGCGAGCTCTTCTTTGCGCACACGGTAAAAAGCTAGTTGGTCCCAACCGGCGGTGTCCCAGTCTTGGGCTTGCTCTGAAGACAGATGGAAGAGCGCATCAAGTGCAGGTTCTTCCACAAAAGAAAAACGATCGGCGATGGTGCGAATCGGCATCATGTTGGTGAGGAAGCGGCGCACCTGTGTTTCAGGTTCCCACTGTCTTTCTACCCAGACACTTTGACCTACTTCTGAAATGGTGCGGGTAAACTTTTCCGATTCTACAGCACTGGTCTCGTCGCGCGATTGCAAAACGAGATCGCCATAGCGAAATCCGAGAGAAATCTCCAGACTAGAAGCGTCTTGCGCAGGTTTTTTAGAAGCTGCAGCAGAATTACCGTGCGACGAAATAATTGAATTACCGGCTGCTCCCGGCAATTTGCGCTCAGAAAGTTTGATCACCACCTGTGGTGGCTCAGTAATTGCCACAGGGAAGGGTGCTGCACTTTCATCAAGCACAACTGGCATACGCTTTTTCAAAACCGGCAGATCAACCGAAAGGAATTTCGGCACCACTTCTAGCTTGACCACCATGTAGCCAAACGAATCAAAGTACTGGAAAGAGCGATGGATAGCACTTAAATCGATAGGATAGAAAGTGTTGTTGGACAAAATCCAGCTAGATGCGCCCATGAAGAAAACAGGGTGCTCGACTGCTTCGCCTTCTTCGGTCACGCCTTCAAGGCGCAACATTAGCTCTCCGCTTTCGGTTTCAGAAAGCACTGCTCGTGGTGAAAGAGCTTTGTCTGAAAATTGCACCAGCTCATTAGTGGTGGTGTTAGTCAATTTGCAGCAAAGGCTCAGGTGACCAATGACAGTACCTTCGTCGCCGCGCGGAATGCGGTGACCGCCGGCCGGGCCCTTGGTGGTTTGCGGCAGCGAAGTTAGATATTTAGCCAGTCTTTGAATGCGTGAATCGGGTGGCAATGTAGGCACCACTTCCGCCGGCACTTTTAAAATATTGACTTTGCCTTGCGGTTCGTTGGGCACGACACCCACAATCATTGCCAGAGGCTTTTCCAAAACTAAAAGCCCAAGTTCAAAATCACGTTCGTCAGCGACAACCCCTTCTTCGCGCGGATCATCAAGCAATTCTTTGGCGCGCGGCCCTTTTTCTTGTGGGCTCTCACGCTTTTGTTCATCGGCCATATCAAATCTGATGCCTGGATTATGTCTGGCTATATGAGTCAGAACCACGGCAACAGAGTGTTTGCAGACATCTTCGAAATAAGGGCAAGAGCAAGCGGCGCGAAAAACGCTGGGCGAATCGATATCAACGACAATTTTGTAGGCGTCTTTTTCTGAGCCGATTACCAGCGCTTCAATGTTTGCGCCGTCATCGCTTTCAGAATATTTGAGCACCTTTTTGCGACGGTAGTATTGAACTCCCCGCCGATAGACTGGTTCACTGCTGGCCTCTTGAAGGGCAGAAAGTGAGAGTGAAAGTTTTTTTCCAGATCCCGATATTTGCTTCATGCAAAATTAGCCTTGGAAGGGCAATCTCCGTCTTTGAAATCGACGGTTTCACCACCTAAATAAGAGCAAATGACCGCTCGGAGCGGTGATTGCAGCTTTCCTTCGCGAAAGCTTGGTGAACAGAATTAGCTTAGCACGACTTAGAGCCTTCTTGAGAAGGCCACGGCCCATATTAGTGCGGGCTCATATCAATGATGTCAGCGTTGGCCGCTTGCTGTGGCTGCTGAGGTGCATGAGCGACCGGAGCCGGTGCTACGGAAGGTGTGCGGGTGAAGGCCCCTTCGACAATGCGTTTCATTTCCACTTGTCTTTCTTCGAGAGAGTTGCAATAGTCGTGGAGAATGTTGGCCTGACTGCGCAAGGCCGTGGCGTTATCTGACAAATCAGGAATTAAGATTTCTATTTCTTCAAGAATTGAAGAGGGCGGGCTGGCCACTGGTCTAATGCGCACATGCGAAACCACTTGCCCAGACGCATTGGCCATATTGGCCGCTTCTTTGCTGTTGGCGGGCACTGAAAAATTGCCGCTCTGACTCATACTTCCGGCCAGCGCGTCTCGCAAACGCTCAAGATTTTGCTTCAGACCCACAGCCCGGCGATAAGCTTGATCGGCTTCTTTCTCCAGCCAAACTTTGCGAGCTTTTTGAGTAGCCAGCTCGTTGCTCAGATGCTCGAGCGCCTTTTTGCGAATATCTAATTCGCGCCTGACGTGTTCCACTTCTTTCTGTTTGAGCTCAAGGCCGCGCCGGCGCAGATAAACCAGAAGCAATATCACCAGAGAAAAGCCCACTGAAGCCATGGAAATATAGAAGTAGCCGCGCTTAGCGCCTGACATTTCAGCCACACCGGTGACCAGAAAATTACCGATGTCTTCAGCGAAAGGTGGCGGAGGGCTGCGTAAATAATAGATGCGTCCCAAGATTTTGCCGCGTACTTTTGCGCCGGTGGCTTTGGCTTTTTCTTCCCGCGGTGAGGCGTGCGAATAAAGCGGTTCTAGCTGCGGCGGGTCGGTAATCAAGTCGAAGGGTTCAGAGTCATGAGCCAGGCCCTCGGCGGTGGCGTCTTTTTGCCACGACTGCCGATGATAAATTTTGTCTGTTCTATAAAGAACGTTTTCGCCGGACGGGTCTGTAACAATCAGACCGAACAATCCGTAGCTGCTATCAAGAGTTTTCTGTATCAGGTCGTCGCGGCCTTCCTGAATCATGGCCGAGAGAGTGGCCGGCAAAGTGTGGTGAAGCAAATTAAAATCGGTGGTTTGCACCCGGGCTATAGTGCCCTGCCAATAGCTCTGATAGTGAATAGAGCACAGGGTCAGCCAAATCACTATACCGGCCATACAAACAGCTGGCACGAGTATGCGATTGCGAAGCGATAGCAGAATCTTATCCATCAAACGCGAGTCTACACCCGCGTGTATCTGATGTACATACGGGTTTTCCCAGGGCTAAAGATTTTTTTTGCCGCTGCCTGGGCTTTTTCGAACTTTTCCAAAAGATGTTGATGATCGAATACAAAAAGACGTTTATAAGTCACAAAGATTTGGGTATTAATACCTCGTGGACGAAAGCTCTCACGGAGGAATCGGTTAGAGCCCAACTTGGTCAAAACCTTGTGTCTACTACAAACCCAAACGGGAAATACCACCACTAGGTGGCTACATATTCGAACATATGTTCAATAAGCCGGGCGCTCGTCGCCCGGCTTCTGTTATGCCACCATATACGGTTGCACATTTGTTCACAACAAGTGATAACTGTTTTCAAGGGTGGTGTAAAACAGGAAACAAAATCTTTTCGAGTCCGTCAGACCAACAATATCAAGAGACGGTCTTGCGCTAAAATCAAAACTACTTTTAAAACTTCGCTTTGACTTACGGATTAATTAAATGACCGCGGCGCCCGACAGCCAGGAATCAACACAGCAAGCCTCGCCAGTCAGACTGGGCGACTTGCTTACAGGTGCTGGCCTGCTCAAGGCTGAAGACCTTCGCCAGGCGATGATTATCGCCAAAACTCAGTCGCTGCCTGTGGGCCGCGTTCTGATTATGTCTGGATTTATTATTGAGCCCCATTTGCAGGCCGCAGTGCAAGCACAGTCAATGCTGAAAGATGGCTTGATTGATTTAGAAACCGCTCTCGGCAGCTTGCGAGTGATATCGCGCGATAGTGTTCAGCTTGACCAGGCTCTATCAAAAATGGGCTGGGCCCAACCAGTCAACCAGGTCACAAACAAACTGGGCGAATTATTATTTGAGGCAGGCATAGTTACCAGAGCTCAACTAGAGCAGGCTCTTGTACAAGGTGAAAGCAGCGGATTGCCGCTTGGCCGAGTGCTTGTGATTAATGGCATGCTCTCAGAACAATTACTCTCATCAACTTTAAATGCGCAAATTCTTGTGCGCGATAAAAGGGTCACCCGCGAGCAGGCAATCTCAAGCTTGAAAGCGGCACTGATTAGACAGGTTCCGTTTGAACAACATCTGGAAGAAACCGGTGTCAGCCTTCACCCTGCTAGTGAGACGGTTCGTCTGGGCGAACTTCTGGTAATGGCTAAATTGCTTGACGAAGAGAAGTTGATGCAAGCGGTGGAATTAGGCCTGGTGAACGAACAGCCAATCGGTCAGGTGCTGGTCAAAAACGGCATGGTGAGCGAAAATGTGCTGACCACAGCCCTCTCTATTCAAAGCATGGTGGTCAAAGGCGAGCTGCGCAAGAGCCAGAGCGGGCGCGTACTTGAGCTCGTTAATCACGAACGTATTTCGCTTGCTGAAGCAGTGGAAAGAGTACAACCTACTCCTCCACGCGATGCCACTAACTTGCCGCTCTATCAGTTTTTGCAATTGGCTGGTGTAATCGGCCCCAAAGACATTGAAGAAGCGCTTAAGATGGGCTCGCGCGACACTACCCTGATGGGGCAGATGTTGATGATGACCGGCGCGCTTGATCAAAATCTTCTCGGCATTGCCATGAAATGCTCGCATCTAATGGAACGGGGAATTTTAAAGACAGAACAAGCTGTTATTGCTCTGGGTATTTGCTGGAAGAGCAAAGCCAGCCTGGAAGACGCCTTCAAACAACTGGGCTGGAGTTCGGCTATCATCACATCCAGCGCACCTTCAGCGCCAGCCTTGCCGCCTACCTACAGCCCGCCAGCGGCTGAAACTCCGGTGGCATCGCCTCAAGTTCAACAAGTTCAACAAATTCAACAATCACCGCGAGTCACCCAAGCTCCTGCAGCTCTGATTCCTGAGGCCGTAGCTCCAGCACAATCACCGCAAGCACAAGCCCCTGTGCCAGCACCGCAACCAGCAGTTCAGAATTTGTCTGAGACCATGGCTCCACCTTCAATGCAGTCGGGCAGTCACGCCACGGCCAAACCTTCAAAATTCGACCAGGCAATTTCAGGGCGCAAAAGTACCTCTAATTCTTCCGCCACAGCTCACAATTTACCGGCCATGCCGGTAGGCCAGACGCTCAGTGTTGAGCAAGGCTTACAGCCATATGATACAGGTGAAATGTCGCCCATTCGCAAGAGGGAAGAGGCCGAAGCCGCAGCACGAGCCCACGCTGAGGCGACGGAAACCGGCTCTAACCCAACAGTGACCGACGGTGACACCACATCTGGTGCGCCTAAGCCTGCCAAAAAACGGCTAGCGGATCTAATTCCATAGCGTCTTATCTTTAACATCTTCTGCAGCATCTTCTGCCACATTTTTTGCCACCACCTTTGGTGCGCCGACAGATACCAAAGCCAGTTTCCAAGACGGCGCACGCACAGTGACTGCTGTTGAGATCAAGATGCAGATTTTATGAAATTTCCTCAACAATACATTTGCATATGGTATGAATATCAAATCAAATCCAACCATCTACGATCTAATAAGATCCGCACCCAGACTAAATACTGTGTTGCATAGGAGAGTTCATGCTTCAACAAAAGATTTCATACAAGCCTTACCCAGTTCAGGACTTCAAACACCTGCTTGGTCTAACCGGCATCTCAGACAAAACTTTGGAAATTCACTTCAAGCTTTATGCTGGTTATGTCAAGAATACAAATGACCTGAACGAAAAAATCATCGAGCTGACAGAAGCCGGCAAAAGCGGTTCGCTCGAATACTCTGAACTCAAGCGTCGTTATGGCTTTGAATACAATGGCATGAGACTGCATGAATACTATTTCGGCAACCTCAAACCAGGCGGCAGCGAACTTAAAGAAACCAGCGCTCTCGGTAAACTGATTACCGAAACCTATTCTTCAATCGAAGTTTGGAAAAACGATTTCTTCAAAGTTGGCACCATGCGCGGCGTTGGCTGGGCTGTATTGTTCCAAGACCCTTTCACCAAAACACTTTCAAATCACTGGATCACCTTGCACGAAGAAGGCAACATCGCCGGCTTCCAGCCTATTCTGGTAATGGACGTTTGGGAGCATGCATTCTTGCTCGATTACGTTCCAGCTGATCGTCCTAAGTACATTGAAGCTTTCTACAGCAACATTGACTGGGAAAAAGTGGAAGCTAGACTACTCAAATAGTCAGCGTCACAAAAACTAGTTCGTTAAAATAAGCGATATTGCGAAAGAGCGGGAATTTTATTTCCGCTCTTTTTGCTTCTATGGCTTGCCCTGAGAGGCTATGCAAACTATGTGGGTAGCCTTAAAAATATCCAATTATAAAAACAGACTGGGCCCCGAGACAGGCCCCCTTGAGAACAGTAAAATACTGACTGGTTCTCGAATTTACAAAAGGCTCGCCGCTTATGAAAGACAGCACTTCAGCTACAACCGCAACAAATTTCACAGCACCGCTGGAAGAATTTGTCGCCGAGCCCCTAGATATCGACGAAGTTCACGCCTTCGCCAGTTACTCAGAAGATGACGACATTGACGATCTTGACCATGGCGATCCGGTTGATAGCTGGTCATATGAAGTACCGCGTCCCTGGCTGACCATGGAGCAGGCGGCAAGCATATTGGGACGCTCAGCAAGAGGCGTTGAACGCTCAATTTTAGGGAAATGGGGCAATCACTTGCCCGAAGGTTGGAGTGCCAGACGCGTTCGCATAGACGGTCTAGATGAATGGAGAATCGTTCCACCACCCGGATTTAGAATCAAACACAACCGCCGCGACCAGAAAGTCGAAACAAGCGCCGCCACAGTCAATACTAATATTGCCGATGTGGTTGCTAGCCCGCTGAATGCTGAGCAAGGCCCGACCAAAGAAGCAGATGCTCAGTCTGGCAGTGTGACGTCCTCAACCACGCCAAAATCTCGCCGCAGAGAAGAGCTGCTTGATGAGCCGTTTTCGCTAGAGAAGTTTTTGCAAAGTGCCGGGCGCATGGCCCAAAAAGAATTAGCGTCGTTTGGTATTTCAGTCAGACCTACGGTAGAACGCGCTGTAGATGCTGATGTCGAGCATGCCACCATTGTTATCGACCGCTCCGACGAAGTAGAAAAATTGCTTCGTGAATTGTCTAATACTCAAAAGGAACTGGCAGAGCAAAGGCGCATGCATCTAGAAGATTTGCGAGCCATGAAAGAAATGCAAAGTTCTCTTCTGCTGCTTGAAGTGCGTGCCAAAGAAACAAGTGAACTCAAGCAAGATCTCACTTTAGCTCAGCAAGCATTAAAAGAACATCGCACTCAGTATCAAGAATTTCTAGCTCTGCCGTGGTACAAAAGGCTATTCTCGAAACTACCTTAATTAGAGGAGTTAGCTGTGGCTGAAACTACTGATAAGCGCTTCAAAATAACTTATTGCACTTCATGCGGCTATCGTGACCGTGCCGTTCAACTGTCAGACCTACTAGAAAAAGATTCATCAGATCAGTGCACACTGGTACCCTCTGAAGGTGGCGTCTTTGAAGTTGAAGACAATGGTGTTTTACTTTTTTCAAAGAACAACACCGGCCGTTTCCCTGAAGAAGGTGAAGTGTTGGCCATCATCAGAAACGTAAAAAACGGACAAACTCTAGAGGACGCACAAACGAATGCAGCCAACGATGCGGGTCACAGTGGTGGAGTGCTCGACTGGATCTACAGTCTCTTCAGAGCTCCGTCACAAAAATAAGTCGGAGAACACAGTGGGACACCCGCAGGCCCGGCAAATAGCCATAGACGGACCAGCCGGCGCGGGCAAATCTACCGTAGCCCGCAGGCTGGCCGACAAGCTCGGATATCTATATATAGATACGGGAGCTATGTATCGCGCCTCCACCTGGCTAGCATTGCAGAACAATATTGCGCTGACCGACGGTGACGCCATTGCCGCCCTGGCCAGTGCCAGCAAAATTCAACTAAAGCCTGCCGATGCCTCGTCAGACGGCAAAATTCGAGTTTTCGTCAACGACCAGGAAATTACTCGCGAAATTCGCACTAATCGCATGTCAGACCTTGTGGCCACCGTTGCTGCGCTCGGTCAGGTGCGCAAAATTCTGGTAGACAAACAAAGAGAGCTGGCTAGAGAAGGCGAATGTGTCATTGATGGCCGCGATATTGGCACAGTAGTTGTTCCAGATGCCGGCCTGAAAATATTCATGACCGCCAGCGCCGAAGAACGTGCGCGCCGCAGGCAAATCGAACTGGCGGCTCAAGGTGAAAACCCTGATTTTGCCGACTTGCTCAAAGCCATCAATGAACGCGATTACCTCGACATGAATCGCGCAGTCTCACCTCTAACCAAGGCAGTTGACGCGGTAGAAATAATTACCGACGACATGTCTATCGATGACGTTGTGGCCGCTTTAGAAAATCTGGCCAAAGAAACTTTTCAGACTCCTGCCGAAGCTTAAATCTGAAAAAAGCACCCGGCCTTCGTAACTACACCAGCGCCAGTTTGCTTCTCTGCGCTTATATTAGCCATAGAAAAACGCAATCAGTAAATGGTTCGCAAACTACATGGATGATTCGCAGAAAAACAATAAAGAGCAGCTAGACGGCAAACCTGACGCCGACGCTCAAGAACGCAACCCGCAGCTTAATTCTGTAGAAATTCTTGGTGGTGAGCGCATGGCTGCTGCACCCGGAAAAGTGCAATTGCCCGCTGACAAAAGCGAGCCACCGATTGGCGTAGCGGTGCTCAAAGATCCAGAAACAATTGTTTTGCATCTAAAGGGAAAAACCGGCACCACCACAGGTGAAGCAGAAGTCGAGTATCGCCGTGGAGACCTTTATTACGACGACGTCTTCAAGCATATCGGCGGTATTAAGAAGGGCGAAACTAAACTGGTTCCTCCCTGGAAAGATGATGCAGGCAAAAAGCCGGCAAAACAAGATGTGATTGCGCCAAAAGACACAGCGCAAGAACCGGTTAAAGACGCTCCAAAAGACACACCGCAAGAACCGGTTAAAGACGAGTCAAAAGATCCGCAAAAGAAACCGGCTGAAAATTCAGATGTGCCTAAAGATCCAAAAGATTCGACAGATGCTAAAGATCCTAAAGATCCAAAAGACGCGAAAGATGCCTCAGGCCAACCTATAGACCAAACAGGCAAGCCGATTTTGGTCGACGTTATCATTGCACCGTCGGCTCAGTTTACTCTCAAGGTCAACGACACCATCAGCAAAATGTCTGCTGAAACACGCGAGGTTCTGGTTAGCTCTCAAACCGAAATTGTTGCTGCCAATAGATTGACTGATGCACTGCCCGATCTAAAAGGTCAAAAGCCACGCGGTTGGCCACCTGGGCTGACCTGGGACGCAGTAGATGGAGCCTACAGCCCATCGCTCAACATGGTTGTGGTGGCAGAAGAAACTGAAGACGCGAACGGTAAATGGGTAAAGAGCAATCGCACCGAAGACGTCACTCGCCATGAAGTCGGCCACGCAGTTGATTTTGGCCTGGGTAAACTGTCTAACACCGCCGCTTTCACCAAAGCTTATGAAGACGACGAAAAAAATATGCCGGCAAAACTAGCGGCGCCACTCAAATATTTCCTGCAAAATGGTGACGGCGGAAAAGAAGAAGCCTGCGCCGAAGCAATCGCCGCACGCGAGGGTGGATCGACCGGCGGAAGTAATTTTGATGTTGGATTTAAAAAGACCATCGCCGCCGTTGACGCCGCCTTACTTTTGCGACGGGCAAAACTGCCTGTGTCTACTATCGTCATAAACGTGAAAACGCCGCAGCCTAAAGCTTCTCCGACAGTCGACACTCCGTAAGTTTTTCACTTAAGCTCTTCACTTAAGCATTTCCTCTTAAGGTTTGCTTAAGTATTTATCAGCCGGGTATAAAAAACGTGAGGGGCTGACGGATTTAATCTTTTATTTTTGGCAAGGCATATCTAGTGATGCCTCTAAGACGTCGCGCCTGACTGCAAAAAGCATCAAGACCGATAAGGACTGTATATAGAGCGCTGTCGACAAAAATGCCATTAAGGCTGTATCTTAATAACCTATAACATTAGTAGCCGATCACTTCAGACCGTTTGAATTCTAAGGAATCAAGGAGCACGTCATGGCCAAGGCGAAAACAAAAACTCTGGACAAGCCACAAGTTGTCTCCGCTGCAAAACAGCAACCCACTGAAGTGACCGAATTGAAGCAGATTTTTCAACGCGTTGACCTGGCGCAGACATACGGCCACAAGCATCCCGCTTTTGCGGTCATCGCTCTAAAAGACGGTCGCACCCTTACTGTTAACTATAGCCAAAAAGGCAATATCGAGACTCTAACATTCTCAGATGGCCGCGTACTTGCCACTGCTGATGGTGGCGCATATTTTTCAGATAATTTACAGCCAGATGTGAAATTAAAAGATCTCACGCTCAATGTTGATGATGGCGAACTGAACTACAAATCAACTTACGGCAAACGTACCGCCCAGGTCAAAGAAACCGCTAGCGGCGCTAAATATGCCACTCTTAAGGTCAAAGGCGACCCCCGCGAATTTCAATTGCTTGCCGACAGAAGTCAGGTTGTTATCGGCAAAGAAGGCAAAATGACTTACTCTGCCGATGGCAAATATTTGACCATGGAGCCTAAAGGCGGCGGACAAATTAAGTTCCACCTCGGCATCAACATGCTCGACGTTGTCTTCCCTAATGGCTATCAGCAAAGCTTTTACGCCACAGCTCAAGAGATGAGCCTATTGCAACTTCAACCAATTGGTTTCTACGTCAACTGGTTGCCCGCCGACGACATGGGCCAACATTTCGAATGGGGCGTCGTGCTACCACAGGCAGTGCACTAGTCTAATCAGACTGAGCCACAGGTTTATTTAATTTCTACAGCCTCAATTGATTGGCCGCGACTGAAAACGTTTTGATTAACGGCAGCGGGGCTGAGGTAGCTCACCATGACTTCATTGAATTTGTCCTGGTCAACCGTTTCGCCACAAGTGAACAAGTCGACGAAGCAGGCACCGGTTTCAGGATAAGTGTGAATGCTGGCGTGGCTTTCAGAAAGCAGCAAAATGGCTGTTACACCGCCATTCGGAAAAACATAGCTGCAAGTGTCCAACACCGTGGCACCAGTAGCATTGGCGGCAGCACTAAACGCTTCAAGCAAAGCGTCTGCATTGAGTAAGGCTTCCGAGTCGCAGCCCATAAAGCTTGCCATCATATGTCGGCCTTGAAAATGATAATTCGCATTGTTGGCCTGAGCGCACGCAGCCTTGGCGCGGGTTAAAGCCGCCAGCGCGCTTGCCGAACTATCAGGAGCCGATTTAGAGTCAATACTCATGCTACTAGATTACCAGAAAAATTCTGCCGCCATAAAGCCAATCTCGGTTAGCAAAACCAGAATGATTATCGTCTCGAGAATAAACTCGCCGCGATAATACCTGAACTCCAACAAGCGGTCGTTAGCCAGCTCGTACGTGTCCTCAAAGACTTCCAGCTGGTCATCGATAGCCCGCATGCGCGCCAAGAGCTCTGTGTGGTTAACAAGCTCTTGCACCATGCGTTTGGCGCTGGCCGGCATGTAGTTGGGCACAGCATCTACAAAAGGGTCAATGCTGGCAAAATCTGCACGCAAGTTTGTGGCCCACAAAGTTTTCGCATTAACAGTGGCCTGCATGGCCAGATCTTTTCCCTCAATCTGATGATTGAGTGCCATGTGTTCACGCAAAGCCGGCCAGCCGCGACTTAACTCGCCCTCAATGCGAGATACCTGAGAAACAAAATAAGAAAAATAGGTCAGGGCTATGAGAAGTTCATCAAGTCGATCGCCACTGCACACAGTTAGGGCCAGACCTGAGCGCCAGACAATTCGATCAGAGCGCAGAGTAAGGTCGGCTGCTTCTTCAAGCGAGTCTTTAAGTGCCGGGTCAATAGAAAGTCTGTCTGATTGCGGTTTAAGCTGTGCCATCCAATTAGAATCTGTAGCCAGATTAGCACCTGAGGCAAGAACGGCCACGCGTAAAAGCTCCCCCTCTTGTCTAATGCTGGTGCTCGCGACAGGCGCAAATTCAGCAGCAGTAATAACTTCTTTAACTGCATAAACTGGTGCAGGCACGGCAAATTGCATCAATACCTGATCGCTTGCTTCAACTGCAGGCTTTAACCTAATGCGATAGCAAGCCACAACTTGTGCCAAATCTTGCTGAGATAGAACAGTCATAGTCAAATGCCTAAGCTAGCGGATCTACAGGGAAGACCATAATACTTGCATCGGTGTCATCAATAAATGGTGGTGGCACAAACTCGACACCATCTTCAAGAATCGGCCCGCCCAAACTGAGCAAAAACTTTGTTTCTTTGCACAATGCAAATCTGCTGCGCAAATAATCACCGGTCAAATGGCTAAGATATTTTGTGCCTAGTTTAGTTTTGATCGCTCTGTCGATGGCCTCGGCAGACCAGTCTTGAGGCACAAACCAATCAGAGGCAATGAGAAAACCCCAGGCGCTTAAAAAAGATGGTATCAGTGTGGAATAGCTGTGTACTTCGCTAAACACTGTACGCAGAGTGCGCATCACCGCCGCATGTCCTTTATCATCCAGAAATGAAAATTCCATTCCCTGCACCACAACAATTCCACCTTCGCGCACGCGCAGCTTGAGCAATTCGTAAAACTGTTTCGTGTAAAGCGCTTGTGCTGGGCCGTTGTCGAGCATGTCGACTACATCAATAATAATCACGTCATATCTTTTGTCGTCATCTTCGACAAACTTTTTACCATCGGCAATTACCAAATGCGCTCGCGGATCATCAAAGGCACCACAGTGCCAACTGCCTAAATGCTGGCGACAGAGTTCAACAACTTCTCCATCAAGATCAACCATGGTGGCTGATTTGACAGAGCCATGCACCAGTACTTCGCGCAGTGAAGCACCTTCACCGCCACCAATAATCAGTACGTCTTTAGGATCAGGATGCCTGAGCATTGCCGGCTGAACCAGCATCTCATGATAAAGACTTTCATCGTCTTCAGAGCTCTGAATGGCGCCATCTAAAACCAGCACCCGGCCGAAGTTATAGCTATCAGCAATCAACACATTTTGGAAAGCGGTCTTGCCATTGAAAATTACACTTTTCAGTCGATAACCGTAAGTATCAAACGGATCTGAATCTTCGGTGAACATCAAAGAGCCCGGATTACCACCCTTTATGGTCTCGTCGTCTACGTACATGCGATCAGGAGGGAGCGCCGGCAAAGGGTAAGGTCGCGTCACGATCGGCTTTTGATCACAGTTTGCGCTCATCTCTCACATACTCCTAGTTGCGTAACTGCGCTTTTTCTCGGTCGGCCTTGGCCTTATCTTTGTAGCCCAACTTTTCCATTAAGGCCGCTCTCTCGCCGTAATACTGTGAGGTAGGTTCAAGTCGAATCGCCTCATCTAAGTCGCGCCAGCCCTCTTTTAACTTGCCGGTTTTTATCAATAAGCGTGCTCGATCTGAATATAGAGTTTCATCTTCTGGTTGAGCGGCGATCATTTTGCTCAATATTTCGATGCCCTCAAGTGACTTACCTACTTTGGCGCATAGCTTTGCTCTGCGAACAGGAAGCGATGGTCTATTATCAATCTTCTCGAGTGACTGCAAGATCTTTATTGCGCGCTCGCATTGACCTGCATTTTCCAAAAAGGTCGCATACTCATCTAAGACTCGCGGAGTAGAGGCCGACTCAGGCATTGCTGCCCTGAATTTCTCATAGTCTGCCAACGCTTCTTTGTCTCGATGCAAATTACTTTTTGCAATTGCCCTGGCTTTATATGATCTCTGGTCTGGTTTACTGCATGCTAAGGCGCGGTCGCAAAGGCGAATTTCTTCTTGCCAATTTCCTTCAATTCCGGCTAGTTCACCAAGTTTGCGATAAGCATCACTAAAATCAGAATCGAAAGAAAGTGCTTTCAAATAACAAAGACGAGCGGCCTTAATGGTTCCGTCCAGCACCGCCATATCTTGCTTTACGCAGCCCAGAAGATACCAGGCTTTCGCGCTGCGCGGCTCAGCTTTCAGGTAACGCTCGAGAGTTACCTTAGCTTTCTCCACCTTTCCACTCTTGACCATAAGCTCAGCCTGCTCAAGCAATAAACGCTGTTTGACAGGTTCATTGCCTGCGCACACAGGGCTGAAGAAGTTAAAACTGTTGGCTATGTTTGCCAAAAGAAAGCCTGTTAACAAAATTCTTTGATCAAGTGGTCTGGTCATAGAATCTGTTTTCAACATCTGCTTAAAAATCTTCTTTTACTTCATCGCGATTGAGCAGCTCTTCAACTTGCTTGCAGAGTTCTACTACTTTTTCGGGCATATCAGAAGCACGAATAAATTGTCGACACAAATCTAGTGTTCGTCTGATTGCTCTAACTACATCACCTTCGTCTCGAGGAGAATTCATGCGCACTTGCTCCCAGGGCGAGCCCTGAGCCCACATTTCAGTCAGGCCAGCGAGCTGGGCACCAAACTCAATGGGCATGTCCACGTCAAAATCTTTTTGCATGCGCGTGATGCGCCGAGCCATTTTGCTAATTTCTTCAACGCAATGCTCGACGTTGTGAGTCATTCTCACTTTCATCTGATCGTTACCGCGCGGCTCGTCGCCGATTAATACAGTGAGTACACCAGCTAATTCACTGGGTTTGAGTTCATCGAACATGCCGCTGATCGCCACTTCACTCAAGAACAGCTCATTTGAGCCGCGAATAGAAGCGGCCATACGACCGAGTTTTGTCGGCTTGTTGCCGTCAAGATAACCCAGCGTACGCAAAATATTGGCCAGCGCTTCAAAGGTCGTCCAATATTTTGTGGTTTCGCGGGCCACGCGTTTATCTAAATCTTTGATGCGTTTGATCAGATGCTCGGTGCGATCTGATTTTGTGCTGCAGGGCTTCTGGACAGGGCAGCCGTGACAGGGCATATCGTAAGCTTCTTTGAGCAAACCCTGAATTTCATTACGTGTCTCAGCCAGAGCGATGATGGCTGGAGAACCAGGTTTGATGGCAGAAGGCTTAAGCCCCTTCTCAGTCTGTTTGAGTTGCTTGTGACGCGTGCGAATAGTTTCTAAACGTTTAGCGTAAAGCGGCAAATCGCCAGGCAAAGTCGGGCAAAGTGGATTCTTCAAATGCTCAAGCTCAGTCTCCCATGCCATTTTTTGAGTGTAAGCAGGTTCAAGTTGTTGATTAATCAGAAACTGTCCAAAGCTGCGCTCAATCAAATCGCGGGCATCATCAATGGTGTGACGCTCAAGTAAATTTAGAACCATCCCGTACGACGGCGTGAAACGACTAGAGAGCGGATCAGCTCCTGAAGTGGCTAACTTAGCCGCTTCATCAACGCTTTCAAATGGATTATGCAAGACCACTACGTGACCAACATCATCCATACCACGTCTGCCGGCGCGCCCTGACATTTGCAAAAATTCAGACGCTGTAAGCTGTCTATGACCTTCGTCTGAACGTTTATGAATAGAAGCAATCACAGTGGAGCGAGCTGGCATATTGATACCAGCGGCCAGCGTTTCTGTGGCGAAAACAACTTTGAGCAAGCCCTTCTGGAAAAGCTTTTCAATCATGCCTTTCCAACTTGGTAGCATGCCGGCATGGTGCACAGACATACCTTCCATCAAGAATGGAATGTGAGGATGATTGGCTAAATTAGGATTGTCTTTGGTAAATTCTAGTACCTGACGCTTCAATTCTTTCTGTTCATCAGCATGCAGCAAAGGTATACCGCGAGCCATCTTCATGGCTTCCTCGCAACCTCTGCGCGAGAACAAGAAATAAATCGCCGGCAACATATTGCGAGCAGAAAGACTGCCGAGCACATCACCAGGGTGAGTGTAGAGACCTCCCATGGGTCTGCGCCTTTTGTCAGATGAGCTGTGCTGTGGCTTTTTCTTGCCAAATCTTTGCTTGAGGAATGTATTGACGGCGCCACCTGGTGCTAGCAGCGGATAAATCTTGCGCTCACCAAAATAGTGGAATCGCAATGGCACCGGTCTGAAATCAGACACCACAAGCTCTGTTGGGCCGTGAGTTTCGTCAATCCAGGTGGTGAGTTCTCGAGCGTTAGCCACTGTAGCCGACAGGCCAACTAACTGAATATCTTTTGGCGCATAAATAATAGACTCTTCCCACACTGTGCCCCTGTCGGCATCATTCATGTAGTGACATTCATCTAAAACAACAAATGCAACATCGCGCAAGTTGCGGCTAACGTCACCAAGGATGGTGCCATAAAGCATGTTGCGAAAAACTTCAGTAGTCATCACAACTATGGGTGCATCTCTGTTTACAGAAAGGTCACCGGTAAGCAGACCAACTTTTTCTTCACCATACTTTTGTTTGAGATCGTAAAGCTTCTGGTTTGATAACGCCTTAAGAGGAGTGGTGTAATAGCAACGCTTGTTAGCCATGAGAGCCATCTCAACGGCGTATTCGGCTACTACTGTTTTACCGGATCCGGTGGGCGCGCATACGATTACGCTTTTGCCTTCTTCCAGATACTTCATTGCCTCAAGCTGAAAATCGTCAAGCTTAAAAGGAAATAGATGGGCTACGTCGACTTGCACTAGGGGAAGAGTGACTCCAATTGTTAACTGCGGTTGTATAAGTATGGATTTTAGCAGTCTCCGCTTGTTAAAACCGCTAAAACCGACCAGTAATCTACTTTGAAATAGGATAATTGCTCGAAAAGCATGCGCTATAATTGTCTTTCAACGCTTTAGTGGTCACCGGGACGTAGCGCAGGGGTAGCGCGCACCTTTGGGGTGGGTGAGGCCGGAGGTTCGATTCCTCTCGTCCCGACCAATTAAAATGGCTGATAGACGGCTTTGAATATGACCGAATGCGTACTGGTTGACATCGACGGAACGCTTGCCGACTGCGAGCACCGAAGGCACTTCGTTCAAGATGGTAAGCGCGATTGGAAATCTTTCTTATCGCCGGAGATGGCTGCCTTAGATACTTTGAATGAACCGGTGGCCAAGGTGGTCAAAGCTATGGCTCTGGCCGGATACTCGATTATTTATGTTTCGGCCCGGCCCATAAGCTTGAAAAGCGTGACCAAGAAGTGGCTGCAGAAGTACGATCTCTGGTTCGAGCCAAAGCTTCTATATATGCGGCAAGACAAAGACAGCCGCGCCGATACTATCGTCAAGCGCGAGCTTTTAAAGGAAATTCGCAACCTGGGTTATCAACCAGTTCTTTCACTGGACGACCGCAACTCTGTAGTCGCTATGTGGCGTGATGAAGGAATTACTTGTTTGCAAGTGGCCGAAGGGGATTTTTAGAGATGGGCTACAGTGTTTCCTGGATAGCAGTCAAAGGCATATCGGAAGGAGAAATACTTGACTCCATAGGCTATAAAAAAACCGGAAAATTCGATGCGAATCCGGCGGAGTCGGACTTAGCCATACACGATATGAAAAACGGTTGGCAACTTTTAATTGCTAATCATAACGATCTAATGGAGGCCGAACCTTCGTGGTTTTCCAGGCTTTCAGGCGAAGCAGTGCTAATTTCATGCTTTTTGGAAGAGCATGTGGGATATTGCGCAGCTAGTGGCTGGAGCGGTGGAAAACGAGACTGGTTTGTCGAACGCTATGAAGACCGGCAACCTGGATTGAAAATCGAGGGAATAATGCCGGATAGTTTTGAAGAGCTCTATCAAGATTTACTAACAAAACAAAAGGCCGATCCAAGGTCTGATTACCTTCTTGAGGCACCGCTGGAGATAAGTCGCAGGCTGACTGGCTTCGATGTCCATGAATTTATCGAGCATGACATCTATTGGGTGCTTGAAGAGCGGTAGAGGTCCTATATTGCACCGCATTTAGTGCACAGAGGATTGACTTGGACAAACCGGAAACTAACTTGGATAGTGACTATCTAAAACAAGGACGCAACTTGACTCCGGCAGAAGCGGCAGAGCTTGAAAATGCTCTGATGCAGAGCAACCATGATGTAAAGGCGCGACTACAACTGATTGGCTTTTACCGTGGTAAGGGAGAAGAAGAATCTGTGCTTCGAATGAGGCATGTTATCTGGATGATCGATCACTATCCTGCGGATGAAATTTGGCGTCAAGATCTTTATATGCATCCGGGAAATTTTTCTGGCAGTAAATTGTTCGACTCTGCAAAAGAGCACTGGAACGAGCAGTTAGTAAAATTTCCAAACAATGCCGACGTTTTTGGTAATGCGGGCTTATTCCAAGTTGAGAGCGACTTCGATGCAGGGACGCGCTTATTGTTATATGCCGTTCAAATTGACACGGACGACTATAGCGGCAGTTACTGGCCGCAACGACTGTGTCATTTCTTCTTTGATCGCGCACTAGAAACAACGGGAGATGCTAAATCAGAGCTAGCCAGTGATGCCCTAAGAATTGGAGAAACATTTCTTCGACGACTAGGTACTGAGGGCATGCTGTGGAGGACAGGTATACGACTCTTCGGGCTTGAGGCATGCGCACTATGTGCGATGTGGACAAATGATGATCTGAAAATTCAGAAATATGTAATCGAGTTGCGCGCGCTTTTGGCGAGTTGGGATTTCACACCTCGGTCGTCTCAGTTAATTCTGGGACTGCTCTCGCTTCGAGAAGGTGAAATAGAAAAAGCCGCTGAGTACTTGCTTAGCTCTGAATCGCCTGGCATAGATACTCTAGAGCTTGAACTGGCAAACAAATTGATAGAAGCTGGGCAGACTAAAGCGGTCCTAGACTATTTGCTTTCGTGTCAACAAAATGATGCATCCAGTGACCTAAATTCTTGGATTCTATGCTTAGAGTCGGGAGCTAAAGTTGCACTTCAGAGAGCGTCAAATTAGCCATGGACGAATTTAGAATACGCATAGATCCACCGAACGAGTCACAGGGTGATTTGGTGGTAAACATACTGATCAATGGACGGCCAGAACCCTTGATCACACATAGCCTAGATATTGATTCGTTTTTCTCCGCGATAGGTCTACCCGAATCGGTAGTCAACTTCGTCTTTTGTGGTGTAGCAGAGTGCTGCGGAGAGAGCCTCCCGTCCATCTCAACCTCACAATTTTGGCAATGGGATGATTTCCATTTAGACTGGGCTGAAATTTACATGGCGGCAACTCAGATTGTTGAGGAGATTGAACGGTTACCAGAGAACCGATGGACCTATGAGCAATTGCATCCACGCCTACCGTTTTATCGAGAAAAGTTGAAAGAATTAGAAACGCTCGCAGCAGGTGCAATACGATAATTTCTTCACACCACATGCGGTGCAAAAGCAGCTAGAACACCAAGAATAAAGTAGTTCAATGGACGAATTTGAGATACGCATAGATCCACCCGGGGACGGTCTGCAAGGTGACTTGGTCATCACAGTCTTGATCAACGGTCTTATAGTTACTGATGACGATTACTGCTTAGATGTTGATTCATTTTTTGAAGCCATCGGTGCGCCTGAATCGACTGTCAAATTTGTTGGCGGCTGCGGTGTGCCGGAATGCTGCGGAACCGGCTACAAAACTTTTTCGTATCAACACAGCTGGCAATGGGACAAATTCCATCTAGACTGGTCTGCCGTTTATATGGCCACCCAAGTCATTATTGCTGAAGTAGAACGGCTGACCGAAAGAAGTTACACGTACAAGCAGCTTCATCCGCGGTTGCCATTTTATTGTCAAAAGCTTGCAGAGTTAGAGATCATAGCAACACGTTCCAGCACATGAGTAAAGGTCTAACTAAGGACGCAAGCGCTTATCTAATTTTGAAAAGATGATACTGACGCTGTTTGCCTCTGTGATTTCCTTACCATATGGATCAATATTGATCCCGTGGCCTATCGTGTCGTAATTGCGACCGTGTTCCCAGGGCTTGGAGCGAAAAGCAACTAGCCAGCCTTGAACTTCACGTGGCCTTAAAAAACCAATGGCCTTAGGCTCCAAACAATCATAGACAAAATAATTCTCACCCAACGGCACTGGGCCTGGCAAAAACGTATTACGGATTTCTTCCCAGCTGTGAAATCTTGGCAAAGCGTCGGTATAGCCCTTTTCGTCTATATAAGCCTCTGCAATTTGAACGGCCTGCTGCTCAGTAATCAATTCATTTCCTGTTGCTAGACGCGAAGCCAATCCAACTTTAGACCAGCAAAAACCGACAGTTACTAGCAATAACATCGAAGTAAAAATAAGCGCTACACGCGGCCAAGATGGCCAGTTACGATTCATATAAAACGCACTTCCAGAAGATAAATCGGCCAAGGTGTTTATCCATGATAGCTCACCATCGAAAGCAGTGCCTGGCAACCAGGACGCATCACCTCCAGAGATCCCAACTGGACCAACCCGACTCACAAAAATGACACCGCATTCAGTGCCTCTACAGCTAGATCAACTACTGGGAACTTTAGCCGCAAAATCCCATCGTCCAGGTAACCATTTCAGGAGCATCTTTATGAACCGCAAAGACAATCATCAAGCCACAGACAATGGTCGCAATCGCGGCGACTACAAAACTGAAAAAGAAACTGAAGACGAGCTTAGAGCAAAGGGCACTCGCGCAAATAGCGGCGATGGCCAAGACGATGAGCAAGACGACGAACTAGATATCCAGTCAGATGATGGTCCAGCTGGAAACAACGAACGTGGTAACCAGAAGGGTTACGGCAAAAATCAAGGCAAACAGCCAGCCGACCGAGGCACCGGCCACGGGCCACAGGGTGTGCAACATGGCAGAGTACAGCCTTAAAGCGCGACGCTAGCGAGTCTAACTAGCGAACTCTCGTATACCGACGTCTTTGCGGCAACTGGCGCCCACGATTTGGACATTCGATGTCGTGACCGGAAAAGTAATATTTCCCGGTATTGCGCACAGGGACAGGCACAATATCTACATGTGGTCGCTCGCTGAGCGGCCCAGTTTGATTGCTTTGAGCGCCTAAAATGTTTTGTCTGAACTGAGTGCGAGTGATGGGTTCCGCTACCGGCACTTCAATCAAAGGTGCCACAGGGGCAACCACTTCCACAGCAGGCTTAGTTACTTCACTCGTGCCCATTTCGACGCGACTGTAGATATCCAAATCGATGGATGGAATGACATTGAAGATCGGATTGAGATGCACAAACTCGCGAATCTTGATTTTCAAGATCGCCTTGAGGTGGTCCTCAAGTTTGTCTAAAGCGATTGGTAATTCGTCTGGTAAGAAGGACATGAGGAAAGACCTCATAAGGCATTGGTAATAGCAGTAAATCGCAGCGTAAGCCACAAGTGGAGAATGTTAGCAGAGATTAACCGATTGTCAACAAGCTTGCTGCCAAAAAGATACGATTTAATCAAATTGGCTCAGAAAGCTGCTTAAGGCCGAGGTCGAATCAGCGATGTTCACTGGTGATTATCTCTTTGAGCCGCTTCAAACCGGTGTGAACCGCCCTGGATACACCCATTTCAGATAGACCCAATACATATGCTGTCTCTTTTTGAGAAAGGTCATAGAAGAAAACAAACTCAACAATTTGTCTTGTTCTGTCACCAAGTCTTTTAAGCGCTTGTGTGATCACTTCGCGATCTTCAGAAGCAACGAAATGATCCTGGCAGCGTCTGTCAGGCACCACATCACAAAGGGCGCGGCGATCATCTCTATCTTCTTCATCAGGACCTGAATCGAGAGATTCATAGTGAATGCGCGCTTCCCACGATTGCTGCGCTTCCAAAATGTCCTCTACCGAAAATCCCGAATGCTGCGCCAGTTCAGCCACTGTAGGCCCGCGATCGAGAAGCTTAGTCAATTTTTCTTCTAGCTGACTGAGCTGTGAATTCATTTCTGTCAGGCGCCTGGGCACTTGTACTAATGAACAATGATCCCGCAGGTAATGCCTGATTTCTCCCCTGATATAACAAGTGGCCAAAGTGCGAAAACTGGCTGAGCGTGTGCGATGCGGGTCGTAGTATTTAATTGCTTTGAGCAAACCTATGGCGCCGACCTGTACCAGGTCGTCGAAGCTGTCAGCTTGATACTGACTATATTTGCGGGCGATTTGCTTCACCAGCGTCATATGTGTGCGCACAAGCTCTTCAGCCTTAGGCAATCCGTTTGGCCCTGAGCCTTCCGCGAAGGCGACCACCGGTTTCATGCCCGAACGCGATATGCGTGGGCTTGCCTGCACCTGCACTTGCTCAGATTCACCGATGCTTTCGCAATCTAATGCGACAGTACCGGCGAATGCATTGCATCCGCTCAACAAAACTTCACTGCTGCTGGGCAACTTATTTATCAAGGTCAACTCTCCCGCAATTTTTAACCAATTACGATTGACCCTGTGCCCTCACTCCTAGCCCGTTCTTCTTATAGCCCCACAGTTTTTGTTCCCCTGACAACCCTGGGTTAAACCGTGGAATAAACACGGCAGGCATCAAAATCACCAGGTCACTAAGAGGCGCAAGTGGCGCATCACTAGCTAAATTGGCGCTTTTGGCTACAATTGCACTAGCAATGAGCAAGATAAATTCTCAATATGAATAAGGCCACCAAATCAATTACTCGACTCAGACTGCTCTGGGCAAAAGTGCCGGCTCAAAAGCAGCTGCTCGTTTTGGGTTTAGTTTGCATTGCCGCCTTAGTGACATTCACGGCCAGGTTCTGGTTGCAGCGGGCTCAAGAATCAATCAACGATTCTGTCGAACAATTTGGTATGGGATTTGCTCAAGCTCTGGCTCGAGGCGGAGCTGAAGCGCTGACCAACTCGGGCAATTTAGAGAGTTTGCGTTATTACATTTTGACCCAGCGCGGCAAAATCAAAGCAATCGCATACGTCATATATGAAGATATGGCCGGCAATATTTTGCTTGATCCAAACTCGGCAAAAGATCTGAAAGACGTTTATCCATATTACAAACTCTACAAAGAGAATCCAGAAAACTTTATTGTGCCGGGCCAAAAGGTTAGCCCCAAGGGCTATCGCGCCATCACTCACTTTGTTGTGCCCATGCGCAAAAACAACAAAGATCTGGGCCTTTGCTGGGTCGGCTTAGACAGTGAAGTATTTACGATTTTAGGCACACAACAAGAAACTACAAATTTCTTGATCAATATTTTCTGCCTTGTAGGTGCACTTGGTGCCCTTGGTGTATGGGCCAACTATGCCTTGATAAACGGCCCACTACGTACGCTATCGCAGGGTGCAAGCCAGATTGCCGCTGGACACTTTGGTCACTTAATTAAAGTGCAACGCGCCGGAAAAGAGATTGACCAGCTGGTCAACGCTTTTAATTACATGTCAAATCGTTTGCAACTTTATGACAAACAAAATGTAGATAGCTTGATGGCTGAGCGCAACAAGTTCATTTCAGAACGCAACAAGTTAGAACTGGTGCTCATGTCTATTGCCGACGGTGTCGTGGTTTGCGACCGCGACAACAAAGTGCAAATCGTTAACCGGGCCGCCACTGAAATTTTTGACAAAGACGCAACTGATCTGGTTGGTAAACCACTGGTGGTTTGCACGGAAGGCCCTGATCAACCACAAATCTGCCAGGTGGTGCAAGCCTTTACTGATACTGCCATCGCCCCTGGTGCCTTAGAACCAATCGTTGAACAGATCAATTTAGGCGAACTGACAGTGCGTCTGCACATTGCTCCGATTATTCTCAACAAAGAATTTTTGGGCTCAGTAATGATTATGCAAGACAATACCAAGCAAGCCGAACTCGAAAAAATGAAAAACGAATTCATGAGCAATGTCAGCCATGAATTGCGCACACCAATTACTTCTATTAAAAGTTATGTTGACACTCTTTGTAATCACGGCGAAAAACTTGAGCCCGAAATTCACCGCGAGTTTCTCGAGATTATCGACAAAGAAGCAGATCGTTTGATGCACCTGGTGAACGACGTTCTCGAGTTATCCAAATTTGAAGAAGCAGAGCGTGACATGGAAATGGTGCCCATGGATATTCATCGCGCCTGCGAATCTGCCATTCGCTCACTGAACCTCATGGCGCGCGAACGCGGCATTGAGCTTGAATTGCAGCCCTATGCAAATATTCCCCTCGCCATTATTAATCAAGAATCGATTGAGAGAGTAATCATCAATTTACTCACCAATGGCATCAAGTACACGCCCGAAGGCGGAAAAGTGGCCATTATCTTAGGCGTCACTGATACTGAAATTGCCGTACATATTAAAGACTCAGGCATTGGCATACCAGAAGACGCACTGGAGCATATATTCGACCGCTTCTATCGCGTAGAGAAGAAGGTCCACACCATTAAGGGCACTGGACTTGGCCTCACCATCGTCACTAAGATTTTAGAGAAGCACGAAGGTCGCATTACAGTAAGTTCATCTTTGGGCGAAGGCTCAACTTTCAGTTTCTTCATTCCCTTTTATATTGATCCGGCCTTGAAACTTTCGTCGCGTCAAACCGATAGCGGCAGCGATATACCTGATCTTGCCGACGTCACAGCTGCTTCTGAACGCAATTCTGAGCGCAACGGCGATGCCAATGGGTCAGGGAAAAAGTCTAATAATGGCAAAACGGCCGAAATCGAGAACCAGTCATCAACCGAAGCGCTCAGCTAATCAAAAGAATTTTGGTATCGGCAGCCGGTATAGTTGTTACATATACCCCATAAATACAACAGGCCGTACAGTGGCTACCAGTGGTAGATCCACTGAACATTAGCAACTTATCCATTTACACAGTGGGTTTTCAAGGATGGTCGTGTTATTATCGTTCCGTTGACAAGGTCTCTATGGACTGGCGTCCGCGGGGCATCTATGAAAGGAGGATTGAGCAGTTTTGGTTAGAGCAATCTATCCAGGTTCGTTCGATCCATTAACCTTGGGCCACCTAGATATCGTTCAGCGAGCGAGTAAGCTCTTCGATGAAGTGATTATGGCGGTGGTGGGTAATCCAGGAAAATCTCCTCTATTACTAGTAGATGTACGTAAGAGACTGATTACAGAAGCGGTAAAAGACCTAAAGGGCGTCACGGTAGGAGAGTTTCAAGGGCTGACAGTAAATTATGCGAAAGAAAATGGCTCCACCATTCTCATTCGAGGCTTACGAGCTATCTCAGATTTCGAAGCAGAACTGGGAATGGCTCAAGCTAATAAACAACTTCTTCCTGAACTAGAAACTATTTTTCTCATGACAAAAGCCGAGTATTCTTTTATCAGCTCCTCGACCGTAAAGGAAATCGCCCGCATGGGCGGAGACGTATCGCAATTCGTTCCACGTTCTGTGAATGATCACCTTAAAGAGCATTTCAGCAGGGGTATCTACCAACAATGACCATGATCACTGCACCGACAGCCCAGGCAGCCAACACCTTCAAGCAGACTACGATCTATAAGCACTTAGATTTGCTTGAGCATCTGATTGACGATGCCGCCGGTGTCTACAAATTCAAATTCATCAATGCCGACGATTTCCTCGACGTGCTTGATAAAGCCAGAGCTCGCTTGCCCGAAGAGTTGCGTGAAGCAGCCGACGTGTTGCAACAAAGAGACGAAATTATTGCTGAGTCGCAACGGCGCTCAGAACAAATCATCACTACTGCTCGTCGCCAGGCAGAGACCATGCTGCACGAGTCAGAATTGCTCAAAGCAGTGCAAGCTGAAGTTGAGCGCATTCGCAAACAAGTGGTGCAAGAAGTTGAACAGATGCGCCGCGAAGCATTAGCTGAAGCCGAGCGCATCAGACTTGAAGCTGATGAAGACGCTGCCAAAATTCGTGAAGGCGCCGATCATTATGCAGAGCAAGTATTGACTCGCATGGAAACAGATCTGCAAGGTCTGGCCGTACGCGTTACCGAATCACAGCAAATTGTCAGAAACGGTCAGCGTCTGCTCGGTCAAGTAAAAAGACACGGCAGCTTGAGCCAACCTCTTGGACAACCAATGGGCGTTGGACCACAACTGACCACTCAGCAAATTGCTCAACAAATGATCAACGTTGCTCCACCTGCCGGCAGTGTTAACCAAGGCACCATGCCTAGCGGATTGACCAGCCCACTTCTGTCAGGTCGCTTCGAATAACAATTCGACAAATCAAAATTTAAAAAGAGGCAGCAATGCCTCTTTTTTTATGGCTCCGCTTTTGGACTTACGCTTTCGGGCGTTCCCACCAGCGGTCTAGTCAGATCGATCTTGGCCGGGTTCGGCTTCATCGCTTTCAGTTCTGCTTCAAGCGCCGGGCGAGTTTTTTCGAAACCGGTATATACGATTGCGGTGACGGTACGAATCAGCTCATTAGCGCGACGATCATTGTGTGGTCTTTGCACTTGCATAGCCATAATGAGCTTGTGGCCATCAGGTGTTGTGATCACTCCGCAGTCGCCCACCATCGAACCAATGTCACCAGTTTTGTGAGCTAGTTTGGCACCAGGGGGAATGCCTTGATTAATCAGGGTGCGAGTCTTAGTACGGCCCATAATGTAACGCATACGGTTACGCCAGACGTCGCTCATGAGCTCGCCGCGCTCAACTCGTGCCAGTAGGTAAACCAGATCGTAAGGGCTGGTCTTATTGGTGCCGGCAAGATCGGCCAGTGGAGCATTAATGACTGTGTTCTTAAGGCCCCATTTTGCGAACTTTTTATTGACAGCTTTCTTGCCGCCAAGCAAATCGATAATCATATTGGTGGCAGTATTGTCAGAAATGATAATCATCAGTTCTGCCACATCAAGCAAAGGCAATTTGGTGCCCACCGGACGATACTGCAAGTGACCTGAACCACCAGCTATATGATCTTGCTTGATGCTCATCACCAGATTAGGATCGACGTCACCATTGTCGATGGCATTCAATAGTGCCACCAACACAGGCACCTTGATCATGCTGGCAGCCGAATAAGAAGTCGAGCCCTGGTAGTCGAGGTAGGCACCAGTAGCAGGGTCAACAGCAAAAACGCCAGGAGTAAGCTTCTTCACCTGACAAACAAGGTTGACGCGCTCGCGGAGATTACTTAAGGGAGTGGTCAAAGCAAATGGTGCGGCCAGAGGAACTTCTATGTGGGCACCACCTGTAACACCTTCACAAGGTCCGGTCAGGGGTATTGCCAATGATTGACCGATGGTTAAAGCCATAGCTGCGGCCATGGCGCGCAGTAGTCTCTGCCCTGGTGGCAACTTACGTTTTTTCCGCACCACTCTTACTGAAATTGATTTCGTCGGTTTCTGTCTCAGCAGTGACACAAACGGCTTGAATTTAAACAAGCTGCTTGGCTTTGCAGTGGCTTTATTCTTGCCGGGTCTGGACAAACCAGGCGCGTCTTTAGTTTTCTCGGGGGCTTCTAGAGCCATTCCTATAAGAACCCTTCGCGAAAATTATGCATGTAAAACTGCAGAGCAGTCAATATGCGGGACATATACTGGGCATCATATCTGGTGTGAAACGTGTGATACCAGATGAGCCACCGCTATTCTAACTTAGCATAGCCGTAAGTCGAGTATCTGCAAGACCTCGGCACCAACTTTTAATGAAAGAAAAAAATCTATTCTGGTTCAGATGCTTCTTCTTCGCAATATTTTTCCCATAAGCGTGGATAGACAGCCCTGAAATACGCTTTGTCTTCAACGTCAAAGGGCTCGCCGTCTGGTGTCACCATGCTTTCTTCCCGAAAACGATCGTAGATGGCACCATCATTGTTGCGCTCTTCATAGACTTCGCAAGCGAGAAACAGAAACTCTTCGCAGTCGTCAATTTCTTCGGCATAGGCCAGCGAATCAGGCTCTGCCAGCGCTGCTTCATAAGTCTCTTTGCCTTTCATAATCAGGCCGGCGCGGAAATATTCAAAGCCATCATCCGCCAGCCCGCCGTTCATCACATGAGCGGCACCCCAGAGCTCCCAGCGATAAGCTCTATCCATCATATGATCCACCATCTCCTGAAAGGCGATGATGTCTTCGTCAGGCGAATTGTGCAGCAATTCCTTAAGCTTGGCAAGCTGTAACTCGCGGTCGCCATCGGCTTCTTCGATGGATGTTGAAATAATGTACCAGAAGCCTTGCTCGTCCATTGAATACCTTCTACTTATTGATCTCGGTGTTATTGATCTTAGTGTTACTGATCTGGGGTTGCCTGATTGCGGGGATAAAACAAATAAAGCATCAGTAAAATTGCCGTAGCCAGACTAACAATATATTTTACCTGGGCACTGATGTCGGTGCGAGGAGAAATAAATCCTTCAATTGAACCTGCCACCAAGAGCAGACCGATACAGCCGGCAAAGAGTTGCATCGCCGGTCTGGCCAGCAAGCGCAACGAATCAGCTCGACTATTCTGGCCAGGAAAAAGCAGCGACTTAGCCAGTAAAAGCCCTCCGCCGCCGCTAATAAAGATGGCCGATAATTCTAAAACACCATGAGCGGCGATAAAGGCTAAAAGCTTATCAGCCATTCCATAATATTGACATACACCAAATACGGTGCCGATGTGCATGCCGTTACTAACAAGCACAAATACAGTGCCCAGGCCAAAAGTCATACCCAGAGCAAATGCAGCAATGGCCACACGAATGTTGTTGGTGGCAATTAAACTGGCAATGGCAGGGCTGTTATCTTGCACAGAATCGGTCCACATGCGCTTGTGCTCAATCATGTGCCAGAGCTCGTCGGGCACCAGCGCTTGCCCCTTGGCCATTTCCATCTGACCAAAATGAACGTCGCGCCGCGCTTCTACATAGCAACCGATACCCGGCACAACACACAGCAGGAAAGCCACCAGCACATAGACAATATACTGTTGCACCAGGAGCGGAAAGCCGCGGCAAACAAATCGCCACAAGCCTGCAAACCGGTCATCGTGAGTTTGGTAGACTTGGTTGTGCGCTTTCACCACGAGGTTATTTAGGTAGACCTGCACTTCAGAGCTCAATTTAAGAGCCCGTGCTCTTGATAAATCGGCTGAAGTGGCCCTGTACAAACGCCCCAGTTCTCTCAACTGCTGTCTGTCCAGACTTTTCAAACCTCGATTGTCGACGCGTTTGAGCAAATCCTCCAGCTGTTGCCATGACAACCTTTTTGTTTTGAGCCAGCGCTCTACATTCATTCGATTCAGAAAACCTCAGGTACGCCGCCGACTTATGCAACAGCCAGATTACTCTATCTCTACCCCTGAAAATGTGGACTTACACCTTGAAATAGCGGGGCTCGGCAACAGGCTATTGGCTCAGCTGGTAGATGGGCTGATAAGCATTGGCATGGCTTTGCTTATTATAATCGTGGCTCTGGCGCTGGCTCTTTTGATTAATGCCTTCCCCATGGCCAGCCAGAGCAAAAGCATCTGGTATGCCATTTTAGGCATGATTTCAGTATTTGTAATTTTCATTTTGGTCAACTGTTATTTCATTTTCTTTGAAGGCCTCTGGCAGGGTCAGACCCCAGGCAAAAGGGTGGCGGAAATCAGAGTGATTGAAGCCAACGGCCAACCCATCGGTTGGGGTGGGGCTTTCATTCGCAACCTACTGCGCATGGTCGACAACATTATGCTCGTCGGTCTCGTGATCATGCTTTTTGACAAAAATGAGCGCCGCCTGGGCGACATGGCTGCTGGAACCATTGTCATCCGCGAACGCAAAACTGATATTTCCACCACTCAACTGCTTTTAAGCGGCGCGCCGGGCACTAATTTGCTCGACATCGGCCGGGTCACACCTGCCGAATATGACCTGGTGGTTGATTTTCTCAAGCGCCGCAATTCGCTGGCCAAGTCTCATCGCCCTCTGGTGGCGCAGAAGCTGTCTAATTATTTCCACGAGAAACTCTCAGCACCAGCTGATGCCGGGCTTGCTCCAGAAGCTTACATCGAGCAGGTCTATCATTCTTATCAAGCGCGAGCTAACGACTAATAATTGCTATTAGCTTGCGCTGTGGCTAAAAGACCGCTTGTCGATGTCTACATACTTGAGGTCCATTTCGCCAACATAGTCAGCGCGAGGACGAATCAAGCGGTTATTGGCATATTGCTCAAGCACGTGTGCTGCCCAACCTGACATGCGGCTGATGGCAAAAATTGGAGTGTACAAGTCATTCGGAATGCCAAGCATGTAATAGACCGAAGCTGAATAAAAGTCGACGTTAGGGTTGAGACCCTTGTCGGCTTTGACAATCTGCTCGATTTTGTAAGACATGTCGAACCACTTGGTGTCGCCTGCGCGTTTGCCAAGTTCTTGTGACATCTTGCGCAAGTGCGAAGCGCGCGGATCTTCAGTTTTATAAACACGGTGACCGAAGCCCATTACTTTTTCGTGCTTCTCGAACATTTTGTCCAAATGAGGTTCAACGTTAGCGAGTGAGCCCATTTCAAGCAGCATTTTGATTACTTCTTGATTAGCGCCGCCGTGCAATGGCCCTTTGAGAGCACAAATACCAGCAGTGATGGCGGAATGCATGTCAGTGAGAGTAGCAGCAGCAACTCTGGCTGCAAAAGTCGAAGCGTTGAGTTCATGGTCAGCATGCAAAATCAGAGCGATGTCGAGTGATTTGACACTGACTTCATCAGGCTCTTTGCCGCCGCTAAGCATGTACAAGAAATTGGCGGCCAGTGAGCCGTCTTCTTTAGGAATGACTATATCTTTGCCATTTCTAACCAGGTCCCAGTAAGCCACAAGAGTAGGCAATTGGGCTGTCAGGCGAATAGCTTTGCGAATATTGGCTTCGCGATTATTGTCTTCAGCGTCGGCGTCATACATAGAAAGCATGGAAACAGTTGTTCTCAAAACTTCCATTGGCAGCGCGTCTTTAGGAAACTGCTTCATAGCCGCAACCACATCGGCAGGAATGCCACGATTGGTGCGCAGACTTTTTGTCAGCGTAGCCAGTTCTTCTTTAGTGGGAAGATGACCGTACCAGAGCAAATGGATAACTTCTTCAAAAGTTGAATGCTCGGCCAGATCGTGAATATCGTAACCATGGTAAATAAGTCTACCGGCTGTGCCATCAACAGCACATATGGCTGACTCGGCCGCTACAACGTCTTCAAGACCACCCTTACCCATGACCAGATCCCCAAAATTAGTATGAACTAAGCATTTTTATACACCAAATGACATCAATCATCAGGCAAACCATAGCCTTATCTTCATGTCTGAGGCACTGCAAGGAAACCGGCACTTGTCAATGGCAAAATTAAATGCAGTGCCCCGGTCGACCCAGAGGGCGCAAAAAAGTGACTCAGAGAGGCAGCTTGCCTACTTGCGCAAAATCGTAAGGCGTCTCAAAACAAGCATTTTGGCATCTGGTCAAGCAGCCACTGCAAGTTTGGCCACAGCCCTGACGCAAGAACACAATCAGTGGCAAATCAGCTTGCCGGTCAAAATCATTGCCCATTTCAATCTGGCCATCAGGGGAATAGTGCCCCAGGCTATGGGAGATTCAGACTTAAGCCGAGGCTTGCTGAGCCATTTAAACCGGCGATATTTTGATTCAGAAACGCAGGCTACCTTTAACTGCGGTACTTTCTCAGACACTTTGACTAGAGCATTGACCATCACTGAAGCAGATTGGTCAGGCACTTTGGCCGAACTCTTAAAGCAGGTTGATAGCTGTATTAAAGATCGCAAAGCGACAAAATATTCGCCACCCAGCCAGCAGCTGATAGAACTGGCAGACAATCGTCTGGCAGTCGGATGGGCTCAAGAAGCGCTGACCGATGAACTGACGCAAGTTTTTACACCTGAGGCCATAGGCCAATTTCTTGCTCAAGAAGTGCTCGCGACTGGCACAGACTGCCACAGCGCACAAATTCTCGATCCGGCCTGCGGGGCCGGCCATCTAATTCTCCCCGCAGCAGAACGCTGGCTGGCCTTGCAAGAATTAAACAAAGAGACTGTGGTCACAGCTCTCAATAGCCTGTTCGCCGAAAAACTGATCGGCCTGGATATCGAGCAAAATCTTCTCAAGCTCAGCGGATTTGCTCTCTATTTATTAGCTATGGACACACTGGGGCAATTTTTCGATGCGTCAGATGCTGCAGCAGAGAGCTTCGGTGAGAGCCTAATTGACTTATCACTGCCACAACTTTTTCTAATAGAAGGAACCGGCGGCAGTCTGCAGTTGGGCGGCAGTGATACTTCTGCGTTTGATTTAATTGATTTGATTGATCTCGAGGGGGCCAGGCGCAAAGCCTCTGAGCTTCCCGCAAAATATATTCAAATCATTATGAACCCGCCGTATCTGAGTACGCGCACTATGGACGGTGCCACTGCTTCTTACTTGAAAAACCATTATCCTGATTGTGCCGGTGATCTCTACACGGCATTCATAGAGTTAGCAATACGAATGCTCGCGCCCGGTGGACGACTGGCAACAATTGTGCAGCAGAGTTTTTTATCTATTCAGCGCTATCGCAATTTTCGCTTGCGCCTGATTGAACAGTGCCACATCGCTTCGTGCTTAACGCTTGGACATGGCAGCTTCAGCTCGCGCCCTGGCGAAAAAGTCAACAGCGCTTTGCTCACACTTGAACTCAAAGAAGATTGCGTAGCGACTAAAACCAACACACTTGTTTATGGGCAAACAGACATAGAATTTTTGACAAAGCCACAGAATCTAAATAGCGTTGACGAAATTGAGGCACTAAATATAGTGCGACAAATTAGCGGTAACCCGTTTGCCTTCGATTGCCCGGCACAACTAGCCGGTCTGTTCGCAGAACATCAGCAGTTAAAAGATATCGAAGGAATCACAATTACCAATGGTCTCTTTACTTGCAACAATAAGCTGTTCGTTTGTCTCGATCAAGAGATCGCCCTAAGCGATAAAGATAATTATGTCGCTTATGATAAAGGAGGCGGGCAAAAGTGGTATCACAAAACTAATTATCGATTACGCTGGCAAAATGATGGCGCTGAAATTCGAGAATATCGCAAAGCCCGCGGACAATCATGGATGCTGCCTGGTGAAGAATTTTATTTCAAGCCGGGAGTGACTTATTCGTACATTGGCACGACCGGCTTTAAGGCACGCTTGTTAAGCGAAAATGCTGTTTTCGATATCGCCAGCTCCGCACTGTTTTCACAAAAAACAGATTTATTGTATCTGCTCGGTTTTCTCAATTCTTCACTGGCAATTTATTTGCTGGGAGTGCTGAACCCCACAGTGAATTTCCAGGTCGGCGACCTCAGGCGTCTTCCGTTTAAATTGCCATCGCCGGATCTTGAACGCAGTGTTGCCGCTCTGGTGGCTGAGGCAGTAGCTTTGAGCCGATATCTGGAAGAGAGTCGGCTTGCTGAAAATAACTCAGAGTTTGGCCTGATAGCCGAGCAAGAAGCAGCGATTCAAAGCAAAATTGACGATTGCATCAGTAATCACTATGGCATTGCCGAAAGCAATCGCGCGCTTATCTCGGCAAATAACTGGGTTCTAAATAGTCGCTAGCATTGACGAAGTTTAAGAGGAGCCGTGGCTCGCTTCAGCAGAACTACCCCGAGCACGCATGGTAAAACTGTAGCAACAAATCTACAGTGCCAGAAGGCAATTTAATCAGTGAAACTTTCGCAAAAAGGTCTAATTCTTGTTCTGGTGCCGGTAGCCTTCGAATTTTTATTTGTCGGCGTTCTGTTTTACATGTTGCAGCAGTCAGAGCTTGAGTTGACCCGCGCTGAAAATGCCAGGCAAATCGTCACGCACCTAAATCGAGTGCAGAGACATTTGCTGATTTTCATCAGCGGTTTAACTCCGTATGCAGGCCTTGAAAGTGCAAAAGGGCGGGCCCGCACTGAACAGTCGATGAATGCCATCAATGGCGAAATTGATGCTTTAAAACTTTGCTTAAAGGACAAACCAGAGCAACTCGCCACCATTGAAAATATGCAACAGATGTGGAAAGAGGCGCAAGACATTTCCATCACGCTTAAAAGTTCCATGGCCGCCAACACACTTTACGACACTGCCAGCAGCATTAGTAAGGGTAGGCGAATGATGGCAGTGCTGCTGAAACAGTCAGACGAGGTGAGGCAGCAAACCGAAGCTATCGAGGCTGATAGCCCCATAAGACAAGCGGAAAACCGCGAGAATATGAAAAAGCTGCTGCTGGCCGGTCTTGCTGTTAATGTGCTTCTGGCACTCAGTCTTGCCATTTCATTTAATAAGGTTTTGGCGAGAAGGCTAGCAATTGTAGTGGACAACACCAGGCGCCTTGCCAGTGCTAAACCGCTCAATCAGCCTCTCAGCGGCAACGATGAGATTGCTGAACTAGATAAAGTGTTTGGAAAAATGGCGGCAGCCATCAGTGCCTCTCAACAGAAAGAACGAGCATTACTAGACAATGCCGTCGATATAATTTGTTCACTTGATCACGCTTGCACCATATCTGACATAAGCCCAGCCTGCATGAAGTTATGGGGTTATGCGCCCGAAGATTTGCTCTCAAGGCGAATCTTAAGCCTTGTGGCCGAAGAAGACACAGACCAAACTAAGGCACAATTTGACGCAATTAAGACCAGCGGCAATACAGAAAATATTGAAAATCGCATCAGGCGCAAAGACGGCAGCATGATTGACATGCTCTGGTCTGTGAGCTGGGTCGCCAGCGAAAAAGCATTCTTTTGCGTCGCGCACGATGACACCGACCGCAAAAATGCCGAACGTATGAAGGCAGATTTCGTCTCAATGCTCAGCCATGACCTGCGCTCACCTTTAAACTCTATTCAAGCATTTGTCTGCATGATTAAAGAAAAGGTTTATGGCACACTAGACGAACGTGGCATGAGACAGGCCATTGCTCTAGACGAAACCATTACCTGGCTGATTGAAATGATTAGCAACTTGCTCGACATCGATAAAATTGAAGCCGGTCTTTCTGAACTTGAATTAGATAAGCAATCACTCAAAGGTCTGCTCGAACAAGCCAATAATGCTCTTTCAAATTCGGCTGAAGCAAAAAAAATAGCAATAATACTTCCGGCCAACGACGCCATGGCGCTGGTAGACAGTGGTCTATTTATGCGTGTTTTGACTAACTTGCTTTCAAACGCCATCAAATTTTCGTCACCCGGCTCTGAGGTCAGAATAATGCTGGAAAGAAAACCTGAAATGGTAACCATCAATTTTATAGACCAGGGGCCAGGCATAGCTGCAGCCGACCAGGCGACCATTTTTGAACGCTACAAGCAGATCAAAGGGCAATCGGAACAGAGGCGCGGTTCTGGGCTTGGACTGGCAGTCTGTAAGACCATTGTCGAACAGCACAAAGGCACCATTGGAGTAACAAGCACTCCAGGGCAGGGCAGCACCTTCTGGGTGCGCCTGCCGGCGGCTGATGCGTAATAACTCGTGTAAAGAGACCTGGCAGCCTTTGTAACTGTGATGCAGAGTCACGGGTACGCCACAATTGGAAATTAGATTCAATAGACGAAGCGCACCCAATTAGTTAAGGGTTGGCGTTGTGTTCCTCTGGAGGATTTAATTGTGCAAAAAGTCGAAGCTAATTTTGAAACACCAAAATTACAGGCCACAGAACAAAACAGCTCTGTCCGGCTATTGGCCGACTCACAACAGTCCTCGGCGGCACAAAAAGCAGACTGCACACAGCCAAAAAGCTTGCTCAGCCAGATAGAACAGCAGACTATTCTAGACAACAGCATCGGCATCGATATTTTCGGCGGCTTCAGTCAAAACCGGCCAAAAGCCTGTGAGCAAGCTGCAAATCCTTTCAGCCGCCCTGATGGCGCGGTGCGTAAAACTGATGAAAAAGAATGGAAATTTGCACCTCATTCTGAAACGCTTAGTGAAGAAGGCCAGGCTCAAAACGCCTCTGATTTCATTCAATTAAACATGAAGAAGCTAGATCAATCAGGTGACGGTGCGATCAGTCGAAACGAAGTTCAAAACAGCCTTAAGCATGAAACCAGCACCGAGGGAAAAAGGCAGCTGGAAAACATACTGGAAAATTTTGACGAACTGAAGGGCGCCAACAAATTTGACTTGAAAGACGGCATTACTATGAAAGACGCCATAAGAACTCGCCAAGAATTAGCTATCGAAGTTGGAATAGAAACCCTCGCTGATGGCTTGCTTACAGGCAGAGATGCGCTTTTCTTCGCCTTAGACAGCGCAACTGAAGGCAAAAGCGATGGCAAAATTACAAAAATGGATCTAGTCAATTTTATTTTCGAGTGCAAAAAACTTGAGAAAGAGCATAACAACAATGATGGTATTCACTGGCCTGAAAATGCAGCCATTGCCCAAAAGATGCTCAACGAATGGCACAAGCGTGATTCACCTACCAACAGAATTGTGGAGCTCAGCGCCCTCGACGTACTTACAGGTGGCTCAGGGGCAATAACTGCAGAGTCGCTTGCCAAAAAACTTGATGACCCAAGACCACTAAATGGAAACAGCGGCTTTCGGCAAGCTCAAGAACTGATAAAACGCCATAACCAATGGCACTAAATTCAATCGCATAAGTTTATAAGCCTCTACCCCCCAAGGAATACGGAATAAGGAATAAATCAATGTCTACAGCAGAGCAATTCGAGCAACCGCCGCTTGTTCTAGATACTAAAAACAGCCAAGATGCTCTCAAGAAACTGAGCGAAGAATTGGGTGTTTACTCTGATTTCAGCAGTCAACCACAGCCACCACAATTTAAGATCACTCCTCAAGCTGATTGCCCCTCATCTCGGAAAGCAGCAGTCACGCTCGACAATATCGGCGACTGGTTTGCGCAAAACGCCAAAATTTATGACCAGGATAGCGACAATGCATTAAGTACAAGAGAGATGCGCAATGCACTGAGGAACAGATGTATTCCCGCTCAAGATGCGGAGAGTATAAAGTTGATTCTAGACAATCAGTACTTTTTTGGCCAAGTTCACGATGACTATGGTGGGGACCAGAAAAGAATCATTAACTACTATAAAACTGCAAAAAGTTCAACAGTAGAGCCTCCCGCTTTTGTAAGTGATAAAGACATGTCGACTTACGATGGCTGGCGGAAGATTGGTAAAGACGATATGCAAAAATTAAAAGAATTAGATTTGGTTGCCTACAACAGCATGGAATTTTTGAAAAAACATTTCTCCACTCTGGATACCGACAACAACTCTAAGATATCGCAGAAAGAACTGGACGGCGCTATCAAGAGCGGCCGTTTCCACGGGAACGACTTGTATACAGCACAAACAGTAGCCTCGACTTTTGAGAATATCACTAATATATCCAATCCAAGAGGCCGACGCACTAGAGCATTTAACTCACTTTTCGGCATCGAAGAACAAATTTCTCGAGGAACCATCGCCGGCTACGTGATGGAGCGAAACGATCAATTTGACTCATTCGGCGAGAGCTTTAAAAAACTTCTTAGCAGAGCAAATAGAGCTAACGCGATTGCATACTATGACGGTCCAAAATTGCCAGAAGCGGCGAAAGAAGTAAAGCCACAGGGTGATTGGTAGATGGGCTACGACTAGTCTTCTTCAGAGTCTAAACATTGCTATGGTAAAAACGCAGAGAAATTTGCGGAAAATTTCTCTGCGTTTTTGAACACACAGCACAAGGCCCAGTGATGAGTCGCAAAGTCACGGGTACGCCACAATTGGAAATTAAATTCAATAGACGAAGCCGACCGCGTCCGGTGGAGAACTTAAACCATAACAGGAAGGAATTTTTAAATGTCGCACCTGGAATTAAAAACCGAAGTCGTCAACGAATCAAATATAAACAGCCCAGCTTTTAGTTCTGCAAACGCATTTATCAATGAAGTTTCGGACTCTCTAAAAGCCATGCCTGCCGCAGCTTTAAAGCAGGCCAGGCTTGGGGAAGCTGCAGAATATGTGCAGCAAAACATGACCAGCCTCGACAAATCAGGCAACGGATTTATAGACATGAAAGAACTGCAAATGGCTAAACAAAGAGCTGCTGATCCATGCGAAAAAGCTAAGATCGATAATGTCATTACCAATTACGATCAAATCAAAGGCGCTGTTAAAATAGAGTTTGGCACCGGCATATCGCGCAAAGATGCCGATGAAATTAGCTTTGAAGCCAAAATTTATGCTGAAGCTCGAACCATTGTTAAAGCACTTTTTGAAGGTCCTAAACCGCTCTACACTGCTCTGGATAAAAACCCAAACAGCAGGCGCAACCCCGGAATCGATCAGAACGAACTGCTAAGCTTCCTCAATACTTACGAGAGCCAAAAACGTTCGGGAAACGTCAATAACGATTCTATCTATAGTGATAAAAATGGCCAAATAGTCACTAATATACTCGCCCACTGGAACGACAAAAATTCTGCGGTGTCTCGGCTGACTCGCCGCGATTGGGCAATTGACCCCTGTGTAATCGGCTCTGCCCTAGATATGAAATTCGAAAATCGCAACCACCAGGACAGGTCTGAAGTGTTAATCAAACGTGCTGCCAAAGGCGAAATTTAGTCTGCCACTTCCAATTTATATCCAAATCCATAAACGTTTTTGATCAATGACTCTTCACGTCCGTCATCGATGCGTTTGCGCAAGCGTTTAATGGTGGTCCTCACCGCTTCCGGACCAGCTTCAGCCTCAGATTTCCAAACATGATGCAATAACGCGTCACTGTTAAATACTTGATTTGGATGACGCATTAAGAACTCCAGCAATGCAAATTCAATGGGCCAGAGTTCGATTACTTGCCCGTCTCTTTTCAAAATACGCGAGGCCGAATCGATAACTAGGTCTGCTACTTTTAAAGTCTCTACTGGTTTGTTGGTCTTTCTTCGCAAAAGGGCACGTATCCGCGCAGACAGTTCGCGCAAATCGGCAGGTTTGGTCAAATAATCATCGGCGCCAGCATCTAATCCACTCTCTTTTGAATCAATTGAATTCTTTCCAGTCAACATCAATACCGGCGATGTGCCACCATTTTTGCGGTAGCCCTGGCAAACTTCAATACCTTTTTTTTCGGGCATGTCCCAATCAAGAATGATCACGTCATACTCATAACTCTTGAGCATTTCTTCGGCGTCGCCGCCACTGTGGGTCATATCGACAGTATAGTTTTCATGAACCAGCCAATCTCTAACAAGACTGCAAAGCTGTTTATCATCGTCTGCTAAAAGAATTCTGGCCATATGCAATAAAGATATCAGTTAAACAAAACAGACACAATAATAAGAGACTGAACTAGTTTAGTTCAATTGGAACCGCGTGTGCCACGGTCAAGCTCAAATCAAAATTGAGGCCGGCAGCGATTTTCTCAGCATCAAAATCTAGATGCTCAAAATGCAGAGCCCGCGCCACAATGCCCACGCCGGCTTGCTGCGCTGCCCGCAAAGCTTGGCCATAGAGCGGATCTATAGCATCAGCAGAAGAGAACGATTGAGCGTCGCTACGACCAATTAAATAAAATTGCGTGGCTGCGTAGCCTCCCGCGACGGCCATGCTCAATGTGGCCAAATGTTTGCGGCCGCGCTCAGTGCGCGAATCGGGAAACAGTGCCTGGCCATTTTGCCAGAGCGTTGTCGATTTAACTTCCACAAAACAGTGCGAGAGATTGGCTTGAGTACTTTTACTTAAGCGAAAATCAAAGCGGCTGTCGGCAAAAACTTGCTCACTTTCAATTTTGTCAAAATTGGCAAACTCAGTCAGAGTGCCTGAAGTAAAAGCCTCTTTAAAGAGCTTGTTGGCCAACAGTGTATCAACCACAACCAGTGAAGTAGGCGTCTGTACAAGCTTCATGCTCCAGGCCAATTTGCGTGACGGAGCAGGGCAATGACTGAGATATACAGTCATGCCTGGGTCGCTCATACCAAGCATTGATCCCGGATTAGCACAATGAGCAGTGACAACGGTGCCATCTTGCAACTTCACATCGGCTAGAAAACGTTTATAGCGTTTCTCAAGCTTTGCTTGAACCAGTCCGGTGAGAATCATATCTAACTAATCGGCAGCACTGGTGAAAAATGATGATAGCTGATTGGGCGCTGATGGCGGATGTGCAGCAGCAATAGGCACCGCACCGAGAACAGATACAGTTGTAGTGGTGGGCTCGTCCACATGTTTGCCTTTCATCCAGGCAATTAAAGAAGCGAAACCAGCCTTTTGCTGTCTGGCTTTGATGCGAGTCTTTAAACGTTCCAGCAGATCTTTATTGTCTACAGACAGACTAACAATCTTGAAAGCACCACTGTGATCAGCCAGGCGCCACGAAAGTGATTCTTCTTTTTTACCAAGCAAAAACTTGGTGCTTACAAGAATGTCGCCATCTTGTATATTCTCGCCCTGGAAAATAACCTTGCCCTTGCCAAAAATTTTGCGCCAGCGCGGATAGTATCGCTTTTCCACCAGGCCTTTGAGCGAACCTACAAACTCTTTCCTTTGCGAGGGCGTTAAGCTGGTCCAATTTTTGCCAAGACAGCGAGATGACATTTCCTGGTAGTCGATGAAGCTCGACGGTCGCAAGGCCGAAGACGATTCAAAAGACTGAAGTAAATGCTCTACAGCAACCCGGCCAGATGTACCTGCCGCTTCTGCGGGCAGGCATGAGAACAAAGCTATGCCCGTCATCAATGCGCTAAGTAATTTGCGCTTGGGCAAAGTTCTTGTCAAGTGAGCCTCCGGTAACTGCCAGTGCAACGCGCTAGATCGAGGCTTTGCTGCGGATTAGTAAGAAACGAGCCAGAATTAGTGCTGCTATAGCCCAACCCGTCAGTAAGAGGATATCACGTGTGTAGTCAGCAGGAATACCCAACATCACCCCTTTGGTGAGGTCGGCGGCGTAATACATCGGCAACGAGGTAGCAAGCCTCTGCTCCCAGCCTGGCATAGCCTTGACCGGAGTAATGATTCCAGAGACGAACATCAAGGCTACCCCTAAAATCGAAACTGTCATTGTGTAAATTCTAATGGTTTTCAGCACACAAGCGAAACAAAGGCCCAAGCAAGCAAAAGTGAAAACCGAAAGCAGAGTGGCGCCGAGCAGTCCGAAGAAATTGCCGCCCAGGGTGAAACCGACAATCGGTGCAGTGATAGCAAGCGAGAGCCATAGCACCAGAGCAGCTTCAAGGGTGACTGTAATGGTCTTGGCGATAATGGCGGCGTCGAGCCCGCCTGGAGCGTAAACAATCTGCCGATAGGTGCGTTCCATCCACTCGTAGATCCAGCTGAATCCGACATTCATGGAAGCCAGCACATAGCAGAGATACGCAGTAAGACCAGAGGTAATGTAATCACGCAGGCCGAAATTGACTTGAAAAAGCGCGGCAGAATGAAGCGGGATGTTCAACTCGTCAGCTCGCTGAGTCAGCACGGCGAGAAGTCCCATAGCAATTTGATCATCAATAAGCGGGTTGTTGCCACTGGACAAAATTTGCACTGAATCTTCTAAAGGATCTTGCGAGACATTGGCCAGAGCGACAATTTTCTCGTGCGCCAGGTCACCTTTAGCTTCTTCAAGATCGTCATAAACTTTGACGCGAAAGCGTCTGGTATCGGTTAAGTGTTTAGAGAGTTCGGAAATGCCGGCGGGATCGTACAAACCAAAAGGCATATCATTAGCACCAGATATGGTGTTGCCAACGCAGACCAAAATTAAAATGGCGAGCAATACACTGGCAAAAAAATAAAGGGGGCGCCTGGTCCACTGCAATATGTCTTTGTACATGATTGCCAAAATGGAAGCGATCATACCGGCTGCTCACTTTCCGCAGGCAGAGCGGTCTCTAGCGGCCCATTATTCTCGAGCTGAGTACTATTCTCGAGCTGAGTACCATTCTCCTTCAAGTCCTTCGATACGGCCAGAAAAACTTCTTCCAGATTTGGTTCACCAGTGGCAAATTTTACAAATGAAATTTCTTCGCGCTGTAACCAATCAAAAATCTCTCGATGATATTGCTCTGCGTCGCTTTCAGGCTGACTTAAATAAATTGTGTTGCGCAAACTGTCGAGCCTGACCTCTACGCCAAATTTTTCTTTGAGAAAATTCAGTGATGTAACCAGTTCAGGAGACTCTACTGCACAATCAGGGGCGAGCTTAATCGATATGCCGCGCATGCCTTTAATGCGTCTGGCCAACTCCGACACGGTGCCTTCAGCTGTAAGCTTGCCATCACGGATGATACCAATACGATCGGCTAAAAGCTCGGCTTCTTCTAAATAGTGGGTAGTTAGTAAAATAGTCACGCCTGCAGCTTTGAGTTCCTTTAAAGTTGCCCAAATAAGTCGACGCGAAGCCGGATCAAGACCCACCGTGGGCTCGTCCATAAACAATACTTTTGGTTCGTTGATCATGGCGCAAGCAATAGCTAATCGGCGTAACATGCCACCAGAAAGACTTTGAGTACGGTCATTGAGTCGGTCGATTAAACCAGCTCGTCCCAATAATTTTTCAATGCGAGCCTCGCCTTCGACTTTCGGCAAGCCATAAAGATTAGCCAGAAACTTGAGATTCTCATACGGAGTGAGTTCTTGATAGAGAGCCAGATCTTGCGAGACCGCACCGAAGCAGCCTTTAATTTTCTCTGGTTGCTTGAGGCCATTGAAGCCGCAAATGAAGAACTCACCTGATGTGGGTGCGAGTAAGGTGGTCAACATACTAATGGTTGTGGTTTTGCCGGCCCCATTGTCACCCAATAAGGCATACAGTTCGCCAGGATAGATGCTCAAATTGAGCTTATCCACAGATGTTCGCGAGCCAAAGCGCTTAGTCAAATCTTGAGCGCGTACAGATGGCTCAGAACTTAGCAACTTAAGCCTTGCGATTCCTGGTTTGGTGCGCCACAAGCACGCATTAAGCTGTCGATGTGAGCGACTTTAAAAACCTTATATACCGGATTTTGCACATTGATAAAAGTAACTGTCGATTTCAACGAGTCTGCACGTAACAGAAACTCTTCTAACCACTCAAGGCCATCAACACTTATAAAAGGACAACCAGAAAAATCAAACTCAATATCAGTGTTGCCACGCGCAAGCTTCTTATCGACGTCATCAAGTCCGCGTTCGAGATCGCCTAAGATGCGAATCTTTTCTAGTTTTCTCTCTTTCACAGGCTCGGCCATAATTTCCTCAGCTAACTATTTATAGTGCAAATTAGATGCTTGGTCTTTCTCTTGGTGGATAGGCGGTAGCAAATAGTTGAGCCACTTCGGGGGCTAGTGCGTAGCGCGGATTGGTGCGAATGCTCATGTCGCCAAATGCAATTTCAGTCAACTCAGGAATAGCGGCCATGTATGCTTCGAGCGGAATGCCCAACTCTGCCACGGAGAGAGCCTGATTTGCCAATTTGGCCAGGTCAAAAATAGCCTGACGCAATTTTTGCACCAGACGGCGGCGACCAATTTCTTCGCTTTCGCCAGGCTGCAAATCATCTTTCAAACCGATAAATTGGGCAGCCCGTGCGTATTTGCGGTCGGCTATCCAGAGTGGGTAACAAGGCACAGAAACAAATTTAGACGGAATCTGGGCGTTATATTCAATGGTGGAAAGCAAGAAAGCTGCATTGGCTCTGCCGTGAGGAATATCAAAACGGGCACCGAGAGCGTGGGCCAGGGCGTGATTGACCCCAACTGAGGCGTTGGCAATGGCCATTCCTGCCAGAGTGGCGGCATTATGCAGTTTGTGGCGGTGCACGATACTGTTAGGATTTTTCAGAGTTTCAGGCAGCGATTCAAATATCAAACGCAACGCTTCTAAGGCCAGCCCGTCTGTATAGTCAGACGAGAAGGTCGAAACCAAAGCCTCTAAAGCGTGAGTGAGGGCATCAAATGCGGTATCACCCGTAATATCGGCAGGCAAGCTGCGTGTCAGGTTGGCATCGATGATTGCTATGTCAGGCAGCATGCATTCGTCAATCAATGAAATCTTGCGGTGGCCGTCTTTAAGAACGGCAAAAGGAGTGACTTCAGAGCCAGTGCCTGATGTGGTTGGAATTGCCACCAGCTGAGTTTTCATATCTGTCGGAAACTCAATCATACGGTGATGGAAATCGAGGAAGTTCACGGCCACTTCAGAAATCTTCAAATCAGGATAATCATAGAAGAGGCGAATAATCTTGGCTGCATCCAGCACAGAGCCTCCACCCAGGGCAATCACCGTGTCAGGCTTCGTGCGTCGCATTGATTCCACCACTCTTTGCAAAGTGGCAAAATCAGGTTCGGGGCCCATGTCAGCAAACACGTCAACGTGACAGTCTTGCGGCAAGCGCTCGGTCACCATAGCCAGATGGCCGCGACGCGAGGCACTGCGCGATGTGATGATAAAGGCGCTCTGACACTTAAGATTGCGCAAGTGATCAATCGAGCCTGGATTGATATAGATATTTTTCGTAGTCTGGAAACTAATGACGTAATTACGTCTGCGTGGCACTCTTTTGAAGTTAATCAGATTTTTGATGCCGACGTTATCGGTGGTGATATTGCCGCCACCAGTACCACAGCCGAAGCTCAAAGTGGTATTGAGGTGGTTGTAAACTCCGCCCAGGCCGCCGATTGAAGCAGGAGAATTAACGATGATGCGCCCAGCGTTAATTGCTTCAGAGTAACGTTCGATGACGTTATCGTCTTCGCAGAAAATGCCGGCTGTGTGCCCGGTACCGCCCGCATAGTTGATATCGAGAGCTTTGTTGATGCCTTCGTTCACTGAGTCGACTATCACATAACCAAGCACCGGCATCAACTTTTCAATGGCTAGTGGATGATGGCGCAACTCGCCCAACAAGGGGCAGAGCAGCATTTTTATTGGAGTGGTGATATTGAGACCAGCCTGATCAGCAATTAGATTAGCCGGTTGACCAACCAACTTATAATTGATGCCACCATTGCGCGGGTCAACGATAAGCGCGCTGATCTTCAGCACTTCTTCTTGCGAACAAACATGACAGCCGAGGCGCTTAAATTCGGCAATGATCTCATCGCTGATTTCGCGATCAATAACCAGAGTTTGTTCCGATGGGCATTCAGTGCCATTGTCGAAAGTTTTAGAAATGATGATATCCATGGCAGCAGATGCCACATTCGCACTTTTGTGCACGTAAACCGGCGTGTTACCAGGCCCGACACCAAGTGCCGGCTTGCCTGAACTGTAAGCAGCTTTGACCATCGCCTGGCCGCCGGTAGCAAATATCAAATCAACTTCAGGATGGTGCATAAGCAGTTCACTGGTGCGCCTTAAGCGTGATGATTTGTCTACCCAGGTTATGAAGCCTTTGGGCGCGCCTGCTTCAAGAGCTGCTTCGTACATAATTTTGGCGGCGAAGTTTGACGATTCGGCTGCCATCAAGTGAGCGCTGAAAATAACTGTGTTGCGTGTTTTAGCGCAGCAAATGCTTTTAAAAATAACGGTTGAGGTCGGATTAGTAACCGGTGCCAGGGCAAAAATTACACCCATTGGCTCAGCCACTTCCACCATATTGAGGTCTGGAAATTCGCGAGTAATACCAACGGTACGTTTGTCTTTAATCTGGTGATAAAGAAACTCGGATGCTACAAGATTTTTTAAAATCTTGTCTTCAGTTACGCCCATGCGCGTTTCTTGATGAGCCATGAGAGCCATTTTACCGGCATTTTCAATGGCTGCGGCGGTCATCGCTCTGACAATCTTATCGACTTTTTCTTGTGAATACTGAGTAAAAACTGCTGCCGCAAGACGCGCCTGGCGCACTAAATGGTTGGCGCGTTCAGTGAGCATAAGCTCTTGATCTGAGGATACTGTCATTTTATTTCTCTGAAAACTGCTTTGCCCGCCGAGAACAAATTATGGGGGCACAGCCGCATGCTCACCAAATCTGACAGGCAGAGATTATCAAGTGTAAGGTAAAAACCGCATCTATAAGTTATAAGGTTAAGAAGCCTAATTAAAACTTATCCAACCTGCCGGCGTGTACCGGCGCCCAGGCGGGTGGGGCAATTACGTACAGGTATATGCCTTTTATGGTATAAACACCGTTGCATGTCAAGCGGGAAGGCATACAATTGCCGTGGCGTTGGAAAATAGAAAAAAATTGGCAAAGAATTTGAAAGAAGAATCGACAATCAAAATGGTGGCCCTCACGGTGCTGCTCGCGGCTCATTCAAGCGTTGCTGCGGCTGGTGCTCAAGATGCTTATGGGCGGCCCGCCAAAGACTTCACCCACCGCAAACGCATGATTGTGCCTGCCTCTGAAAATACTCGCCGCATCGACTATCAGGCCTTGCCTGGCCGTGATTCGCTTATGTTGCCAAATTATGCACCCAAGTTTCCACCAGTTGGCGCTGGTCAAAGTGACTATTATGGCCAATCAAGTCAAAATGCACAGAACAACTATGGCAGCGCTCTGCCGCCGGCCGAGACTGAGAGCCTCAGCGCTCACGCGCAGGCACTAGGCAGCCCAGGCAAAGCTGCTCGAAAACCATTCACAAAAGTCAGTCGTGCGGGAATGGTGCCACCAGCCCCTCCTATCAAGTCATCGCTTTTGCCGGCCAGCCTCACTAATGATTTAGACAAACCGCCAGCCGGTGCCAAAAGTACCGGTTCAGCCTCAAATACTTTAAGTTCGCAAAAAGTAATTCAGATAAAAGCTGAAGCGCAAGCTCTTGTCAAAAAAGGCAAGGTGGGCGAGGCTCAGACGTTACTTTCGGGTTATGTCAAACATCATCCTGAAGAAAAAATCCTGGCCGCTGAACTGAGTCGCATATCTTTGAGCCGCGCCCAGGGCAGCGCCAAGATAGGTAACCACGACGCAGCTGTGCAACAAGCACGTCTGGCGATCATTCATGGCGACAGTGTGCCCGAAGTGGCGCTGGCCGCCCATGGCACCTTAAATAGCAGCTTGAACAAAATTGGAGTTAAATCCAATCAGGCCGAGGCGCGCCTGGAAATGGGCAGCAAGCTCATGGAGGAAGGCCGTTTTCATGAAGCCGAAGTCGAATATAAAGCTGCAGCTAAGCTAAAACCCTCTGAAGCAGCCTATCTTGGGGCCGGTGGCGCGGCTATGAAAGAAGGGCGAAAATTGCAGGCCAAGGCGCTATTTCAAGAAGCGCTGCAGCTTAACCCAGATTCTCAACCAGCCTTGAGAGAACTCGGCGTCGCTCGCTATCATCTGAAAGATTATGTAGGGGCCAATGCCGACCTGACTCGAGCTCTGGTGCTCAATGCCGGCGACCAAGAAGCAGCGAAAGTTCTGATTGGCTTGTGGCATGAACAGGTAGCCAGCCGGCCGCAGGACGCTACTTCACACCTTGGCTTAGCCAGAGCCTATCAAGTTGCAGGTGATCTGCCTGCTGCTCAAAATGAATATAAGACTGTAGTGAAAATCAATCCGCACCATCCTAATTTGCCTGCGGCAAGGCAGAGTTTCAAACTTGCTTTTGCCAGACAAGAAGCGCGAAAAGCTTATGAATTAGCGCAAACTTTAGAGATGCAGGGCTCAATTCCGAGCGCATTTCAAAAAGCCAGCGATGCTGTAGCACTCTATCCATCAGACTTGCGATATCAGGCCTATCGTAAAAAACTGGGGGACATGTTGGCCAGCTCTAACATAAATAACGGCAACACTGTTGCACAAAACATGCCTCAGAGCTTCGGCACACCCGACGCACAAAATGTTGTCATGCCGCAATCACCAGTATTTGAAGCTCCTCCAGCTGACGTGTTGCCTACTGCTCAAGCAATTGGTATTGCTCCCGAAGCGGCAGCTGCGGCTGCTGTATCAAGCGCTCAAGCCGGCGACTCAACAGCGGGGTCTGCCGGGCTGTCAACCGATCAGCATGTATCGAGCATCTCTAACTTTTTGACCAGCATCCGCGATTTTAGCCTTAAACAACAAAATCAAATTAAAGAGTCGGAAGAATTTCAGGGAGTGGTGCTTGATACCATCGGTAACAACGGTGTGCCTATGGTCAGGTCAAGCAAATCATCATTGCCTTCTGCGAGCAGTGGTTTGCCGCCTGACGACAGCGATCTTCTGGGTTCGGCAGCAGGCACCGCTGCTGGTGCCGCGCCAGGTGCTTCACTGAGTGGCTCATCACAACCCCTATCGGCATCCGAGGCGTTAAAGGCCGCCGTCAGGGCATTGGCTAATACCAAGGGTGTCGGTGCGGTATCAGCAACCGAAACCGCCGCAATCACTTCCGCCGCCGACAGTGCCACTGCCTCGGCCGCAGCCGAAACTGCTGATTTAGCTCCAACCAGCTTTGCCAGTTTCGCAGCACAGGCCAGAAACGCTTACACCACAAACGGCGCGGCATCGGTGGCTGCACTGACAGCCCAATCAGCTCCAGCCATGTTTAAAGGAAAATTTGCCGCTGTCAATAAACAAGATGTAGTGAACGCCGTGCAAAAGGCAGCCAGTCGTTACGCTCCCAAAGCTTCCGCAACAGGATCCCTTCCAGCTTCCGTTCCAGCTCCATCGCCGGCACCTGCCGGAGCGCCGGTTTCCACAATTCCACCCGTGGCACCCCAGTCGCTCGCCTATCAAATACCTAATCAGCAAGTTGCCCAACTAAACTCGCTGCAGAATAATAATCAACAATTACAAGCACAATTGAATCAGGCCAATAGCTACATTCAACAATTGCAGAGTGCCAGTGTGCCGGTACCAGCAGGTCTTTTGCAGCCTACTTTGCCGCCAGTGGTGACGCCAACAGATCTCAGTGCGGCACCGGTGCAAATGCCGTTAGCTAGCGCCACCGTTTCTGGTGTCAGCCCTGCTGCTCCGACTATGGAATCGCTGCTGGCTAGTAATACACCTTTAAATCCAGCTGTGAATCCAGCTATGAATCAAGCCATGAATCAAGTTGCAAATACACCGAGCAGGCCAGTCAAGCCAAACAACACTGGAAAAGTGCACTTACTTTTGCAAGGCGTGAAAGCATCAAAAGATGATGTTCAATTGAAAGTAATGTTACGCAACGATAGCCCAGAAGAAATTAAGTTACCTGGCTCTATCAAGGCCCTGGTACGCAGTTCTGGTCAAGCCGACCAGCTCGCTAAAGCAAGTTTCTCAGCTAAGAGCTTGAGTTCTGGCAGCACCGTAAGCGGTACCATCAAAATTCCTGGTCGTAGCCTTGACCCAACAGCTGACGTGCTAATTCCAGCCAGCAGCTTGGCAGTGCTTGGCTTAAGCGACATACACCTGACTGTGCCGATTTCACAGCGTTAAATGGCCCCAAGAATTCTAGTCATGGCTCTTTCCCTTGGTCTTGCCTTAACAGTGTCTCCCGCTAAGGCAGTACGCCAGCAGGCAAACGAGAGCGCGCCTACAAACCGTGCGCTGGCCGTTTCATATTTCAACTGTGGTGTTGCGCGCGAAGAACAAGGCGACATGAAAAAGGCGCTACAATTTTACGACCTGGCGATTGAGACAGATAAATATTGCCTGTCGGCGCTAATCAATCGCGGTCAACTACGAACGCAGCAATTCGATGAAATAAACGGTCTAAAAGATTGCGAAGAAGCGGTGAAGATCGCCCCCAATGATCCAAGGGCCTTAGCCGCTCGCGGCTATGCTCATGCAAATCTTGGTGATCGCAAAAATGCGTTTAAAGATTTTTCCGCTGTTATAAAAATCAAGCCGAGTGATCCCTGGGCCTATCACCGTCGCTCTCTGGAGCGCGATGATCGCACAGACAAAGATGGGATTTTAGCTGACCTGAACATGGCTGTTAAACTGGGCACTACTCAGTCGTCAGTTTTCAGTGATCGTGCAAACTGTCTACTGGAGAGGGGAAAGCAACGTCAGGCCATGCAAGATTTTGATCAAGCTATCAAGTTAGATGAAGAGGGTGGCCTTAGCAGCCGCGGTTCGGCGCTACAGGCCATTGACGACAAGAAGTGTCTCAATGATTTTGACAAGGTAATCAAGATCGCTCCAAGCAGTAATGCATACCAGTATCGGGCCAGTGCTCTCCATAAATTTGGAGATCTGACGGGAGCTATGGCTGACTACAATCAGGCCATCAGGTTGAATCCTAAAAATGCAGGGGCCTTCTCCGGACGCGGGGATGTTTTACACAGCTTGCACAAAGATGCAGACGCGCTGAAAGATTATAATCATGCCGTAAAAATCGATCAAACAAAATTTGCTGGTTATAACAGTCGAGCCTGGGGTCGCTATTTTTGCAAAGATATGAGTGGTGCCATAGAAGATTTTACTGCTTCTCTAAAATTGAGAACAAGCCCTGACTCTTATATGAGCCGTGGGCTGATGTTTGCCGACATGGGTAACAATGCTAACGCGATCAACGACTACACGCAGGCAATTGCGCTGAAGCCGAATTTTGCCGACGCTTTCTATTATCGCGCCAAAGCTAAGTTTCATGGCGGAGACTACACGGGGGCGGCGATAGACTATTATCAAAGCAGCATCTGTAACATCAACACAACGCTGCTTGGTTTTAGCCAAAGCTGTGCGATCAAATTTTCGTTATTTCAAAACTAGAACCTTGACACTATCTTGACCTGGCAGACGCCAATTCTGACATTTTCTTGACCTTAACAGAGGTATAAAAGAAATGTCGCCAAGCGGCGTTTGAAACTAAGGTAAGACAAATGAACAGTAGTAGCGCTAGTACTGATGTGCAGAATTCCACAAATCTCGATTCGGCACTTGACCAAAGTATTCAGGCCGCCACAGCTTTGCACTTAACTGATGCAGAACTGATAACAAAGCTCTTTGAGCATCTTCACCACATCGACAACATCAGCAAACAGATTGTGCAAGTCAATTCGACTGCTCAACCGGTGAAAAAAATGTTCAACTCCCTTGGTGGGCCCTAGAGGCGCGCGTATTATTGCTGACAAGGTTTATCTTCACGAACATAATGAAAGTCAGTCACCAACCAGAATTTGTATTTTTACTTGGCATTGCAGTGGCCACGGTGGTCATGGCCACCATTTACTTTGGCCTCTCTCGTTTGTTGCACGAATATGTCGCGACTTTTGTTCTGGCTGTAATCAGTTCGATCCAAGTGCTGATCAAATTCGGCGATCGGGCAGCCAGTATCAAATGAAATCAGGCAAAGACGCTGCCTTGCTCATTACTGCACCTTCAAACGCTATATCGAACATTTGCTACTACAACTTCTGGTCTTGAAAGTAGCGCGACTTTCAGTAATAAACCAGTATTGCCATGCAGCAAAGAGTGCCACCATTTATCTGAGGCAAACTCGCCAATTATTACAGTTACAGTCTCGGCCGGATTCTCTTTCTCAATGGCATCTATAAAGCTCATTAGAGGCTGAACTAATGAGCGGTAGGGTGACGGTAAGATCACAAGTTCAACAGTTGGAAAAAGCCTGGCAAACTCTTCCTTAAGTGCCTCAGTTTTCTCAGGTGCTAACTCTATATAAACAGCCTGGCAGTTCTTGCTAATCGATTCGGCATAGCGCACCGAATTAACGGTGCCCGCATGAACTCCTTGAATCAGCACCAGTACGTGATTTTTAACGGGAGCAGCCAATTCTGTTTATTCTCAGACACTAAAACACAACGTTCAACCTGGTTCCCAATACACAGATGCCGGGGTTCCCACCCTTTGTGGCACCAGGCGACCATATGTATTGAAAATCAGGCGAAATAGAAACGTTCTTATTCACTTGCCAGCGGTAATAAGCTTCAAGACATTTCTCCTGGGCCGGCCGCCGACCAGGGCTGAGAACGGCAACGTTGGCATTGACTTCATCTAGAGTAGTAGCCTGTACACCATCAATGCCAACAAATGCAGGTGTAGATGGTGTGACGGTGCCCCTTCGGTAAGACGATATTTGACCATACGCAATTCCTATGACGTCATCAGGACGCTTCTTGGTGATGATCTTGACCGGAATTTCAGCGCCAAAGGAAAAGCTTTGTTTGTTAGTGAGCAACCCGCCCAAAAAGACTTGACCAAAGGTATTATCGCCATTGGCATAGCGACCAAATAAACCAATATCTTTCCAAATTTTCTGATCTGCATTCAAGTAAAAGCCGACCGGTTGGCTGCCCTGAGCCGACCCACCAGGCAAAATTGAAAGCAGAGCTGGAGGTGAAAGTGTAGTTGGTGTAACAAGCGGTCTCGGATTTCCTCCACGGAAGTTAAATTGCCAGAAACCACCTCTTATATTGCCTTCTTTTTTAAAGAACTTGTGACCGAATTGCAGCTCGTGAATGGTGGTAAAGCCACCAAATACATCTCGGTCAGCCAGTGTGACAAGAGCAGTAGAGGCCTTCAGTACAGCGCGATCGCGCAATATACCGCGCTCGATTGAGAAGATACTTGAAGGGCCAATGAAGTTGGTTTTAAAGGCGGTGCTGTTGACGAACTGAGTATTTAAGAACTGACTGGTTTCATTATTTGCATAGTTGTTGGCATCAAACACGTTGCCAATATTATTTAAGCCGATTTGCAATTTTGCTCTCACCTGCTTCGATGGACGAAAATCTTGTGAAAGATACATCTGCTCAAAAGCTACTGTAGGCCGGACGTTGTTGCTGTTATTGTTATTAATCTGCAAATTGGGAATTTGAACATCGTTAACACCACTATTGAAGGGGTTAGCGTTGGCATCATTTAGAGCATTTGTAGGACTCATCAAATACTTGTTCAGAGGAAAGAAGCGACCAGACGCAGCGGTCAGTCGCATAAACAGATTGGAATCGCCGATTTTACTATCAGCCTTTGACTCATAGACTTTTGCTAATACATTTATACGGCCGCGAAAATTTGCAGCAGTGGCATCAGCTGTAGTTTTGCCAAAGTCTGACTGTGGCACGAAAGTAAAATCACCACTCACCTTTACTTTCTCAAGAATGGCAAGTCTTGAGTCTAGATCTTTTGTTTTCTCTGCGTCAGCTGACTTTGGCGCTGACATGAACTCATTTTTCAGGACACTAAGAGCCATTCTTCCTTTGACTCGACGCAGTACATCGTCAAAATCATCAGTGAGAATTCCTATATCGTTATAGTCTTGGTCTGAAAAGTTCCCCTGAGGCATTGAAGCGAGTTTATTCATCATGTCATAAAAATACTTACCAAGCTGCTGCCTGGTTGAGTTGGCAGCCGGGATGGCTTGACCATGACGTGTAGCCAAATTGGTCAGATCACGCCGCACTAAATTGATATCGCGCAACTTAATCTGCTCTAGGCCAGGTACAGTTGGCATGGTGTTTGCACCAGCAAATTCATTGCCTCTTTGCATTGGCGAATCTGTGTTTGGAATTGGATCAGAATCAGAATTTGAATCAGAAGAAGAAGAAGAAGAAGAGCCGCTATTTGGATCCAACGGCGGGCGTAAATTCAGACTGGGGTCATTCTGGACAATCTTACGATTATCAACTATGGGTGTGGCACTAGACAGCTGTGGCGCACCCGCAGGACCACTCACCGACTCTGCTCTAACAAAACAGATGGTGCCTAATCCCAGGCTAAGAGACAACACTAGTGGACCGACAAGACGTTTAGGTACGGCCATTTTTCACTCACTTTTTTGTGCAGAAAAGTTTCACGTGCTTGCAAAACAAGGGCAGCATCTATGAGAACTGAAGCGAAGATTAGTCTTCGCGCCAGATTACGTGACTATAACTAGAAGCAAATCAAGAAAGTATCAAGATTGCCCTTCATCACAGCACCTTAAGACCATCTTGATAGTTTCTTGATACGTCTGCCCAATTTTTGATACCAGGTTGACGACCAAAAGAGTTAGATATTGATGTCATCCTGCGAGGACGGGCAATGGATATTCTAATAATCGTCTTTCTCTTTTTTCTGGCTTGGCTAGGCGGTCACTTACTAGACAAAGTCTTTACGGTGACTGAGAAAATCGTGCACTTCATCGCAGGCCACGAAGAAGTCGAAAACACAGAATCTTCTGTGCCTGTGCCCACGCAAAAAGTTTTACTCAGAGACAACCACCCGGTGAGGCTCTATGTAGTGCCATCGGCAACGGCAAGACACTAAGGCAACCCTTTAATGAGCGAGAAAATGCAGATCAATAGTCAGGTCCTGGCCGACAGGCAGCTAATACAGGATGGCCCATTGCCTCAGAAAAGCCAAGACGCAAAAAAGAGAGATCATTCAAAAGAACAAGCGTCGTGGTGGCGCGTGATGTGTTTAACTGGTGTGGATTATTTTTCCACACTCGGTTACCAGCCTGGCATCGCCTTTCTGGCAGCCAGCATTCTTTCCCCCCTGGCAACACTGATTGTAGTTTTACTAACTTTATTCGGTGCCCTCCCTGTTTACTGGGTGGTAGCTCGGGAGAGCCCGCATGGTCAGGGAAGTATTTCAATGCTGGAAAAGCTTTTTCCAGGCTGGATCGGAAAAACAGTTGTTCTGGTGCTACTCGGTTTTGCGGCCACAGATTTTGTCATCACCATTACTCTCTCTGCTGCCGACGCCACCGCCCATATTCTAGAGAATCCTTTTGTTCAGCACCTTAGCTTCATTCCTCACAATCCAATATATTGCACCAGCCTGTTGCTGCTGCTTTTGGCCGGTGTTTTCCTCCTTGGTTTCCGAGAAGCCATAGGTATTTCAGCAGTTTTAGTGGTCGCTTATATCAGCCTTAGCGTCTACATCCTGGCTGTCAGCGGTCAGAAAATTTTTGCCCATCCAGAACTTATCCACCAATGGCATTTGCAACTAGATGCCAAATATATAAATCCTTTGACTATGATTGCCGCTGCTGCTCTGGTTTTTCCTAAACTTGCCTTAGGTCTCTCCGGTTTTGAAACGGGAGTTTCAGTGATGCCCCTGGTCAAAGGAAAGGCAGATGATGATCCACTCCACCCGAAAGGCCGCATAGCAAACACAAGAAAGTTGCTGGTGTCTGCTGCGCTAATAATGAGTGTAATGCTCATAGCCAGCAGTTTGGTCACGACTTTGCTCATTCCTGCCGAAAAGTTTGCCATAGGTGGCGAAGCTAATGGTCGAGCAATTTCTTATCTGGCGCACCTCTATATGGGTCCAACTTTTGGCACCATATATGATGTGGTGACCATCGCCATTCTCTGGTTCGCCGGTGCTTCCGCCCTGGCAGGTTTACTCACGCTCGTGCCCAGGTATCTTCCGCGATACGGCATGGCACCAGAATGGACAGCCGCCACCAGACCTCTAGTAATGTTCTTTGCTGCGGTCACGATTGGTGTGACCATCATCTTTAAAGCCAATGTAGATGCACAAGCTGCTGCTTATGCCACCGGTGTACTGGTGCTGATGACTTCGGCGGCCACTGCCGTTACCGTAAGCATGTGGCACAGGGCGCGTATCCTGCGCTACGGTTTCATGACTATTACAGCGATACTGCTCTATACCACCGGCGCCAATATGGTGGAAAGACCAGATGGTATTCAAATTGCCGGTTTCTTCATTGTGACTATCTTACTGATCTCGCTGTTTTCTCGAGTGGCAAGATCGCTTGAGCTGAGAATTAAGAAAGTCAGCTTTGACACCACGGCGCTCAATTTTATCAATGACCGCGTTGCCAAAGGCCCACTGAGAATCATTGCTCACAGGCCTGGTGGGGCTGCATATCCAGTTAAAATGGAAGAATTAAGAGAGACCCACGGTCTGAACATGAGCAGCGAGAATGTCATTTTCCTTGAAGTGACCGCTCTTGACCCGTCAGAGTTTGAAGATGAAGTGCTCGACGTCAGTGGCATTACAAATGGTAAATACAGAATTATGCGCTGTCAGAGCCCTGCGGTACCAAATGCCATTGCTGCTCTATTGCTGTCCATTAGAGACTCAAGCGGTGTCAATCCGCATGTATACTTTGGTTGGACTGAGGGTAGCCCCGCCATGTATGCTTTTAAATACATCTTTTTCGGAGAAGGCGAAACCGCACCGTTAACCAGAGAAATTTTGCGCAGCATTGAGAAGGATGTTAAAAAACGACCGGTGGTGCACGTCGGATGAAGAGAATGTCAGCTGTTCTGGACAATTAAACAATGCAACACGTCTGGAAACTCTGTATCGGCATAGCAAGCGTAGTTTTAGTTACGGCTCTGATTGTGGTAGTGCGGCTCGATTTCGTTCTAGCAAACGTGTCTATGGTCTACCTGCTTGTTGTATTTCTCGTAGGTCTATATGTTGGTCGCAGCGCTGCCATTATCTCGTCGATTTTATCTTTTATTGCTATAGACTGGTTTTTCGTTGAACCAAAGTACACTCTTTCTGTACACGACTCTTCTGAATGGCTTGCCCTTTGCACGTTTCTTTTGGTTTCAACAATTACCGGTCAGCTAACATCAAGAGTAAGGTCGACAGCGGCTGAAGCAAAACAGCGGCAGACTGAAACCGAAACACTAGCTAAAGCCAGTTGGGCAGTCTCTTCTCAATTAACCACTGAAGAGGCTTTAACTGAAGTTTTAAAGCAACTGAAGCGTATCGCAGATGTAGAAGCTGCTGCCGTTGTCACATTTGATAAATTTGGCAATGTGGTTTTACGAGCTGGTATTGGCGCCGAAGACCGCAACCGCAATGAAATTCTTATCTGTGAAATCAAGAAGCAACTTGATTCAGCACGCCTTGACCCAGCCAGCAAAACCCTGTGGACGCCCGTTGCCAGCGGCGGTGAACAAGCAGGCGCTGTATATATAAAGCTCAGTGAGGTAACAAAAGAAACCCCAGAGCAAAAACGTTTAATTGACACGCTTGTAAATCATGCAGTGGTAATTTTACAGAGAGAAGAATTGATGAAAGAGCAATCACACGTTCAAGCTCTCAAAGAAGTAGACAAACTCAAAACAGCACTTCTATCGATGATTTCTCACGATTTCAGAAGCCCGCTAACTGGAATAAAAGCTGCGGTATCAGCGCTTTTGCAAGAACCAATTTATCAACAAAATGATACTGCAGATGCCAAATTACTTTTGCAAGGCATAGAAGACGAAGCAGACCGTATCAATCGCATGGTGGGCAATGTGCTCAATCTTTCCCGACTGGAAGCCGATGCCTGGAAACCTAATTTAGAAAGCAGTTCGCTGGCAGAGTTAATCGGTTCGGCCCTTGCCTCTTTCTCGGCCGACGACAACCGCCGCATAACAGTGCGCCTGCCGCGGGATATGGCCGACGTGATGGTCGATCAAGTACAAATTGAACAAGTGATCAAGAATCTGGTTGATAACTCCCTTAAATACTCCGATAAATCAACTCTTATAGAAATTACGGTCAATACACTCGATGACGAGTTAATAATCAGTGTAATGGACCGAGGTCTCGGCATCTCTGAAGAAGATTTGCCACTGATTTTTGATCGTTTTTATCGCAATCAGGCGTTAAAAGAAAGCTCCACACCTGGCGCTGGTATTGGTTTGGCCATTTGCCGGTCACTAGTGGAAGCACACCACGGCCAAATTTCAGCTCGCTCTCGCAACGGCGGAGGCGCCATATTTGAGATAAGATTGCCCGTGAAATTAAAACAACCGCTGCTTACCACCATTGACGAAGCATAATGAGAATTCTTGTAATCGATGACGAGCCCCAAATAAGACGAGCCTTGAAAATGGGTCTCGAAAGAAATGACTATCAAGTCGGTTTGGCTGGCAGTGGCGAGGAAGGCCTTGATAAAATGGCCACTGAACCTTTTGATCTGGTAGTTCTTGATCTTGCCATGCCGGGAATGGATGGTTTTGACGTTTGTAAACAGATCCGCAGCTGGAGCCAAATTCCGATTTTAGTACTGTCTGTACGTGACAGCGAAGAAGACAAGATTAAGGCTTTAGATTGTGGTGCCGACGACTATCTGACTAAACCATTCGGTGTGGGCGAACTGCTGGCGCGCACAAGAGCGATCATCCGCCGTGCTAAGAGTTCAGAGGCTTCAAGTAGCTCCCCTATTTTCAACGAAGGAAATTTACAGGTTGATTTTGACAAGAGAATTGTCACCATATCTGGTGACACAGTGCACCTGACGCCTAAAGAATATGATCTACTACAAATGATGATTAACAATACCAACCGCGTGCTTACGCATCGGCAACTGTTAACCAAAGTTTGGGGCCTAGAATACGCTGAAGACCACCACTCTTTAAGAGTGCATGTGGCCAATCTACGCAACAAAATTGAAAGCGACCCCACCAGGCCCAAGCTGATTCAAACAGAAACTCGCATCGGTTACCGCTTTGTTTCTAGCGTTTCTTAATAGACCATCCATTCAATATCCAAAAGATATGGCATTTCAACGTAATAGCCTTGAATTTTAAATCTTGATCAAATCTTGACCTTTATAACCTGATTTTAAGTATAGTCAATGCTTTCAAACCTCTTGGAGTGTCATTGATGGGTTCAGGCAGGCAAAAGCGGGCGATAATTGCAGTACTGGCAACGTGGCCAATCACCTGTACCAATTGTTTGGCTCAAAACGCTCTACCGCTGGCTCCGCCTTTGCCCAATCCGGCAAGAACGTCACCGGCTTCCGGCCGAGCGAATAGCGTGCTGGTGCCACAACAGATTCTGCGTTCAGGCATCAACGTAAACAGTCGTGGAATTTCGGTCAACACTACACAACTGGCCTCTGAACTGAATTTGCTTAGCCCTCTCAAACGTATGCAAGAGTTGAGAAGAAAAATTAGCCAGCATTCTGGTGCCGCCACCATTGAGTCGCTCAGTGACCGGCAAGAATTACTTGAGCTGAACCAGAGAGCGCAAAATGTGCTTGTACAAACGGCTCTGGAAATTGATTTTGTTCTGGCCGAAATTGACGCTGAGCAAAATCTTTATAGTGAGGTTCTTTCAAGTTTTCAAACATCTAGAGATAAGCTGGTGGCGCGCATTAACGCCGGCAGCTTTATACTAAACGGGGCTCTGTGGGCTGTCTGCGAAAGCCTGGCAATTCCTGCCGCCAAGTATCCCGGTTACGCCGTGCAATCAGGAATTGTTGGTATCGCTGCTGGTATCGTGCCATCGATTGCTTCGGGTTATGCGCTTAAAGCATACAGTGGCAAACACAAGCGCTCTGAAGTAGAGCCGAATATGTTGGCCAAGATTTTCGATCGACCAATCAATGAAGACATCGACTATCCCAGATCTGTCTGGACATTTCTCAACTCGGTGCCTGCCAGCGAGGCCACCACAAGAACGCGAAGAGAGCAGCTCATAGACCGGTGGGTCAGCGATAAAAATATTCCCTCATTCACAGACAAAGCATCAGCTAAAGAAATCGACATTATTACGGCTACTGTTTCGCAAAAAAAAGGCCTTTCCATCGACTATCTCACCGTTCGTCAAACTATGCTTGAACAGTTGCAAGGTGAAGTGGCAAAAATGAAGCGCATGCTCATGGAGATTGCCATGGTGATCACTGGCGAAAAAGAAGTCTAATTTTCTTGACAAAATCTTGACGTAGATTGATGTCATCTTGATACGTTCTTGGCGCGGGCAGTTGTTACATAGAGGAGCACGAAGGTGTTCTTCTAATTAGCAAGGTTTCCTTATGTCCGACCTGATAAGCATTTCTCTCTTTGCCATTCTATGGCTTGCGGCTTTTGGCCTGGTCTGGAGTTGTACCAAGCTTTTGGCCTTAAAACAATGAGCATCATTTACATAATATCCGGCCTGGTGGCAGCTGTTCTAATGGTTTATCTCCTGGCGGCTTTAGTTTTACCCGAGCGTTTTTCATGATTACCTCCGACCTGTTTCAAATTGTTTTCTTTCTACTGGTGCTAATTGGTCTGGCAATACCCCTGGGTAATTACATGGCCATGGTTTACAGCCGCAGTGATTCCGACCTCGGCAAAACCTCAATTTCCAAATTCTTCATTGCTTCTGAAAAAGCGCTGTATAAAGTATGTGGCGTTAAAGATAACGAAGAAATGGGTTGGGTAGTTTACGCCAAGGCAATGCTAGTCTTCAACGCCATCGGTATGCTCTTTACTTATGCCGTCCAAAGGCTGCAAAGTTTTTTGCCCGCCAATCCGCAAAATTTACCAGCAGTTTCGGCCGACAGTGCTTTTAACAGCGCCGTTAGCTTTGCCAGCAATACAAACTGGCAAGGTTACAGCGGTGAGGCAACCATGAGTTATCTCACTCAAATGCTCGTCTTTACCGCGCAAAATTTTCTCTCAGCTGCCACGGGAATGGCTGTTTTGATAGCCTTGACAAGAGCATTCACCAGGCAACAAGTAGATACCATCGGCAATTTCTTCGTTGATCTAACTCGCTCAGTTATTTATATTCTGTTGCCTTTATCTCTGGTATTGGCTCTGGCTCTGGTATCGCAAGGCACTGTGCAAACCATGGGCCAATATTGCCAATATACGCCTCTAGACCAAACGCTTACTGCGGCCAAGGCCGAACCGAATACCGTCTATAACATCGCCCGCGGGCCGGCAGCTTCACAAATAGCAATCAAACAACTAGGCACTAATGGTGGTGGCTTCTTCAACGTGAACTCTAGCCACCCTCTAGAAAATCCCACACCCCTGAGCAACTTCCTTGAAATGCTGGCAATACTGTTGATACCAGCTGCTCTCTGCCAGACTTTCGGCAAGATGGTGGGCAGCACAAGAAACGGCATGGCCTTACTTGCTGCCATGGTAATCATTTTTGTCGGCTGCCTGGCAATTTGCTATATTCCGGAGCACGCAGGCAATCCAGCCTTCAAGGCTTTCGGCATTGACCTCGAGACCCGCGCCGACAACTGTGGCGGCAATATGGAAGGCAAAGAAGTACGGTTCGGCATAGTCAATTCGGCACTGTGGGCAGTGGCAACTACAGCCGCCTCTAATGGCTCAGTTAATTCAATGCATGATTCCTTTACACCACTGGCAGGGCTTGTGCCTATGCTGCTGATGCAGCTGGGTGAAGTTGTCTTCGGCGGGGTAGGTTCTGGTCTTTACGGCATGATTGTCTTTGCCGTGATCACCGTATTTATTGCTGGTTTGATGGTTGGGCGCACACCTGAATATTTGGGCAAGAAAATAGAAGCTTTTGAAATGAAAATGTCTTCGCTGGTTATTCTCTTTCCACCGATGATGGTTTTGTTGGGAACGGCTCTGGCTGTCTGCTGCAAAGAAGGGGCGGCAGGGGTGTGCAATCCGGGCGCCCATGGCTTCAGTGAAATTCTCTATGCCTTTTCTTCGGCCGGCAATAATAATGGCAGTGCTTTTGCTGGTTTAAGCGCCAATACTCCTTTTTACAATTATTGCCTGGGCATCGCCATGTTCGTTGGCCGCTACGCTCTGGCAGTGCCGGTTATTGCTCTAGCAGGGTCTCTGGTAACGAAAAAGAAAGTACCCACCGGCAGTGGCACCATGACCACCGATAACTGGTTATTTGTTGTCTTGCTGATTGGCGTGGTTCTAATATTTGGTGGGCTGACATTTGTGCCCGCATTAGCTCTAGGACCCATTGTAGAACAACTTCAGATGATATTTGCAGGAAAATGAACACAGTTAAAACCACTAATTCTCAATCAATTAATGCCCAATCGATGCTCGCATCAGGTGTTCTGACTAAGGCAATACTTGATTCTTTCGTCAAGCTAGACCCACGCATTCAGGCTCGCAATCCGGTGATGTTTGTAGTTGAGCTCGGCAGCATCATTACCACAATGCTCTTTTTTGCCGCTCTCTCAGGACAGGCCGAAGCATCACCATTCTTCATTTTCTCAATCTCACTCTGGCTGTGGTTCACTGTGCTCTTCGCCAATTTCGCTGAGTCCATGGCAGAAGGGCGAGGCAAGGCTCAAGCAGATTCACTGCGCAAATCGCGAAAACATGTCACTGCTAAAAAACTGGCAGATAGCTCGCGAAATTCAGCGGTAAAAGTGATTTCTTCAAGTGAACTGCGCCAAGGCAATATCGTTCTAGTCGAAGCAGGCGACATCATACCCGGAGACGGAGAAGTAATTGAAGGAGTAGCATCGGTAGACGAAAGCGCCATTACAGGCGAGAGCGCTCCAGTAATTAGAGAAAGTGGTGGCGACCGCAGTGCCGTAACTGGTGGCACACGAGTTTTGTCAGACTGGTTGGTAATCAAAATAACCACAAATCCGGGCGAAACATTTCTAGACAGAATGATCTCAATGGTAGAAGGGGCGAAAAGGCAAAAGACACCCAACGAAATTGCTTTAAATATTTTGTTAGCGGCTCTGACACTGGTGTTTCTTCTAGTCACTTTTACTCTGTATCCATTTTCAGCCTACAGTGCATCAATTTCGCACAGCGGCCAACCAGTCACATTAACAGTGCTTGTGGCCCTACTTGTTTGTCTGATTCCCACAACAATCGGCGGCCTGCTTTCAGCCATTGGTATCGCTGGTATGGACCGACTGATTAAGGCCAATGTAATTGCCATGTCTGGTCGAGCAGTAGAAGCTGCTGGAGATGTGGACATGCTGCTGCTGGACAAAACAGGCACAATTACCATGGGCAATCGCCAGGCCACAATGTTTGTGCCAGCGAAAGGAGTGCCCGAGCTCGAGCTGGCAGACGCCGCTCAAATTGCTTCACTGGCTGATGAAACTCCAGAGGGGCGCAGCATAGTGGTGCTGGCTAAGCAAAAGTTTGCCATTCGCGAGCGCAATATGCAAGAACTGGGTGCCTCATTTATCAACTTTTCGGCCCAAACTAGAATCAGCGGCGTAGATTTTGACGGCCGCGAAATTCGCAAAGGGGCAGCTGACACTATCGAAGCGTACGTAGTTGACCAGGGTGGTAATTATCCTGACGAAGTACGCGAAGCGGTATCAAAAATCGCCAGAGAAGGTGGCACACCACTAGTAGTGGCAGATCGCGATCGAGTGCTTGGCACCGTGCAGTTAAAAGATATCGTTAAAGGCGGAATTAAAGAACGCTTTGCCGAGCTGCGTGCCATGGGCATCAAAACCGTCATGATCACCGGCGACAACCCACTAACAGCTGCGGCCATCGCCGCCGAAGCTGGTGTTGACGACTACCTCGCCCAGGCCACGCCAGAAGAAAAGCTCAGATTGATAAGGGAAGCCCAGGCCGGTGGCCGCCTGGTGGCTATGACCGGAGACGGCACCAATGACGCGCCGGCCCTGGCACAGGCTGATGTGGCAGTGGCAATGAATTCAGGCACCCAGGCCGCTAAAGAGGCCTGCAATATGGTCGATCTTGATTCTAATCCGACTAAGCTGATTCAAATTGTTGAAATCGGCAAGCAACTTTTGATGACGCGCGGTGCTTTGACCACTTTTAGCATTGCCAATGACGTAGCAAAATATTTTGCCATCATACCCGCGGCTTTCGCCAGTACTTATCCAATATTGAACAAACTCAATGTTATGCAACTGGCCAGCCCGCAAAGTGCGGTACTATCGGCGGTGATTTTCAATGCTCTGATAATTCTCTGCTTGCTGCCGCTGGCATTGCGTGGAGTGCGCTATCGTGCCGTCGGTGCGTCTATTCTGCTACGCAATAATTTGCTTGTTTACGGTCTCGGGGGCATCATTGCGCCATTTGTCGGCATAAAAATAATCGATATGCTTTTGACCGCACTCAAACTAGTTTAAGAAATTTCCGAGGACAGCATCATGTCAATTGTTAGACCAGCAGCTACTCTATTTGCACTAATGACGGTATTAACAGGAATAATTTATCCACTTTCTGTCACCATCTGTGCTCAGACATTTTTTAAAGAACAGGCCGAAGGCAGCCTGATCTACCGCACTGTCGACAACAAAAACATAGTTGTAGGCTCTCGTCTTTTGGGACAAACTTTTGTAGACAACAAATATTTCTGGTCGCGCCCCTCTGCCACCAGCCCCGCTTACAATGCCGCTGCCTCTTCAGGCTCCAATCTGGGACCAACTAATCAAGACTATTTGAACGCAGTTCAGAAGCGCTGCAAAGATTGGCGCAACCAACCGGCTAATGCATTGGCCACAGAGAGTAAAATTCCCGTTGATCTGGTAACGGCGTCAGGCAGCGGCTTAGACCCTGACATCAGCCCGGCAGCAGCAAAACTGCAAATCAAACGAGTTGCCACTACCCGCGGTCTCACAGTTGACGCGGTGACAACTCTGGTGACTCAACACACACAAGGTCGACAATTTGGATTTTTAGGTGAACCGCGCGTCAATGTGCTCGAACTCAATCTAGCCCTCGACAAAATTTAAAATGTGAAACACATGAATGACTTACGGCCAGATCCTGGATTATTTCTCACTCGCTTGAAAGAAGAAGAGGCCAGAAGCGAACGCGGTCGTCTCAAAATTTTCTTCGGAGCGGTGGCCGGAGTCGGTAAAACTTATGCCATGCTCAGCGCCGCACACAAACTGCAAGAGCAAGGAGTAGACGTTGTAGTGGGCTGTGCTGAAACCCACGGACGTCTGGAAACTGCCAGCTTACTTGACGGTCTGGAAATTTTACAACGCACTAAAGTTGACTATAAAGGTGCCGCTTTAGAAGAGTTCGACATTGATGCTGCCATCGCCCGCAAGCCACAACTGATTCTGGTAGACGAATTAGCCCATACCAACGCTCCTGGGTCTAGGCACGCAAAACGCTGGCAAGACGTGCAAGAATTGCTGGAAGCAAAAATCGATGTTTTCACCACTGTAAACGTGCAGCATATTGAAAGTTTGCACGACATTGTCTCGCAAATTACCGGGGTGCAGGTTCAAGAGCGCATACCTGATTCACTGCTGGAAGCCGCAGCCGAAATAGAGTTGATTGATTTGCCGCCGGACCAATTAATTCAGCGCCTGCGCGACGGTAAAATTTACATTTCTGAAAGAGCTCAATCAGCCCTCGATAATTTCTTCCGCAAAGGTAATTTAATTGCTCTGCGCGAGCTGGCACTCAGATGTACCGCTGAACATGTAGATGATGAAATGCTGCGCTACCGAGAAGCTCACAGCATCAGCGAAACCTGGCCTGCTACAGACCGCATGCTGGTTTGTGTCAGCAACAGCCCACTATCAATTCGCCTGGTCAGGGCTACTAAACGCATGGCTGGAGCCTTGCGAGCTAAATGGTATGTAGCCTTTGTTGAGACCCCAGCCTATCTGCAATTACCAGACAGCGAAAAGGCCAGGGTAATTCAAACTTTGCGTCTGGCCGAACAACTTGGAGCAGAAATTTTAGAGCTGCGCGGCAACAATGTCAGCGAAGAGCTGGTGCGCTGGGCCAGAAGCAATAACGTCACTAAAATAGTCATTGGTAAGCCTGCCCAAAGCCGCTGGCTAGACCTTATGCGTGGCTCGATTATCGATGAAATTATTCGTCAAAGCGGCAACATAGATGTGTACGTGATCACGGGTGATGGAGCAAACCCTGAACCGCCTAAGACACGGCGTCTAAGGCGGTCACACTATCCGAAGGCATACCTCTGGGCCGGCTTGATCATCGGCATATGTACGACTATCGCGGCCCTCATGAGTGGGCATTTTGAACTGTCAAACGTAATCATGATTTACATGCTGGGTGTGGTTATTGTGGCCACACAGTTTGGCCGAGGACCAGCAGCTTTAGCCTCAATTATCAGCGTTGCTTGCTTCGATTTCTTCTTTGTGCCACCACGCTTTACTTTTGCTGTTTCTGATACTCAATATCTGGTGACTTTTACAGTGATGCTGATTGTTGCTTTGGTAATAAGCACACTTACAGCGCGTATACGCCAGCAAGCTCAATCAGCAAGGTTACGCGAAGGACGCACAGCAGCACTTTATTCTATGAGTCGAGAGCTTTCGTCAACTCTTAAGCTCGAAGATCTTGTGGAGATTGGCCTAAAGCATACAGCTGAAACTTTTACCTCAAAAGTTGCTCTGCTTCTGCCTGACTTCGGTGGAACTTTGCATGTACAGTCACAACCGTCTTCAACACTAGAAGTAGACCAGGGCGTGGCAATATGGACATTTAAAAACAAGCAGCCGGCCGGGCTAAACACCAATACCTTACCTGGTGCCAATGCGCTATATGTGCCTTTACTTGGCCCCACACGCGTAATAGGGGTTCTCGCCATTAAGCCGGCTGATACCGACAGATTTATGGCACCAGAGCAATTACATTTACTGGAAACCTTCGCCAATCAATTGGCCATTGCCATAGAACGAGCACAACTGGCAGACGAAAATGAATTGGCCATGCTGCAAGTAAAAGCAGAACAATTGAGGAATAGTCTACTAAGCTCAGTTTCGCACGATCTGCGCACTCCCCTTGCCACCATTACCGGTGCCGCCAGCAGTATCGTGGAAGGCTCGGCTGACATTACCGTTTCGGCCTGCAAAGAAATGGCGCAAGAAATAGTGCAAGAGTCAGAGCGCCTCAATCGTCTGGTGGGTAACTTACTGGACATGACAAAAGTACAATCAGGCAATTTAAGAGTCACCAAAGAATGGTGCCCGATGGATGAGATTTTCGGCGCGGCGCTAAGCTATCTTGACGATCGCTTGCAACAGCGACCGGTGCGAGTGATTATCTCTGACAATCTAACGTCTGTGCCTGTAGATTCGACTCTGATACAACAAGTGCTGGTCAATCTTTTAGAAAACGCTCTGAAATATACTCCTGCTGATTCTGAAATTGTTTTACGAGCATCGGCTCAAGACCAGTTTGCGCAAATAGAAGTGGCTGACCGGGGCGAAGGAATTCCTGTAGAAAATCACGAGCGGATTTTCGAAAAATTCTTTAGAGAAGACCATTCTGACAAACCCGGCGTCGGCCTGGGCCTGGCCATTTGCAGCGGCATTGTAGAAGCGCACGGTGGCAAAATCTGGATGCAAAATCGCCCTGGTGGCGGAGCAGTTTTCAAATTTACATTACCGCTGAGCGGCGAGGCGCCTCAGGTAAAAGATCTCGAGATCCTTGAGAATGAAAATGACTGAGAGCAAACCACTAATTTTGGTCGTGGAAGACGAAACGCCAATCAGGCGCTTTCTAAAAATGACCCTTGTGGATCACGGCTTTGACTTTGCCGAGGCGGTTAACGGCAAAGAAGGACTGATGTTTGTAGCCAGTCGCCGGCCCGACTTGCTCATTCTCGATTTAGGCCTGCCAGACATAGACGGGCTAGCAGTCACCCGTGAACTGAGAGAATGGAGCAATGTACCGATCATTATTTTGTCGGCCAGAGGCCAAGAAAAAGATAAAGTGGAGGCCCTTGACAGTGGTGCCGATGATTACCTGACCAAGCCCTTCGGCATTGCCGAGCTACTAGCTCGCATACGTGTTGCTCTTCGCCACGGCGAAAAATCCACACAAGGAACTCCTGACACGGTGTTTGCTTTCGGCGAAATAACCACCGATCTAGTGAAACGTCAGATCACTCGTGGGGGCGAAGAAATTCATCTCACACCAATAGAATACAAATTGCTTTCCATTCTAATCAAGCATGCCGGCAAAGTGGTGACACACAATCTTTTGCTTAAAGAAACATGGGGTGCCGGATACCAGCAAGAAACCCATTATTTGCGGGTCTACATGGCTCAGCTAAGACGAAAACTAGAACGCGATTCTGCTCATCCGATGCACCTGATTACCGAACCGGGCATTGGTTATCGACTCAGGTCTTGAGGCGGTACACTCATCTTCTTTTCCTAAGCTCTTGTAGACGATTTGATACGGCTGCTGTGATAATATCGGCTCTTCTGTATCCTGAACCATGAGGCTCGCAATGAAGAGTAGTCAGATTTGGCAACGCAGCGCTCTTTCACTATGCCTTCAAATTACGGTCTGTGCTCTGGCTGCTCAGGCTATAGAGATTGGAGAATGTGTAGTGCTTGATCCCACTGGCGCTGCCACCACTTGGGAAACCGGAAAAGTTATAGGCAAAGATGCCACAGGTTACACTATTCGCATGCTGGGAGTGGGCAAATACACTGGTGAATATCATGTGCCAGAGCACTACATTCACGGCTATCACAAGAATGTTCCAGCCCCGGCAGCAGCAGCCGCCTCATCATCTTCATCTTCTGCTTCTGCTTCTGCTTCTGCTTCTGCTTCTGCTTCTCGTTCATCATCGCCTTTCACCCCGTCACACTCGCCAACTCCAGGTAACACAGACTCTGCTCGCGAGAGCTGGAAAGCTCTTTCAGCCGATATTGATGAAAGAATTCGCAAATCAAAGGCCGGGGCTTCTGCACCACCCGGCTCAATTGGGCCAGCTAAAGCCGTTTCAGGCTCCAAAAGTTTAAGTGGCCTGTACTTGCGTCATGAACAGTCTTTCTCGGGAACTTCGCTTAACTATAGGGAAGACCACTATTTGTTCTTCCCAGATGGTCGGGTCTATCACGGTGTGCCACCAGAAGGTCCAAGCAATTTTAACTGGGCTAAAGAACAAAAGGTTCACCCCGAGCGCTGCGGTCAGTATGGTATCAACGGCGACCAGATAACCCTTGCTTATAGCGGTTCAGCACCTTACACATGGAAGCTGAAAATTAGAAGTGCTAACGAAATGGAGATGAATATGTCTCCTACGGTAAGAGTCGAGAAGTTTGGCGCTAATGCTAAATTGAGTGGAAACTATCAACGCGGCACTACATACGGTGCCAGCTATAGTTATGCTGGTGCTCCGACAGTCACAGCTGCGGGAACTTACATATTTAGCCCAAATGGCACTGTTACTTGCGATACAACAAAAGGTATCGACGGCGACACCAAAATCACTGGGGTCTCGGTTGGTATACAGCAAGGAAATCAAGGCACGTACACAATTAATGGCAATGACATGACGATGAACCTGGGCGGCCACAGCATGCGTTGTACCGTATATCCAATTTATGACCGAGGTAATTCTCAGCTACCTGCGCGAATTTCAATTGATGGTGCGCTTTACGAGCGCAAGAAGTAGTCATTTTAGAACATTAGACAATCAACCTGCGGCCGCATCTGTGCATATTCTCATGATTTCGGCGCGGCTTTTTGCCTGTTGCCTTCTAACAACGTAGCAATGTTAACCCCGGAGAAGGGCCAGTAGAGCTACCTTAGGCAGACATAATGACAACAAATTAGCCAGGCGTGTACTATGAAGACATGCCGGAAACCCCTACAGCTCCTCCAAAATTTTCGATCGAAACTGCCACCGCTGAAGTCGCAAGCCCTGCCTCGCGCAATGCTCGAGAGAAAACCATGACTGTAGGCACTTCTTTTGTGCGAAACATTTGGTATTTCGCCACCCTCAGTGACAAAGTCAAGACGGGCAAAACGATCTCGAAAGAGATGCTTGGCGAACTGATTTTGATTGGCCGTGACAAGGACGGCAAAGTCTTCGCAATGCGCGACATTTGCCCGCACCAGGGTGTGCCACTTAGTGCAGGTAGTTTTGATGGCTGCAAGTTGCAGTGTCCATACCATGGTTGGCGTTTCGACACTTCAGGTGTCTGCACTGAAATTCCAGACCTGGCTGAATGTAATAAAATGAACGTCGGTGCCTACAAAACACCATCCTTCCCTTGTGAAGAAGTTCAGGGCTGCATCTGGGTTTACTTCGGTGACGCCAAGGATAATTTGCCTGAAATACCAAGCGCACCACTTCTTGATGGTGGCACTTTCGCTCTAACAAGCACCACTTTAAGACTGCCGAATCATTTTGATTATCATGTAGTCGCTTTGCTTGATCCGGCTCATGTACCTTACGTCCACAAACAATGGTGGTGGTCGCGCGGAGCACACTCTATCAAAGAGAAGGTAAAAACCTATGTACCGTGCGGTACTGGTTGGACCATGGTCAAGCACAAAAGACCGAAGCAATCTTTTCTGCTCAATTTTCTAGGTACTGATATCGAAACTGAAATTGGTTTCCGTCTGCCAGCCTATCGTATGGAACACATTATCACCGGCGGCAAGGCAGTTTTATCAGGCATCACAACGCTTACACCTATCGACGAAAACACCACAGAATTTACACATATAACTTACTGGGCTGCGCCCTTTGCCCGTCTGTTCGCGCCGCTGGTGCGACCTTTCATTAATTGGGGAGTCTATAGTTTTGTTGTTCAAGACGGTGGCATTGCCATCCTGCAAGCTAAGGGTTTGCGCTACAAGCCCAACCTAATCATGACGATAAGAGATTCCGGTACACCAAGTAAATGGTATTTCGCTCTTAAAAAAGAATGGAATGACTCTCAAGATGAAGGCCGACCCTTCGTCAATCCGATAGAAGAAACAATTTTGCGCTGGCGAACCTGAGTTCGCTAATTATTTCTGCTCCGGAAACACAGTTTCATGTGAAATTTTAGTATTCCAGGGAATTTGCGATAACGGACTTTGCGGATTTCTCAAATAAGAGCTTGCCGCCAGCTCCATACTTGCCTGGTCTTGAGCTTGGATTTCGGGATTCCAAAAGCTGCGACCAATCAGATACTCACGATGATACTGCTCCCAGCTCGTATATCTGGACTGCATTTCTTTGGCGTTGTGCAACATAATCATAAGCGCATCGTGCTCGGTCAAAATTCCCGCTCGCAGTGCTTCTCTACAGAGATTTGTACTTCGCCCCAGGTCATATCCAATAACACCTCGTTCACCAAATTCATCACCGTATTTCATAACCAAATCAATCTTGCCGTACGTGGTGTGATGGTGATTGTCGAGAAGTTGTCTCCGTTTCTGCTCGGAGGTTCCGCGCAGAGTAGACTTCTCCTTCCATAGTTCCAGCCATTCGTTATTGCCGGCTCCCGATGACAGATACCAAATCATTTCTAAGGTCTCCGCGCGATCGGTAAAACCCCAGAGCTTTTGCATGGAGTCATGTGCTTCTTTCTTTACTTCGTCATTAGTAGGTTTGCCAGTCAAAGTCAAAAATCCAAGATTGTTTTGAAGAGCTAGCGGAAAGCCTACACAAATTAAAAATCTGCGCGCATTATTTGACTCTTTATTGGCGTGTTCATATTCAGCATCAGCAAGAATCTCTCGATAAGTACGAAGAGTATAGTAAGTCTTGTCATCAGCCAAATTGAGGTCTTCTCGCGCCTTTTCAAAGTCGAAAAGGCGTCTGTGAGCTTCGCTTCTGTCCTCATATATCTCCGCCGCATTGGGGTCGCTTTTGTCTCGGAGGGCCTCAGAATAATTATTAATCGCGGCGTTGAACTGACCTTCGGCGAATGCGATTCTTCCTCTTATGTGAAGCGGGTTCTTCCACTTCGGAGCCTCCAAAAGACACTTTTCAATATCAGTTTTAGCGGCATCCAGTCTAAATTGTTCGACATAAGCAGCGGCGCGCAGTCTTAAAAGCTCGGGATTGTTAGGCTCTTGACTGAGCAAACTGTCATAGACTACTGAAGCAAGTTCTGGATGTTGGTCATTACAAAAGATCATTGCCTTCAACATTAACAACTCTTTGCTTTTCGGATGTTTATCAAGGGCTCTTTCTACAAGCGGCATTGCTTCTGTCAGCTCACCCAGGTAATACTCGGCTAAAATTCGACCAAAAGAAATACAAACAGAATCTGGGAATTTCTCAGCAGCTGATTTGAATAAGTCATTAGCAGTGTCCAGCTTCTGACTGTTTAGAGCCGTCCAGGCAGTTCGAAACGCTTTGAACTCGGCACTTTCTGTGTCTCGAGCAAACGCATTTGGCAACTTCGGCAGATATAAATCAGCGGCAACAGACGACCCCGGCGCTGTCACCTGCATTACAGCTACCAGTATTGCGATAACGCCAAAATGGCTTATTCTAGCTAAGTTCATAAAAGCCTCGATTCCCGCACAGGTTATTAGTTCAATGCAGTATACTTTACCGTTAAAACCTTAGAAGCTATGACATAAGGGGCACTACCAGAAGTTAGTAGCGTGCAAAAATTCTGGTGTCTTATTTGGTGCGTGGTTCTTAATTTCGAATTTCGAAGATATGATTCTCGAGTTATTTCAGTCGCGGCATAAAGCTCCCCGAAAAAAGTTTCGAGGCAAAGCCCGTTATTTTAGGAAGATAACTCGCAGTGCAAGAGAGTTCTCATTGGCACCGGGTGTAGGTCCTTACTGCGATTTCTGGCACTATCACGCCGATTGGCCAGGATGGGGAAACATCAGCTGGTCTATCCGATTTGCGCACATTAAAGCCCTTGCAGAGGTCTTCTGTACTATCGACAAAAGCCGCAACTTCATTTCGAAACCGTTCCAGTGTTGGATTTTGATTGTCGGTCGTGACGCTGGAGAGGATGCGACATTTTTACATACTCCAAATGCGAACGGCACTATATTTCCGTTTATACCTGAAATGGTAGACTGGCATGATGACCGGTTACTGCCTGTTTTTAAGGACCTGCTCCCAGACTACACACTAAGGATCGGTCATGTTCGTTCCTTAGACGAAGAGGAAGGAATGGCATACAGCAGCTTCTTTATTTACAGTCCTGAAGTCGGCGTACCGCTGGAGGAATGACACTACAGCGAGTGGCAAACTTCCCTTCTATTCGCTCTTCTAAGCGAAGCAGGATCAGGCGACCACTTTTGATTTTGAAAATAGTCTGTTTATGTCTCGGGCAAAGGGATCCTCTTGTGGCTTTCTCCTATCCTTGAGAAGCGGAGTACCATCTTTGTAAGTTTGTGATTCAGTTTGAATGTAGTGAGTACCGCCCGCGGAGTCATCTACAATGACAGCACCATACTTCTGCATTGTGTAGAAGAGTGCTTTCCCTTGCTTGGTTTCAAGTCCTATATCTTCAGGTTTCATCGACTGCGGAAATGTCAAAGTTGAACCCATGCGCAATTCTGGAACGTCTCCCTTATAAAGCTCCTGCCAGCCTCTATCTGCTTTCATAGATGGATGCTTCTTGCCTCCTTCTTCATTGCTCAGATACTTTCCCCACAACGTCAGTTGAATTTTATGACTTGGGGAAATACCTTGCCTTAGGCCCTCCATCTCATCGAAAGTGATTACCCCTGCCGCACTGGTTGCAGAGCCGCCATGGGCGCCCGACCGATCAGTGGCAATCATTTTGTTGCCTTTAACGTGAGCCTTGTTGAAACTCATATCTGTGCCATCAGGTTGAATCACCGTTAGAGAGTGATTCATGGAGTTGACACGCGGAAACTCTACGCCCTTTGGCCACTTAATAGTTCTGAGCAGGTCGCCTTGTTCATTGTTCTTCCAGCCACCTAAGCTATCGTAGACCGGCATATCAATTAGTTCTGAGGCTTTGTACTTGCGAGTGTCGACAAGGCGGCTGGTATCATTCCATATTTCTCCTTCCGGTTGTATGCGAGAGTCGACCAACTTGTTGTTCTTTGGAAGTGGCTCGAACCAGTAAGAGGTAGGTACGTTCGACCAATAGTTGTTGCGCGTATGAGTAAGGTCGGCCAGCGACGAACGTGGCGACCACCTTGCTGCTGATTCGCCAGGGCGAGTCATTTCATCTGGACGGTCTACAGGCTCTCTTGGAACTTCTACACGTGGTGCCTCGGGCTTAGGCACAGGAGTCTCCACACGTGGTGCCTCAGGCTTAGGCACAGGTACTTCTACACGTGGAGGTAAGGAAGGACGATTTAACTGAGACCAGTCAATTGGAGCGTAACCGAGTTTGCCGAGAAGCTCTTGCAATAATTGCTTCACTTCCGTCACTTGTCTCTCTAGGCGGTTGCGCTCACCATCGGTAAGGGCACCAGGTTTGTTATCTCCAGGTTTGTCATCGCCGGGCTTGCACGAAAGCGATTCTGTCGGACGTGAGCTTCTCTGTTCACCGCATGGAGAATCAGTTGCTTCAGATTTCGTGTTGTTAGTAAGGAGGTCTTTCGATAAACGAGATTGTGGGGTGGGTGAAGAATCTACTAATTGAAGGGAAGGCAAATCAAAATCGAAAACTTTTGCTTGATTGGCTGTTGAGAAACTGGCTCTCTTGCTCTCGCAAGGGTACTGCATTGCATTCTGGAAAAGGTTAGAGTGTGTAGCAACGTCAGTGCGTTCAGGTCTGGCGCAGTCAGATTTGTCCATCTACTAAGCACCTCTCATTTGTGGGAGTAACACCAAGTGTAACTCTTGAATCTTGGCAAACCCGTGAAAAAAAATCTGACAGATTTTTATGCAGGTGCTCAGACAATGAAGGCACCACAAGCAATACCAAGACGACAACAACCCAAATACCCTCTAGTATTCCAACTTTGTTTTCTTAGCGGTCTTACTGTTGCGACAAGAACAAAAAAAGGCAATCGTCGAACATTGCGGCTGCCTTGAGCAACGCGTGCCGGCACGCATCTTATGGGCGCTGGAGGACCAACAATGTCCTAAATACTAATCTTACGCACCTTTCGGCGAATGCTGCGTAAGAAAGAGCGCCTCAACAAAGCTGACGCTGAAAGCTGAAGTCTTTGACTTGACGCGGAAGAAATACAGCAAGAGCCAGATCAGCGTCGCAATTAATTTGACCGCGATCATCAACTAGCGGAGTATTTAAATATGACAATAGAAATCAATGATGAGTTTCCAGTTTCGCCGGCAAGCAAAAAGAAATCTCCGCCAGTTTTTGCCTGGATTTTGGTTATCTCAATGTTAGCGATGTTGGTGTGGCTCTTTGCGGTAAATCAGACAGTCGTTCCGTCACGCGAAAAAATACCTCAGCAGGAAAGAGTAATGGATGATAGGCCCAAGCAGAGGGGTCCAAAAAAAGAGAGCCTGATTCCGATATTGTCTCCTCACCTTGGCAGTGGCCAGCACTAAACAGTGCCATCAGAGATATATGCTCAGGGGCAGTTCTTTCTGATCAAAAAATATGCAGGCATTAGGAAGAGTACCTTATTCGGCTTCGGCATGTTTTTTATCGGTATTATGATGCTCTCTATATCAAGTCTTTCTGTAATTTAGACGAAAACTAGCTGGAGCCATGGACAATACGCACGGTCAGCTAAATCCAACAGTTGAAGTTAAAGCTTATTTCTTCAAAGAATTTCTTGGTTGGACTTTTTTCTCAAACGTTTAATGACCTTGCTACCAAGCAGCACAAGTAGAAAAACTACTAACAAGCAAATCCAAATGCAGGCGATGAGAAATACTGTACTGCGCTCAGGAGGCCATGGCGGCCAGTTCTGTAAATCATAGATAGGGTACAGAGGATAACCACCCGAGCGTAAGTTGGACCCCTTGCGAAATTCAAGTTCGTAGTAGATAAAGGCTGAAGATACCAGGGCAACAATAAGTAGTGCTATCTTAAATGCTGTCATTTTGCCTGGTGAACTTGCTAAAAGCTTCATCGTATTCTCTACTGCTGGGATGCCCTAGCTGTGCCACATCTGGCCTCATGATCCCTCCCTGTGAATTGGCGAATTATTTTTCCAAAGCTTGGCGAATAATGATTAGAGGTCATTGAGCGAGTTTTGCATGTGGGTCATGGCCAATATGTACGAATACAGCTGCCTTGCCTTTCTCCTTGCAAACGCGAACAACTAATCCTCTTTCTACAGCTAAGTTATTTGGCGGAACATTCATCGAAATTCCCTTTAGAAGATTTAGAACGATCGCCTCCTTCTCGGAAGTACTCGTTGATAGACAATTTTTATAGTCTAAAAATTCACCGGTAGTCGTGACCTTGAATTTCCAAACCACATTGGTGTCTTCCAACTGGTCTGAAAGTTCAGAATAAAAAGATGAATTTTTAATTTTACTTACCAGGTCCTGCATCCAAGGTTCTAAATCGCGTACCTTAGCCGCGGTTACAGCATCGTACAGCTTGACATTAGCTTGGCACACTGGAGTCTGTAGAAAAGAACAAGCACCAACTAAAAGTATAAGCAACATTACTCGATAGCTATTCAACCGCATACCTCGCATTCTCTTTACATTGTATCAAATGAAATAGTGCCAAATTCAAACCTCAACAAACCTATCTACCAGACGTCGATAAAGCGGCAGCAGCTCCTGCAGAAGCGCCTCCCTCTCATAGATAAGCGCTTCTGGCGTATGCCTTCCTGTAATCTTCTCCCTCGACTTAATGCGCTCCATAGCGGTAGCTGGCGAGCACTGAATATAGTGCATATGAGTAGAATAATTTCTTCTTTTAACTGCACCAATTAAATCCACATGCATGCGATTGGTAGCACTGTGATCAAATAAAATATTGCGACTGCTATCAACTAATGCTTGAAGCAAGTGATAGCCAATGGCGCGGGCCGGCAATTCCCATGAAGCAAATGCCGGCGCAGAACCTCGCTCCCTCAAATCTGCTCTGTAGCCAGACAACTGCTCCATCACGCTATCAAATTGCACGCATGAATAGCCTTGATTTTGCAACAGCCACTTCTCTACGTAAGTGGTTTTACCCGCGCCAGGTATGCCGCACATGTGAACAAACTGTGGCACCTCAGCAGGCGAGGAATTACGCAGAGCAGCATTTACTAGCGCTGACGCTTCTTCTTCAAGATCAGTACGTATGGGCTCGTAGTCAATCAGTTTTTCGATCACAGAGAATCTTTATTTAGCAGCAACTAACTCTTTCAAACTTTCCGGATCGGCATTCCACAAACGCAGATTGAAATTGTCGTCTGCACTCTCAAGCACACAGATGCGGCCAGTAGCCACTTTAAAAGAGTGATCTAAAACGCGCTTATTAAACTCACCAGCAATCAGATGCAAAAAATATCTCAATTTACCGTTGCTGCTTACGATCAAAATGTTGTCGTCACTCTGGTGACCAAATTTGTCGGTCAATTCTTGAACGAAACTCTCTACTTCTTTTTGCACAGTGGTCTCATCTGAAGACCACCCACCATCGTGGGGCCAGGAACTGCTTTCCACCCAACCCTTGAGTGCACCCTCGCCAAACTGTTCTACGATCTCTGCGTCGGTTTGCCCACACCAGTGACCATAATCAATTTCTTTCAAACGCACATCTTCCTGAATTGGAAGATCGATGCCGGCAACCTTGAGAGCAATTTCAGCAAACTGTTTTGTACGCAACAGTGGTGCGCAATATACAGCTGCCAAATTCGTATCTTTGAGAGCGTGACCAGCACGCTCGGCTTGAGCAATGCCGCCAGCTACCAGAGGCAAATCATTATTGCCACCAACCCAGAACACCTTTTCACCAGCACTAAAAGTATTGCCGTGCCTGGCCAATATCAATCGCATGACGAACTCCTGTACTCAACTAAACAGTTCACCCTGAGCAGCAATAATTTTTTCTACTCTTCCAATATCATCAGGGCTATCCACCGACCAGTGTGTTCTGCCCTGATAGTCTACTAACACAACCCTGATGGGCACACCGTTTTCCAGGGCGCGTAACTGTTCAAGACCTTCCACTTTTTCTAACATTCCCGGCGGTAACGAAAGGTATTTTTTAAGAGCCGAGTAGCGATAACCATAAAGTCCGATGTGGCGATAAACAGGAACATCAGCGTCGGGGTCAGAAATAACATCTGGTCGAATAAATGGAATAGGAGACTTTGAAAAATAAAGGGCGTTGAATTTTTTATCGAAAACTACCAGAGTACCACCCACGATACCATGCGCTTTTTGACCGATCAGATCTTGAAATTGCGGCATAGTCATTTTACTGGCGGGGGTAGCAATCTGCACAGACGAATCGGCGCGCATAGCGTCGATAATATTATCTAAAATCCATGGGGGCGTTAGAACCGCATCACCCTGCAAATTGAGCACCACATCAGGCGTAGCTTTTATGTTGGTAAGCGCCTCAAAAACACGTTCTGTGCCATTGGCACACTGCTCTCGAGTTCGCACAACCTCAGCGCCAAACTTTTTAGCGGCCGCTTCGATGCGAAGGTCATCAGTAGTAATAATTACCTGATCGGCAGATGCCTGCTTAGCGATGCGCCAGGTGCGCTCAATCATGGCCATACCACTGATTGGTGCCAGCGGCTTACCTGGAAATCTGGACGAGCCGTAACGCGCCGGTATGACAATTATTGACTTCACCAGATGCCCCGCAAGAATTCCGACCTAAATAGTAACATTTTCTATCTTTGGTATTGCGAGTACCAGCTCGGCTCCTGCTCCAGAACACCCTTTTCGGTGGAATAACTGACTTTGCCGCCTATGTCTGTAAGATTCTCTGCCAGTTGATACTGTCGACTGCCGCTCAGCTTGGCTGCTAGGGCCGGCTCCGGATGCTCAAGCATGTCAGCAAAATAGGCACGCAACTTATTTCGCTCGTCAACTTCACTATTGTGCGTGGAGCTTAGAAAGAAGCGCGCAGCAGGCATAAGCAAGAAGAAAAGCGAAAAGGGCAAAACAAAATGCCAGTTGGTGAAGCCCTCAGGCAAAATACTTCCTGTCTGACCACCAAAAAAATCAGGGTGGAGAAAATCAAAATAGGAAACCAACAGCATCAATGTAGAGACAAACCACACTGGTGCAATATATGTGAACGGTAGCTCTGAAAATTTGCGATTGCGCTCGATAAGAAACGGCGGCATTTTGAAATCGGCACCCTTGCTTTTCATCAATTCAGGAAAAAGATAAACCAGATTGCCGTCTTCCATTACCTGAGGCTGGCCGCCAAAGCGCACGAGAACCGGAAGCATGGCATCTTCGTCATCAGGCGGGCAGCAGAGATAGGGTGCCAGCTGTTCGACTACTACGGCACCTTTATTCTGGCGAATCACTTCGGCTACAACCTGCCACTGCAATTCTTCAAAACGATGGTTAGCGTTGCCGTCGCCGAAGACAAAAGAAAAACAGACATTAAAAAATGATGCTTTGTTGTACTTTGGCTCTTCGTCTTCAGGCTTAAGCAAATCCCAAATATTTTCAATTTTGCGATTACGATGTCGATAGCGCCATGAAAAAATATTGGCTAAATTACCGAGGCCAACGGCGTCCGCCAGGCTCATCCATTTTTCTTTCGGCTCATTCTCCTGAAACTGCTGACCATATTGTCTTTCCAGCCAGACACCACCAAAAATCAAGAGCACGTAATATCCAAGCAAACGTGGATGGCCTGGTTTAAACTCCCAAATTGCATAGAGCAAAGTAATACCAAACAACACTCGTGCCAGAAAAAATGCTACATCAAGAGCCACACGCTCCATCTGTGCCTGGCGCAGGGCCTTGTCTTTAGCGGCATAGATGTCGGCCAGGTTGTCGGCAAATTTGAAGCAAATCTCACCGCCTTCGGTGACAAACATGTGGCTGCTTGTATCACAAGCAATTTGCTGCAAAGCAAAATTGACTTGCGGCAAGGGTAAGCCTGTCTTCATGGCAATATCGGTGGCGGTTACCTGCCCACCCAGGTCTTCAACCGCCAGAATCACCCGTTCTTTCTGCTCAGCAGGCAGCGTGATAAGGCTTAAATTTTGACCAGATATTTTATCGATGCTCACAACTATCTCAAATTACATAACGTAAGCGGGTTTGCTGCGATAGAGATTCCTAATCGTGCTTTTGTCAGCAGGCGAAAGCACATTAACCACGCGATTCTCATGCATAATGTCATCGCGATACGGGCTATGGGCCTTGATGCCGAGAGCATGACCAAATTCGTGAGCGGTGGCGCCAATCATTTTTTCTGGCGTGTTATCAACCAGAGTAGAAAGTTCGATGATCACAGGTTTTTGCTGAATATTGACTCTTTGCGCTTGTTCAAAAGGATAAACCTGAGCGCAGGTATTGCCACCCACCATAATGCCACCAGGAGTGGTGCTATCACGAAAGGCATCAACAAAAAATACCAGTATTTGCGCTTGCTTAGGATCGTCGACGAAACCAAAACTAAAAATACCTTCGCGTTCGAACTGCCGCCACTGCTCGATACCAGTGGCCACTTGAAAATTAGTCTCTTCAGTCCACTGTGGTGCCTTTTCCAGCTGACTGAAACCATCAGGCTGGCAGAGCAAATCATAAACTTGATCAGGGCGCACTTTTTGCAATTCGCTAAACGGCAATTCAGGCAACTTCAGGCCAGGGCTAATCCAAATCTTGATTGGCATCTTTCTACTTTCCCAGCGCACCAGACCCATTTTTAAACTGGGTTCTCCTGGTGGATAAGCTTGCGAATTGGTGCCTGGTTTGCGGTCCATACCTTCCGTCAGGTGCAGACCCATAGAAGGCTGCAATTGGCTCTGATTGCCGCCCGGATTGGCAAAGCTCTGAAAGGTCGCCCTTTGCAATTTACGAGTTTGCGCCTGGGCAGGCGAAAACGAAAGCAATGATGTAATCGTGGGCACCGATAAGGGCAGCAGAAAGCTCAGGGCAGCCGCGAAGCTGAACAAAATTTTGCTTGGGCGATTTCTGCTAAACAGTTGCAAGGAGTGGCAAAGTCCGACTAAATGGGGTAATACAGTGCTAGTAATCGGTAATAAGTGGTCTGTATCACTCATACCCGCACCTAACCAATGATAAAACAGGCTGAGACAGAGCGCCAATATGGAATCTTATGAGCAACTTAGTCGCCGGGTGGCCAGAGCGATAGCCGATCAAATTCGACTTAAGCCAAACAGCAACCTGGGGTTGCCCACCGGCCACACGCCTCTACTGACCTATAAAATATTGGCCAACTGGTCACATGGCGGCGAAGAAGATCTTGATCGTGATGCACCTCCCATCGACTGGTCAGGGGTGCAGTGTTTTGCTCTCGATGAATATCTCGATGTTGAGCATCAGCACTCATTTCAGGCTTTTCTAGAAAATCATCTCTATAACCAGACCAATTTGCCTTTGCCCAATCGCCTCAATCCCATTCAGTCAGAAGATTATGATCAAGTGATTGCCAGTTGCGGTGGTCTTGATTTGACCATTTTAGGCATCGGCGGGAACGGTCACATAGCATTTAACGAACCCGGCACAGCCCTGGCCAGCTGGACACACTGCACATGGTTAGCCGAATCAACCAGAGTGGCTAATCAGGACGCTTTTGGCAGCCTTGAAGCTGTGCCCCGCACGGGCATTACCATGGGGCTGCAGACTATTTTTGACAGCCGGCGCATTATTCTAATGGCTTCAGGCGAAAAGAAACGGTCAATCATCGAACGCGCATTTGCCGGCCCCATAGGTGAGGATGTGCCTGCCTCTTACCTGCAAAATCATGGCCTGGTTGACGTCTGGACAGATTTTGGTTTTGAAAAAAGCTTTGCCGCACAATCCGCACAGGAATAAATAAACATATAGAATGTAATTTATTATGGTCAAAAACGCCTCACCAAAAACGATCATCAAATGCCTGGCTTTAACTTTAGGCCTGGCAGTAGTTTTGCCCAGCGCTGTTAGGGCCGGCGAAACTAATCCTGATTTTGTGCCGCCTGAAATTACTCTGCCCGCTTATAGACCTGTTGCAGCACCAGCTCCGGTAATGAATAATGCGGGCCAGCAGGTAAACTCTGGTGGTTTTGTGCCCGGCCAGGTAAACCAGGGCAGCGCCGCGGCTGGTTTTGCCCCTGGTGCCGCTAACATTCCAGGCATGAATAATCCTAATCAGCCAAATCCTTTTATGATGAAAAACGTAGACCGAATGAGGCTGCCACCAGGCACCAGCATTCCGGGTCGCGGCTCAGGCGCCCCTGGTGGTGCCGGCTCCATTCCTGGCTATCCGCAAGCTGGTGCAGGTCAGCAAGCAGGCGGCCCGCCAGCTGGTTCGTCGGCATTTTTACAACCAGGGCAACAGCCACCAGCACCTGGCACACCATTGCAAAGACAGCTGCAAGCGCAGGGCCAGGTTCAAAATCAGGGCCAGCCTAATAACGATCCGGTGGTGACGGTGCAGACCAGCAAAGGCAACATTACCATTCGCCTGTTCAGACAGGTGGCACCAATTACCTGCAAGGCATTTTTAGAAATGGTCAGATCTGGCTTTTATAACGGCCTGACTTTTCACCGCGTCGAACCTGGTTTTGTGGTGCAGGGTGGTTGTCCCAACGGCAACGGCACAGGCAATTATATTCCCCGGGGTCAAACCGCACCGCGCTTTTTGCCGCTTGAAACTTCTCCAATGGCCAGTCATAACGCACCAGGTGTGGTGGCAATGGCCAGACAACCAAACAATCGTGATTCAGCCAGCTGCCAGTTTTATATTACCCTGGGGCCCAAAAGACAGCTTGATAGTCAATACACCGTGTTTGGTGGCGTAGTGCAAGGCATGGAAGTTGTGCAGCGCATTGCCATCGGCGATCGCATTATTGCCATTACAGCTAGCGAATAATATGCATCACTTGAGTTCATAATGCACGTCATAGTTACGGCCATCGGTAGCGCCGGCGATATTAATCCCATGCTCATGTACGCATGCGAACTTCACCATCGTGGTCACCAAGTAGACTTTATCGCCAATGGCTATTTTGAAGAAAAAGTAAAAAAGGCAGGTCTAAATTTTCTCGCCCTTGGTGGTGCAGACCTTTATCTCAAAGCTGTGGCTGACCCTGAGCTCTGGAACCCGCCGACAGCGTTTCAAGCGGTTTGGCGAAGCGAGAAAGCAAGCCTTCAAATGAATGTTGACCTGATAGAACAGCACCTAAGACCAGATACGGTGTTAGTCGGCTCCACCCTCGCCTTCGGTAGTCGCCTGGCTCAGGAGAAGCACCACAAGCCTGGTTCGACAATTCACCTGGCACCCAGCTGTATCATTTCTGCCTGTGATCCCATGGCCATGCCCGGGCTGCCATTTTTTCCGCACTTACCTTTACCGGCAAAGCATCTGGCCATGTCTGCCATCGACAAATTTTGGTTAGACAAAACTTGTCTAACTGACCTCAATCAAATAAGACAACAAAACGGTCTGCCTCCGGTTAAAAGCGTTATGCGCACGTGGATGCATTCCACCGATCAAGTAATTGCAGCGTTTCCAGATTGGTACGCCAAACCTCAACCCGATTGGCCACCGAATGTGGTGCTTACCGGTTTTCCTGTCTACGATCGCCCAGAAGATCAAAGCCTCACTCCTGAGCTTGAAACTTTTTTGAAAGCAGGAGAGCCTCCAGTAGTATTCACTGCCGGTTCCGCCATGGCGCATGCAGAAGAGCATTTCAAAACCGCCGTGGCAGCCGCGCAGCAAGCCGGGCTGCGTGCCATATTGGTATCAGCTTTTCCAGAACAAATTCCGCAAAATTTACCTTCAACTATTTTGCATGTTCAATACGCACCATTTTCCATGCTTTTTCCAAGAGCATTGATGGTGCAGCACCATGGTGGCATAGGCACAAGCATTCAGGGCCTGGCCGCGGGAGTACCACAGCTGGTTACTCCCTTTGCCCACGATCAGTTTGACAATGCCTTCCGTCTACAAAGACTAGGCGTAGCTCGTGAAGTCAGGCAGCTCAACTCTAAACAATGGGCAAAAACTCTAGACGAATTGAAAAATAGCAGAGCAGTTAAATCTGCATGTGGAGAAACAAAGGCACGCATAGACCAAGTACCATCAGCCACCACAATCGGTGCCGATGCCATCGAAAGTCTCGCCAAAATTAGAATTTAGCAGGCGCATTCACTAGCTTACAAGCGCGACACTATGGCCTCTATCTGCTTGCGATGAATATCCTCGTGCACTGAAGCAAAAGCCAGCCACTGACTGGCGTTCAAATCACCAAACCACGGATGCTTATGGGTGACTTCTGGATAGGCGGTAGTATCGACTGCGCTTAAATCTTGCAGAAACTGCTCTGACATTTTCTCGAAGTTGTTGATAATCACTTCGCTCTCAATCTGCAATTTCGGTTTGACGTCAGCGGTGCCGACCGTGGCCATCTGGCTGCGGCCTTGAGAAAGCTCAATTATTACCTGGCGCATAAAATCGCCTACGATGATCAGGTGGTCTAAAGTCATGGCCACTGACCAATTACGCGAGCTATCTTCCAGGCCTCTAAGACGAGGAATCAAGCGCTTCTCATTTAATTGCGATAAGCCAATACTCCCGGCAACAGTAGATATTTTCTTTGATTGACTGGCAAATGCCGTCAGGGCTTTCTCTTTATTAGTGGTTTTAAACAGCCGTGGCAACAAAATATATTTCGCCATCGCCCATTCGTAGGCGGGCAAACCGGCACCCGGTTTAGCCAGCTTAGGTTCTACCAGCTTGTTCATCCACACCTCCAATCAAATCAAATCACATCAAATCAAATCAGCGGCAGCTACTTGCAAAATGCAAGTGATTAAATCATAGGCGAAGTGATTGCAAAATGCAAGTGGTTGATACAATGAGTACATGCCAATACCCATCTCCAGGTCGCCGTGCGTCATAAGCAATGTCCTCGACATTGTCGGTGATCGCTGGACGCTCCTTGTAGTCAGAGACCTGATCTTTTTCGGCAAACATGAGTACAAAGAGTTTTTGGCCAGCCCCGAATCGATCGCCACCAATATTCTTTCAGACAGATTGAAGCGACTTCTGGCAGCTGGAATAGTCAAAGAATTTTCTTGCCCGACTAACCGGTCGCGCAAACTTTACTACCTCACACCCAAAGGCAAAGCATTGCTACCAATTTTGGTAGAAATGGTGTGCTGGGGAGATCTTTATCTTCCCGAGCTGACCATGATGAAACCGCTGTTCGAGCGCGTCAAAAAAGATCGCGAAGGCTTTACAAAAGAAATTTTGCAGGCTCTTGATTCGTGGGAAAGTGAAAACTGTACGATTTCAACTTAGCGCTATTAGCCTTGCTCTTCGTCTTCGTCATCTTTGGTATTGAAAAACATAATTATCGACAAGACAATAATGACGCAACCGCCACCATTATAAATAAGATTGGTGATACTACCTATGGCATCATGCTCTTCAGCTGAATTGGCGAGAAAATGCGCGATAGCGAAGCATGAACAACCGACCAAAAAAAGAATAATCGGTACAATTTTCTTCTTCATTGCTTCAACAAATACCCTTTTAACGTCGGCACAATTACCGTCAGTAGTTTGGCGCCGCCTTTATGATTCATGTGCACGGTATCCCAATAATCGCTGTCATCGAAAAGCGCATTGTGACTAGCGTCTAGGTAGGTAACGGCATTGCCGTATTTACCGGTAGTCTTGGCTACTTCAGCCGAAAATCTATTGTAAAAGCCTTCTGGCATAAGGTTTTGATTACTGGCAGTCAAAGGCATATTTACAATAACTACTTTGATGCCGCGATCTTGGCAAATTTTTAGAGTCTTATCGAGACAGGCCATTTGCACAGTCAAATCACGATCGGCAATGCCTTTATAACGGCCTGCGTATTCTTTGGCACTGCTCTTCCAGCGTTGTTCAACGGTGGCAGCAAACAAAAGCGCAGTAGCTTCGGTAGAGTTGACGGCACCACCAGTAGTAGCATTCTTAATCGGTACAGCCAGCTGCGCCTTGGCAGGAGCATATGTGACTGGTTTTTCTGCTGCCTTAGCAGAGCCGAAAGTGGCCAGGCGAGCGATTGTCTGACTGACACGCTCAATTCCCTTATCTACTTCTTTTTGCAAACGCCAGCGGCGGCCATATAAAAAACAACTATGATTAGCAACAAATTCAGCTTTGTCTTCGAAGCGAGGCATGAATGTTTTGCTGTAAGCAATAAAATTTTGCAGGCCCACTATCTGCTGAAAAGAAACAGTAGAAGTGGGGGTTTTGACATTGTTGTCAGAAAAATCACGAGGGGCAATACCCCATACTAAAACTTCAGGTTTGGTGTCACCTTTGAGAAACTCATTTACGTACAAATAAGTATCTGAGCTCATTTGACCAGCGCTGGCCAGCGAAAACACAGGCACCTGACCCACGCCGCTTTTAGCTAGAGCCGCTTGCAGTGCTGCTGATTTGTGATAGTGAGCAATGTCGCGAATCTTATGCTCAAAGCTGGCGTCCATGGCCCAGAAAGGAAACATCACCAGAGACGAACCAAGCAAAACGACTTTAGCTGGTGGCTTCTGCGCCTTAAACTCAGCGATAGCAGCATCAATCAGAACCGGATTGGTCCAGAAATCACCGCCGGCCGCCTTAGCGCTTTTATTCTGCTCCATTGCGGAGAACTGAGCCAGGCCCACGTTAATCACCGCAAAAATAGAAAGCGCCCAAAATAAAGAGCGTTTGATGCCACTCTTTTTCCACTTAGGCTCAGTCAGTAGTTCAGGATGTTGACGGTTCTGAACTGCAGACGATTTTGGCGCTGATTTGACTGGAGGAGCTGTCACGAGGGTCTCCGAAGTAGCACTTGACTATTTTAGTCAACTTTTGCTCCTAGGAAGGTTAGCCGATTTTAAACAAAGCTACAACAATCTTCTAAATGGAATTGGGATCAGAGTATGGTGGGAGTTCTTCGCGGGGCGTCAGCTGCTTATTTAAATTTCGCCAAGGCTCTTGCGGCGCAACATTTGGCGAGTCGCTTCCAGTTCCAGTTCCAGTTCCAGTTCCAGTTCCGTTTCCGCTTCCACTGCCGTTGTCGCTTTGGGGAGCTGCCGGCGAAAGGCCGAAACGACGCAAGAGCTCCATCATCGGCCTTTGCATTTTCTCTAGAATTTCGGCAGGGTCGCTGCCAAGATCAAAATTGGGCCCAGAAAATGAAAAGCTGTGCGTACTGCCTCGCGGCAGCGGGGTAAAAGCGCCAAACTCTTTGACCGGGCCCATTTGCCCACTCTCAGGAAGCAGCTGGTCTGGCAGTGAACCAAAATTGTCGTCAAAAAATGGAGATGATGAAGCTGAAAAAGGGTTATCACCAGGGGAAATGCCGCCAAAATCGCGAGGCATCGGGCCTCTGCGCACTCTGGCCGATCCACTTAAATTGCCGTTATGACCTGGTAAGGCTCCTGGCCCAATAGAGGTAAAGGAGTTGCCGGCCATGTCTATGCCGATGCCGGCTGTTTTCTTCAGTCGTTCGATGCGGTCAACGTAAGACATTGCCTGAGCAGGCACTCCAAACAGCTGGCTCTCTAGCCGGTCAAGGCGTTGATCGAGAGTTTCGGACGAAAAGGTCTTTTTTAAAACTCGCCATTCAAGAGTAGAAAGCACCGGGTAATTGCTTTCACTGGTGCCGCCACTAGCCTTGTTTTTGGCCATTACCTGCGCCGCTTCGTGATCACGCTCGCGAATAGCAGCTTGCAAACGACTTAAGCGGAGACTATTGGTGCCATATTGAGACTGGCCAAGAGTGAGCAACTCCAGCCGCTCTAATCTTTTTTCTATTGGGTCGAGATTGTAGCGATGAAAGAAAAATCGATTTTCCAGTATTACCAGATCTTTTTCTAAAGCGACATCGGCAGCACTAACACTAAGCTTCGATGTACCAGCATGTGTTTTTGAGTCTAAAGATTTCAACGCCCAGGCACCACTTTGAATGGAAAGGCTCAAAGCAACAGCAGCAGTTAGTGCGTAGCGGCATGAACGACCTGCGAACTTCATTTTTCTCGGCTTAACCTCGAACATACGACTATTCTCAGCATAACAGAGATGTCAGTGGATCAATTGTACAGACAAAAAAACCGCCAGCTCCCTTTATGGGCTACTGGCGGCTTTCATAGTTATTGAACTGACGAACTGAGACTAATTAGTCTTCAGAAGCGCGAAACTCAGCGTCGACTACATCATCGCCGGAGCCTTGATAGCCACCGCCGCCCTGATCATAACCGCCACCATTGTTGCCGCCGTTACCGCTGGCGTCACCGTAGCCGCCTTCGTATCCGCCGCCGTCTTCGCCGCCACCTTCACCCTCTTCGCCACCGCCGCGCTGATGCGCTGCTTGTTGCAAGAGAACCAGAGCGCCCCGAAGTTCGTTCATGATGCTCTTGATGGTTTCGAGATCGGCTTCGTCTTTGAGCTTCTCACGCAGGTCGGCAACAAGCATTTCGCATCTTGCTTTTTCTGCTGGAGTAACCCGCTCGCCAAGTTCTTTGACCTGACGTTCAACGGCATAACAAATGCTGTCGGCTTCGTTTCTGACGTCTGCTTCTTCTTTGCGCTTTCTGTCGTCCGATGCATAAGACTCGGCTTCGCGAATGGCGCGTTCGATATCTTCTTTGCCCAGGTTGGTAGAAGCGGTAATTGTGATGCGCTGCTCTTTTCCGGTTGATTGGTCGCGAGCGGTGACGTTCATGATGCCGTTAGCGTCAATATCGAAAGTTACTTCAACTTTAGGCACGCCGCGCTGTGATGGTGGAATACCATCAAGTCGGAAGTTACCCAGAAGTTTGTTGTCGCGAGCCATTGGGCGCTCACCCTGGAATACATAGATGTCTACTGCCGTTTGATTGTCATCAGCGGTAGAGAAGACTTCAGTTTTGCGGGTCGGAATAGTGGTGTTGCGGTCCACCAGCTTGGTCATGACACCACCCATGGTCTCAATACCAAGTGATAGTGGAGTAACGTCGAGGAGCACTACGCCCTTAACTTCACCACCCAGTACACCAGCTTGAATCGCCGCGCCTACTGCCACCACTTCGTCAGGGTTGACGCTCTGGTTTGGCTCTTTGCCGCCGGTTACTTGCTTAACCAGTTCTTGTACGGCTGGAATACGAGTAGAACCACCAACCAGTACAACTTCATCGAGGTTGTTGTATGTGAGCTTGGCATCTTTCAATGCTTGCTCCATTGGCATACGGCAACGTTCTACGAGATGTCTTGTCAGTTCGTTGAAACGAGCTCTCGAAAGCTTCATCTCAAGGTGCTTAGGCCCGGAAGCGTCAGCAGTGATGAAAGGCAGAGAAATATTGGTTTCTGTTACTGATGAAACTTCGATCTTGGCTTTCTCTGCAGCTTCAGTCAAACGTTGCAACGCTTGACGATCTTTGCGCAGGTCAATGCCTTCCAGATTCATAAACTCATCGGCAACCCAGGTGACTACACAGTGGTCGAAGTCATCTCCACCCAGGTGAGTATCGCCGGAAGTTGATTTAACTTCGAAGACGCCGTCGCCCACTTCTAGAATAGAAACGTCGAAAGTACCGCCACCTAAGTCGAATACGAGAATAGTTTCGTTGTCTTTTTTATCGAGACCGTAGGCAAGTGCTGCTGCCGTCGGCTCGTTGATGATGCGCAAAACTTCCAGACCGGCAATGGTGCCTGCGTTCTTTGTTGATTGACGCTGCGAGTCGTTGAAATAAGCAGGAACGGTGATTACCGCTGACGTTACTTTTTCACCCAGATACTTTTCAGCGTCTTCTTTGAGTTTGCGCAAAATCATGGCTGAGATTTCTTCAGGCGAATACTCTTTGCCTTGAATTGAAACCTTACAACCGCCGTCTGCGCCTTCCTTAACTTTGTAGGAAACGATTTTCTTCTCTGAATCTACTTCAGAGAACCTCCGTCCGACAAAACGTTTAATTGAATAAACAGTGTTCTCGGGATTGAGCACCGCCTGTCGCCGCGCTAATTGACCGACTAAGCGTTCACCAGATTTGGTGAATGCCACGACCGACGGAGTTGTTCTGCCACCTTCAGCGTTGGAAACTACGGTAGGCTGACCGCCCTCCATAACCGCGACGACTGAGTTGGTGGTTCCCAAATCAATGCCTACTGACTTACCCATATACTTTGAAACTCCCTTCGGACCTACTTGAAAGCTCAGGCTGGAGACCCCAAGAAATTATACTTGGGATAGCGCTCTGAACCGAGAACAAAACCTATAGTTTCTTGCTCGTCTTTTACTGATAACCAGTAAAAACCTCTTTTATGCAACGCAACTCTGGTAATAGACCCATGATGCCAATTCGGCTGGGCTGTGAACTCAAACTTATACAAAGATTCATATTCGCTAATTCAACCGATTTCAAACACCTATTTTGACGAAATTATCAAAGCACTGGCCAAGAGGTAAATAAATGCAGTTGAAAAGCGTCGCGCTTACTGCCCTCGAGGTGGTCTGGCGATGGCCAACATGGCACCCATGGTGGGCACATCATCGGGAACGGAGCCAACACCTACGGACGCCAGCACCGGATAGCCGCCAAAACCTGAACTCAAGGGAGTGGTCATGAGCATCTCCGCCAGCCTGGCAGCAAAATTCTTAGCTGACGTACTTTCTGTCTCAGGCAGCAGCAAAGCGAAACCAAAGGTCTCGTAGTGGGCCAAGACATCGGTTTTGCGCTTCAGTTTATTGATGCGCTCAGCGACTTCCTTAACTGCGGCAATTGGCAAAGGCTCGGGCATGGCGGTGGAATCCATCGGTCTGATACTTAATTCAAGCAAAATCACAGAGAGCGGCCGACCAAATCGCTCGTAGCGCTGAAACTCGCGTTCCAACAAATATAGAAAGGCCGGGTAGGTGAAAAGCCCCGAATCTTGCCGCATCAGCGCGCGCTCAGCGGCCCTAGCCTGCGTCCAATCGATGTCGGCTTCAACCAGCGGTTTGTCTTTAGAGTCAGGCAACTCATCAACAAAGGTGACCAGATTGCAAGTGGCGAAATTGAAAATTATCGGCACCCACTTTTGTTTATTGAGGTTGAATTTGCGCAAAATATCGATCAATCGACTCTTGTTATCGATCATTTGATACATGCGTTTTTGCAAAGTCATATCTGCGCCGGTGCCTTTTTCAAGCATCTGCTCAAAAAGCTGCTCGGTTATGGAAGGATGGTTGCGCAATAAATAACTCTGGTCGCCAATATTTTTTTGCTTCAGCAATCGATACTGGTCGTCAAGGGCCGCGCCCTCCATCAATAAAGTATCTAAGCGCTTCTTGATAGTGACAGTTTCAAATTTTGCTTCAGGATAAAAACGAAATTCGCCTTCTTCCCAACCCACCAGTTCAATCAGGGCAGACGGCCCTTCCAGCGTGCCTAGAACGCAATGAATCGGAGTGCCATCATCAAAATAAACGGTGGCATTTTCGGTAGGATTTTCAACATCGAGTCGGCCTGTGCCCTTACTCATGCCGATAGACTGCAGCACGTTCGGTATCTGCATATTGAGCAGATCGCCCTCTAGAGTGGCCTTGCCGCGCATGCGAATGGTGTTGATTTGCGCGTCGATGGCCGGCTGCAAATTCATGCTCATACTTTGGCTCTGGTTCTGGCTCAGATTCTGGCTTTGAGCTTGACTGCGCAAAGCCACAGGTTTCAAATCAAAGCCAGGAAACTGAGCTGTAATCAGCTGGTGAATAAAACCAGGATCCAGCGAAACTTGATCCCAAACCAGCATTGAAGTCGAACCATCGCCGCGATAAAGGGCCCAGTGCAGGTCTCCTTTGCCTCGATCTTTAAAAACAGCAAGAGATAATTCTTCCGGTGGGTCACCAAAAGGTAGCTGGGTAGTGCGACCCGGCGATTTCAGACTTTCCGCCTGCATGCTATGAAGTTGTTTCAGCGTAGGCAAACTGTCCTGCTTGGGCAGGTTGTTAATGCCTCGCTCTTCTGGCTTGCGATTTCCCAGCATAAGAACGACTTACTTATTAACTCGCGAACTGTAGTTTCCCATCACCATGACCAGGTTGCCAAGCCGAATGAAAATTTACGGCGCAACCGGCTAACAATGTTTTACCCGAAAAACAAATAATTGCTCTCTTCTTATCTTACTAATATAAAAGGACGCTCTGCGCTAGAGCGCCATTAGCGACCGTGCTTGGCTAAACCAGCTCAGGCTGCCCTTCTAAATCATCTGATGCGGCGAGTAATTCGCCGATTGCCAGAGCTTTGACTTTAACAGCTGAGCTGGTGTCTCGCGCCAATTTAAGCAAATCGGATGACTGATAACGGAAGAATACTTGCTCTTTGAGCGGCTGCCAGTGCATCGGCACCAGACGCTGAGCACCAATCTCTTCAGCAATTCTTAGTGCTTCCGCCGGTTTTGCGGTGGCATACTTGCCGCCAATAGGCAGCAAAGCCGTGTGAACTGATTTTCCCGCCAGCGCCTCAGCAATCAGTGGCGTATAAATCGTGGCGCCTGAATGATAGTAGCCGGCAAAGTAATAACCGTTGACGGGTTTGCCCGGCGCAGCACTGCGAGCAAAGAGAGCCATAATTGTCTTGCCCAACTGATTGAGCGGATGGTGCGCGGGAATGGCTGTTATTTCCAGGCCCTTGAAAACGATTGTCTGATGATGATCGATAACAATAAGTTTTTCAGCAGGAATTTTTCGCCTTTTCGCCAACCACTGCATCAGCGGCCGCGGACCAGCAAAATGGCAATTCCAAGTCTCATAAAGTTTGCGCGCCATCAAGGCACCATGATCAAAGTGCCCGTGGCTGAAGAGAACAAGGTCGGCTTTAGGCAACTTGGCCAGATCAACTGGTGCTTGCAAATACGGGTCGGTATAGATGCAAAGACTGTCGATTTCAAATTTTACGGCACTGTGTCCTAAAAAGGTTAGATTCAAAGCACTTCTCCAGACAGCTCCGCTTGTACAATCAGAGCCTGATAATTATCCATACCACTTCAGGTTCTATTCAAATGAGAAGACCACAAACTATTCTTTCGGCAGTGCTCGCACTTTCGTTAATTGTATCCGCATCTCTCAGCGCTCCGTCGCAAGCTGCGCCACAGCCAAAGGAATGGGTCAAATACCTGAGCCCGATGAAGCGCGACACTTATACGCTCAACAAGGACCAGGACCGGGTCATTAAGAAAAAGGGTTTCAAAAGCACCATTATTGCGGGAGCCAAACCGGTATCAAACCGTGAACTAGGTTACTTCGCCTTTCTCGATAGCGCCACCGTCAATAGTGAACTTACAGGCAAACATGAGTTGATTGACAAAATGCTCGATAGGCAAGACGTCAATGGCATTTCAGTTACGCTACCCTGGCGCGATCTGGCCCCAGAAGAAGAAAAATATGACTGGTCCAAAATTGAAAAATTGCTGGCTATTTGCAAAGAAAAGAATAAAACTCTAATTCTCAGAGTCTCAACTTGTGGTGCTGACAACTCAGCAGATTCAGATACACCAAATTGGGTGTTCGATGCCGGCGTCAAATCAATCACCTACAAGGGTCCAGACGGCAAAGACCACAAGATGCCGATTTTCTGGGATTCCACCTACCTGGCTAAATGGGGCAACTTCGTCACCGATCTTGGTGCCAAGTTTGATAAGAATGAAACGCTACACAGCGTCGGCATTACTGGTGGTGGCATACTAGGCAGCACACCGGTTGTGCCCGAAATGAGCATTCCGCAGAACCATGATGCTTACAAGGCTTTAGAAGCTAAACTAACTAGTGAGCATGGCATGAGCCAGAGACAATTAGTAGAGCACTGGAAATATGTAGCCGATATTTTCCCTAAAGCTTTCCCTAACACACGTCTCAATTTTGATATTGAGCCACCTACGCCTAACCGCGCCGGACAAGACAGTCTTGACGAAATTACAGACTACCTTGTTTATCGTTACGGCCAACGCGTTTATTTGACCAAACAGAATATTCAAGACGCCAAACATGGTTTTGATCAGTATCGTGTGCTGCTTAAATTCCACGCCGACACACTTACCGGCTATCAATTACAGCCCACTGTAACACCTGAAGAATTGACTAAACTGGCTAAGAATGCCCTTGACGATGGTGTCAGTTTCGTCGAAGTTCCTGTCACGATATTAAACTCTGACGATGAATCGGTGAAAAAAGCCCTGGCTGATATTCGCACCCACCTTGGTTATCAATTGGTATCACAGAAGGTGACATTGCCTGCCGACGTTAAAGCTGGCGATAAGCTCAAGGCTTCATTCACCTTTGCCAATCTTGGCGCCGCCAGCGCCTTACGCCCTGTGCGAAATCTCGACCGTGATATCGCCTCCAGTTATATTGTGCAAATAGAATTGCAAGATCAAAGTGGAAAACCAGCTGCTTTGTTGCGGCATACACCACTCACTCCGACCAACAAATGGAAATCAGGTCAGCCAATAACCTGGGATTTCGATCTGCAAACACCAAAACAATTGAAGCCAGGCGAATATACAGCTTTCTTGTCATTAATCGAGCCTGATACCAAACGCAAAATACAAATTCTCAATGCGCTTTCAGCTGATCCGATTGCCGAATCAGACGTTAACGTAGGGAAATTGAAAGTACTGTAAAGCCGGCGCCTCTGGCCTGCCTGCAAGTGTATTGAAAACTGAAACGTGCACGGTTAAGTTTTTGTTGGCGCCCGTGCGTGCGCTTCTGAGCCGTACCAAACTGAACCAGGTGCTTTTAATCTTGTGCCAACTGAAACGTGCACGGTCTAGTTTTGGAAACACATACCGAAGGCATTTAATATAGAAAGAGGAAGTGGAATTGGGGTTCACTTCCTCTTTCTAACTTTAGACGGCTCTGGAATACAACTTAGATATTGTCCTTCCAGAACTGGTCATTTCTTTGTGTCGGGCTCTGCTGTTTTTGCCCACTTTCATCGCTAATGCCGCCTTGAAAATTCTTCAACTCGACATGGACAGCCTTAATCTGTTCACCACAGGCGGTAGCAAGAGCCATCACTTGTTGTGCGCTGAGTTGATTGTCTACAGCTTGCATCAAATTGGCCAGGTGCCACTTGCTTAAGCGACTGAGAGAGCCAATCTCAAGCGACAGGCTGCTTTTAGAAACAAAAGCCGTCAAACTGGTTTGCAGTTTTCTCAAAGCTGTATAAATTGCCTCGATGCGTTCACTAATAGAATAGCTATCAGTCTTCACCAGGGCATCCAACTGCTCTTGCAAATCAACCAACAAAGCTAACAGTACCTTGAGATCAGGATGTTGAGAGTTGGCAGCCCGCGATTTAGATACGTCTGATTCGGCTGGATAGTTGAGGCCCGACCCAAGTGGTGCCTGCCTAAAGGCCGGTGCCGCTGGAGCACTTTGCTCTGGCGCAATCTGCTGCTGTTTAAGTCTTTCTTGAATCGAACAACCGTAACTAAATTCATCAGTTGGAGCTTTCCATGACCCAGTAAGGCTCTGAGATCCAGCTGCACTACCCCAACCACCACCAGCAAGAGGCGGACCAGATGGTGGGCAAGGCATGTTCATAGAAGCTAGACGACCAGCGCCACTTAGAAGATGTGAACTATTTGACCATTGGTCTGGCATTGATACAGGTTGAACCAGTAAACGCGGATCACCGTCGCTAACCACGGCCTGATCGATGGCAAGAAAAGCAGTGAAGCGAGTGAGCAAACCGTGTGCAAGAGCCAGTTCTACAATTTCTTTTTGCAGTTCACCAGCATCATCCTGGCCTACAGCGCGAATTAGATCTTCGAGCTCGGCCACTCTGGCTCTTGCATAAAGCTGTGGCAGAGCCTGATTTTCTGTCGGCAGCAAATCAACCACTTGAGAATAGCTTTGAGTCTGCGATTGGGCAGTCTGCAATTCGCCACATACAGTAATTTTTTCGGGCAGCTGGTCGTGCTTGACTCTAAAGAAAATTGAAACAGGTCGTCCTTCAAAGAGGTCTTGTGATTTAGACGGCGCCGCCGTTAACTCGTCTTCGATTTGCAAATCGGTTATTAGTGGTACTCCCATTTCACGCGCCACGTGAGTTAATGCCGATTCTAGGGCTTCACCAGGAGTGACTAAACTGCAAGTGCCACCACCAAGATTGGCCAGTCGTTTTAAGAAACTATCGTGAACAGCAGTGTCAATACCAACACTAAAAATGCGACAGTCGGCCATCTGGGTTTGAACAAATTTGAATATTTGGGCATCGTTGCCGATTTCTCCATCGGTGATCACAACGACAACTGCCTGCCTCTTTTTCTTCCTGCGTCCCTGAATCAGCTTGCCTACAGCTTCTAAGGCACCGTGCATTTCTGTGCCACCACGCGCCTCAATTTTGCGCAAGTAAGCTTGACCTTTCTCTAATACTTTTAATGAGGCCGGGAAAAATTGGTCATTGTCTACGCTTCTAAGATCGCTAAACCATTCGATTGCATCATCGAATGCGCAAATACTGAAGCGGTCACGAGGGGTGAGAGTATTGAGCAAAATTGAAAGGGCACTGGCAGCGGAACTCATTTTCAGCCCGTGCATTGACCCTGAGCGGTCAAGAACAAAAACAATATCGCGCGGTGCTAGATAAGTTTCGTTTTCAGCTTTGGCGGGGGGATTAATCGAAACCATACCGTAACAGTATTTTTCACCATTAATTTCTACCGCTTCACGGCTGATCAATCCCAGAGAACTGGTGGCTCCCTGAGCCAGCTTCCACGATAAAACGAAATCACGATCAAGCATTTCTTTTTCTTTGGCAAGAGTGACAGTAACGCCATTCTTTTTAAAGGAAGATTTGACTGCATGCTGAGAACAAGCCAAGTCTAAAATTTCGTCTTCGCTACTCAGTTGCAGATTTACTGTCAATGTCAAATCGATTTTGGCATCAAAGCCTGGAGCCAGCCGTGGTGGGCTAATACGAGAAGCGTCGGGCACAACGTTCGTGTCAAGCTCAACTCCATCACCTACAGCGGGGCGATTCAAAGCTGTGCCAGGAATATATCTTGGTGCCACCACCAGCGGTAATCTGATTTCGGTATGGCCGCTGCCAAAATAAGTCAGTCTTTCGCTATAAATGATGGTGACAGTAATTTCTTCACCGGGCATAATATTGCCCACCTGGGCGGTGAAGACGTCGTCTCTCTCTTGTTCAAGAATAGAGGCCCGTTTGCCCTCGCTCACGGCCTGACGGTATTCTTGGCGCGCTTCACCGCGTTCTTTAATTACACCATCAATGGTGCGGTCGCCAACTTTCATTTGAAATTTGCTTACTGCCGAAGAGCCGGCCAGCGGGAAAATATAAACAGCTTCAATGGGCTCTTTTAACAAATTGACAAAAGATTGAGTAACTTTGACCGAAGCGATGCGCTCGACCACGTCTGCTTCTACGGCTACCTTTGCCAGGGGCAGAGCAGGCCTACGCGCCGGTTCGGCGGCATCTTCAAAGCAGCCAAATGTACGTGTCTGATCACTGTCTTCAATCAGGTTCTCGATTAAGGGTAATTCCGTACTGGCTATTCTGGTCATTTGATTTCTCCCTTAAGAGATAAGACCTTTAGGGCCATCTCAATTCGTTCTTTCAACTCTTCACTACTGAGGCTGCTGATGTAATCGTCGGCCACGGTCAGCTTCAAACCGGGTTCTAAAACTATCTCTCGAAAAACGCGGGCAATTGGGGCTACCGGCTCAAACTTTGTGTTCTTGTTATTCAGGGCAATTGATTCGAGCAAAGCACCGAGCTCAGATTCACTGAGACCGTATAGTTTCTCTTGAATGCGTGCCAGCGGCAGTTGAAGCCCCTGCAAAGCCTTAATGGCAAGCAGCTGCAACAGATGCTTCTGGCCATATTTGGCCTGGCGATTTTCGATTATTGGCCGGTCAAGCAAACCAAGAGTGGTGTAATAGCGAATTGTGCGCGAATCAGGCACGGCAGAGATGCGTTGATCTTTCTGTGCACCATGGACATTCGAAGTGACAACCAGGCCGTATTTATCCAGTAGTCTCGCTACCTCTTGCGATACTTCCTCTAAACTGATCGGCTCTGTGTGAATTTCGATGCTCATGACAGTATTCAATCAAATTACTGTCACGCTGTCAAGTTCATCGATTTTATTGGGTTTCCAGACTTTTTGGCTCTACGCTAGGCCTCCATGGGCTTAGTGCGGGGCCGTTGCCAAGCCTGTATATTCATATATGTAGTTGAAACTGAAAAGAGCAGCAAAAAACAATGAACAAGTTCGCCCGCATTCTTCGCCTGATCTCACTGGCAATGCTCTTTGGCGGCTCCACCGCCATTGTTTTTGCCGCCATCACATTAATTAGTGCAGCCAAAGCGCAGGGCATACCCGTCGCTGAAGCAGCCTCAGTCAACGCACCCCTCTTCATTGAGTTCAGCAAAATAGCACTGATTTTCGCAATCACATTAGTAGTGGCTGAAGCAATTGAAATCAAAGGCGATTTGCACAATCTGGAAAAAGGCAGCCGCTGGCATATGGGTCGCTATTTCTCGTCCATCGTTTGCGCCATCTCTACATTTATATTTGCATTGGCAATTGTGCCGCAAATGCAGGATGTCAGAGTATTGATGAAAACAGACCCCGCAGCCCATCAGCAATTTCAAAAACTGCATGAGGCCTCACGTCTAATATTTTCCAGCACCATTGTATTTGCCCTGGCCTCACTGGTATTGCCTGTGATTTATTCGAAAAGATCGAACGACTGAGCGAATGATTGAGCGAATGACCAAAGAATGACGTGAAGAAAGGATTTAAATAATGCGCAAATTTTCACTAGCTACCACCGCTATTGTTTTACTGAACTGCTTTGCCGGCACAGCGCAAGCCTACGTTGACCCTGCCTTTGACAGAGGCAAACAATTAATGGCCACCCAAGAATGGGATGCAGCTGCCACCGCATTTGGTGAATCGCTCGGCCTCAACTCGACAGATCCAAAAGCGTTGACTTTGCGCGGTGAATGTTTTTACAAAATGGGAAATTACAAATTTGCCATCGATGACCTCAATAATTCCATTCTTTATGCCCCCAACAATTTAAAAGCACTGCTACTGCGAGGCACTTGCCACAGCCTTCTTGGCCATGATGCCATGGCTATCATTGACTATGAAGCGGCAATTCGCATGGATCCAGCTCTGGCGAAAAGATTTTTTGCTGCTGGGGGCGCCCAAGTTCCCCATGCAGAACTTGGCACTAAAGCTGATAGCACGTCTCACGCTCACGCCGTTCAAGACTATAAAGATGCCATGCGCAATGTCTATCCTGGTGGCTATGTTGATGCCGGCAATCCAGATACGGCAGTCAGCTCAGATGGCCAAACCTGGTCTGGCAATGTCGGACCAAACGGCAACCGCAAAGTGGTGGCAATGAGCGAGCCCGGCTCTGTAGGAGCAACTCAGGCTATCGCCATACCAGGAAAGGCCGGCACAGGCATGACCAACAATATTAGTGGTATGCCTTACATCAACAGTGACGCGCAAAACAATGCCGGTATGGAAAGTAGTGATACCATTTCTGCCGCCAAAGACAAGCGTTTTGTCACCAATCTAGACCAAGATCCAAACCGTGGCGAAATTGGCTCACTGGCCGGCACCGGTGTATTTGAAGGCGATGCAAAAAAAGCAATCATCGACTACAACCAGGCCCTGGGCCTAGACCCAACTAACGGCGAATATTATTTCCGCCGGGCCAAAGCGTATCAAAAGCTGGAAAAAGTCAATGAGGCCATGGGTGACTTTGAACACGCCATAGCCCAGTCACCAAATAAGGCACGCTATTATCTTGGCCGCGCATCGCTGTTTTATCAATTAGGCAAAACTGTTTTGCTGCAAGCAGACATCGAATCGGCGCGCAATTGCGACCCAGATTTACCAACCAAAATACATTTCAATGTGCCACCACTTCCACCAAATGTGCGCTGGGCTGGAGATGGTGCCAATTAAGTTCAGCCAATTAATTTCAGCCTAAGAATTTGGCATAGTTAAAGCATCTACACGACTGGTAATGTCAGATCCTTCGAGTCGCAGTTTTAAATCGCGATAAAAGAATCCATAACCGATGTAAGTGATGGCGAACATCACGATAGTCAGAACCGTATCAAACGCCGCTTCAACTACCTCAAGGTAGAAAGGCGACTCGGTAGAGTTAAAACCGCCGTGATTGAGCTTTTCAATCAGATAGGCAATCTGCACAGGGCTGTTGACCGAAAAATAAATAAGGCCGACAAATATTCCCAGAAGGCAGGCAAACGAGCCGCCACGCCACAGTCTGTATCTCAAAAAAAAATACGTGCGCTTGCATGAATCGACTAATGAATGAGATTCGAATGTCACCACCGCAAGCAACATGGAAGCAGAGAGCGAGCTGATCGAAACTGCCACAGTGGAAACGAAACCAATAAAACCATAAAGAACCGTTGAGATGCCCAGTCGCAGGGCTTCAGGAATTGAGCTGACCAAATTTACAGTCATTACCAGCAACACAACGCAGATAATCAAACAGGCAAGCGGTGGAAAAAGCGCGAGATTGTAGACGAGGAAAATTGTGCCGAAACGCTTTTTGAGAGCAGCATAACTGGCCGCATAATTTGGTTCGAGGCCTAATTCTGTGCGCACCATAGCCGAGCAACGCACACAAAGCTCAAGCAAACTAAAGAACCAGACAAATACACCCAACAAAACGAAAGCCATGTGCGACAAAAAGGGCTGCCAGGCAAGCATGGAATGTGAGGCAATCTTGAGCCACTGACTAAAACTATAGAAGGCCAAATGCTCGCCGATACTGCCCAGCAATGCAGGCACAAACAATACTTTGAAGTAAAGTTTGTAATGCAGGCGGAAACGACGATAAGACAGGCTAACCAGGTCACCGAGAGACAATATTCGTGCTGGCAGCGGTTCAATAAGTAAAGACAAAGCAGAGATCCTGAGGAGCCACTCTAAGCCCAGTATAATATCTAACATCTATAGAAACCGGACAAAGCACAGGCATGCAAAGAGTCTCCAACAAACGCACATATCTCGACCCGATTCATCAAGATATCGTTCTCGACCGATCTATTCCCGCTGAGCGCCTGGTTGTAGACCTGATTGATGCTGTTGAGTTTCAGCGGATGCGCCGAATTCATCAGCTGGGCGTCTCATATTTCACTTTCCAGGGGGCTGAAGGCTCGCGCTTCACCCACTCGGTGGGCGTAATGCACGTGGCCTCACAGCTCAGCAACATACTTTCAAGCCGCTGTGAGTCTGCCGAGAAAGAACGGGCACTGATGCTGACGTCGGCACTTTTACACGATGTAGGGCACGGGCCTTTCAGTCATGTAACAGAGAAGATACTTGGTTACGATCATGAAGACTGGTCATGCAAGATTATTTCGGGCGACACGCAGATTCGCTCAATTCTCGACTCATATACCGAAGAACCGGGCCTGGCAGATAAAATTGTGCAGGTTTTGAAAAAGACCTACAAGCCAAGTTATGTGTCTCATGTGGTTTCAAGTCAACTCGATTGCGATCGTTTTGACTATCTGTTGCGAGACAGCTATATGACCGGCACTGCTTATGGTCTTTTTGCTTTGCAGCGCATCTTGCGATCAATTGAAGTTGATGAAGAGAATGACCGTATGCTGGTGGTGGGTGAGAAAGGCCAGATTGCAGTTGAGGATTATCTTTTCGCCCGTTATTCAATGTACGCCCAGGTTTATTATCATCGTAAGAATCTGGCAGCTAGAGCCTTGCTTGGTAAATTGATCAAACGTGCCTTGCACGTCATCAGTCAGGGTGCAGGCTCAATTGCCTTTATCGACGAAGCCACAGGCAAATGGCTCACCGGCGAAGCACTGACTGTTGATGAATATTTGAGCCTTGATGACATTCAACTGGGCTATCACATCAAGCGCTGGCTCAAAGACAAAGACGCCATTCTTGCTGATCTATCTCATCGCTTTCTCAATCGTCGTATTTTCAAAGCATCGCGCATCAACACGCAAATACCCGAAGAAATAGAACATATCGAGCAACAAGCGCGCAAAGCGGTTGCGGCTCTGGGATTCGATCCTGACTATTATGTGGCAGTAGAATCTACCGGTTTTGTGCCTTACGACTATTATCGACCTGACTCTGACCACCCGCAAACCAATATAGTGGTGCGCACCGATAATGGTGACATCAAAGAATTGTCGCAACTTTCGCTTGCAGTAGAAGCGCTGGTCAAGGGCAATCACACATCATACTGGCTTATCTATCCGCAAGAAGCGACTGAGGCAGTGGACAAAATTCGTAGTGCAAATAAATTAGGAATAGACAAAACATGTTCGACAATCTAACCGATAGACTACAGGGCGCTTTCAGAACTCTTGCCGGCACCGACAAGATGACGCACGACAACATCGAAGAAGCCATTCGCGAAGTGCGCAAGTCGCTTTTAGAAGCCGACGTCAGTTTGAAAGTTGTGAAAATCTTCATCAGCAATGTGCGCCAAAAAGCGCTTGGCACTGAAGTTATCGAAGCAGTTTCACCTGGACAACAATTTATCAAGATTGTCAGCGACGAACTGGTCACCATACTTGGTGGCGAGAATGTACCACTTGATTTAAAAGGCGCACCTGGAATTATCATGATGGTGGGTCTGCAAGGAGCCGGTAAAACCACAGCTTGCGGCAAACTGGCTCTTAAGCTCAAAGGTGAAGGTCAAAACCCACTTCTGGTTGCATGCGACGTGCAGCGCCCGGCAGCCATTCACCAGTTGCAGACTTTAGGCAAACAAGTAGATGTTCCAGTTTTCACCATTGAAGCCAGTCAAGACGTACAAGACATCGCCGAGAAGGCCATCGACCTTGCAAAAGAAAGAGGCTACAACCCGGTTATTCTTGACACCGCTGGTCGTCTGCAAATTGACACTGCCTTAATGGCCGACTTGCTGATTCTCGACAGATTGCTGCAACCATCAGAAAAAATTCTCGTTGTAGACAGCATGACTGGCCAGGAAGCAGTAAACGTCGCTGAGACTTTCAACACGCAATTAGATTTGACGGGGCTTCTGCTGACCAAAATTGACGGTGATGCCAGAGGTGGTGCCGCCCTGTCTGTGCGCGAAGCCGTGGGCAAACCAATCAAATTTATCTCCACTGGTGAAAAGTTAGACAATCTGGAAACGTTCTATCCAGACCGCATGGCCAGCCGCATTCTCGGTATGGGCGACGTGCTCACCCTGGTTGAAAAAGCGCAGAAAAACATCGACGAAAAAGACGCCGAACGCGCAGTCATGGATATGTTCTCCAATGATTTCTCATTTGAAATGTTCGTCAACATGCAAAGCATGATGAAAAAAATGGGCAACATGGGCGACGTCATGAAAATGATGGGCATCGGCGGCATGCTCGGACTTTCATCAGAAGACCAGAACAAACTGGCCACTGAAGGCGAAGCGATGATGAACAAATACGAGGTTGCCATCGCTTCCATGACAAAAGAAGAAAGGCGCAAACCTGAACTGATTGATTTCCCCAGACGCCGGCGCATCGCTCGCGGCTCTGGTCTCAAAGAAAATGAGATAGGAAAAATGTTAAACGAGTTTGAGAAAATGCGCGAAACCATGCGTCAGATGAAACAGATGTTGGGTGGAATGGGCCCGCTGGCCGGCCTTATGGGTGGCGGCAATCCGTTTGGCGGCGGCGGCGCTGGTGGTGGTATGGGCGGAATGGGCAATTTGTTCGGTGGCGGTGGCACCCCAAAGATGCCTCCGATGCCGCCAGGCTTCAAAATGCCTCCTGGTTTTCCAGGCAGTATGGGCGGCGGAGCCAGACCAGGTGCTCCTGGAAGTGCAAGCCCTTATGGCGCCCGTAAAAAGAAGAAGAAAAAGTAACGCAAATGCTGAGCGTCTATTGCCCGTATGACATCCGGTCAATAGACGCTGCCTGGCTCAATCTGGCCGTCTCGAGAGCAAAAGCGTATCGCTAGCTTAACAACATATACAGTAAAGACATACAGGCTGAGCGATTCAGCTGTTAGAATAACGAATCGCACGCAAGTACAAAAAATACGAAGAGTACTGAGAAGTACACTGAGTACAGTTTGGAGAACACAGTCACAGTGGTAAAGATACGGCTAAAGCGCGTCGGCCAAAAGAAAGCCCCGCATTACAGAATCGTCGCCGTTGACTCTAGAAGTAGAAGAGACGGTATGCCAATCGAAGAGCTTGGCTACTACAACCCCCGTACTAAAGAGTTGGTTGTCGACAGAGAAGCGGTACAAAAATGGATGACACACGGCGCCCAGCAAAGCGAAACGGTAGCAAGCCTTTTAAAAAGAGCACCTCTCGCAGCGGCAGCAGGCCAGGCGGCTTTGGGCGCGTAAGGCCCCAAGTCGATTCAACGGCTGCAGAAGATTTGGCAGAGTACATTCTTAAGGTACTGGCCAAAGATCCTGACGCCCTCCAATTTGAGCGTGAAACTTATAATCCCGGCCGTTGCCGAGTGTCTGTCACTTGCGATCCGCTTGTGACCGGACGATTGATCGGTAAAGACGGCAGAACGATAACTGCCTTACGTTCTTTGATTCGTGCAGCTGCCAGTCGTTTTGGCAAACGCGTCGACATCGAGATTACGTAAGTCTGTTCGTTTGCGCACTACATAAGAGAAGCAAGCATTGACCGATCAGAATACTGCTAAGCCAGATTCTGATTTGGAATTATTGCGCGTCTTAATTGACGCCGAGATCATTTCTGAAGCGCAAGCCCAGTTGGCACAGTCAGATAGTGCCAATATGAACATGAGCATTGACGAAGTTCTGCTTGCTCGCGGTTGGCTGGACGCGCCAACTTTAGAAAAACATGCACCATGGTTATATCCACAAGCTGCCGTAGACGATTCGCGCACCACCATGGATATCAAAAACGATCAGCGTAATTCAGGCAAGATTCAGCTAACTGATACTCACGGATCGTCTGATGATTATGGATTCAATCTCGCTCGTTACCGCGCAATTGTGCGGGATATTCTGGATTGATTTTGATTTGAAAATTTTGAGGCGGCCTGCGTCGGGTATATCAATTTCGCGCCCTAGGAATTTTTACAACTCATAGGTTGTAAAATCGTACAACTTAGGAGTTGTATTTTTTCTTAGGCGGCGAGTAGAGACTCTACTTCACCGTTACCGGTAATGCATTATGCCTTTTCCTTGCTCTCCGACGCTTCAACCAATTCTCTCAAATATAAGCTCTTTTTTCGCACATAGTCACTGTAAATACTGGCCAGCTGAAAACCCAAGCCACCATCAAGAATGCCGCCGCGCAGCAGATAGCGGCTGAAGAAAGTCCAGCCGCCATTTAAATATTGATTGACGACGCTGGCTCGCCATTGATAGTTACCACGATTAAAAAATTCCTGCGCCGACAGCCGGGCATATTTATCCATGGCGGCAGCAAAATCCTCCACTGTTTTATAAGCGTAGTGCTGCATCGGATGCTTTAACATGCCCACCGGTCCTGTCATTTTTATAGCTTCATGAACCAGACGTTGACCAAACTTGCCTGCGCCGCGTTTAAACAACCGCAATTGCGCATCAGGATAGAAGCCACCATGGGTAATGGCAGTATCACCAATGTATAAAATGCGCGGAATTTTGTAGCCGTCGAAATTAGCTAAATCAGCACTAGCGAGAAGCGCTTGAATCTCGCCCACCAGCTCAGATGTAAGAATTTCATCGGCATCGAGACTCAATATCCAATCACTCTTAGCCAGGTCTATAGCAAAATTTTTCTGCCCAGCGAAACCTAACCAATCTTGATGTTGCACATGAGCACCAAGCTCGCGAGCGATTGCGATAGTACTATCGGTAGAGCCTGAATCAATAACAATAACTTCGTCAACTATGGGCTTGGCCGCCTCTATTACGCGACCAATAGTGCGCTCTTCATCTTGAGCCACTATGACCAGAGAAACAGTTGGCATGGTTAACGACGGAAACGAATGAGTTTGGCAGAATCGTCAATTGTGTAGCTACTGTCGCCAAAGAATGACTGACCTAAAAGCGGCAGAGGGAAACTGAAATTATCTACGATAACAGCATCCACATTGCGCTTTTCAATGGGGCCCATCTTCATGGTGCGTAATTGTAATTTCTTCCCTCGATACTGGCCACTAGTACCGTTCACCACAGTGTCTTGTGCATCTTCAGGTACCGTGACACCAAATTTCTTGGCCATATCTTTAGACATCATTACGCAAGATGATCCGGTGTCAACAGCAAATTGAGCATTTCGGCCCTCAATAGTCGCTGTGACAACCATCTGATCATTGTCGTCTTTCTGAAACGGAATCGCGTAAGGGTCGGTGTTTCCGCGCGACGAAGAATATGAACTTGACGCACTAGCAGCGGCTCTAGAACCTTGTTTAGCAAGCACAAGGCAGCGAGCATTATTGTCTACGTTGCAGACATACTCTTTAAAAAAGGTTTTGCTCAATGATGGATTATCGAGCATGGACTCTTTGATGATTACAGGAAAATCTTTGCGCTCAACGCTGCCTATTTTAATATTCATGCGCATGTCCCATGACTTCACAGCGCCACCACCAGTGGCTGTATTGCTGGGAGCGCCAGTGGGCTCAGGAATGCCCATTGACTGAAGATGGTTCTTGCCGAAAATTGTTGCCTCAGCACCAGTATCATAAAGAACTTTCGTAGGTCTATTATTGAATGTTCCTTCAATCATGATGCCACCAGCTTCTCTGGTGAACGGAATGCGCGCCTCATCAGGCAAACGATCATTAGAAGAGGCGTAGCTGCCTTGAGTAGATTGCGGTTGACGGCCACGATAAGAAGTATTGGCACTGCTGCGCACTTGTTGCGGCGCGCTAGTAGGCACATAATCTGGGCTGATTGAACGCAGCAAGACAGGGTCCAGAACTTCTAGTGCTTTTCGAGAATATGTTGCACCATCAGACATGGGGAAATTCTGAATCACGCGAGCATAAGCTCTGCGGGCACCGGTAATATCTTTGGCATAGTGCAAAGCAAGAGCGTGATAATAGAAAGCCACATGATTGTTAGGGTTGGCTTGAATAGCTTTATCAAATGACTTAGCCGCCAGAGTGTACTGCTTGTTTTTGAAATATTTGGTGCCGTCAGTATACGGATCGGCAGCTTGAGCGCCGCCGGCAGAACCAAAACTAAAAAGCGTTGCAGCGATTATTGCCAGAGAAACATTGTGCCGGTTATGTCGCATAAGTCTCCATTAGTAGAATCAAACGCCTAGCTCTTCCTTCAATATTACCTTCTGAATCTCAGACGTACCTTCGAACACTTCGGTCAATTTGCCGTCGCGGAAAAGTCTTTCAACCGGTAGCTCAGTGCTTGCTCCCAGCATACCGAATATTTGAACCGCTTCGCCACTATGAAGCCGGGCGACCTTAGCAGCAAACATTTTTGCCATTGCAGCATATTTGCGAAACTCGCCTGGTTCATCAGCATGGCTCCAGGCAGCTCTGTAAGTCAGAAGACGAGCGGCTTCAGCATCAACTGAGTGATCTGCCAACTTCCACTGAATGCCCTGAAACTTAGAAATCGACTGACCAAATTGCTCTCTCATAAGCGCACGCTCGGCAGAAAATTTAAGCGTTTCGTCGGCGATGCCTACAGCAGCAGCAGCGAGAATGGTTTTACTTAAATTGAAAACAGCGTCAACTTGCCCCTCGATTTCGGCGCTGCTCACTTTTGCGCCCAGACAATTTTCAGCCGAAATTTTGTGATCTTTGAAAGTTAAATCGCATGTCCCGGCCGAACGCAAACCGAGCTTAGCTTTGTTTGGCCCCACGACTACGCTACTCGATGGGGTGCCATCCACCAGATAAATGCAAAGGTCATCGCCGTCTTTGGCCAATACAGCAAACAGACCGGCCAGGTCACCGTTGACTACCCAGGTTTTCTCGCCAGATAAGACCACATCGCTGCCGTCCACTCGAGCCGTAGTTTGCACGGCCTTAAAATCTGAACCAGCCATTTCTTCGCCGAAAGCTTGAGCGCCGATTAACTCGCCGCTGGCAAGATGCGAAAGGTAACGAGATTTTTGCGTTTCAGTGCCATATTTGACAATTAATTCGATCACACTGTAGTGACTGGCAAGAGCCAGACCCAGCCCGGCCGAAGCCGCGGCCAGTGCTTCGACGAAGAGTACAAGCTCCACTGCGCTGTGGCCTTGACCACCATACTCTTTCGGCACGATCATGCCCAGGTAACCGCCCTTTGACAGCCTGGTCAATGCCTCTCTGGCAGACACTTTCTCGCTATCTAACTCACGAGCGATGGGCGAGACTTGCTCAGCCACAAACCTTAAAAATTGCTCTTGCAGTGCTGATTGGGCGCTGCTTAAGAAGGTGTTCACGGAAACCTCCCGCTGGAACGTCTAGAATTTGGTTATTAAAACCCTGATAAACTGCTGATCATAGCACTTACGGAACAGAATCATGAGCATGCTTGCAAAGTGGATGAAGCGCGCCTCCAGCCTCTTTACAGAGAAACCGAGCGTCAAAGTTGATGACTTTGGTATGGAGCATTTTTTGGTCTATCACGGCCTTGTGGGTTCAAGCCCGGAGAACCAGCGAGAATTTAAAGACGTGCGCGCCGACATAACATCGGCAGTGAATCGTAATAACTCACACAATCTCTGCATCAACCTTAAGCTGGCACCACTCTGGTGGGAAGAAAAGCTACAGCGCATCTTTACTGAGTTGGTAGAAAACCCGACTTCAGCCGAACGCACCATGAATGCACTTCTGCCAGAAAAATCAGATGATTACGAAGTGCAAGATTATGATCCATTGCGCCACCAAGACTGGCGTGTGCGCGCCAATGCCGCACTGGTGTTGGCGAATCTAAAAGTAGAAAAGGCGCAAGACGGTATCATTCGCGCCCTCAACGCCACTGCTGACAATACCACTCCTGCTTTCTGTCATATTTCTCGAGCCCTGTCTGCATATCGCAGCGACGAAGCAAAAGACGCTCTAGCAGCATTTCTAGACAACAGTGAACCCTGGATAAAAGTTGACGCGGTCAACGCTCTTTCACGCTGGCCGGTCTCGTCAGTGTCGACCTTACTGCAAAAAGCTTTCAATCAACATCATGATTTCATTGATTACGCTGCTGTTGCTCTAGCCAAGCAGCACAAGCCTCTAGAATTTCTCACTGGCGATAGTGAGAATGCTAATTTAGGAGCAGCACTAATAGTAGGTTTACTTGATGCCTCACAGCAAACTTTTTCAGGCAATCAAGAAATTCTCACTGATGCCCAAATTTATCAATGCTTAGAACCATTGACACTGAGTTTAGAAGCCGAGCCCAGCGCTTTAAAATTACGAGCGCTTGTGGGTCTTTCAAGGTGGTTGGAAAATAACTACTCGCTCTTAAAAGCCGAGATTTCAGATTACCCTGATAGAGAATCAATTGCGAGCGCCATAGCCGTTAGCGACGATAAAGATCACAGGCAAAGTGTTGTCGCTGAAATAGAAAAATCGCTACTGTCCCTTAAAACCGACGATCAATTTACATCAAGCGCACTGCGTCACGGACTCAAATTGATTGGTGAGATTCAACTCAAAGAAACCATGGGCGTGCTGCAGTCAATCTTAGAGACACCTCAAGCTCTGCCTTATCGCAATGAAATAATTGAGGCTCTTGGTCAATTGGGTGACAACGCAGCGGCACCACAACTGGTGAAATTGGCGAGAACTCTAGTCAATGTCAAAGATCGCAAATTGCCTTCACTCAGTGCCACAAGCGTACTTGAACCTGACTTGGAAAGCTCTAAAACCTACTGGTATATTTTAAAAGCTTTGGCAAATTTAGCTGATCCCCAAGCACTTGAGCTAATTCTTGAAGCCACCGGTGATCACGCGGCAGACAAACGCGAAGAGGCACTGGCTTCAGCAGTAAAGATACGCCTTTCTGGCGGCCCACAATTAGACAACAAGAAAGAAGTTGATCAGGCAGTGGCTCGCAGCCTGAACGATCCTTCTCCCCAAGTTAGATTGCAGGCACTACAGGGAGTGTCGCAACTAAAACTGGATCAAAACATTGACGCTGTGACAAAAATGATCAATTCTCAAGAATTATCAGTGTCTCGGGCCAGCTTCGAAACCCTTGAAGCGCTTGTTGCTGGTGGTCACAAGAGTGCGGTGCGCAGTGCGCTACTCGAATTTAAAAAGACACTGAGTAGCACTGTAAAAATCAAACGTGTTGATGATTTTATCAGCCAGAACTGTGAATAAGATAGAATTCAATTTTTAGGTATGAAAGTGGATCCTGAAACCGATGAGCCCGTAAAGAAGCAAGAGCCAATTTCGGCTCACGAATCGGCCATGGACAAAATTGCCGATTCTTTTCTTTCAGAAGTTTTGGCAAAAGACGATCCGAATGCAGCTGAATTGGCCAATCAAGCCGCTAAAGCGCAGCTCAAAACTTATAAACACCCCATGGCTGTAGATGTGATGCTCGCTTTTGGTCTGTTATTTGCCATGGCCGGTTTAACAGTTAGCTTTGTCAAAGGCTTAAATACTCATTCGGCCAAGACCAATATAATGCAGGGCAATTACAAAGCTGCCATCAGTATTTTGCGCAGCTCACCAATACCAGAATTTTTTGGTGGTACCAGTGCCGACAATAGCGAAGACCTGCTTAACCAGGCGCTCTATCTCGATGCCATGGAAAAACTTGACGCCAATCGTGAAGATCAAACCGCGCTGCAAGAACTTGCCAAAATCTCGCCCAACTCTCGCTTTTTCGACCTGGCTCAAGATCAACTAAAGCAACTGTCTAAAGCAAAAGAGCAAGCTGACCCGGCTCCGGTTCCACTTGCTCCTGCTCAATAAATCGATTGCCGATTGACAGAGAAATTTTGCGCAAATTTCTCTGCAGATTGGTTCGCTTACTCGACGATAAATTTCTTGTAGTCGTCGGCGCTCATTAATCCGGCAACTTCAGCGGCATTTTCGACCTTAAGCTTGATCATCCAGCCACCCTTGTAAGGGTCAAGGTTGACAAGCTCAGGTTCTGAATTGAGTGCGTCGTTGACTGCTGTGATTTCGCCGGCCAGAGGCATGAACAGATCAGAAACAGACTTAACTGATTCGATAACGCCAAATTTCTGTTCGGTTTTGAATTTTGAACCAACTTTTGGCAACTCTACGAAGGTGACGTCGCCAAGTTGATCTGCGGCAAAAGCGGTAATTCCGATAGTGGCGATGTCGCCTTCAACACTGACGAATTCATGGCTTTTTACGTATTTAAGCTCATCCGGATGACTCAGCATGAAAGCAGTACTCCCTATTTTTTGGTCACAAAAATTACTCCCTAAAGAGTAATAGAGTTACTCGTCGTTTTGTTACATCTTAAGGATGAATGTAACTTAAAAGACCAATTTCACAATCGCCCTTGAAAACACTTACCTGCTTGGGGCGTGTGGTCTATTTAGCACCGCCACTGAAAGTGCGGTAGTCGAAGGCGAAAGCTACATTGAGCTCTGCGTGACTGCCATCAGGAAAAGCACTAACAGGATTTGCGGCAGTGACAGCAGCTATGGCCGATTTGTCGAAGGCATCATCTCCAGAGCTTTCCAAAATTTCAATTGCCTTAATTTGACCTGTGCGCAAGATATCAAATCTGACGTCGGTGCGCTTGTTTCCGGAATTTACAGGAGGATGCCAGTTGCGTTTGACAACAGGCTCCAGCGCCGCCATGTAGCGATCGAAACTGATGCCTCGGACATAGACAACCATGTCCTCGGGGGCATTTCCAACACAAATAACCAGCGGTACAGGTTTGGCTGTTGGTGCTTTCAGGTTTAAGGCTTTAATTGCGGCAAACGTGATCGATTTAACCTCGTCGCTGTATTTATCTGGCGCGTCCATCTCCAGCTGAGAAATTTTGCCGTCCTGATCAACTATGCAAAAAGCATAAGCAAACTTCGCAAAGGCCGGGGTCTTTATCCAGGTGCTACGCAAGCGGCTTTCAGCCAGGCGACAAAGCTTAGTAAGCGGGCCATTACCGTAGAATTGATCGTCGAGCGGAATAGCTTTAGTCTGCCGTGAGAAGCCAATCTTTTTAACTTCGTCGCCACCAGAAACAAGATTCTGCAGCTGAGTCAATTGCTCGTCAATTTGTGATTCTGGCGCGCCGCCCTTGATCAATTGTTCTATATATTGAAATTCACCCCAGAGCGGATTGGCAATCGTTCTGGTACCCAGCTTTTTTATTTCATTGAAAGCAGCCTGGCGTCTGGCCAGAAATAAACCAGCAGTAGGGGCGACTCTTGACGTACCAGGTACAGCAGCACCAATTTTAATGCGAAGGTGAATTTTTGGCTCGGACACTGTGGTATCAGCACTGGTGACCAAAAATTTAGCATCTTCAACAGAAAACTTGATACTATCAGCTTTACGTTGAAACCCTTTTCTAAACAGCCTGGTGTTACCGCTGGCTTCAATGGTACGGGTAGACTTGTCAAAAGTAATTTGGTCCGCTTCGAGTCTTGCATCTTGCTCACCAATAGCCGCCACAGCCTCACCGGCTGCAATCAACAAATTACCTCTAGATTCGACTTTATTGCCTTCTATGCTGAGCGAGCCTTTTTTCAGCTTCCAGGCGTCAAAGGCACTTGTCTGTCCTGCATCAAATGCCAGAACAGCAGATCCTAAAAACAACGGAACCATAAAAATACCAACTTTCAAGGCTTTCAATCAAATACTCCTGGTAACAAAATCAGACACTTGCCCCGCAGTGCAAACAAAATGAAAAGGCGGCATCTAAAGCATAATCGCAAGTCGGACATTTTTTGGGATCGCCAACCGGGGCGGATGGCGCCTCAATCGGCCTGTCAAGCTTGGGAGTTTCAAGCTTGGGGGTTTCAAGCTTGGGAGTCTCAATTACTTTGGCCTCAGCAACTGTAGTTGGGCTTTCAGCTTTCTCTGCGGCAGCAAGTAGCATAGAAGCTAATTTATCTTGCCGTGCCAGGGAATTAGTTATTGCTGACTCAACTGCCCTAGCGGTGCTAATTTGTCTCTTCGAAAAAGCTTTTTCAAATACAAGATTGGTCTTTTTCAAAATCGAGTTTACATCTTTATCGATGCCGCAGTTAACAACGAAGCTCCATTCAACGCGAGTCTGTGAAGCACCAGAATCGCCGAAGAAAACGCAAAGCAAAATTTCGACTGTGCGCTGCGCAGCTCCTGGTGGTGTTCCAGACAGAACAGCGCGAATGCATGATTTAACTGGGTCTTCGTCGGTAATTTTCCAATTGCAGCCGCCAAAATCTTCTTGCAATAAAAAATTATGGACGATTTCCATTGACTCTGATTGGTCGCAAACCACACTTATTGCTGGCGGAAAACGACTACAACCGGCACGCTTGTTGGTGGCAAGTACAGAATTAATTGCACCAAGTGCTGTAAGAAACGCTGCACATGCGATCAATACGCCAATAAAAACAAAGTTTGGGAAAAACTCATTCAATGACATGAAATATCTGTTCCATTTAGCGTCAAATCGTTGCCCCGCAATGCAAGCAAAATGCAAAAGCATAATCGACCGCATGCTGACAGCGCAGACATTTTTTTGCACTAGCAATGTCGGCGCCGGCGGCCAAACCGATTTGACCAGTCAGAACTGCTCCAACATTGACCACCCTGTACAGTGTCGCAACCAATGCCAACTTCATTCGCAATGAATCTTCCAACCGCTGCCTTATGTTCACTGCCGCTTGTTCACTATCTAATTCTGAACCGCCCAAGTGCACAAATGAAAAAATCAGCCTGGTAGCAAACTTACTCACAGCCCTGAGTTCGACTTTCAATTGCAATTCGGCAGAGCGATTCACTTCTGTTGAAAAGGCTTTGAGATGAGCCGAATAGCAAACTTTATCACCAGGCGAAAAATCGACACATTGCCAGTTGACGTTCCAAAAACTAACCGTCGGAACCTCAGCGGCAATGGTATCAAATGCAGTGGCACTGGGTAAGTTGACAGTAAAGGGTGGCGGATCTCTCCACACCGGTACCGCAGGCTTAGTCGTAATCTTCTTACCAGGATGTTTTTGGCTAGTCAGGCTAGCCTTCAGAACTGAAAAGACCGCGAGCAGCGGCAACCCGACACAAATTACCGCCATCATGGTCGACCAATCGAAAGTGTGCATAGTTACTGAGCGGGAGTTGCTTGGTCAGTCTGTCCTTGCGAAAGACTCTCTTTGAAGCTGCGATTACTTTCATTAACGAGCAGATCGGCATCTTCTGATTTGCCGCTCATAACCACGTAGCTCCACTCGAGCTCTGTGGTTTTAGCTGCGATTTTGTGAAAAAGCATATTGAGCAAAATATCGACCGGCTCGCCTCCCGTGGCTCCAGTTGGTGTTCCGTAGACCCTTGCTTGTAGGCGGCCTTCGCCGGCACGATCATAAGTAATTCGCCAGCGGCAGCCAGCAACAGCTACCTGCGAAAGAATGTGTCTCACTCTGGCCATCGCTTCTTCTTGATCAAGATAAAAACTTTGAGCCGGGGGAATTCTTCCTGACGGAGCGCGGTTGCGCCCTTTAGTAATACTAGACAGAGTCAACAATGCCGCTACTGCAGCCAGCCCGCCGGTAAGCACGCAAATGACAAGAATAGTAGAACTTGCATCACTCAATGATTTTTCCTCAAATTATTTCTTGCGTTTATACCATGGTCGATTGACCACAGTGGCAGCAACTTTTGTATCGCGAATACCAATGCTCAGCTCTGTTCCTACCTTAGTCAAGTCTTTGGGCACCATCGCAAAAGCAAGTGGATAGCCAACAAACACACCTGGCGCTCCGCTGGTGACTTTGCCCACTTCTTTCTCTCCATGATAGACAGTGTAACCCTGTCTAGGAGCCGCTTTACCGTCACCCTTGAGGCATACGATTTGTCGCGTCAAGCCGCCAGCTTTTTGAGTTGCTAAAACCTCGCGACCAATAAAATCGCCTTTCTCAGGTTTGACGCTCCAACCGAGGCCAGATTCTATAGGGCTGATATCGCGCTCTAGTTCATGACCATACAGTGGTAGACCCGCTTCCAAACGCAATGTGTCACGAGCGCCAAGACCGCAAGCCTCGATACCTTTAGGCTGGCCGCGCTCCAGAAGCAAATTCCAGAGCCATTCGGCTTTGGTGGCAGGCACAAAAATTTCAAATCCGTCTTCACCGGTGTAACCAGTGCGACCGAAACTAAATGTGGTGCCGTCGATAGTCGCTTCTCCATAACCGAATGACGGCAATTGCGATACCCAATCACCGACTATTTCGCTCAACAGAGGCACGGCATCTGGGCCTTGCAAAGCGAGCAGACCCAACTGGTCTGAAATATTCTCCAACTTAACGTCAAATTTGCTGGTATGGCTATTGATCCACTCCCAGTCTTTATCGATATTTGAGGCGTTTACAACCAGTAGAAAATCATTTTTGCGACGATAAACAATCAAATCATCGACGGTGCCGCCGTCTTCATAGCAGAGCTGAGAATAAAGCGCCCGATCTACAGTGGCCAATCGATTCAAATCGTCGGCGATGATGTATTGCACAAAGTCATGTGCGCCGGGGCCGGTGACAAGAAATTCGCCCATGTGCGAAACATCAAAAAGGCCAACTTTTTGCCGTGTTGCCATGTGCTCGGCAATAATGCTTTTGTATTGAACCGGCATATTCCAACCGGCAAAATCAACCATTTTGGCTGAGAGCTTGCGGTGAGCTGAAGCTAACGGGGTTTCCCTTAGAGTGGATGTCACCATGACCGAACCTCTTGTAAATTGCCAGTAGAATTTGAGCTTATTATGTAGTGGTTAAAGATACCACCGGATGGCCTGCAGGCATATACGCCCAGGGCTTTTTCTTTCCAGGAAAGGAAAACCTAAAGGTCTATGCCGTGCGTCTGAAACGAAATCGACAGGGCGGTCTGGTAAAACGATGACATCGACTACCAGAAAATGCGGGCACCCCCCTTTATGTTTTACCTGTTTGTTTTCCTCGGCGGATTTACTTCGCTCGTGTATCAGGTAATTTGGCAGAGGTTGGCCGCCTTTTCGCTTGGTTCTGACGCGGGGGCTGCAGCTGTCGTGGCAGCAGCATTTATGACGGGTCTAGGCTCTGGCAGCCTGACCGGGGCACTCCTGGGCAAAAAATTCAACCAAAAAAATTGCGTTATCGCCCTTTTCCTTCTAGAAATGGGTATCGCAGTTTTAGGCCTGTTGAGTCTGCCGCTTCTCTATCAATACTTCTACCGGCAGCTAAGCGGCACAATTTCATTTCAAATATTAGGGCCCATTGTATTTGCTGTTCTGACTCTTCCTGCATTTTTCATGGGTGTCGGTTTTCCGTTACTTACCAAAGTAGCTGTGACAAACTCAGAAGACGCAGCTACAAAAATTTCTATTCTATACGCTGTGAACACCTTTGGTGCGGCTCTGGGTGCACTTCTAGGCGGGCTTGTACTTATGCGACACTGGGGCCTAGATGTTGCCACCAGTATCACCGCAGTCCTAAATTTAGTGGCTGCACTAACAATTCTGCCGAGCCTGAAAACGATCAAAAAAGCTGACGCTGATTCGCTTCAGCAGAATGAAACTCAAAAGGAATTATTGTTAACGAATGCTCCTGCAGAGGCGACTCTTGAAGCAATAACTTTTGCACAGAAAGCTTTTGCGAGCCAGCAGTCATTTCGAGCTTGGTGTTTGCTATATCTGCTTTCAGGCTTTGTCAATTTAGGGCTAGAGCTGATTTGGTTCAGATTATTGGGCATCATGGTTAAAGCCAACACTTTCTCTTTCAGCTGGCTTCTCTTTTTCTATTTGAGTGGCTTGGCAGCTGGCGCTCTTTTTGCAGCAACCAAATTGAGGAAAGCAACAGGGCAATCCTTTTTGATTTTGCAACTGGCGTTAACGGCGTATACAGTTATTTTTCTCAGCGTGATATATCGCGAAGCTCAGCCAGGAGCCTCTCTCACATGGCTTTACGAATACTTTGGAGCATACAATCCTCTCGATTTGAAAAGCTATGGCCTTGAAGCTTTATTCTCACCTGAGGGAGACCTCTTTCGTGCACTCTACCTGGGTCTGGGTCTGCTCTTGGTCGTTCCTCCCACTTTTATGATGGGTGTGTCTTTTTACTGTCTACAGAACTCAGTTCAAAATGACATCAACATGGTTAGCCGCAAAGTCGGAATTTTGCAGATGTGCAATATTTTGGGCGGAACTATAGCGCTGCTGTTTCTTGGCCTCTGGGGCCTGAAATATCTTGGTACCTTCAATTCACTAATGATACTGTGCGCAGTCAATCAAATCTTTTTGCCAGTTTTCTTTTTCATTGAGTACAAGAAAAATCAAACCAGTGAGATGAAATACCGTTGCATCACAAGATGTTTGTTATTTGCCACACTCTCTATTCTGCCTTGCATGGCGCTTCCAAGTGCTCAGGTCATGTGGAACGTTTTACATGGAAGCAAAAGCAGTTTTGCCTACGAAGAAGACCACACCGGTATTGCTGCAGTGCAAAGTGCCTATGACGATAAATATTTTGTATTCGTCAATGGTGAAGGACACTCCGAAATACCATTTGGTAGTTATCATTCGCAAGTTGGCCTGGTGCCACTTTTCCTTCACGACAATCCCGAAGATATTGCCATCATCGGACTTGGTTCAGGTGATACATGTTATTCAGCGTCGTCTCACCGCAAGACTAAGTCAATTACCTGCATAGAAATCATAGAAGCAGAGCTCAAGCTGCTAAAGAAGCACGCTGAGAAAACCAACTATGAGCCCTTGAAAGTTCTGTTTAGTGACCCCAGAATTAAATTCGTACCTGGTGATGGACGCCGTTATATTAGGGGCTCCGGCCAGAAGTTTGATATTATCCAGGCGGATGCATTAAGGCCATTTACATCAAGGGCAGGCATGCTCTACTCGCAAGAGTATTTTCGAGGAATGAAAAAGAGCCTCAAGCCTGGTGGCTTTCTAGTCACATGGCTACCCACAAGACGCACCTATGACACCTTCCGTAGCGTCTTTCCCGAGCACTTAAATTTTGGCAATACCGCTATCGGCAGTAATCAGCCAATCAATCTGAATATTGCCAAAGCTTTAGCACGGTATAAAGAATACTGTTTGCATGAAAGAGTGCAGGCGACTGGCCACGATGGCGCAGAGCTGGTTAGTCAATTTCTCACAACTCTTTTACCAAATGATAGAAGTGAAATTAAACCTGAAAACAATAATCAAGATCTCTTTCCGCGCGATGAGTTCTTGCTGCCACAGCTTAAACTGCCATAGACGTGTACACCGGCTGCACCGCCAATGGTGCGCTTTTTGCAATAAACGCATGTCGGTTCCCCAATAAAAAAGCGAGAGGCTTTTTGCACCTCTCGCTTTAAGCAAGCTATTTAGGCAGCTTGCTGGCCTTCTTCTCCGGCTTCTGCTGGAGGTTCTTCAACAGGTGCAGCAGCCGCTTCTTCTTCGGTTACTGCTTCTTCTTCCTTAGCCTCATCTTCAGCTGCTTCGTCTTCAGCTGCAGGCTCTTCTTTCGCTTCTTCGTCTTCAGCTACAGGTGCTTCTTCTTCCTTCGCTTCTTCGTTTTCAGCTACTGCGTCTTCTTCTTTCGCTTCTTCGTCTTCAGCTACAGGTGCTTCTTCTTCTTTCGCTTCTTCGTCTTCTGCTACAGGAACTTCTTCTTCTTTCGCTTCTTCGTCTTCTGCTACAGGAGCTTCTTCTTCTTTCGCTTCTTCATCTTCAGCTGCAGGAGCTTCTTCTTCTTTCGCTTCTTCATCTTCAGCTGCAGGAGCTTCTTCTTC
>JAVHQC010000029.1:262949-389436 GCA_036170915.1 Cyanobacteria bacterium auto_48_18
TTTCGCTTCTTCGTTTTCAGCTACTGCTTCTTCTTCTTTGCTATCGCATTCAGCTGGCTGGCAAGCTGCCGACTCAGCATCTTCTGTCTTAGCTTCACACTCGCTGTTCTCAGCAGCGGCTTCGGTAGCCGCTTCTGGAGCTTCTTCAGTAATCGTCACGCTTGTAATTTCTTCTTCAGTCTCGACTACTGGCTCGGTTACTGGTTCAGCTGCTTTGCTTCCACTGTGCTTCTTCTTACTCATGGCCTCTCTCCTTACAAATCCTGGACTCCATCGGGATGCCAGATTCAATTTCCATTTCTTTTCACAGACCGAAGTAACTCGCGCACCAAAAGCGTGCTTAAAAACCAGTGTTCTAAGCATCTAGTCGATCCAGCCCGAAGCAAAGTACTCAGAGCTAAAGATCGCACCAAGTTGTCGTTATATTCGCAGCGAAGCGCAGCAAAGCATTCGCCCAGATTGGGCGTTAAGTTACATCGCCCCGGCAAACGAGTTACAAAGAAATTGAACCTTACTCTTATATTCTTACAGATCCCGGCGAGTTTCGCAGGGTTGTCAGCAACATTTTTGGTTAAAATTTTGGGGAAATTTTCGCACCGGAAATGGTGGCGTCAAAAGTGGCGTAAAAACTCCGGCAAATCAGTCGTGCTTTTTATCTGTTCCATAGAGATAAATGATTGAATCTGGCTCACTATGCGAGTCTTGCACAATATCTTCAAGTATTTTTTGAGCTTCGCCTTCTACCGCAGCAGAAGGTGAAAGAGCGCTGGAATCTTTCCGCGAGTTTGTCTCTGTACTAGCGCCGTTCACGCGAGCTGATTGGTCGCTGACTTGCTCGCTAAACTCTTGGTGTAAGTCGTCGAAATTTTCTTTGGGAGTAATCTGCTTGATCGTGTAGTTGACCACATGTATCGTGCGCACCACGTATAACAGTGACTCTTGTGCAGCGTTAAGCTCTTTCATCTCAGCAAAAGTCTGAACGTCTGTCAGTTTCTCGCTGGCTGAGAGTAATTTCTTTAAAGTATCATCGTACCTTTTAGACCACGTAGCGTCAGTGTCTAAGCCACTGTACTTACTGATCTGATCAAGTTCGTTTATTTGCTTCAGTAGTTCGGCCACCACCGATTTCAATCTTTTCTGATAACTCAGTAAACGAATGGCTCGATTGCGTTTGCGATCAAGAAAGTAGCTATAAGTCTTCCATGCCACAATGCCTGAAACAATAAAAGCCATGCTCATGGCAAAAAAGAAAAATAGGCCAAAAATGAACATCAAAAAATGCATTTAACCCGCCGATTCCTCTATGGCCATATTAAGCTCTCTTAAAATAGATCATAACCGCTTATGGAGCTTATTGAAAAAACCCGTGAGCAGTGCAGGCGCGAGATCGCACCCATAACGGCTGATAACAAGCAGCGTAACTAGCTACTAATTTAACGTCATTTGCCTCACAGGTGCTTTTGCTTCTTTTCAAGCCTATGCTACACTCCTCCAAGATAATGGCAACCTTGAACAATATTGTCAGTTAAACACCTGAGCAATCAATACCAGAGCTAAGCTGGAACCCGGGAACCAAGCCCCTTTCAGAGAGAAAACTATGCCTGCGCCAAATTGCTCAACAGTCAAAACCGCTCTCACAGAGCTAAAAGAGATTCTCAGTCGCAGCCAGCAGAGCAACCACGCTGTTGCAGGTGATGGTGACGTATTCGCGGCAATCGCCGGGCTTGAAGAGACCATCAATTCAATTGAAGAAAAATCTTTTGCTCAGGGCGACTTTACAGCAGACATGGGCGTGCCAATCATTACTGGCCTGACTCAACCACTGATTAGCTAGATTTTTAGATTCAGTTACAGAGTTAAGTGTTGCGGCACTTGGCCTTGAAATTGCTCACTTATTTCTTTCAATTGTTGTGCCAAAGCCTTAGCTGCATTAGGCTTTCCTAACTCGTGCATACGTCGGCGCATTTCATTTAAGCGGCCGTCATCGCTGATTAATGCGGCGATGTGATTGTAGAGCGTCTCACCGGTGAGATCTTCCTGCGGTACTAAAACCGCAGCCTTCTGCGATTCCACATAACGAGCGTTATGCGTCTGGTGATCTTGGGCGGCATACGGATAAGGCACAAAAATTGCGGGAGTGCCGGTTACTGCCAGCTCAGCCACAGTCATGGCTCCAGCTCTCGTTATGGCTAAATCCGACACGGCATATGCGATAGATAAATCATCAAAATAAGCGCGCAGGTGATAGCGCGGGCTTGGCGCAAGATTAGGATTAAGCCTTTCTTTTACATCATTCAAATTTTTGTCGCCGCACTGGTGCACAATCTGAATGTGCGGCTCAATTTCCAGCAGTTGTGGCAAAGCCGCTGTCAGAGCCTCATTGAGCGCCTTTGCGCCTTGCGAACCGCCAGTGACAAGTACGGTTTTCAAATCAGAGCGCAAGCCCATAAGGGCACAGCCAGCGTCTCTGTGACGCTCGGCCAGAAAACTTTTGCGCACAGGGTTGCCGTTGAAGATGACTTTTCCACGTGGTGCACTGATACGCGCGGCAGCGCCCTGCATGCCGAGCGACACAAGTTGTGCACGTCGAGACAACATACGATTGACCAGCCCTGGGTGAGCATCTGGCTCATGCACGGCAGTTGGTATACCTAGACTGTTTGCCGCAGCTAGAGGCGGCGCCGAAGCGTAACCTCCGGTGCCCAAGACAACAGTAGGCTTAAACTTGCGCAAAACCGCTTTAGCGCTCTCAATGGCGGCAAACATTTGAAAGGGCCAGGTAACCAGTCGTGGCGTTAGACTGCGCGGCATTCCTGAAACACTGAGACCAATAAAATCGAGCCCATTTTCACGAGCCAACTTTTCTTCCGAATGACCCTTGGCTCCTATATAAAGGATGGCTTCCACTGATGGATCATCCTTTAATTGCTCAGCCACAGAGAGAGCGGGATAGATGTGTCCACCTGTTCCGCCACCCGTCAGTACTATGCGATGACCAACCATTGAACGGTCCTCAGAGCGTGCTCAACACATTGGGTGAGTTAGGGGGAACCGGAGTAGGTCTCGGTGGAAGTGGCGGTGCGTCTGCCTCTTCGGTCTCTTCATCATCTTCAGGAACATAAGCGCGATCGCGCGAGACCGACAAAAGCATGCCGACCATTCCTAAAGTGACCACCAGCGATGTGCCACCATAACTGATGAAAGGCAACGTGATGCCGGTCACCGGAAGCAACCCGGTAGTCACCATCATGTTGATCGCAGCTTGAGTGCAGATTTCGCTGGTGATACCAATGGCGAGAAAACGCCCGAACAAAGTCTTTGCAGAAAGTGCGGTTCTAAAACCGTAAGCACCAAAAAGTGCGAACAAGCCAATCAACAAAGTACAACCAATTAAGCCAAACTCTTCAGCAATGACAGCAAAAATAAAGTCGGCAAATTGTACGGGGAGATAATAGAGTTTTTGCAGAGAGCGGCCAAAACCCTGGCCCCAAAGACCACCTGAGCCAATGGCATACTGAGCCTGAATAATATTCCAACCCTCTTTTTGCGGGTGCAAATATGGGTTAAGCCAGGTTTCAATGCGAGCCATTTGATAAGGAGTGGTCTGAATTTTCTGCCAGACAACGGCACCTACACCTAAAATGGAAACAATAACCAGTACAAAATTAGTACCGCTGGCAAAAAGCATGGTCAATAAAGACGCAGCAATCATGCTGGCAGAACCGAGGTCAGGCTGTTTAACAATGATGGCGGCCATACTTATGACCACCACGATGCGGCACAAAATCTGGCGATGCCACCAGAAATATTTGGACAGACCAGAAGCGAGCAAAAGAATGGTGGCAACTTTTGCCACTTCAGAAGGTTGAAATTGAATTGGTCCGATATTCAACCAGCGGCTTGAGCCCATGGTTTGAATAGTCAGGCCGGGAATATTGACGAGAGTGATACCGAGAGCGAAGAGGGCAAAGAGCGCCAGCGGCCATGCCCATTTTTTCCAGCGTCGATAGTCGTAACGGCTGACGGTGAACATGACAAAAAGACCAATAACAAAAGCCATGGTCTGCTTGCGTAAAAGCGTGGTGGAGTCATGAAAGCTTTGTTGTGCTTCAGGGGCTGAGGCGGAATAAACTGCCATTAAGCCAAATAAGCAGAGACTGAGAACGATACCCACAAGGGTGCGATCAATCCCCCCTCTGTATTCAGAAGAAGACTTCTTTTCGGCTGGGCCACCGCTATTGTCGCGGCGACGCCATCTCTCTCGCTCTTGCGCGGACAAGATCTTTGAAGACACGTCCTCTATCCTCGAAATCCCTGAACATGTCGAAACTAGCACAGGCAGGGGAAAGTAATACTGGTCCTTTTTTTAATTTACCGCCGATTTGGACGGCTTCCTCCATCGTATGTGCAGGATATATATCGTTGTATCCAGCCTCGCGCAACGCTCTTTCAAATCTATCTTTTGCTTCACCAATAAGGATAACGCTCAAAGCGTATTTTTTAACGCATTGAATTAAGTCAGCCAGGGAAGTTCCTTTGTCTTTTCCACCAGCAATCAGCACGACACTCTTTTCAGGAAAAGATTCAAGCGCTTTAATTGCCGAGTCTGTGTTGGTGGCTTTGGAGTCATTGAAGTAGTCCACACCGTCTACGGTTTCAACAAATTCGAGCCGGTGCTCGAGGGCTTTGAATGTTTTAAGATGCTGTTCAATTTCTTTTTCAGTTAGTCCGGCGAGACAGCAGGCAGCGATAGCAGCCAGAGCATTTTCTACATTGTGTTTGCCGAGGATGCGCAATTCTCTTTCGCTGCAAACAACACGTGACCGGGCATTGTAAGAATAGCCGAGGAAGCCATCTTCTAGATATGCACCCTGTATACTGCTGCGCGCGTCAGGGGAAAGCGAGAAAGGAAACACTTCAGCTTTGGTGCGTGTGGCGGCCACCACCGGATCGTCTTGATTTAAAATGGCGAAATCTTCAAGGCTCTGGCGGCCAAACATAGAGCGTTTAGCTTCAATGTACTGGTCAAGCCCACCATGCCAGTCGAGATGATCAGGTGTTAAGTTAAGCCATATCGCTATATGTGGTGCGAATGTCGGTGAATATTCCAGCTGATAAGAACTAACTTCGACCACGAGAAAATCTAGCGGACCCGAATCTAACCGGCTGAGAATCGGCACTCCGATGTTGCCGCAAGCAGGAGCCAGTCGTCCAGCCTTTTCCAAAATGTAGCTAATCAAGGCAGTGGTAGTAGATTTGCCGTTGGTGCCGGTCACGGCAATAAAAGGCACATTGCCCTGGCATTCACGATAAGCCAGCTCTACGTCAGATATCACCTCGCGATGGTGGGCGCGAGCGCGTTGCATAATATCAGCGCGCGGTGGAATGCCGGGGCTGGTAATGACCAGCTCAGACCAGCTTAAACAGCGCTCACTATGGCCGCCAAATTCGCTTTCGACTTGCAGATTGTTGAGCTCAGCGAGCAACTTGGAATTGCATTTTTCTTTAGGCTGCGACTCAGAAATAAGCACTTTTGCGCCGCGCTTAACCAGATAGGAAGCCGCGGCAACGCCGCTTCTACCCAAACCTAAAATCGTAACTTTTTTATTTTTCCAGTCTGCCACAGGCTAATTGTAACAGGTGGTTTCCAAGCTTCAGCCTTTAGTTTGGCCTTTTAGTTTGACCTGCTTATTTGCGCTCTTTTTCTTTCTGCTCCAATTTGTAGGCTCTGGCCGTCAAATTCTCAATGTGCTTGTTCAGCTTTTCTACTTCTTTAACAGGCATACCTGGTGATAGAGCCAAATAAGCTTTGTACTGCACCACAGCCTCTTTCAGATCTTTGGAAGCTTCAGGTTTGAGACGCTCTAAAGTTTTACCAAGACCCATGCGGCTATCGGCAATTTTTGGATTGTCGTAGATGGAAGCGTGATATTTATCGATGGCGCTGGCAAGCTGACTACGGCGAGAAAGATCGTCACCAAGAGTCAATTCCTGACGAGCCACATCTTTTTGCTTGGCCACTGAATTAAGACCACGTTTAGCGCGCTCTTCACCACCAGGCATGCCCGCTGCTTTTTTGTAAGCGGCTTCTGCGCTGGGGAGATCTTTGATCATCAAAGCCAGATCGCCTACAGCAAAAGTTTGTTTGGCGTCAGAAGCATTGGCAATTACTGTTGCCATTTCTTTATCAGCATCGGCAAACTTGTTTTGCGCCAGAAGTGCTTCAGCGTAAGCAACACGTTCGCCGTCATTTGTCGGTGTACCGATGCTCGACAGATCAATCGGCACGCCGGCCATTGAACGAAGCTTAGCTTGAGCCAGTCTCAATTCCATGTCATTTGGATTCATCTTCACCGCTTGATCAATCATGCGCTGAGCTGATTCATATTCGTTGGAAACGAAAAAGGCACCAGTAGCTTCTTTGTTGGCTTTCAAATAATAGGCGCGGGTCAAACCCTTTGCTGCTGCCGAATTTTGTGGATTAGCATCCATCACTGTGCGATATTCTTTCACCGCATCATCCAATTTTTCCAACTGCAAACTTTCATCGGCAATACGCAGGTGCAAGTCGGCATTGTTAGGCATCATTTCTAAACCAGATCTCAGTTCAGCAATGGACATTTCCAAATCGCCGCGGGCCTGTCTGATGTCGGCAATGTGCAAGTAAGCGTCTGGATTTTCTGGTTTGATGGCGATTGATTTTTGCAGCTCGCTAATCGCAGCAACAGTGTTGCCTTGAGCTGCGTATACATCACCAAGAGTCTGGTGCACAGGAGCGCTGTTACGATTTTGATAAAGCGAAGTATTGAGTTCTTTCAAAGCTTGATCGTAAAGGCCTTGCTTGTAATAGGCTCTGCCCAGGCCGTAGTGAGCGGTAGAGTTGCCTGAATTGAGGGAGACCGCTTGCTTGAAAGCTGCTACCGCGTCGGCATACTGCTCTTTGCTCAATTTGGCGATACCCATTTGAGCATAAGCATCAGAATATTTCGGATCGAGATGAATAGCTTCTTTGTACGAATTGATCGCTTCGTCGATTCTTCCCTGTTCCTTATATATGTTGCCCAAAGTGACGTGACCTTCAGGCATGCCAGGGTCGATGCTCAACGCTTGTTTGACTTCAGCTTCGGCGTTGCGCAAAGAAGCTTCTCTATTTTTGATTACCGTGCCTGATGACGAAGTGAGACGATTGAACATCACCATCGCTTTACCGGCGTGAGCCGAGGCATTCATAGAATCGTTTGCCAGAGCCTTGTTGAAATATTCTTCAGCGGCATCAAGTTTGAACTGTCTGGCTAATGCCATGCCGTAACCTACAGTAGCAGGCACGTTCTTTTTGTCTCGACCAATTTCGCCTTTATAGAGATCAGCAGCTTCAGTATATTTTCCTTGGAGCATCAATTGATCTGCTCGCACAGTTTCGCGAGTGATACGAATCTGGTAGGTTTTTTTAGCAACAGCAATGCGAGTTCCGGAAATCGTGTCAGAGTCTCCACGAGCCGAAGCGCAATCAGCATTCCAGGTTAGATTCGAGACAATCGAAACCGATGCCGCCAGGCCCAGCGTGAGATTCTTTAGCGAATTTCTGTTAGTCATACCATTCTCCATAAGGGTTTCTGATCATAGGCTGAGCGCAGCATCTGCCTTTTTGCTTGCCATCTGCTGAAACAAATAGCTCAACAGATGACGTTAGTCGCTTGAAAACCGCGCTGCCTTTCTTTATTCCTAAATAGTCGCAAATTGTAGCAACAGTTTTACGCAACTGATGGGAAGCGTTTTATTCTATATATAAGGAAGCGATTTTTGAGCTGACCCTTCCATGAGGATTAAAAAGTGTCTGGTCATTCCAAGTGGGCCACAATCAAAAGGCACAAAGCCGTAGTCGATCAAAAGCGCGGAGTGGTTTACGCCAAGATGTCGCGCGAAATCATTATTGCCGCCAAACTTGGTGGCAGCGATCCTAACGGCAATTTTCGCCTGCGGCAAGCAATCGATCGCGCTAAAGCAGAAGGCGTGCCCAACGACAATATTCAACGAGCGGTGGAGAAGGGCTCAGGCACAGGCACTTTAGATAATTTCGAAGAACTGGTTTACGAAGGTTACGGCCCTGGTGGAGTTGCAGTGCTGGTCAAATGCACAACAGACAATCGCAACCGCACGGCAGGTGATGTGCGCATGTATTTTTCAAAATACGGCGGCAACATGGGCGACAGTGGTTGCGTCAACTGGATGTTCAAAGAGCGCGGTGAAGTAGTAATTGAAAAAGGCTCGAACTTTGATGAAGATGCTCTGCTTACAGCAGCGCTCGATGCCGGCGCTGAAGATCTCGATACGACACTTGAAGAAGAAGCGCTTGTAGTCTGCAGTCCAGACCAATTAGAAAAAGTGCGCGAGGCCTTAGCGAAAGCGGGTTACAAAGTCACTTCATCTGAAAACGTGATGATACCTAGCAATACGGTTGAAATTGATAGCGCTGATACAGCGAAACTCTTGCTGCGACTGATTGATAGCCTTGAAAATCACGACGATGTGCAGAGTGTTGTCGCCAATTTCGAAATGGATCAAGACTGGATGCAGGAATTTCTCAACTAGCTTTTTTTGTGCATTATGCGAAATTCGCTAGCAGAGCCGTTTTCATTTGGGCACTATTGGTAGTGCCTGATAAACAAAAAGAAAACAGCCGCATAACGCAGCAAATGCTCGTGTACAAAACAATAATTAGCAAAGAAAAGTTAAGCAGACACTTGTCTAGCATTGCTGCAACAGAAAGTCTCAAAAGGCAAGCAGTTAGCCATATTTCAGGCTTTGTGAAAGGGCCATAATTTATCCCTCAAAGAAAATGCAAAGCCTTTAACAAAGGTTTTACAGAGCGTTACGCCAGGCCAATGACAACCGATTTCAAGGGACAAAATGAGCAGTGCTTCATCTGCCTTACTGCCGAGCCAGTGTGAAACCAGCACCACAAATTTGCACTGAGCAACTTTGAAATAAATTGTCAACACGGGCTCGCTTAACTTTCTCCAAGAAAGGCCTTGCAACCTCACCTGCGCGCAAAAACAGAACTTGTCAGCGGATCTTTGACGAGCCGCCGCCAGGTCTGTTACCTTTCGCCTGCTTCGAAAGACCCGGCCGGAAGCATCTATTGGATATGCGCAAGCGTTACAAACAGTAGATCGGTGACAACCAGCCAGGCACTAGAGAGAGTCTTCAACCGAATGATTTTGACCAATCTTCCTCACAATAAAAAGTTTGTCCTGGCCATGGGCCTGGTGGCCGCTCTGGGCCTCACCAGCAACTGTACAAGTGCGATGGCAGCTAACAATGATCTTGAACCAGAAGTGGAATCAAGCGTCTGGGAAGAAAACGATCAAGAGTGCGCCTCAGTTACGCTCAATGGCAAAGAACTAGTTGTCTACCGTGGAGCCAATTCAGCCGAAGACCGAGCTGAGAATCTAGCGGACAAATTACAAGATTTACTTAAAGACGAAAAGCTCGAACCAGCCAAGCTAGTACCAGCTTGCGAAGGTCAGCTTGCAGCCATACGGGTTGACGGCACAACACTGATCAAATTTGAGGTGCCTGAGAGCGGCAATGCAACAGCAGCTGCCCCACTGGAGTGTAGCTTCAAAGTAGTCAACGCCATTCGTACAATCTTGGGCGTCCCGCAAATTCCTGCAAACTTTTTAAAACTGGCTGAGACTCAATCAGCCGATCAAGCGTTCATTGCTTGCACCAATCACACCGCCGCAGCAGTCAGCGCACCAGGCAACTTTTCACCAAACTTTAGCGGCCATGCCTCATGGTATGGCGGCAAATTCCACGGACGCCGTACATCTAACGGTGAACGCTTCGACATGAATGGTCTGACAGCCGCACATCGCTCATTACCGTTTGGCACCAAACTGCTCGTTCTCAACCGCCGTACCGGCGATTCGTGTGTGGTACAGGTCAATGACCGCGGACCATTCGTTGACGACCGCATTATCGACCTCTCACGCGGTGCTGCGCAAAAATTGAACATGCTTTCATCGGGCGTGGCCATGGTTGATTGCATGGTGCTGAATAACACCGGTCGTTAAGGCCTGGCGAACTGAATTTTTGATACCTGGATTTGTCTCTTTGATCCATGAACCGTTAACGGTTGATGATCAGGCTATTCATGATCCATGAACCGTTAACGGTTGATGTGATAGTCAAGTGTAAAGCAGGTCAAGTGCTGATCGGCGACCTTCTGATTTTGGCCTGCTAGAATGTCGAGTCAAACCCATTTGTTAACAGGGCCACATTTTTGTTGCTGTCTGTTTTTTTAAGAGCGCTGCATCGTGAGTACAGACGTTAGAGTACGAATCGCACCAAGTCCTACAGGCAATCTGCATGTGGGTACCGCGCGCACCGCTCTTTACAATTACCTGTATGCCAAGAGGCATGGCGGCACTTACATCCTCCGGCTTGAAGATACCGACGAAGAGCGCTCAAACGAAAACTACACTCGCGACATTGTGGACGGCTTGAGATGGCTCGGCCTCAATTGGGATGAAGGGCTTGAAGTAGGTGGACCATATCCACCCTATCGCCAGACTGAAAAAATCGATCATTACAGCACCATGGCCAATCAGCTCATTGCCAAAGGCAAAGCTTATTTGTGCTACGCCACTCAAGAAGAGCTGGCCACGCTGAAAGAAGAACAAAAGGCCTCGAATAGCGCACCACGCTATGACAATCGTGGACGCGAACTGAGCGAGGCACAGCGCAAACACTATCACGACGAAGGGCGCATACCTTCTGTGCGTTTTCTTGTGGATGAACCGCAGGTGGTGTCATGGCATGATCACGTCAAAGGCGAAATTGCCATTGATACGTCAGATCTGGGCGGCGATATGGTTATTGTCAAATCAAACGGCGTAGCAATCTACAACTTTGCCGTTGTGATTGACGACGTAGACATGAAAATGTCGCATGTCATTCGCGGCGAAGATCACATTCACAACACTGCCAAACAACTGCTTATTTACGAAGCACTAGACCATCAAGCGCCTGAGTTTGGCCACGCTCCGTTGATTTTCGACCTGGAGCGTCAAAAGCTTTCAAAACGCAAACATGGCGAAGCTGTGCACATCGATCACTACCGGGTACTCGGTTATATGCCGGAAGCAATCGTCAATTATCTGGGGCAGATGAGCTGGACTCATCCTGAAGGCAAAGAAATCTATGACCTTGAAGAAGCCGCAGCTCTATTTGATCTCGACAAGGTTTCGAAAAGTCCGGCAGTTTTCGACCTTGCCCGCTTGAACTGGTTCAACAGTCAATATCTACGCAATCTGCCGCTAGACACCATTGTCGAGCGCGCTCAACCCTACCTCACCACATACGATACCAGTCGCTATACCAAAGCTGAACTGTCGCAGATGGTGGCATCGGTACGCGAAGGCTTGACCACACTAGCTGAAATCGGCCCGGCTCTGAGCTTCTATCTCAGCCCTGAGCTGGACGTAAATGATGACCTGAAAACATCAGTGCTTAATTCTGAAAGTGCTCGCAAAGTGCTATCAGGCCTTTTGTCGACTCTGGCGAGCTTACCCTGGGGCGATCATCAAGGCTGTAAAAAGGCGGTAGACGGCTTAGGTAAAGAACTGGCCCTTAAGGGCAAAGAACTTTACTGGCCCGTTCGAGCCGCCTTATCAGGGAAAACTCAGGGCCCAGACCTGGGAGCAATCATCTCAATACTTGGCGCCGAACGAGTTAAATCGCGTCTGGAATCGGCACTGAATCACTAGAAAATCAGTAAAAAATCAATGAGCAAAATTCACGTTTTTAATACTCTTTCAGGCAAGAAAGAAGAATTCATTCCGCTGCAAGGTAATGTCGTAAAAATGTACGCCTGCGGGCCTACAGTCTATGATTTAAGCCATCTCGGTCACGCACGTACGTTTATTGTTTGGGATATAGTACAGCGATGGTTGCGCTTCTGCGGTTACGCAGTCACCTACGTACGTAATATCACAGACGTAGACGACAAGATTATTAAACGCGCTCAGGAACTGGAGATTACTCCAGAAAAATTGTCGCGCCAATGTACTTATGATTTCTGGCGTGACATGAAAGCGCTTAATATCGAAGCTCCCGATTTTGAGCCGAGGGCAACCGAGTTTATCGCCCAGATGATCGCCTTTGCAGAGTCTCTGATAGAAGCTGGACACGCCTATGAAGCTGGCGGAGATGTTTATTTTGACGTTGCCTCATTTGAAGGCTATGGCAAACTGGGCAAACAAAATTTGGAAGAGCTAATGGTAGGTGCCCGAGAACAACTTGTGGCGCAAGAAGCTCTCGCACATTTGAAAAAAAATCCGGTAGATTTTGCTTTATGGAAAAGTGCAGATGCGTCTGAACTCGGCTGGCCAAGCCCATGGGGCAGAGGTCGCCCTGGTTGGCACCTGGAGTGCTCTGCCATGGTCAAACGTATTTTAGGAGAAACAATTGATATTCACGCCGGTGGTGAAGACCTGGTTTTTCCGCACCACGAAAATGAAATTGCCCAATCAGAAGCTCTGCATGGTCAACCCATGGCGCGCTACTGGTTGCACAACGGTTTTGTGCAAACCAATTCAGAAAAGATGGCAAAATCTCTAGGCAATTTTAAAACCATCAATGATTTGCTCAAAACATTTTCGCCTGATACTATTCGCCTTTTCATTCTTCAGTCTCACTATAGAAACCCTATCGATTTCACCATAGAAAGTGTGCAGGCAACAGGAACTGGCTTACAAAGATTGCTGCGGGCAGCTGCTTTTGCCACACTCGATGACGACATTGACGAGGTTGACGCCGAGGTGCCGAGTGGAGCAGCTCAAAGCTTAGCCGAAACATTCAAACAAGAATTTGCCGAAGCCATGAATAACGATTTCAATACTGCCATCGCAATTTCGCAACTTTATCAACTGGCTGATGGAATCACACAAACCGCAAGCGTTTCAGACAAACACTACCTAGCAAACACCCTTTTGCATTATGCTAAAGTGCTCGGCTTGACCATGGTCGACACGCGCAAAGACATCGACAGCGACACGGGCAGCAAACTCATTGACTTGATTTTGACCTTGAGAAGCGAAGCCCGTGCACGAAAGGACTATGCCTCTGCAGATCTGATTCGCAAGACATTGACTGAAATTGGCGTCAACGTCATGGATGGCCCTCAAGGCGCAACCTGGGAAAAAGTCTAGTTTTCATAGCATTTCGACCTACCCAGGTCTATCAGTTTTAATAAAGCCGAGAAACAGCGAAAATACAGCCGCCCGGCTACTTTTTCAATCTAAAAATATTGTATCTATAGTTCCAATCAGCAAATTCCTTAGCACCACTGCACCATGAGTGATACCGCCCCTCTCCTTCAGCAGTGTAATCTTTCAAAATGATTGACACGATGCCCATTTCCTGCAACTTGTCGTAAGTCTGGCCACCTTCCACCAATATTACAGCCGGTTTTTGAATCTGAATTTCAGCACCGATGCGGCTGTACAGTTTGGCTTTAAGCTTAGTCAACCAGCCAAAAGGTTTGCCTAATATCTGATCAGTAAGACTGTGATCTTGAATATTAGCCATTGTACTGAGCGGCTCGCTACTGAGATAGTAGCCGCAAATCTGCCGATTGACTCGTGCATAAACTGGAAAAGTCGGCAGCAAGCGACCATTCAAAATCAAAACTTTTTGATCTGGCCTGGAATAGTTGGTCAGCGCCGTCTCAATATCAATGAAATCGGGATCTAGTGCTCTCGGACCAATTGTAACTGTAATGTTTTCCCGTCGCTCCATGGTTTCACAACCAGCCATGACCCCGAGACTGCCAAGGCAAAAGAGAGCGAAGAGATAAACCTTAACGCTGTTAACTCGCGTCTCTCTATGAGAAAGATAGGGGTATCTTCTGGCGAAATTAGCTACTAACGATCCATCAATGAAAATAATGGCAATGACCGACAATGCCAAACACATTGACCATATCAATATTGATAGCTCGCTGCTGAGGCCGGTCATTGTCGACAAATAAATTGAAAAACCACCCATCATAACCGTCGCCAGGGGTCTCAAAAATGGTGCTCGACTAATTAGCCCAAAGCAAATGACCATTACAGCCGTGCACAAATAAATGACACTGCGCCGATCGGGAGTGGCACCATAGCCATAAAATGCAATCTGATCAAGGTGCAAGCTGGCAATCTTGAGTGGAATAATCCAGTCATCCAACTCAGCAAGGGCGGCAGCGTTTAGCGTCAATATCCACGTCCAAGATAATGCATACGCAGCAAGCAATGCCCAAAACTCAACCGGGGGTTTAAGCTTTTGAAACCGTGTAGAAACTAGTTCGGTTATTTCCACCAGCAATATAACCGGCAGAAATAGCGGGCTGATACCGGCTCCCAGACCAGCCAGAACTCCACAAAGAATCCGCAACCAAACTGGCGGCTTTGCGCCGGCCCAGCGAATTGCACGCAAAAATAAATAAGGCGTGAGCAGCAAACAAAAAATATGCTGCGCGCAGCCAAAAACAAATCCCATAGCAAAATTCGCCAGACCGACACCAACCAGCGCAGCAGCCAGTAAGCGCAGAGGCTTTTGCGGCAGCCTTGACGATGTAACAATGTAGAAACACAGCAAAAATGACAAGACAGCAGTTAGCGCCGTGATTATGTATGAAGAGAGTGCGCTTGACCAGAAGGGTGTGACCACAAGAATCGCACGGCTGCTGGCCAGGTCAGCAAAGAGCTTTGCTAGAAACACTGCTGGTATGCGCAGATAAGCAATTAAAAGAGACTGATCAAAATAAAAATCATAAAAAGGCATTTGACCGGCAATGATTCGACCAGCGGCTTCCATCTCATAACAAACTGTGCCACTCAACTCCATGAAATAGAATGCGCGATAGATCAAACTGGCACTGAAAACCAGGCAGGCAGCGGCAAGCAACATCACCGGCAGTTTATATAATTGATGTGGCTGTGAATCAGTCATTGCGTTTATAAATGCTTATCCCGTCTTTCTTATCGATCATTTTGTAATTAGACATATATGAATCGATAAAGTTGTAGTTCTCGAAAACCCAATTCATCGGGTTGTCCTGAATATAAATCAACTTCGGTCTATTCTTAGTGATATCCTCGCTATACCAGGCTATAACCTGCTCTTTATCTTTTGTAAAATGATCTTTCTTGGCTTCACTCAGATCTGGACGGTCGATAATGAAAGTGAGAATAGGCAGCATCATGCCGTGTAAAAAGCGCGATGCCGGTCGGCGATCGGTTTGCAACATCACCGGATACCCAGGTGCCATGGAAGCACAGATAAACAGAACGGTGTCACCTTTAGATGAGTTTGTCAGACAAGAAGCCACAAAAGGATCCATATCACCACTTGGGCAAGTGCCGCTGTAGCCAAGATGCGCAAGATCGTAAGGCACCGAGTCATGTTGCTCCCGAGCATCGTTCTCTTGAGCGCTGCTCAAATAGTAGCCACCACCTGCGATGCCCAAAATTAGCATCGCAAAAGTTATGCTTTTCAGCTTGTCTGCACCAATCAGTCGAGCAGGCAAAAGTTGATACAACAAGCAAAGTTCTACGCCCACAGCCATGGCATTGCCCATACGAACGGCAACCATGTGGCAAGACCAGTCCTGACCCGCCAGAACGTAGATTAGACCAGACATAAAAGCAAAAGCGCAGGCTGCAGGCGCTAAACTGCTATAACGCGCCAGAGCCAGGGCACCTAGCGAAGTCAGCGCTAAAAGATAGAAATCGCTTCGCCAGTAAGTGGCAATATTATAAATCGGCGAAGTAACATAATAAGAGTAGCCTTCTTTATAAATTGGCACCACAAACTGGAAAAATGCCTTCAGCTCTTGTGCCGGCAAAAAAATAAAATGCAGCAGGTAAATAACAATTACAGCCACTGCAGCCAACACCTCGGTAGCAACAAGGGGGCGCCATTTGCCAGTGCGTAACCACCAGGCAATCTCAGGCGCACAAGCCATAATCATAAAATGCGGCTTAAAAGCAAGACCAATGCCGGCAAACAAACCTACAGCAATGGCTTGATAGCGGCCTAAGCTGAAGCCTTCCCAGCGCAAATAACGCAGCAGAAAAAAGGGCGCATAGACGATGCAAAAAATATGCTCACGCTGGCCAAAATCTATGCGTTGAATTTGATTGAAATATGCCACAGCCACCAGGGCAGCCACTCCTAGCAGTATTGCACCAAAGCGTCTTGCCGACAAAAGCACCCAGCCAATCAAAAAGCAACTGAGAAAGCTCAGGGCATAAACATACATTGAAAAGCTGAGCGGAATCGGAATATGAAAATATTTAGACACCAATACCGGTATCACTTGAAAGTAGATTGCCAGAGGCGGATTGACATCAAACATATCGACATATGGCATGCGACCTTCAAGAAGCAGCTGCGCCATGCTGACAAACAGCCCCTGATCACAATAAATCAGCATCGGATGATGGAGCCAATAGTTACATCCTGTGGCCAGCAAAGACAGGGCCAGAGTCAAACCCACCAGCAAAAGCAAATTGGACAATTCTCCTGAGAATGGTCTCTTGTCTATTGCTTCGGTAGCCTGCTCCTGTCCGGACATACTAGTGCTCACTCCAAAGAGCTATGTTGTGCTGCTTGGTACAAATGGCGTCGAATTGAAAGTGTTTATCGGCGAGAAGTTTGCGGTAAGGCACAATATCGTCAGGCCTACCTTGCAATTCGGGTGACACCAGGCAAAGCTTAAAACCTGCCGCCTTCAAACTTTTATAATCGGACTCAGTGAGCGAAATGTGAGTGAAACAATCGATCCAGACCCAGTCTACTTGACCGGCAAAATTGAGCACAGTGCTAATTGATTCATACTCTGAATAGCGTAAGGCAATGCGCCGCTCTCCCTGGCGACTGAGCAATACGATCATGGGCAGCGACGAATCAAGCAAGAAATAATTTTCGATTTTATACTGACGCATCAATTGCAAAACCCTTTCTTCAATGCGTTCGCTTTTGATGTTTAAAATTAGAGTGCCGTGCTTGTAAGCGGCAAAGAATGGCTCAGCGTCCTCTCCATCTTTAAACGGGTCATGCTGCAAAATCAAGCGCTCGCCGCGATCGCGCAAATCAATTTCGCAACCAAACTCTCGCGGCAATTGCCGCAATGTCTCCAGCTGATTGATACGGTGAGCAATATATTCCATTAGATTAGACATTCTCCAGAGACTTTTTCAGCTTCAGACTAAACTCAAGAGTACGCCTGATAAAACGCATTTTTGATTTAAAGCCTGTATTCCATTTTGACTCTCCGTGAATACGCTCAGGGAAAACCACATCTAAACGAACGATATTGAGTCTCTGTCGGCGAGCCAAATAATAAGCGTAGAGATCCAGAGCAAAATCTTCTGGCGGTGAGCGCCATGACTCGAAAAAACTTCTGTGGAAAATATTGGGCTGGGCGTTAATATCCCATAAATTGCTGGCCAAAAAGCACGATTCAAAGACGCTCATGCCGGCGGTGAAGAATGAATCTGCCAGGGGGCGACCATGCCTCAGACCTTTAACATAGAGATCCGGAGAAAAATTATGAGCTTCAATAATTTGCAGCGCCTTAACGATATCAGCTGGGTCGGTCTGCATATCAGCGTGGGTCCAACCAATAAATTCAGTCTGGCAGGCTGCGAGCCCCTGGAGAATGCCATAACCATAGCCTTGATTGACAGGCACTCTTAAACTCTTAGCAAAAGGAAACTGGCCAATACAGTCAGCAATCACTGCCGAACTCTGGTCAGTCGAACCATTGTCGACGAGCAAAAGCTCGACGTCATGACGCTGGCTAGCCACCGTCTGAAAGCGGCTCAAAATCAAGGGAATATTCTTCTCTTCGTTATAGCAAGGCATCACTACAGTAAACTTGAGACTCATGATGACACCACTTTTTTATATTGGTGCCATGAACATTTATCAAAAAAGGTCTGCCAGTATTCGAAGGTTTTTAAGTCGTTGGGAATGCCAAATGAAATATAGTCATCAACTTCAAAGGCGACACACTTAAGGCCACCCTGAGCGAGTATACCAATCATACTATCAACATAAAATTCGCCGTTGACACGAATATCGTCCTCAATCAATACCTTCAGAGCATCTAGGAAATAACTAGTTTTTCTAAAGTAAAATGCACCGACAATGGCGTGATCTTGGCGCGGATTATTTGAGATCGCTTTCTTCACCGAAACACCGGTGACTATGGGAAAATCGGCTTCACCTGGCGCGGTGGTGAGCCATCCGAACATATGAGGATTGCGCTCACTGGCAGGATGCTGCCTGAAACTAAAGGCCGCCACATCAATGCTTTGATCAGCCAGAAGCTTTTGCCATTTAATATGGTCGTAGACTATACCATTGTCGCATGCACCAATAAGCAAGCTGTCACCCGGTAAAACCCGTGGTACCGCCTCTTCCAGGCCCACCTGACATGATATTGCCTGACCGCCTGATATGCCATGAAGTGCGACCACGCTGAAATTATTGAAGCGGGCAGTCAGTGTTGAGGCCAGAGTGCCGTCAATTAAATGCTCGCCCTGAGCAACAAATATATAGCGGTTGGCGCGCGGCAAATTATCGCAAGCCATTTGCACCATGGGTTTGCCTGATACCGTAATCAGTGGCTTGGCAATAGTGTAACCGGCGTCAGCAAAACGCTGACCCCGACCAGCCATAGGAATCAAACAAACATCAACGCCGGCAGATTGAGCGGGGCCCTGAGTAATCTCTTTTTTAGCCGAACCTTTAGCCGACAACTGTAATTTGGAATCAGCAGCCAGGCGGTTAAAATAATCTGACCAGTGCTGATATTCTTCGAGGTCTCGAGGAGTACCCCATTGAAGCATATGTTCAACTTCATAAATTGAGACGGGCAGGCCATCTTCGACCATCAAATTGTAAACCATGCTGACATAATATTCGCCGTTAATTTGAATATCACGCTTAATTAGCTCAGCAAAATAATGGCGCACATATTCTCCGCGCGCAAAATAATAAGTACCATTCGACGCAAACTCAGCCATGCGATTATCAGTAAAAGGCTTTTTCTCTTGAATTGCTTGCAACCAGTGGTTCTCTTCGCGAATGAAGGCATAATTATCTATACCAAGCATATGCGGGTGAAAATTTCGATAGGCAGCAATTGCTCCGGCCGCTTTGCGATTTCTAGTTACGGCAAGAAAGTCTGAATAATTCCAGTGCGAATAAAAATCGCAATAATTGACTATTGTCTCTGCCTCAGCATCAATGCGATCAAAGCACTGTGACACGGCATAAACAGGGCCTTTACGATGAGTATTGATACCAATAATTTCGCATCGTGGTGCCGCTTTACGTAAGACGTCGCTCAAATTTGTGTTGACCATATGATCATAATTAACTACAAAAATAAAATGATCATTGGCGTCAAACATATCGACGACGTAGCTAATCATGGCCGCACCGTCAACAGTGATTAGTGGTTTAGGTGCGCTGTATCCAGCCTGGCTAAACCTTTCACCCAATCCTGACATAGGAATGACGATCTGAGTCATAAATTCTGCCTGTATTTTTCGGCATCCCAGTTATTCAAATATTTGATTTCGGCAGGGGGTAAAAATTCAACTGGCGCGGTGCCGCACGTTTGCAAAAGTACGTGCGAACGCAAGACATCTTCAGTATCTCTGCACTTGCGCAGAGTTTTTGCCAATAACAAAATATGCTCGTTGCCTGCTATCAACACTTTAGGTGGGTGACCGTAAGTTTCAAAAAAATCTGAGACTCGGCGTAAAGCCGCGGGGCTATCCAGGTCTTCGAGGGCAAGCGCCGTAGAGCCGCAATATACAAGTTGATCAGGTGTGGCGCAACCGGCCAGCAAATATTGCGAATTTTCTTTGAGAACTCCATGCAATACTTGATCATCGCTGAGATATGCCAGCCAATTTGTAGAGCACACCTGGTTTACCAGTGCCGAAGCAAAATTGACAAGTTTGTAGCGATAAAAATTGATGCCCATGGTGCTTGCTACGCTATTAACGTGCTGAGCGAGCGAATCTACCACTTCATTAGTTGTTTGCATCACCGCTTGCTTGTCGGCACCAGCCACAATTAAACCGTGATTCTGGAGAAAAATTACGATGGTCTGGCCCATTTGCCAGTTACTTTTAGCAAGCTCCTGCAAAAGCACCAGAGCCAGCGCTGCACCTGGCGTTTGGTAGGGCACGAGCAGGGCTTGTGGAAACAAATTACCAAGCACCTCTCTCCAATTGTTGCGACACACGGCGGCGGCTACAACAACTGGATGGGTATGCAGAGTAAATTTTCCCAGGGCGCAGTGCAAGAGAGTTTCAATGGACGGCCTGCGCCCTGTCGGCGTGAGAGCCAGGCTGACGGCGCTGTTGGCCTCATGATCAAACAATGCAAGCTGCTCAGGATTGCTTGAGCTGACCTTTGAAAACTTAGCCTGAGCCTGATGTAAAAAATCTAAAAGCGGCTGCCATTGCAAAACGCAAAAGTCGCCTTCACCGGCCACATCACTGAGAGCCATGCCTGAGGCTTTGACTAAGAGCCGTCCATCGCTAAGCTTGACCGAGGTGTTGCCGCCACCAGCCTGCACCAGATCGAAGCGTTCTCCGGCAAAACGCGAAATTTCAATTAAATCAGCAATGTCACTCATGGTTAATTCACCTGCATCAAACTAAGCAGTTGAGAAAAATCAGAAAAAATAGTGACGTTGGCCATTTCTCTGGCTGAATCAGCCTGATGCTGCCATTCTACCGTTTCCAACCAGAAAGATCTGATACCAAGGGCGGAGGCACCATGAATGTCACGCTCAAGGCTGTCACCGATCATAATTAAATCATCAAAGGGCAACTTGAGTTTGGCGGCGGCAATCTCAAACATGCGCGCGTGCGGCTTTTCATGACCGCTTTCTTCACTGGTGACGATTGCTGAAATATAAGGGAAAATCTCAAGCGCAGCTATTTTATCGAACTGAATGCGGGCGGTAAGATCACTGACGATGGCCACGGGTAATTTGACGGCCTCGAGAAAAGCAAGGCAGCCAGGACGCAATTGCATGTTTTCGAAAAATACAGTCCAATAGATGTCTTCGGCCTGGGGAGCCAGCCGATAAGGCAAAATATCAAAATGCTCGCACACACCTTGAAAATAAAGCAGGCGGCTATGCGAAGCGGCAAATCCGTGCAATTGTTGGTTAACGTGTTTGCGGCAGACGGCATAAGCTTTTTCGACAACGGCATAATCTTTAGCAGTCTCCAGGGCTAACCAGTGCAGTGCGGCAGACAGAGCAGGCAAGTGGGCCCTCTGATAATCGTATATGGTGTTATCGAGGTCAAGAAGAATACCCCTGATGCTCTTAACAACGCTCACTGATTTTCTTCCTTATCTTTCATCAAGTCATTGAGCACAAGCAAAATAATTAATTGCACAAATCCGCGCAAACCTTCCACCCATTCAATCTCACCGTCTATCAATTCCTCTAAATTAGGAATCATGTCGCTGGCGAGCTTTTGCAGTAAGAACTTGGGCACTGGTTGAGAGAGAGTCAGGTCTTGTTTAGAAAGATTTTCACTGTAGTCCCAGTGCAAAAGCAATCCGTGACTCATTAGCTCTTGCACCAGTTCTTCAAGATGAATGCTCGAGCTAAGCGAAATTTTCAGTGATAGTTTGGCCTCGGCAGTGAGCGAGCCATCATCTAATAATGCTTGGGGATAATAGCGAATACAGAGATCAGCAAACTCTTTTTGCGGTGCGATAAATCTGTCTACATCAGTTTTACGACGAGTTACTTGAGCAGCAGCCTGTTGCTCTGTGTAGCCTCGTTCTCTATGATCTCTTGATACTTTCCAAAAAGTTTTGAGTTCCACTTCAGGATCCATAAAAATTTTGAGATCAATTACTTTGCGCGACTTTGGCAAATAAAATGTATGCAGGCCACTCAAGACAATGAAGTCATTGGGCTCAACGGTTGTGGCATTAGTAAAAGCACCGGTGGCGTGGTCATAATTGACGCGCTCGACACTGCGTCCACGCTTAAGGTTGAACAACGTATCGGCTTGCCTGTGCAAAAAATTAGCTTTGGGGTCAAGGTGGGTAATGTTCTTGCCTTTCCAGTTTGCATCATTGCGCGCCCATTTATGGTCAGCATCACCTTCAAGCTCTACCACTTTGTGGGCGAGCAACTTTTTGACGTCGTGCAGTAAAGTCGATTTGCCGGCACCACTATCGCCACCAATGCCGATAACAATTGCCCGCTCTCGTTTGTATATGGAATTGCTGCGCACGCCAATGCGATAGCAGAGCACAATGTTGGCCATCAGTGCCGCTTCTAACAAGGTGAACACCAGCGAGGCGAGATAGTTGCTATTGGTAGGAGCAAACAAATTCCAGGTGACCACCTGCCCTAGAAAAATTATGGCGGGATAATCGAAATGATGGAAAAACAGAAAATACAAAAGATAGAAGAAATACAAGGCATAGCCGGCCGGAACAATACGATTGTCACGACGACAATATTTGATCATGAAGATGCTGAGAAATGGTGCAATCCAAACGTACCAGCCTGGGGCGGGAACAATCAAGGCGACAAAAAGAGCAAAGACAATCAGCAGGAAAGCGTCGAGCAAATCGGTATTGATTTTGGCATAAAGAGCAAAGCGCACATAGGCTATGCACACGGCCAGTACGGGCAAAAAAATATGCATCGAGCCGATGTCTATATAAGATTCAAAAATTTGGCTCTGCTTAGGATTAAACAAAACAATGGCTTGAAAGCCTGGCGAAGCTAAAAATGGCACCACAAATAGTGCCAGCACCAGCAAAGCAAAAAGCAAATAGACTCCTGCACTTTTGCCTTTCTGATTGCGATAAAGATAAATCAAAAACAGGGGAACCGCTGCAGCCACGTGGGATTTGGTAGCCAGAGCCAACCCTGTTAGCAAGGCAGATTTAAAAGCATCTTGTTTACGTAAATAATAAAGCGCGGCAAACAGTATCGCCGTTGGTATCAAGTCTAGCTGCGAGTGAATATAACAAGCGTACAAAATTATGGGTGATAGAAAGTAATACCAGAAAACTCTATCGACTCTGGTAGGAAACATTCTTACCAGTAACCAGGCAATTAGAATGTCACTCAGCAGCGTTGGCAATTTCATAAAGAAATTGACCAGATACAAATTTTCGAAGCCCAGAACTTTTAAGGGCAGACAGAAAAAGCCAAGCAAATAAAGCATGAGTGGCTGATAAGGAAATTGATCGCGCTGAATAGTGGTCTGGTAGAAGAAATCCCAGGTGTTGTCGAAGTGACCGATAAAATGCTGCACGAACGGTATGAAGAGGGCGACCATGTATCCGGAAGAAAACAGCACCATCAGGATAATCTTTGCCAGCACTACAAAAGCGAAGCTACCACCAGTCACGGGTGCCCGATTTTTAAAAGACCGCTGAGCTTCGCGGTCGACACTTTGCGCGCCGGTTTTTAGTGTAGTGTCCATCAAAACCATCGATTGCTTACCAGTCTCATATGCCCGAAGCTGTGTGCCTCAGAACGCTATTTACAACCAGCAATTAATGCAGTTGCCGACAGGTAATCATACGAACCTATTTTGCGACGCTATTTTGCGGCTTTATTATCGTCTGGATAGTAAAGGAAATCGCAACGAAACTGAGCTGGTGCTTCTTTGAAATCTGCCGGCAGTGGGGCAAAAGGCGAAAGCATTTTAACCGAATCAACGGTTCTTTCGATGGCCCTTTGACCACCTGTGGCACTGACAGTATGAACATCGGTGCACAAGCCCGGCCTAGTAATGGTGAAGACCACCGCCACACTATATCTGCGATCGCTTTTGAGCGGTCTCCAGCCATCGGTCAAACGGTTTTGCAAATCGATGCAATATTGCTGTTGGGCCGGTGTAAAACTTGACTCGCTCAAGGGCATTACCATCACCCGATGCGGGCCCACTGGCCTGGTTTCGGTGCTGGTCGTGGTAGATGTAGTGGTAGAAGTAGTGGTCGTGGTTCGGCCCACAGTATCAGTCTTACTGCAACCACTAACCATGGCGGCAGGGATCAGCAAGGAACACAAGAGAACCGACAGACGCATTGGTAGACCTCACGGAAGATAGACCCATTCTACACGAGGCCGATTAACTCAACCATTCTAATAGTTCTCAATTTAGTGCCTGTCAACAGGAACGGGTCGGCGCACTTGAGCACCCACGCAAAGACCACCATCAAAATCGAGGTCGAGATAGGCGTCGTTAAGTACGTGAGTCATGGTGTAACTCAGTTGCGTTGTTTTACCGTCGACGATTTTGCGCTGACATGCCCTGGTACCGAGAAGCTTTTCCATCTGTTCCACAGTCTTACCGATTAGTCTGCCCGAGCTAAGCAGATCCTGCACCATGGAAAAACGCGATGGCCCCACAGCAAAATCCCAGATTTCGCTATTAAAAGGAAGTGGTGGTGGGCCTTGCACAAAGCTCACACCAAGAGCAGCAATAGCAATCAAGAAAACAACCTCGAGAGCCACTAACCAGCGAAAAACAGGTCGTGTGCGCCATAAAGTTTTCCAATCGACTTTGTTCAAAATTCTCTTTACTAAATCTGTCTACAACATAGGCTATTCCATTATAGCTAAAGCATCAGCCGCCCCTGCGCTTGCAAACTTGCGTCAACAGAGTTGGCATCCGGCTGAGCGGGGATGTAGCATGGTGAAAGCACAGGAAACCCCAAGAAACTCGCGAAACTAACAAAGAGCTCATCAAAAACTCGCATAGACATAGTTGCCAATTCGCAAAGTCAGCCTGGTTACCAAATTGATTTCAGAATAATTCCTCTGTTCCGGTCGTTGTCAAAATAGGGTCACAGCGATGTTTCTATTCCTATGCTTGTCTTTATGCACATCTTTGTCGCTATCTGCATCAGCACCCATTTGGGCCTCTTCACCAACAAAAAACAAAGAAGTAGTTCAGTACAAGAAATTTGTCCCCATCAGATATCCACTTAGATTCGTGCCCATCATTCGCCGCGGTGACAACTTCTTGCAAGATGAAGAATTTAGCAAGGCAGTTGAGTGTTATAGCGACGCTATCAAGCAATCGCCCACCACCAGTGACTTCTACTCCAAGCGCGCTAACGCCTACGAATTGCTAAAAAAACCGGCATTGGCACTGGCCGACTGGAACAAAGTTATCGCTCTTGAACCCAACGGCCCCAACTTTGTCTGTCGCGGTCGTGCCTACGATAACCTAGGTAGAGACAAGGAGGCATTGAAAGACTATTTAAGCGCTATTGAACGTGGCTCGAAATCAGCCAACAAAGACGCTGCGCGAATCTATAAACGAACAGGTCAATACGAAAAATTTGTGGCAGCAATAAGCTCGTACATTATGATAATGCGCCCACTTGAGCGTATTCCCTTCTATTTTGATCGCGCCTCAGGTTACGACAAACTAGGCAAGACCGCACTGGCAGAGCAAGATCGCAAAATTGCCAATCAACTTTTAAACCAGAGTGGTGCTGAGAATATGGATAAATATCCGACCGTAGTGCAGCATAGAAATAAGTAGCGGCAAAGATACAAGTAAATTAGTGGTATTACTGATAGTGCCAAGAGACTAGTACCAAGGAACCAAACAACTGTTCGCCTCAGCTAATTTTTTGTATGAAGATCTCAAAATGGCGGAGAGGGTGGGATTTGAACCCACGTGGCTTGCGCCCATCCGCTTTCGAGGCGGCGCCGTTATGACCGCTTCGGTACCTCTCCTCATCAGAAGAAGGTCATTCTATCAGCAAAGTGCGATAATTCGGAAAGGCAAACCTGGACGACCTCACAAACTTAATTTAAAATGCTCTCCCAAATAAGATCACTGTTACAAGACGAAGAAGTAGAGCATCAGTCACTTCTAGAGATAACCATCGCTGGTGGCGACACCATGTTTGCCTTCCGCACCAGCGGAAGTAAAGCAGTAGATTACTGGCAACGCTTGCGCATCGCCCTGGCAAAAAACTCTTTTCAATCTGCTGGAAAAACCGTTCAGCTCACTCCTGTATTGCTCGGCACAGAACAGTCGTTCGAACTGACAATGGAGCATCTTGGTGAGCTTGAACAGACAACCCCTCCATCAATGGCAGAAGTAATCGCCGATGGCGAAAAAATTGACCTGCAGAACTGGCTTGCTGAGCGTCTGGAACGATTTGTCTGCCCTCCAGGCCAGTGGCCGGCTGCACTTAAAGTTGGCCTGGTTCTAGAGCCCGAGCCGCTCTCAGGGCCCGAACAACCGCTGGCAATTTGCATCTGGGATCAAGCCCTGGACAAAATGGTAGTTGGTCAGTACGTTTACATGGCCTTATTGCCCACTGCCAATGCTTACTCACTTCCACTGCTTTTAAATTTTGGTGGCCAGGAAAATTGCCCCACGCCAGCAGTTCATTACGCCATGCTCAAGCGCTGGCAAGAGCTTTATGGCGCTACGGTGCTGGCCATCGAGCCAAACGCCATTGAGTGTTTTGTGGAGCAGCCGCCCATGACTAAAGAACAAGCGCTAAAAATTGCTCGCGAACATTATGGCTATTGCAACGCGGTTATAGATGAAGCAGAAGAAGGCGAAGGCGAGCTTGCTCCCTACGCGTACGAGCTACTCAACCATCAACTGTGGAGTTTCTGGTGGGACTAATTATTGAACGTGTGCAGGGCGATTGGCAATCTGAACAGCATGCAATTCAGCTTGAGTTTTCAGAGTAGCCATCACTTCAGGCATATCAATGCGGCACTGACGACGCACTAGTGGCTGGGGCAACAAGAACCCGCCATCTACATAGCTGGCATAAGTAACCAGGGTGGTGCGACCGCCATCAAGCGGCTCAAGCTTCCAGTATCCGTCTACTTGTTTGAAAGCACCAGAAACTCGGTGCCATTCTAATGAATGTGGTGCGCTTTCTTTAACTTCTACCGTGTATTCATATGTACCGGGAATACCTGACGGAGCTAAGACGTGCTTAACAATTTTGCTGGTGCCATGATCTTGAACCAACTTGCTTTTCTTTAGTTGAGGAAAAACTTTTGGTGCATTGTCGTAATCAGCCAGAATTTGAAAAACTTTATCGGGAGGCGATTTGATCGTCACGCGAGCAACTGTATAAGTTTTGCCGTGAATCAACTCTTCAGAAAGATTCTCATGATGAGCCTTCGCTTGGCCTTTTGCCTGAGCAATTTGCCCGTCACCTGCAGGAGCGAGAACGGAGCATAAAAGCGACGAAGATACGGAGGCTGCGATAACGAGAGCAGCTGCCGTTTTATTGAGAAATTTCACTAGATTCCTGCCTTTTCTGATCGGAAGACTAAATGTCTCGCGAAGAGGAAACTGTCGCCGTGTCGAACTTAAAAGTAGTGTCGAACTTCAAGTAGTGTCGAATACAATACTGAAATGGAATTAATCGTCAACCGTGCCATTGAGAACGGTATCACATCGAACTTAAATTAGGTAGCCGTAAGGAAGATATAGAAGCGGCTACCACGTTCACATGCACATGATGCACAATGAACAGAGAAGGCATTCTACTTGCTATTGACTTCCCTATCAAGCAAGATTGCTTTAAAGGTAACGAATGTGACCGTAATCCCCCCAATCCAGCACCCCTGTCAGGCTCATGAACCACGCCTTAGTTGTCTATAATCCCACCGCAGGCTCGGCAGCTGGCCCTGAACTGTGGCTGGGCGCCTGCATACATCGCCTTTGCACAGAAGGAAACTACAAGGTCACCACTTTAAGCACCACTGCCGAAACCACCCCCGACAATCTCATGGAAGGGCTCGATCAAAATTTCGACGTAGTGGTGGCGGCCGGTGGTGACGGCACGGTGCGCATGGTCATTCACGCCCTGGCCAGTAAAAAAGTAAATACGAAGATAGGCATCGTGCCGCTGGGCACCGGCAATTTATTAGCCCGTAATTTAAAAATTCTCGAAGACAATTTGCTCACAGATCCTGTTGATATTGCTCTCGACATTATTTTGCATGGCGAAGGTCTACTGATCGATCTTGGCCTCATGAACGGCCATTACTTTGCCGCTGCTGCAGGAGTTGGGCCCTTATCAGACGCTGTGGTCACACCCGGCAAACGAGACAAAGAAAATTGGAAAATGCTTGCCTACGCCAGCTCAATGGTGCAAACCTTGGGCCAGGCGCCTGTGTTATTCAAAGTCACCGCCGACGGTGACATATTTAAAATTGCCGCATCAGGAATCTTCGTCACCAATGTGCCCGACTTAGGGGTAGGAATGCTTTCTGAATCAGCCTCAATGCAAGACGACCTGCTTGACCTCTGTATTCTTTCGCCACGCGAATTTGGCGACTACCTTAAATATGGCTTTCATTTTGCAGCAGCGTCTGGTGGCTTAAGCGGAAGCAAAGCACCTTATTATGTGAAAAAAGTGAAGACTGTAGAAATTGAAATCGTACCTAGAAGGCGGCCGCTATCGTTTATTCAGCAAGGCTACAACCAACTAAAGTATGCAATTACCGGTCAGGTGGAAGGTCACAGCCCACAAAATCAGGGACTGGCCATGATTGATGGCGACGCCTGTGGTATGACACCAATGCATATTGAGTCGGCACCTCAGGCAGTGCAAATCATAGTGCCCTCTAAAGCACAGCAACAACGTCAATCGTGGTTAAAATAACTGGCAGCCATTTGCAGTTGCTGCTCGCGATTATTACAGCTGCCATCAAGCCTGGCTGCTAGAACATGCCTGAGAACTGCTCCGAGCTGAGGCCCCGGTTTGAATCCACTGGCGATTAAATCAGCACCACTGATATCAAGCTTGGTGTCAGCTAATTCTTCTAAATAAAGTTTGATTGCCCGGCGCAGATAGCTGCCCACCTGTCCTACCGCCGCAGCAATCGCGAGGGCTTCACGCGGGCGCCCTTGCATTACTTCAAATATCTCGGATCGTTTTAAATCGCCCATTGCAAGCGGCATATGTCGGTGCAGATCAAGGCCGCTTTCAATTACTTCTTTCTGATAATTAGTGAGCATCAAGCGCTCAAGCAGACCGTGCAGCCGCTCTACCGGCAAATCACTGAGCAGGGCACCAAGATAAACTACCCAGGGCTCATCTACGCTGTACCGGGCAAGAAGCCGCTCGGCCCGGCGAATAGATTTACGCAGTCCTTCGCCGTACTCTAGTTGCGCGTCCAGATAACAAAGATTGCCACTGAGCTCTGCCAGAAGATTCAATGCCGCTATTCTCTGGGGCGATTCCAAAATCATTTTCAGTTCCGCTTTGATGCGCGCTCCGCCGAGGTCATCAAATATTCCCATCTGACTGGCCCGCCTGGCCTGCTCTTTGGTTTTGGCATCAAGATGAAAACCAAGCCGACCGGCAAAGCGTGCAGCTCGCACCATGCGAGTGGGGTCTTCAATAAAACTAAACGGGTGCAAAATGCGAATAACTTTGTCTTTGAGATCGCTCAAACCATCAAAAAGGTCAATCAACTGACCAAAGCGGGAAGGGTTCAATGCCACTGCCAGAGCGTTAATGGTAAAGTCGCGACGCAATAAATCTTGTTCGAGACGCGAAGCTTCTACCTCAGGTAATGCGGCAGGAAACTCATAAAATTCTGTGCGCGCCGTTGATAAATCGACTTCGCGATCGCCTGATGCACCGTGGTAAATCAAAGTCGCAGTTTGAAAACGTTCGTGGCTAGCCACCAGTTCAAACTTGGCAGGGTAAAGTTCTAGCAGCTTGTCCGCTAATTTTTGCGCTGCTCCTTCGATGACAAAATCGAGATCAAAGTTTGGAATTTTAAGGATCAAATCGCGCACAAAACCGCCAACGGCATAAATTTGCATATGCAAATCTTGCGCGACAGTACCAATGTTATGGCAGAGCCATAGAGTATCTTCATCGACACGCTCTAGCTCGTGACTTAAATTTGACTGTTTGGCAGCAGCAGCATCGCGCAGATTTTTGCCCAGATCTTTATCGCTGGCATAGGTTGATCCGAATAAACTTTTAAGCACATCACGACGCGACACCAGACCAACCAGAGCGCCGTCTGTGTTCAAAACCGGCAGTCGTCCAATGTCTTGAGCAGACATCAGTTCTTGAATCTGACTCAGTGAAGTATCTTCAGAAATAGTAATTACAGGTTTGCTCATAAATCCTGAGACTCTGGCGTGGCCTAATTTATGGTGGCTCGATTGATCAATATCGCGGCGCGAGACAATGCCTACAATTGCTTCGCCCTCTGCCACCACAAGCCCATCAAGGTTGTAACGCAGCATCAAACGACCGGCTTCATCCATAGAAATAGTCGGCTTGACAGTGCGCACCGGGCTGACCATCAGGTCGCGAGCGAGGGGCTGGGGGGCCGCATGCTCAGTCAAAATCGCTTTTACTTTTTCAACTACTGCTTCTACTGTGGCACCTTTGGCTACCGCGGAACCGGCGCCTGGATGGCCATCGCCGCCAAAAGCCTGCACCACTGTGCGCACGCTCATCACTCGCGGATCGGCACGACCAACAATATGCACGCGATCTTTCATGTGCACAACAGTGAAGGCACCATCGGCAGATTCGAGATCAACAATCTGCCTGGTTACTGAGGCCAGGCCTTCCACATATTTTGGCAGTGAAGCGTGAGCGACTATAAATTTGTGACCTTGAACATGCAGCAGTTCAACACCTTTGAGTAGCTCTTCTAAAAGCGCAATTTGCTCTTGCTCCATCTTCGGCTTAATATATTCACGCACCACTGAAAGGTCGGCGCCTTGCTGAATTAGATAAGCAATGCACTCAGCGTCGCGTGGAGTGGTGCCTGCATAAGTCAAACAACCTGTATCTTCAAAAATACCGATGGCTAGTAAGGTGGCATCAAACTGCGAAAGCTCTACTTTTTGCTGTTTGATTTTTTCCACCAGAATGGTGGTGGCAGCACCGACATTTTCAATTTGCGAATCTTTAGTTGCCACGGCTATTAGCCCATCAGGGTCAAGGTCGTGATGATCGAAAATAGTCAGCGCACGGCTAGTAATCAACTTTTGCACACCAGCACCAAGACGCTCAGCATGCTGGCAATCAACAAGAAAAAAGCGGGTCACTTTAGTTAAATCGAGATATTTGAGTTGCGCGATAGGCAAATAACTGCGATTCAAACTAAGGAAACTGCGAACATTTCCGGTTAGTGGATAACCAAGCACCATGCGGCAAGACGGATACAACTTTGTCAGCGCGAATTGCGCCGCCAGTGAATCAAAATCCATATTGCTGTGTGCAAAAGCTATTTCCAATTTTTTGCCTTATCTCACAAATTTCTCGGCCGTTTCCAGGCTGACGGCCACTGCATTCTATATTGTGCCCGTTAATTACTCTTTTGGTTAGGAGCAAAATCTAGGCGCGGTTTAGTCTTTAATTAAGCATTCGCGCCGCTTTTGCAGTTTATCAGCATTCTTTTCGGGGTATCTGATGACAATAGAAACTGACAAAATTAAGACTAGCAAATACGAAAGACCGGGTTTTTTAAAACAGCATGAATACCTTCGACCTCTTGGGCCAGACTTATCTGATGTGCACAGTGTTTGGCTGGGGCTTCATCATATTTTCGCTGGTCATGGGTCACTTTGGCCACGAAGGTCACGGTGGTGATGGTGGCCATGACATTGGCGATAGTGTTCTTGAAGCCGCTCACGGCATTCATCATCTCGATGGCGGCGGAGGGGGTGGCCATATCGGCCATGGTCACAGCGGTTTAACCGGCGGGCATCAAACTGCCGATGGCCATAGTGGTGGTCACGACGGCCACCATGACTCTAACCAAGATGGCGACAATGCTCGCACCGGCACCAATCCTGTAATTCATCACAACGAAAAAAATCTCTACTTCACTTTGCTCAGCCTATTCAGCCCTATGTCGATTTCAGTATTTATCGGCTTCTTTGGCTTTACCGGATTGGCTTTGCGCTCTTTCGTACCCTGGATGGGGTGGCTCACTCTAGTTCCCGCAGTGCTCGTTGGACTTGCCGCCACCAACGTGATGAAATACGTGATCGCCTGGGCGACCAGTAAATTATCGGCCTCTAGTTTAACCAGTAGTCAACAAGCCATTGGTCAAATTGCCGAAGTAAACACGCCTATTAAAGAGGGTCGGCTGGGGGAAGTGTCATATATTATCGGCCTGACAAGATTTAACGCTGCTGCTCGCCCTGCTAAAGTCGGCAGCGAAATTGCCCGTGGAGCAAAAGTGATAATCGTTGAAACGGATGGTCCTGTAGTTCTCGTAGAACCCTTCTCTGACCATCAATTAGATGGTCACTAGCTGAGGCCATCAGGTTGTCAAGATTATAAAGGAATCTATTGGTATCCCAGGGTAGGCACCACATTCGGTATAGGATCGAAAAGTCGAATTGGAAGTCAATAGCAAGGTTTTCACTAAAGAATAGGGAATAAGTCCATCGAGGAAGCACCAGGTAGGTCGCCTTTCGATGGCTTTTGGAGGAACGCGAAAAATGGATCCAAATATAGTGCTTTGGGGTGGAGGAGCGATTATCGGCATAGTCGTGCTCAGCATCTTCTACTTCTTAGCGAATGTGTATCAGAAATGCGGCCCGAACGAAGCAATGATCATTACTGGTGCGGTGCCTGGTGGCATTAAGGTGCTCAGAGGTGGTGGCGGCATCGTCATTCCGGTGATGCACCAGCGACACTTACTGTCATTAGAAGTAATGACAATCGAAGTGCACTCTAACGCTGCCATGATCACAAAAAATGGTGTTCCAATTTACGTTGAAGGTGTAGCACAGGTTAAAGTGCGTGGTGATGAAGAAGCTATTGCCACTGCGGCAGAGCGCTTCCTCAATAAGTCTATGGACGAAATTGCCACAGTTGCTCACGAAACTTTAGTTGGTCACTTGCGAGCAATTTTAGGCACCATGACCGTAGAAGAATTGATTCAAAGCTTTGATTCATTCGCTTCGAGAGTTCAAGAAGTATCGGTTGCGGATCTCGCAAAAATGGGTCTGATTGTAGATTCATTCACCATCAAAGAAATTCGCGACTCGGTTGGTTACTTAGAAGCTCTAGGTAAAAAACAAACAGCCGAAGCAAAACGTAGTGCCGCCATCGGTGAAGCTGAGGCAACTAAAGAAACACAAATCGCTCAAGCCAGCGCTTCGAGAGACGCCCAAATTGCTCAAGCTCAAGCCGCTGAAGAAGGTGCTAAGGCTAAACTCGCTGCTGACACTCGCGTAGCTGAATCGTCTAAAAACTTCCAGGTGTCACAAGCCACCTATCAAGCTGAAGTTGCGAGAACTAAGGCATCATCAGACATGATGTATGAAATCGTCAAAGCGCAATCACAACAGAAACTAACTGAAGAAATGCAGAAAGTAAAAATTGTGGAAGCGCAAAAAGAAGTTGAATTGCAACAAGTTGAAGTTATGAAGCGACAAGTGGCCCTTGAAGCTGAAATCACAAAACCAGCTGAAGCAGAGCAATCACGTATTAAGCTCATGACTCAAGCGGAAGGTTTAAGACGCACCATGCTGGCAGAAGCAGATGCACAATCTGTGAGATTGGCAGCTCAAGGTCAAGCCGAAGCCACCAAGCTCAAAGCCGGAGCCGACGCCGATGCCAGACGCACAATGGGTATGGCAGACGCTGAAGCAAACCGCGCTAAGGGTCTTGCCGAAGCACAAGTTACAGCTGCCAAAGGTCAAGCCGAAGCCGACGCCATGTCGAAAAAAGCTGAAGCATACAAACAATATAACGACGCTGCCGTGATGCAGATGATCATCGATAAGCTGCCAGAAATGGTTCAAGCTGCGGCTTCACCACTTTCAAAAGTGGGCTCAATCACCTTGCTTTCCAATGGCGGTGATACCACCGGCATGGGTAAAATCAGTGGTGATGTATTGAACGTAGCCGCTCAAAGCTTGAGTATGATCAAAGGCCTCACCGGAATTGACATCACCGACGCCATGAAACGCAGAGCTGGTGTAAACAACGACGGTGACGGAAATGGTCAACAAGCAAAGCCAGCGATTCCAGCTTCGCCAGCGGCGCCAAGACAGCAACAACCACCAGCAAATCCCAACAACTAATTAAATAGGCCTTAGGAAATCACCACAAGACGCATTATTGTTATTGGTGCAAGCGGAGTCGGCAAGACCACCTTAGTGGAGGCGCTGACTCCGCTTCTGGCATTACCAGTGATACCAGAATTAGGGCGCAAAATCAGCCTTGAAATGGGTTACGAATATCCTGGTCAAATTACTGATCAAGAAGGATTTAAGAAAAAAGTTCTTGACGAACAGATTGCCGAGGAGCGCCGTTTAGGCAATTTCTTGAGCGACCGATCAGTAGTCGATGCCTGGGTTTTATGGCAACGCTGGAATATTTGCCAGGCCATGAGTTATGACACTGAAAGTTACTATTTGAAGGCGCGGGCGCAAAGCGAATTTTATACTGAGATTATCTACATTCCACCCATGTTTGCGGCAGTTGACGATGGGGTGCGCTGGACTGATGCTGATTATCAAAGGCAAATAGATCGCCTGGTGCGAATGACACTTTGGGAGTGGAATTTGCTTGAGCGCACTTATACTGTTAAAAGCGCGGATAATCGCTTGAATGAGGTGCGGGACTGGTTAGGCGAGCGGGGCGCGCTAGAAGATTAAATGGTAGGCGTTTGTTCAGGGCCGAAGATATGTAGCTGAGTCTGTTTTGAAAACTGAAGCGTGCACGGTTCAGTTCTGGAATGATTAAAAGCACCCGGTTTGGTTTTACCTATGAGTTCAGAATTAGAGTCAGCAAAAGAATCTTCTTCTGAGCAAATTTCTGCGCAGCCTGAAATCGGCTCAATATCGGTCAGGTCGCGTTTGACCTTTGCCTTGAGAAGAAATATAGCGATGATGCTCGACCTTATCATTGCTAATAGTTTTATGCTCCTTCCCGCAATCGTCCTCGGTTTCCGAGGTGGATTTCGTCCTGATTTCGGCTTTTTCTTTGATCCATCTGAAGCATTGGCCCAAAACGGTGCGGCGGCATCGATTATGTTTGCACTACTGTGTACTCCACTGCCGCTCATTTACTTGAGAATTTTTTTCAAAGTCTTTAAAAATGGAAAAACGCCCGGAGAGAGCTTAGCAGGCATAGTCAGCTATTCCACCCAAACAGGTTTAAGCAAGTGGGTCTGTCAGTTATCGTACGGCCTTTGCCAATATTTGATGTTTGTTTTTTCCTTAGTCGCTTCGACGTATCTCAGTTTCATAGGCGCTTGTTTCTTCGGAATGCTTCTAGGCAGCCCACGAGACGAACTTTTTGACGGTACAGGCTGGTTCATATTGATACTTTGGCCTCTAACAATTTTTCTAATATGGTTGCTATTCCATCTCTCCTTTTCAAGAAAAAGCTATCAAGCTCTTGCCGATTACAAAATGAATGCTGAGGTAAGGCCGGAAATGAGACAGCCACAAATAACAGCCAGCGTAGAACCATCTCACGAAGCCTTGTAACATTCTCGCGCGGAACTTGTGACGCACGTGAGTCAGAGGGGAATTAAGAATAAGCACCCTTGCGGCATCCTATTTAGTCAGCACAGATTTAGTCAGCACAAATCGGAGAAGGCATTGATGACACCTTCGAAAGTTGAAATGGATGACGACCAACTGTTCGCCATCCGTTTGCAATACGAGTGCCCATATAAATGGAAAGACATGAAAGGCGACGAGAGAGTGCGGGCTTGCTCCGCTTGCCATAAAAATGTCTATAACATTTCGATGCTCAGCAGAACAGACGCAGTCAGTCTCATCAATGAAAACGAAGGCGACATTTGTGTGCGCTTTTTCCAGAGACGCGATGGCACGGTGATCACTCGAGATTGCGTATCAATGTTTGGCACAGCGAAGCTAAAAGGAAAATACAATCCATTTGCCTTGATCAATGCCGGTCTAGCAGTATTGTTTACCATCTTAGCTCCCCTGCTCGGGCCCGCCTGCTGCACCATCCTCAATGGAGTCGGCCCGGTGATGACGCCCGTAGACAAAAAATAAAGCCTGAAGTTTCAGCCGGATTTCTGCAAACAGTTTGCCACACCGCTATAATCGTTTAATGACGTCCTGGCCCCGCCCACTTTTAGCTACTCTTGCCGCAAGCACGGCCCTTTTAGGCAATAACACTTCAGCACAAGGTGCTGGCAAAGTCAGCGAACACTCTGACCAAAAGCCGGCCAGAGCCGAAACTCAGCACAAACCCACAATTGTTTCGCTGGCTCCAAGCAACACCGAATTGTTGTGCACAGTAGGTGCTGGTGATCAGATCATTGGCGTCTGTTCATTTTGCGACTATCCCAAAAACACCGTCGACATTACTAAGGTCGGAACTTTTGTCTCTGCCAACCTCGAGCGATTAGCGAGACTGAAGCCAGACCTGGTGCTGCTTGTCTCAGGGCAAGAACAACTAGCGGCAAAAATTCAGCACCATAAATTCAACACCGTACTTATAGACAACACACACCTCAGCGACATCAGCAAAAACATCAAGCAGCTCGGACAGCTTACCGGACACAGCGAAATTGGCGCCCACTCAGCGCACAAGTTTGATCTGGCGCTGCGCAATTTAGCGACGATAATTGATAAAACCAAAGATAAACCAAAAGTCTTTTATTGTGTCTGGCCGCAGCCGCTAATGACAGTGGGAAAGAATAGTTTTCTTAATGAAATTATCACTGCATGTGGTGGCATCAACGTGGCGGGCCACATCAACGGCAGCTATCCAAGATTTAGCCTTGAAAAATTAGTGCTCAGCAATCCAGATGTGATTATCTTGCCGTTCGAGGCGCGAAACCAATCTTTCATTAAGAGCCCACCGTGGAGTCGGCTCAAAGCAGTGCGCGAGAATCGCGTTTATTATCTGCCTGATCAAAAACACGACATGCTCTCGCGCCCAACCATGCGCGTCACCGGTGGAATTGCCTGGTTAGCCGGTATATGTCACCCAGGCGACAAAGCCGAACTTGAAAATTGGGCAAATCAATTTACTGGCTTATCTTTGCCTGCTTCTTCCAATCGGGTTTCATTGCACAATGCTAATGTGAAAAATTGAGCATGTTGCCGCTCAATATTCCAGCCCACAGTGCCTAAATTTGTTCATAACAAGCCGTGACAGGGTCAAAATGAGCCATTTTGGCCAAAACCAACCCGGCCAGCGTAGGTTTTCCGACCCCTTGCTGCCAATACGATTTATTTACCGTTATCAATGACTCAGGCCAGTCAGCTGTCAGCATCGCTATAATCGGCTAGTAAGGGCAAAGCTCCTTTTGGTAGCGCGACTTTGCGCCACACACAGGTAACATGAATCACTTAGTTGTTAGCGGCATCAATTACCATTCAGCTCCCATTGCCATTCGGGAACAGTTTTGTATTCCTGATTCCTGCATCGGACATGCCCTCGAAGGGCTCAAACGCTTTCCGCACATAAAAGAAGCAGTCATCTTGTCAACCTGCAACCGCACCGAAGTTTATGCGGTTGTCGACGACGTTGCTGCTGGTCTCAAAGAAATCGACATGTTTTTCGGCTCTGTGCAGTCTGTAAGCGACCACGGAGCACTCAAACCCAACTTCCGCCTCTTGCGCGATGATGTTGTTTTGCATCTTTTGCGGGTGGCAGCGGGCTTAGACAGCATGATTTTGGGCGAAAGTCAGATCATGGCTCAGGTAAAGGCGGCACACCAGGCAGCATTAGAGCGCAGAACAGCCGGCCCGATTCTCGATATGGTCTTCAAACTGGCTCTCAATACCGGCAAACGCGTTCGGTCCGAAACTTCTATGGGCAGAAGAGCAATTTCGGTTAGCTCAGCCGCTGTGGAATTGGCTAAAGATCTCGTGGGCAGCCTCAAGAACAAGTCTATTGCCATAATCGGCCTGGGCAAAATGGGGCAAATTTGCACCAAGCACTTGCTCAGCGACGCCGGAGAAGGGCCAATTGTGCTCCTCAACCGCAATCAAGAAAGAGTTGCCGGTTTTCTTGCCAATAAACTCAATAACAAAGAACGCCTGAAAACAAGCTTTGCTTACAATGAACGCACAGCCATAGCCGCCCAAGCTGACGTAGTAATCGTCGCCACCGGAGCGTCGCAGTTTGTCCTCGACCGCAACGAGATGGCAGCACAACGTCACGAAAAATCGCCTAAGCAAATCATCATCGATATTTCGGTGCCCCGCAATGTTGATCCGGCCATCGCAGAACTTGACGGTGTAAGCCTCTATATAGCCGACGACTTAAGCAAAATTGTGGCGAAAAATTTGGCGCAGCGAGAAGCCCTGGTGGCAGACGCTGAGGTAATCATTTACGAGAGCCTGGAAGAATACTATAACTGGGAGCGCTCACAGTTAGTGGTGCCAACCATTGCCATTCTCAGAGAAAAAATTGAGGCTATTCGCCAGGAACAGATGTCCAAAAACAGCATCGTGCCTGGTATCAACACAGTCGCTAGCGGCCAAGATATGGAAGTTATCAGCCGGGCGATTGTAAACCAGATATTGCACCATCCAACAGTGCAACTCAAAGCTACTAAAGACTACGAAATTTTGAGACAACAAGCCGAAGCACTGCGTACTCTATTCAATCTTAATCCGTTGGCGACGCTTACGGGCCTGCCAAAATCTGCCGATAAGCAATCAGCCATGTGCGCCGAAGCGCGAAAAAACGCTGCGGCCTACGATCACATTATCGAAGCGCAAGAACAGCCTGGGGTCTTAAAATCCCGTCCACTGCTCAATTAGATGAGCAATGATAGTGACTAGCTTAAAGACAAGCACCATACGCGTCGGTACCAGAGAAAGCAAACTAGCTCGTTTGCAGACCGATATCGTGATCTCGACTTTAAGCAACAATTTTCCCGACATTACTTTCGAAGTTCACCCCATCACCACCGGCGGTGACAAAGTTCTCGACCGTCCGATTGTAGAACTTGGTACTCGCGGCGTTTTCGTCAAAGAATTAGAAGAAGCTTTACTCGAAAATAGAGTTGACTTTGTCGTACACAGTCTCAAAGATTTGCCGACAGATTTGCCTGATGGCTTGACACTGGCAGCGGTGCTCAATCGTGAAGATCCGCGTGACATTTTTGTCAGCTTAAAAGCAAACTCGTTCATGGAACTCGCACCCGGCAGTACAGTGGCAACGTCAAGCCGCAGACGCGCAGCACAGTTAATGGCACTGCGCCAAGATCTGCGCTTTGTCGATATGCGTGGCAACATTCCCACACGCGTGCGCAAATTAGAAGAAGGTCAATGTGACGCTATGATTTTGGCGGCAGCCGGACTTCTGCGGTTGGAATTAAATGACAAAATTACAGAATATCTGAGCACAGAAATTTGCACACCAGCGGTAGGCCAGGGCGCTCTGGCTGTGGAATGCCGCAGCGGCGACAAAGAAATTTTGAACATGCTCACTGCAGTTCAAGATCAAAACGCCAAGGCAGAGGTGACAGCCGAGCGAGCATTTTTAGATGTGCTCGGTGGTGGCTGTTCGGTGCCGGCAGGCGCGCTGGGGCGTATTAAGTCGCGCGAAGCCGACGAAGTAATAAACGAACTTCTTTTTGAACCAAAGGGTGACATTCTTACACTGTCCGGCTGTGTCGCAGCGCTTGATGGCAGTGAAGTTTATCGTGATTCCATCAGTGGCCCACCTGAGTACGCCAAGCAACTTGGTCAAGCACTGGCTAAAAAAATGCAAGAGGCCGGTGCAGAAAAAATCTTGGTCGAGCTACGTCTCACCACACCAAATGTAGTATCACCTCCGTGAAACAGAACAGTGCAAACGGACGCGCTTAAAGGGCTGCGTGTGCTGGTCACCCGCGCCGAAGATCAAGCCGATAATTACAAACAGCAACTCGAAGAAGCGGGTGCGCATGTTAGCGAGTTGCCCGTAATCAGCATCAAGCCCACCGGTGACTATTCGGCTTTAGACGCCGCCTTGAAAAACATTTCGTCTTACCAATGGATAGTCTTCGCCAGTCAAAATGCTGTCAATCACACCATGGCGAGGGTGAAGCACCTGGGCCTCGACCGGCATTGCTTGCGGCAAATTAAAATCGCCAGCATCGGCCCATCAACCAGCGACTTGATAAGTACTTATGACTTAACGGTTTCGTACCAACCAACTGTTTTTGTCGCCGAAACTTTTGTGGCCGAATTTCCCGGTTATCCAAAATTGACTGACATTCGCATATTGTGGCCCAGAACCAATATCGGCCGGCGCCTTATTGCCGAACAGCTTCAAGCCGCCGGTGCCCAAGTCGAAGCTGCCATAGCTTACGAAACCGGACTGCCTGATAATGCCGATGCGGCAGCAAAAAAACTAGTGGCCATGCTTGAAGCAAACTCTATTGACGTCATTACGCTGGCAAGCGCCCAGACGGCAAAAAATTTGGCCGCGCTCGTTGACCTCGGATTGCAACAGAAGTTTGCAACGGACGCTGAAAGAGATAAAGACGGAGAAGAAAAGAGCCAGGCGAAAAAAGCTCTGCTGGCTGACGTCAAAATTGCGGCAATCGGGCCGATAACCGCTGCCACAGCGGCGCAAAGCCTCGGGCGCGTCGATATCGTCGCAGCTCAACACACCCTTGACGGGCTGACAGAAGCACTCTTGGCATCATTAAAATTCCCACAGAATCAGCAATGAGGCCTCTCTGCATCCATCTATGTATTTAGATGCGATATATTTAGTAGCGCTGCTAAGCAGCAAAATTTGCAAAGAAAGGACAATTTGATGAAAGAGATTGTTTCGCCCGCCAGAGACACCGAACAAGGCAACAGTGCTTATGTCTTGCCTCGAGTCACTCCCACCATGCGCATGCGCCGTTTGCGCGCCAAAGCGCCGCTTCGGGCCATGGTTCGCGAAACACACTTGCGCGTCGAACAATTGATTTATCCCTTCTTTATTGTGGAAGGTTCAGGCGTCAAAAAGCCTATCAGCTCAATGCCAGGCATTCATCAGCAAAGCATTGATGAAATGTTGAAAGAAGCCGACGAGGCTGTAAAACTGGGCCTCTCCGCTGTTCTGCTTTTCGGCATTCCTTCCAGCAAAGATTCGCAAGCAAGCGGCGCCTGGTCAGACAACGGCATTGTTCAGCGTGCCACCCGTGAATTGAAAAAACGCTACCCTGACTTGCTCGTTATTGCCGACACCTGTCTTTGTGAATACATGGATCATGGCCACTGCGGCCTGGTTCACGAGGGCAAAATTCTCAATGATCCGAGCTTGGAAATTCTTGCTCGCTCAGCTGTTTCTCAAGCTGCCGCCGGCGCCGATATCATTGCTCCGTCAGACATGATGGATGGCCGCATCGCCGCTATCCGGGCTGCTCTTGATGCCAATGGTTTCGAAAATATTCCAATTATGGCTTACAGCGCTAAATTCTCATCTGGACTTTATGGACCATTCAGAGAAGCTGCCGAGTCAGCACCTCAGTTTGGCGACCGCAACAGCTATCAAATGGATCCTGCCAACGGCCGGGAAGCCCTGCGCGAAGTGCTTCTCGACATCGAGGAAGGCGCCGATATTGTCATGATCAAACCCGCTTTGCCTTACCTTGACGTCATCAGCCAGACTCGCGAACTCACCAAACTGCCCATTGCCGCCTATAATGTTTCTGGTGAGTACTCAATGGTTAAAGCAGCTGCTGCCAACGGCTGGATCGACGAGAAACGGGTGGTCATGGAGTGCTTAACGGGCATAGTCCGTGCAGGTGCCGACATGATTATTACCTATCATGCCAAAGACGTAGCTCAGTGGCTCAAGTAAGGGTCTAAGATGAAGACAAGCACAGCTTTTCAAATCAGTTTCGCCAATGCATTTGCAGACCTATATCTAGATAAAGAAAACGGTGAATTTGCACTCGATTTTCGCCGCCAGGAAGTAACAATTTACCTGAACAACACTCAGTATCAGGCGCTTGTTTTACTGGTGCAGCAAAGCCTCGAAGACGAAACGTTTATTGAATATCTAGATTGGCAAAAAGACCCATTGCAGTGCGAAGAAAATCAGATGTTCGAAGTCTGCGGGCCAGATCACATGGTTTGCATGTCTTGCTCGCCTAACTGCGAGCGCGTCAAACTTACTTTTGATATCGGCCTGGCAATTGATCTTTCATTCGCTGACTTCCAGGGTCTTGCCAGTTTGATCAAAGAAGCTCAAGCCGATCTTGAATGGCGCCGCGAACTGCTGCGTTTAAATAGCGCTGATACCGATGTCGATTCAGACAGCGACAGCCCGCCCGGATTTGCCGCTGGTGGGCATGACTGACCAGTGAGTTCTGACCTGCTGGTATACCTAAACGAGAAAAATCCTGCTTACAGATTTTCTCGAGGTTTTTCTGTAAGCAGGATTTTTCGAAATTAGAGATCAAGGCAGGAATTCAATTTAAGTCAGCTCTTTGTAATTGGCTATTTTGCGCTTGAGTAAATCGTGAACGTAGGCAGAAGCCATGCGATCAGGAAAACATCTTTTAGGTATTACCCACAAAGAGTACCCATGGGCGCCAAACAGCAAAATGTACTGTGAGTTTGTTTCCCAGCATTCTTGAAAATGCATCCAAGAGAGAAGCCAATATTTGTCCCCAAAACGAAGCCCGCAAGCCTCTTCAGATATTTGATAAACAAACAATTCGCGAAAGTTTTTGTCTTTTCTAATGGTTCGCATGGTAAGCCAATAAGAAAGCCCTGAATGGATCAAAATTATAGGAACGTAGATCAAAAAAAACTGGCTGAAATGCTTCAGGAGTTCGAGGGTAAAACTAAATCCATTGGCCACCGTGCCAAGTCCAGTCAAGATTGCCGCAATCACTAAAGCGTGAACGAGCCAAACATTTAATAGTCTACGAAATTTTTTACGAAAGAAATGAATTTTTTCGGCTTCAATTATTTCAGGCAGATTGTATTTTACTTCAAGAGAAAAACCTGAATCTAAGCAGTTATGAATTTCTCCAGCCGGCGCTAATTCAAAATCTATTACTAAATCAGGTGCTTTAAGCTCATTTGGTTTAAATGTAGTGGTAGTTAGCGAATATTGCTGCCCGTCTACGACCATTGCGCTGACTTCGTGCGTGCTGAAACTAATGCTGGAATCAGAACGGCCCTTACCGATGTGAGAAAAATTTTTCACCATCGCGCGAACAAGCTTGCGAACAGTTTTTACTTCTTCAACCGACGCAAAACACCGTTTTGGTAAGACAAAAACGTCACTCGTGGACGGACCCATACAAAAGCTTTCGTCAGTCTCAAAAGCGATGGTCAGAGATTTCCAGTCGAGCGTACCTAAAGCTGACTTCGACTCAAAACACATGCCCGATGACGAAAGAATAAATTTCACCAACGAGTGAAAAGCCGGCCGATGACTATAACTCTGCATCGCTTTTCGCTTAGCAAAACTCCAAACCACCAGCGCGGATACAAGCGGAATGCCGACAAGCGCCAATACTAGGGGAAGGGTGAAGGGCAGGTATCGACTGAATGAATCGGTGGTGAATCCTTCTGTTACGGACGCAACAAGCAAGGTAGCGCATGCAAAGAAAAACGTCACACAAAATACACTCATTACTAAGTGGGGTACCACTACTTCTTTGGCCACCTCCCAGTAGGCGTTATTTACTTCATCAGGTAAGTACTGCACTGAAATTAATATTGGCTCGTCCATCCGCCACCTGTTACAGCCTAAGCAGTCAGCTCTTTGTAATTGGCTATTTTGCGCTTGAGTAAATCATTTGCCGAAGCCGCCGCCATGCGATCAGGAAAACATCTTTTAGGTATTACCCACATAGCCCGCCCCTGAGCGCCGTAAAGCAGAATGTATTCAAGCTCGGTTTCCCAGCATTCTTGAAAATGCCACCAGGTGACGACTGAATACTTGTCACCCATGCGCAAACCGCATGAGTCTTCAGTCAGTTGAAAAATAATAGGATTGGTCAGGCTGGTGTCGCCTTTGATTCGCCGCATAATAGTCTTAAAAAGCGTTAGCGCGTGAATGAGCAAAGCCGGCACGTACAGCAGAAACCACAAACCGTATTGACGCAAAAGCCCCATAGTAAAATCTAAACCGTCGGCGATATAACCGATGGTAAACAAAGCTAGTGGTATCAACAAAGCGTGAAACAAATAAGCCTTACCTAAAAGCGGCAATTTTTTGCGAAAGAAATGAATTTTCTCAGCGTCAATAATTTCTTCAGCGTTGTAGGTCACTTCTACAGTCAGTCCTGAAGCGGCCTTTAGATCGACCACCGTGGAATTCTCTTTTTCACGTTCAGCTTCACCAGATAAAACCGCAGAAAGTGGAGGCTCAGAAGCAAGAATTTCTGCGGCATTGACACCTTCTGCATCAAAAGAATAAGCTTGCCCTGCTCCCGTCACGACGTTGGTCGCCGCCTTTACTTCAGACCCTTGATGTTTATATTCTTGACCGTCAACGATGATCGATAAAACTTCTTGCTTCTCATAACTAAAGCTGCTATCGGCTCGACCTTTGCCTACATGCTTATAGCTTGAGATGTGGCTTTTGAGAATGCTGCGAACCCCTTTGACTTCCATTGCAGAGGCAAAAGCACGCTTGGGAAGAATGAAAATTTCGTTGGCGCTGGAGCCAACGCAAAAGCTTTCGTCTGTTTCTAAACCGATTGATAAGTGCTTCCAGTCAATGGTGCCTGACCCGCCAGTAGAGGTGACTTTTAAGCCGCCATCAGAAAGTATGAAAGTCATAGGCAAATGAAAAACCGGTCTTCTCAAATAACTATCCATGGCGCTTTGCTTGGCTAGTATCCAGATCACCATTGTGGAAGCAATGGGCATCACAACTGGAGCCAGCAAGGCCAGAAAGAAAATCAGAGTTTCAGAGAAGCTCGAGCTTGTTGGAGTTTCGTGCGTGGTGACAAAAACCACAATACAAAAAACAGGTATACCGAAAGTGAAGCTGAAGATTGCCAGTAAATCACGTGGCATCACCACGTCTTTATGTACGGCCCAGTAACCGTTATTTACTTCTTCGGGCTGATATTTAACAGAAATGAAAACTGGATCAACCATTAAAGAAAGGATTCCTATTTAGTGGCAAAAACAACCGGTGAATCGTATTCGACACCCTGGTGTTTGTACACGTGGCTAAAGCCTGCTGCCTGACAAAGCTTTGTCAATTCCTCAAAACTAAAGATGCAACCGTCTGTAGTGGCAAGATACATATTCAAACCAAACATTAGCGGATACGGCGGAGCGGTACGCTCGTTGTTAGGCATATACTCAGCAATCTCGAGAGTGCCACCAGGCTTCAGGGCGGAGAAACAATAAGCGAGCAATTTCTTGGTCATCTCAAGACCTTCAGAATGAAGAATGTGACCGAGAATAACCACATCATAAAGATCAGGAGTTAACTTGATTTGTCGCCAGTTGCCAGGCACTTCTGTATATTGACTGGCCACCCCAAAGCGCTCAGTGATGCGTCTTGTCACTGACAATACCGCCGGAAAATCTAAAGCAGCAATATGATTGTCGCGATTATCTTGAGCAAAAGGGATGCTCCAAACAGCAGAGCCAGCGGCCAAATCTAATACGTTAAGTGCGCGCTTTTCGCCTTGATGGCGTTCTTTCAAATATTTGACCACATCAGCGGCAATACAATAATTGAGAGGGACAATGGCCTCGGCCAGGTGGGGAAAAATCTCCTCTGCTTTGGCATCCACGTTGACCTCCATCACCGGTTGTCCTGTGCGTATGGTCTCTCGTAAACCTCTCCACATTTTATCCAGTTCGTCGTGCTGCTTAAGGTACATGCCCATGAATAGCGGGCTTTCGGCGATCAGATAAGTCTGCGACGTCATGTTCAGTTCGTATACTGGCTCGCTACTGCGGGCGTGACCATTGAGATCGGCTCGGTCTAAAAGTTTTAGTGCGACAAGAGAATCAACTAATAAAGTCACGCCCTTTTCTTGGAGCTTCAGTTTTTTTGCCATTGATGCAGCTGACGACGGCCCAGCTGCCAGAGCCTCGAATATTCCCAATTCAACAGCGCTTTTCAAAGCTTGAATAGACCAGCTGCCCTGCAAAATATTTGAAATCGTCGTTGGTGGCATCAAGCGCAAAGTCGACAGGTACTTCAGCATCTAATTTTCTCCGCTTTCGCAAAATCGTCTCACACATTTATGTCATAGAGGGGCAGCAAACTACTCCCTTTACTTCTTATGCAAATGGTAGTGCAAAAGCCGGTATTTACAATGCACTCCCATTGATAGGCTATTTCGTCTATAATTCTCAAACAGATCGTTGGGTGGCGGCGGAGGCCGACGAACCTGGTCAGGGGGGAAACCCAGCAGCCATAAGTTGAATTCTTCGGGTGTTGCCCAGCGGTCTGCTTTACACTTTCATCTACGACGACAACGATAAAGAAAATGCCGAAATCAAAAAGCTCAAAAGAGGCCGAAGACACGCAGCAAGAACCAAGCCGCACTCTGCTGGGGCAAATTCTCGTAGAACTTGATTACATCACCATCTATCAGCTAGACGAGTCTCTTCGCATTCAGCGCGAAGACAAAGAGCACGATAGAGATCCCAAGCCGCTTGGACAAATTCTTTTGGAGTTGGGCTTCATTGGCCCCAACCAGTTAATCCGAGCGATTCAGGTGCAAGCTGAATACCGCAAGGCTCAAGCCGGTAAATAGGGTATTCCCGATTCCAAGAGGCTGCATAAGAGGTTAAACTTCTTATGGATCTTTTGTTAGGTGTCTTTGGTTTGGCGGTAGCTCTTTGAATCTGAGTTCAAGGCTCACTTTTGCGCTCATTGCCGTAGTGGTGATCGTGGTCACTGGCCACGTGCTTTATTCCGTCTATTTTGATTATCGCGTCACGCGTCTTGACGCCGCCGGCGCCGTGGCCAATGTGAAGGGTCCGCGGCTGACTAATAGCCTTTTGGCTGCCCAGGATCAAACTGAACATTTAAACGCTTTGCTGCTCAAAGACTCCCGGTTTATGGCCGCTTTTGACAGCAAAAACCGAAATGAAGCCGCCGCAGCAATTAAGGCCAACGAAGATAAACTTTTCTTTCCCGGCAGCGTGCAGGTCACTGACGACAAAGGCGTTGTCATCTTCAGCAGCGAAACGCCGGGCCAGGCAGGCTATTCCATTCGCAAAGACAGCCCGGCCATCGACATGGCCCTGGCCAACGATTATTACAAAGGCGCAACTTACAGCGAAAAGACCGGCACGCTTTCCATCAGCATGGTCAAGCAGTTCAGTAGCCCAAGCGGTCGCAAAGGTGTACTTGCGGTCAACCAGCCGCTCAACACCGATTTCCTCACGGCGCTCGCTTCCAGGTATGGCATCGAAGATCCACGCTTGTTGGGTGTAGAGCTGGCCGTCTACTCAAACCAGAAAAACAATACCACCGCATGGTCGCAAGGCATTAATCAGCTCAGCGGTCCGAAAAAGTTTCTGCTCGATTTAAATTCACACGACGCCAGCAAAGTTCTCAACCGCACCACCTTTGGCATTGAGCAGCTTGATCGCTTACTAATTCCCGCATTGGGCTTTGAAAAAGACAGTGCCTGGTGGAATTATTTACCATTGATGCATAACAAGCAGCTGATTGGCTACATTCTTGTTTGCAAGCCCGTGCCAAGTGAGCAGTCTAAAATCATTGAAGTGGTTTTATTGGGCGGATTGGTTGGTATCTTCGGTGGTATCGTCGGCATGTTTCTCGCCGCCAGAGTAGCTCAATCAGTTGATGCTCCGCTGCGCTTTTTAGTCAAACGCACTCAGGCCATCGCCAACAACAAACAAGTGATACCACCATTAGAAGGTCTGTCAGGCGATTGGCTGGAACTCGGCGAATTGATTGATACGGCAGTGCTTTCAATGCGCTCTACGACTCAGAGTCTAAAAATTCAATTGAATAAACAAGTTGAGGCGGTGAAAGAACGCGGTTTGATCGCCGAGCAATCGACCATGCAAGTCGACACACTCAATCGCCAAATCACAACCCAAGCGCAAAAAGTCGCTGAGCTGTCGCGCCACGTTAATCAGGCTGGTCGCCAGGCTTCTGTGTTGCAGCAACAGCTTGATGCTGTTTTGCAAAGTTCTACAGAAGGATTTTTGATTCTCGATCAGTATGGCAATATTTTGCATGCTAATCCGGTATTTTTAAATTGGACCGGCGCTACTGAAGGCGAAATTGCCGGACGACTTTGTTTCGATCTTGTTCTCAAGCCAGGCGAAACACCGCAGAGCCATGGTCTAGGTCAGGCCTTCGCTCAACACGGCGGCGACCCCAATGCGCTCATCAATCAGTTTTATCCGGAAGGAGTAGTCTTCCATCGCGGCGGCGATAAAACCTATCAAGTGATGGCTCACCTGCAGCCACTTTCAGGCGATGACCAATCGATTATTGGTTACATCATGGTGCTGCGCGACAAATCACTGCGCAGTGAAAATCAACTATTGCGTCAAGAAATCGTGAGCATGCTGCAAGACAACGTTAGAGGTCCTCTAACCGGTGCAGAAGACAGCTGGCATGCCATTCTCGCCAATGCACGCAACACTATGCACCCTTCAGTTGGACAGGCCCTGGCCGAGTTGCATTTGCACTACGAACAACTAGTGGGAGTGGTTGATAGTCTACTGATGATGTACGGCGGGTTCGTGCCGGCACAAACAACGCAAAAAGAACAAATCGCCATTACGCGACTGGTTGCCGATTGTTTAGAAGAAGTGACTCCACTGGCCAGAGATCGTCAGCTACTGCTGGATTATAAAACTGTGACCGGGCTACCACCTATCAGCGGCAACAGAGAAGCTATTACTGGAATATTGAGACAAGTACTCGAGCGCATGATTATGGTCACCGCCGCTGGTGGCCGAGTGCGGGTAGAAAGTCAGATGCGCGGAAATGAAATGCGCATTGGCGTATCAAGCTCAGGGCCGGCATTACCAGAGTCAGAAATTGCCGAAATGTTCATTGGCTTTGTTGAAGGCAGGCACAGTCAAGATACATACGGTTCGCGCTTATCAATGTATTTAGCGCGTAACAACGTTGAACGTCTTGGTGGCAAAATTTGGGCAGAATCAGAAGCTGGTCGCGGCACCACCACTTACTTTACTTTGCCTACCAATTAAATTCATGGCCGCTGTCGAAACAGTAGAAAAGCCTGACGCCCAGCCAGTTGGCGGCATGCCCAAGTGGCTTCTATTTTTTGTCGCTTACTTTTTCTTTGGCTTAGTTAACGGCACGGTAATTGGCCTCACTCCTGAAAACGAACACTTAAATGGTCTGGCTCAAGTTTTGTTTTTCTGGAGTCCGCTTGTAGTAGCTGTCACCGCCGCCCGCTTCGCCAATGATAAGCGCAAAAAATTATTGATGCTTTTAGCTTTGCTTCCCACTCTCTGGTTTGCAATTTTGCCGACAGTTATGTCAGGCTCGTGGAACATGCTTACTCAAGGATCTAACCCCAGTGTCAGCCTGGTTTCAGAGGCAAATGAAGGCGAGTGGAAAATTTGCCAATATCATTTTACGCCTCATGGATTTGGCGAGCCCAACGACTACCAAACCAAAGAAAAGACAATTGGTTTTGGTTTTAAAATTGTACGAAAAATTTGAGCTCTGACCAGATCAGGCCAGTCAAGACGCTGGTCTCAGGCCTGAGCCGTAATAGAGTTAATTCGTTCTTCCACTGCTTTAGCTTCATCGGCACGAAGAGTTTTGCGCAACATAATATGATAGTTCTTCAAAATCGGCACCAGATCACTGTGCTTTTCACCAAGCAATTTCTCGCGAATTTCTAAAGCGCGATGGAAGAGAATCTCGGCTTTCTCCCAGCGCTTTCTGGCACAATTGAGAACTGCCAGATTGTGCAAGTTAATGGCGGTCTCAAGATGTTCTTCGCCATATAGAGCAAGTTTTATGTCAAGGCAGCGCTCGTACAAATTGTCGGCGAGAAAATACTTTCCTTGCAATTGATAAAGCGCAGCCAAATTATTCAAACTTTTGGTCAAGCGCACCAGATCATCCGCTTCCACATCAATAATTCTGTAAGCAGGGCGAAGAAATTGTGTTGGGCTCTGTGGTTTTGTATCAACAGCAGACTTCGCCAGAGTGGCGATTGACTCGATAATGCTTTTCTCTAAATCTTCTTCGGCTTCTTCAGTGACCACACCAGACAATTGCTCGGCCATAATTAAGGCTTCAGTAAAGCGCATTTCGGCTTGGGTATAGCGACGAACTTCAAAGGCGGCATGACCTTCTTCTGAGGCCGTCTGCCACTTTTTGATTTCAGCCTGGCGTTCAGGTGAATCAGTAATTGCTGCTGCTGTTGCCGTACCGTCGTTTGCGCTCATCGTATAGTCTCACTGAAATGTCTGCGTAGTTCTGAAGCGGCCCGTAGAGCCGCTCATTAGTATAGCCACAATTTTAGGTTATTTGGTCTTGTGCGCACATACATTTGTATGTATATTGAAGATATGCCCACCATTACTGAAATAGAAGCCAAATCAATCTTAACGCCACAAAAAGTGGGCTCTCTGGCCAGTCACTTTGATTACTCGCTCAATCCCTATGCCGGTTGCGCCTTCAAGTGCTCGTATTGCTACGTTCCGAGCTTTCCATCGGCCAGGCACGAGCCTGAAGACTGGGGGGAATGGATCGAAGTCAAGACAAACGCTGCGGCTTTGCTTCGCCGCGACCGGCTCAAAGTTTTCGGATCAAAAATCTTTTTTAGCTCCGCCACAGACCCTTATCAATACTTAGAACTGAAATACCGCCTGACCCGTTCGTGTTTGCAAGAATTACTACGTTATCATCCCTCACAGCTGATGATGCATACGCGCAGTCATTTGATTTTGCAAGACATAGATTTGCTGAAGCAATTCGGAGACCGACTGTCTGTAGGTGTGAGCATCACTACCGATGACGATAACATTCGGGCCGAATTTGAGCCCAAGGCACCAAGCATAGGCCGTCGGCTTGAACTGATCAAAACTTTGAGCGAAGCAGGAATAAAAGTAAACGCATCCCTGGCACCACTTTTGCCTCTCAATCCAGACAATTTAATTGATCAAATCGAACCATATGTAGGCAGAGTATGGCTTGATCAAATGCGCTACCTCAGCGCCAATAATCGGCCTGACCTTTTAGAAAAATACAAAGACTTTTTTGAAGAAAGCAATTACGAAAAAGTGATTGCCGCAATTCGCGCAAGATTGACTGATGATGGCATTCCGGTGCGGTCTTCATTCAAGAAGAGATAAAAAGGCTATGGTCCTTTCTCGAAGCTGGCATAATCGCTCTGGCAGTCGATATCAATTGCACCCAGAGAAAAATCTATTGTGGCTACTCGATTGCTTTGCGCTTGTATAACTTTCCGGGCACCTGCATCACCCTTCAGTTGCAGCAGCTCTGGAAAAATTTCTCTAGAAAAATAAGCAGGTGGTCCTGAAATTCTTTCGCCCGAAGGCCTTGCGGTGAAGGCACTTGCCACAATGGGCAAATCTGTCAAATGCTGTTTTTCCATAATGCTGGCCAATATCAAATCGGTCACATGAGGCTGATCTCCTAACATCAAAATCACACCTGCAACTTGAGAAAAATTGCGCTCGATAAAACTCAAAGCGCAAACTATCGAAGAAGACATTCCTGACTGCCACTGGTTATTGATCAATATTTGGCAGCCTTTGAAGTCGATAGCATTTTCGATAGCACCAGCATTTGCTCCAAGTACGACTATCGATTGACAATTGGTTGAAAATAAAGGCGACGTTGCAGCGTCAACAGCTTTCTGCAAAAGTGCCACACCATTTACCGGCAGCAGTTGTTTAATGCGTCCCATGCGCGTAGAAGCGCCGGCAGCGAGAATGACAATTATGACCTGATCTACAAAAATCATGGTTGGCAAATAGCATTAAGAGCGATACCTTCTGCTAATTCGTCAATTGACTGAGACTCATGTATGGCACCCTGCTTCTGACGCAACATGCCACCACTATGACCGGCGAGTGCGGCTTTAACTTCGGCGACGATGGCGAGGGCAATTTCTTCAGGACGCTCAGCACCTATATCTAAACCGACCGGGCTATAGAGCCTGGCCCTTTCTTTCGAGGTAATGGGATGACCAGCTAAAGCGAGTTCGGCTAAGAGTTTATCGGCGCGGCGACGCGGCCCCACAACACCGATATAAGGCACATCGGTATTGAGTAATGCCAATAAAATCTGCCTATCTCTTTCATAATCATGTGTGATCACCACTGCAGCATCGACACGCTGGCCGGACATTCGGAAAGAGTTTTTACGATCATCAACCACGGTCACCTGCCAGCCGAGCAATGAAGAAAACTGGCGAAGCGGATCCACCTCTTGCCCATTGCCAAAAATGAGCAAACTTGTAGGCGCTTCCACAATTTCAAACAAAACGTGCAAAGCCAGACCGCCAACATTCTCGCGTACGACCGTCGACAGACAGTGAGGGTCGGTAAGCAATTTTTGCGAAAAATCTTTCAAATAATCGAGCACCTTAACTGGCAATTCCACCGCCTCGACGTCGAAGCTTTGATTAAGTGCGGTCACCACCGTGGTGCCTACCCAAGAAGACAACGCACGACCCGATGATTGTTCGATTAAACTAAAGATAGTTGCTGCCACGATTCGCTTTTGTGTCGACAAAAGTTCAGGCAACAGCTTTGATAAAATTTGCACTCTGCGGTAATAGCTGCTGCCCGGTCCGGCAGATTCTACAAGTATTTGCACAATACCATCGCAACCGAGCTTGAGGCCAAAAAGTAAATCGTCTCGACTGTTTCCATCATATGTAAGCAAAAGCGGATCTTGCAAATTATCACAGTGAGCAATAATATCGCGCTCCAAACAACCGGCACTGACTGCTCCGTGCAAGGCCGCGCCAGCGCCTATGATCATGCGTGCTCCTGGTCGTCGATAGGCCGAGCCGCGAGTATTGACCACGGTAGCAACAGCCAGAGCAGTCGCATTAACTGCCGCACCAGCCGCCGCCTCTGCTGCCGGGAATGCAGCCAACATTCTTACAAAGTCATCCATCAGACAAAAAGTTTGTCGGCGGTGATTGGCAAATGTCTGATTCGTTTACCGGTGGCGTTGTAAACCGCGTTGGCAATAGCAGCTGCCACGCCCGTGATGCCTATTTCGCCAATACCTTTTGCACCAATAGAATTGATTTCACTATCTTGTTCAGCAATAAAATGCACCTCAATATCAGGAACGTCGGCATTAACCGGCACGTAATATTCACCCAAACTGGCGTTGACAACGCGACCACTGCGCGAATCAAACATAGTTGCTTCTTCAAGCGCCATACCGATGCCCATCACTACCCCACCTTGAACTTGAGAGCGGCAAGTTTTTTCATTGATGATGCGACCATTGGCCATAACTGCCACAGCGCGTGTAACACGCACGGTGCCCAAATCTTCGTCGACTTTAACTTCAACGAAGTGAGCACCGAAGGAATGCATCGAAAATTTCTTGGCTTTGTCGTTAAATTGCGTTTGATATTTTACTTCTAAAGACGGCAGCTTGAGAATCTTTAGAGCATCCACATAGCTGAGTACCTGACTGTTACCAGCCACGCTAAATTTACCGTCGGCTATCAAAATTTTGTCTTTCGCTACGCCGCTAAATGGCGACTGAGGCGATTCAGACAAACGCTGAGCCAGTGTGTTTTGCAATTCGACGGCAGCGCCGTCCACGGCACTACCCACGGTGCTGACGGTGGCCGAACCTCCTGAAATCGGAGCCATGGGCAAATCAGTATCGCCCAGTTCAAATGTGACGGCATCGACCGAAACACCAAGACGACCGGCACCAATTTGGCTCATCACAGTGCAAGTACCAGTGCCCATTTCGTGGGTGCTGCTTTTGAATAAAAACGTTCCATCTGCTTTGACCTGACCGCTGCAAACGGCGTTAAAGTGCATGGTTGGATAGGTGGCCGAAGCCATACCCAAGCCCACTAACCAATTATCTTCTTTGCGGCTGCGCGGAGTAGAACTGCGTTTATCCCAACCAATTTTTTCAGCTCCGATTTTATAGCACTGATCTAAACCTTTGCTGGAAAATGGATGACCGCTCTGAGGATCTTTTTTGGCATAATTTTTCATGCGTAATTCGACAGGGTCGATTTTAAGAGCATAAGAAAGCTCGTCCATGGCTGATTCTAGAGCAAACAATCCCGGAGTTTCACCAGGTGCACGCATAAAGGTCGGCATCTGCTTATTGAGCTTAACCAAATCTTGCGATACCGACAAACTGGTAGAGGCGTAAAGCATGGGTGTGGCTTTTGTGAATACTTCGACAAACTCGCCATCTACCGAAGTGTGCGAGGTACCCTGGTGGACAATGGCGTTAATGGTTCCATCAGCAGTGGCACCTAAAGCCACGCGTTGCTCTGTTTCGGCGCGATGCCCGACATTAGTGAACATTTGATGACGAGTCAAAACCAGCTTGACCGGCCGGTTCACAGCCTTAGCCGCTAAAGTTGTGAGCAATACGTGAGGCCACATAGCACCCTTACAACCAAAAGCGCCGCCAATATATTTGCAGACTACTCGAACGTTCGCCTCAGGCACAGAAAAAGATTGTGCCAGAGCCTTGCGAGTATTGTAGAGACCTTGAGTGGCATCATATACGGTGAGCTTGTCTCCCTGCCACATAGCCATGGTGGCATGAGTTTCCATCGGGTTATGATTTTGAGTTGGAGTGCGATATTTGTTGTCGACAGACACAGCCGAGGCCGTAAGCGCAGTCTGGGCCTCGCCCCTATTCTTAGTCACGGCCTCACCAAACCATTGTTTGGCCTCATAGCGCTGTGCTCTCTTGTCGTCAAAAACAATCAGTGGATCTGCTTCTATATAGACGGCTTTAATTAAAGTCGCCGCGTGAGTTGCGCACTCAAAAGACTCTGCCACCACCACAGCGATAAACTGGCCGGCATGATTAATGATGTTATCTGCCAGCGGCATGCGCAGTTCACCTTGCGCGCCTCCACCAGCAAAAGTTTTGCCTGCTACCATGGGCGGCCGATTTTTGTGAGTAATAACAGCAATGACACCAGGTGCACTTTCAGCGTCGCTGGTGTTGATGCTGCGAATTTTGCCGTTAGCGATAGCAGCGCCAACAGCCACGGCATAAGCAATTTTTTGAGCAGGAAATTCAGCAGAATAACGCGCCTTGCCCATGACCTTAAATGGGCCGTCGAGACGGTCCAGGCCTTTGCCGATCAGGCCCAGCTTAATGGCTTCGGTTACACTCATGCTACACCTCCAGCGGCCACTTTAAGCGCCCTGACAATAGTGCGCTTGCTCATTTCGATTTTAAAATTATTGTGCTCGTAGCCTTTTGCATTTTTAAGCGCCGCATCCGCAGCAGCTTTAAATGTTTGCTCTGTTGGGGCCTTTCCTGATAGCAGTTTTTCAGCCTCAAGGGCTCGCCACGGTTTAGGTGCAATTCCACCGAGAGCCACTCTCGCTGATTTTATTTGCCCGTTATCAATCTCCAGACAAGCTGCCGCTGAAACCAGCGCAAAAGCGTATGAAGCACGGTCACGCACTTTTAAATAGCACCAGTTTTTACTGAAGATAGAACTAGATGGCGGCAATTCTACAGCACAAATGAGTTCGTCAGGAAGCAATACGGTTTCAATTTCGGGAGTGTTGCCTGGCAATTTGTGAAAATCTACCAGGTCAATTTTGCGATCACCATCAGGACCAGTGGTGTGTATTATCGCGTCAAGAGCAGCCAGAGCCACACACATGTCTGAAGGATGCGCGCTAATGCACTTGTTGCTAGTGCCTAAGATTGAATGCATGCGATTGTAGCCTTCGATGGCGGAGCAACCGCTATTTGGCACGCGCTTGTTACAAGGCTCCACCACATCATAGAAATACGAACAGCGAGTTCGCTGCAATAAATTTCCACCCACTGAAGCCATGTTGCGCAATTGCGCTGAAGCGCCACTGAGTAGCGCCCGCGAGAGCACCGGATAATTTTGTCTGATATAAGAATGATTGGCCAGGTCGCTATTTTTCACCAGAGCGCCGATCTTCACACCGCCATTACCCAATTGCTCGATTTGACTTAAATTAAGGGCGTTGATATCAATCAGGTGGGAAGGCGACATCACTTCTTCTTTCATCAGATCAATCAGGTTGGTACCACCAGCGATGTAATGAGAATTAGTTTTGCCACTGGCTTCAGCCAGGGCCTCGCTGGCTCCCCCGGCCACCTTGGCGTAAGTAAATAATTTCATGATTGAGCCTCCGCCAGCGAACGAATCGCTTCCACAATTCCAGGATAGGCACCACAACGGCACAGATTGCCGCTCATGCGCTCGCGAATTTCTTCGTCGGTAAGAGAGACATTGCCGGCACAAAGATTGCTCGTAACGGCGCTGGCGCATCCGGCTTTGGCCTCGGCCAAAAGAGCTACCGCAGAGCAAATTTGACCTGGTGTGCAATAACCGCACTGGAAGCCATCATGCTTGACAAACGCTTCTTGCACGGCGTGCAACTGATCGCCTTCGGCTAGGCCTTCGATCGTGGTTACTTTCTGACCCTGATACATAACAGCAAAAGTAAGGCATGAGTTAATGCGGCGTCCATCGACGAGCACGGTGCAGGCACCACATTGACCATGGTCGCAACCTTTTTTAGAACCGGTCAAACCCATATATTCGCGCAAGGCATCCAGCAAAGAAGTGCGCGGATCAATACTGACTGATTTAGTTTGACCGTTGACCGTCAACTCAACAGCAATTGATTGTGGCGGGCTTGGCACTTGTATTGTCACTTTGCTTGGATCGTTAATTACTTCGCTTTCAGCACTAGACATTCCAGTTAACGTCGCTAAACCAGCACTCACAGCTGCAGCGCCGACCATAAATTCGCGGCGGGTTTGACCACCTGATTTCAATTGATCATGCTCTGAATCGGGCTTGTTGCCCAGATTATTCTTATCTTTCGTCACCAACCCTGCCTCAACAATGGTGTCTACCCTCGGTCGCGGTAGTATAGACCATGAGCAATAGCAGCCGATCTCTTGAAGACTTCGACAGCCATTTCTAATGTGATCGGCCAAAGTTTAAATCAGACTTGCTGGGCCGGCAAATATTGAGCAGCCACCATTAGTGGTGGCGCGTTGAAATTGTTAATAACGCAATGAAAAACTAGAGATTCGGCCTAAACCGAAATCACGCGATCGCCGCCGCGCATTAATGCAGTTTCGAGTGCCTCGATAGCGCAAGCAATCAAAATGTCATAATCGTCGGCATGGTCAGGGTAAGTGGCAACACCGATGCTGACTGTGACTGAGAAATTTTGACCGTTATGATTAATGGCCTGACTGCCCACACGCAAACGCATGCGTTCGCCCACAAGCGAGGCTCCAGCAGCATTGGTCTGCGGCAAAATCACCGCATATTGCCACTGATTATATTTAGAGGCAACGTCTACTTCGCGCAGAGCGCCACGAATGGCGTGAGAGACAATTTTTTGAATTGCTTCAGCTGTGAGGGGGCCAAATTGACTGGCAAGTTCGTCATAACCGTCGACGCTCAATAAAACCAGAGAGGCCGGATGTTTATAGCGCTTGGCTCTGGCCAGCTCGGCCTTGAGCTCTTTGACAAATGCGCGATGATTGTAAAGCTCGGTTATGGGGTCAAGCAGCGCCAGCTTTTCAATATCTTCGCCTTTGGCGGCGGCTAGGCTGACCTGCTTGGTCACCAGCGCAGTTTGCTTCTCATAATCACGCACCCGCTCGAGCACCGAAGAATTGGCAGCGATTCGCTCAGCCAGCTGCGGTCTGTGCTGACGCAAATCTGACAAAACTCTAGTAAACAGCGGCTCGCCCGTGATTTTTGCAGGGGTGCTGGTGGGCTCGTTGGCCATGATCATCCTTAACTCAGTGCTATTAATTTACAGCAGAATGACTATTTCTGTTTGCCGCGCTTAATCAATAATCTCTTAATTGGTTTGCTTTTCGATATATGGCGCTCGATGATATCGATGCAATCGACTTCGGTAACTCCACCATAGCTGACCGCGAACTTGTCTTTGGTCTTACAGGTTTTAGCCTTAGTTTTGCTTCTGGCGTCGATTTGTACCACTGGCCCGTGCTTACAGAGCCCCAGACAGTCGGTTTTCTTCACTTTCAATACATAGTCGAGCTGCGCTTTTTCAATGGTTTTGCGCAAGAAAGTCAGTACATCTTGCGAATCGCGCGCTGAACAGTGCTTGCCCCTGGTACATACGAGTAATTTTGTGCACGCGCTTCCCACAAATTGTCCCCGTCAGCCGGATACCTGAAGTTGAAATCTATAACCGAATTCTAATCGAATAAAATTGCCGATGCACGAGAATCTAAAGCTATTGACAATTAAATTCTATGTAATCAGGTTGTCGATTTGCACTTCAAAGCTGTGGTCGGCTTTAATGCCGAAAATGCGTGTGAAGAAATAGTATTCAGACTCGATTGTGCGAATGATATTTTCTGCTTTGCGAAATCCGTGAGCCTCGCCTTCATAGGCGATATAGGCGACAGGAATACCCTTAGCTTTAAGGGCGTTAACCATGGCTTCCGCTTGATTGGGCGGAACGACTTTGTCGTCGAGACCCTGGAAAAAAATCACGGGGCAGTTGAGCTTGTCCACATGGTTAATGGGCGAACGGGCAATGTACAGATCGCGACCAGCCGGATAAGGAGCCACAAGATTATCTAGATAACGCGCTTCAAACTTGTGGGTATCGCGAGCCAGTGCTTCGAGATCGCCGATACCATAATGGCTGGCACCAGCTTTGAATGTATCTGTAAATGTCAGGGCGCAAAGCACAGTGTAACCGCCGGCGCTACCGCCGGTAATGGCCACCCGCTCAGCGTCTGCCAGGCCACTTTCCACCAGATACTCCACACAATTGCGGCAATCTTCGACGTCAACCACTCCCCAGTTGTCGTTCAGTCTCTTGCGATATTCGCGGCCAAAACCAGTGCTACCGCCATAGTTGACGTCGACGATGGCGAATCCGCGTGAGGTCCAGTATTGAATACCAAGCGAAAGGCTGCTTGACGCCCCGCCGGTGGGGCCACCATGGCATTTCACCACCAGTGGTGGCGCTTCCCCTGCTAAAGATTTGCAATTGGGATTAGTTGGTGGATAGTAAAAGGCAAAAGCAGTTTTGCCACCAGCAGTGGGAAATTCGATTACTTGCGGCATCGACATGTAAGCCTTGTCAGGCAGCTCTCCGGCCGCACTTTTAATGATATTGAATGCTCCTGATTGCAAATCATATTCCACCACGCATTGCGGCAAAGAGGCAGAGGCGGCAAGCATAGCAACGCGATTTTTGCCCGCGGTGAGATATGAAAATTCGGTGAAAGGAGAGTCGATTTCTACCAGTTTGTGGCCATTGGTAAAATCGAGCTCGAGCCGGGCCAGCGACCAGATGCCGCGACGGTTGAAGGCGAAAATCGCCAGCGTTTCGGATAAGACTGCATAAGTAGATTGAGCAAAACCCCACATAGGCTGACCGAACTCGCATTCAGCATAAGCAGGGTTGGTGACCAGGGGCTGTACCTCTGAAGTCGTGGGGTCACATATCACTTGAGGCTGCCAATAACCAGATTGGTCGGCGACAAAGAAAAGCTTGCCCTGCGGTGACCATTGGGGCTGAAACACCGAGCAGTCTGGGCCGCCGGCTACGAGCCGGGTATTGTGCAGGGAGCCGGCTTTGTCCACGTCGGCTAGATAAAGCTCGCAGCCGTCCCATGGCATATTGGGATGGCGCCAGCACAAGTAGGCTAAATGCCTACCGTCAGGGCTTATGCGTGGGGAGGAATAAAAGTCGAAGCCTGAAGCAAGCACCACAGGCTCTTCACCGGCCTGGTCGATTGAATATGAGCCGCCAGCAGGTAAAGCCACTGAGGCAATGCAATTGGTTGGCTCAGATGCGCCTGCAGTGTGCACTTCGAGCACGCAGAGCAAGCGGTTATGGCTGCGGTCGAAACAATAATCAGCGTATCGGTGAGTATTGCCCGGGTGTGCTGCACTGATGGCCTGATGTTTGGTGCCGGCAGCCAAATAAACGCGCTGGTCGGCAAAATTAGAATAGGCAACTTCCCCACCATCAACGCCGAAGGCTCCGCCGCCATATTCGTGTACCAGACTGCGTATGCTGTCTTCGCCCTGGTTGATGTCGCTGTTGCTACTAGAATGATCGCCCCCACTGGACTTTGCCCGCTTGACTAAAATAGAGCGGCCGCCCTGAGATGGCCGGCCCTCAAGCCAGTAAAGTGCTTCACCATCACTGTCGTAAACGGTTTGGCTGAGCCTGAGCGCTCCGCGAGCCACTTGCTCGGCAGCAATAGGAGACGGCCAGGCGCCGCTGGCTGTTTCTGTGGCTATTTGGCTGGCAAAATCACTTTTGACTTCAGGCATGAACACAACGCTCCGATGTGATGAACAGAAGACACAGTATATAATTGCCAGCAGGGCCGCAGATTAAGCTGACGATGGCAAGCGCTGACGGTCTAGGGGAAGTGATGGAAATTGCTGTGAATAAAGGCGCCGAAAAAGTTAACGTCACAGTAACTGTGCGCTACTTTGCCATTTTAAAAGATCAACGTGGCGCCGCTAGCGAGCAATTGAGCACTGAAGCCGCCTCGTTGGCTGAGCTCTACGACAGCCTTGCCACCACACATGGTTTTTCACTCAAGCAAGATCAACTGCGCGTTGCTGTAAACGATAGCTTTGTCGATTGGCAAGAAGAGCTGTCTGAGGGCGCGCACATAGTCTTTATTCCACCTGTAGCTGGTGGTTGAAATGTTCAAATTTGCTGCTGAAAAAATTGAAATCGAGCCGCTCAAGAAAAGTCTTGAAGACGACAGAGCCGGAGCAGTAGTCTGTTTTGAAGGAATTGTGCGCAATCACAACGAAGGTAAAGCGGTAGTTGCCCTTGAGTATGAAGCTTACGAAACGCTGGGCACAACTGAAGCAGAAAAAATCTTGGCAGAAGCACGCACCAATTTTGGCATTTTAAACGCAGTATGCGTACATCGCGTGGGCGAGCTAAAAGTAGGCGACATGGCCGTCTTCGTCGCCGTCACAAGCGCTCATCGGCACGAGGCTTATCAAGCTTCGCGTTACATTATTGACGAAATAAAAACACGACTACCAATCTGGAAAAAAGAAACCTACGCAAGCGGAAGTTCAAGTTGGGTCAATTGCCAACATTTAAATGACTCTGCTGCCTGCCAAAGCGAGGCCAGCCATGGCCGTAAATAGATTGGCCGCAAATAGATTGATAGATACATTCGGCCGAGTACATTCTTACTTACGCATTTCGGTCACCGATCGTTGCAATTTGCGCTGCTTTTATTGCATGCCGCACGAAGGCTTAGAATGGAAAAAACGCAACGAACTTTTGACTTATGAAGAAATTACCAGACTGGCAGTGATTTTCACGGGAATGGGCATTACTAAAATCAGACTTACTGGTGGTGAACCCATGGTAAGAAAAGGCTTGAGCACGCTGGTTCGCGATCTTGGTGCCATTGCCGAACTAAAAACTTTAGCCATGACCACCAATGCCACCCTGCTGGCCGACCATGCTAAAGAGTTAAAAGAGTTGGGCCTGAACGCGCTCAATATAAGCCTTGACACATTTTCGAAAGAGCGCTTCGCCGCCATTGCACGCTTGGATCAATTTGATCAAGTAATGGCAGGAATTTATGCAGCCATTGAATGCGGCTTTGACAGCCTGAAAATAAATATGGTGGTCATGGCCGGCGTCAATGATGATGAAGTGCTGGCCTTTGCCGACTTTGCCGCCAAACACAAAATCAATGTACGCTTCATTGAATATATGCCTTTTAAAGATAATCAATGGACCAGTGAAAAAGTTGTCACCTACAAAGACATGCTCACCGAAATTGGAAAACGCTACGAATTGACGCGTTTAGAGACCGATCCGTCAGCTGTGGCAAAAGATTATGCCATTGCTGGCGGTGGCTCAGTCAGCTTTATCACTTCAATGTCTGATTCTTTTTGTTCGACCTGCAACAGATTGCGACTGACAAACGATGGCTCAATAAAATCTTGCTTGTTTTATCCCGCCGAGATCAATTTGCGCGATGCCATGCGCAAAGGGGCCAGTGACAACGATCTTGAAGGAATGATTTTATATTCTCTGGTGCAAAAACCAGAAGCCCATCCGCCGGCAGAAGAAATTGCTGCTGGAGATAATCGGGCCATGATTGAAATCGGCGGCTAAAGTAATCGGGGAGTTTGAGCGATGCGCGATGTCTCGCAAAAAGTAAATACGCTGAGAACAGCTGTGGCTAAAGCAATATTGCGAGTGAGCCCTGAAACTATCACGCAAATTAAGGCCGGCACTTTACCCAAGGGTGATCCACTAGCTGTAGCCAAAGTAGCCGCTATACAAGCGGCTAAGAACACCAGCCAGATTATTCCCTATTGTCACCCCTTGCCTGTTGACTTTGTCGGGGTTGAATTTCAACTAGACGAAAACTCTATCGAAATTGAAGTAAAAGTCAAAGCCATCTACAAAACCGGCGTAGAGATGGAAGCGCTAACAGCCGCTTCTGTAGCGGCTTTAACTATTTATGACATGGCCAAGATGGTTGACGATTTAATGGCAATCGAATCAATCACGTTGTTAAGTAAAACCGGGGGCAAAAGCGATTACGCGGCGCCGCCAGCCCTTGATGGAAAGTTTTTAAAAGCCGCTGTGCTCGTGCTTTCTGATAGCGTTGCAGCCGGTAAAGCAGAAGACAAGTCGGGCAAATTTATCGCCGCCGAACTACTAACACGTGGTTTTGAAATTACAGAATATCTGGTAATGGCAGATGATGAAGCGGCCATCGTGCCCGAAGTTAGGCGCATCTGCGATGATTTAAAAGTCAATTTGCTCATCACCACTGGTGGTACCGGTATCAGCCCGCGCGATAATACGCCAGATGCACTTAAACGTTTAATTGAGAAAGAATTGCCCGGTGTGGTGGAAGCAATTCGCGACTATAGTCAAAATCGCAACTCATTTTCAATGCTATCGAGATCAGTTGCCGGCGTGAGAAATAAAACTATCATTGTCAGCTTGCCAGGCTCACTGGGAGCCGCGCAAGACGGCATGACCGTGCTCTTTCCTGCCATCAATCACGCATTCAAAATGCTTGAAGGTGAAGGCCATAAACATAGTAAAAAAGGCGCAAAAAGTGACAAGTAAAAACGATTGCGCAGTTAAATTGGAAGATATGCTGACATATGAGCAAGCGCTAGCAGCCATACTAGATAATTGTCAGCCACTAGCGAGCGAAACCACCACCCTGGCAACAGCTTTGAAAAAAGTTCTGTCAGAGCCACTGAAAGCCGGTTTTGATTTGCCTCAATTCAATAATTCTGCCGTTGATGGTTTTGGCGTTCTCGTCGAAGATTTGCTTGACGCTTCGCCGAATGCACCAGTTAAATTAAAATTGGTGGGAGAAGTTGCCGCCGGATCAGCTCAAACATTTGGCAGCCTCAACCCTGGCCAATGCGTGCGCATTCTCACCGGTGCACCGGTGCCGGGAACGGTTGAAGCGGTGGTGATGAAAGAAAATTGCCGACCTGACGGCGATTATATTCACGTTTCTTGTAAAACCAGAATCGGCGAAAGCATTCGTTTACAGGGTGAAGAAATCGAAGCTGGTGCCACAGTTTTGAAGCCTGGCACGCTAATTACTCCACCAATTATCGGTTTGATAGCGACACTGGGCATAACCGAATTTCAAACCTATCGCGCGCCAAAAGTAGCTGTCATAGCCACTGGTAACGAGCTCAAAGAACCTGGTGAACTTCTCGCTGAAGGCGAAATCTATAACTCGAATTCTTTTGCACTAGTAGCAGCGTTAAATGCCATGGGCATAAATGAAGTCGTTCGTTATCACGTGAGAGACGACCGTGAGGAAACAGCGGCAGTGATCAAAGAAGCGCTGGAAAAATCTGATTTGATCATTTCAGCTGGCGGAGTATCTGTAGGTGAATATGATTTTGTCAAAGACGTTTGTGAAGACCTGGGCGTAGAGACGGTATTCTGGCGCACTGCCATAAAGCCCGGCAAGCCGGTTTATTTTGGCGTGGCTGAAGGTTATACCATCGACACCTCAATCAGTGACCGCAAACTGGTGTTTGGACTACCTGGAAATCCGGTATCAGCCCTGGTGACATTCAATTTATTTGTCAAGCCTGCAATCATGAAATTGCAAAATGTAGATAGCAAACCAAAACGTTTCACCGCCAAAGTTGCACGCAATCTAAAGAAGAAAGCAGGCAGACTAGACTTTGTGCGAGGCTTAGTTTCAACTACAGAAGAAGGCAATCTAACCGTCATGCCTGCCGGCGGGCAGGAGTCGCACATGCTTACAGGGCTAGCAAAAGCTAATTGCTTAATGCATTTTGAGCAACAGTTAGAATTTTTACCGGAAGGTGAAAAAATCACCATTGACCTGCTCAACTGGTTTGAAAGCTAAAACTATTTCTTGAATAACATGTTGAGCAAAACTGTAAGACCAATGCTGAGGCCGATGCTTAAAAGGATGCTTGGGAGCCAGAGGAAAACCATGATATTTACTTACCTCAGGAAGGGAATTGTGAATTGTGTGACTAACTTATGAGCGCCAGGTTCCATTTTTTTAGAATTGCCCAGATCGGTGTAGTGCTATGCCTTTTTCAAGCACTGATGGTTCAAAAAGCGGCCTGTGCTCAATCGCCGGCTGATTTAACCAAATCAATCAAATTGCCCCCAGGTTTCCATATAAGCATTTACGCAAGCGGTATGGACGTACCCAGACAGATGACCATGAGCCCGGACGGCACACTGTTCGTGGGCACAAAAATCAACAAAAATGGCAAAGTCTACGCACTGCGCGATACGAACAAAGACGGAGTTGCTGATCAGTTGATGACTATGGCCTCTGATCTTAGTTGCCCAAACGGAGTGGCATTCAACAATGGCTCTTTGTATGTGGCCGAAATCAATCGCGTTTTGCGTTACGACAATATTGAAAAGCTTTTGCCGAAAATACCAGCACCAGCTGTAGTGACCGACAAGTTTCCGTCAGACGGACATCATGGCTGGAAATATATTCGTTTTGGCCCTGACGACAAGCTCTACGTGCCGGTTGGCGCGCCGTGTAATGTGTGTGAACCGTCTAAGAAAATCTATGCGTCAATGATGCGCATGAATAAAGATGGCAGCAAGCTTGAGCAATTTGCCAGCGGCATTCGCAACACAGTCGGTTTTGACTTTCACCCGCAAACAAAAGAACTCTGGTTTACCGACAATGGACGCGATTTGCTCGGTGACGATATACCACCAGACGAGCTCAATCACGCGCCTAAAGCCGGCATGAATTTTGGCTTTCCTTACCGCTACGGCATGAACCTGGTAGATCCGCTCTTTGGCTGGCGCGCCCCGAAAGACACTACCTTTACACCACCAGCTATGCCACTGGCTGCCCACGTAGCAGCTCTAGGTATGCGCTTTTATAACGGCAAAATGTTTCCACCACAGTATCAAGGCAACGTTTTCATAGCTGAACACGGCTCATGGAATCGCAGCAAGAAAAGTGGTTGCCGTGTCATGCGCGTAACTTTAGATGGAAATAAGGCTTTGAAATACGAGCCATTTGCTGAAGGCTGGCTCAATCAAGAAAAGCAAGAATATTCGGGCCGTCCGGTTGATGTGTTAGTGGCGCCGGATGGTGCTTTGCTTGTTTCAGATGATCTCGCTGGCGTGATTTACCGAATAACTTATAAGAAACCTTAAACGGGCCGATTAGCTAAAATTTACGGGTTGCTTCCAAATCCCCAGTGCCACCATAAGTGGTGCGAGATACAAAGCGAAAAAGAACAAACCCACAATTGAATCCCAGAACAGAGTAAAGAAGAGTAGAAAACCGTTCAGATGATTGTAACCAGGATAGGTGATATACGCGCTCGCCTCTTTAGCCAGTGTCCAGTAGCGCACAGGCACCGGCGAACCCTCTTTGAGTGACAAATAATAGGACCGATCAACTGTGGAGACGTTCTTAAACGTCTTGTCACCTTCAGAAAAATTGTAAGTGACTTTATATGTGGTGTGACGCTTTCCCTCATGAGGCGCGAGTGTTTCTACACGCCCCTCCACATTAGTGCCGAAAACAATAGGCATGACATTAATAACGCACATATACGCCAACCACACACCAATCAACATGTGTGGAAGGCAAAAGACTCGAGCGAAAATATTGCCAAATTTACTTTGTGCAGCCGAAACTGGTTCTTCCGAGCGCTTTGGCTCACGCTTGCCCCAACCAAGATTTTCATGGCGATCTTTTCTAGCCATAAAATTTATCCATGCTAGCCATCCTAACCCTTAAGGGAGCACCGCCTGATCGTCCCAGATAACACGTGGTGCCTTCTGCGCTAAAAAAGCACCGTTGATATAACTGCCGTCCGGCAGGCGTAGTGTTAAAGCACCAGGTACTGAATCATCTTCTCGCGCATTGGCAATCTTGAATTTGAGACCAAAATTGTCCTTACTGGTGAAATGCTTCTCTTTCACTTTTGCTTTATTTGACTCGCGTGTATAGACATATATTTGCACACGCTTATTGTCGTCTGAGGTAAAACTCTTATTGCCAAGCGGCTTCTCTGACTGCATCAAATTTACTACAACTTTGCAATAGCGCTTATGATTCTGCTTGAAGGTAACGCTGAAACTGTTCCAGAGTGCCGACTCGCAAACAAAGGGCATACCATCAACAGTGCCTTTTACAGGCCCGCATGCAGCAGGAGCTGTAACAGCACCGTGACACCATGAAGCACTTCCCACAGCCGAATCATTCTTAACTTTGTTCTCGGCACAAGCAGAATTTTGTGCCACCACACACAGTGCACAAGCGATCATAATCGAGTTAAATGGCAGTGGTCGAATCAAATTATTCGGTGCCTCGTATGATGGCTCTTGGCCGAAAAACAGTAAACCATAGATGTTATGGGCTAGCCGAGACGCTGTCAACTTGAATTAATGCGCGTTATTAATCGCCAGACCCGCATGCGATTGACAACATGGGGTCATTGTGTCTTTATACAGCTGTTATGAGCGTGTCAGCCTGACAACAGCGCTCTGGTAACAGGAGTTAGCCACTGGTGCAACTGCAATCACAACCTAAGAGTCCAGTCATCCGCACCGCCATTCGCGCCGCCATCTGCGCCTCGTCATCATCGGTGATATTTGCAGGCTCAGCCATGGCAGCGCCCGCAAACAATGCTGCTCCACCAGCAAACAAGCCCGCAACCGTTAGTACGGCAACTGTCACTCCTTCGAAGAAAGTTATAGTTAAGAGCGCCGCTACTCCAACAAAGCCTATAGCCACTACAACGGCTTCCGTGCCTGTAGTGCCTAAAAAAGCAGTTATCAAAAAAGAAGTGCCTGCTGACGTTGAAGAAGCCGAAATTGAAACGGCAGAAGTCGCGCCAGTGCGCAAAAGAAAGCGCAGCTCTGAGCCGCCAAATGAAGATCCAACTCCCAGTGCCGACGAGGGCAGCGGCATTTTTACCCATGAAACCGCTCACACCCTGTTTCTTGAAGCCAAGCAATTCATGCGGCACAATAATTACAACCGTGCCATTCGTCTGTTGAATAAAGCGATCAAGTTAGATGACGACAATATGGAAGTGCGAGTGCTCTATGCAGAAGCACTAGACGAAAAATTGCAGCATCAGGCAGACAAGGACCCCGAAATATTCAATAAATGCATCAAGTCGTGGCTCATGGTGGCACGCAACGAAATAGGTGATGAGAAAGGAATGACCTTTAAGGGTCTCGGCATTATGAGCGGCCAATATGGTGACGAAGACTGGAGTCTAAAAGCTAAAAAGCGCCTCAAGGTTCTGACCGGCTACAGCCCCAAGCCATGGGAAACTAGCGACCGTTATTTGCGCAAAGTGCTCAGATCTGCAGATACATCAGTGTCAGCTGTAATTAAAACGGGCGCAACTGATGATGATGAACCCGTCAAAATTATCAAGCCTAAAGCTAAAAACGAAGAGTAATTAGACCTGGCCAACCCAGCCCTGGTCGGCTACTTCGTACCAGCGCTCGCGAATGGCGGTCAATTCAGCTTCGCTCAATTTTCCTGCAGCAATCAGATCAGCATTATCCTTCCAACGATCAGGGTTGGTGGTACCGACAATCATGGTTGTTACGGCCGGCGCCGAAAGGGTAAAGCGCAGTGCTATTTCTGAAGTCTTTTTGGCGTCACCGTTGATGAAATCATATTTGAGTTTCTGCAGGCGATCCCAATATTCGTGCACATACTCATTTGCAGGCTTAGAAGAATGGCGCCAGACAGCGTTGCCGATGGGGCGTTTAGCGATCACTCCCATATTTTTTTCTTGAGCCAAAGGCAAAGTCATATCGATGCACTGTTGATCAAAAATACTGACTGATGTTTGCAGCGTGTCAAAAACATTCATGTTGATTGCCAGAAGTGCATCTTCGCCATCGCCGCTATAGCCGATAAATCGAGTCTTACCGGCTTTCTGTGCGGCTTGCAGCGCTTCAACTACTTCGCCTTTTTTAAGAATTTCGCTGCTGCAACTGTGCAATTGCAGAAGATCCACGTAGTCTGTTTGCAAACGTTTTAGGCTGCGGTCAATACTCTTTTCAATATCTTTAGCCGACCAGGCGTCATCGGTATAAGTGGCACCATGACCGCATTTTGTGAAGAGGTAAAAGTCTGACCGGCGTTTAGCAACAGCTTTACCAATCATCTCTTCACTGTTGATATAACACTCGGCCGTATCGATGGCATTAAGGCCCTGGTCGATAGCTGCAGAGAGTAGCTTTTCAACCGTCGCCTGTTCGGCGCCTTCAAAGCCGATTTCAGCGCCGCCGAAACCCAGCACACTGACATTCATTCCGGTTTTACCGAGTATACGCCGTTCCATCGCCAACCTCACTTACGCTCGCGTTATTGGCACATTTTAACGACTCTGGTGTATCAACGTCAAAAACGCTATAGTTGCCTAAGGTTTCAGTTAAGCCGCCAACAGGCTGCATCTTTTATTGAGCATAATGGAAACTCCCAAATTATTAATTGCCGGTCTTTCACTTAAAACCATCAACCTTGCGCGCGCAGCGGTAGAGCAACTTGGCTACCAGATTGTGCCCAGCCCGGCTATGTCACTTTCATTGTTTTTAGCCCACAAGAATTTGCCCGCGTTAATCATTAGTGATTTCAAAATGAGCGACGGCGACGGATTGTCTTTTCTGCGTGAATTGCAAGATGATCCAGATCTGGCGGCAATTCCATTTATTTTTTGTCTTGATACTATGCCTGACGATGCCATTGAGTTGCAAGCAATCAAAAGTGGAGCCCGCAAAGTGGTGCCAAATAATATTGAGCCATCCGATTTTTTAGAAATTATCGATCCGCTGATTGTGGAGCGCATGAAAAGCAAAATCAAACGCGAAGAACAAACTCCAGAATAATGCCAGAGAACAAACCAAAGTTTCACTGCACTGATTTGCGTGCTATAGCAGGGGCCGTCTGCACGCGAACACCATCAGCTTCGGCGAAGTATTTATAGAAATTATCGTAGCTTTGTTTAAATGTCTTTTTGGAATCCCACGGATTAGCTATGGTTACTTCTTTACGCGCTGCGTCAATACCAACTACCGTATAAGCGTGACCAAAGACCACCCGATGTTCAGGATCAGCAGTGTACATTTTTTGCTCGCGATCGTAGTAGACCGGACCCTTAAAGTTTTTCTGTTCAGCGCTTGAAGCGGTCAAGGCAATATGCGGCCCTTGAGCGGCCCAGAAATTCAACGCTCGGTGCACATTGTCGCGGTTCCAGTCTGGCATCAAAACGCCTTTCGCGTTAACCAACTCGCCAAGCAACTCATTAGAACTACCACCGGTGCCAGCAGCTAGAAGATGCCGCTTGGTACCACCAAGGCGTCCCATGGCAATATTGTCGCGCCATTCGTCCGCCAGTGAATATTTTGGCACCTCTCCTTTGCGCTCACGCTCCTTGCCGTAAGCCGCCTCCAAGATTCTAATTCCTAAAGCTCCAGTTACGCCTCTCTTTTCCCAGGCCAAATTATCAATGTCTTCTCTTGAAACCTTTATTGGGTTATGCGGGTTAGACGGCAAAGTGACGTTCCAAGCCCCATGACCATCAGGCTTGATCATTTTAGCCAGATGAAACTCACCGCCTTCTGTCCTCGAAATAGCCAGTAAGCTGGCATCCAGGTAGCAAGTGCCGTAATCACCTTGATTAATATGGTGGCTATTTTTAGGAAAGAGTTTGCGAAAGGCGCGGGCGTCATCTGTTAATGTTTTCAACGTGCCATTGCCCGAAATAGTAAAAATATGGTTGCCCACATCAATGGTGCCTTTCTTATCGAGAATGACGCGAAGGGCCACTCGATCTTGCCTGCTGGCCTGGTTGAAAATCTCGGCAAAGAGCTTGTGATTGCCTTCGTCGCGAGCATCACCGCAGAGGGTTTGCAAATTGCCTTTAGACAGCCGGTCTTTACCTTTGGTGTAAAGCGAGATGGCATCAATATCTTCAGACCACACTCGATTAGCGCTAATGTCACCGCGCATATTGCTGCCAGTGATATGGTTGTAGGCAGCTCGAACTTCTTCAACATGTGCGCGCGTCATCGGCGCAAAAAGCTCTTTTACATGCTCAGCAGAGGCTTCAATCTGCTCCCTGTTATTGTGTTTACTATGCGACTGACGCATGTAGCCAATTAGTTTATGCGCATCATCTGAAGCAGCGTCACCTTTCATAATTCCACCCCTGTGAGCCAAAACTCGTTCACTTGAGCAGCATAGGGTCGAATTTTGTCAAACTGCTGGCAGCGGCGCAAATCAATGGCGCAAAGGTACCGGCCGGGTTCTGCTAAAATAGAAACTCGTAAAAGCCTATTGAAAGGCACTTTCTATTGAAGCTGTCCCGCAAAGTTGCATTGATCGTAGCCATTCCAGTAATAGCCGAACTGGTACTGGTGGCTGTGCTGTTGTATCAGCTTGATCGCGTCGACAAAGCACGGGTAGAAGAAAGTTATTCACGAGAAATTCTCTCGCACGTTAATTCTGCCACGGGGCTGACGCTGCAGCGTTGCAATTTTGTCATCATCGCCAGCGGGCACCACACACCAGAAAATGAAGCGCGGCGCAAATCGCTTACCGCCGCCATCATCAAAGAAATAGGAATTATAAAAACTCTGGCTCAGCAAGGCAAAGGTACTGACCAAAAAACATGGCTCAAACTTGCTGAGCTAATCTCTAAAGTGCATTACGCCTTCCAAAGCGCAAAAAAAGACTTTGACGCAGGCAACAAATTGAATGCAGCAATTGCCTGGTCTGACGTTCAAAATGACCTTGACGAATTTATGGCACTAACAGATCACATGGTTCGCAAGAATGAGTTACTCGACCAAGAAAAGCAAAACCGGTTGCTCAAAGACGATCAAATTTTGCATTTCATTCTCTACAGCTCTGTTTTAGTAAGCGTCGGTTTAGCTCTGGGTTTGACATACTTTTTCAATCGCAGCACCACCGATAGACTCAATTTGATTATGCAAAATACTCAAAGAATGAGCGTGGGAAAGCCGCCAATGGCTAGAGTTTTAGGTGATGACGAGCTGGCACAAATCGACAAAGTCTATCACCGCATGTATCGCGATATCACCACAATGCGCCGCAAAGAAATGGCGATTTTAGAAAACGTGGCCGACATCGTTTGTTCTCTAGACAAACAACTGATTTTTTCTAGCATCAATGAAGCGGTCTGCTCAATGTGGCGCTTTGACCAGGAAGATATAGTCGGCAGAAGAGTTATAGACCTGTTCGATCCATCAGAAAAAGCTGAAGCCAGGGCGAAATTATTGGAAGTGATCCAAGAGCAAGGCTCCAGTCGTTTTGATGTAAAAGTGTTGCGTGCTGACAATTCCATTTGCGAGACAGCCTGGTCGGCAACCTGGTCTGAAGAAGAGCAGCTGCTTTATTGCGTTGTGCAAGATGTAGGCGCACGCAAACAACTAGAACAAATGAAGCGTGATTTTGTGGCGGTGGTGTCACACGATTTACGCACTCCCCTAACATCGATTCAGATGATTCACTCGATGTTAAAGGAAGATGCCGAAGGTGTGTTGCCACCACAGGCGATGAAAAATTTGAACAACGCACAAGACAATGTCAGTCGGTTGATGGCACTAATCAACAATTTGCTCGATTTAGAGAAGCTCGATGCCGGTTACGTTGAGCTGATTATGGAGCAGGCATCGCTAAAGCGCGCCATTGATGCATCAGTGGGTGCCGTTGAAGCCATTGCAAAAAAACAAAAAATCCAACTGGTCAATCATCTTGACGACAAACTGGAAGCCTACATGGACTCAGAGCGGGTAACTCAGGTTGTTGTCAACCTGCTTTCCAACGCACTTAAATTTTCTCCAGAGGGGTCAAGCATCGTGCTGAGCGCCAGCCCGGTCTCGGGCGACGCTCCAAACGGTAAAGGGGCCAAAGAGGGCATGATTCGCGTTCTTATCAGCGACCAGGGCCGAGGCATTCCGGCCCAAAAGGCCGAAAGCGTTTTCGAGCGCTTTAGCCAGGTCAAAAACGAAGACGGGCGCAGCAATCGGGGCAGCGGCTTGGGCCTGGCTATATGCAAAGCAATCATTGAGCAGCATGGAGGCGAGATTGGGGTAGAATCTGTGGAAGGTAAAGGCAGTACGTTCTGGTTCACCCTGGCATCCCACAGCAAATACTATCAAGCGCGGCCACTTAAACTTGGCTGATTGAGTCTCCAGTAAATTGAATCTCCACTAAGGGGAATGATGGCGAAAATTCTGATCGTTGAAGATGATGAACAACTGGCCGATCTAATCGTGCAGTGTCTCACCCGTGAAAATCACCTGGTCGAACACGTGAACAATGGCGCCGATGCCTTGAGCCAGGTCAAGCTATACATTTTTGATTTGATCATTCTTGATTGGAATTTACCAGAAGTCACAGGCCTGGGCATTCTCAAAGAATTCCGCAGCCGTGGTGGCATCACGCCGGTGCTATTTCTCACCGGACGTCGCGATTTGTCAGACAAACTGGAAGGCCTTGATGCTGGTGCCGATGATTATTTGACCAAGCCATTCGACAGTCGCGAACTAACTTCAAGAATTCGAGCGCTGTTGCGGCGGCCTCAAGTGCTTGTGGGTGATGTTCTAGAGGTGGGCAAGTTGCGCCTTGATCCTAAAGATTTTAAAGTCACTTTAGGCGATGAAGAAATTAAACTCGTGCCCAAAGAATTTGCCTTGCTTGAATTTTTGATGCGGCACCCTGGTGAATTATTCGGTGTGGATAAATTACTTGATAGCGTCTGGCCATGCCAGTCTGATTCAACACGCGAAGCGCTGACCACTTGTATCAAACGTCTGCGCAAAAAGCTTGACGGCGACTCCGATACTTCTATGATTCGCAATGTGCATGGTGTCGGATATGGTTTGTTTGTAGATCAGAAATAGAGTCTTAGATTCACTTTTTCCACCGACCATCAATCTCGATTGGAAATTTCAATTTCATTGACTGGCGGATGTTCTTTCAAGCAGACGTGACAAACGTACGCACCCATATGAGGCAATATGCGTCTAGCACTCTCTGTCATGCGAAGACAAGCGAAACAGACGAAACGACCAAAGAGTATGCCTGTGCTGAATGAATCACTCATATATGTGCTGCTTGGGCTCTTGAATTTCGAAAAAAATGACCATTAAACATTGTAATTACGATGTTATTACAATGTTTAATGGTCATTTTTCGCAATTTCAATACCTGCGCACGATGCTAAATCTCTAAACTCACTCTGGTCAGGATTTTCACTCATGCAGATAGCCCCAATCACCGATTGGTTCCACCCACCCACCATAAAGGTGGGAATAATCATGAGCCGGTGTATAGGAAAATTCATCCCAATTTAAAATTCCTAAAGGACAATATACCTTGAGCTCCCATTTAGCCCCCTTCACCAGCGCCCTCTCGTCATGCGCATAACTATAGTCAGGGTATGCACCAATTCCGGTGCCCGGAACTTTGGCTAAATACATCGGCACCAAATCGTCAAGTTTATCTGGCGGAAAGCCCTTACTAGCTTCGTACTTAGAGATAGCCTGTATAAGCGGTTTTGATCGCTCAGCCAAGGCGGCAAAGCCGTCATGCCTAATTATCCTCGTGCTAATCAAACTAAAAAATAATGCCCCGAAAAGGAGTAAGGACACTATTAACTGTTTAAACGCGGCCCCTCGCTTGGCAGGCTTGAGCAGACCCACTAGTGAAAGAAATGCCGCGATCAGAGCGCCAAATAATATAGGCATTGAGGCCATTGCCAAAGGTACATACAGTAACGAGCCGTAGCTGAAACCAAATGGTGACATCAAAAACCATTCGTAAATGGGCCACGGCATAGAAACGGCGATTAAGAGATACACAAGGGCGAGTGGCTTCGTGCATCGATCTAGTAGCGTTGGAGAAAGGAGCAACATTGGTGGCGCCTCTTATAACTAAACCGCTTCGCTAAAACAAATGCGATTGCCAAACGGATCTGTAAGAGTCATGTCGCGAGTTTTCCATGGCGTCTTTTCAATTCCTGGCCGCATATACTTATATTTTTTATCGATCAGCTCACGGTGCAATTGTTCGAGATTTTTAGTCGCAACATTTACAGCCGATCCAGGGCAAGCATCGCCATGATGTTCGCTCAGACGCAAAACTAAATCGCCGCGTCGCACTTGCATAAAGAGCGGCATGTTGTCGTCGAAACGATGCTCCCACTCAAGAGTGAAGCCGAGAAAATCGAGATAAAATTCTCGCGCCTTTTCTTCCGAGAAGATTCGCAATACAGGAATTACCTGACCAAATGAGATTGAGGTATCACCCACGCGATCATCCCGCCCAACTTAGTTGGGCCTTAAATATTAAATGGAAACTGTAGAGTTAACGGCCAGCTTTCTTCTCAGTTTTTACGGCTTTCTTCTCTTTCATTGTCTTAGAGGCCTTCTTTTTGGTCTCTTTCTTTTTGACTTGTTCTTTTCCCATGGTTGCCTCCAGGCGAACGTCACTACAGATTTTTATGTTACAGCAAGGCTGGGTTATCGACCAAGCTATAGCAAAATGGTAAAAACTCTACGTAAACTTATCATGTGCACTATAAAGGTATACCCTCGTTAGGGCGTAAATCATTTCAGGAGTTACAGATGTCAATAAAATCAATCTGCGGAGCGCTAGCTCTTGTCAGCATGGTATCAGCCAACCAGGCCTGGGCCGCCCCTGCCACAAAAAAAGCGGCGCCAGCTCCAGCGGCAGCAGCATCAACTGTCTGGAAAATTGATACACCACACAGCGATGTCAGTTTCAAAATTCGCCACTTAATGGTCTCAAACGTTAAAGGGCATTTTTCAAAAGTCAGCGGCACCATCGACTATGACGGCAAAGACGTGAAGAGCGTCAAGATTGACGCCGAAATCGATGTCGACTCCATCGACACCGGTGATAAAGGTCGCGATGAACACCTGAAGAATGCTGATTTCTTCGACGCTCCCAAATATCCAAAAATTACTTTCAAATCTACCAGCGTTAAAGGCGCCGGCAAGGGCAAATTCACAGTCGTTGGCGACTTGTCTATGCACGGTGTCACCAAAGCTGTAACACTAGACGTGGAAGGCCCGGCTGAGGCCATTAAAGATCCAAAGGGCATCACCAGAACTGGTGCCACCGCTACGGCCAAAATCAAACGCAAAGATTTTGGCATCTCATGGAACAAAAACATGGACGGCGGTGGCGTAATGTTGGGTGAAGAAGTGCCGGTGACAATCGAAATTGAAGCCGCCAAACAATAAATGAAGCGAGCGACAATCACTGTAGCTCTACTAGCCCTATTGGGCCCCGTTGTTCTAGACAGCGGGGCCCTGGCCGCACCAGACCAGAGTTTGCGGCAGGCCATTGAAGCCTACAACAAGGCTGATTATCAACGTTGCACAACTCTACTGGAAGGTGCCTGTGCAGACGGGCTTTCACGCGACGCCACCGCCCACTATTACCTGGCCAATTCTCTAATTAAGCTCAAGCGCGGTAGAGAAGCTCGTGCCCATTATGAAATTACAGCCGCTCTAGCACCAAATACGGCACTAGCAAATTATGCCAACTCTGGCCTGGCAAGCCTGAATGGAGCAGCTAGAAATACCGAGGTTCCAGCAAGAAAATCAGCTGCCCCCGCCGTCAATGACGCAGTGGCGGCTGAAGAAGAGAAGAAGAAGCAGCAAGAGGAAGCTCTTTATCCTACTGCTGTTCCGAAAGACTTTAATCCTGCATCTATCGACAAAACTCTCGTTGAAGTAAAAAGAACCACTGCCGATACTAATTTTGCTCTGTCGCAAGTCGATCGCGCTTTAAAAATCGTGCCGAAAAAAATCCGCGATGAATTAAAAGATTTTGGCGTCAAAGTGATGGTCACACCCGGAATGGTAGAAGCCGATCCCGATCTAGCTATGGAAAGGCCGCGTGGCTACGTTCACGGAGGCGGCTATACAAATTGTCCGGCCATGTACCGCGGCAATTCAAAACTAATTTTGATATCTGAAAGAGTTTCATGGAAGAGCAGCGTGCCCAGGCAGAATCCCGAAATTTGCGCATCGATGCTGCACGAAATGGGTCACGCATTCGACCACTGCCGCCGTAATCTTTCGCAGAACCCGGTCTATACCAGAAATTATACTGAAGATCTGCAGTGTCTCACCAATACGCAAAAAAACACATTCCCCTATTACACTCAGGGCGACGGCGCCGGTGAATCTGAATTGTTTGCCGAACTTTTCTCGTTTGCGGCTGATCCACGCCTGCTGACAGTGCCTTACAATGCCAGCCTGGCGAAAACTTTTCCAAAAACATTCAAGTACATAACCAATGTCATTAAGTGAAAAACTGCCAGTCGAAATTCTTCAAAGTCTCGTGGAGAAAATCACGAGCCTTGGCAAAGATCAACGTTATTTGCTTGGCATAACCGGCTTTCCAGCATCAGGCAAAAGCACACTAAGTTTGGAACTGGCTCAAACAATCAATCAAAAAATGCAAAGTGAAGTGGCAATAGTAGTGCCAATGGATGGTTTTCATCGCCTCAATGCTGAGCTCAAGGCCTGGGATCTGTGGGAGCTTAAGGGCATTCCTGACAGTTTCAATGCTGAAGCATTTATCGAGTTATTGAAAGCTTTGCGCGAACAAACTGCCACCACGATTGGTTGCCCTGCCTTTGACCGTGCCACCGAAGAACCAGCCGACAACGCCATTCGCGTTCTGCCTCAACATAAGCTATTAATTGTCGAAGGCAACTATCTATTGCTGGCCAGTAATCCGTGGCAGAACGTCAAGCCGCTGCTAGACGAGGTCTGGTACATCGAAAGCACCTTGACCGAAATCAAACCAAGGTTGCTCGAAAGGCATACGAAAGGTGGGCGTTCACCTGATCAGGCCAAAGAGAAAATGAATTCCACCGACCTGCCCAATGCCAAATTAATCAAGACGACAAGACCCATGGCCGACCAGATCATCAGACTGGGGCGGGGAAATTCCCACTGAGCTCGAGAAATAATTATATATTTTCCGACACTGCGGTTAATATATAACCGTCATGGCGGAGACATTGAATGAGTCAAAATAACGGCGGTGGCGGTCTTCCCGGCCACCACCCTGATCAATCACCTAGTTGGAGCAGTGCGTTACAAGGCGCGAAAAACAATAAGCCAATTACTTCATTACCGAATCCTACAATTGTTCCCATCATTGGGGCGCTTGTGGTTTTTCTGATTATGCTATTGCCATTCATTATCAATTGGGGTGACGGCGGCATCGAATTGCCGTGGGTCACGCAAAGACGCGTCGATGCAGAAAGAGAAGCCCAGGCTGTCGGTCGCGACAATGTGGGCCAAATCATCGCACCGGCGGCAGAAAGTGCTGCACTACCGGATGGCATGCCCACCAACCGACCACAAGCCAGCTTTGATCAGCAACTAATGTATGCCTCACAACAAGGGTTCGGCTCAAAGCCCCGTGCATCAGTAGCGCAAAATTACCCCCAGTCAAATTTTGCACAAAACAACTCTGCGCAAGACAGCCCTGCACAAAACACCTATGCGCAGAACACTTACGCTCAGCCAAATTATCCCCAAAGCAATTACAGTCAGCCTACTTATGGCCAGCCTGGTTTTGCTCAGCCCAACATGGCCCAGTATGGCGGCGGCAACTATGCGTCAGCGGGCGCGCAACCAGCCGCCAGGCACCGCGTTTTCGCCGAGCGCTAGGCTTTCGTCAGCTGCGCTGTGACTCTCGGCCAAGCGGGTATACCTTAGGTATCCGATGAAAAGGTCGAGCTATAAAAATGTCGACGTCAAAGCGGCCGCCAAGACTTTATGCAATCGGCTTGCATCGCCCGTTTACGAGGCGACTTCTTAAGCTTCTCGTACTGCCACTGCCAATTTATCTTTTGTATCTAGCATTACCTCTAGAGCTGCCACTCGACTGGCGATATTACATGCTCTACAAGGTGCTGCCCTGGCTTTATGCCGGCTTATGTATCGCATTAGTTAGTAAAAAACTCTATGTCAGCAACAACCATTTTCGCTTTGCTCTCGGTCCGCAATACGATAGCGCAAACCTGCTTGAAGTAGACACCACGGGTAGTGACTCAAAAGCAGATAAAGTAGTGCTGCTTTTTAAGAAAGGAGAAAGAGTAAAACAAGAAACCATCAGCCTTTCAAATTTAAAAATTGAAAATAGACTGCGCTTGCTGCGGGCGATTGAGCAGAATGCTCCCCATGCCAAAATTTCGACATCTGCCCGCAATGCACTCAATAATCAATTTGCAAACAAGATACTAACTCTAAGCGGCAGAACACATTTAGTCTACGATACTCGTCCATTGCTCGGCCAATTCGTTCAAATGTTGGCCGGTTATCAAAATTATTTCTGGCTGGCATGGATCTGTACTTGCTCGCTGCTGGTAGGTTTTGCATATTTCATGCTGCGCATGCAGCATTACACAGATAATCCACTTGGCCATCAAATTAGAACAATTACAGGTCCCCTTATCAGTGCCTTTTTTAAAATGCTGCTGTCTACCGGTGATGTGGCTGTTGCCGGAGCAACTCACGCTAACGGTTTGCTTGGCTTGATTGCGATCACGATCTTAGGAGCAGTGGCTCTGCCTTACTGTTTAGGCGCAAACAGATTGACTATCACCGATAACGGCTTGAGCTTAGAGCTGGCGGCTATGGGCCTAAAGAAACAACTGGGGCAAATCAAATGGTCAGAAATTGACAAGATCAATTTGTCGCAGAAGACAGGTAGCCGTGACAAGCAACAAAATCTTGTGAAAATTGAAAGCGCCTCAGGGCATAGTTTCTCAATCGATCTTCAAGCGCTGGGCAGTTCATCACAAAGAGGAGTTCTGGCTCAAGCAATAGAAAAATATGCGCCGCATGTGGCCATAGATTCAAACGCCATTGCCATGCTCAGGCCGCCAACAGAATCAAGTTTTACGGACATCTGGCTATCAGGAATTACCAGGGCGCCGCATTCAGAGGCGCTGGTGCCGCTTGTGGCGGGCGACACAATTAAAGACGGACACTACAAAATTATTGACCGCTTTATGCTCGGCGGGCAGAGCACAGTTTATCTCGCCTCATACTCTAACGGCAGCGACGCAGAAAATCTCGATCTAAAAAATGTCGACCTAAAAAGTGTCAATTTGATTGTCAAAGAATCAATCCTTCCCACATTCAATGACATTGACAAAAATCTCGCGCAGTATGCGAAGTACAAGGCCGAAGCTGATTTTCTAGCTAATCTCAACCACCCTGGTCTGGTGAAAGTAATCGATTCATTTGTAGAAGGCAGCCGCGGCTTTCTGGTGATGGAAAGAGTACACGGCGAGAGCCTTAAGAGTCTCGTGCAAAAAAACGGATATTTCAGTGAAGAAGCAGTCAGAGATTTTGCCTTGCAAATGTGTGAAATTCTCGGCTATTTGCACGGGCAAAAGGTGATACACCGCGATTTCACACCAGACAATCTAATGCTCGATGACCATGGCAAAATCAAACTTATAGATTTTGGCGTAGCACAAAATACAACTGAGCATGTTACCTCAGCTGTTGTGGGCAAGCATGCATATATGCCGCCGGAGCAGTTTCGTGGGCAGGCCACTGAACGCAGTGACCTTTACGCCATGGGAGCGACACTATTCTATTTACTTTCAGCTAATGAACCCACGCCGCTTTCCAAGTTACAGCTTGATACTACTATTGGTGGCAACGTAGTATTGCGCAGCAAACTTGCTGAGCTTATTAGCTCTCTGACAGAATTTGAAGAACAAAAACGTCCTGAGAGCGCATCTGAGGTGGGTCGCGCCCTTTTACAGGTAATTGAACTTGGCTAACGAGAATGTTGTAATCAACTATCGCAGCAAAGTGGCAACATTGATCACATGGTTGTGCGTATTGTCTTCACCGGTCTGGCTTATTGTGCCGACCATCTACCTGACCTGTGTAGTTGCCTCGGTGATTATCCATCTGCTTACTCAACCCTCCGTATTCTTTTCGGCTTTTAGTTACCTCCTGTCAGATCCTTTAAAAGCAATTGGCTTTATAGTCAGCGCGGTGAGCTACATCGGTGCTTTTGCCACAGTTAGCCTGCTTGCCACAGATCGCAAGCTCATAGCTAACGACACCGGATTGCGATTGCCAATGTTTCTAGCCTTACTAAACGGTCTCAAAAACAATATCGCCTGGTCAAAAGTCGCGAGCATGATTGTGGCAGGCAACATTGATGACGCCTACGAAAAATTGCAGTTGCAGATTCACACAGTCGACAACAAAAACTATAATCTCAAACTGGGGGCAATGACTCCACAAGATGCAGAAAAATTGCTCTTAGCTGCCGAAATGTGGCTGCCTCAAAATGCCCGCAACCCTTTGCTTGAATCACTTCAACAAAAATTTGCGGTGTTGGCACTACCAGGCAGAGAACGCAGTCATCGCCAGATGCTTGGTGACGAATTAGATAGTCGCTTTACCGCAGCAGCATTCATACCATTAGAACCAGGCGAGGTTCTTGATACCGGAAGGCTGGTAGTTATAAGGCAAATTGCTTTTGGCGGATTGTCCGCAGTCTATCTAGTGCAGGAAGACAAACACACTCTGTATGTGCTCAAAGAATCAGTCATTCCCAGCCAAAGCAAAGACGAGCTAAAGCAAAAAGCTTATGAGCTATTCAGACGTGAAGTTGAGTTGCTCAAACGTCTGGAACACCCAAACATAGTGAAAGTGATTAGAGCATTTCGCGAAAATGAACGAGAATATTTGCTTTTACAATATATCGCCGGCGAAACTTTCAGACAAATGGTGCGCGAAAATGGCCCGCGCCCACAAAGCGAAGTGCTTGCCTGGGCTCACTCTCTAACTGACACGCTCAGCTATTTGCATGGTATGAATCCGCCGATTTTGCATCGCGATCTCACACCTGAAAATATAATTTTGGCCAGTACTAATGTGCCGATTATTATCGACTTTGGCGTGGCCAACGAATTAATTGCCAATGCCACCGCCACTCTGGTGGGTAAACACTGCTATATTTCGCCCGAGCAATTTCGCGGGCAGGCACTGGCGCAAAGCGACATTTATTCACTGGGTGGAACACTTCACTATTTGCTCACCGGCAAAGAACCAGTGCCACTTTCGCAATCGATTCCACGCACCATCGACTCAAACATTTCGGAAAGCTTGAGCCAAGTGGTGGCAGATATGACGGCGCCCGATCTTTCAACGCGCATTGCTTCAGCCGCTGATTTAAAAGAGCGTTTGAAGATGTGTGTTTGAATTTGCAAGTTACGCAACTTCTTTGTTGCGGCTGAACAACTCAACTACGTTGTGAACCGCGCGCTGGATGAAATTTTGCCTTTGCATGCGACGCAGTCTTTTTGTTCTCTTTTTCACAGCAACAACGGGCTCAATGCCGTATTGCTCACCCAGGCTAGCCAACCAGGTTTCTTCAGGGGTGTGCCCTGTGAAGCTTGTGGCAACTGTATTGTGGTCTGAAATATGCATGGAATGTCTCCTTTTAGGCCCCCTCTCCAGCGTCTTAACTGACTGGTCAGTCTACCTAAAAGTTCCTAAATTTAATAATTTACGAAAAGCCCGGCGACATTGACTAGACTATCTAGAGTGAGACTGTAAGCGATGCCTGAGGAGACCGTGGTGAAACTTGAAATTTATTCTGACATCGTCTGCCCCTGGTGCTACATCGGCAAAGCTCGATTAGACAAGGCACTGAAGCAATTAGGCAACACAGTGGATTTTCAGGTGGTTTGGCGGCCATTTGAGCTCAACCCCACCATGCCAGCCGAGGGAATGTGCCGCAAAGAATATCGCACCTGTAAATTTGGCAGCTGGGAGCGCTCACAAGAAATGGATAAAGAGATAACAGCTAAAGCTGCCGCCGACGGGCTCAATTTTAACCTCGACAAACTAGAGCGCACTCCAAATACATTTAATGCCCACCGCCTCATGTGGTTTGCTGAACCAAAAGGCAAACAAGATGCAGTGGCCGACTTGCTGTTTAAAAAATATTTTGAAGAAGCTGCCGATATCGGCAGCACTGATGTATTAGTCGAAATTGGCGTTGAGGCCGGCCTCGACAAAAAAGAAGTAACCGCATTTTTGGCATCGGAAGCAGGCACTAATGAAGTAAAGGCAGAAGAGCAAGTTGGAATTCGCCTCGGAATTAGCGGGGTGCCCGCTTTTGTTATCGAGGGCGACGTTATTGCCTCTGGTGCCCAATCTCCAGACCAGTTCGCTGAAACTTTGAAGCGTGTATACATGGCCTATCAACAAGTCTAAATACGGTAAACTAGGGCCTCGTTCATAAATTTTCGCGAGGGCCAATGCGTACTGAGACTGTGGAATATACCGATGGCGACACCACCTGTAAGGGTTACGTAGCCTATGCTCAACCAGATGATGAAAAGCGCCCTTGCGTGCTCATAAGCCATGCGTGGGGTGGACAAGACGACTTTGTCCGTGAAAAGGCCGGCAAATTAGCCGAGCTAGGCTACACGGCTTTTGTCCTGGACAACTATGGCCATGGCCGCACTGGGGCCTCCATGGACGAAAACGGCAAATTAATGCAGCCCTTTATGGACGACCGGGCCATGTTGCGCAAACGATTGTTAGCCGGACACATGGCGGCTCAGGCGCATCCTGCCGTCGATGGCGATCGCATAGCGATTATCGGTTATTGTTTCGGCGGCCTCTGTGCCCTTGATCTTGCCCGCGCCGTTCCAGCCGGGCTGCAAGGAGCTGTCAGCTTCCACGGCCTGTTTCATCCACCAAACCTGGGCGCACAAGCAGAAATCTCAGCAAAAATATTGATTTTGCACGGCTTCGATGATCCAATGGCACCACCTGCAGAGGCACTAAGTATTGCCAAAGAGCTGACAGATGCCAAAGCAGATTGGCAGCTGCACGCATATGGCCACACCGGCCATGCCTTCACTAACCCAGCGATGAACATGCCGGAAAACGGTCTGATGTTCAACGCAGCAGCCGATAAACGCTCGTGGCAATCGATGAAAGATTTTCTCAGCGAAGCCCTGGCGGTGGACTTACCCTAGTTAGTTGAAAACGACCTACAAGCTCTTTGGCATTTTGCCTACGCTGCTATTTTTAACAGCGTTTGCTGCTGCTATAGCATACAAGCTTGGCTATTACGTCTGGCCGGCCCTGTTAGGGGCAACAGTAATAATTTGCGCGCTGTGCCTTGTTCAAATTATTGCTTATCACTCAAGGTCAGTAATATTGATGGACCCGAATTTTAAGACAAGCGATCTTGAATACAAATCAAAATTTGAATTGAAAAAATTAGAGCAGCACGCGCATATGATTGGAGCAAGCGATAAGGCCGCAGTCATAGCTGAATATGCAGCAACCAGGGTGCGAATCGAAGATTAAACGCGATGTCAATCTCCTATGAAAACTAAAGCGTGCACGGTTAAGTTTTAAACTGACACAGCCAACCGACTAGCTCTCAGCAAAAAAAACCTGCGCAGTCTTTTTCCTAACGACTAGTACCACTCTGATAACGCAAATTATTCTTTGCCACCACAATACGCAAATTTCGCACCACTTCGGCCAATTTTTTATTGTCAGGATAGACCATTGCCAGACGCTCAAAAGTAGACAGATAAATTGCCAGCGCATATTGATCATCTGGTGCTTTCTCTAAACGCCGTTCGAGCAAAGGAATTGCTTGATCGTATTGCCCTTGATCAACTAACTTAAGTGCATAGGCGGTGAAATAGATACCACTACTATCAAAAGGTATAGTTTTAGCATACTGAAAAAGTCCAACGATTGAGCCCATCACCAGTAACGTTCCAATAATTGGATGCTTAGAAAATTGATGAGTAGGATTCGGCAAGTAAAAACTGCCGAGAATAAAACCGGTAATCAAACCGCCCACGTGGCAGAAATTGTCGAAATGAAAAGCAATCCCCATAACAATATTGAGCGCCAGAAAAGCGGTAGCCGACTTTGTGCCAGCTAAGAAAGCCTCTTTTCCCATGGCTTTGCGATTGGCAAAAAAGTAAGCAAACAAAGCACCATAGATGCCAAAAATAGCTCCCGAAGCCCCGGCAGATGTCACCCCAGGGTTAAAGAGCATGCTGCAACATGAGCCACCTAAGCCAGACAGCAGGTATAGGTTAAGCATTCGCGGCGTGCCGAAAACACCTTCAGTAGACTCGCCAAGATTCCACAGTGCGGCCATGTTAAAAGCAATATGCACAAAGCCAATGTGCAAAAACATAGACGAAAACAATCGCCACCACTCACCGTTCAAAGAAAGTGGGCCAAAATTGGCACCCCAATCTTGCAGCATCTGCGTAGTGGGAGTTGTGGCAGCCTTGCCACCAGAGACAATTACCATGGCTACAAAGATAATTATATTGATGGCCACAATTATCTTGGTTGCCGGAAACTTCGCAGCGGGCCGTTCTTCGTTCATAATGCCGGCACGGCTTCACTGCCCACGCCATACTGAGCCAGCAGGGGCGTCAGCTTAGCTTCAATGAGCTTTTTGGCCAGCACCAGATCGACCTGATCTGGCTTTTCAATACCAGCACACAGTTCAGCCAAAATTTCATCGTTAACGATGCCGGCTTCCAGAGCCAGCTTATAAGGATGATTGCTGAACGTCACCAGCGAATAGCGCGACCGGTAGGCACCGGCAAACTCTTTCTCTAAAACTTTCTCTACACCCTTGCCGAGCAAGAATTTAGGGTCGCCGACCTTGTCTCTCATTTCTATAAAGTTCTCTACTGCCATATCTGCAATTGCATCACAGTTTGGCTTGCGGCGCTTGACCAGCTCGTCAAAAATCATCTGCCAGTTAAAAACACCATCTCTTGAACGGCGGCGTTTATTCTCATTGTCGTCTTTACTGGCAGGGGTGCCACGATGATCAATATAGAGGCTGCCACCACGCGCGATGTGCTCATCGATACACTCTTCAAGAATACTCAAATCTTCAAATCCGCAATTGGCACCCTGGCCAAAGAAAGGCACAATGGCGTGGGCCGCGTCACCCAAAAGCAGAGCGCGACCGTCTACGTTCCACGGATGGCACTTGACCGTATCCATATGCCCTGTAGGATTAGCAAAGAAATTGTCCACAAGATTCGGAATCAAAGGCACGGCGTCGCCAAACTCTTGATTGAAAAATTGCGAAACTTCTTCTCTGGTGGTTAGCTTTTCGAAACTAACGTCGCCGGTGAAAGGCAGAAAAAGCGTACAAGTGTAGCTGCCATCGTAGTTAGGCAAAGCAATGAGCATATAGGCGCCCCGTGGCCAAATATGCAGAGCATTTTTCTCCATCTTGAAGCCGCCGCCATCTTGAGCAGGTATAACCAGCTCTTTGTAGCCGTAGTCTAAACGCGCTTCAGTGCTTTTGTAACCGTAACCACTGGTAATATCATCGCGAATTTTCGACGCAGATCCATCTGTACCGATAACAATATCTGCCTCTACCTTGTAGCTGTGATGTGGCTCACTGAGCTCATCGACGAAGGACACATGATTGTGCTCAACATCTAAACCCATTGCTTTTTGTTCAAAGAAAAAGCGCACCGCTCCTGTTGCTTCGGCTTTGGTCATCAGCAACTTATTCAGACTGCCTCGCGAAATTGAATTGATAAATTCATCATCGCTTTTTCCATAAGCCTGATAGGTAAGCTCACCGGTCTTTGAATGCATCATGCGGCCGCGCATGGGCACGGCCTGTGCAAGAATTTCATTATCAAGCCCAGCTTGATGCAGCGCTTTTAAACCACGAGTAGAAATAGCTAAGTTAATTGAACGACCGGCCGAAATTTGTTCTTTGCGCATGTCAGGTCGACGCTCGTAGACATCAATTTTGAAACCGCGTTTAGCAAGAAAAATGGCAAGCAGTGAACCTACCAGCCCTGCGCCAATCACCGCTATTTCAGAGCGTTTGAGATCTTCATCGGCGTTTGGGGTTGACTTAATATCTTGAGCCATTTATCTATCCTCTTATGAGTTATTTCTGCTCGCCGGAAAATCGCCGCACCACTTCATAAAAGCGGTAGACATCTTCAAAAGTGTTGTACATAGCAATGGGTGTAGCGCGAATGATATCTGGTTCGCGAAAATCGCAAACCACTCCCTCTTGCTTAAACCGCTCTAAAAGCTCTTTGCCATCACCTTTAAACCTGATGCTCAGCTGACTGCCGCGCTGCTTAGAATCTGGCGGTGTAATTATTGAACAAAATCCAGCATCCAACGAGTTAAGCAGATACTCCATAAATCCGGTTAGTTTGACGCTGCGCGCGCGGAGCTTGGGCATGGTCGCTTGATCAAATAATTCCAGTGAAGCCCTGAGAGCTGCCAACTGAAAAATCGGTGGGTTGGAAAGTTGCCAACCTTCCGCTCCGGCCATAGGATCAAACACTGAAGCCATTTTGAAGCGATCTTGTTTATTGTGGCCCCACCAACCGGCAAATCGCGGCAAGTCAAAAGCGCGGGCGTGCTTTTCATGCACAAAGCATCCTGACAAACCACCAGGACCAGAATTCAAATATTTGTAAGTACACCAGACAGCAAAATCAACTTGCCAGTCATGCAAACTGAGCTCGAGATTTCCCGCACCGTGAGCTAGATTGAGACCAAAGGTAGCGCCTTGCTTGTGGGCTTCTGCGGCAATTTTGTCTACTTCAAAGGCCTGGCCTGTTAGATAATTTACGTCACCAAGCATTACCAGGGCTACTTCAGATCCGCGCTCTTGCAGCAAGGCAATTATGTCGTCAGTGGCAAGAGTATCGCAGCCTTCTTTAGGGGTTAGCTCAATGATCGCGTCGGCGCCATAACCGTGAAAATTGGCTTGCGAAGCCACTGCATATTGATCAGAAGGAAAAGCATTCTTCTCAATCACTATTTTGTAGCGCTCGCGCGTAGGCCGATAAAATGACACCATCATCAGATGCAAATTAACGGTGAGCGTGTTCATCACCACCACTTCGCTCGGCAATGCACCCACCAGGCGCGCACTACTTGCGGTGACAAATTCATGATAAGGCAACCAGGGGTGCCGCGCATGAAGATGGCCTTCTACTCCGAGCTTAGCCCAGTCATCAAGCTCAGCTTGAATATAATCGCGTGTACGGCGAGGCTGCAGTCCAAGTGAATTTCCTGCCAGATAAACACACGATTGTCCACTGGCCGCGCTTAAATCATCCGGCAAAATAAATTGCTTACGCAATTCGGCCCATTCACCATCAACATCTAAAGAGCGAGCGAACTCCAGAGAATTTTCAAATTGCGTCTTTGCACACTGATTCATCAATTATCCCTGTGTTCCTATTTTTTGACTGAGGCCACCTTTTGCACCAATACTGCTCATGCCCAGCCATTCTAAGGCCGTGCCGCTCAGCAATCTTTCTTTCACTTCAACGCTTACATCTGTAAGCGATTCGATCATTTTTCCAGGTTCGGCTTCCATTAGAGGGAACGGATAATCGGTGCCCAGCGCAATGCATTTTTCGCCAAACAAATTTAAAATGAAGCGTAAAACATTGGCATCATGCACCAGGGCATCTACATAAAACTTGCCAACGTACTCAGTGGGGCAATGGGCATTATCAACAGCGCAAAGATCCTGCCTGGAAGCAAATCCATGAGCAATACGGCCCAAAGTCATGGGGAAGGCACCGCCACCATGGGCGAAGGCAACACGCAAATTGGGCAAGCGCTCAAAGACACCACCAAAGATCATTGAGCAAATTGCCAGCGATACTTCAGCGGGCATTCCCACCAGCCAGGGCAACATATATTTCGGCATGCGGCTTTCGCCCATCATGTCCCAGGGGTGAACGAATATTGCTGCACCAAGTTCGCTTGCCGCTTCGAACACCGGAAAGAGCCGCTCTTCGCAGAGATTCCAATCGTTGACGTGAGAGCCGATTTGCACACCGCGCAAACCCAGCTCTTTAACGCAGCGGGTCATTTCTTTAATTGCCAAATCAGGGTCTTGCATAGGAATTGTGCCCAGACCAGCAAAACGATCCGGCCGGCCGCGCACCACTTCGGCGATATGATCATTTAAGTGCGCTGACAAATCGAGGCCGTCTTTTGGTTGCGCCCAATAACTGAACATCACGGGCACCGTAGATAGTACCTGCAAGTCTACGCCTGCGCCATCGCATTCGCGAATGCGAACGGAAGGATCCCAGCAATTTTCTTCAATTTCACGGAAAAATTTACCGTCATCACGCACCATTCGCGCGCAACAAGGCTTGTGGTGCTCGAGTTCGATAAATCCACCATAGCCATACTTGTCTTTGAACTTAGGCAGCTCTTTTGGAAGAATGTGGGTGTGAATATCAATCTTTTTCATTGTGGCTGGCAACCTTTGCTTCGGGCCTCAAAACCTTTGTGCCGCAATTCTTGCAAGTAGTGTTACTGCCGGCATAAAAGCGCTCGAAAATGGGCGGAAACTGCGTGGCAATATTGGTTAGCTGAAAATGTTCCTCATAGAGTTTTTCGCCGCAGCTTTCACAAAACCAGATGAAACCGTCTTCTTCACCAGGCTGACGCTTTTGCTCAATCACCAGGCCAATGGTGTTGGCTGGCCGGCGCGGCGAATGCGGCACACTGGCGGGCAAGAGAAAAATCTCTCCCTCTTTGATTGTTATCGATTGATGTTCGCCTTGGTCAAAAACTTTGAGGGTAATGTCGCCTTCCACCTGATAGAAAAATTCTTCGCCACCGTTGACATGAAAATCAGTGCGTGAATTCGGCCCGCCAACAACCATGACAATGACGTCGCGGTCTTCCCAGATTACTTTGTTGCCCACCGGCGGCTTGAGCAGGTGCCGATTTTCGTTAATCCAGCCCATGAAATTAATTGGCGAAAGACGACCCACAAAAACCTCCACTATTTGGCAAGCCTGATTGAGCTCGCAAATAGTCTACAAAGCCCAAGAGCAGTCTGGCATATAAATCAGATAAGCTTTATATCTAAATCTCTCTATTCACTGTTCACGGCATTCAGCGCAAGGGCAGCGGCTCGAAGTCATAGTACGGCTTTGCGGCAATGGTGTCGGTCTCGTAGTTGGTTGAGGCCACCGAGTACAGGGTGGGAAAGTCTGTGATGGTCGGCCCAGCTTTCGGTAACAGCTTATATTTTGCCTCTTTTGCCATTTTGCTCCAGACCAGCGCCGGATTCTGGCCGGTGGCGTAGATAAGCAGGTTGCGCGGGCCCTTGCCCTCGGGCACCTGGGCGAAAACCACACCAGGCTGGGTACGCAAAATATGGTTAATAGCCGCCACCTTGCAGAGACAAGAAAGGCTGGTAATCTGAATTGTGCTCACTTGATAGCTGTGCTTGCCCGGCTGGCTGAGCAGGTCTACGCCGGCCTTGATTAAGCCGGCCACCAGTGTGCGGCGCTGTGAGGGCTCTTGCGTGGCGCTTTTGCCGGCCATCACCTTGAGTAAGGCCAGCGCTTCAGGCTCTTTATGCGAAATAGTCAAAAGTGCCGCGTGCGCCAGCACAAATTTGCCTTCATCAGGGCTGAGAGTAACCGCTCGACTGAAACAGCCGCCGGCGGCAGGGTTCTGGTCTGCTTGAAAGGCGCGTCCAAGGTGATAGTAAAAATCAGCGTCAGTAGCAAAATTAGCTCGGGCCGATTGCAAAATAAAATTAGTCAGCGGTCCAGAGCCTAAGGCACGTCCATTTTGCGCCAGCAATAAAAGTAAATTCTGGTTGGCTGATTCTTGCGGCAATATCTGCGCAAGCAATGGTTTTGCCGCATCAATCTGACCACTGGCTAAAGCCGCGCCACAGCACTTTTCGCTAATGGAACGGTCTGTGGGTTTAAGCAAATGGGCCTGACGATAAAGAGCAAAGGCTCTTGCAAAAGCCTTGAGCCCGACGTAACAATCACCAGTCAAAACCAGCCTGGTGCAGATATCTACGCCAGCTGCGGGTGGCAATTTTTCTACTTTATCTAATTGCTTCAGGGCGTTGGTGGCACCCTGTTCGGGATCATTAGCAATTGCTTGAGCCAGTCCTAGAGCGGCAATATAATCATGCGGATGAATTTTGGCACTGGCACTAAAGACGCTTTGAGCCAGTTCACGATCGCCAATTTGCAATTGCAAAATAGCGAAATTTGTCGCCGCCACCAGATCATTAGGATTAGCCTCATAAGCGGCTCTTGCCTCATACGAACGCTCTTGCGGCGAGGCAAGTTTTTTTGGCTGGGCAGAATTTCCGGCATGCGCGGTAGGCAAACTAAAGCTGCCTGGAGTGACCCAAAATGCAGAGAGAATCAGCATAGAGGCCAGAGTTTGAAGAGGCAAAGAAAGCTTAGCCATAACCGCCAAAATTACAATGCTTTTGGTAGGCTGAACCAGAAATTAGAGCCGGTGCCAGGCGAGCTAAACACGCCCATACTGCCGCCATGCTTGTCGATGCAATACTTTGCCACCAGCAAACTTTTGCCTGGTCCAAGACCATTAGGATCGCCTTCTTGTGAGGGCTGACGAAAACGATCGAAGATTGCTTTTTTCTGATCGTCAGACAATCCGCAACCGCGATCGATCACTTCAACCCGCATCTTATCAGGCTCATCTACAATTTGAACACGCACCTTACTGCCCTTAGGCGACACTTTAATTGCGTTCGATAGCAGTGTCTGTATTACCTGGAACATGCGGGCCTCGTCAGCCATGACTTCGCCGTCAGGACCGTTGATTTCAAATGAAAGATCAGCTTCGCGAATATCATGCAAAAGCGACAACACGCCTTGTTTTACCAGCACCATGATGCTGTTGGGGCTCAAGGCAACATCGAAGCTACCAGTCTCAAGCTTGTCTACTTCCACCATGCTGTCGAGGGCACCAATAGCTTTCTGCATATCAGCAAGAGCGGCATCTCCGCGCACTCTACCGTTGGCGTCAAGAGTGCCATGAATGCCTTGCAATGTCTGTTGAATAAAACCAGATGCACGAGCCAAGGGCACTTTGATCTGGTCTGTCACTACTTCGATAAACTTCTTCTTCAGGGTCAAAAGTTCGATGCGTTCGTTGATACCCACAGCCGTGCCGAGATACATCAAAACTCCACCCACGTTAATGCGCTTGAGCGACAATTCGACTGAAATCTTCTTGTCGTTGTCGGTGGAGACTTCCATCTCAGTAGACTTGTCGAGATAATTGAGCAGTGAAGACTCGGCTTGTTTGCCTGAACCGCCAATGGGAAAAACCGAATGAATCGGTCGAGCATCAAGGCCAATAGCCCCGGTATCCATCATATTTTCAAGCGCTTTATTGGCAAACTCAATTTTGCCGCTGGTGGTGGCTAAAAAAACGCCCACAGGAAGAGCATCAAGTACGAGCCGTAATTTCTCTTTGCTCTCTTTGCGAGTGTCCATCATGGGAGCAGGGGCCAGCTGATTTTGCGAAGTTTCAGCCACCAGCAGTGTGGCGTTGTCGACTTCAGACCACTGCGCAGTCCAGTTCATGGAAACTACAACCTTGTCTGGGCAAACAACGCGGCCTTCAAAAGACTTGGCCTGGTTCATAAAACTAGTGGCAAGAAGCGCCTGTTGCGCCAACAATACGTCTTCGGGGTGCAGAATGTCAAAAAGTGAGTGGCCTAAAAGCTCGGTGGGAGGCACTTTCCACGCAGCAAAACAGGTCGGGCTGATGCTAAGAAAATGGCCATTGCCGTCTACCGACGCGATTACTTCCACAATACTTCCACGATACTTCTACAAGCCTGGCACGATGCTACCATCTCAAGAAATAGCCAGTCAACATAAACACTATAACGTTTTTAGCATGATTATTTCCCGCCCAATTAAGTCGACTGTGGCTGCCACCATTTGTGGTGCTGTTAAGCCGCTGCCAACCCCAGCAGTGGTCAAGAGCAATAAGAGTCTATAATCGACAATTCAGGAATCTTAGGCATTGTTTCACGCAGGCAGGTTTTACCCGTGCAATTGCTGCAAAAGCTTGAATACGTCAAGCAACTCATCAAAGACGGTAAGCTCAACGAGGCTTATAGCCAGATCTTAATTGTCATGGATGAGCCGGAAAGTCTCGCCACAGCCCACCGGTCACCAGCCGCCAAGCGCAGCGCCAAAGATGCTGCAAACCCTCTGGCCTCGGAGCTTTTGGCCGTTATCGCGGGTTTAATCAAGGCCCTTTCCATCAACTCCAATTTTCGCTTTTCAGAAGAATTGCTTAACCGCACTTTAAATCGCATCGAACCTAAAGATGACCATTTTTTCTTGAGCCTGGCGGACGAACTGGTGCACTCTGCCGACGTCAGTGTTAACACTACAAAAGAAAATGCCGCTCGCTGCGACAAATTATTAGACCAGGCCATCCGCATCAGAGAAAAATTAGTGGGAGCAGACGGCCCCACTGCCGAACTTATCATCGAGTCGGTGCTCAGCAATTTGCAACGCGCCAGACATAGCGCCAATAACAACATGGCTGCCGAAGCCGGTTCGCGCCTCGCTCGATGCCGCACACTGATGAGCGAGCTCGAGCGCTTGATGCAAGAAATTAATCGGCCAGCCAACATTTTGGTGGCACGTTTTTGTACTCTAAAAGCATTTTTTGCTCACTCATCAGGGCAAAAAAATCTGGCCAAAGATACTTTTATCAACGCCATGCATCTCTACGACAAGATTGCTTCCACTGGACATCTTGAGCGCTCAGACGTTTTTGAAATGTTTCTTGAACAAGCGCAGCATTTCACGTTAAGCAATGACGAAAAGCACAGCCTTGATCGCATCAAACTTTCAAAAATGCTGCCTAAAAGACAAGCTACGCTGCATAAAATTCGCGCCTTCCCCACCATGCAACATATTGAAGAAATCATGGAGCGTGCTCGTTCGAAGCCGGGCAAAAGCTTCTACCTGACGTCTCTCGGCTTTCTTGGCGCGCAAGCCTTGAACGTTTCTGTCATTTGTAATATCGAAAACAAAGATTTAAATTTCAAGATTGAATCATCAAAATCCGACGCCGAGAAGCAAGAAATAATTACGCTCACCAGTGATGATTCAGCTGAAGTTTTGCGTCACATCAAAGATCTCTGGCGACGCATGCAAGCCAAGCCGGCCAATGTTCCTTCCAAACTACAAACGTTTACTTATAATCCTGAAGCCTTCGTCGAGTCAGACAAAGCAGAGCGCAACAAAAAAGAATTTACGATTAACGCCACTGACCGCAAAGCTGATGTTTTTCAGGGCACAGCAGGAAACAGTTATGGATCAATGGAAGCGCAACAAGCAAGAGAAGCACTGGCTTTTGAAGGCAATCTAAAGGCCATGCCAAGTTTTGGCTTACTACAAACCATTGCCCTGAACGGCAACACAGGCCTTCTAGAAGTCGGTCAGAGAGACGGTTTACTGAAACTCTATTTTGACGGCGGCAAACCAGTAGACGGCAGCACCACAGAAAAAGAGGGCCTCGATGTACTCTACGAATTTGTTTTGCTTGAAGAAGGATATTTTCGTTTTCACCCCGAAAAGCGCAGTAAAAATAACACCATCAGAATCAAGCTCGACTCGTTTATTTTAGAAGCCGCTAGCCTTTTCGATCAAACAAAATATTTAAAATCGCTGGGTATGACTATGTACTCAGGAATATTTGCTAAAGAGCACTTAGCTGATTGGCAAGGGCTTTCTCAAGCGCTGTCGCGCCGCGGAGTTGACTATGATGAGCACATCTGGCAGCTTTATCAAGCCATCGAAGATCACCCGATTATCGCCGACGCCGTAGAGCAAGCAGATCTGTCACAGCGTCTCTGGACGCCCGCTCTCTACAAACTAGTACAAAGCGGCCTGGTAGCCATTTCCAACGACCGATTAGACGATGAAGATCTGTCGCACAACCTGGTCACCAACTGGAGTTACGATCGCAAACAAGTAGACGAATTTTCGCGCTCCCTCTATGACTCGCGCACAGGTCTTCTGCGTTTCGAATTTTTCATCTGGATTATGGAAAGAGAAATAGAGCGCGCCCAGACGCATGCCTGGCCTCTAACTCTTTCAATTTTTGAAATTCGCAAATCAGGTAAAGACATATCGAAGCTGGCCGCCGCCGACAAAGAAATGGTGCAATCTACTTTAGCCGAAATCTCAGACAGCAAGCGGGCTATGGATTGGTTTTGCCACTTCGAAGAAGAACAATATGCCATCTTGATGCCAGGGCTCGACACCTCGCTCGCGTCTATGTTTGTCAAAAACTTCTCTGATATTTGCGCACGAAATTTAGGCAAACTAAAAGATGGGCAGTCAGAATGGGAATATAGTTTTGGCATCGCAAGTATTCCTGACGACACTATCGAGTGGACAAAAATGATCGGTCTAGCCCAAGAAGCGCAGCGCAAAGCGCGCATTAGTAGACGCGGATACGCCGCGCATAAAGAACAAAACCGCTAAAAAAGTGCCAACATGTGTGCAGCCGACAAACCCTTTGAAATCATTCAAGACGACAGCATCGTGCACGATGGTGCTCGACAACGAGCATGGCGTGCGGCTAAGCTGCGCGAGGTTATAGAAGGCCAGACTCCGTCTGAGATTATGCACGCCCAGACCGGTTCTATGGGTGAAAGATTTGGCATAGATGGCCTGGACGAACCAATTGAGGAGACCGTAGCCGAAAGTGACCCGGAAACCACACTCACATTACCACCATTACCAGCGCCTGAGCCCGATGTCCCTCCTTATATTCGCTCGCTGGCCAGAGCAATTACAGAAGAGGTTTTCCTTCTCCCTGAACAAGGCATCATTTTTACGAAACAGCAATTGGCTCAAGAGCTGGGTGTCACAAGGCTGGCCATGGACGCCATGACCGCTCAAGGGTACGAAAGATTGGGTCTGATTCGCATCAAACCAGAACCTGGTCCATAAGATCACAACAGGAAAAACAATTATGCGCACGATAGTGCAGCGTTTAAAGCCAGACGAAGAAATTATTGCTGTCATCGAAGCTTTGTGCCTGGCGCATAAAATTGAAGCCGGTACTATTTTATCGATGGTAGGCTCAGTTAAAAATGCTTCACTGCGCTTTGCCAATCAAACCGACGCCGCCGAATTGCGCGGGCCATTCGAAATTGTATCTGCAACTGGCACAGTCGGTGTATCAGGATGCCACATTCACATGGCCGTGGCGGACAACTCAGGCACCACCCTTGGTGGCCATATGCTGCCTGGCGCACTGGTTTATACAACCGTTGAACTTGTAATTCTTGATCTAAGCGAAAGCTGCTCGTTTTCCCGAAGCCCGTGCACATTGTCTGGTTTCGAAGAACTGGTAGTGCAAGAAAAGTGACTACTTTCCGCCGGCACGAATCTTAAGAGCATCGCCGAACGAACTGATGCCAGCCGAAAAGTTTCCATTACGCGCATACGCGTCGGCAAGAAAAAACGCCGCCGCCGGATTGCCGGGACTGGCCTTCTTCAACTGCTCGAGCTTTGCCAGGGCAACAGCATGATTGCCGTCAAATTCTTCTTGAACGTGAACGCGATAGGCCGCAGCCCAAATGTCTTTTGGATCGCGTCTAACCACTTCGCCCATTTGATTGAGACACTTCTGGTAATAAATGCGTATTTGCGGCTCAGCCCACGACGGTACGTTATCTAGTGCTCCGGGAATGCGCGGAATAACACCAGCCATGGGTCTCGTGCCAGTAAGAGCGGAAGCTAAAATAGCCGCGCCGCCTAATAATCCGGCGGTAGTCTTATTTTGCTTTCTCGGCATTTGCCCGGCCATTCGATTGGCCATATTTACTTGATTGCGAGCCTTGAAAGCAAAAAGATAAGCCTGCATGTAATAAGCCCAACCAAGGCCATAACGAATGCAGAGATTGTTTGGATCATCCTGCAAATTAAATTCGTACTGACTAACAGCACTATTGAAATAGTCAGCATTGCCGGTTGCTTGTGCTAAATTTCGCGCCCGACGCACTTCCTTTAGAGCCTGATCAACCTGGCTGCTGCGTGTCAGTGCAACCGCATGAATAAATGCGGCTTCCGGACTGTTTGGAAATTGCCGAGCTTGTTGGGCGGCGCTGTTCACGTCGCAATAGGGCTTTAGTTCGTCCTGGACGGTGGAAGAACCAACAGCGGCGGTAAGAATAACGCCGGGGCGCCAGGTCGTGCTCGAACGCGGCGCCTGAAAGTCTTCGGATATGGGGGCCACCCCTGCAGGAGCAGGCGTAAATAAGGGGGGCGTCACAGGCGCGAGAGGCATAACAGGAATAGTAGTGGGAAATTGATTGGTTAAATCAGGCGAGCTGCTATTTTGAATTGGCGCAGAAAATACAGGTTGTGTCGGAACAATGGGCTCTGGGCCGGTATTACGCTTCAAGCGAAACGACGTTGAACCTCCTTGATTTTGCTCAACGCTTCCCTGCTGAGGCGGCAACGACCAGGCCGGCAATTGATTTAACAAAATTATGAAGGCTAACCAAGGCTGAAGTTTCAAAGCTGATTCTCTCGAGCTATCTGTATCTAATGTGCCCGGCAAATGGCCGATGGTTCGGATTGATCTATCAACCGTTAACGGTACATAGATATCAAGCTAGATCATCAACCGTTAACGGTACATAGATATCAAGCTAGATCATCAACCGTTAACGGTACATGAATCACTCCACAAGTCACATCCCAAAATCGGAAGCCCCGACCACAGGGCCAGGGCTTCTAATTTGTTATTTTGCTGCCAGTAGACGCGAGAGGTGAGTTTTCAATTCTTCGATATGTCTGGTCTCGTCTTTTTTGAAACCTTCGACCAATTTACAAAGTTCTGGGTCTGATTGAAAATCTTTTGCGAAAGTTTGATATGCATCAAGTGATTTCAGTTTTTTATACATCATTGAAATCACGTCGTAGGAACAATTGCTGATTGGATAGGTTCCACAATCTGTTTTGGTCTCACATTGTTGATCTGTTGTTTGCGTGCCCATAAATCCTCCAGGGTCGCCAGAAGTCGTCTGGCGAATTCGTATTAATCCACGTTCGTCTTCATAAGTTCGGAACATGCTTTCGACCGAGACGGTCAAAGGCCCCCGCAGTTCCCTTGTGGAAGCCTGGTAAATTTATTTGCACCTACGACAAAACAGTTGACTCCCCCCTGCAAGCAAGGAGGAGCCAACTTATTCAAGCCAAAAACCTCAGGTAGGAATGGCCGAAAATTTTAAATCAGAAATATCGTGGACCACCCAAGGTGGTACGTGCTCCAAAGACCTGCACGAACAACATAAGTTCCCGAGCTGTAGAGAATTAAGAAAGCCATATGCAAAAGAAATATGCCCAGACGAGTCGATTCCCGGAAAGTTGATGGCCTCAACCTGCCGGGATTCGTCTCTACCCCCACGGTAACTTTATAAAATTGTGCTTTAAGCGTCCGTCACCTGATTCGTGGCTCGTGAAGCAGTGCGGTGCGTTTGCTCTATTAAACTAACGGCAAGAACGTGAAAAAGTCGTGACTGTTCTGAACAACTTGCAAATACTTTCCAAGAGGGCTAGCGCATGCGCCCAGCATTCATATAAACGGCATTTTGCAAAATTGAAAGCTGGTTCTTGACCTGACTGTAACGCATGCTGTTTTGTGCACTTGGCCCCGCTTGCAGCAATAGCGGTTCAAAATGGGTAAATGCGGCGACTATTTGCTGCAGTTGCATTTGCTGTTGGCTGAAATTATTTGCTCGCGCCAGGCTGTTGCCGCTGCTTTTCACGGTCATCTGAAGCATTTGCAGAGCATTGGCCATGGCAAAAATAGCGTTAGAGTTGCCCGAGGTGAATCCGCCAGAACCCATAGATTTCTGACTGAAGCTAATAAAATCCTTGAGCGAATCATTTAAGTCGCGCACACTGCCGCTGACATCAGAGCTGCCACCATTATTGTTGCCGTTAAAATTGCGATTGAAGTTGGAATTTAAATTTGGATTGAAGTTCGGATTGAAGCCAGAGTTAAAACTGGGACTGAAGCCAGAATTAAAGCCGGGGTTGAAGCCGGAATTAAAATTGGGGTTGAAGCCAGAATTAAATCCAGAATTGGCGCCGGGATTAAAGCCTCGATTAAACTCAGGATTGAACCCAGAATTAAAATTAGAGTTGAATCCTGGATTATAGCCATTGTTGAATCCGGAATTGAAGCCGGTGTTGAGGCCGATCTGATTCTTTATGTTGATCCAGCGTGTCATCACATCTGGTGCCCCCACCGATGAAATTAAACTATCAACAGTGAAAGCACTGCCTTGTATATTCTGCCCGTTGCCTCTTTTGACTTCTTGCACAAAAAGCTGAAGCGCAGAACAGAGCTGCATTTCACTGCTGCCGGCGGGCGGCGGCCACTTGCCTTGCATGGTCAAATTATTCTGCACCGCGCTGACCAACCTATCGGTATCTTTAACCAGCTTGTCGTTGTTGCCGGCCATGGCAGTCTGTTGCCATCCGCCTATGAGTGATGCTACAAATGCCGCTGATATGAACAATCTCTGGGCAAATCGTTGAGCTTTTTTATTAGATTTTTGCGCATCTCTATTGAAATTCATAACACCTTATTCCAGAAATTTTCATCGCCCAGTGCAAAACAAATATCACTCTATTCTAAGTCGGCCTTTGCTACTACCTGACCTTTACTCAATCCAAACTTTGATTTCTTACCGAGTACGGCTTTCAGTGAGGTTTCGAGGTCAGGCTCAATGCGATTGGCAAATGCTTGCCTGGCTTCTACCATCGACGGCTCGATCACCACATTCGGTGGCACGTCGACTTTGACCCTGATGAGAAAATCTTGGGCGGTATTTCGCTCAAGTGCTTCTGCCCGATGTTGCGCCACCTCTTGCGTTGCAATTTCATTACCGGCATATACACCGGCAGCCATAGCCACCGGAATGGTGAGAAGCAAATACATAATTGGTGTCAGTGTAGTTTTTTCGCTCATTTCAAATTTCAGTTTACACGCTGTTTTCCACTTTAATTTTGCGGCAAGATATCGTGCTTAGCAAGATATTCGCCCTTTTTTACTAGCCATTTTGTTTTACGACCCATACATTCAGAGGCGAACCCGAAAGCGTCGAGAGCTACATGGCTGGCCGTTTCGCGGCGTTCTTCCACATTGGTGGGGCCGATTTCGCCACCAGCAGGAATGTCTTTAGTTACAGCCACGAGTTTGATCTCTAGAGGCTCGGCACCAATTGCCGGAGCGCGTCGCGATGAATTCCAGACATTCTGCCAGGCCCAATAGTATGCCAGCCCTGTGCAGAGCATGAATGTGAGAATTACTCCAAAAATTAGACTTAGCTGTTTAGCTGCCACTGCTTATCTCTTATATCTAGGCTCAGATATTAATATCTAAATTGAAATCCTAGCACTTTAAAAGCTCAGTTAATCTTTCAGTATCTCCCGGGCGCGGGAGAGACTAAATTGCCATGCGTATTCCCCCCATTACAACCGCCAGCTCCTTATCGTATCTTCAATACCAGCACCACCTCAGGAAATGAAAATGCCGAAAGGAACAGAGAAGCAGAGCGTCGAAGAGCAATTCAACAAGGGGTTGACCATCAACTCGCTCGATTTGCTGCCAGTGCCGAAGTCTGGCTCTACTGCTCCAGAGCGACAGAATGTGAACGTCCAGCGCCAGGTGACTCCTGAGGCCAGCCGCTCTGTGGTTGACCCAACCACTCGAAACTATGCCGACGTTGCCGACGAAGATTTGCCACGTCCTAATCGTGACAATCAGAGCGCTGGTGACAAAATTGCCAGCTCTTTAGAAATTCCTCTGACGGCCGCCTCGGGCTATTGGTTCGCCAGAAAAGGCGGCTACAAAATTGCCGCGCAGAACAGCGAAAAGCTGCACACTTTGAGCGATCACGCCATCAAAGAAGAGCTAGCCGTAGATTTCGGCAGAAGCCGCGTCGATTTGACCAAAGAACTGAAGACTCGATTTGATGCTTCGGTGCTCAAAGTCAATGATGTCATGGCTGCCGAACCCCATTTGTTCGACGAAGGTTATCGCTTTGAGTTCAACAAAACCGGCGTGTCCGAAGAGATGTCGCGCAAACTCTATCGCGGCAATAATATCGGCGAAGTGCTTGGCGCTCTCGATAATATTCCCGTCAAAGATTTGACCACAGACCAGATTAGACAAGTGGGCGAATATGCTGAACATTTAAGCGGCAGCCCGCTCTTGAAAGATGAGGGTCTCGTCACGCATGCCAACGTTATGAACTCCAGTGCCGCCAGATTAGCTGAAGCGGAGGCCAATCTGCTCGCTAACACCGGTTCATTAGAAGTGAAAGTGGCTGCCGAAAATGAGTTCTACAGCAGCGTCAGAAATCTGCGCACTAATCTCGGCGCCAAAAAATTAGAAGCAGACGCCGTAGTGCAGGCCATCGCCAAAGAGCAACCCGAACTGCTCGAGTTTGGCCGTCGTTTTGAATTTGATCCTGATGTTACGCCCGAAAAAGTAGCTGAATTGAAACGCCCGACGCACATAAATGGCTTGATTGAAGCCATCGATAAAACCCACGCTCCAGGTTCGAAAGTGCTAATCACAAGCCAGGGCGAACATCTCAAAGCGCTAAGCGGATTGAGCCAAGATGTTTTGATTCAGAGCGAAGGTTTGACTGACATGGCCGCCAGACTTGAAGCCAATGCCGCCAAGGTAGTGGAATCAAGAGTGAAGGCATTCAGTTTGCTCAGTTCAGAGCAAGCCACTTTCATGAAAAAAAGCATGGGAGTGCTCGGGGCTGGTATCGCCACCAACTGGGTGATAGATAAGGCGTTCTTCGACAACCAAAAGCCAGGCGTTATGAGCTATGTAGCTGATTTGGGCGCTCCAGCCGTGCTCTTTTCAGAACTGTCGCCTAAAATTAAATTTGGCGTCATTGTGGGTGCACACGTTGCCGCCCGCCTGAGCGAGAAACCTGAACCAGAGCACAGAAAAAAGCGCTAGTAAATAATCATGGCGCCAGTTCTGCAAAATAACAGGGCGGCCTTTGCAGACCGCCCTTTCTCATTTAGCGAACGCGAATAGAAGTGTGTCTGTTATAAGTAGTCACTCGTTTTGCTTTTGGTTTCACATAAGTACGCACTCTGGCGCTGCTTCTGCGCGTTGTGGTCTGAGCGGCGGCAGTTGGTACCGTGCCCACACGTGTCTGAGTAGTGGTAGACTTTCGCGAAGAACTGCCAGTAGTGACCAGACCTGGAGAGCCTGTATTAGTAGACTGGGTGTGGCTCATAGACGACGACTGGGTGGCATTCGGGAGCGGTGACTGACTGGTATTCTGTGTACCAGCCTGAGTCGAATTTTGTGTGGAAGCTCCGCTTTCTGCCTGTGGGGCAGAAGACTGAGAGCTGTTCTGGGTGCCGGCCATGCTGCTTGATTGCGTTTCACCCGCAAAGACAGCCATTGTGCTCAACGGCACGGCGCATATGGCTAAAGCGACAGTAACTGCCTTTTTCAAAATCACCATGGTCTTGTTCCTCATTAAACGATTGCGCAGCAGGCGACGGGCCACCAGGGTGAAAGTTCCAGACGCCGGGGGGATATGAGTCAAACTTTACGGTGGTGATTATCAGCCGCAACGCTCCACGGGTCAGCGCCGCGGGCATAAACTGAACTATGGCGAAAATTCTCCTGGTTGATGACGATGACGAGCTTCTGTCAGTGGTTTCTGAATCACTGACTAAAGATGGTCACAAAATCGAATTGTGCTATTCGAAAACCGAAGCAAACGAAATGCTCGGCGACAATCAGTTTGATCTTTTAGTCTTTGATGTCACCCTGCCCGACGGCAGCGGCTTTGATCTTTGCAAAGAATATCGCGCCAGGGGTGGTATCACTCCAATTTTAATGCTCACCGGTAAATCAGACGAGCGCGATAAAGAATTGGGGCTCGACCTGGGCGCCGACGATTATTTGACCAAACCATTTGGCTTAAGAGAACTGGCAGCCCGTATGCGAGCGCTATTGCGCCGGCCGGCGGCAATGGTGGCAGAAGTGGTGCAACTGAATAATTTAAAAATTGATTTATCAAATCGAAAGTTGTTCAGAAACGATCAAGAGGTGCGGTTGCAGCCTTTAGATTTTTCACTGCTGGAATTTTTTATCAAGCATCCTAATCAAGTTTTGAGTCAAGAGACTATTCTCAACCGCGTATGGAACTCATACACTGAAAGCGGCGTAGAGGCGCTTAGAGCAGCGGTTAAGCGCATTCGCAAAGAAATCGATCAAGAAGGAAGCGAATCATTGATAGAAACCATTCACAAAGTCGGATATGCCTTCAGGCCAGGTCCCTAAAATGGAGATCTGCTGATGCGCCTGTCACTGCTGCATAGACTGCCTTTGTTGCATAAAGGTTTATTGCTGGTGAGCATTCCTCTATGCTTTGAACTCGGCATATTCTCTCTTCTTCTCTCTCTGCAAAACGACATGGCGATTGAATCTGCGCGTATCAACAAAGCTCGCATGATTGGCGATACGGTCAATAAAGTCACTCACAAATTGCTAATTGTGCAAGAAATTTTTCAAGTAAATCAGAATCCATTTGCAGCCGCTAAGGAAATTCGCGCAGGCATGGCTGAGCTAAAAAATGACTTTGCAAAACTTGCAGAACTAACAGTCGACAGCAAGCCACCCGTTCACGAAAACGTGCTAGCAAGCGAGATTGAACTAGATAAAATCACAAAAGAGCTAGACAAAGTGAAGACAATGTTGGCCACTGGCCAGATTGAAGATTTCAACAATATATCTAAACTATTTCGCCCGAAACTGAACGAGCATTTTAGAAAAATTGTTTCACTTGGATTATTCGAACTGGCCGCTTCAAGCGCTGAAGAAATAGACACCGACCAATCTAATGCCATTCGCAATCAGACAACTTTTTTACTCAAATTAGCCGTTGCCACCAGCGCACTGATTGGTCTGCTTGGCGCGTGGCTTTACAGCCGTCATCTGGTATCACGTTTAAATATCGTGATGGAAAACGCCGGTCGCCTTGGTGAGCGCAAGCCTCTACTAGAGCCAATTAGCGGCAACGATGAAATTGCCGGGCTCGATGACGCTCTGCACCAGGCAGCACAATTAATTGAACATCTAGACCAGGCAAGAGAAGAAGTAATCGGCATGGTCAGCCATGATATAAGAAGCCCACTGACCACCATTAAGTGTACCGGAGAAGCACTAGAATTGCGGCTTGATGGCGCACTCGACGAGCGCGGCAAAGCACTTTTAAAAACAATTGAAGGCAACTGCGATCGCATATTGCGCATCAGTCAAGATCTGCTTGATATGCAAAAAATAGAATCAGGAATGCTTTCTATTCAAAGGCAAAAAACTAATGTCAGTGACTGTTTAACGGCCGCTATAGAAGCCACCGATGGGTTGCGACACAATCGCGGCATCACCATTGAATCAAATCTGATACCACTGGAAGCGAATATTGACGCAGGCAGAATCGAACAAGTGGTGACTAATTTGCTTTCTAATGCAATTAAACATTCCCCCCGCAATGGCATCGTGCGCCTCTCTTTGCAGAATGATAAAGATGCCGACTATATTCTCATCGCTGTTAGCGACAGCGGCAGAGGCGTGCCTGAACATTTAAAAGAAGCAATTTTTGATCGCTTTCAACAGGTGAGCGAAGAAGATTCTAGTCGCGGCACCGGGCTTGGGTTGGCAATTTGCAAAGCCTTAATTGAATTGCACGATGGAAGAATCGGGGTTGATTCGCTTTCACCAACCGGCAGCCAGTTCTGGATTCTATTGCCAAAGAATTGACTTAATCAGCTCTAGTTATCGCCGTGCACCAGCTGTGGCTGAACAACGCGATCTTGGCGCAAACCAAGGGCCTTGCGCAAGTCTTTCTTCTCAAACATCAACTTATCACCACGATACTTGAGCGCTTCCATTGCTTCGCCTTGCTTCCACTGCACGGCCCCAGTGCTCACACCTACCACTAGCTCGCCGCCTACTGGAGACTCGAAGACACCAAGTGGCCTGACACCATTGACGTTGAGATGCGGACGTTCTACATGCGGAATGTCGACGCGCAAGGCAGTAGGATCAACGGCACTATGAAATTTCTCTGGCAGTCTGAAGGCTTTCATTCCTGACTGTAAATACTTGAGTCCGGGCATCGATTCTAGAATGCGACTCAATGCCTCTTTTGCAATCATCTGGTCTCTAAAGACATCATCAACCTGAGCTTGTGTACTGATCTTTTTCTCTACCAAGATTTCACCAAGCAGCTGCTTCTTGTCTGCCGGTTGCTTAGCTTGAATAGCAATTGCTTCGGATATTTGAGCTTCTGTGGCATAGCCTTTAACTTTCAACATCTGGCCAATTTGAGGCAAAAATCTGAAAGAAGCCTGCTGAGCGAATTTGGCTATATCAGCATCGTTATATACTTGCACAGTGCGGCCATCGAAGACCTGATTTTCAGGCAAACCTGTGCGCTCTTGCAAGCGTTTGACCTCGGCCTTAATGATCTCGGGCTTGAGACTTTCGCCGGTGAGCGACATGCGCGCAGAAACCAATTCTGCGGCCAGATCGCTCATGGGCTGCCCCTCACCAGTAGGCGTAGAGCGAGGGATGTCTTTTATTTTGGCCAGCTGGCCAGGAAAATTCTGATGCAGTTGAGCGGGCGTGGGGGCCTCTTTGCCTACAGCGATACGCATGGTTTTTTCAAAACCTGATGCCAGATTTTCGGCATGAGCGAGATTGGTATTGGGCAAGACCACCATAAATTCATCGCCACCCTCGCGCACAGGTTTATCGGTTCCGCGAGAAAAATACTTTTTGATTTGAGCGGCTACTTCTTTTAGAACTTGATCGCCTTGATGGTGACCAAATTTATCGTTAACACCTTTAAAGCCGTCGAGGTCCATATATGTCATTGACAGCGGCTCTTGCTGTCGATCAGCCCGAGCGATTTCACTTCTCAAAACATCATCGCCGCCAGCTTTATTTTTCAAGCCGGTTAGATTGTCTACCTGGGCCATTTCTTTGGCTTTGGTGTGATAGCCCTTCTGGTGCAACTCTATTGGACCAAGAGAAAAAATTGGTTCACCATTGGCAATGCGGTCTTGCACTTTGGCTTTAATTGCTTGAGTGCCTCTGGTGGCACCATGATCGAGAGCCCCGAACATAGCACCGAAGGCAGCGTAGGAGACAACATTGCCTTTGACTTCCGAATAAGTCGGCGTGCGACCATCAAGACCGGCACCCAATACAGAATGCGTCAGTCCGCCGCCAGCGCCAGCGGCACCATTGATGGTGACTGTTTTAAATAGACCTTCTGATCTGGCTAAAAGTGGAATTTTGCCCAGGCCCAGAGCAGCACCGTCCATAGTGGCAAAGGTGCCGAAGCCCAGAGCCGCGCTTTTTAATTTATTCATACCAAAGTCTTTTTCGGCAGCGGGCTGAAATACCTCAAAAAGAGCACCGCTAACACCAGCCTCTAAGATTGGAACTGACGTAGCGCGACCAAGAGCACTGCGTAAACCGCCCACACTTTTTGCCAGAACAAAGAACTCGGCCACGCTGCCGACCATGGCTCCGCCAGTGGTCCAATTATTGTCGTGCACCGGCGCTTTCACAATCACCGGAGTTTCGGGCTCAAATGGGGTTGTGTGCCTGACGATTTGAACCACGCTCTCAACGGGCCGCTGCACAGATGTATACGCAGCCGATCTCAAGAGGTCAGAAACATTGGCTACAACGCCGCCTGGGCTCTCCTCTCGGGGAACCTCAGATTTGTCTGACCTGCTGTGATGAAGTGGGGACATTGATTCGGACAGCCTCTAGCCACTCTCTATATACCCACTGGTGCTCAAGTTGGACTAGTACTCAGGAAGGCATTTAGCGGCTTTTGACTACGCGCTACTTATTTTCTAGTGTGTAACCCTCAAGCTTGGCCCAGTTGCTAGCACCGCTGTGGCGGGGTGTATCTTTTTGGTTGATCGAATTTTTGTTCGCACCTTTCAATTCAGAGGTGTTTACTAAGGGGAAACCATTGCTGTCAAAGCAACTGGCCAATGGATCAGCCTTCCCACCAAGCATATAGTCGGCAAGCTTTCCGCCCTCAGCTGCTTTAGGCATAGTTTTAGCAATGGCTTCTTTATAGGCATTAACCTCAACTGCAGACTGACCGTTATAAAGGTCAATCTGAGGAAATGACTTCATAACTTCTCGGCATTGAGCTGCGGCCTTATCATCGTTATTTGCCGTCTTACTTGCACCTTTATCGGTTTGGGCGGAAAGGCTTGCTAAGTTGAGAGAATCGTTTGGTACTAAGTTTTTTTGTTCTACTGCCTGTGCAGTGGAGTCATTACTTCTTTCCATGGCCGCGCGCTCCTCGTTCTTTAGATTTCTACATTCCTACTTTAGGGTGTGAATGTGGCGAATCTATGGCGAACGTATGAGAATGTTTGAGCCACCGGCAGTGCCGTGCTAAGCCAGAAAAGTCCGCTTGACAAAACTGCCAGATATGGCGTATGAAGGGTATAACTAGTCGTATACACCTTATTTTGTGCTAACAACCTGGGGCGATGATGCAAAAAGTTCGGTTCAATCTGGCCGTATTGAGGGCGACGCGCGGCAAGCTCACCCAGCGCGAAGTCTCCTTAGCCACAGGATTAAGTCAAAAAACTTTGAGCGCACTTGAAACCGGTTCGAGCAAGGGTGTCGAATTTGCCACTCTTGCCAAACTTTGTCAGTTCCTCAAATGCATGCCGAATGACTTATTGATTCTCGAAGATGAAATCGAATTTGTCGCTCCGTCCGAAAAGTCGCTATCTAAAGCCAAAGAAATTATCAGCAAAGGTCTTGAACGGGCCATGAATGCACCTAGAAAAACACCTGAAGAAGTTTGGGCAGACTTTGACGCCCTGCGAAATAAGATCGCGGCTCAAAATGCAAATCAACAAGATGTTCGAGTCAACGAGGGTGCTTAAGGTAGTCCTCGATACGAATATTTTTGTAGCCGGATATTTGAGCAAAGCGAAGCTCGGATACGCTTCTCAAATTTTAGATCTTTGGCGCCGCGGTGAATTTACACTCGTCATGTCGCCACAAATACTGGAAGAGATTGTTGCAAAGCTTTTGGAAAAGGACATCTCAGAAGAGCTGCTGGAAGAGCTGGTTTTCGCGATTGGAAAAATTGCATTGTACATTCCAGGGGCGTACGAGACTAGCAGATTAGTCTGTGTAGACCCGGATGACAACAAATTTTTGGCAGCAGCACTTGAAAGTCACGCCGACTTCGTTGTGTCCTACGACGCAAAAAGCCTCCTCCCGCTTAAGCACTTTCATGGCACGCAGATATTGCTACCAGAACTATTTGTTCGTCAGTTCGCGGCTTTAACTAATGAAGAGGACCACTAGCCTATCAGCGGGCAGCCTTAGCTCGCTGTGCCAACCGAAAAACTTCGAGGCGTTGTTGGGCTTCTTCAACCAGTACTAGCGATTTCTTAAATTGAAAGAACGGCGCGTCAGCTTCAGAGCTCGCGTCTTCGCAAAGATTGATCACGGCGTAGGCAACACTTTCTTTCAGTCGCACTTTCTCCCAAAGTATGCGAGCGCAAGTCTGACACATCTTAACGCCTGTGCCTTCGCCGGTGTGAAGCGGGCTTCCTTCATTGATTTTCTCGGCGCAGAAATGGCAGGCAGAGTCTGCTGGTGCCACAATTTCATCGGTGACAATGCACTGGCATTTGACTGGGTCGCAACTACAGGTGTAGCTTGAAACTGTTGCTTCAATTTGGGCGACTATTTCGCTCGACTTCTCACCGCGCAAATATTCGGTCACACTTGCAGGTGGATACTCGTACTCATCAGTATTCACCTTGCCGTTGGCGCCCGGCAACTTGTTAGCCGCCTCGATAATTGCTTTGAGTTTGGCAACCTGCTGCGCTAGCTCTTGAAACTTATAGGTTTTAGCAATTTTGACAATTTCTTTTGTCTGCTTCTGAATCGCCACAGCCGCATCTTCAGCTACTTTCATTGTGCACTCCACTCGTCGATGAGTACATATTGTACTATCTCGTCACGGGTGTGAGGGTGCTCCAGGCAATCCCGGAACCCGACGAGCACTATATATGATGGCCGCATTACCACTTGAACCGGTGCCAGGCAAGAAAGACGGATGCGAGTATAAGTATCCGCCCGGAAGCGGAATTTTCTGCTTGTTCGAGCCAGAAGGCGACATTAAGTACAGTCCAAGATTTTCAAGTTTTGTTCTATCAAAATTAACAAAGACGACGGTCTTTCCATCGCTAGACCACTCTGGTATAGCGCTAGTGACACCAGGGCTAGTTAATACTTGCTCTGCCCCAGTACTAACACTAACGCAAGCCACCCTCCAATCTACCCCGCCAAAATAGCGCATAAAGACAACCTTATCAGCACTTGGTGAAAGCCACGGATCGTAGTCGCCAAGCTTAAATCTATGGTCACTTGAAGTTGCTGCAATTTGCGGTTTTGTTAGCTGTCGCAATTCACTACCATCCAATCTCATTGTATACAAGCAACACGGTGTCCTATTCGAGTCTAAGGGCACCACAGCAAAAACAACTCTTCCATTAACACAGTGGGGATCAGAAACCGCCATTGCCAAAGGCGTGGATACGCGTGCAGTCGATTTGGTTGATAAATGGTGCAACCTCAGCTCAGGCAACGACCGCAAATCTGATCTATGAACGTACAAAACAGAATCGTTATCAACCCAACTGCTGTTAGCGTTTAGAACATCAGCTGCCGTAGGTTCAATAGAAAGTTGGTGCGAACCATCAATATCGGCAACAACTACTTCGGTATGCAAATAATCACTGCCATTCTCTTCTGCTATTCCACCACTAAGCAGTCGATTGTAGCGAGTAAAAGTAATGCGCTTGCCATCAGGAGAGACTCTGGGGTGCGACAGTTCGCGCTTCTCGTCAAATGAAATGGAACGAATGCCGCTGCCATCAAGCTTCGCTATATAAATTCCAAATAAGTCATGGCCCCGGTAGCCGAAAAACCATGGACTTGACGCCACGATATTCTGCCAAAAAACTCCTATCAGAACAAGCGAGCCAGCCAGGAGCGCAAGCAATAGAGGTTTTCGTCGCATCTTAACGTTCTGCATCCTTGCTAGTAAAAAGGCCTGCGTTGAGGCAGACAGCGATTTTATCAGAACGCAGCTTTACTTGCCGCAGCGCGTCTTCTATAACAAGGCAATAAATTTTTTGACGCCGCTGCGGAGGCCCGGATACTCCATCATCACCTTGTCTTCGTGATCGGCACCGTCTATTCGTATATATGTTTTTGGCATGGCCGCAGTTGCGAACAATTCATCTGAGCGTTTGATTTTTACTAATCGATCTGCCGTACCTGAGATCAATAGTTTGGGCACAGTTGAATTTTTCAAGGCAGTTAGATTGTCCAGCTTTTTGCAGGCGTCGCTAAAAGCGAAGTCAGGATAATAATTGAGAAAGTCGAAGGTATCACACGCTGTGTGTCTTAGCGATGAAAGCGGGCAAAGCAAAATCACTCCGGCGCATTTATAGTTAGAGGCCAGGCGGCCGGCCACCAGAGTACCCAATGATTCACCGGCAAGAATGATTCCATTAAGTGGCAGCTTTTTCACATCAGTCAGATATTTGAGCGCACCAGTGCCATCTTCGCAAATACCTTGCATAGATGGCTCTCCTGTACTTTTGCCATAACCCGAATAATCGTAGACCAATATCGAGCAGCCGATTTGCAAGAATTGTTCAGCTAGATAGCGCCTGTCTGTGCAGTTGTACGCACTGCCCTGGCTCAGTAGCACCGTCTTTTGGGCGCCTGGCAATTCATACAGCAGTCCGTGAAGGTTATTGCCGTTTTCTGATTTAAAGTCGGCGTCTTTAGGTTTGATACCGCAAATGGTGGCATAGCTCCAGTCGCCGGTAGGATATTTAGTTGGTTGAAAAATCAACTTGTTATAAAGGGGCTGTGCAACAACAGGCGACAGTAGAACGTAGATTGCCAATGGCAGAAGCACAAAGATGATAAACGAGCAGATTGCCACACCGCGTACGATGAAAGCCCATCGAATTGTTTTAGACATTTTTGTTGGGTCCATTAAAACTTCACGGCAGTGCTCTATTTAGGAAGTAATCAGCGTTTTCCTTCAAATTATCCACCCTGCAAAAAGCAAGATATAGAAACCCTAATAGTATTTCTAGTAGCGGCATCCACACAGGAAAGGGAAAAGACAAATCTGGTGGCATCAGATTTTGTTCGGCACTAATAATGAGAAAGAGCCAGGCAAGCAGTAAGCTTTGCCAGTTTCGAATGCCCATTTCTGCCTTCAGCGTATCAGTTGAACTTTGCCGACACAAATTGGACCAAACACTTTGAGAATTGTTTGGTGGTGAATCAAGGCGGTTCCAAGATGGCGCCCTGCTGCTAGATTTAAGCTTTATCCCCTAAGTCCCGACACTGCAACAGCTGTGCAGCAATACTCACGGCTATTTCTTCAGGCTCATTATTACCCAGGGGCAGACCCACCGGGCAAAGAAAAGCATCGTTGTACTCTGCCGGTAATCCGGCAGCAGCAATATCTTGATGCAACCTGACAGCTTTAGCTTTGCTGCCGATCACACCCAGGTAAGGAAAAGGTTTGAGGCCGCTCTGATAGCCTCGCAAAATCTCCATGAGAATCGGAGAATCGCTGCTGTGACCCATGGTCAAAAGCAATACAAAAGCATCACGCGCTACCTTCTCAATGCCATCGCGATAATTGGCAACAAGAATTTTTCGCACGCGTCGACTGTCAGGCAGACGATCCAGCCACTCTTCTCTGGTATCGATGCAAGTAATCTTGCAATCCAATCGAGCAAGCAAATGAATTAATGCTGTTGCACAATGCCCAGCACCGAATATGGTGACATGCCACTGAGCAAGATTGTGGGCTTCTAAATAAACCTTGACTGAGCCGCCGCAGGTCATGCCGATGTCTTTTTCCAGGTTCCAATTGAAAAATCGATGCTTGTCCCCACTGCCATCCTCGAGCAGGTCAAACAAGAGCTTTTTTGATTCTTCTAGCGCCCGATTTTCGACTTTACCGCCGCCAACAGTGCCAAAATTGCGCCCCTCTGCCGTGACAATCATGCGTGCGCCAGTCATTTGCGGCACACTGCCTATGGTATCAACGATGGTAGCGACAACAAACGATTCTCCAGCAACAAGCAGTTCGTCTACGCGCTGGTAAAAAGCAATCAGGGTCAAATTGCAGCCTCAGCAGCCAGCTTTTGCTCATCTTCGACTGAATTTGCCGAACCATTGCCATTTCCACTAGCAGTGCCATTGGCACCTGATACCAGGTTTTTCTTCATACTGCGCCCAGCGGCGCGTGACTGAGCCCGTGGCAGCACAGAGCTGGTTTCAGCAGGCCAATGTTTAAAAGGTAGTCCGGCAGCTTTCAATTTATATTCGGTCAAGCGCGAAAGAATTTCTTCACCTGATGCAGGCGTAACAAGTGTAGGTATCTCTTTGCCGCTGACGTAAGAAAGTGCATTTTTTACAGCGAAAAATACTGAGAAAGCTAACAGCAAAGGCGGCTCACCCACAGCTTTTGAGCCTTTAACATTGACGGTGCAATCGTTGTCTATGGTGTCTACATTGAAGACAGGTGGTGTGTCATAAATATTGGGAATTTTGTAGGTGGTGGGTGAGTATGAAAGCAGCGCTCCACTGGCCGCGTACCGCAAATCTTCAGTTGTCAGCCAACCCATGCCTTGAATAAAGGCGCCTGTTATCTGGCCGCGATTGAGTCCGGGATTTATAGATTTGCCGATATCCATCAAGATATCGACGCGCTCAACTTTAAGCTCGCCGGTAAAACGATCAATTAAAACTTCAGAACACGATGCCCCATTAGTGAAATACAGAAATGGCGAGCCCTGGCCGACGCTCCAATCAAAACCAATAGCAGGAGTTATATAGTGACCGCGCTCTCCCAGGCTGACACGCTCACGGTAGGCTAAATTGACCAGTTCGGCGAAAGTCAATTTGACCTGGGGCCGGCGCTCGTCAAAAACAAAGCCGTCGCGATAAACAATAGAATCGCTATAAGCACCAATGCCAACTTCACGACCAGCAAAATAATTTGCAGCCACCACATTCAACCGCTCTTTGATTTTCTTGCAAGCATTAACCGCCGCCGAACCGTTAAGGTCAGTGGCAGACGAAGCGGCTGTGGCTGAAGTGTTATTGTTTTTCTCAGTTGATGTGGTCATCAAAATTACGTGCTCATGAGCAATGGCAAACTCATCGGCCACAAGCATTTTGATATTAGTGTTTACGCCTTGACCCATTTCGGTGGCGCCGGTTGAAACTTGAATGGTGCCATCAAGATAGATATTGACCAGCGCATTGGCTTGATTGAGAAATTTGTTGGTGAAAGAAATTCCAAATTTAAGACCGGTGAACGACAGCCCTTTCAAATGTGTTTTTGATTCGGCATTGAATTTTCTCACAGCCGCCAGACGTGCGGCGTAATCGCATGACTGACTGAGCTCGTCGAAGATGCGAGGCAGGGTGTTGTTTACCAGTAACTGACCGTAATGAGTGACATTGCGATCGTTGACTCCATAGCAATTTTTGCGCCTGATTTCGTAGGCGTCTTTGCCTAGATAGGCTGCAATTTCTTCCATAATATTTTCAATGGTGATGGCGCCTTGAGGGCCACCGAAGCCACGAAAAGCAGTATTTGGCGGAAAATTAGTCTTGCAGATCTTGCCCACTGCCAATAGGTTGGGCAAATAATAAGAGTTATCGATATGGGTGAGCGATCTGCCTAAAACCGCCGTGGACAAATCATTGTATGCGCCACCATCTGCGTACAGATTGGCTTCTAGTGCGGTTATCATTCCCTCTGAATCAAAGGCGACCTTATAATCATTTTGATATGGGTGACGCTTGCCGGTATATTTCATGTCATCGTCTTTTGTGTAGACAATGCGAGCAGGGCGTTTAGTTTTCAGTGCCACCAGCGAAGCCATCACGGCAGGGTGAGTAGCCTGACACTCTTTGCCGCCGAAGCCACCACCCATGCGCTTAATCAGACAGACAACTTGATTAAGCTGCAAGCCGAGCAGATGTGCCACCACATGCTGCACTTCAGAAGGGTTCTGAGTTGAAGAATGCACGGTTAACTGATTGTATTCACCTGGGTGAACGAGACAAGCTTGCGATTCGAGGTAGAAGTGATCGGCTCCAGCAATGACAAAGCGGCCTTCGATAATATGGTCGGCACTAGCGAAAGCAGCGGCCACATTGCCGCGCTCAATTTTGTAAGTCTTATCTAAATATTGACCAGCAGCAATGGCGTCATCGACGGTCAAAACTGGTTTCAGTTCTTCCATATCGAGTTTGATTGCTTGCTTGGCTGCCTTGATGGCCGCGCGCGATTCAGCGGCAATGACAACTATCGGTTGGCCAATAAATTCAGCCACATCTTCGACGAGCAATATTTCGTCTTGAGTAATTGGCCCAAAAACATTGTGGTGAAGGTCTTTGTAAGTATATAGAGCGACTACACCAGGCACTTTCAAAGCGTCGCTCAAATCAAGCGATTTGACGCGACCGTGGGCAAAGGGCGATCCAAAATAATCAACCAGCAGTTCATTGCGTGACGGAGCGATGTCATCAATATAAACAGACTCGCCGCTGACGTGGCCAGGGGCTGAATCGTGCGGAATATTCTTGCCTACTATCGACACGCTAATTCCCTCTCGCTCGAGGCCGTTTCATAATAAAACTTGGTCATGATGTTTTCAGCCAGGGTGAGGCGAAAATCGCGCGAGCCTCGAACATCGGTGATTGGTGCAATGGTCTCTTTAGCGATTTTACCAGCTGCCTCATAGGTAGCAAGCTCATGGACCTTGCCCGTAAGTGCTGCCTCTACTTCAGGGCAACGCATCACCACAGGCCCCACGCCGCCGAAAACGACAAAGGCTTTTTCTATGATATTGCCCTTGAGCGAAATTCGAATTGCCGCAGTGAAGGCCGAAATATCTAAATGCTGGCGGCGCGATATTTTATACAGCTTGACCAGTTCATCTGCCTTAGGCAGAGGAAGAAGAATGCGAGTGATAAGCTCATCTTTGTGCAAAGATAACTGCTTGTAGCCCTTATAAAACTCAGACATAGGAATTTTGCGGGTGCCACTACAGCCGGTGACTTCGACTTCTGCTTCCATTAAAAACAAAAATGGAGTGCTGTCAGCAATGGGGGAGCCATTGGCGATATTGCCGGCGAGAGTGCCTGCATGTCTAATTTGCGGTGACCCATAGACCCAGAGAATTTTATGAAATTCAGGCACCAGATCTTTCATCAGATGTTCAAGCTGTCGCAAAGTCACCTTGGCGCCCACGCTTAAAATCTTGCGATCATTGCCTTCGATTACTTTCAACTCTGTTAAACCTGGCAAAGCAGCAGTGCTCATAACATTAGCCGGAGCCAGATCTCTTTTATTCATGTTGACAGAAACATCTGTGCCACCAGACACGATGACAACTTTTTCTTGTTCGTTTAAAAATTTGCAGGCTGCCTGCACTGATGTCGGGTTATATGCGGTGCGTCCGCCGGCTTTGAGCATCAACTCATTGTTAGCGTGGGCTTTAAAATTGGCCACCATTTCTTTGTCAGGATAGAGTTCGCTGAATGTTTTGAAGCGGCCAAGATCCACAGCCATTCCTGCATTGATTATTGCTTCATAGCCGGTGCAACGGCAAAGGTTACCTGTGAGCGAATCTTTCACCTGCTTTTCGCTGGGGTAGCAAGATTTGCCTGCACATTTTTCTTGATTTTGCTCTCCCTGCAAATCATTAGCAAGACCGCACATGGCCACCACAAAACCAGGCGTGCAATAACCACACTGGGCGCCATTGCTGTCAACCATCGACTGTTGCACTGGGTTTAACTGGCCGTCTACCTTTAGACCTTCTACAGTTATTAGATGAGTGCAATCAAGCTGGTAGAGATATTGAATACACGAATTAATCGGCACATACTGCAACTCTTCGTGGTCGTCTGCTGCTGCCAGCCTTCCCACCATCACCGAACATGCACCACAGTCGCCTTCGGCGCAAACCACTTTAGTGCCGCAGTGACCCAGGTCTAAGCGTAAATAGTCGCTGGCCGGTTGGAACGCTTGAGCGGCTGAAATGCGCTGCTCGTGCCCGTTGACATAAAGAAGAATGTAATCTCGCATGATCTTCTCAGTTCCAAATATCCAGTGGACATATGATAACGCAAGAGGCCCAAATATTGAATCTTTCTAGGCTTTGCCTTTGATGCGTAATGGGCCTTCCACCACACTCAGGCTTGAAGCCGATGCGATGCCACGCAGCATGCCATTGAAAATAAATTCGTGGAAAGGCGAAACAGCCCACCAGTAAAGCAAACCGAGCAAGCCATGAGGAACAAAGCGGGCACTCTGCTGCAAAATGGTAATGCCGTCGCCAGTGTTGGATATTTTAAATTGCAGCATGGCCTTGCCTGGTAGCTTCATTTCGGCAATTAGCAGCAGACTTTTCTCGACGTCAACGTCTACGACTCGCCACAGGTCTAAGGCATCGCCCACAAAAAGCTCAACGTCGCTGCGGCGGCCGCGCATTGAGCCCACTCCACCGAACACCCTGTCGATATAACCGCGAATTTTCCACAACCAGTTGCCGTAATACCAGCCGGTCTTGCCGCCCAATCGCACAAGCCTTGACCAGACTTCAGCAGGAGTATCTGTGACCTTTATTTGCCGGTTGTCTTCATAGTGAGTGCCGTCAGCCCAGTCAGGGTCACCGCTGTTAGCCCATTCAGCTGGCGGAATTTTACCAGCGTCAGTCCAGCGGCTTTCTACCACTTGTTTATTGATGCGGTCTAAAGCTATGCGAATGGCGTGGCGGCAATCAATAAGCTCTTGAGGAATCAATTCAACAATGGCGTTTTCTTGACAAACCACCGGGTTGCGCAAGCCTTCAGCCAGGGGCATGGCAATGTATGACGGCACAGGTGTGACAAAGTGAATCCAATAGGAGCTAATTTTGGGTGTGAAAACCGGCACGGGAATGATCAAACGCCTCGACAGACCAGCCTCTTCAGCATAAGTTTGCATAAGGTCGCTGTAGGCGAGCACTTCTGGGCCGCCGATGTCGAAAGAGCGTCCTGTGGTAGCAGGGGTGCGCAAGCATTCAATCAAGTAGTGCAGTACGTTGCCAATAGCGATGGGTTGCGAAGGCGTGGTCACCCACTTGGGCGTAATCATCACGGGCAGACGCTCCACCAGATAACGCAAAATCTCGAACGACGTACTGCCCGAACCTAAAATCATGCCCGCGCGCAACACCGTCACCGGCGTGGCGCCCGCTTGTAAAATCGCCGCCACTTCAGCCCTGGACTTCAAATGTTTGCTCAGTTCAGGTGAATCTTCCCCCAGACCACCCAGATAGATTAACCGCGCCAGCCCGCTCTGCTCGGCGGCCTGCACCATGTTTTGCGCGGCTGTGCGATCGGCAGCGGCAAAGTCTTGGTTGTCACGGTTCATAGAGTGAATGAAATAGTAGGCGCCATAAGCGCCTTGCAGTGCGGCTCTGGTCGATTCGGGGTCGAAAATATCGAGCTTAACCAGCTCTACATCAGCATCGTTAGCCCAGGGTCGGCTCTTCAATTTAGCCATGGAGCGCCCGCAGGCGCGTACCCGAAAACCGGCCAGTACCAGGCGCGGTACCAGGCGGGCCCCTACATAACCGGTGGCCCCTGTGACTACAATTATTTGTTTATCCACACTCACCTCATTTGCAGTATAGAGAAGTGGCGGGCAAATGCTGCAAAAAAGTGGCCAGGAGGCAAAAAAGCCAACCTTAATCTTTCAGCAAGTCTATATTTATGGATCTTTGGTTTAAGCGCGTCGTCGGGAAAAATATGAAAATAGCCACCTTTAACGTCAATGGAATAAATGCAACAAGGGTGGAGTGATTCAATTCGAGAACTTTATCCTGCCGAAAAGATCTTCACTTATTGGGATTATTTGAGGGATGCTTTTAATCGCAACGCAGGTATTCGCATGGATCACATCTTGCTAAACCCAGCTGCGGCACCTCGTCTTAAAAGTGGTGGCATCGACCGCAATGTGCGCGGCTGGGAAAAGCCGAGTGACCATGCGCCGGTTTGGATTACGCTGAAGAAATAAACGCGGTTTGATAATCAGTTTGTGGAATATCCATACTGAATGAAGACTAATGGGTAGCGGCCTCAGAAGGTGATTTAGAGCATGACGCAACAGAGCGGTTCGGAATATGATCAGTTCATAGCTCGATTAGAAAAACAACTTCAGTCTACGCACTGCGCGATTTGGCGCAATCCTCAGATTTCCGCTGAGCTGGAGCCTGCACTTTTGGCTACACGCATTGAATTCAACCTCATACGCATTCCGGTTCATTTGGTAGTCGATTATGTCGACCGACCTTCAAAAAGTGATTTGGTACAGTTGTTTGAAAAAGGGTTGAAGTTTGCCAAACTAGCTTATTCAGAAGGCGAAGGGATACCAGCCTGGCTTAGTTCTTTCGCAATGATCCCCTGTATTGCGTGCGAAGATCTTGATCCTGAGATCATTTCATATGTTAACCAGCAGCATTTTTTGCTTCACCAGGCAATTAATTTCTGGGAGCACGGGTATATTTTCTTCCCTGTTCTCTATTCTCTAAAAACCGCTGAACTGCACTATTGGAAAGGTTATTCCTTCATTGGCGGTGGTGTTCATCCGCTAGCTCGAAAATTTATTGAAAAAAACATTGTGCCCGTTGCCAATTCGTACTCGAATGTGTAGCCACAAGAGTGCATAATTTATTTATTCAACAAATCAGAAAGGTGTCACATAAAGTGGAGAAGGTCTGCAATTAATTACTCGCTTTCGCCATGGTCAGTACGGCCTACAGCAGAATCGTTTTGAAGCAATTCTGTCTCAATTTCCATCATGCGCTGCTGCAATGAAAGTAAGCCGTCTTCAGAAATCTTTCTCAATTTTTGAAGTCTTTTCCGCTCAATTTTTAATTCTTCAATATGCTTTTCAAGTTCTTCATGATTCATTAGGGCCTGCATTCAGCTGCGGCGGAGGTGCCTGAGAGCGCCTGTCTTCCTCAGCTTTGGTTAATTCTTCATCGACCAGGGCGAGCTGCTCATCAATGTCAGCCACGACCTTGCCGAGAACTTCTTGGTGCTTTTTTACTTCGCTCAACTTACTATTCAGATTATCCATCTGCTGTCACTCTTCTTTTGGAAGCCAATCTTTTGAGGCTAGCAGCGACGTTCCATCGCATGCCAAAGTTCCCTAAAATAAAATTGAGCAGGGTGCATTTGACACGCCGCCGCTACTAAGCAAATCATAGAAGTCAAATCAAACTAAATCCTAGATGGCGGTACAGCTTGGTACTGCCAGTGGTGTTCAGCGATTAGATGCTCCAGATTTAATATCGCCGCCATATTTCGGACATGACAGCCCCCTAATCTGGCAACAGATTCGATGGGGTATCGCACGCCGTCGCCAACCTTACTGAGAGGGCTTTAAGTTCAGGTAAGTATTACTGAGAGCGTCGTCACACGGGAAAGCGACGGTCGGCATAGACAAATTCAGTTACCTCGCGACGAGAATGGTGCTGAAAATGAGTGCCTTGGACACCAGGTACAAATTCAGTTACTTCCCGATGAGAGTAGTGCTGAAACCGAGCGCCTCAAGCGCCACGGCGCAAGGTGGTTTGCTCATTGATACATTTCGCCAAGTCACAATAAATTAGTTGAGCAAGTATTTCTTGACGAACTCTACCTTTGCATAGAACAGGTAATCTTGGTTTTTCTTCTTGTGAAAGCCGTGTCCTTCATCTTTGGCCATCAGTGACCAGACCGGGGTTCCGGTTGCCTTGACTGCGCGAACTATTTGTTCTGATTCACTCGCAGGGACACGTGGATCATTCCTGCCTGCCACTACCATTAGTGGCTTAGTAATTTTGCTTGCATTGTTTACAGGGGCGATTCTCAACAGGAAGGCTCTAGTTAAGGGGTCGCGTTCATCGCCATACTCGGCTCGGCGAATTTCTCGTCCATAAGGAGCCGTGTTTTCAAGTTGAGTTACGAAGTTAGCTTGTCCGACTTCATCTATAGCGCATTTGATTTTGTCGCTGAAGAGCGTTGCGCAAGCCAAAGTCATGTGCCCACCGTAGCTTCCTCCAGTGATCATTATGCGCTCACCATCGAGATCGGGCTGTTGCTTGACCCAGTCTAGCAAACTCTCAATGTCCTTGTAAGCATCTTCTCTTTTGAGAACGTTGTCCAGTCCCATGAATTTCTTGCCGTAACCTGTTGAACCCCTTACATTTGGATAGACTATTGCAACTCCAAGCTCGTTCAGGTAGTAGTTGTTGCGTCCCAAAAATTCAGGACGAGACTGTGCAACTGGTCCGCCATGGATATTGATCATCACTGGGCGCTTACCTGCGAATTTGACAGGAGGCATATAGACAAATCCGGAAAGCTGGCGATTGTCGAAAGCCTTCCAGTGGAACAGCCTTGCGTCGGAAAGGGTTGCGGTGTCAACATCACCCGTTTCACTTTGCGTCCATCTCTCAAGCTTTCCCGAGGATAGATTTACCGAGTATACGTCTGGTTGCGATCTTGCATTTTCAAAAGTAAAACCAAGATCTTGGTTGTTTTTGTGCCAGGATAGGCTACTTATAATTCCTTTTGGAAGCTCTGGTGCGGGTTTCTCCTTTCTGGACGCTGTATCAAAAAGATGAAGCGTTGAAAGCCCATCTTCGTTGGCTACAGCCGCAATTGTCTTGCCGTCCCAAGAGAGTGCAAACTGTTCGATATCCCAGGGAATATTTGTACTAAGGTAAGTGTGCTTTCTAGTTTTGAGATCGATATAAGCAAGTCTTTGAAAATCCGAGTCTTTGTCGGTCGTTGTAAAAACTCCAAGGTTGTCTTTGCTGAACTTTCCGCCACCGTACACGATTTTACCCTTACCATCGTCTGGCGTGAGGAGCGTAAGGGCACCGGAGCTACTATCCATCAAATACAAGTTGCGTTGCTCAAGGGAAACAAATTGGCTAAGCAAAACGGTGCTGTCGTCAGGAGACCAATCAAAAGTATCCCATTCACCGCCCTTGCATTGCGCAGCCAGATGATCGCTGCCTGGCGTTCTTGGGAAAACGATGTATGCATCATCGTCTTCACCGTTGCGACGCGTGGAGAGATAACAATAACGATCACCTTTGTTTGACCACATGCCACCATTGTTTCTGGATTTCCCATCGCTTAGCAAAGTTGATTTGTGATTTCTCAAGTCGAACAAATATTTCTGGGAATTCTCGTTGCCATCGCTGTCTTTCTCAAAAGTGAATAGTTCGCCGCTTGTTGGCTCGAAAGCAGCCAGATTTGGTGGATCTTTGAAGAATGTTAGCTGAGTGCGGGCACCACCAGGAAACTTAACCAGATGGATCTGCGACGTATCGGAAAAACGTGTTGCTATTAGCATTTCTCTTTGCATTGGATGCCAGCTTTGGAGATCGGCATATCGAAAATAGTTATATGGCTCAATTTCCGCAACTAGAGATTTTGAAGGAGCAGGTATTCCGTCAACCAGAAAATTCTCAGGAAATGGCAAGATGGATTCTGAAGTTTCCGACAAAGCAGGAGCATTGACAATCGTCAAAGTAGCTAACGCGAATATTAAAGGCAATGGACTACCTAGCTTCATTGGATCAAATTACTCCATAATCAAAAGTAATAACATTTCACGCTTGGCCCAGCGACTCTAATTTACTTCGGCTGAACTATGACTTACCTTAATGACTCTGAATTTAAGCGGTAGCTTCGGGGTGTTTGCCCCGTCCAACGTTTGAAGGCACGATGAAAGGCACTCGGTTCTGAGAAGCCTAAGAGAAAGGCCACATCATGGATGGAAGTTGCTGGGAGCTTTAACTGACTCAAAGCAAGGGCTTTGCGAGTTTCATCCAGAAGCAGTTGGTAGGATGTATGCTCAGTCTGCAATTCTCGCTGAAGTTGTCGCACGCTAATCATCAAGCTCTGGGCGATCGCCTCAATGAGCGGCACTTCACCTTTTAACTGTTGCGCGATCGCTGTCGTCACTTTTTGCGTATAACTCTGCGCCTGATTCTGGGCTTTGACCATGGCACTGGCATGGAGTTCAAAAACAGAGAGCAAGTTCATGTTTGCTGATCGCACAGTCCAATCTAAACAGGCGGCATTAAACAGAAGACGGTTTGTAGGTTGGGAGAACTTTACCGCCGACTGAAAAATCCTCTCATGCTCCGAGCAATCCGCTGGACTGGGATGCTGAAACCAGACAGCATGCGCTTTGAGAGGGTTCCCAGTCAATTGCTGAGTGGCTGTAATTAAGGCAGAAAAGGTGCTTTCGATCGGATGACGCGGTGCATCGAGCAGGTAGTTTTTGACGTTTCCGATCACGTCGCAATCGCATTGCACCCAACCCTCTGCAACCCGATATTGAATCGCGATGCCCTGACTAAATAGGCAGGTGTACTGGGAAAGCTTGTCCAGGACTTGTCTGAAGGTTTTGCAATTCAACAGGACGTAGCCGACGATGCCAATGGCAGCGAGGTCAAACGCTTCGCCAATGTGCAAGCCCAGGTTGTGATCGCCCGTTTGCGCGATCGCCTCTTGCCACAGTTGTTTGAGCACCTCTCCTGAAACCTGGCGATCGGGATCTTCCAGCCAAGTCGGGTCTAGGTGCGCCGCAGTATAAAGCCGATTAACCTCAACCCCTTGTGCCGCCACGTATTGCAAGATGTCTCGGACGATCGCGATGGAGAATGTAGCCTCTTGCATCATGCGAAACCTATCAGATTGGCGTCACAGGTCAATTTTCTGGCATGGCGCGTCAATCGCCTTAGTGGTCACAGGTCATATCGTTAGATGGTGAACCAATGATTTTACAAGTATCACCTCGGAGAACGCCTTCATGACAAGTTCAACTTTTTCAACCTCTGTAAGATTTGATGAACCACCACTAGTGCCAGACTCCGACTGCCCAGAAGTCATTGTGAATCCAGTCACGGGCGATCGGATGACGATTTTGCATCCATCCCATCGGAGTCAAGGAAGCTACACCAAAATCCAGTTTGACCTGCCCCCCGGTGCTGAAGGTAGCCCACTGCATTACCACACCAAAATGGTGGAAACCTTCACCGTACTGCAGGGGTGCCTGGACATGGAAGTGGGGCAAAAAGGAACTCGACGCCGCCTACAAGCAGGCGACAGCCTGACGGTTCCAGCGGGGATGCACCATAGCTTTTGTAATGCATCCGATGGCTGGGTAACATTTACCACAGAGAACCGCCCCGCAGCGGGCTTTGAGCGATTTATTCGAGGATTGTACGGCTTGGCGATCGATGGCAAAGTCACTTCCAAAGGAATGCCTACGAATCTCTTGCAACTAGCTGTCTTATTGCAGTTGTCAGACACCGTACCTGTTGGGGTACCGCTGCTACTCTTTAAACTACTCATTACAACTTTAGTTCGGGTCGCTCACATGTGCCATGTTGAGGCATCGCTGCTCAAATATTGGCATCCCGACGGTCAGTCATGAAGAGTTTACATCGGGTGATCGATGTTCCCTACCACTTACAACTCGTTCGGATCGCCAGTAGAATGCAGTAGAGCAGGTCAAGCTCACAGACATGAGCGCTGCGGCCATTGCAAGGCAGTTAAACATTGAAGACTGGCGAATGCGTCTCTGGATAAAGGAGTTCGCTGAGCACACCCAGATCTCAGATTCAGTAGCTACAATTTCAGTGTTGAAGGTGCCCCCTTGGTGCTTACTATTTTTTGCCATTCTAGCGTGCGCCCGCTAGCTCACGTTTATCCATTACAACAGTGCCTTGCCTGCCTGCAGGTGCCGGACAAGTGCCAATATGAATATCGTAACCAAGTTTTTGCATAAATTCAGTGATGCGCTCGATTGAGAACTCATCAAGCTTTCCATTTAAAATTTTGGAAACTTTTGCTTGATCTGTACCGATGAGCGCAGCTACATCAGTTTGTTTTTTGCCAGAATTCTTGATCGCTTCTTGCAGCGACATGAAGAGATAAGACTTCAATTTCAGCCCCGCGGCTTCTTCTTCGCTGAATCCCAAATCTACAAATACATTCTTGCTCATTTCTTCTTACTCTGTTTTCTGTGTTCGGTTATCTCTGAAAGGCGTTTTTTTGCTAGTGAAATATCGCGTGTAGATGTCGCCTCTGAGGTCTTCTTCGTGATTACATAAAATACGTAAACCGCTTCTTCGAATTTTGCGACGTAGATAAGTCGATACTGACTTTTATCTTCATCCTGTAATTTGATTTCTTTGACACCCGCACCAATACTGGGCATCGGGCGGTAGTTGTTTGGTTCTTTTCCTTGTTGAACGAGAAAGAGCTGATAGCCACCTTGCTGTTTCATGGTACCAGGCCAGTCTTTGTTGATTTCATCGGTCAGTGATGGCGGCCACCAGATGACCTCTTTTTCTTCCAGCTCCTTTGATTTGTCCTCTGGCGGCTGTGGCTGCTTCTTCATTGGTTCATTTTATGCCAAAACTGGCATAATGTCAACCGGAACCGAATAACGATTGTATTTCTTTACTATCCGCCCACACCGCTTTGAGTGTCTACGCCGCTCTGCGCTGGATCTCGTCGTGCTCTCCACTGGCGCAGCATGTTCGTCTTACTGGAACCTATACAGTCACGATGTGGTGCCATTTGCGCAGACCGTGTAAAAATTTTTCTAGACGCCGTCGAAGTCAAATCTAATCTGACCGCGCACCAGTGAACATTGATTCCAATGCGCTACAAATTATCTACAAAACAACTCTTTGAAAATACTGCCTTCAAGTGCTCACACCCGAGGCTTTCACAATTTGATACCACCAAAGATTTATGTAGACCTACAAACAGGTCTACAAAGATTTCTAACAATTGCGGCACAAAGTTTGTGTGAGTTCCAGTACAAATCTGAAATTTCTCGCCGCGAGAAGAGAAAATTTTCTCGCGGCATTTACCGAATTAGTAGTGCCTTCTTAGAAGCTCATTGGTTGCACAAAATCTGTGGAATGGCTAATATGAAAGTCTGATAAATTGGTGCTTAAATTGATCTACTTTTCGACTCGACATTTTTTAGTTTGTGCGACATCTATTTCATTTAGTTTCCATTTGGCTTCTGAATGTCGGGCCGACAATTTGTCGCTTGTTGAAAAGCCAGTTACTGGACCATCTGATCATTTTTTAGATAAAGACGACGTGCGATTAACCAATGCCGATTGGCAGTCCAAGTTGCAAAATGAGATAGAAACTCGATTTAATGTCAAAGGAAGAGACCTCTTTCGCAGCCCGCACCGTTTCGTCGTCACTCTCAAATTTCGAGTTAGTCGGGATAAGTCGATATCAAACGTAGAAATAATTCCCTTAAATTTGAAATACTATAGATCTGTCGGGAGAGGCCTCTTGCTGAAAATTTTAAAAAATCTAGAGGGAACTGAAGCTCTTGTTTATCCAGATTCGTCGCCAACAAATTTTATCGACGTTGAAATGCAAATAGATAAAACGTATAGATTAATCGCCAAGTAACATCGTCTCTTTGACCGATTACTTAGAGCTTGGTTCGGTTAACAATCGAATTGAACTTGATGGAAAGAGCCAGGGCGAGTCAATTTTGCTCTTCAGTAACGACATGCGATAGCCGGTAAGCATCTCGCGGAGCTTTGGATGAATTGGAATGTTGCTGAATACGGTGTTCCTTTTTTTCAGCCTGGTCTCCTTTAAAATACTGCGCACGCCACCATCGGTGGTGAACATGTCCTTTTGCGTGATTGCTTAAGTAATTACAGGCTTACTTTTTTAGCCATAAAAATATCGGGCTTGCCCAGTCCATTAGCATCAGGCAGTACACCAACGATCACATAACCTAGCTTTTGATAAAACTCATAAGGGTGTCTGCGCAAGTTTTGAATTATTTTGATGTGTTGATAAACATCCGGATAAAGGTCAATTCCTCCCAGTGTTGTTTGATTTTCAAGGTCATCGGTCCCGAGAGTTACAGTGACACCGCCGCGTTCGCGAACAACATTTTCAAAATCATTGACCAGTGCACTTCCGATTCCTTGCTCGCGATGAGCCACGCTGACAGTCAATGGATGTAATTCCCAAACATTACCATCATATTCACTAATGCCACCAACCCAACCAATGACATTTCCGGCTTCATCCACCGCAACGCGGCTGATACGCCCATCGGCGACTGACTCTCGCACTTCCTCTAACGCCGATTCGATAGTAGGCCACGCTCCTGGCTTGCCGAAGCTTTCTAACAGCAAATCCGCTGTTTGCTTTATGGCATTGTCGTTAGGAGGTAAGTCGATTATTTTCATTTGTAGTTCTCACCCCCTTTTCCGGAGTTGATACGAATCTGGCACCGTTGAAAATCGACGTCGCTTAGTTTCATATTTACGAGTTCGGTGACTCGTGCACCAGTATACAAGAACGGTGTGACAATCAGTAAATACTGACTGATCACACCGTTTTTACCGACTTCGTTAAAAGGTAAGTGCCCTAGTGATCACGGACAATTGTTTTGGACGAGCGGTCAATTAGGAATGAGCTATTGATTT
>JAVHQC010000030.1:0-130420 GCA_036170915.1 Cyanobacteria bacterium auto_48_18
CAGAGACGATCTTAGCTAATTAATAAATCGGTCCAGAGTTGCGGGTCCACCACAGAGTACCCCATTTGCAAGTAGAGGCTGATCGCAATCGCCTGCGGCAGATATTGCTCAATTTGTTATCTAATGCCATCAAATTTTCTTTCGCTGATGGCACAGTGACCATCGTCGCCGATGTCGACAACAACAAAAATAGCTGGTCATGTTCTATCAGTGACGAAGGCAAAGGACTTTCGCAATTGGCTAAGGACGAGTTGTTTCAAGCATATTCCGCCAGTGAGGCGTCGACTATCGCCCTTAAAGGGTCAGGCCTGGGGTTATTTGTCTGTCGGTGGTTTACAGAAGCTCATGGTGGAGTGCTGGAAGCATATTCAAACGCAAACTCCAGCTCGGGACAGGGCACCACTTTTAAACTGACTATGCCTCGAAAGCATTAGCCTTGAGATAATTTTGCAGACGAGTAAACTCATATTCTAGCCTGGTTGTATACATCAGACACTTCTTCCAGTCACCCTTACTTCCGGCAATTTCAAATTGCTCACAGACATCGCTCATGGCATTCGCACGCAATGTATAGCAAAGCCCTTTCAGGCCATGCGCGGCTTCGAGCAATTGCGGGCTATTTTCTTGCACAATAGATTCATTAATAATGGCGGAATGCAGTGGAACTTCAAGCAGAAACATTTTCACCAGACGCTCTGTATGCGTGTCATAGTGCTGCTTTAAATGGTCCAGATCTATAGGTAAGTCGCGATTTTGCAATTGCTGCTGGGTCGTTACTTGAACTACGGCCTTTTTGTTTAAAGGCAGCCATTTTTCGAGCATCTTTCGCAATGGGGAAAAGTCAATCGGTTTACTGATGTAGTCATCCATCCCTGCAACTAAACAAATTTCGCGGTCGCCCTGCATGGCGCTGGCAGTCATGGCGACTATTGGTATATGCTTGCCTGTCGATTTCTCCATGTTTCGAATGGCTGCAGCAGCTGTCAACCCATCCATTTCAGGCATCTGGCAATCCATCAAAATCAAATCATACTGATTTTCAGCCAGAGCAGAAAGAACTTCGATACCATTGCTTACAATGTTGCAGTTGAAACCCAAATTATCGAGATAAAGCTGAGCCACTTGCTGGTTGATCGTATGATCTTCAGCAACCAGGATCAATTCTCTGCGAGCAACCTTCGTTCCTGAGCCAGGGTTTGGGGATGCATCGCTTGCTGTCTGGCCAATAAATGGATATTTACCGCAGGTTACTTGCAGAAGACAATCGAGGAGCTGCGACTGCCTAACCGGCTTAGTCACATAGCCCTTGAAACCCAACTCTAGAGCTTGAGTACCTAAACCAGGTGTATCAAAAGCAGTGAGTAAAATCAAATTGGTTGAGGCAATAGCCGGGTCTTTAAAAATCTCACGTGCCATATCGATGCCAGTTTTATTGGGCATCACAAGATCTACAATCACGACCTGATAAGAATCGCCCTCAATATAAGCTTGTCTGAGACGCTGGAGACCCTCGTCAACGTCGCTAACTGAGCCATTACGCATACCCCAAGAAGTAACGTAATTGTGAACAATTTCTCGAGCATTAGGTTCATCGTCGACGATCAGAACTTTTACGCCCTCAAGTTCAGTTTTTGTGTTGATTAATGGCAAATGAATACTAAATTCAAGGGGGACGTTAAACCAGAATGTTGAGCCTGAACCTTTGACACTCTCCACACCAATGGTGCCGTTCATCAACTCAACTAAATTTTTGGAAATACTCAAACCCAATCCGCTGCCGCCAAATTTTCGACTAATAGATCCATCTGCTTGCACAAATGCCTTGAAAAGTTTTTCTATCTCGGTGGCAGACATTCCCATGCCGTTGTCGGTAACAGAAAAGCGGATATTGGCCACATTGTTATGTACTGAGCACAATACAGCTCGAACCACAATTTCACCGCTATCGCTGAATTTGATAGCGTTGCCGACTAAATTGATAAGAATCTGCCTGAGTCTTTCGCGATCGCCAAAAAGTATCGAAGGTATTTTAGGATCGATATAACTCATGATCGAAAGCTTCTTCTGTCGCGCCACAGAAGCCAGGATCTCACAGGCGTTTTCGATTATTTGTACAGGATCAAAATCAAGGCATTCAAGCACAATTTTGCCGGCCTCGATTTTACTGAAGTCTAAAATATCATTGATAATAGTCAACAAGGCATTGCTGGCTACTTTGATGGTTTCGGCATAGTGCCTTTGGTCAGGCGTTAGAGAAGTAGTGAGCATGACATTGCACATGCCGATGATGCCGTTCATCGGAGTACGAATTTCATGCGACATATTGGCTACGAATTCTGATTTAGAGCGTGATGCGGCTTGCGCTTGATCACGGGCGTTTGCAAGTTCGGTGTTGAGAATTTCAAGTTCTTGCTGCGAGCGCAAAATTTTGTCATTGGCTTCTTTAGTGCTCGTCATATCTTTGGTTACTTTGCCAAAGCCGCGCAGATTACCTGATGAATCTCTCAGTGCCATGACCAGAACGTTGGCATAAAATTTCGAACCATCTTTGCGAACTCGCCAGCCTAGTCCTTCAAAGCGTCCTAACTTTTCCGCAGTTGCTAACACTTCAGCTGGTTTATTGTCCGCTTGATCTTCATCAGGATAAAAACATGAGAAATGTTTACCGATAATCTCTTCGTGATCGTATCCCTTGATTCGCTGCGCCCCTTCATTCCAGCTGACGATGTTTCCAGCTGGATCGAGCAGAACGATGGCATAGTCAGGCACACTTGAAACAAGCAAGTGCAGTAGATCTTCATGTTCTTGTTGCGAAATGGCAGGCATAAAATATCAGTTCAGTGCGCGAGGTCAGGAGTAATGTGTAAAGACTTATTATGCTCTATATCGACATTTTTATTAGGCAACAGTATATCATTTTTAAACATATGCGACCCTTGAAGCTGGCTTTCAGTCTGCAGGCGGCTCTTTAGAGCGCTGACCTTTTGACCAAAAGGCGGGCAACAATATTAAGCACAAGGCATAGTAAAGTGAAAAACGCTGCCGTGCGGCTGGTTACTACTCACCCAGATTTTACCGCTATGCAGATGCACAATTTCTTTGCATATTGCCAGGCCAAGGCCCGAACCGCCTTTGTCACGATCGATATCACCGGCTTGCTGAAAACGCTCAAAAATAGTCGCCACCATATCTGGTGCGATGCCGCTGCCTTGATCAATCACCATCAGTTCGACAAAACTGTTGCCACTATCGGCCTGTTTCTGCCGGGAGCATTGCATAACAACTTCACTTCCTGACGGTGAAAATTTTATAGCGTTCGAAACTAGATTAACAATTACCCTGATGATTTTGTCTCGATCGCAGTTGACCACCAGATTGCTGGCTTCAACTTTAATTTTGATACCGCTTTCAGCGGCCCAGTCTGAGACACTAAGTGCAACATCGTCAAACAGTTCTTGCACCACCACGGGTTCCTGATTGAGAGACATGGTGCCCGACTTTATTTTTTCAATATCTAGCAAATCATTAATCAAGTTGATCATGCGCAAACTATTGCGCTCAGCTGACTTAACCAGACGCACGCCACGATCGTTCAAATCGCCGAGCATGCCGTCACCAGCCATTTCTATCATGCCTCGAATAGTGGTCAAAGGTGATCTTAAATCATGTGTCAGCATAGCCACCAGCTCTTGCCTGGCTCGCTCCAGTTCTTTGCGATCGGTCATATCGTGAACGACAAAAAACAACGAACGCTCGACTTCGGACCAGTGCCCTGACCAGAGTGTATCAACCACGGTGCCGTTTTCTTTGCAAATGCGAAATTCTCTTTCGCGCTCGCCTTTGTTTTCGCGCAAGCTGGTGGTCCACGCAAGCATTTCAGCACGGTCTTCTAACGCAATCACATCAATCAGTCTTGAGCCCAGAAGTTCTTCCGGCGAAAGGCCTAGTAAGCGCACAGTGGCCGGGTTTGCTGTACTGAAGCGGCCGTCCTTATCAATGGCGCAGATGGTATCGAGAGCGTTGTCCACAACGGCTCTCTCTTTGCGATTGGCCATTTCCATGGCACGAGCCATCTGGCGAAAGACAGTGTCAACCTGCGCGATTTCGTCGTTACCTTTTAGTGGCGCCCGCAGTGGCATGCCGCTAGCCATAAACATGGCGTTGTCACGCAAAATTTTCAATCGGCCGGTCACGTCTTTAAGCAAAAAGATTGCCAGTACCAGGCTTAAAATCACGTTAATGGCGGCTGCCAGTGTAGCTACACGCAGGGCTTGCTCCCGGTTGATGGCCTGCTCTAAAGGTGCGCTTTCTGTCCAGTCACGCCTACAAAGAGTGTCAATTTCCTGGTTTTGTTCGGCCAGCTCCTTGAATATTACCTGCAGCCTTCTTACGGCAATCGCTTCATCGGCTATGGTGACAGTTTTCTGGCCACGATTGATTGCTTGTCGCACGCCTTCAAGAATTGACTCTGCCTCGACCAAAATTGACCGCGAGGCGCGCAAGCGCTTGTTAATTTCGGGCTTGTCCACAGTCAAGGCTTCCAGGGCCACATACTGAGCTATAAGTTTGTCCATCCAGTCTTTATAGCCCTGGTCAAAATTGCCGGTCTCGTTCCATTGTTTCTTTGTGCGGCTCGAGATAATGTGCCAGAGCGTAAAGAGGTCGGCAGAAACGCGGCTTATGCCTTCGGCTACTTTCTTAGAGTGAATAGCTACAGCAGACTCAGCTTCAGCCTGTCTTTGCAGACTAATCAAGGCCGTAACAAAAGCCAGCTCGAAGCAAAGAGGAATCGAGACCAGTATTAAACCTTTGGCTGCCAGTGAAAGCCGCATAACCCTATCCTAACTCAGTCGCCAGAGGTCTCAGACGATCTCCCATATTGCCATCCCCGCATTGCGCGCCCTTGAAACCCATTCTCGTGTGGGATATTCTTAGAACAAAATTATAGGATGGGAAATGCCGACAATTCTTTTCGTGGAAGACGACATCGACTTGACCGAAATGGTCAATGAATGGCTCACGGCTGAAGGTTATACCCTTGAAGTCGCCTATGACGGTGATGAGGGCTGGGAGACGTTAAAACAGCAAGATTATGACGTCATCATTTTAGACTGGCAGTTACCTGGTCTTTCTGGTGCCGAAATCTGCCGCCGTTATCGTGACGGCGGAGGCGTTGCACCGGTAGTAATGCTCACCGGTCGAGCCGAAATCGCCGACAAAGAAGAAGGCTTCGGTATTGGTGTCGACGACTACGTCACCAAGCCTTTTAATTTAAAGGAACTTTCAGCCAGACTGCGGGCGCTTTTACGCAGACCCCACACTGGGGTAAAAAATGTTTTGACTCACGGCAATCTTGAGCTCGATCTGGTTAAACGCAAAATCACCAGGGGTGGTGCCATCATGCAACTCCTGCCTCAAGAATTTGATTTGCTTGAATACTTTATGCGCCGTCCAGATGACAGCATTGCTGCCGACATACTTCTGCAGCGAATTTCCAGTGTCAAAAATCAGGCCGACGCCGTAAAACTAAATAATTCTATTAAACAAATTAATCAGAAGCTTTGTCTGGCCGATGACGAGCAGCCTGTGATTGAATTTGGCGAAGAAACAGGCTACGGGCTGAGAAAGCAAAGTAAAAGTAGCGATCAATAAGAAAGTCGTGGCTTTCTGGTATTCTTTAAAGATGCCAGAGCATAAACACGTCTCAACCATTAGCCCCAACGCCAAAATGACTAAGGGCGCCAGAAAAGTACTCGAGTACCTTGAGCGCGCTCATGATATGACCAGCGCGCAAGATATTCACGGCTTGATGCGCACTGAAGATCCCAAAGCTCCTGGCCTAACTACGGTCTACCGCTCACTTGAGTCTCTGGTTGGGCAAGGTCTCGTTCAAGCGGTGCAACTGGGCGATGGCGAGCGCCGCTACGAACTGGTACGGCCTGGGGAGCATCATCATCACCTGGTGTGTGAAGCCTGTCGCACAAGCTTACACCTTGACGAATGCCTCATAGAACAATTCGAAGACAGCATCAGAAGCAATTATGGTTTTCAAATAAAAGGGCATGTGCTTGAGATTTTCGGTCTCTGTCAGGATTGTAACCTGAAGCAACGCAAGCGCTGAACCATGGCTGAGTTAAAGAACACTGCCGAAAATAGCCAGGAGAAAACCATTCTCTCGCTGGATAATCTCGGCATTTTTGCCTCTGTATTGTGCCTGATTCATTGTCTGGCCATGCCCTTTATCGTGGCCGCTATTCCATTTATAGGAATGAAATGGCAGTGGTTGCAGAGTGAAGCCACAGAAAACATATTGATTGCGCTGATTATCGGTTTTGCCGTGTTTGCCATCATTCCTGGCTATTACGCCCATAAAAAGCCAGTGGCCCTGGCCGGTCTGGTGAGCGGCTTGTCTCTAGTGGGAGCAGTTGCACTTTTGCGGGGTCAATTTCCTGCCAATCTTGAACTGCCTCTAATTTCAGTAGGCAATTTACTATTAGTCGGAACACATCTGCTCAATCGCAAACTCACTCACGGTAGTTTCATTGCTCATAAAAACTGTTCCTCAGACGCCCACCCGCAGGGCGCCAGTGCTTGCGCTCACGGCCGAGAGAATACTGCTGAGCCGAACCCATCAAACATTGACCAGCATTAACATTGGCCTTAACCTTACCTTAGTGCACTTGGAAAGATACTGACATCAGCATTACAGAGCTGGAGTTCGCAATGGCAGCCCTTTTATTTTACTCAATCGTGATTACCGGCGCGGCCGTCTTTTTGCTCGCCGCCGCTCATGACGAGGTCACAGCCGTGGTGAGAATGTTTGTTGATATGTTCACCAGAATTCGCCACTGGGCCGACTAGCATTGGCATCGTATTTAGTGGCAAACAAAGTTAACGCTACGGGCATGCTGGGTTTCTCAATCTGACCCGCCTCACCAAGCACGGTTGAAGAATTTCGCCAAACCGGCGAAACTATGACAATGAACATTGATTCTTATGTAGTCGGTTTTTCATTAATCGCCGCAGTTTCGTTGTTGTCGGTGCTCGGTTTGCTTTTTGTGCGCCGCACTTTCCACCTCGAAAAATTGAAAAGCTGCCATGAAGTAGGCGGTTATCTGCTTTCGGTAGTCGGCACCATGTATGCCGTGTTGCTTGGTCTAATCGTGGTGGACGCCATGACTAAATTTCAAACTGCGCGCACTATCGTTGAACAAGAGGCTAACTCTTTAGCTGATGTCTTTCTCTTAAGTGGCAGTTTCCCTGAAAAGAAAGGCAACAAAATCCGCATTCTCTGCAATTCATATGTCAAACAGGTATTAGAAGACGAGTGGCCGGCCATGGAAAAAGGTGGTGTCAGTCTGCCAGCTCGGCGCGCGGTGATTGAGTTGATGAAAGAAGTGATGGACTTCGAACCGGTAACTGAGAATCAAAAGGCGATCTATCCCATAGCCGTACAAGAGGCCTGCCAGGTCTGGGATTTTCGCCGAGCGCGCACCAACATGGCTCAGCATGGCATTCCGGTGGTGGAATGGTCAGTGCTTGTGATTGGGGCCCTAGTGACAATCATCTTTACTTATTTCTTCGGCCTAGAAAGCGCCGGAGCCCAAATGGCAATGACCAGTATGGTATCGCTGCTGATATCACTAAACATGTATCTGGTGGTGCTTTTCGGCTCACCATTCTCAGGCGATCTTATAGTCAGCTCAGACGCTTTCAGAGTTGATCAAAAGATTTTTGATAATCAGCTAGGATTCAAGCCAGAAGCGACTGATTCTAAGATTCAATAAATAGTTTCGGGAGACTTAGTGATGATTAGTCCAGCTTACTGGCGAACACTTCTGGAAAAACACGCCAACATGATTGTCGAAGTCTCTGAAAAATTCTTTCCAGATCAACCATCTTTCTTTCTGGCGTAATCTGTTAACCATTTTCATACGTGAGCAGCCGTCTTCGCGTTCTTCGTTTTTAAAAACACGGGCAGCATTGCGGCCGGCTAGAGTGTCGTCTCTCATCAAAGAGCGGTAGCCTGCAGAAAGTGTCACCACATCTTGCTTTATCTCAGCGGTATCACGACGTGCAGCCAACTTGGTTGAAATCAAGGAGCTTTTGCCGGCATTGGTGCCCACCACAGGATCAGATGCACGCAAGATCGTCGGAGATGCCATTTTTTGCTATTCCTCTATCAGTTTTGCTATCGATCAGTGTAACGCTCACGGATAGCCACTTTTCAGCTCAGTTATTATCCCTGACAAGTGCCGATAAGACAATACGCAAGCACCAATAATCGGTATTCAAGATGCTGCCAGCAACGTTCTCATTTGCCCACAATAAATTGTCCGCCGCCACCTGGCCGAGCTTTCAGGCACCACTGGTAACACCGAGAGCAAGTCAAGATTTAATTTACGTGGGCTGAAAATATATTCAGTCGGCAGCCGCTGTGGCAGCAGGCTTTCGTCTGATCTCAAAAAGCAGCACTGCCAGGTAAATGAGCACTGCGATCCAGGCCAGAGCTTTGATGCCGAACGCCATAGAGGCATACTCAATGGTAACCCCTAAAAGCCCTCCCATCATGTTGAAAGCCAGTGCGCGACTGGGCGCCAGCGACTGTTTGAAAATGGTGGAAAAGACCGTGCCAGCGAACAATAGCGGACAGAGGAAAATAGCTGTACCCACGGCCATCGCCAGAGTGGTATTCATACTGTTGAGACTATTGACATCAACCAGATTGGATAACAAAACTGTCACCATTGTCAAGCCCACAAGTATGGTTACCGACTTAGTTGGCAAGCGTGCAGCCAAGACGTTGCCAAGTAATATTGCCACCATCACGCCACCAATGACGATACTGTTTACCGTCCACGTGGCACCACATAACAGCGACATAGCCGACATGCCTCTAACTTCCAAAAGCATGAAACCCATACCAAGAAAGAACATTTGCCAGTTGAGAGCTGAGGCGCTTCCTTCCATCACCAGCTTCGAAACAGGCAAAAGGCTTAGTAGAAGCACGGCTATGATGGGCAGGAAATAAACTAGAGGAATGCCACGTTCTGGCAAAAACAAAAACGGCCAGTCATCAGTAATTTCAGGGACTGTACTGTTCAGATTAACCACGCGAGGCGGATGAGAAAAATTCAGAGCAGAAGCGTCTTTGATTGTGGGGCCAGCCACTAAAAATCCGGTAGGCATGGAAGACACCCAGTGATAACCCACTGGCGCAGTTTTAGTGGCCAGATAAAGGTCTTTGCTGTGCCTGTCAAATAGCCAATCAGGATGGCAAATAAAACAGACAGCAATGTAACCGTCGGGTTTCAAAAGCTTGGCAGCATCTTTGTATGCGTCTACTGTGAAAATAAAATTGTCCGTACGCAACGACGACAGTGACGAAAAGGCAGTGTGACTGTCTAGCATGGCATAGACGATGATATCGTATTTGGTGCGGCAATTTTGCAGGTAGGTTCGGGCATCCATGATATGCACTGACACCTTAGGCGAGTCATATGGATGTTCAGGGTGTAGTTCTTTACCAAGATCATAAATACAACGATCAAGCTCCACCGCATCGATATGAGAGGCCCCGCACCTAAGCGCCGCCGCCACGTCACTGCCGCTGCCGGAGCCCAAAATCAGAACATTAGGATGCTCTTTATTGACCACGCGAAACGATCTTTCATAAAAATCAAGCATGATTTTCTTTTTTTCTTCGCTTACTTGAGCGAGCATTTCAGGGCCGCAATTGAGCATGCTCTGAAAGCTGTCGTAATTGATAAATATGTCATAGCCTACATCAAGAGTCTTACTGCCCTCCTGCATTCTGGCTTTACTGACATCGATACGATAGTAAGGTGACCATACGGTTTTAACGTAGCCGTCATGAAAGAGCATCTTCGCCATATATGGTGCCAGATAACATGAATAAGCAATGCCCAAAACAATGAGAAAAACTGGCGAGATACGCCGGTCCACAAGCAAATAAAGCACGCCCGCTACCACCAGCCAGACCCCTGGATCAAGTGCAAAATTGCTGAGCACACTGAATAAAACAATGCCTGCCAGAGCTCCGGCCACGTTAATTGAATAGGCCGTGAGCGGTTTTAGTTTGTCGAAGAGTTGGCCGGTTTGCTGACCCAGGCCCACAAAAATTGAAGCCGATAGAGCAAACACTGCAACCATAATTGCCAGATTAATCACGGTGCGCCCCATGCCGTGATCCTGAAAACCATAGTCACCAAAAAACATCACTTTAGATGTATCGAAGATGGTCATGTGCGTCAAATTGAGAGCTATGGCCACAATCACAAGGCCTGCAAAATAAAGCAAACTAATGCTCGACCACTTCATGAAATCGATTTTTCGATCGGTCCACAAAAAACCCAGACCAAGTCCGAGAAATGCAGCCATCAAAGGCAAATTTTTGAAGTAAGCAAAGACACGAATTTCGGCAGAGAGCCAGCGAATGACGAGCATTTCGCAGAAGAGAGACAGCAAACTAATGAGAAAAAGCCGCCAAATTACTTGCTTCTGCACTGATTTTTGATCGGCCGTCATGCCAGCTCCGCTTAAGTCGTGAATTAGCTTTACAGTAAACCACAGTCAACCGCTAGCGAGATCTACAAATGTGCCTGCAAATCCACGCGGGTAACTTATTTGAGTGCTAAAAGGGGCAGAGTGGGTAGAATTGGAGTATGGCATCCGGCGAAGAACAAAAGAAAAAAGTAGATGAGGAGAGTGATCTCTTCGCACAACTGCCTGGATATACGCCTTTTGCAGGCAATAATCCAGGTGAATCTACAGCAGCGCAACAATATCAGCCGCAAAGCGGCCCAATATTTGCTCAGCCACATCCTCCTGGTCAGCCACAGCCTTCAGGCCAGTCGTCTGGTCAGCCGTCGGCACCGATCAATCCGTCGCATCCGCCCCAACCGGCCGGGCCTCCGACTCAAAACCCGTGGTTTCCTACTCAGCCAGAAGCGACACAACCGCCAGCAGCTTACCCTGTCAATGCTGGTTATGTTGGTCCAAGCCAACCGCTAGCACCAAACGGCATTGTCTTACCCCAATTGCGGCCGCAAGATGACCCAAACTCAAGCGAGTATATCCCTCGCACACCTGTACTGAACGCTCCCGCGCCTAATCCACACAGCCCCTGGACTCCTGTTCCTGAGCCGAAATGGGAACTCTTTGTTGAAGAAAATCGCAATCAACCTCAGCCGCCGGTAGCGCCGCCACAAACCAAGCCTTTACCAGCTGGTGGCAGTCAGGCTAATCCAATCCGTTTTAATGCTTTGCCCATAGTTACCGGTCAAAACTATCAAGACTCTAATTATGAACAGCCGGTCTGGCCTGGGGCACCACAAGCGAATGGCAACCATACGGCACAGCAACAGAACGGTTCAGCCCAGAGCCAGTTTGCTCCAGCACAGCAGGGCGCTTATTTGTCGTCAACTGAGGCTGAACAACAGGCACAAGCAATTTATCAAGCACAGCTCGGACAGCCGGGAGTAAGCAGCCCACTTGATATAAATCAAAATCAAAATCAAAACCCAAATCAAACCAACCAGCAGCAATGGCCTAATGCCAAGCCTCAACCAAGAGTTAGTAATTTTGAAGGGGCCAGTGGCAAACCAAAATGGCGCAATAAACTTCTCAGTGATGCAGGTAATGCACAGCAAGAGGAGTTGCCACCACAAAGCCTGGGTTTGAGCTTCAGCAAGAATGACATTCTTGGTATTGCCACCTACAACTTAAATGTCACCAAAGATATTCTCACTAATCCACAGGGCTATTTCCAGACTCTGCCTCTCACAGGTGGGTTCGGAGAGCCGCTGCTCTACACCGTATTTACTTGTATTCTCAGTTCGATTATGTGTGCTATCGGCAAGCTCAACCCGTTGATGTTTTTCTGGGCTTTTATTGTCAGCTTCATTTCAGTCACCGTGGGAGCGGTTATTGTTGATCAAGCTTTCCGGCGCATGGGTGGCAAAGGCGATCTGGAAGGAACATTCAGAGTGCTGGCATTCAGCAAAGCTACATTTGTGTTTGCCTGGATTACTCTAGGGCCCCTTTCGCTGGGTATGATGCTGGCCACCATGATTACGGGCTACATGAACTATATTGGGCTGAGTCGAGTGCATGGGCTCTCGCCAAAAAATACAGCAATTATTATTGCGTTGATGAGCGTACTCAGCCTGCTCTTCCGCTGGACCTGTCCCGGAGTTTAAAGCTGGCAGGCGTCAAGCTGACAGGCGTCGTAAATAGCAAATTCAGGTTTGAGTTTAAAGCCGCTCTGGGCAATGGTACCCATGCCCCGCCATTCTCTTTCGGCGGGTTCGAAAACTTCGTAAATTAAGGCCCTGGCTTCAGAATTTCCGGCGCGATTGACAGCACGGCGGTATTGATTTTCAACCCCTACTTTTCCTGATTCCAGCATAGACAGGCACTTTTGAATGCCTTCTAAAACATCTACCGGTTCAAAGCCTGTCACCACCACTGGTATCTGATGCTGACGGCTCAAAACTTCATATTGCTCATAACCTGTGAGCGCACAGTTCTGTCCGGGACCTAGAAGACCGTGAATCTGGTTATCAGGGCGGCTGAAAATCGATGCACAAACTGGTGGCACCATGGCATGATAAGAAAGCAGCATAAAGTTTTGCACACCAAGCCTGCGAGCCTGCCATACAGCTAGAGCGTCCATTTGCGCAGCGCTTTCGAGACCAACGTTAAAGAAAACTACCTGCTTGTGGGCATTGCTTCGGGCAACGGCAATGCAGTCCATGGCCGAATAAACCACACGCACATCGAAGCCGCTGGCTTTGACTTCCAACAAATCACAAACAGATCCTTGAATGCGCAAAAGTTCTGCTGGTGCACAAAGAATTACATTTGCTTCTTTAGCTCTGGCAATAGCGCGATCAAAAACATGCACAGGCACTGATGCCACCGCACAGCCTGGTCCGTGCACGATATGCAAGTCATCGGGCAAACGCTTGAGTAAATTGTATTCCTGCAAAACCTGCGACTGATCAGCGCAGACTTCCATGATCGTCCACGAGCGAGTCATGCTTGCTGCAATTTTGCGAAGCAAACGTTCAAGCGTTTTTTGGTCGCGGTAGTTGTCTTCTGTGGGCAATACACTAAACATAGATGTAGATTACCCACAAAAACCTTAAGCCGGTAGAGATCTATAGGGTTGTAACGAGTAGTTGCAAGTATGCAACATATTGACAACTAGTCGCGCGGTAGAGCCAGCTTGTTAGAAACCGGCGCCAGCCTGTTTAAGCCGTCTCTGTCGGTCATAATTAGTAGCTTATCGCCCACAACCAGTGGAGTGCTTGGAGCAGGGTTCCAATCGGCCACACCTTCGCTTGATTCATGACAGAGAACAGTGACTTCATAGTTGTTACGCAAATAGTCCAGAGTCTGCCCGACGATAATGGTGTCTGGCTCAATTACCAGTTGCAGCGCATTGATAATGGTGCCACCAAATTCAAACGAATCGATTATATTGCCTGAAATTGCAGCCTGCGCAAATAGGCGAGCTGAGCGTGCTGATGAGCTGTACGCTCCTTCGATGCCCATAAATTTTTCCACTTTTTTGGCCAGCTTTTGATCAAACATGCGAATCACCACGCGAATTTTTGGATTGAGTTCGCGCGCAGTCATGGCTGCTTCAAGATTGGCCAGATCGTTATCGGTAACGGCAATAATAGCTTTGGCTCTGGCTATTGAGGCTTGCTCCAGGATCTTACCGTCTCGCACATCACCGAAAAGCACGGGCACTTCGTAACCAGCCACTTCACCGACAAAGCGAGCATCAGGATTGCTTTCAATTGCCACCACTGATTCGGAAAAGCGTTTTAAATGTTGCACCACTCGCACACCAACATTGCCTAAACCACAGACAATCACATGCCCTTCCATTGTCTCGGCGATCATTTTCTGCCACTCCTTGGAATAACGTTTGTGCTGAAAAAGTAGATTACCGAGATGAACTACACCTTCAGCAATGGTAACAAGACCTAAAATCGGCAGTAGAAAAAATAGTGGTGAGAGTTTGATGTCCTCCACGTATTGCAAAGGGCTTTCGAAGAAAATCATCAGCAATGTGTAGTAGGCCGCTTGCAAAAAAGTCATGGCGGTGCCGCCAGGCAATAAGTGACGCGGATAATAGTTGTAAAAGAGAATTACCGAAGTGGAAAAGGCCACTGTCAGGCAAATCAAAAAGCCGCTGAATTCTCTTACCAGAACTCGCACCAGCAAAAGAATTTTGAGACTCTTTTTGCCGGCGCTGTTGTAATTAGCCTTATTTTCCACAAGTTCTCGCTGATTCGAGCCGACAGTATAACTTTTAAAAGAATAAGCGTAGATCTTGATTGTAAAGAAGGCACCATGTTACGATCGGTAGAGCTAAGTAATTTGGAATGTTGGACTTATGGCATCGAGCCTGACTGGCACCGTTTTTGATACCAAATTCAAAGACACAAAGACAAAGGTAGAACAGTCGCTGAGGCGCGTTGCACTCAGTCTGTTTACAATTTTGGCTTTGCAGTGTTCAACAATGGCAGAGAGTTGCCAAGCGAAGCGTTTGAGCGACAAGTCTGAGACGGCCCCAGTAGAATTTACTCAGAACCTAGTGCATGACAAGCTCAGTCACAACAGCAACAATGTTCATGCCGTAATCGTTGAATGCGCGCCGCAAATCAATAATTTTGATATTGTCTCCCAAGGCTTGTGGCGCGGTGCTGCGCCTTCGCAGCAAGGTATGGCCGGTCTGGCCCAGAGCGGCGTCAAAACCATCGTCGATTTACGCATGGCGGGTCAAGGGGCTCAGCAAGAGTCGCAGCGTGCCAAACAACTGGGCATTAAATATTTTCACATTCCCCTTGGTTTCAAGGGTGTGTCATTGCCTAAAGTGGCCCAATTCCTAAGCATTGTGGACAATCCGGTCAACCAACCTGTCTTTGTCCATTGCCGCTACGGCGCTGACCGCACTGGAGCCCTTGTGGCTGTATTCCGTGTCTTACGTGAGCACTGGACTTTCGCCCAGGCCTATAGCGAAATGAAGAGCCATCACTTTAAGCCCTGGCTCGCAGGCCTCAAGCGCGTGGTAGCACGCGTAGAAGAAAGTCCTAAAGTGCAGAAAGAAGTGCAGAAAGAATTGAAGATGCTCACTGAAAGCGGCGAAAAACAGGTTGCCAGTAAATTAGCTAATCAAAGCTAATAACTATTCTTTCGCTTTAATGTCGTTCCAAAGTGCCTGTTCGTCATAGCTTTCATCAGGATCGTTAGCCAGCGTGAACTCTTTGATGTTGGCATTGCGCCGGTTGCGGTCTAAATTTTTCATGCCCGGATCGAGGTCGTACAACCGATAGAGCGGATCAAGGGAGGTTTTCATGATTGATAAAATATTGCTGACTTCAGAGCCAATCAAATTAAATGCAGCCTTGGCCTGAGGTGTCGAAGCATGGGTGTCGATGTCATCAGCCAGACGCACCAGTCTGTCGGTTTCTTTGACAAGCTTGGTGAGCAATTGTAAGACCGATATGTCTCGCGTGTTGTTAGACGAGTCAGTAGACATAAATCCCTCAAGGTCGAGATCTCTATTTAAGCATTCTGCAGCTGAATTAGTCTGACTGTTATGGCAGATAGTCTAAAATCACTACAGATTCTGGTCGAAGCTCCTCAAGTAATTTTCGGTATCAATGGCCCTCCTTGAAATTCAAAATCTCGCAACAGCGTTCCCCACCGAGGCCGGTATGGCTCGTGCTGTAGACGATGTCACACTTTCTGTGGACAAAGGCCAGGTACTTGGCATCGTTGGCGAATCTGGTTGCGGAAAATCGATCACGTCTCTTTCGATTTTGAGGCTGATTCCACCACCAGGAAAAATCGTTGGCGGACAAATTCGCCTTGATGGACAAAACTTGCTCGATCTAACTGAAGCGCAAATGCGATCAATACGCGGAAACCGTATCGCTTTAATTCCGCAAGATCCCATGACTTCGCTGAACCCTGTTTATACAGTCGGTGCGCAAATTATGGAAGCCGTGGAGCTGCATCAAAAAGTCTCTCGGGCTGAAGCGCGCAAAAAAGCCATCGATGTACTAGATCGCGTGCGCATACCTGAAGCGCGCAGCAGAGTAGATGAGTATCCGCACCAGTTTTCTGGTGGCATGCGCCAGCGGGTGATGATTGCGATGGCTCTGGCATGCGAGCCCGAGCTATTAATTGCCGACGAACCTACCACCGCCCTTGATGTCACCGTGCAAGCGCAAATTTTAGATTTGCTGCGCGAAATTCAAAAAGATCAAGGTACGGCTATTGTCTTGATCACCCACGACCTTGGTGTGGTGGCCGAAATGTGTGACACCGTGGCCGTGATGTACGCAGGCTCTGTGGTGGAATATGCCACTGTGCAAGAACTTTTTCAACAACCAAAACATCCTTACACCATTGGCCTGATGAATTCACTGCCAAAACGTGATTCACAAAGACTTATACCAATTGATGGTCAGCCGCCCAGTTTAATTAATTTGCCGCCGGGCTGCCGCTTCGCCAATCGTTGTTCCTGGCGTGTAGACATATGCGATCAATCAATTCCACCATTAGAAGAAAAATCACCTGGTCATGATGCCCGTTGTTTTCTAGTTGAAAAGCTGCCAGAAGAACAATCGCTAATAAAGTCACCTAATTAGGAAACAAGAACTTGATGCTTAGCAATTTAAGAGTGCCTGATACCAAACAAATCAGATTGCTCGAATCTGAATGGATCAAGTCGGTTTCGGCTCTAGCAGACGGTCTCAATTGGGGACAAACCTTAATGGAAGTTGCCGGTCGCGGCGCGGCTCTGGCAGCCCTTTCGCTCTGGCACGAAAACCCTGGTCACATTGCTATCTTTTGCGGCAGTGGCAATAATGGTGGTGACGGCCTTGTTGTCGCTCGCTATTTAAGTTTGTGGGGAGTACCAGCCAGCTGTTTCTTACTGCTGCCTGAGAACTCGAGTGCGTCTTTACAGATGTCTACTAAAGAAGCAGAGGCAAATCGCAAAATTCTCGCTGCTCTCGATGTAGAAATCACTTTGCTGGAAGACAATGATCAAGTAGAAGAGATACTTGGCTCGATTATTAACAATTCAACAATGCTTGTAGACGCACTGTTTGGCACCGGTTTAAGCCGACCAGTAGCTGGCCTGGCAAAGCACGTTATCGAAGCTATTAATGCCAGCTCAAAACCTGTGCTTTCTATCGATTTACCATCAGGCATCAACTCTGATACCGGCCAGATAATGGGCGCAGCGGTTCGCGCTGACAAAACTGTGACATTTGGTTCTCTCAAGCCTGGTCATCTGTCCCACCCTGGTGCTGAGTATGCAGGCATCATGCATCTGGTTGATATTGGTCTGCCAGATTTTGGCAATTTGCCTGATCATTTAAGCCATGTAGATAGTACTCCCAAAATCTTTATCACCACCTGTGGTGCTGTGCAATCGGTTCTGCCCCTGCGACCAACTGATTCTAATAAGGGTACATTCGGCCGCGTACTAACTGTAGGCGGCTCCCTGGGCATGAGTGGTGCCGGAGTTCTATGCGCCACAAGCGCTCTAAGAGTCGGCGCCGGATTGGCTTACCTGGCCACACCAAGATCGTTGGCCGGTCACGTTATGGCCGAAGAAATTGTAGTTCGCCCACTCAGTGAAACATCAGCTCAATCAATCAGCAAAGAAGCTTTGAAAGAAGTGACCGACATGCTTGATCAAATATCTAGTGTGGTGGTGGGTCCAGGGCTTTCACAAAACCCCGACACAGTAAGCTTTGTACTCGATTTACTTGACCTGATTAATAAGCCTTGCGTAATTGATGCAGATGGTTTGAACGCCCTCGCCGCCAATGTCAAATCAATGCCTCGGCCGGCAACCAATTTTGTCATCACTCCCCATCCGAAAGAACTGAGCCGCATTACCGGAAAAAGCGTGGAAGAGCTGCTTTCAGACCGTGTGGGCGCGGTACTTGCCGCTGCCCGCGAGTTGCAATGCACTGTCGTCTTCAAAGGGGCATACAGCCTGGTGGCCAATCCGGAGGGCACCATTTTTATCAATCCTACCGGAAACTCCGGCATGGCTACAGCCGGATGCGGAGATGTGCTTTCTGGCATTATTGGTGGTCTAATGGCTCAAGGTCTCAATCCATTTGATGCTGCTTGCGCTGGAGTTTATATTCACGGTAAGGCGGCAGATCTGGTGGCACAAAATATCGGACAGGCCGGTATCATTGCCGGTGACATTCGCTCAGCCATTCCCCTGGCTCTGGTCAATATTGCTGCCGGAGAAATTAGCAGTCTGGAAGAGCAGCTCTCTCAATCGGTTTTGTCTTCGTAATAATGGTAACTGTGAAATTTGCTCTCTACTTAGCTTTATCTGCTTGTTGCCTGGCAGCCTGTGGGCCCGTAGAAGAACGGCATGAGCGGTCAAAGCACGACAAGCCCCGTGAGCGTCTTTCTTCGGTAAGCTACGTTGCGTTTATGGACAGCTTGCATAAAAAAATCAAACCCTTCTGGTTACCGAAGACAAGCAGCGGTAAAAACGGCGCGGTAATGTTTAGCCTCAATCGTCGCGGTGATCTCAGTGACTTGAAAATTTCCAGAAGCTCTGGTGATCAAGATTTTGACAAAGATATGCTGGCTACCATTAATTTAGCAGTACCTATGCCGACTTTGCCCGTGGGTGCACCACATACAGTGCCTGTGGAATTTACTTTCAATCATGACGTCTATCTATATCTAATGAAAGGCGCACCGGCCGAGATTAAGCAAGCCATAGAAAAAATCGACAGAAGCCTGGCGGCAGCTAAGGCTGAGACGCAGGGTGGGCTTTATTTTGAACGCGGCAAACTATGGCTGCAAATTGACGAGAAAGAAAAAGCATTAGCTGATTTTTCGAAAGCGATAGCATCAGGTAAAAGCGATGTAGAAATATTGACAGCCAGAGCTAAAGCTAATCATGCCCTTGGTTATTACCAAGAATGCTTGAACGATTGCGCTCAGATTTTAAAATTAGATTCGCGCAATAGCGACATTTATGTGCTCCAGTCTGACGCTTATTTGAATTCTGGCAAAATTACTGAAGCTTTTGCAGCGGCTAATCAGGCAATCATCATTGCGCCACAGCAGCCTGACGGTTACACAGCGCGCGCCTACGCTTACAATTTATCTGGTGATTACAAAAAGGCAATTGCCGATTGCAATCTAGCCCTCGACCGAGATAAACAGTGCACCGCCGCGTACGCCTATCGTGGCGATGCGGAAGAAGAACTAAAAATGTACGAGCGAGCTTTGAGCGATTATGACAAAACTATTGAGCTCAGCCCGCTAGATGCCGGAGCTTTGCTGCGCCGAGCAGAGCTGCAAAATCAAATTGGCCACTTTCATAAAGCTATCATTGATTGCACTGATGCCATCAGACTAGACCCTGACAATGGTGAAGCTTATTTTTATCGCTCTTATGCCAATAGTCAGCTCTCTCTAGCCGCTCAGGCAAAAAACGATCAAGACAAAGCCGAATCACTGGGTTTTATCGGCCAGTAAAAGCTGACTCCAAATAACGCAGGGTGCCTTTTGCCGTATCAAATGAAGCTCTGAGCCCGAGGGGCACAATAGCGCAGTCAGAACTTTGGCCAAAGGGAAGATTAAAGCAGGTGGGCAAATTAATTTCGCTCACCCGGTCGGCTACCAGTTCTTCAAACGAAAGCATATTAGCGCTTTGCCTGGTGCCGCAATTTTCAAAACGCCCCAGACCAAGAGCAGCTACGGTGGCCAGTTTGTTTGATATATAAAGCGTGGTGAACCAGCGGTCAAGAATATCGTTTCGCTCATTGCGATCTTCGAGCAGCAATATTGTTTCGCTCAGTTGCGGCTCAAATTTGGTGCCAAAGAGTGATACCAAAGCCGTAAGGTTGCCGGCCAGTACAGTGCCTTCCTTTACGCCTGCCACAGGCGCATAGCAAAAGTCTGCCACTACTTTGTCTTTTACTTGCAAGGGCGGAAATTGCGCAGCACCAAAATTTAAATTATTACTATCGAGTTCTTCGATTTCAGTGCCGGCAAAAAAATGGCCCATGCGCTCTACGGCTGCCTTACTTTCGATGCGATCTAGATTGTTGCCGTAAAAAGTAACTACCTGCGATGCTTGGTGCAAAGCAAATAGCAGATGGCTGTTATCATCAGCACCAAGCACAATTTTTGGATTTTTGGCAAAGGTACTGTAAGGCAAATTTGGTATCAAGTGCAGTGAGCCGTATCCGCCGGTAAGAAACCAGATAGCAGCAATGCTGTCATCTTCAATGGCAGAAACCAGATCGCAAAGCCGCGCTTCATCGCTGCCTGCCATGGGGCCGTGCACATCTAGAGCATGAGCGCCGACTACTGGTGTAAAGTTCATGGCTGAGACTATCGCTTCAGCCCGTTTTAGTGCCGAAGGCTTAGCCGGACGACTGGCTGGCGCCAGCAAGGCAATGCGATCTTTACTTTTTAAGGATGGCGGTTTTACTAACACACGCGGCCTCCTCAATTTCGAATCTAACACTACCTGTAGTATCGAGACTGGCCATCACACCAAGTGGCAATGTGATTTTGTCGGCGGTATGACCAAATTTCAAACCAAAAATTACAGGAATGCCAAGCTTACCGAGACGCTCTTTGAGAATGGCTTCCACAGACATATTAAGGGGCAAAATATTACGCTTGCTACCACCTGGCCTGCAACCGCTGCAGTCACCAATGATGATACCGGCGGCCCGGTCAAATTTTCCTGCCAAAATTAACTGTGTGAGCATGCGATCAATGTTGTGAGGCTCCTCATCAACATCTTCAAGAAAAACAATCCGTCCTTCGGTTTCGATTTCATAGTCAGTGCCCATCAGACCACGTATCAGGGTCAGGCAGCCTCCAGTCAGACGACCGCGGCCCTTGCCGGCAGCAATAATCATGCGCCTGGGCGGATATTCTGAGCCCCACTGCTCAAGCGGAGGATCGCTAACTGGCCCCAGAGGCGAAATGCCCATGATTGCTTTTTTATAATAAGCATGGGTATAGGCGGTCTCAAACATCAGCCCCACTGTGGGTCCATGAAAGGTAACCAGGTTCGACTTCTGGTGAATGGCTATGAGCAGTGCTGTGATGTCGCTGAAACCCACAACAATTTTGGGTTTGCGCTCAAACAGAGAAAAATCAAGCAGCGGCAACAAGCGCGTGGCACCGGCACCACCACGGAGGGGCAAAATTGCTGATACTTGATCATCGTCCCAGAGCGTTTGTAAATCTTCTGCCCGAGCTTGATCGTCACCGGCATAGCTACTGTAACTTTTGCCGACATGAGCACCAAGTTTAAATTTGATGCCCATTTTTTGCAGCCAATCAGTGGCAAATGACAAACTGCCGGCTTCGAATGATGGCGATGATGGCGCCACAATTCCAACCGTATCGCCTTTCTTGAGCGCGCTCGGTTTCGAGATGGTTCTTTGCGGTGGCTTCGACTCACCGTTAGTAGAAATGGCTGACCCCAATGTTAGGTTGCAAAGACTTTCTCGTTGCCCAATTATTTAAGCGAGATTAATTGTATACCATCTTCAATGTTTACCCTTCCTGAACAGAAGCGTATATGTGGTCACTTTCCTTGCTATATTTGTATGCGTAAATCCTGAGCGGTCTAAAGTCATACATTGGTTCAAACCCAGATGTCACCAAGCTCCACAGGAGCGCTGGCAGGCAAATTCAACAGTGAACAAATAGGCTGGCTGGAAAAAGCCAAAGTTTTCGCGCGCGGCATCACCCAAGCAGAAGTGATTGCCAGCGACAAAGAAAACGTCTTTCGCCGTGACCTTTTTGAAAAAGCTTGTAGCCCTGAATTTGGTTTAGGCTCCTTGCCTTTTCCCACCACATACGGTGGGTCCGGTGGAGATTATGTTAGCTTCAGTTTAGTTAACGAAGAATTTGGCCGTCGTTGCGTGCCGATTATGAGTTCTCTTGGTGTGCACGTGCTCAGCCAGGAGCCTATCTATCGCTTTGGTAATGACGAGCAAAAAAACAAATATTTAGTGGCCGCGTCCAGCGGAAAAATGCTCGCTGCTTTTGGCTTAACAGAGCCCAATGCCGGCTCTGACACTGCCGCTATTGAAACCAGCGCCAAAATTGATGCTGCAGGTAATTATGTGCTCAACGGCACCAAAACTTTCATCACCTCTGGTGCCTCAGCTGATTTTTACATCGTCATGGCCAGATTGCTTGATGGCACAGATGGTGCCAAGCCCGAGTCTGGAAGAAAAAGTGGTCAAATCACTGCTTTTATTGTTGAGCGTAATTTTGCCGGTTTTGCCATTGGCCAAAAGTTCGACATGCTCGGTATGCGCGGATATTCAACTTGCGAAATTGTGTTCAACGATTGCCTCGTGCCGAAAGAAAATCTACTTGGTGCCCATGGTGAAGGTCGCAAAGTAGCCCTCTCCAGCCTGGCTAAAGGCAGAGTGACCATAGCCGCTCAGTGCGTCGGCTGGGCTCAAGGAGCTCTGGATGCTTGCCTGGAAAGCTTGCAAAGAAATTATCGCGACGGAGTAATTAGTGCCGATGCTGGTGGCATGGCGGCAAAATTGGGTGACCTGGCAGTGCAGACTGAAGCCGCCCGTGTACTGACTTTTCAGGCAGCACGTTTAATTGATGCTAAAGAGCCCAGCGTTACGGTGGCGGCCATGGCTAAAACAATGGCATCAGACGTGGCAATGAAAGTGTCGACCGAAGCCATGAACATACTTGGAATGGATGGTCTCAACCCGGATCTGTTGATCGAACGAATTTTCAGAGATGCCAAAGCCGGGCAAATTTATGAAGGCACCAACCAGATACAACGCATGCTCATTGCCCGAGACCTCCTCAAGTAATTAAAAAAATGCAAGATAACGACGACTTAGAATCATCAGAAAGCAGCACGGCAAGTCAAACTGCCGCGCCTGATCGTTCTAGTTATTCAACTCGCAGCTCAAGTGGCGACACCGCTAACGGTGCGCAGATAGAATTTGATCCCAACTCTCCGCTAAGTCGTCTTGGCATTGCTCCAGGAGAACTGCTTACCAACGCCATTCAACGTGTACGCATGGTAATTGGTTTTGTGGGATTGTTTTATACAATCCTGGTTGCAGTAACGGTGGTGCTGGCAATTGTTTTGCTCTTGCCAGATTTATTTTGGGCCATGGACCGCAGTTCGCCTATATTAATGAATACGGCTCGAATCTTCATTGCCCTGGTGGCATTTGCAGCAGGCCTATGTGCTCTGGCGGTTGGCTTAATTCACGTGCGCATCAATGAATCTATGCAAGCAGACGAAATTATGATCGATGATATTCGTGATCAAATTCTCATTCAACTGCAAGCGGCAAAATATAACTTGGAAGAATTGACTGAGCGGTTCAAGCTTCCCAAAGAAGCGCCGGCAGCAGGGGCCCTTGAATATATGGAAATTGCAAAAAGGATCGGGCCACTGGTCAGTTTGCTTCTTAATAAGGAGCGCAGCATTTTGACGCTTGGTGTCGAAGGGCTGAAGTTTTTCCAACTGGTCAAAAAAGTTCTCAACAAATAAGTAATGCTGGAAGCTCAAATTCACGCCACTAATTTCGATTTTGAAGGCTACCTCGATGCGCGCCGCAAGCTTGTAGAAAGCAAGCTGGCTGAGTACCTGGTAGAGCAAGAGCCAGCCAGGCTCTGGCAAGCTATGCGTTATTCAGTTTTGTCTGGCGGCAAAAGACTTAGGGCCATGCTTACCCTGGCAGCAGCAGAAGCTGTGACTGTAAACAATGCCACTACTGGTGCCACTGGTATTAGTGATACTACTGGCAATCTAAGTGAAGAGGCACTGCAGATTGCTTTACCCTGTGCCTGCGCTATTGAAATGGTGCACGCCATGAGCCTTGTACACGACGATTTGCCCTGTCTGGACAATGACGATCTGCGGCGCGGCAAACCCACCAATCACAAAGTTTACGGCGAAGCGCTGGCGCTTTTAGCAGGTGATGGTTTGCTCATGTTGGCCAATGAAGTATTGATTGAACACACGAGCAAGTCTGTCGCATCGGCAAATTTACTGGCCGTTGCTCTTGAGTTGAGTAAGGCCACAGGCCCATCAGGGATGGTTGGTGGCCAGGTAAAAGACATGGAGTTCACCGGGGCCGCCGAGGATAAATTTGATATTGCTACAGTCGAGTCTATTCATGCCGGAAAAACAGGGGCGTTGATTCGCTTTGCCCTCTGGAGTGGTGGCAAACTGATGAATGGCACTGATGAGCAGCTCGCTAGTCTTTATCGCTTTGGTGAAATTCTTGGTCTGGCTTTCCAAATAACAGATGATCTATTAGATGTAACCGGCGACGTTCAGACCCTGGGTAAAACTCCCGGCAAGGATGAAGCGACAAAAAAAGCTACATGGGTGCGGGCCATTGGTATTGATGGCGCCAGAGCCAAACTGAGTGAGATGGAAGCAGAAGGCATAGCGCTGCTTGAGCGCAGCGCCCTTGACAACAAGGATGCCCCTGTTCTGAAAGCCTTACTCAAATATGCTATTCATAGAAAAAAATAGAGAAAACATCGATGGAATTTTGTTTACCAGATCTGACCAATTTGATTACGCTTGCGCAGAGCAGCGTTGAGCAAGCTCAACAGATCACCACGCAACCGGTCAACGTGCAAACCGCGGTGCAAAATATGGAAGGTCGCGGCTGGCAAGTCATTGCTGTAACCGTGATGTCCAGTACTTTTGCGCAAGTTTTAAAAGTGCTGACCAAACTATTCAAAACCGGCAAACTTGATTTGCGAATGATTGCCACCACTGGTGGCATGCCTTCATCGCACTCATGCTGCACCATGGGTATGGCTGTCTCTGTAGGCTTGATTGAAGGGTTTAACTCCGTCTCATTTGCTATCGCACTTTGCCTTGCTTTTATCGTCATGTACGACGCCGCAGGCGTGAGAAGAACGGTTGGCTTGCAAGCCAAGGTGCTCAATCAGATGATGGTTGAGCTATTTTCAGAGCACCCTAAGCTATCTACTGAGCGTATTAAAGAATTCCTCGGGCATACTCCGGTAGAAGTTTTTGTTGGCGCAATTCTTGGTTGCATCATCGCTTTACTCTTCAACAACCTGGCTATCCATCAACATTGGCATGTACCTTAAGCAGTTGTCATGAGCTTCTTCGTGCACTTGTTATGAAAAGATAGTAATACATGACTACTGCATCATTCTCGTAACTTTGCTCTATAATCAAGGTCTTGGAAAGGGTTGCCAGGACAAATCGAAGATTCACCCAGTAAGTAATACCGTGTGTTTTTGATAGAGTCCAAGTGCGAGGGCACGGCAAGAGCTTTCTTGATCGACTTAACGGTCGACAGCTTGATGGCATAAGCCGGAGAGCAGGAAACAATAAAAGAAGCGTTGGTAACTAGATGGCATTGGCCATCACATTCAAAATCAAGACTAAGTCTTAAATTCGTACCAGAAGGGTCCAGTTCTTTCAGAAAAGGAGGAAAGGTAGAGAAACTAACCAGGCACTAAAAAGTAATTGGAAAGAATCACTGCCATAAGCTAGATGAACACAACGGTCCAGATAACACCAGCACCTGCCAAGACCACTTCGCCCAGGCGCTCGCGCTTTCCTGGCAAAGAGTCCGGTTCGGTTTCGTTCAACCTGACAGCCCTTGGCCGTCAGTTGCTTAAAGAACAAGCCGCATCCGCCAGCGTTTCGAATGGCGATTACGTAGAAATGCTTATTCGTGAACGCGCTGGCTTGGCCCCCTTGAGATTACCCCCTCAAGCCAAACAGACAGGCCCTAAAGGTGGTGCCAAATCGTTCTTCTTTGGTAAGAACCGTGGAACCACAACAGCCGTTTGCGTAACCCCTATGGCACACCGTTTGCTCGACGAACAAGTCGCTGCATCACGTATGAGCCGTGGAGATTACATCGAATATCTCTTGCGCGAAAAAGCGGGTCTAATTGAAGAGACCTTCAGAGCTTATGCTGCTCAACAACAAGCCGCCGCTGCAGCAGCCGCTGCCGCTCCTGCTATTGCACAAACAGCACAAGTGACTGCTCAACCACAAGTAAACTTCGCTCCTCCTGCCATACAGAACGTACAACCTGTGCCACCGGTACAAACAGTACAACCTGTGCAACAGCCAGTTGTTGAAGTGACATATGCTCAGCCTGTCATTACACCTGTGACCGACTGGAATTCTGGTAGCTAATTTCTGGCCCTGCTAGAAGCTTCCTCCTTTCAATGGAGCCTCATTTCGAGGCTCCATTTTGCGTATGAGCTGTTAATTGCCAAACAATTCTTGTGCCCCAGACTCGGCTCCCTTGTCCATATTAACGTCGGCAAAAGTGCCCACGGTTTTCAGACCCGCCGGAATAGCCAACCAGTCTTTAGGCGGAGTGACTATGCGGCACGACAGCGTCTGCATGGCTACAGTGACGTTATTGCGAAAACTGGTGTAGCGAAATTCAACCGGCAGCAGTGAACATGACGGCACTCCATAGATCTGCTCTAAAATCACACATGCCTTAGTAGGCAAATTAAGTTGAGCAGCGTGGTAAACCGCTGAACGTGGATATGAGAGGTTTATCAGCTTTTGCTTTAGCTGGACGACCTGCTGACGCACCCACTGGTCAGAAGTGGCATACCTTTCGCATTTAAATCCAGATAATTCACTTTGGCCTGTGCGTACTACCGGAGTTAACCATATGCCGGGAATCCCTATGACCGCCAGCGAGTGCCACTGTTCGTGCACTGGCCGAAAATTCACAGGGGCAGGCCGCCAGATCGCCCCAGACCTAGACGAAAAAGCAACTGCCCGCCAGACGGGCGCCTGGGCAACAAAGGTAATTCCTGAACGCTTGCAAGCGGCTCTAAGTCCAGTTTTATTGATTAATAGGTCAAATTCGCCAAGAATAAGCGTTTGGCTCTGTTGCAAAAATCGACAGGCTTGACAGGGCTCTACACTTCGATTATTCTGGAAATATGAAAACGAACGATGCAGTTAAGGCCCTTGGAGCTTTGGCTCAAGAAGCCCGCCTGGAAATCTTCCGGTTATTGGTCCGCAAAGGTGCCGATGGAATGGCGGCCGGAGATCTGGCGGCGCATTTCTCGATGCCAGCGCCAACTATGTCCTTTCACTTGAAAGAGCTTAGCAATGCCGGTCTTATAGCTTCTCGGCGCGAAAGTCGCTCAATTATTTACGCGGCCAACTACGGTCATATGCAAGAGCTATTGGGCTTCTTGATGGAAAACTGTTGTGCCGACAATGGAGGTAAGTGTTAATGAAAAGATTCCATGTACACGTTGCAGTGGCTGATTTAGCCCAGTCAATCAAGTTCTATTCCACTTTCTTTGATGTGCCGCCATCGGTCACCAAGGACGACTACGCAAAATGGATGCTCGACGATCCACGCATCAACTTTGCTATCTCAACTCGCGGTAGAGAGCCAGGGCTCGATCATTTGGGCATCCAGGTTGACGACAGCGACGCGCTCAAACTTATTTCAACCAGATTAAAAGCCGCAGAGCAGCCAATTTTGGAACAAGAACAAACCACGTGCTGTTATGCCAAAGCCGATAAAGCCTGGGTTCATGACCCACAAGGTATCGCCTGGGAAAGCTTCTACACAACTGATATTGCGACAACCTATGGTGAAGACGCTGATTTTACAACCGAGACAAACTCTGCCTGTTGCGCTCCAATGCCTGAAACGGTGCCAGTTAGCATCAGTTTCGGAAAGAAGGAATGTACCTAATGAAAGTAATTTTTGCTTGCGTCCATAACGCCGGGCGCTCACAAATGGCCGCAGCATTTTTCAACAAGCACGCGGACAAATCCAAGGCTCAAGCTGTTTCAGCCGGTACCCAACCCGGCGATAAGGTACATGATTGCGTTTTGCAAGCAATGAAAAAGGTCGACATTGATCTCTCGGGCGTCAAGCCGCAGCTCTTGACGGATGAACTGGCTGCCGGGGCAGATTTGCTGATAACCATGGGATGTGGCGAAGCCTGCCCTTACGTACCAGGGCTGAAACGACAGGATTGGCCATTACCCGATCCAAAAGGCAAAGCTGATGACGAAGTCTGCGAAATTCGCGACGAAATCAGGGCGAGAGTCTTGAGGTTGTTAAACGATCTCAATGCGCTTGATTGCTGCGACTTAGAGACCGCAAAATAATGACCGACACGATTATAAAATCAAGCGAACACACTGACAGCAAAATCGGTTTTTTTGAAAAGTGGCTTACTGTTTGGGTTTTTCTTTGCATTGGCATCGGCATTACTCTTGGTCAAATTGCTCCTGGGCCGTTCAAATTGATAGCCTCTCTCGAAATCGCCCGGGTTAACGTACCTGTCGGCATTTTGATTTGGCTGATGATCATTCCGATGCTGCTGAAAATTGATTTTGGCGCATTACATCAGGTCAAACAGCACTGGAAAGGGGTACTGGTCACACTATTTATAAACTGGTGCGTTAAGCCATTCTCGATGGCTTTGCTTGCTTACATATTCATCAAAGTTTTGTTTGTGCACTACTTGCCTCAAGACCAAATTGATAGCTATGTGGCTGGGCTAATTCTTCTTGCAGCGGCACCCTGTACGGCTATGGTCTTCGTCTGGAGTAATTTGACGGACGGAGATCCGTATTTCACTTTGACCCAAGTAGCAGTGAATGATTTGATCATGGTGTTCGCGTTTGCCCCGATAGTGGGGCTTTTGCTTGGTTTGTCATCGATCAAAGTGCCATGGGACACGCTGCTAATCTCAGTCGGTCTGTACATAGTAGTTCCGGTAATTCTGGCTCAGGTAGCCAGATATCTACTTCTCAAACAAGGCCAAAAGACTTTTGATGCTGCGCTCAAAGCCTTGTCGCCGGTCTCATTATCGGCACTATTAGCTACTCTCGTGCTGCTGTTCGCTTTTCAAGGTGAAGCGATAATCAAACAACCTTTTGTTATAGCCCTGCTTGCTGTGCCGATTTTGATTCAAGTCTATTTCAATTCGGCTCTGGCGTATCTTTTGAATCGTCAGCTAAAAGTGGCTCACAACGCTGCTTGCCCGTCGGCTCTGATAGGTGCAAGCAACTTTTTTGAGCTTGCAGTAGCAACTGCCATAAGCTTATTTGGGCTTCACTCGGGTGCTGCTTTGGCTACGGTAGTGGGCGTTCTGATTGAAGTGCCAGTCATGCTATCCGTGGTCAAAATTGTCAATTCGACTAAAGGCTGGTATTCAAAAGGGTCAACACGTGCATGATTACTGAAGACGATAAACAATTTCTGGAATCGTTTGAACAATGCTCATTGGGCGGGAAATGCTGGACGCATGCGGCGCACGTTCGCATCGGTTGGATAATTCTTGAAACGTCAAATAATTTTGACGAAGCCTTGACTCGTCTGAGGTCGGGCATTATGAAGTTCAACTCGACGCAAAACAGTATCGGCTATCACGAGACAATTACCGTAGCCTTTGCTCGAATCATCGCCTCCAGGCGCAATGCGGGCGGCACGTGGAAGATCTTTTCTGAAGTGCACACGGACTTGTTTCAAAAGAATTGCTTGGAAGAGTTTTATAGCGCCGAGTCTTTAAAATCGAACGAAGCTCGAAAAAATTTCATTGAGCCTGATCGAGCAAAGCTGCCGGACATTAGTCACCATCAAGCGATCAGGTAGCTTGCCAATGTTGCGTGTAAATTCCAAACTGCCGATTGATCAAACATTTTTCGGCCGCAACGCCCGGTGAACAACTGCATGTATGCCAGGTGTTCAGCTGACCTTTGTGAAAAATGCGCATAAGCTCAAAACCTCTCAGGGTAGCGAATGCAGTCTTCATAGTTTTAAAACCGCGCACAGGATTCAGCAATCGCTTTAACTTGCCATGGTCCGATTCAAGTCGATTATTCAAATACTTCACTTGCGAATGTTCTAAGTCGTTCTCGCATTTTCCAGTCTTTTTCATACTTGCGATGGCGCAGCCATAAGCGTGGTGCTTGTCTGTGTTGATTTTGCTGGGCGGGTCATTGAGACCATTCAAAGCTTTGCACAAAAACTTTTTGGCCATTGCGGTATTTCGTGAGTGTGACAAATAGAAATCGACTGTGCGTCCGCGTCGGTCGATTGCGCGAAAGATGTACTTCAGTTTTCCTTTCACTTTGATACAAGTCTCGTCGACTCGCCAGGAAGAGTCGAAAGATTGCCGCCAATACCATCTCATGCGCTTTTCCATCTCGGGGGCATACTTTTGCACCCACCGGTAAATTGTAGAATGGTGCACTTTGATGCCGCGTTCAGCCATCATCTCCGCTAAATCGCGATAACTGATACCGTACTTGCAGTACCAGCGGACACATTGCAAAATGAATTCGCCTTCGAAGTGACGCCACTTAAAATCGCTCATCACAGCCCTCGATATGCTTTGGATATAGACTAAAATTATTTCGCATAATGGTAGAAAGGCGAAATTAAAATGCCCAAAGGAATCGCGTTGGTTGCAAAAACAGTTAAAACCGAAGGCAGTTTCGCACCTAAAAACGGAAAGGCGAAATTAGCGGCCGTTCAAAAGATAACCAAAGTTGCGCGGCAGCATCGACTGAGTTACGAGGAGTTCGTCTCAGTCTGCCAGCAGGTCAGACTTAAGTTGAAATTGACCAAGCAAAAAAAGCAGCGTCAATTGCCAGAAATTCTCTCAATGACTGAACTGAAGCAATTTTTTCGCGCAGTACAAAATTGCGAAGATTTGCAGCATGAGCTAATGCTCAAGCTTTTGCTTTACACCGCAATTCGAGTCAGCGAGCTGGTCAACATTCGAGTGAGTGATGTTGACTTGGACGCATGCAAGATATTTATCAACCAGGGCAAGGGCAGCAAAGATCGCTATATTTTGTTTCCATCTGGCTTTCGATTGGCACTCCGAAGTCATCTGAGCGCGACAAGCGAAAATATTTTTCTGTTCGAATCGAGGCTCAATCAGCCCTACACCACTCGACGCATTCAGCAGATAGTCAAAGACTATTGTGAGCGCTCTGGCTTAAAACGCACTGTTCATCCGCATCTATTGAGGCATCAAATGCTGACATACCTAACTAGCCACGGCATATCAGACGCAAAGATTCAGCTCATTAGCGGTCATGAGAGCCGTAAAAGCTTGGAGGTTTACCAACATCTCTCATTGGAGTCCGTGGAAAAGGAATATCAGCAAGCGCTTCGGGCGTTCGATGTTTAGCAAAATCTGCGAAAATATTTTTGCAACAGAGCCAAGCGTTTTATGATGCATCGACCAGGCTTGCCCTGGCCCCAAAGTTTGTGAGTTGTAGACTTTTTCAGGTTGTCGCGACTGGCCAAGATTGCTTGGCGAGCAACCAGCCGGCCTGAAGCTCGACAAAACGACAAGAGCCGTCAACAATATGGTCGATTTTAAGCGCACAGCTTTTGCAACATCAATAAACTAACCAACCCACCAATCACTATCAACATGATCACTATTCCCCACATCTCGAGTATGTGGTCACACTTTGGTCACTGAATAGTCACCACTTGGTTTTTCTGCGCCGTTAAGGTTAATGCATGACCAACACCGAGACCGAGACCAATACCGAGACCACAATTTTCTAACAGGGGATAACATCATATGGAATTAGCAAAAGAGAAAGTCAGTGAAGTCAGTAAGAATGCTGCGGAAGACATGCAAAAGTATAAGGAAGCCGGACAACATTTATTTGACGATTCTTACCAGTCACTGACCAAAAAAAATGGTGCGCCAGATACCTGCGGACCAAATGATGCAGGCAAACTCCTGGACCTTTTGAGAGACTCTAAAGCTATCTCCAAAGAACCTAAAGATTTGGAATTTCCACCACTGTTTGGACAAGGGCCTAGAAACGAAGTGATTGGCGAGAGCCGTAAGGACAACCGCGCTACCACCAACGAAGCAAGCAAGAATGAACAGAGTACTACCCCTGGGTATCAGCCAAAACAAGAACAAAGACTGCTGCCAAACGCTAAGAGCTTCAGCAATTAGATCGCACATTTTCTACCAGGGGATAGCGGCATATGGAAATGGAAATAGAAAAAGAGAATGCCAGTGAAGTCGAGAAAAATACTGCGGATGAAAAGGAATATGGTCACGCAAGAAAACTATTTGACGATATTTACCAGTCACCGACTGATTTTCCACGAATATCGGCACCTGAGCCGACAATACGCGTGACATGTGACGCGCTTGGTAACGGCCTCAAAGATCCTGGATTCGGCCTAACCTTCAAAAAGAACAGTCAGTTTCTCGACTTCGACCTGCCAGTAAAACCAGACCAAATCCAGCTGCCAAATTTCAAAGCTTTCAGCAATTAGATCTAAGCCTGTAACCAACTTTTGGTATGTTTTCGATCAAAGATTGGCTATCTTCGTTACCGTCATCAATTTTTTTGCGAATGCGTTTGATGGCGGTGCGAAGCCCTTCAGGACTGGCGTCTGAGTCAGAGACCCAGACTCTGGAAATTAGTGCTTCAGCACTAAAAACTTGATCTTTATGTCGCATAAGAAATTCTAAAAGGGCAAAGTCACGAGGCAAGAGGTGTAACTCATTGCCATTTCGCAGAACTCGATACTTCACTGAATCAAGCTCGATGTCGCCGACCTTGAGAACAGCAGAATTAATCAGAGCAGGTCGCCTCAACAAAGCTCTAATGCGCGCGCCTAACTCCTTAATATCAAACGGTTTAGTCAAATAATCATCAGCTCCCAGGTCCAGGCCTGTTTGCTTATCAGACGTAGCCGCTTTGCCGGTAAGCATAATTACGGGCGCAGCGCCTCCACCGTCGCGGTATTCTCGCAAGATTTCAATGCCAGAACGGTTGGGTAAATCCCAGTCTAGAACCACCACATCATAGTTTGACAGCCGCAACAGATCTGCAGCAAAAGCACCATCATGGGCCACTTCGACAGTAAATCGCTCGCTGGTGAGCCAACCTGACACCATATCGGCCAGGTCAATATCATCCTCAGCTATCAAAATTTTAGCCATGCTCACAGCTTACTAGCAAGATACTGTTTAAACCAAAGGTAAATATAGCAAGTTTTACCACCCTTGCTGGTGGGGATAAACACTCTATGCTCGGCTCAGTCACTCTCAGATCAAAAATACTTATTCTCATTTCAGTTCCGCTGATTTTAGAACTTGCTCTTCTAGGAACAGTTGCATACCTGCAAAATCAAGCAGAAGATGAGGCAAAACGCGCCGAGTACTCTCGGCGTATTGCTGATGAAGTGATTGATTTAACTCGTGACTTTGTTTCAGTGAAAGTCTATTTTGGCGAAGAAGATTCACTGGAGCCAAACCCAAATTTGGGATTGGAATACAAAAAATTGGCAGACAGCATCGAGAGGCACTTTGAAAATTTGAAAGTACTGACTCGAGACAAACCTGAGCTTTCGAAGTCATTGAACAGTGCACTTGACTCACTGCGGCAAACTTAGCAGCTGCTCAAAGAAACTCGACGCCACTACCGCTCCTCACTGCACCACGGCGCGGTTGATCGACTGACGCTCTGGGCGCAACTGCGCAAAGTTTCTATCAGACTATCAAACGAATTGCTCAATCTGGGCGACGCCGGTAAAGCTGTTGCCGATGCCAGTCCTGAAAATCAAAGACGTTTTAGAGAACAAGTACAACTTGTCTTGATTTGTGGTGGAGTAGCAAACATTTTATTGACATTGCTGTTAGGAAATATACTGGCACGCAGCATTGCCAATCGATTAATGACAGTGAACGATAACAGCGTTCGTCTGGCACTTGATAGACCTCTTAATCAACCAGTAGCAGGCAATGACGAAATCGCTCATCTCGACAAAGTCTTTCACAGAATGGCCGATCAATTGAGAGAAGCATCGCGCAGAGAAAAAGCCATTCTTGAAAATGCCAGCGATTGTATTTGCACTTTTGATTCCGGACTGAAATTTATCACCGCCAATCCCTCATGTGAAGACTTTTTTGCTTTGACACCAGAGCAAATTATCTCTACATACTTGCTCGACTATCTCAGTCATGAAGATAATGAAAAAGCGATTGCATTTATAAACAAAATCAAGCAAGGCCTGACTCCAAACGCGCTACCCATAGCCATAAATCGAGCTGACGGAGAGGTCAGGGAAGTGCTCTGGTCAGCTCAACAAGCACCTCAGGAAGAGAAGCAAGACCAAGGCGAAATTTTCAGTATTTTTCACGATGTCACTGAGCTTCGTACTGCCGAACGTTTAAAACAAGAGGTGGTGGCAATGGTAACGCACGACTTACGTACGCCACTAACCACGGTGCGAAACTATCTACAGTTTTTGAGCGACGGCCTCTATGGTGACCCAGGCGAGAAAGCCAGACAATATTTGCCGGGCGCGCAACGCAGCAGTGAACGCATGATGCGGCTTATAGGTGACCTTCTCGACATCGAAAAAATTAATTCGAACATGATGGATCTGAACAAGAGCAAAGTTTCAGTGCAAAAAGTCTTCGAAAATACCATTGAACAATCGGCGAGTTTTGCCTACGAGCTTGGTGTAAAACTAAAAATTGAGCCAGCGAATCTTTTTGTTGAGGCCGATCAAGAGATGCTGCTAAGAATTTTAGCCAACCTGGTATCAAACGCTATCAAGTTTTCACCCAAGGACGGCACTGTCACTCTATCAGCAAAGAGCACTGGCCAGGTCGTTACTCTGTCAGTTACAAATCAAGGACAAGGCCTGGCACCAGATGAGCTCGAGCGGGTTTTCGACAGGTTTCATCAGGCTCCCAATCAAACAGCTCGAACGAGCGGTGGCTCAGGCCTTGGTCTAGCAATCTGCAAAGCGCTGGTTAGCCTTCATGGTGGAAAAATATGGGCCGAATCAAATCTGACTGAAGGTACCCAGTTTCATTTTGAAATGCCGGCAGCAGCTTGATTTATTTGGATCTCACAACTATTTCACGTGTTTAGGAGTAAATTGATCCTATGGCAATTCAAGAAGCACAGCGTCAGACTGATCAGGTTGAGAAACCTAAAGCCGCCCCGGAAGGTCAACTAGACTTCCCGGGCTACAAAATTGACGGTAAAGGCGGCACAGCTTTCGACGGCAATACTGCACAAGCCAACAAAGCCCACGAGAAGCTTGGTTTTCCCTCCACCGACGAAAATCTCAAGACTTTGCAGATGGCTCAGTTCCAGAGCAAAGACATCAAAGACGCTTTAGATAAGACTACGGCAGGCTCAGATCAGCCTAAACCCCGAGTGATGCTCGACGTCTTCAACTATGGCGCCTCGCCCGGATACGCTCAGGACGTGGCTAACGGTATTTCCAGCCTGCCTGAAAAAGTGGCGCAAGAATTGAAAGACAAAGGCATTCGCGTCAATGTATACAAAGACATCCACGCATACGACAGGGCCATGGGTACAAACAAAGCTGGTCAGAAAGTATTCGGCAAAAGCACCAGTTTAGATGCCCCAGCGTTCTTCGACAGCGGTGCTAAACCACCACACATTGCCGTTTTCGAAAATTTAGGCGACGGCACTCCGGTTAAATCTTTTGCCAACACCGACCACGGTGGGCTTGCGCGCCACGAAGCCGGTCACGCCTATAGCTACCTGCGTGGTTTTGCCACCGTGAACGATCCAAAATTCCAGGCCGCCATGGGCAAAGACGTGGACAATCTCACTCCCGCTCAGACCAAGCAATTGATGCAGGAAGTCAAACCAGGTGGGCCCATGGCCTATTACCTGGGCCAGGCGAGTAAAGAAGAGTTCTATGCCGAAGCCTTCGCAGTCGCTACCGGTCGCGGCAGTGACAAACGGGCAGCCGCTCGCATTACACAGCTGTTTCCTAATACACTAAATTATTTGCGCGATTCGACAAAGTAATGCTGAAATCTTGCCAGGCTGCCTGGTCGACTCTGTATTTGAAACTAAAGCGTATACGTTTTAGTTTTTTAGCAATGCTTCTGGTATCGGTTTTGATGTCTATGCTGATAGTGGCATGGAGACCCGCTGAAGTGGCCCATGCTTCAGAACCTCACCGCTCGACGACAACAAGCATTACTCGTGAAGCCGACAAACCTCTCACTTTCGAAAAAGTGAAACAGCGGGCGGGGCATTCAAATCGCAGATACAAGGCTGTGGCTGCACCACGGCCAACATGGATGTGGAACCTCTGGGGAATGAATAAAAGCCAGCTTGAGCGGAAGTTTCCCACTCCTCAATTTAGCCATAATGCTGACTATTCGCAAATTCGTTGGCGCGGCACTGACATTTCGTCGGTGCTGGATATTCAGTTCGTCAATGAGAAAGTTGACAAAATTCGCTATACAACACACTACGGTTATCCTCGGCCTGGCACCAAGAGCAATGTGGAAATCAGCCCCTGGATGAGCAAGCCCGCGTCCCATGTGCGCGCAGTGCCATCCATTAAAGCCTTCAAAGAACAACTCAAACAGCACTAATTTTATTGTCCTGAATTAGCCCCATGAGTGGCAATGGCACTAGCACCAGTGGCAGTGCGCGCTCTTTGTGCGGCGTAAGAGAGAATCGCTTCCACCTGACTCAAATAATTGGCGATATATTGAGCACGGAAACCACGCTGAATGAAAGCCTCGAGCCTGAGCCACTCTTTAACGGTTGAGTGCAGGGCAGTAACGTCTTTTAAGACACTATCAATTTCATCTGGTTTCGGATTTGACGGCAGGCCGTGCAATGCTTTTTGAACGGCATCAAGTTGATTGACCACATCATTGGTGCTGGCGGTATCAGACATGATGCGTTTTTTGGGATCTTGCAAATAGCGATTTACCATGGTGGAAAAATCATCGAACAAAATGCGACTGGCTTTAACCGGATCAGCCTGTGGAGTCATCACCGTAGGCCGTCTATATGGGCCAACCTTGAGCATGTTGACCTTTTTGTCGTCCAGGTGAGCTACGGCAAACATGGTGGTGCCGAGGGTACCAATCATACGAGAGGTATCAAGCTGCTCCACTAATCCGGCAGTGTCTAGTTGTCTAATTGACAAACCAGGATAGGAGAGCGCTTTGTCGGCGGTGGATTCTTTGACGAAACCGGCGGCGTCATTGAGTTCTTTGGCGGTGCCGACATAAGTCATCGGGTTGAGAGTATCAACCCAGCCGTTGGCCACCCAGACTTCCCATTCCTGCTGAATAGCATTCATGCGCATGCGTTTAGGCATGCCGTAAACAGCTGCTGATATGCGAATGCCTGGTTTTGCCGCGCGCAATTCTTCAGAAATTTCTTTGACGAAACTGCTGATGATATTGGCTTTCCAATGTATCCACATGGTTCTGGTTTCTTCGTCCATGCGATCGAGCGACATGCCGGTTTCGCGCTCAAACTTCTGCCTGGAGAGCCAGTTAAAGCCTAGCTCAGAACCTTTATTGTTAAACGGATAACGAATGTAATCTAGTTGAATACCATCAACGGGATAACGATTAACCACCTCTGATACCAGTTTTTTCACATAGTTGCGGCATTCAGGGTTGGACGGATCAATCCAGTATTCAAATTGTCTTGGGGGCAGAAGTGAGCCTGTCTGAGTCGCCAGTGCCCAGGCAAAATCGTGAGACGACAAAACCGGACCAGGATAGTCTGCTTCTTTGCCCACAATAGGATTATGCTTGGCATTGCCTACGCTAAATGTCCAGAACCAGGCATGAAATTCCATGCCTCTCTTTTTAGCTTCAGAGAGAGCAGAACCCAACGGATCCCAGCCACTGGTCTCAGGATTCTGCGTTGCCATTTTTGAGGGATACATGGTGAAGCCGGCATTATTGGTTTCGAAGTAAACCACATTGATACCGGCAGTTTTCAATTTATCGAATAGTTGAGACATACCTTTGGCACCACGGGTGGCGACAATGGTTCCTCTATCAAGCCAGACCGAACGCGCTTCCACAGGCCGAACCGGCATTGATTGAGCGAAAGCCATGGCAAATTCCTGCCGGGCCTTCTGCAAATTTTCATCGGCTTCTAAAAATTTGCGATCGCTGTAAGCTTGTTGAAAAGCTTTGACGTGCGCAGTGGCGGCATCATAATCGCTTTGAATGGTTTTAAGCGGCACTGAAAATTCCGCTTGCTTAGCGGTTTTCATCGCTTCTTCAGTACGCTTGGCTAGATAATAAAGCTCGGCTGAAATAGTTTGATAATCAGCAAAGCTTATTTGCACTGCTGCTGCTTGAGTGATACCAGGCGACAACTCGTCTAAGGCCTGCGAAATTAGAGTGGCATTGCTTGAAACTTCGCCTTGCACCCCTGGTGCCCAACCCATAAAAATGACATTGCCGGCGCGAGCAATACCAACACCTTGCGTCTGCCCACCGGCGTCTTGCCACGAAGCAATGCTGGTACCGTTTGGTGAAAGAGCCAATTGCGAAACCACCGTAGCAATAGCAAATTCGGCAGTCACAGGATTAAGATTGGCAGAACGCCAGACCAACTTATTTACTTCTTTCAACGTCGCTTGCTTCGACGAGGCCACACCGGCCAGCGCCGAAAGAGAAACTGCACCAGCACCAGGCACACCAGCCCCATCAGTAATTAGAAGCTTACCGCCGCCGCGAGCAAAGTCAGTCAGGGCCGCAACTTCGGCAGCAGGCAAATCGACAAGTAGTGGCACCACAATCACTTTGAAGCCAGATAGTTTTGCTACACCAGCATCAACATCGCTGTCACTCAATTCGTCAAATCGCACATTGGCACCATCAAGCGCCTTTTTGAAAATCTTGTAGTCTTCATCATAGGTGCCGATATGCTGATCTTGATAAACGGCACCATTACGTGCGCTTTTGAGCACCGCTACAGGAGACGCCGCCCAGGCCGGCACCATTGAGGTCAGTTGAATCAAAAACTGTAAGAAAGCCAGTGCCAACCAGGAGAGAGTCACAGTTTTCGATCTTGCCATTGTGCTTCGCGGTCCTCAGAATTGAATGTTTAATCAGTGGTAGTAGTAGTAACAGTATTAATAGTAGTGAAAATTTTGATTTGAAAAAAAATAGTTAGTTGCTGTTATTGCGTGCTTTGGTCAATCGATCGAGATCCCGTTTAGTTTCTTTTTTAGCTATATTTTCTCGTTTGTCGTACAGCTTGCGTCCCTTAGCCAGTGCGAGATCTACCTTAACCAAATGACCTTTGAAATATAGTTTGAGCGGAATCAATGCCAGCCCTTTTTCTTGCATGTTTGATTTCAATTTGAGAATTTGTTTTTTATGCACCAGTAGTCGGCGCTTGCGCAGGGGCTCATGATTAAAGCGATTGCCAAAATCGTAAGGTGATATATGACAGTTATATAGGTAGAGATCGCCGTCTTCTACCTTAACGAAAGCGTCGGCTAAATTAGCCTTGCCGGCTCGAATCGATTTGACTTCGGTGCCGACTAAGCTGATTCCGGCTTCGAGTGTGTCGATGATTTCGTAATCGTGCCGCGCACGACGATTGTCGGCCACTGTTTTGAAAAATGGCTTATCGTCTTTTTTGTCTGCTTTTTTAGCTGTCTGCTTATTTGGCTGAGCAGATTTGGTGGGCTTATTGAGATTGGTCATGGTGAGTAAGAGAAGTTTGCACGGCTCAGTATAGCCCGCGGCGCCTCAACATATCTAGTCAGACGGCACCACCACACGATTCTAGAAGTCAGAGGGAAGCCAGCGCCGCAGGCCGCTTGGCAAGCGTGGTATCATCTTTAGTGAAGTCAGATTAACTAAGCCCCATGATCAAAATTCAACCGCTATTTGCCACAGAATCGACTCAGGTACGCGCTCTCTTGCGCTACCAGGACGAACCTGTGCCATATGAGAGTTTTTGCGCCGAAGACCGCTATCTAATTACTGGTCTGACTTTCTGGCAGCACTGGCTGCCATGCCACTGGCATATTTCCCCATCTGTTTATGTAGCTAAAGAAGACGGTCTGGTGCTGGGAATGATTTCGCTGCATCCCATTGGCAAATCGAAAAATTGCTGGCAGGTAGATCATCTGGTGGTGCATCCCAATCACCGCGGCCGCGGAATTGCCCAAGAGCTTTTGCGTTTTGCCTTCGCCTTGTTCGGCAGTCAGGGCATCAGTCATTTCGTAGCAGAAGCTTCCGATCAAAATTCAGGTGCGCTCAATCTTCTGGCTAGTTGCGGCTTCAGACGTTCTGCCCGCATTACCCACTATCAGGTGCCTTCAGATCTAAAGAGCGCCGACGATGACAGTATCGACAGCCTCGGCTCATCTGGCACTTTCCGCCTGGCTGAACCAGAAGATCAAACCAGCCTCTATCAATTGCATCAAGACGTACTGCCTGCCGACATCAGATTGACATTTCAGTATGTGCCGGAAGATTTTTACATTTTCCCTTTAAAGGTTGAGAGTTTAGACAAACTGGCCAGAAGGCTAATAAGGCGTAAAAGTTGGTTTTGGGTTTCCTGTGATCCCGAGCGTAAAGTGATTACTTCATCGTGTAGGGTCACTGCTCACCGCGAAGGCGACTATCACCTGGAATTTGCTGTGCATCCAGGCTGGTCGCACACATCTAAAGATCTGGTCAATTTCGTTCTGTCGATTATGCGCCGGGCCGGCATGAAGGGCATGGTGATTGCCAAAGCCTATGACTACCAGACTTCTGTGATTGAGGCTTTAGAAGAAGCAGGGCTGGAGCGGGCCGGACACTTCTCACTTTTAACGCGAGACCACTGGCTACGGGCTAAGACACCAGCTAAGAGACTTACTCTCGAGCGCACGGTCAGTTTGAATCCGCTAGGCGGCAAACCGGCTATTAATCTGCCCATGGGCACTTTTGAGGCGCCCACCCTTAATAACTAGAAAAAACTTCCACAGCCGACTGTGGGGCGATGGCAGCTAGTTGTTATATGCGCTTAAGCTTTTGCGCCATTTTTCCCCTGATTTGTCTAAGAATTCGATCATTTGGCATTTGCTTTGTAAAGGATTTACGAAAGTCTTCAGTATCAGCCCTGCTCATCTGATAATCTGAAAACTTGCCGATACTTATGGCTGAGGGAAGCTTGCTTGCCCATGTCATGTTGTCGGGTAATTTAGTCGTAGTTCTTAGGAGTGCAGTGGTGCCTACCATCAATCAGTTGATCAGACGCGAAAGAAGCAAGGTGACTTACAAAACCAAGTCTCCAGCGCTCAAATCTTGCCCTCAGAGAAGGGGCGTTTGCACCCAGGTGAAGACCACTACACCTAAAAAGCCAAACTCGGCTCTGCGCAAAATCGCCAGAGTACGTTTGACGAACGGCATTGAAATCACCGCCTACATTCCAGGCGTTGGCCACAACCTTCAAGAGCACTCAGTTGTGCTTGTTAGAGGCGGCCGGGTGAAGGATCTTCCAGGCGTTCGCTATCACATCGTCAGAGGCGCCCTCGACACAGCCGGCGTTAAAGACCGCAAGCAGAGCCGCTCTAAGTACGGCGCTAAGCGTCCTAAGCCAGGCGCTCCAGCAGCAGCTGCCGGTAAGAAAAAGTAATCGCTTCTAATACATAGGAAAGTTAAGAATGTCTCGCAGAAAGCAAGCAGATAAAAGAATCACCGTAGCTGATCCTGTTTTCAACAGTCAGCAGGTTTCTCGCTTCGTCAACAGAATGATGCAACGCGGCAAGCGTAGTACCGCTCAGAGTCTCTTCTACGATGCTCTTCAAATTCTCAAAGATCGCACTAAGCAAGAGCCTCTTGATGTTTTCAACAAAGCCGTTAAGAACGTCACTCCATTAGTTGAAGTAAAAGCTCGTCGCGTAGGCGGCTCTACTTATCAGGTTCCTGTTGAAGTGAAGTCTTCTCGTGGTTTCGCTTTAGCCTCACAATGGCTGATTGCTAACAGCCGCAAGCGTCCAGGTCGTACATTTGCAGAGCGTTTGTCTGCTGAACTGGTTGATGCCAGCAACGGCACCGGCGCATCAGTGAAGAAACGGGATGAGACACACAAAATGGCTGAAGCCAACAAAGCTTTCGCTCATTACCGCTACTAATTTTATTCAAAACCACTGTCGGTCGCAGTCTTATTGAATCGAAAACGCTTCGACTTTCTCGGTCGAGGCGTTTTTATTCAGAGTGCTGAACCGTTAACGGTTGAGTGAAAAAGTAAAGTTTGTAACGAATGCACAGGCAATTCTGAAGATCTTTATGAAGGATATAAAGATGGCCGGACATCAGGTGGTAACCTAAATTTGGTCTTTCCAAGCAGTGGGCAGCGCTGATCGTCCACCATTTAAATAGAGAAAGATTGTCAACACCATCAATTGAGCAGCGCAAGAAAGTACCCAGCTAGTTATATTTGGAAGGTTCAAATGGATAGCGTTAAAGAAAGGAAGACAGGGCCCGTGGCAGGAAGACAAATTCAGCTTCAAGACGTCCGTAATATGGGTATTGCCGCTCACATCGATGCCGGTAAAACCACCACAACAGAACGGATTCTGTTTTATTCCGGCTTGATCCACAGAATGGGTGAAGTGCATGAAGGCACATCATTCACCGACTGGATGGAACAAGAAAAAGAACGCGGCATCACCATTACCGCAGCTGCCATCACTTCACAGTGGAGAGGCAAGCGCATCAACTTAATCGACACCCCTGGACACGTTGACTTCACCGTTGAAGTTGAACGCTCCATGCGCGTGCTAGACGGCGTTGTAATCGTGCTCTGCGCCGTTGGTGGCGTACAGCCCCAGACCAACACCGTTTGGAAGCAAGCTAACCGTTATGAAGTGCCCAGAATGATTCTGGTCAACAAAATGGATCGCACCGGCGCTGACTTCTACAAAGTGGTCAAACAAATCAAAGAACAGCTTCCCGGCATGTCTACCACCTGGGCCAATGCTCACCCAATTCAATTGCCAATCGGCGCTGAAGGCGAGTTCAAGGGCTTGGTTGACCTGGTCGAAATGAAAGCTCACATCTACGACGAAAAAGATCCTATGGGTCAGAAATTCAACATCGTCGACATTCCAGCCGACATGATGGAAGACGCTCAGAAATATCGCAAATGGCTCGAAGAGTCAGTTGTGGAAACTGACGACGCCCTGATGGAAATCTACATGGAAACAGAAACTGTTGAAAACGAAGCTTTCAAAGTAGCTTTGCGCAAAGCAGTTTGCAACAACAAAGTTATTCCGATTCTTTGTGGTTCAGCTTTCAAAAACAAAGGCGTACAACAATTGCTCGACGCTGTTGTTGATTTGCTTCCTTCACCAGCTGACGTTTCTGCTATCAAAGGCACATTGCCTGACGGTACTGAAACCGAACGCGCTCCTGATGATGCCGCACCATTTTCAGCTCTGGCCTTCAAAGTGATGAACGATCCTTTCGTCGGCAAACTGACCTTCTTGCGCATCTATTCAGGCAAGCTCGCAGCAGGCTCTTATGTTCTTAATTCCACAAAAGGAAAAAGAGAGCGCATCAGCCGTCTGGTTCAATTGCAAGCAGACAACCGCACAGACGTTGATGAAGCCTTTGCCGGCGACATTATTGCCGCTGTTGGCTTGAAAGACACCACCACTGGTGACACTCTTTCTGCTGAAAATTCTCCTGTAATTTTGGAATCAATGAACTTCCCAGATCCAGTGATCTCGGTTGCTATCGAACCAAAAACCAAAGGCGACTCCGACAAACTTGGTGTCTCGCTTGGCCGTTTGGCAGAAGAAGATCCAACCTTCAAAGTGCGTGTTGACCACGAAACTGGCCAGACAATCATTGCTGGTATGGGCGAACTGCACTTAGAAATCATCGTTGACCGTCTGCTTCGTGAATTCAAAGTTGAAGCCAACGTTGGTAAGCCACAAGTGGCCTACCGCGAAACCATCAAGAAAAACGTCAAGTGCGAAGGCAAATTCATCCGTCAGTCTGGCGGTCGTGGTCAATATGGTCACGTAGTCTTCGAACTCGAACCTCTTGCTGCCGGCACCGGATTTGAATTCGTCAACAAGATCGTTGGTGGTGTAGTTCCAAAAGAATACATTCCAGCAATTGAAGCTGGCGTAAGAGATACTCTGGTTGGTGGTGTACTGGCCGGTTACCCTGTAATCGACGTTAAGTGCATTCTGGTCTTCGGTTCGTATCACGAAGTTGACTCGAACGAAATGGCCTTTAAGACTGCTGCTAGTATCGGCTTCAAAGAAGGCTTTATGAAAGCCAATCCAATTCTGCAAGAGCCGATCATGAAAGTTGAAGTTGAAGTGCCTGAAGAATTCATGGGCGACGTAATTGGTGACATTTCATCGAGACGTGGCCGCATTGAAGGCATGGACACCATCGAATCACTATCAAAAGTGAAATCATCGGTGCCACTGTCTGAAATGTTTGGTTATGCTACCGACATCCGCAACAAAACCCGCGGACAAGGTACATTCACCATGGAATTCGCTCACTACGAAGAAGTGCCGAATGCTATTGCTGAAGCAGTAATCTCAACTAAGAAAGACGTTCGCCACTAAATTTGATTTAGTTAGTTCGACTTTAGAGCGGCCCCTGGGAAACCGGGGGCTGTCTTTTTTTGAGGTGTCGAAATCGCAGAGAAATTTATGCAAAATTTCTCTATAAGATTAAAAAGGCATCTCTTCTAGAAAAGCGGTAAAATTCTCACAGTCTTGATTCCGCACCGCTTTGAAAGCCGCAAGGAGTTTCTCAATGAAGTATCTGCACAGCGGGTACATCCTTTTCTGCCAGGGCGCAGACTATGAAGAAGACGGCCGAGTAGATGCACGCGGCCTGTTCGACCTTTTTGTTCTCAAAGAAGTGCCGAGCAAAATGAACTGCACCTGCGTTATCGGTTTCGGCACTCCTTATGAACGTCGACAATATAAAGGCATCGTCACCATTGAAGATCCTGATGGCAACGTCGTGCTCACCAAAGACTTCAACGCCAACGACCCGGGCGATATTTTCAAAGGTCATTACATCTTCCAGCCAGACGTCTCCCTGACAAAAGAAGGGGCGTGGTCTGCCAAAGTTTCATTGCTCAACTGGAAAGATGACACCATGTGGGACTGCGAGCGCAAATTCTTCGCCATGCTCGAAGGCGACGCACCACCAGACCCGTAAGCTATTTTAGATCTGAAGGCAAATTAGCAAAAATCGAGATTTTCGAAGTTCTTGCCCAGCACTTCGCGACTGTCAGCACCTAGCCAGCGGTCGACAATGGTGGCATATACGGTGCGGAAGTCGACAGTGTGTTTAAGATCGCCATGATCAAGATTGGTCAGCGATGGATATTCACCATAAAGCCCGCCCTTCACCCCTGTGCCTAGAACAAGACAGGGAGCCGCTGTACCGTGGTCAGTACCGCCGCCGTCATTCTCTGCAACTCGACGGCCAAACTCAGAAAAAATTAGCACCAGCACTTTGTCATCACAGCCGTTCTGTTTAAGGTCTTCATGGAAGGCTCTGAGAGATTTGCCAAGGCCGTTCAACAAGTTAGTCTGAGTGCGCAATTCACCGGCATGAGTGTCAAAGCCGTCGTAACCAAGCGTATAAACTTTCGCGCCGATGCCACCACTTACCATTTGAGCGATAAACTTCAAACTCGAGCCTAATTTGCCGTCTGGATATTTAGCAGTTGTCTTATGATCTTTGACCAGATCAAACAGTTTCTCAGAAGCGCGATTGGCTTCTATGCCGCTTTTACGCAGCTTGCTAACAATAGGTCGACGATCTTCAAAGTCGTTGTAAATATCACCGAAGGCCTGCAACTGCAGAGCCCTATCTGCCTTGTAGAGCGGATCAACTTTAAATCTAAACGCCTGCACATCAGAAACGGAAGGCACTGTTATTTTGCGGGCAAGCAGCGATTTGGGCAAAAGCGGATCGACATTGACTGCCAACATACTGGCATTGGCAGGCGGCGCAGAGAGGCTTAGATGATCTAAATAGCGACCCAACCAACCGGTATCGCCGATGATATCAGGTTGAGCTGTTTGCCAAATTTCTATTGAGCGAAAGTGCGAGCGGTTTGGTTCTGGATAGCCGACTCCTTGAATAACTGCGAGCTGCTGATCTTTATAAAACTGAGCAAACTCGCCAAGTGCAGGATGAAAGCCAACATCAGAGTTAATTGGTAAGACATCAGTTTGCTTGATGGCAATCTTAGGCCGAGCATCATAATAAGCACCATTGCCATAAGGAATTATGGAGTTGATGCCGTCGTTTCCGCCGTTCAATTGAATTACTAAAATCGATCTTCCGGATAGTTTGGCCGCAACGGCAGGATCGATATTGGCGGCCACTCCATCTAGCTGATAGCGTCCAAGCAAACCGAGAGCTGCCAGGCCGGCGAGAAAATCGCGACGACTGACGGAAGTTTTGCTGCTGTTCTCTTGCTTAGCCATTTCGCCTCAAAGGTCTTTATTTATACTAGTTTAACTGATATGTAGGTAAGGTCATAATCAAATGTATAAGGCCACGCAGCCTGGCGTCTAAAACCTTGCCCGTAGGCAAACCGGTCAATTGCTTGCCGTCCATATCTGTAGACAAATACTCGATTAAACGCCTCCGAGCGGAAGGCGGCGCGTCGCCATCAACTAACAAACTGAGAAAATAATCTACTGTTTCGTCGGCAGTAGTTAAGCCTTGAGCTGCAGCGATGTCAGCTGGCGACGAATACTTTTCTAGATAATCAAACTTTTGCGAAATTATGCGAGCGGCAAAATTAAAACGTTCCATCATTGTGTCTGAGGCAATCCAGTTGTGGCCGCCGTCCCAACCTTTCACAGATGGCGGATTGAATAGATTTTGCCCCATGGCCGCCATCAGTCGTGGCACTTCCGCATCAACTTTAAATATCTGAAAAGTCTTGAGCATGCCAACTACATATTCGCATGGGCTCTTGATCAATGAGTGATAACACTGCTCAGAGGTAAATATGGGCGAAGAAAAAATCGCTTTTAGCATAGCACCGATATTATGATCGCTGCTGTGATACACAGCTGCAATGTCATCGACAAAAGATTTAGGCGGATTTTCCATGGCGAAAAAGTGCAAAAGTTTGCGCGCAAGATATCGACCTGTTGCTTTTTCATTGGCGAGAATGGTGACAATATCGCTGCCATCAAAATTACCGCTCTGGCCGAGAAATGTTTTCATTCCACTATCATGCTGACCGGTGTTAAAGTAGAAGCCATCAGGTTTTGCTTGCCAGCCGGTAAAGGCGCGGGCACCCTCTTTGATGTCTTGTTCAGAATAATTGCCTATGCCCATGGTGAATAGTTCCATCACTTCTCGCGCATAATTTTCATTTGGTCTTTTCTTGCGATTCTGTTGATTATCGAGCCACGTAATCATGGCCGGATCTTTCGACATGGCAAGAAGCAAATCATCGAAGCGGCCGAAAGCAAGTTTGCGCATGGTGCAATTTTGCACATACATGGCGTAAGAGTTGCGCACTTTATAGTCAGCGGTGGCGAAGTGTCCATGCCAGAAAAGCGTCATCTTTTCTTCAAGCGGGCGGGCCGTAAACATCATGCGAAAAAGCCACCAGCGTTTGATATCGTCTGGATTGGTGAAATCAAAAGATTGCTCAGCCAGCATTTTATCAAGGGCGCTATTGCTAACAGCCGATGGGGTTGTTAGTTTTTCCAAAGCGTCGTGATAGCTCATCTCCGTATATGGTGCCAATTCTTCGGGTGTGAATCCAAAACCGGCACGCCCCATCAAATGCCTGAGATCTTTGTGCCAGCGCTTGCTTTTGGCTCCACCAACCGACTTAGAACCAGTTTTGCGTTTACTCTGCATAGGCTGGAACCTTGCCACGCTTTAGCTGTTCGAGTTCTTGCAATTGCTCTGGTCTGATTACTCTTTGCAAAAGCACAGTGAAATGCTCTTGCTTGGTTTTTATCTGTTGAATCAGTTCGAGAATGGCCGGGTCTTCCTCTTCTTTCGGCACTGGAGCGGCGGCAATCTCTGCTGTCAGTTTTGCCTTGAATGCTTTCCTTTTTTCGCTCAACTGCTCTCGTACAACTCTCACATCGCTGCGGTAAACATTGAAAAATTCACCGACGGCTTTTCGTTGCGTTGCATCAAGCGACGGTATCAAACGCACTTGCTCTAAGCTTGGATTGGGATCAATCAAGATTTTGCCTATGGCATCGCTGGGCCCGGCTCTTTTGTCTACCGAAGGCAGTACGGCGGCGGCAGCGGTGGCACTGAAAAAATTGCCCACGGCAAATTCGCGCGGTGTTGAAATTGCGTCAGCCGCTTTTTTTGCCGCCTCAGCCGGTTCGGCAAGTGCAAATGCTAGAAGCAAGCACAGCACTGTCGCGACGAAATTTTTGCCAAATCTTTTCATCATAGTATCGTGCCCACTTTGGCTAAAAACTATGGGGCCATGCCAGATTATTGGCGCGGTGGTTGCAGTGGGGTATCACTTTTCGATTTCACATGGTTTACAGAAAAACTCGATGTTTTTCTGAAAGCAGGATTTTTGCGGTTTTAAGATCCCGGCACGCCGTAACCGTAACCCATGACCATGAAACAATCAGCGTTTGCCGATTTTGCGCGCCACAAATGTAGCAATCGAGCCCACTAGCACCAGCAATCCGAATGCGACAACAGACATAAACGGCCGCACTGGTTGGACCGCATCGTTTGCAGAAAGTAATGACTGAAGGCAAACTAAAGCACAGGCCACAATATAGCTGATCGGAAAAGGCGACCATTTGCGATCGGCTAAGAATGTTACTAGAGCTGAGATCGGAACCCAGCTAATCATCCAACAAGAAGCGAAAATATCGAGAGGAAACGGTAATTCGAAATAGCCAATCAGTATCTCGCCCATTCCCAGCAATGCAGAAGCAAGCAAATACATATTAAAAAGCGGTGCTTGCTCACTTTCAAGAGTAAAACATTTGAGGCGATAGAGCAGCACGGCGAAGCAAACTAAGAGAGCCACTGCGCCAAAGATGATACTGAAAGTTTCCAACGCGACCTCTAGTGATGTGCACTAATTTCGGTGCCAGCGGAGTAGGCTTTGCTTAGCCCTGAACTAATCGCTCCCGAAGTCAGCCCCATCGTCCAATACATAATTGCCCAAAGTATAGGGAGATAAAAAATGTGACTTCTAAACAACGCACTTTTGACAAATAAAACAATAAAAAGCAAAACAGGAAGGTAGAGGAAAATAGTAGAAAGCGTTGGCATAGGGATGAATTGATCAGCCTGCAATCCACAAAATTTAAAGACAGCGGCAATGGCAAAGACAGTTAGGCCACAAAAATACAAATACCAATACGGAAAAGTCCACATTAAAAGTGCGAGAGCTAAAGGCAGAACCGGACTTTTGTCCTCGCCCTCTAAAAGCTCTCGATCTGGCGAATCTACATCTTGTGGCCCAGAACTAAAATTTGCTTCGGCGCCACCATTTTTATTATCCATGTTCGCGCCTTCAATCTCTCACCCGAGTATAGCAATGGCCGACTTGAACATTCGCCGAATACAAACAAAAAAAGCCGCCTTCACAACTAAAAGAAAGCGGCCTAATTCAAATTTTTAAAATTTGGGCGGTACAGGATTTGAACCTGTGACCCCTTCCATGTCAAGGAAGTGCTCTACCCCTGAGCCAACCGCCCGCAGCATCGGAAGATTCCGAAGATGACTATTGTAACTCTAACCGGCCTCTGGCGAATAACAGAATCGCAAGAGGCATGAAAAGTTCGCAACAATAAGAAACGCTGACCATTTCTTTGAAAAGAAAGGCGGCACCCAGATTCGAACTGGGGGATAGAGGTTTTGCAGACCTCTGCCTTACCACTTGGCTATGCCGCCGTAAATTTGCCTGAATTTAGCCCTCAGACAAGACACATGCTATTTCGCAGGCGTGCTTTTGTCAATTCTAAAGCGCCACGACAAGCCTTTTAGTTGCGTGATAAAGCAAGGAGTGCCCATATATCTCTAGGGCCATGCGGTTATCATTAGCTTAACGTTTTGTCTTCCAGCAAACAAATTGCTCTTACAAAGGTGACCGACCTGCATGCAAATGGTATTGAGACGAGTCCTGGCGGCCATTCCCATGCTCTTCCTGATTTCACTGGTCAGCTTTGCCTTGATGCGAGCGTTGCCTGGCGATCCAGTTGATGTGATGCTTGGAGCGGCGCAAAAAGAGCTACCCTCTGAAGATTTAAAACTGCTGCGCCAAGAATTCGGCCTTAATCAAAGCCCGGCCAAGCAATACCTGCTCTGGCTTTCCGGGTGGGTGAAAGCTGACAACGTAGCCTCAGCAAACGCGCTGGGTAGGTCTTATCGCGACGGACGGCCGGTCAAAGAAGTTATTGTCGAGCGCATTCCGGCCACGCTGACTCTGGTGGGCATCGCGCTGGTCTTGTCTTTTGCCCTGGGATTAAGCATAGGCATTCTGGCTGCGTTTCTCAATTTGCAAGGCAATAAGCGGGCAGACTCAGCTCTTACAGCTGTTTTGTTGGCGATTTATTCGGCTCCAAATTTCTGGCTGGCTTTCCTTGCCCTGGCTGCTTTAGCCAGTCAAGCGGGTTTGGCAATGGTGAAGCTGCCTATTTTAGGCTTGCATCCTCCGGGCGCTGTGCCTACCTTTGGGGCAGAAATAGAATATTTGCTTTTGCCGGCGATCATTCTTTCTACCCGTCGCATGGCTAAAGTAGCTTTGTATGTGCGCACTTTGGCACTGGACGAAATCGGCAAAGAATACGTGGTGACCGCCCTGGCAAAAGGTTTGTCACTGATATCAGTGATCACAAATCACGTTCTCAAGAACTGTTTAATTCCAGTGGTAAATTTGGCTGGCCTTTCGCTTCCGGCCTTGATAGGCGGCTCGGTATTGATAGAAACCATTTTTTGTGTGCCGGGCATGGGCAGGCTCATGGTCGAGTCCACTTTCGGCCGCAATTATCCGGTGCTCATGGGCCTCGTTATGCTTTACGGAGCCATTGTCATTCTTGCGAATTTACTTGCGGACGTGCTCAACAAAGTGATTGACCCGAGGCTGGAAAATTGAAAAAACAGCTCAACAAAAATGTCATCATCGGCTCAGTGGCGCTCGCCATACTATTTCTGACCGCTCTAACGCCGCTGATTTTGCCACTGGTCGGCATCGTCATAGAGCCGCCCATATCAAGTCTGCATCAGGTCAATCTGCCACCATCGTGGCAAAGCGATCATTTTTTAGGCACTGACGCGCTTGGCCATGACCTTCTCAAAATGATTGTCTTCGGTGCCATGGGCTCGCTTTCTGTAGGCCTTTGCTCGGCCTTTGTGGCGGTTATTCTGGGCAATATCTGGGGCTCTACAGCGGCACTGGCAGGAGGTTTTGTCGACAGTTTGATGATGCGTTTTGTGGACGCACTGCTGGCTGTACCCTCCATTATTCTTTTGCTGACATTGAGTTCGATTCTATCGGCCCCGGAGCTGATTGAAAAATTTCCCCCAATCTTGCTCAAAGGCCTGGGCGTCACCGCCTACACCGATGGGCTAATGCCTTATTTCATAGTCATACTTGCCATCACCGCCACCACCTGGCTCGAGTCGGCACGGGTTGCCAGAGCGCGGGTTTTGGCCATCAAAGAAGAAGACTTTTTTCTCGCTGCACGCGCCCTCGGCAGCTCGTTTAGCCAACTTTTAGGCAAACACTTACTGCCTGCGCTGGCTACTACAGCCGTTGTAGAAGCCACCCTGCTGGTCAGCGACGCCATTATCATGGAATCTGGATTAAGCTTTCTCGGCCTCGGACTCGGCCCCTCAACTCCAAGCTGGGGCAGCATGCTCAAAGAAGCACAGGCCTGCTTAATTGCAGGCAATTGGTGGGCGGCGGTCATACCAGGTTTGCTAATTTGCTTCACTGTAATCAGCGTTCATCTTCTTGGCGAAGGGTTCTTAAGCTCAAAGCGGGCCAGAGGCAAAATCCCGGCTTGACACTTCCCAATGGGCTAGAATATTGGCACGCTTTAGCAGCATTAACACTGACAATTAAATTACGGATAGCCAATGAAATTTATGCCCGATTCAAAAAGCAAAAGCTATGGCCATTTGTTACTTGCCGCCGTCATCGTCAGCAGTTTTTCACTAAGTGCCTGCGGAGACAGCAAGGAAGTAAGTTTCAACTCTGGTGGCATGACTCAGGTATCAAGAGCCGGTGCGGGTTCTGTACCGGACGACCTGAAAAAATTAGTTTACCCTGGTGCCACCGCCAGTGGTTCACAGTCGGCTAGCGAAAATGGTAAAGACTCAAACGATCATTCGCGCTATTTAAATTTGTCTACCAGCGATTCTATTGAAAAAGTCGCCACCTGGTATGAGGCAGCACTGAAGCAAGAAGGTTGGAATATTGAGAAGAATGAGGCCATGGGAAATTTGGTCACACTGAGCGGCACACTTAAGGATGCCGAAGTTGCCATCAATATTGCCGACGACTCAGGTAAGACCTCAATCATTGTCAACCAGAGCACCTCACTTGGTGCCATACCCGACGACGAAACTGTAGAAAACTTCAAACCTAACAAAGAGGTTCCACCCACTGACTAAGGCTGCTGCAAAGTCAATTGAAGCAAAGCCAGTGGCTCTGGCTGAAGTTCTAACGTCTTCAATTACTGGCTTAGTTGCCGAGACGATCAAAAGCGAAGTGGGCGGAAATATCAAAATTTCTAAACCGCGCTTCGGCAGTTTCGTCAGAGTAGATTCGCCTGAAAACGAAATTTCTGTTTTTGCTATTGTGTTCAACGTCATCACCAACCCACCCGACAGTGTGCACAAACCAAGCGCTCTCGGCCTCACTCGCGACCAACTGCGAGTGGAACAACCACATATTTTTGCCCTGCTCAAAACAGAAGTGCACGCTCAAATTGTGGGCTACTTAGATTGGCAGACAAAAGCAATTTATCAACATTTGCCACCACAGCCACCTGAAGTGCACGATTTTCTCTACACTGCCACCACTGACGAAGTGATGAAACTATCGAGCGAATTTGAATTTTTGCGTTTGCTCAATGGTGTCACCAGTGTACCGGCCGATGAATTGATGGCGGCAAGCGTGCGTGAAGGCGCCCGTGCACGAGCTCATGGCGCACCGCCGGAGCAGGCCGAAGCCATCGCCACTGCTTATTTGATTGAAGCCGGACGAGCAATATCGCAGTTATTTAGATCAGACTACGAGCGCATGTTGAGCATCGTCAGAAAAATCAAACCGGCTAATGTTGGTTAGTTTTCAACTTGAACTAATCACAAATCGCTAAATCTACATAAGGCCGCGACACAGATTTAATCACCGGCCCAGCTTTCTCTTTACCTTTATCTACTGCCTCAAAGCCCGCATCAATTTTTACCAGCGGTGCTTTCTTGTGCACATATCGAGTGGGCATCATAGCCTGTAATCCCGCTTCGGCCTCGAAGTTTTTCAACAGCTCAACGCGCTTCATGCCTGGTTTAATCGCAGTGCAATCTTTCATCAGGGCAATTAACCACTCTTCCTGAGCGCTGTACGGCTTAGGCCTGGTCGGAAAACTCAAATACATTGACGAAACAGTTTTAACCGCTGGCCCCAGAGTAACTTCAATACTGATCAGCTGGCAATTCTTCAATAAATATCTGTAAGGGCTTGGTTGGTCGCCGGCGTCTGGCGTATAGAGCTTGAGCAGTTCTGCCTGGGACGATCCTGGCACGATACCTCTACCCTCAGCCACAACTTTCTGCAGCCACTGCAAATTAGAACTTGAACTAGACGGATTTGCTTGCACTTTTATTGCCACCATCAAAACTGCTGATACCAGAAGTGCCACCAGAAGAATTTTAGGTTTCATCCAATCTCCTAAGCCAGCTCGGCACTATCGGCATACTTCATATAAACCCAGACAGCAAGCGAGACTATGATTATCAATACTGTGGATACGGCTGAACCAAAGGCCCAATCACGCACGGTTAAAAACTGATTTTGAATCAAATTTCCCATATACATATACTTGCCACCACCAAGCAAATCAGGAGTGACGTAATCACCCAAAGATGGAATAAACACCATCAGCGATCCGGCCACGATACCACCACTGGTGAGGGGCAAAAGTATTTTAAAGAGGGTACGTAGTGGGCTGGCACCAAGATCTAGAGACGCCTCAATTAGCTTTATATCGACTTTTTCAATTGCCGTGTAAAGCGGCAAAATCATATACGGCAAATAGTTGTAAACCATTCCTAACCAGACGGCAAAAGGCGTATAGAGCAGAGGAGGCAGCTCATGGCCGAGCCCGCACGCTGCTGCCAGGTGAGCAAGTATGCCGGTGGGTCGCAAAATCGTAATCCAGGCATATATGCGCAAAAGTGACGAAGTCCACAGCGGCAGCACGATTAAAAGTATGAGCATGTTGCGCATGCTGCGTTTTGTGAAGAGCGCCAGCCACACCGCAAAAATATAACCGAGCACCAGAGTCGAGCTGGTCGTAAGCGTGGAAAGCACAAGCGATCGCAGCAGCGCCGACAGATATGGGCCGTGAATAAAGCGCAAGTAATTGTCGAAACTAAAGCCTAAGACTACACGCCCAAGCTGATCCCGCCCACCAAAGCTGTAAACCCAGAGGATCACAAGAGGGACTAGCACGAAAAGCGCGAGATAGGTGCACGCGGGTGCCAAAAGCCAGAGTCTGGCGCCAGGTCTTTGAGAACTCTTAGAGATGTTCACTTTTGCTTCTCTAAACGGCAAGATACACTATACCGTCTATGGCCGGCCCTATGTAGCAGAGCTGCCAAACAATCCCAAGCTACTGACTTCGACGCAAACTGAAAGAACGCCACCATGCTCAAGATCATATTTCTCGGCACACCACAATTTGCAGTTCCTACTCTGCAGAGCTTACTCGACAACGAAGAAAATCTCGGCCTCAAAGTCGTAGCAGCAGTTTGCCAGCCAGACAAACCCAAAGGTCGCGGCGGAAAAGTTGAAATGCCGCCGGTCAAAGTGCTCGCTCAAGCTCACAACATCGAAGTACTGCAACCCAACGCCCTGGCACGGTCTCCTGAAACAGTCGAAAGAATGCGCGAGTTGGCTCCCGATCTGTTAGTCATGGTGGCATTCGGTCAAATTTTAAAGAAAAATGTCTTAGAGATGGCACCACTTGGTGTGATCAACGTGCACGGATCCCTGTTGCCGGCATTGCGCGGAGCTGCTCCAATAAACTGGGCGATTATCAATGGCGATACCTTCACTGGTGTCACAACCATGTACACCGAAGCCGGTGTTGATACAGGGCCTATGCTACTCAAAGCTGAGATGACCATCACACCCGACATGACAGCAGTGGAGTTAGCGGAAGAAATGTCTCACGCAGGGGCAGAACTTCTGATTGCTACCATTGTTGCCTTGCAAAATAAAACACTCACGCCTGAGCGGCAAGACGATTCTCTGTCTACACTTGCTCCAATGCTTTCGCGCGCACTTTCAAAAATTGATTGGAAAAAATCTGCTCAAGAAATTCACAACCTTGTGCGAGGCCTTACACCATGGCCGTCTACCATTGCTGCGTTCAGAGACGGTGAGCTCAAAATTATAAAAACAAAGATGGCTAAAAGAGAAGATTTAGAATCAGCCGACAGTGCAAAAATGGCCGGCCAAATACTTAAAGAGCATGGCAAAATATTTGTTGCTTGCGGCAAAGAAAACAAATTTGAATTTTTGGAATTGATTGAAGTGCAGCCGGCCAACAAAGCAAAGCTGCCGGCCTCAGCCTGGATCAATGGTGTTAGATTGGAAACAGGTGAATGTCTTAAATGAGTGCAGAAAACAGCGAGCCGAAAGAAGCACCGCGAAAGAAGAACGATTCACATCTGCGCAAACGAGGAGTGTCGTCTCGCAAACTCGCTGTAGAAGTCTTGATTAAAATTCAAGAGAAGGGCGCTTACACAAACATTGCCCTGGCCAATGCATTAGACGGCAGCAAATGGGACCTTTCTGAGCGCGACCGGGCCTTTGTTACTGCTCTTGTGCAAGGTGTTTTACGCAATGCCAACAACCTCGATAAAACTATCGGCACCATATCAAGCAAACCTGTCAATAAAATTCAACCACCACTTCTCAATTTGCTTCGCATTGCTATTTTCCAGCTTGAATCAATGCCAGATATTCCTCAAAGTGCAGTAGTCGACACGGCTGTAGAATTGGCCCGTGTTATTGGTCATGTGGGCCTTTCTAAATTCGTCAACGGCATTCTGCGCACCTATATTCGCAATGTAGAGAAAGGTCGAGTGGCGATTGTGGAACCGCTCAATTTAGCCACAATGCAAAACGATGAGATTGTCACCGCCCTTTCTGAACAACACTCGATGCCATCATGGCTGGTATCGCGCTGGCTCGCCAGATTCGGTGCAGAAGAAACCGCTAAAATTCTCAAAGCTTCAGATACACCGGCCAAACTGACTTTGCGCGTTAACGACATTGCTATGGAGACTGACGGCTATCAGCGCTTGCTGGCCGACAAAGGTGTAATTGCCGAGCGGTCGAAACTGGTGCCCACTTGCCTGACTATCACCGATCGAAAAAGTATCAAAGGCCCTGTGGAAAAATTACCTGGCTATGACGACGGTATCTTTTCCATTCAAGATGAAGCGGCAGCATTTGTCGGTCAGGTAATGGCGCCGCAATCAAGTGATGTGATTATTGACCTTTGTGCTGCTCCTGGCGGTAAGACTCTTAACTTGTCTGAAATGATGAACAACAAAGGTCGCATCGTCGCCATTGATAAACACGAAAAAAGACTCAACCTGGTTAAAGAAAATAGACTGCGTTTGGGCCTGACCAATATCGAAACTTACGCTGCCGACGGCACCACCTACGAGCATCCACCTGTAGACAAAGTGCTAGTTGACGCGCCATGTTCGGGCACAGGCGTAATTAACAAACGCTCTGACATTCGTCTCAAGTTGAAAGAAAGCGATATTGCCGAAGTCAATGCCATTCAAAAGGCGCTGCTCACTAATGCCGCGAAACTGGTGAAGCCGGGCGGCATACTCGTTTATTCCACTTGTTCAATTGAACGTGAAGAAAACGAAGATATGGTGGCCTGGTTTCTTGAGCAATTTGAAGAATTTCAGGCCGAAGACATCACTCCGGCCTTCCAACCGGGCGTCTTAGCTGAGCTTGGTCTGGAAAAAGAAGCGTCTCAAGGTTATGCGCTCTTTTTACCGTCGCGGCATGAATTTTCAGGATTCTTTGTAGCCAAATTGAGAAAACGTGCGGCTGTGGTTGAAGACGATACAGTTCAGGGTTGATTTCTGAAACGTGACAAGACTACAGGTTGCTCCATAACGATATCAGGCCCGTAAACTACCGTAACTTGCCACTAGCGCCTCAATTGTGTCCAAACAGTTCACTATTCGACTAGCCTTTCGGGCCGGCGGGTATCTACTTAGATAGAGCTCACACAGCCCAGGCAACAAAGTAAATGGTCCGATAATTATTGGAGAAAATCATGGAAACAGGCCTTGGGTTTTTACTTTTCGTACTTGGCTATTTGCTCACTTCAATCAAAATCGTCAAAGAATACGAGCGCTTCATTGTCTTTACCTTAGGTCGCGCTGATGGAGTCAGAGGCCCAGGCATGCAGCTCGTTTTTCCGCTGTTGCAAACTTCGCGCAAAGTCGACTTACGTATCATCACCATGTCGATTCCCATGCAAGAAATCATCACCAAAGACAACGTCTCGGCCAAGACCGCGGCGGTATGCTTCTTTCAAGTTGTAGACCCATTCAAAGCCGTGACCAAAATCGAAGACCCATTTAACGCTACATCACAGGTTGCACAGACAACCTTACGCAGCGTGCTCGGCCAACACGAACTCGACGAATTGCTGACCGAAAGAGACGCCATTAACGCTAAATTGTCGGCCATTATCGACAGACAAACTGAAGGTTGGGGCATCAAAGTCATATCTGTCGAAGTTAAAGACGTTGAAATTCCAGAAAGCATGAAACGCGCCATGGCCAGACAAGCCGAAGCTGAACGAGAAAGACGAGCCAAGATCGTGGCTGCAGAAGGCGAACATCAAGCTGCTGAAAAACTTGCTGAAGCCGCTCGCGTCATCGGTACAGTACCAGGGGCGATGCAACTGAGACAATTACAGACCATGGTGGAAGTATCAGCAGAGAAGAATTCCACTTTGATTTTCCCTGTGCCTATTGAGCTCATGCAATTTGTACAGGGTGCGGCCAAGCACTTTAACAAAGAAGAAGAAGCGCCACAAGATCCAGGCGCCACCATCAAAATAGAAGGCAAACCTGAACAAATTGCCGCCAGCAAACCCCACTCTCAAGAAAAATAATGGCCTGCTCGATATGATAAGGAGAGCCACCATTATTATTTCTTTGCTCGTCGCTTTCATTTACGGTGGTAGCTGTTCTGCCGAACAAGAACCAAAAACCGCAGATGAATTTTTTCAGGTGGGGCTCGACCTTAAAGCACAGGGTTTGCCTGAGGCCTCACGCTCAGCACTTGAACAGGCCATTGCTCTAGACAAAAATGGACCAATATCAAAAAAAGCAGCTGCCATCATACGCGGCAGGCTGCCAAAATTTACAGTATCAAACGCAGCCGAACAAGAGAATGTAAAAGCGCACACCTTAATGGTCGCGGGCGATTATACAGGAGCAATCTCAGGATTCACCACGGCCATATCACGCTATCCTGAGTTTGAGTGGCCATACGGCAATCTGGGCTATGTTTATATTTTGCAGCGCCGTTATCCTGCAGCTATTCGCGTACTTAAAAAAGCGGTGGCAATAAATCCAAATTATGCCAGTGCCTGGGGCAACCTCGCTGAATGTTATCGCCTTACCGGTGACACTGCGCAGGCAGCAGAATGTCGCAAAAGAGCACTTCAAGCCTTACCAAAAAATTTAGAAAAATTATAAGGCTAAGAGAAGATAGCTAGCGCTTGTCTTGATTTTTCAGTCTAAAAAATTCAGGCAAAGTCAGTTCTTTAGGTTTGGCTACTATCCAAGAAAGGCCCTCTGCCACAGCATTGAGCAAGGCATGTTCAGGATCTGCTGCCATTTCTTCTTCAAAAATCAATCGATATGGTGCAACATTTTCACCATACCAGAGAAAAACGCGAGCGCTACCGGCACCGTGGGCGATACCAAAATTGAGCATCAAGTGATCTAAATCTGGAGGGGCAGACACATCAAAATGCCTGGCATAATCGGCAATCGAGTCAGGACCACCAGCAAAATCCAAACCAGCACGGTACTTACCGAACATTCCTGCTTCTTTAAAAGCTCTTCCACGAATGATTACCAGCTCAGATGCTCCACGCCGGTATGTCAACCAACCGCGCCAGTCTGAGGCGGCAAAATTGGCAAGCTGTAAGCCGATTTCGCGTTCAACCGCTTCTTTCAATGTGTGACACTCAGGCGGCAGCTCGGCCAGCGTCGCAGCGCGCTGCGCTTCTTCTTTGGCTATTAATTCTGATTCTAGTTCTAAGAGCCTGATGTGGAGCATACTTATTTACCAAGCAAAATATTTAGTTCTTTGTAGGCCATGAAAGTCGCCATGAGCAACATTATGGCGCCAAATGCACTGCGCAAAGACGAATCTTTAAGCTTAATGGCCAGTTTACTGCCAATCATAGATCCCGGCACAGCGCCGCAAACCATAACCAGCACCAGCAAGAGCTGCACATGACCATAAACTGAGTGAGAAACTGTTCCTGGAATCGACAAACAGGTAACCACTAGTAGCGATGTGCCAAAGGCAGCCTTGACGCTCATATTGAAAGCGCTGAGTAATATAGGAATGAGAATAAAACCACCGCCAACTCCAAAAAAACCGGCCATTAGACCGGTTAAAAGCCCAACTGGGACAACCCGCCACCAGACCACACTGATTGTCTCTTGGGTTGGCGCGTTCGTGGTTTTTTCAGATTTTAGCTTTTGACTGTAGCCGGAGAGCAGATCTAAACCAGCCAAAGCAATCAAGGCCGAAAAACAAATCATCAAAATTTGACCATGCACATAAGTAGTTAAATGCGCACCAAGGACGATACCAAAAACGCCTGGTACTACCAGCGCCTTCACCATAGAAAAATTTACCAGCTTCTCTTTAATGTAATTGATTGAACCAGCCATAGAAGTTGGCACAATTAAAGCCAGAGTTGTACCCACCGCAATATGAGGATCAAGGTGCAAAAACAGACGCAGCATGGGCGTGCAAACAATGCCGCCGCCTACACCAAAAGTTCCTGACAGCAAGCCGGTCAGAACACCAATTAAAAGTGCCAGGGCAATGTTGCTCGGCGTAAAGGCTACGCTTAGCGTTTCCACTTACATGTATTGAGACAGCATTTTGCCCAGATCTGGATTCTCCACAATCATCTGGTCAAAATACGGATTTTTGGTCAGCTTTTTAGCAATAGAACGGTCACGCTTGATAGCGCGGTAGAGCCCTTCAGGATCAAAGGTGACCACACTAAGCGCCTTAGGATTTTTTGCTAAAACCTTAGCTGCTGAGCCCCATTTTGTAATGCGGCGACACGTGTAGTGATCGGCTTCAGCAATTTTGTCTAAATGCGGATGCGCTGCCAGCAATCGCGCCGATGCAGCGTGAGTACAGATTGCAGCCACCAGAGTAGGATCGGCTGCCACCATCTTATCGAGCCAGCGATATTTAGCCATCTTTTTTGCAGTTGATACGTCACTGCGAATGGTCTTCGCACTGACATTATATTCGAGGGGCGGACGCAAAGGCGCTTCTGTGGTAGTTGTCTGCGCAGAGGCGGCAGCCACATTGGTAATCAGCAGCGCACCCAGAGAGAACGCAACCAATAATTTGTTGTTCTGTACTTGACGGGAAGGCATCTGCTAGTCTCAGTAATATATTGGTGATTGACGCGATTTTATCACTATAAGCTCTGGCATCACAGTTACACGTCCAGCTTTCCCAAGCGGTGGCTAAAAGAGTAGAAAGTATATGCCTGACAATTCGAGCTCAAGTGGAGGAGACAAGTCGGCCGGTCAAGCGGGCGCCTTAGACGGGGCCGAAGTTAAACCAGATAAAGCTGGCGGCGATCAACTGCAAGCTGACTGGTCAGCCGCTAAAGCTGAAAAGCCGGGCCATGGATCGTCAAAAGAGCCTGGTAGTGAAAATTTTTCCAAGTCGGGCGTTAGCGGCGCGCTTGCGGGCAATCAGTCATCAGCCGCCATGGATATTATTAAAGAAAGTTCTAAAAGGTCTTATTTGAACCGTGACCGTGCCGCCGGTGATGGCAGCCTGAGTAGTACGGCCAATCAGGTCACCAGGTTGACACGCCACATTGAGCCCGCCGGTAAAACAGTAGCCGACAATAGCCGTGAATTTACAGTTATGAGTGCTGTGCTCAAAAGTGAAGCTCAGGCCTTCTCTCCCTTTGCATTGAAGCCCATGCTGGTGCCGGTCAAATCTGAATTTGCCCAGGCCAATAGTGATAAAAACTGCGAAAAATTCAAGAAAACAGAGCTTTTGGAATTACTCGAACTGACCGCTAAACCTAGTGACGACAGCTCAAGGCTCTCCAGAGCCGAAGCCCGAGGCCTGAGTGAGACGCGTGAGCGCCTGGCCAATTGTGACAATGCCAAAGACGCTCTCTCAAATGCGCTTCATCTAGCCCGCCTCTACCAACATTTACGATATATTGAAGAGGCCAAACAGGCCACCCTATTTTCCCTTGGTATCGATCCCGACAATCTTTTAGGCAAACAGCTTTTGAAGGAATTAGAAAGAGTGCAAACCACAGACCTCGGCCTCAGTCAGGGCATTGCTCTAGATCCGTTATTTACCAAAAGTGCATTGCGCAATCGCATCATCAATTTAAGCGGTGGCAAGGTCATTGTTGTCGGCGACCTGCTCATCGATGAGCTGGTAGAAGGTCGTCCTGAGCGCATTTCTCGTGAAGCTCCTGTGTTGGTTTTAGAACATGTAGATACCGAATTAATTCCCGGTGGCGCGGCCAACACCGCCCACAATATCACTGCCCTTGGTGGAAAGTGTCACGCCATAGGCGTTTGCGGCAAAGATGATTATGCTCCCAAATTGGCGGCAGTGCTAACTCGCTATGGCATAACTCATGATCTGGTAGCCGATGAGAGCCGTCCAACAACAGTTAAGAGCCGCGTGATCTCTAAATCACACTCACTACTGCAACAACTCTTGCGCATCGATCGCATTTCGCATGCAAAAATCAGCAGCGAAATTGAAAGCCAGCTGATAGAGAAAATTAGCGAAGCAAATGACAAACGCCCTTCTCATGCGGTTATTGTCTCTGACTACAAAGCTGGTGTCATCACCGATGGTGTCATTGCCGCCGTTCGCAAATTAGCTGAAACACGCGAAACCATGGTTATAGTCGATGCTCAAAATAGCTTTGAAAGATTCGGCAACTGTACATTGATGACGCCCAATCAGCCTGATGCAGAAGCTGCCTCTGGTATCAAAATTACTTCAAAAGAGTCTCTCAAACAACTGGGCGAAATTCTACTAAATAAGTCTGGAGTAAAAGCGCTGCTGGTTACTCGCGGCGGAGACGGAATGGTTTTGTTTGAGCGGGGCAAACCGATGGTTGAACTTCCTGCCTTCAACAGGTCTGAGGTATTCGATGTCACCGGTGCAGGCGACACGGTTGTTGCTACAATGGCTTTAGCTCTGACTTCCGGCGCAACAATGGTTGAAGCCATGGCCCTGGGCAATCTTGCCGCATCAATTGTGGTGCGCAAACCAGGTACTGAAGTGACTAGTCAGAAAGAAATGCTTGATCATCTTGAACAGCTGAATCTGCCTGATTAATTAGCCACCTGATAGAAAGCATTAGACGAGATTTTTATTCTCATAGTTCTGTCTTACACGAGCGTACACAAGATCGTGTGGGTCGTTGTACTGTGAGATTTTCTCGATGAAATCTTGCTGCACCGATGCAGGCAATCTGTCGAGACTGGTGGAGACATTGTCGGCTACTGCAAATGCGTGTGCCTTGATTTGCTCAACCATCATTTCATTTTCTTTCAGCATTTCAGCGAAGCGCTGTGCTTCGGGAGTCATTTTGTCGAACCTTTCTGTATGAAGCTCATTTTGAAAAGCACTGCTGGAATTAGATTCGATGCCTGCCAGTTCGCCTTTGTTTTGTTCAATCGCCATTTTAGGAATTCCTCTAATTTTGGGGTGTCGCCCTCGCGTGCTTATATCTATGTGTGTTAGAGAATTCTTCGACAAGGGTTTTCGTAGAAACCACATGGTTTGGCAAAAAAAATTTGCTGGTAATATGTCAAATCGTATTTGCAGTCGCTTTTCAGGTTGTTTGATTTGACCGCTTTTTCCCCTGACATGTCAGCCCGCCAGCTGCTCAAAGTTGCAAACGACCATCACACGGGCGTTCTGGCCCTAACTGATGGCGAGCGTTGTGACCTGATTGAATTGCTTAAGGAAAAAGCTCGCGACGAGCTCGAGTTTGGCGAAGAAGTTTTGTTTGAGAAGGTTCGGCTGGTCAGGCGAGTAACCGGCGCGGTATCCATTTTCTTTGAAAAAGACGAACCGCCCAAAGCTCCTAAAGCCAAGGCCAAAGCTGAGGTCAAAGAAGAAGCTAAAGAAGAAGCTTAACCAATCCTTGTATTATGGATTGGTTTTTTACGCTAACTTAGTTGCTACAGACAAATGCGACTAGACAGAATGGGGCACAGGACAGTGATGCAAGAGCAAGCGATATCCAAAAAAGGCAGATTGAATATACTCGACTACAGTCTGGTTGTGATCATGCTGCTGGCAATTGCTGGTTTTGGTCTGGCTAAAGCTGGTCATGCCGGCGTTAATCAGGTGATTAAAGGCACTCACAAAGTCAATATCGATGTTTATATCACCGGTCTTAAGACTAAAGATCTCTCCCTATTTAAGGTAGGCGACAAAAGCTCAATTACCATCCGCAACCAGCCAGTGCAGCCGCCCATGACCATAGTTAAGGTCGATCACTGGCAAAAGCAAGTGGCATTCATTAGTCCTGACGGCAAAAAAGCCCTGGCTTTTCCCGACCCGGCCAATGCTATCGCGCATGATTTTGTAGTCACCGTGCAAGATGAAGCCGACGCCACCGACGACGGTTATGTAATTCGTGGCAACAAAATCAAATTGGGCAACCAAATCGAATTAGAAGCCTTCAAATATAGAGTGCAAGGAGTGGTGGTTGACCTTAACCAGGCGCTCTAGATGCTGACTCGACTCGCTTCCTATTTTAGTTTATCTGGCTTAGACCGAGCCTGGGCCAATAGTTTGGCCGGGTCGACGCTTATTGGTTGGACGGTGCGCGCCTTTGAGAAAATTCGCGCGGGCAGCAAGGCAAAAACCAGTTTGATTAAAATTGGTGGAAGTCTCCAGCAGCTGGCCTACGCTCTCGCCTGTTTGCTTTTTTTAGTTCTGGCGCTGCCTCAATTTGCCGGTGATAAAAACGGCCTGGCTCTTTTGTCTACCGGTGCCATGATTGTCTGGATTATTGGTCGTCTATTGGGAGGCCCTGAAGAGAGACGCTTTTCGGCTATCGACGCCGTGGTGCTTACTTACCTGGCAGCCAATATTGTCGCCACTTTCTCTTCTCACTATCTAGTGCAAAGTATCAAAGGGCTGAGCAAAGTTGCCGTTTACATCGTCAACTATTTTTTGCTCACGTCTACATTGAGCAAAAGTCCAAGCCGTCTGGTGAAAATCATTGCTGCCGCCATTCTGGCTGGTTTTGTTGTCAGCCTGTATGGACTCTACCAATATAAGATTGGCGTGGCGCCTCTGGCCACCTGGGAAGACCCCACAGTGGAATCGAAAGGCACACGCATTTACTCCACCTTGGGCAATCCCAATCTGCTGGCCGGTTATCTAATTCCGCTATTTCCTTTAGCCCTGGCACTTTCTGTGGAGTCTTTCAAACTCAAAACCAGATGGCTGCGCTGGCTTTCTGCTGTCTTTTGCAGCGGCATGGCTGCCACCATTGGGCTGGCTACAGTTTTAACAGGAAGCCGCGGAGCATTTCTTGCCCTTGGCGCTATTGGGGCCGTAATTGTTCTGGCACTATTTGGCTATGTGGTGGCAAGGCACAAAAAATTGATTGCTCCAATCATTCTGGTTGTAATTCTGGCTGCAGTGGCCGGCGTCTTAATTATCCATTTCAAGTTGCCCGCCTTTGAAAGCCGCATTCTCTCTATCTTCGCCGGCTCTGAGCACAGCTCAAATGCTTATCGTCTCAATGTCTGGCGGGCATCAGCAAAAATGTTTATGGACAACTGGTGGTTCGGAGTTGGCCCAGGCAATTCCACTTTCCCTCTGGCCTATGGCCTTTATATGAAAAGCGGCTATGACGCTTTAGGTACCTATTGTGTACCGCTGGAAATTGGAGTGGAGTGCGGCATTCTCGGCCTGCTATCTTCACTCATGCTCACTGTCAGCATGTTCGCCCGCGCTCACCTGGCTTTCTGGCAAAGTAATTACCGCTGGCTCTCTCTAGGGCTCACCGCAGCTTTGACCGGTCTCATAATTCAGGGTCTTGTGGACACTGTTTTCTACAGGCCCCAGGTTCAATTTTTGTTCTGGCTGGTTGTGGCAGGTATAACTTCTGTCTCTTTGTATAACCGAAATTTGGCGTCGGCAGGCGGCGAAACGGTGCAGTAGACAGGCGCGGCGCACGGAATCAAAAACTAGATTGATATCAATCTGAGTTTCTGGATTCACTCTATATAAGGATTGCCATTTAATAATCCGTTTAATGAAAGCTGATCCGTCTAATGTTCCGTCCTCCAACCTTAAATGGCTCACATAATCACCATCAAAATGGGTTTTTGTTAATAAACCGAGAGCGCAAAAAGCCAAGCTTTTCCCGCAAACTTAACTCCAGCGTGCGATTGCGGCATTTTCGACAATTCTTAAGTCGCACTAATTTTAATGTTGAAAATTGGTTGCGGTTGGGCATGATAATAGAAGCCAAAGCTTGGAGATGCTCCCAACGTCAGGCGATCAGGAATAGTGCTCCACAATTTAAGCTCTCTTGACGACCACTGAACATTAGACGACAATAATATACAGAGCATTACTATTCACCAGGATACCTTTTACGCCAAAAGACACTTCGTCTCCGGGCATTACTCAATAAGCCACCTTCAAGGTTGGCTCCAGGAGGACAGCAAAATATGAAAGCTAGACGACAACGGGGGGCGACGCTGGGGCTTGTAGCAGCCTGCGTTTTCCTCGTGATCATAGTGGGGGTCGGATTCTTCTTCCTCTCCAAAATCATCGGCGGCGGTCGTGGGGTCGCTAACGCTACAGACGCCGGCGCCCTGAACGTCGCCAAACATGCCGTCAGACGTGGTGCAGTATCACTCGCTAAGTACGGCCTGACCGACGAATTCGGCGAATTGACAGAGCCTCGGAACAGCAACGTAGACTTAGTCACCTACAACAGATTAGTTGCTCAAGCTCTGATCGTCGGTAAGAACGCCGAAGTAGAAAACACTGCTCTTGCTAGAGGCAATGCCAATTTTCTGGCCGGTCAAGTTAAGCAAGTTGGTTTAGAACTGAAAAGCAATCTCGAAGCTGCCGGTACTCTAGACGCTGACTTCACTGACATTGCCAGCAGAAATAACACAAAAATGTGGAATGGCAGCCCTGTCAATTTGAACGGACAAGTTGTCGCTGGCTACATGAAGAGAGGCAGTTCGACAAACGTTTACTTTGATCCAGCCACCCTTGCTGCTCTGGGCGGATGGCCTGGTCTGACATTGTCAGCTCAAGCATCTAAGGTTGGACCTCGGTACCTCGCCGGTTATGAAAACTTGACTGTAATGGGCAATCCTTTCATCATGGGCGTACCTGTACTGCCACAAACCAAGCCCCACTTGGTTGACCACGGACAATTCACTGCCACCGCCTTTGATGCCAACACTCCTCCTAACGCGTTCCGCACAAACGGACGTGCTCTAGAAGCTAAGTCTGGCAATATCGGTGGAACCGTTGCTTGTGCCATCGTTGGTACCATCGACAAAGACTTCCAGGCCGTTATTCCTAGAGGCTACGTGCGAGTTCTTAACGGCAACGATGCCGTCGCCAACAATGGTGCACCAACCGGAGTACCAGTAAGCAACGGCGACCAGGACATATTCAACCAGGAGTTGTTCAACTCACCTGGTATCATGCAAGCCAACAGCGCTGGCGGCAACCCTGTGTTCACACACGACGGTAACCTCGGCGATGCTCAAACCAGATGGGCCGCATACGTAGCTACTCTCGGTAATTATCCTCGAGGCAGTCTTGGTTCTGATGGTGTCACCGTGAACAACACCACAGACGAACCTTCACCAAACTATGGTGCTGGTGACCCTGTTCTCTTCGCCGGCATCCAGAACATGATCTCCAATCCTGCTTTTGACCTGCGCACAACTGGTGCTCCTGACAACTTTGCCGACTATGCTGATCTGATTGCCATGGGCAGAGCATCTGGTAGCACCACATGCATCTACACAATGTACGATGACAGCTTGTCTACTTCTAGCCCTTGCGTAACCAGCCTTGATACTTGGACAACCAACTTCAGACGCAATCTCGGTGGCGTAGCTGCTGGAGGCGCAGTTCAACCTGGTGGCTTCACCAACGTTGAATTTATGAAAGCTGACTTGCTCGGCAAAATTGCTGGACGCGCTGGTGGTAGATTCTGCGCTAACGTTGCTGCTGCTGGCAGATCTGGAATCAAGGCCTGGCCTGAATCTGGTGGTCGTGTTCTGAAACCTGGTGTCCCTGGTTCTGCCATCCCTTACACAGGTGGTGCCACCAAAGTTAACTACTTGAGCGTAGACACTACCTACAAGTATTTGACTCAGATGAATGGTGGCTTGAATCCTTGCAACGCTAATCCAATCATTGACGAAATGACTAAGAGAATGCAGCAAGTTGAGCCTAGAGTGACTAGACCTGAAGTAGTTGCCGCACTTAGTGATCCAGCCTACCCTCTGACACTCGCCAATGGAGCTGGAACCGGCAAACTGTACTTGTACGTTGATCCATCCACACGTAGACCTAGAATGGGTACTTCACTTCCTTGGACAGACACCAACATAGCTGCTGACGGACCTTCCGCAGCCGGCTCCAACAAATGCGATAGCAGCTACCCACTGAACGGATGGGCTGTGAACACATACAAGGGCTACTCTGGTACGACTGGTGATGGCAACTATCACGAGAATCCATTCACCAGACCAAACCCTGGCTCTGGACCATCAGGAACAGACAGCGCCCTCTGGCAAGCTAGCTCGGGTTACAACAACCTCCTCGGAGAATTGAAATTCGAACAAGTTACCGAAGGTGCCACTTTCTGCAAACCTAACTAATCCACAAAAAAGCCCACACCTTGAATCGACCGCTTCTATAATTAAAGAGGCGGTCGTTTCATTACTATCAATCCATGGCATTAAGCATGTAGCAGCGTCGGGCACCTGGCACGAGACCTGGCATGAGTATTAGGAGGTAAATCAAGTGTTTAAAAGCTCTTTAGCCAAAGCGGGTTCGTTGTCAAAACCGGCTTTAGCCATTGCCCTGGTGATTGCAAGCAGCTCGCTTGCAGCCTTTGCTCAACAAAATAATCAGCCGCCAGGCAGTTCAACATCATCTGGTTCACCAGATAAACTCAAAGAAAAAGTAACCGTTCCCGAATTGCCTGAATACACAGGTAAATCAAAATATTTGCATGGCCTTGTTTACCCAAGCAACCCTGATAACAAAAAGGGACCTACCTACGTAATGGTCTTCAACACCAAAGAAACAGAAAGTCAAGTGCATGACTGGTGGCTGAATAGCTTGAGACAATACAAATGGAATATCACTTACACATCTGCTGATGTAGTTCAGGGCACCAATAAAGATGGCAGCAGTTGCATCGTGCAAATTGGTGGACCGGTGATTGGACAAGCTAAAGATGATCGGGCGAGTTATGTGATCAGATATCAGGCTGGAAAACCGTAGTCAGTTATCGAGTTGCTGATAACTGATTTGCCACGGCGAGCTGATTCCAATATGGTGCAAACTTGACGTCGCCAAGCGATAAATACCAGTGAAAACCCTGTAGTTTGATCTATGCAGGTGGCGTTAAGATGACTCTTAACTCGCCGCCGTATCTCGCGAATACCGAGAAAGATTAACCACTTGCACGGCGGCAACCTTTGAAACTAGCTACTGATTGTTCAAGTCCTCTAGCTAATTATTAGTCTTCTACGAAAGCCACTACCCTGGCTGGTGCCGCGCTGGCGCCTACGATTTTAAGCGGGAAGAATGCAACCTTAAAGCCATGTGGTGGCAACTCCTTTAAGTTGGCCAGTTGTTGCACCACGTAAAACCGATACTGGCGCATGGCAAAATGAGCGTCCCATATGCGGCTCTTGTCGCCACTCTTCTGATAATCGGCAATCATAATGTGAAATGGTCTATCCCAACCAAGAGCGTCGGTGCCACCAACCAGTGCACCACACTCCGCAAGATATGTAGCCGATTCGGCAGTCAGACCCGGGTAGTTGTAACGCATAGGTTCTGTAAGCGGCATTAGATCGTGATCAGTACGCAAAAGCACTGCATCACGCGGTTTAATTTGATAATCAATCTTTTCTAGCGCCGCTTTCAGATCATCAACGGTGATACCAGCACCGGTTGCTTTAAGAGCGGTTAAATCGAGCACTACGCCATTCAAATAAAGCTCTTCAAGGGGAATTTGATCCACAGTAAGCGCACTCTCTTTTGCTGTTTTGCTGCCGTAATGCCAGGGAGCGTCTACATGAGTACCCAGGTGAGTACTGATGCTCAAATTCTCTTCTGCCCAACCCTCACCTTCAGGCAAATCGCTTTCGGGGCAACCAAACAAATGCGACATTATTTTGGCGCCGTGAGCATGGCCGACAAACTCAATTTGCGGGCAAACAATGCGGTAGAGCGGTTTAAGCACATCGGGAAATTCGCTGATATCAATTTGTTCAAGGGCTCTCGTCAGGTCAACAAGTTTCATGGATTCCCCTTTTAAAAGGCTCAAAGTTTGAATATTAAGACAAGCTTATCTAATTGAATACGCATGTTGGAAACTGCTTTAATAGAAAAGTAGTGCACCAGAAGAGTGTCGCTACTTATGCACTCAGCACCGCTCCTGCAGCGGTTATCGTCGTGCTCTATTCAATTGGATTGTGCACTCACATAGTAAACGGTTCGCCAATGCTCGGCGAGCACTCAGAACAAAAAAGGTGACTTAGATGCAAGCTTTAGCAAAACAAAATCAAGGCTCGTCGGCTGCAGCAAAACTGGCCGGCAGATCACTGCGAAATCGAAAAGCAAAACCATCATTTGATCTCGACCGCATTGAAAATGAAGGCGAGATATTAGAAAAGTCAGAATTTATCAACATCACACCTGAGGGTCAATGTGATGAAGCACTGGCTGCCTACTTAAAAGACATGGGTCGCTATCCGCTGCTCACTAAAGAACAAGAAATCGACCTGGCTAAGCAGGCTAGAGATGGCAATGAACTGGCTAAACGTCGCCTGGCGCAATCTAACTTGCGTCTTGTGGTCAGCATTGCTAAGCGTTTTATCGGACGCGGACTGCCAATGGGAGATTTGATTCAGGAAGGCAATCTGGGGCTATTGCGAGCCGTAGAAAAGTTTGACCCCGACCGCGGGTTCCGCTTCTCTACTTACGCAACCTGGTGGATACGTCAGAGCTGTTCTCGAGCGGTTCAGGATAAAGGCCACACCATTCGCATTCCTGTGCACATGAGCGAAACTGTGCAAAAGATCAATGCAGCGGCACGCGATTTCTTTTTGCGTGAAGGCCGCCGTGCTTCAAGCAGCGAACTGGCTGCCGAAGCAGGTTTAGGTGAAGGTAAACTGAACGCGCTACTGTTGTCGATTCAGGAGCCTGTATCTCTTGATGCTGCGACTTCAGAAGAAGGAGATGCGTTGATTGACCAGCTAGCCGATCAAGATCACCTTGCCACCGAGGATGATGCCACAATTAAACTCTGCCGCCAGGACGTGCAAAATCTGGTGCGACGTTTGAGCTCTGGCGAATCAGATGTTATTCGCTTGCGCTACGGTCTCGATAATGGTGTGCCATTGACGGCAGTGAAAGTGGCCAAGGTACTGAATATAAGCGACGACAGAGTCAGGCAACTGGAAGGCAGAGCAATTCTCAAACTGCGCAATATGGATCAGTCGGGCAGCTTGAGAGATTATTTGAAATAACTTTTTCAAATAGCTGCTCCAATAACCTGGAAGAACAAAAAAGCCTCGCTCACCGCGAGGCTTTTTTTATTCTTTGAGACTAAGTCTGTTGAATCTAAAACTCAGCCACTAGACCAAATGAGGCAATCAAAAGAATAAAGACGAAATAGAGAATGAAGAACCAGGTCCATCTGTAAATGATGTCGACTTCAGTCAGTTTTTTTGCTTTCTCTGGTGGCATAGTCTAATTTCTCCTTCTTCAATAATTATTTTGCGGCCGGTTTAGCAGCGGCAGCTGGTTCAACCGGAAGCTTGCGCACGAAGCTTACGAATTCTTTGGCTTCAGCCAAAAATCTATCTTTCTGAGGACGGGAGAGCCAGAGAGCGAGCACGCGACGACGATCAACTGTTTTCTTCAAACCTGGTGGTCGTTGTCCAAGAAGACGTTCGCGAATCATGCGGTTGCCTTCGCGATAATAACAATCGCCAATCTGACAACCGGTAACGATCACACCAGCAGCACCAGATTTCATCGCCGCTTCAATCATCAGCGGTTGAATCATGCCGCTACATGGCAATTTGACTACATGCAGGCCATCAATTTCTTTCACTTCGCCCTGGGCGGTGCAAACTGAATCGAGATCAGCAGCACGTTCGCAGATGAGAGTGATTACTTTTTGTTCGGACATTACCTGTGTACCTTTGTTGTTTGTGACCCTAAGCTACTGTCTTTTATGCACCGGGTTTAGCTTCAGCCAGAGCCCGAATTTGAGCAGTGACATCAGTATCGAGCAAGTTCGGCAAGTCAATGGCATCGAAAGCACATGCACCCACGCAAACTCCGCAAGCAGAGCAACGGTATGGTTTGACGGTGGCCAGCAGTTTGAATCTTGAACCAGCTGGTGCCGGCACCATTTCAATGGCCTGATAAGGGCAATCGAATGAGCAGAGGCTACAGCCGACGCATTTTGTCAGCACCACTTCTGCAGCCTCAATAGGGTTAGCGGCTTTGTACAAATTAGGCAGCGGCACCAGAACTAAACCGATGGTGGCACCAATCATCAGCACCCAATAGGTGACGAGATCAACATGGGCCATCAGCCAGTAAGGGAAGAGGAAGAACCAGTCGATATCAAAGCTGGTTGGAGCTGAGTTGATATCGGCCATTTTGCCGCTGGTGATTGGAAAAGCAAATACAAAGAGCAAGAGTACAGCCATGAGCATATAGTTGATGGCTGGTGGTGGCGTAATTACTGGTCTGGTCATGCGCACATAGTGCATCCACAAACCAAACAACAAAGTGAAAGACAAACCGATGTGAATAAAGAGGAAGTTTGAAAGTGTCAGGTTTGTAATGGCGGTGCCATTCAAGAACCATGCTTTAAGACCAGGCCCGACTACAGGCAGAGCATCAAAAGCACTTACAGTCATACGGGTCAAAACTAATGAACGCTCGTCCCAAACCAGGTAATAACCGGTTTGACCGACAAAGAGCACCATCAGCAGTAGCACGATACCTGTCACCCACTGAATCCAGCGGTATTGACGGTAGCGGTCTGTCACCCAAACACGCAAAGCGTGCAACACAATCGTAATCACCATGGCATCACCGGCGTAACGGTGGATACCACGAATAACCGCACCCATAGGCAACTTGTCGGTAATGTAGTCAACCGATGTCCAGGCGTTGACTAGATTGGCAGAGAAATAAGCATTATCGATGGTGGGAATGTAATAAGCGAAAAGCAAAAGACCTGAGAGGAATAAGACCCACAGGTAGAACTGAGGCAGAGCGCCGTGATAATAGAAAGGATTGTACTTATTGCTGATGACAGCATTAGTGCCTTTCTCAATTGTCAGCGCTAAGTCGGTCAGGCCTTTAGGTATCGACGTGTACATGATGCGGAACTCCCGTTCAACCAACCAATTAAATTACTTAAGTGGCTTATTTCTTAACCGGCAAAATAGTTTTTTCTTCGGCTTCTTCACGGCCGACAGCTGCAATACCAATGGCGGCCGCGATCATGGCCACACCCATAACGAGCGAATAAGCATAGTCACCATAACGTGACTCTGCTCCTGATTTTTTCAAATATTCAGTCCAAGAAGCTCCCATACTTGCTACTTGATCATAGTTAGGCAAGGGCAAAAAGAAATTCTCATTTGTCCATCTGAGCCAGAGCGGCCAGTTATCGAAAGCACCATTCATGCCAAGCTCAGCCCAGGGCATTAGCCCCGTGCATGCCAGGCATACGACAGCTCCTACGACTACTAGAACAACGTTAATTGTCTTATCCACGGTCGATCCTTTCTTGTGCTTCAGAATCTGATGACTTTTCACCAGCGCTTTTGTTCACGCTTGCTAGTTTGTAATATATTTTGTCGAATAGAGGAATTTTGCGAGTGCCGTCATTTTTCGATTTTTCCTCGGCATAGATAAAGAAGGCTTGCACACCGATTAAGGCTACAGTGAGAACACTGCCGGCTATGACATATGCCACCGCAGACAGTGACAAACCATTCTGAATTTCTCTTGTGCCTTCAAAAAACCATGACAGAGTAATCACCGAAAAAACAAAAGCGACAAGCTTCAATGACAGTTTGATTTTGAAAGTAGGCTTGCCATGAGAAGCGCCGGGATCTTTTTCAGACCCGCCATGGCTTTTAATTTCGGCGACGCTTCTCACTTGAGACTTCTTCTCTCCATTGTTCTTATCTTGCTTAGACACCTAAGCTGCTGCCACCGGAGCGGCAGGTTTAGGCGCTTCGGCCAGACTCTTTTTCACCATATTGGCTTGGAAGGCTGCAAGCAAGCAGGCTACACCAGCCAGCGGTCCACCAATCATCCACCACCAGTCCACAGGCGGCACGGTGAGCGGATATCCGCCCTTAACCAGGCCAGGAGTGAGTCTATCCACCAGGGTGCAATAGTCCCAGGTCCAGCGGTTGTTGACCATGAAGTCAATTATGCTGATGTATTCAGGGTGAGGCCCTTTAACAGGATCGGTAAATTTGATGGCACTAAAGGCACCATTAGGTCCTGCTGGTGTTTCAAAGGTTGGAATAAAGCGAGTAACGATATCGAGAGGTCCCTTGGTCTGACAAAGTCTTGCAAGTTCTTCAAGATCAGCTTTAGCAGCCGGCTCACCCAACACTTTGACATAGCCAGGATCAAGAGTAACGTGATAATTCCAGTACTCTTTGTTAACCGGCACGCCTGAATTTTTCGTACTGTGCAGTTTGCGCACAATTGCTTCCACTTTATCTGCGGTATCACCCATGGTGGGTCTGGCAATGCCGTAGAGTGCAGCGTGACCCATAGGGTCAATGAACATTTCAGTGAGGGCCATATAGTAGTAGGTGTAGCCCACGAAGGTCTGAATGGCGCAGATGGCAAACATAATCATGGCGGGCATAAAGCCTTTGGCTTTTTCCTGCATATTTTTGTTAGTCAGCATCAGCACTGCCTGCCAGATAATACCGATGTCGATAGTACCGTAGAGGAAGGTGCGCCAGAATGGCGGGTCATAGTGAATATCGGCAATGTTGACGATAATCAAATAAGAGAAAACAATCCAGCAAGCCGCTCCCATAAAGGTGAGCATGAGAATAAACGGCCGCTTCATGATGTTCTTTTCGTGACCGGTAATGGCTGAGTCTAAGAAAGGCAAAGCAATTACTGATACAGGAATAATCATGGTGATGTATGTTGCCACCACCGGCTCCAGATACTTGTACATCTGATACAAGCCAAGGAAATACCAGTCAGAAAGAATCGGCAACGGAGTGACATCTGGATCTGACCGTGAACCTTGAGCGGCTGGGAGCGCGACTGCCACAAAAGCAATCATCAAAATTAGAACCCAACGCTTTGTCCAGTTCAAAGGCACCCGCACATAAGCATTGTGGAAGAAGTAGATTTCCACAAAAATCAGCGGTATCAATGAAAAGGCCAGGTGCAGTGAGAAGAATCTAGTCATGGTGTTCTGAGTAATAGCAGCACCACCACCAAGCAAGACTTCGGCTGTATTCCAACCTAAGTGCAATGATTTATAGAGAGGCTGATAGAAGTCGCCCATGACGGCGAACTGATCCATATAAGTCGGGAAAGTAGCAAATACCTTGGTCGCCCAGAAGGCGCGCTGATTCCAGATCAATAGATATCCCGACAGTCCTGAATACATGGCGAGAAGCAAAGTCACCAGAGCAATGGCGATATTGAATTCTTTCGATGGTTTGTAATCGGCATTGATAAACATGCGATAGAGGCGCATGGTGGCAGCGATGATCATGGCGTCTGCACCATACTTGTGCATGCCTCGCATCAGCCCGCCAATCGGGATGCCGTTTTGAATATTGAGAATCGAATCGAAGGCAGCTGACTTAGTGGGCACGTACCACATGATTAAAATCAGGCCAGTGGCCATGACTATGAACCAGACCAGATAGAAAATTGGCCCTAGTGCATAGAAAGGGTTGGTTCTCGCTTCGACCTGGTGATGCTCATCGAAAATATCGATGTTGTTGATGCGAGTTTTAACCCAGTCACCAGCAGCAGTGAGAGTGCTCGCAATGCTTTTATCTTGTACTGAACTAGGCAATTGAACCAGCCTCCAACGCAACCACTTGATACGTTTCGCCTACTCTCTTGATCTCAAATTTCCGCGGTGGACGTGGTGCAGGACCGCTCACCACTTTACCGGCCTGAGCAATATCGTAGACGCTCAAGTGGCATGGGCAGGCAAACACTGGGCCAGCGGGTTTGAAGTTGTAACCTTTAGCGCATTCATCAGGATCTTTGACGAAATTGAAGATGCAACCAAGGTGCGGACAGATGCGGCTGTAGGCCACCACATCACCAGTGGGCAATTTGACGATGAAACCAGGAATTTTGCGAATTTCAGCGCCTTCAGGGTTGTACTCAACGTACTTCTGATTGAACATGAAAGGCAGGCAGGTCCATGGATCTGGAAAATCTTTGTCTGTGTATGTAGGAATCGGCGGCTCGGCCAATGGTTGGTCTGATTCACCAAGAATGTCGAGCGGCTTTAGTGTCGGTCTGAGATATCTGAGAAACGGTGATATCAACAGCCCGAACGTGGCGGCCAGCGGTAAGGCTGCTACCGTCTTTAATATGACCCTTCTTCTAACTCCGTCTTCCATTGTCTTTTTCCTGATCTGAATGGGCTAGGTCTGCGGCTTACTTAGATTAGACTGCTCGCCTTTTTCTTTACTTTCTTTCTCTTCTTGGTCTTCTTTGACTTGACGAGCATGAGTAGCAACTTCGGAAGCATTGCTTTCGTGGAAGTGACGAACGAAGCCTACTAGCTTCCATATATATGGTTCGTCAAAGGTAATTTTCTTAGCTTTGTCTGTTTTGCCAAGGAAATTAGGCATCCCTTCCCACTTTATACCGTGAGCGATGTGATCCCACAAAACTTGATCGGTGCGATCATAAAACCTTGGGAAGTTTTGGAAGTTAGCCGGTGCTGGCTCAAGTACGTTGCCCTTCATGAGCGGGCCGTTGCCATAACCTTTAGCACCGTGGCAGACTGCACAGTTTCCGCCGAAGACCGGCGATATATCTGCTATTTCAGTATCGGTCAGCGGCGGAGTCGAGAGGCTGCGCACATAGAAAACCATGTTCCAAATTTGCGGTGGACGCAATTTTTGCTGCACTGTAGGGTGCTCGAAACCACCTTTTGTTGTTTCGCTTTCTTTACCGAATGTAATGAAATCGTACTGCTCAACAGGCTTTTGTTTTCTGCCCCAGTCTTTGCTGGAGAAATCAACGGTGGCCTTACCGGCAACAGGTTTACCATCAGCTCCGTGGCAGCTGGCGCAATTTTGGGCTTCGTAGACGCCTTTGCCATCAGGAACGGAAGGATCGTCATTGGGCCAGATCGGTTCACGATCGCCAAGAGTTACCTTTGCGGCAACCAGACCATCATCAGAAGCAGGCAAAGTCACCTTACTGTTGGTACAAGCCGAAAGGCCAACCACAAAAGGAATGATTGCCAGCAGCAGTGAAGCAACCGGGGAGAGATTTTTATGGTTACTTAAAACCATTTTGGGCTTACTAAGTGACATCTTCCTCTAATAACCAAAGAAGGGAATCCAGGACACCGCTGCATAGACAAAAATCAGGATGAAGCAAATCACCAGAAAAGGTGGCGGGGCACCTTCACCGATACGGTATTCAGAGACCACTTCGTAGTGGTCATCATCAACCGGTGTATTCGGAGTAACTATTTTTTTGACTTCTTCAGCCATTTTCCATATCCCTTTATTAAGCTTCGCCTTGAGCACGAAGTTTTTCTACAGCAGCTTTGGCTTTATTGCCTAGCACCAGCTCTTCGCTATCGTCGAGCATGTCAAATTTGACTGATTCAAGATCTTCAAATTCGCCATTGCGAAATGCCCAGAGTACGCCAACTACAGCAATAGCAAAGAAGAGTCCACAAATGCCGAATGCAATCCATAGGCCAGAGCTGAGGCTGGCTCCATTGAGAACACAATTAGGACACATAGTACTCTCCTTTATTCTTTACCGTGGTGCGGTTCATAAACCTGTTTGGTCAAGACTGGAAGATGTGTAGGTTCAACAACATTGAGTTGATCAAGATTGTTGACGGTCACTTCATGATCTTTCGGCAGAGTTTTCAAATATGCCACCAGATACCATCTTTGCTCTTCAGACAATACTGATTGGAAACGCGGCATTCTTGTGCCGGTCACCCCTTCTGAAATACGGTAGAACCAATGTTCATCAGGATACTGTTTGTAATAATCGCGAGTCAGATTTGGTGGTTTTTTCTCAAGAGTGATGGCGTTAGGGCCATTGCCCAGACCTTCTAAACCATGGCAAGCGGCACAGTTCTGAGTGTAGATACCACGACCAGCGTTAGCTGCGGCATCAGATGCGGTATCAACGTTTTTGCGTGCTGCAAGGCCGCGACCTTGTGGAGTAGTGGGCAAATATTCATCAGGCGGAGTAACAAAAGCAGTAACGGTGCGCTTATTACCAAGAGTCTGGATGTATTGCACCAGGTCGTTCATGTCACGTTCAGACAGATAGCTGAAGCTCGGCATAATTGAACCAGGCTTAACTGCACGTGGTGAAATCAAGTGAGCCTTTTGCCATTGCGAAGGGAAACGTCCGCCTTCATTAGTAAGGTCAGGCCCTGTGCGAGCGGTACCCAGTTGGTGCGGAGTTTCGTAAACATAGTCGCCTTCTTTGACGAGCGGCCCGTAGCCACGATCTTGAATACGAGTAAATTGCGTATGGCAATAGAAGCAACCTTCGCGTACATATATTTGACGACCGCGAGCGGCATCACCAACAGCTAGTGGAATTACTTTGTAGTCGTTGCCGCGTCCTGATGCTTTTGGATTGAAAAGCACCATGGGCATGAGCACCGTGGAGAAAATAATGATGAAGAACGTGGTGACAATGCCAATCGCACCAAGTCGGTAACCGTACATTAGACCTTAACCTCCCGAGCCTTGACTGTCGCATCGGCTGAAGCTCTGGGTGTATAGAGCGTTTTAAATGTGTTGTATGCAAACAAACACTGACCAGTGACAATCATGAAACCGCTAATTGCTCTCAAGAACCAGTAAGGAGGTAGCGCATTACTCCACTGGTCCACTGGATAACCCAGCGCCCAACCGGCAGATTGCACCAGACCAGCTGTTGTTAGAGACGTCATCATCAATAAGAAGCCTAAGAATTTGAGCCAGTAGTGCGCTCTAATCAGCCCTTGACTGTGCCATTCACGGCCAGTCAAACGCGGCATGCAGTAATAAATTGATGAGGTAAGAATGAATGAGAACGTTCCCAGCAGCGCTAAGTGAGCGTGGCCAACTACCCATTGAGTAAAGTGGATATACCAGTTAATCCAGCGAGTAGCCTGGAACGGACCTTGAGTACAAGTGATCAAATAGAACATGCATGAAGTAACGGCAAAGCGCAGTGGCAAATCGGTGGCCACTTGTCCCCATTTTCCGCGCATGGTCATGAAGAAATTGGTGAGCACGGTAAGAACCGGAACCAATAAGAAAATCGACGAGATTACGGCGATGGCTTTTAACCACTCAGGCACAGGCGATTGCAAAATGTGGTGCGTGCCGGTTGGTGCATAAAACAGAGCAATGCCCCAGAAGCCCAACATGGACAAACCATGACTATATAGAGGGGCTTTGGTAAAGCGTGGAATCAAGAAATACATCATGCCGACACCAACAGTGGTGAACCACATGCCAAGAATATTATGGCCGTAGAACCAACCGATGATGGCGTCATTAAGACCAGGCAAAGCAACGAAAGTGCGCTGGCCGATTACGTATACAAGCGGGAACCAGAAAAGCGATCCGAGGAAATACCAGAGTGATACGTAGAGCTTTTTCACTTTACGCTGCACGATGGTCATATAAATATTGAAAGCAACAGAAACGAGACCGATAACAACAATAACGTCGAGAATGGCGCCTAATTCGGCATATTCTCGACCTTCAGTGTTGCCATTCAATAGTGTGCAGAACGCTCCGATCATGAGGATGTTCCAGGCCCACATCGTAAAGTTGCCCAGTCGCTCGCTGTACAGTTTGGTTTTACAAAGCGTCGGCACCATGTGGAACATGGAACCTACGTAACCCATGGACAACCAGCCGATGGCTACGGCGTTCACGTGCCACATTCTTAAGTGCGGCATAGATAGTTGCGGCACGCCGCGAATCAGGTCGGGCATAGAAAATTCGGTTCCGGCAAGCATGCCGGCGCCCATTCCCCACAACGACCACCAGAGCGCCGACAGGAAGAAGTTGCGACTGGCGCTGCCTTCCTTGGCGCTGAGAAATCTTTCTAGCAAACTTGTTTGTGCCAAACTATTGATAGACACTTAACGGTACCCCTTCAAAGGCTCCTTGCCTTGACTCATGTGTGATTCTAGGCTACTGACATCGCCTCAATCCCCTTGCCGTACCATGAGTTTTCATTCAAGAATTATTTCAGCGTTAGAGGGGCTTCCCTACACATAGTTTGTCTTTGATACAAAGCGTAACTGACGGTCATAGACAGAAACCATACGCAAGGCAGCCAATGAGAATCGAGTAGATATGCGCCTTAGTCCAATTTCATTTTGAGCGTCAATTTTGCTCGCTGACCTTCGTCGACAGGTCGATGGAATTGAAGCGATTGGCACATTTGTCAATATCGTTTGTGAGCCAAAATTTAAGTGCGTCAGCAGCAGTCAAAAGCATTTTGTCGAGAATTTCTCTCTGCTCAAGCGGCACACTAGCCAAGACGTAATCACCCCTGGTGGCACCACCAGGGTCAGGACCAACCCCTATTTTCAAACGATCAAATTGCTTGTTGCCCGACAAAGATTCAATAATCGACTCCACTCCATGCTGACCCCCGGCACCACCACCCTTCTGAAAGCGTAAACGACCGGTGTTGAGCGAGACGTCATCGTGGGTGACAAGCAAAGACCCTGATTCAGGCTTGACTTTGTACCAGTGCAAAACTTTCTGTACTGCCTGGCCAGACAAGTTCATATATGTAAGCGGCTTGACAATGATAATGTCGTCGCTGGCCACTTTCAAACGCGCATACTCGCACTGCATAGAGCTTGACTGGCGAAAATCGACTCGACCTTCGCTACTGTCAGTCAGTTTGGTAGCAAGCAATTCAGCCAGGCGAAAGCCCACGTTGTGTCTGGTTTGTTCATAGCGCGCGCCAGGATTTCCAAGACCAACAATAATTTTCACAGCCATCTAAATTCTCGAATGTGTTTTTTATTATCGCGCTCGCCGCTCTAGCTTTGCCCAAACAGTACAAAAACAGCGCTCTAATAGCTACACTTAAGGAGCTACACTTATAAGTGATTCACAATGACCCAAATCAACAACATTGACGATCAAGAGCTGCATTTCCCTTATCTGCCTAACACCGAGGCCGAGCGAGGAGAGATGCTCAAAACTATCGGTGTCAAAACTTTCGAAGAGCTAATTAGCCACATCCCAGCCAATGTGCGCGCGAAGCCTCTAGAAATTGCCGAAGGGCTTTCTGAGCTGGAATTATCGAACGAATTGCAAAGACTGGCTGCTAAAAACAAACCAGCCAGCCAACAGATTTCTTTTCTTGGTGGTGGATCTTATAGAAGGTTTGTACCAGCAGTGGTGCCCGCCATTATTTCGCGTTCTGAATTTGCCACAGCTTACACTCCCTATCAGCCTGAAGTATCGCAAGGCAGCCTGCAAGCCATTTATGAGTTCCAGACTGCGATTTGTTTAATTACAGGAATGGATGTGGCGAACGCTTCTATGTATGACGGACCCACAGCCTGTGCCGAAGCGGCCATGATGGCAGTGCGTTTGACCGAGCGTAAAAAAGTCTTGATTGCTGCTTCAGTAAATCCTGAACATCGCATGGTCACTGAAACTTACGCCAATTCGTGCGCCATTGAGACTGTGATGGTCAAAAATGACAATGGTGTTTCCAGCGGCCCAGGCAGTGATTTAGAGTCACTTTTGGACAGCGATGTTGCTTGTTTTGTTGTGCAATATCCTAATTTCTTTGGTTGCGTTGAAGCACTAGAAACGCTTGCTCAATCAGTGCACGCTCAAGGCGCGCTGCTTGTTGTGATAAGCGATCCGATCAGTCTTGGACTTCTAAAAGCGCCGGGCGATTTAGGTGCTGATATCGTAGTTGGTGACGCCCAAAGTTGCGGTAATTTCCTCAGTTTCGGCGGCCCATCAGCTGGTTATATGGCCTGCCGCAAAGAATTTATTCGCCAGCTGCCTGGTAGACTTGCCGGAATGACCGTCGATAACCGCGGTCAGAGAGCTTTTACTCTCACTCTGCAGACTCGCGAACAGCACATTAGACGCGCTAAGGCCACCTCCAACATCTGCACCAACCAGGCCCTCAACGCGCTTGCCATGCTGGTTTATCTCACTTGCATGGGCCCTCAAGGCTTGCGTGAACTGGCTAATATCAGCCTGCAGCGCGCTCATTATCTAGCAGACAAATTGGTGCAAATCGAAGGCGTCAGCCTGACATTTGCTGAGCAGCCATTCTTCAATGAGTTTGCACTGACTCTGCCAAAATCGGTCACAGTGCCCGAAGTGTTGAATCAGCTCAAGGCGCAGGGCATTCTTGGCGGTATAAAACTCTCGACTAACTATCCGCAATTAAGCAATTCAATCCTCATTGCTGTGACCGAGATGAATCCTGTTGCAGATTTGAATACCTTTGTGGAGGCCGTAGAAGCCACGCTGTCCGCCAAGGCCGTCAAAAAAAAGGTTTTGACTGTATAATCTCTAAATAATTTGGAAGAATTGAAGAATTGGGAAATACATTTTGCCTGTGACCACATCAGCACCGCAACAAACAGAGAACACCGCTCCAGATAATTCCCCCAAAGGTTTTATGAGTGGTTTCATCAAAGAAGCTCTCGAGCTGATTGTCGTCACCTTGATTTTATTGATAGGCATTCGCTGGGGCATCGCCGAAGCGCGCTATATTCCCTCGAGCTCCATGGAGCCCACCCTGCAAATCAACGATCGCTTGATCGTAGAAAAAATCTCCGGCCACCTGGCTAAACCAATAGAACGCGGCGATATTCTGGTTTTCTATCCACCCGCAATTGAAATGGGCGGCGAAGAGCTTTCCAACGATCCGCTGCACTGGTTAGGGCGCCTGACTGGTTTGCCCTTTTTCCCTAATGATGCCGCCTTTATTAAAAGAGTGATTGGTCTGGAAGGCGACATGATTCGCGTGGTTGCCGGCCAGGGCGTTTACGTTAATGGTCAGCTTTTAGACGAATCTGCCTACATTAAGGAAGTGCCAGCCTATAGCCTCACCGTTATGGGCGACATTAAAGGACGTAACTCAAAAAACGAATTTATTCGTCCTTGCACAGACAAACAAGTCAACGAACCCATTATCGTGCCTGCACATTGCCTTTTCATGATGGGCGACAATCGCAATAATTCAGAAGATGGCCACGTATGGGGCTTTCTTGACCAAAAGCGTGTAATCGGTAAGGCCTGGCTGTTAATCTGGCGCCGCCTGGAAGCTCCAGCCTATCCTAAGAGTCTTCAACATCAAGATCAGTAAATAGCGCACTCTTAGACCATCACAAAGTATAGATTGGGTATAAGAGTTAGTGAGAGCAAGAGGCTGACAAAATGGCAAAAGGATCGCAGGCTAAAGGTTCGGAGGCTAAAGGATCGACACAGGGTTCGCAAGATACTCATGTAGATCAATCCGGTCACGCCGGTCACGAGCACGAATCTGCAGCAGAGCAGGAAAAGTCTCAAAAAGCACTGAGTCAACCGAAGTTAAGTCAAACAGATTTGCGCGACATTGAAAGCGAGCTTCATCAGCGCGAAATTGTTTTGATTGAACGCGAAATAAAATCACTGCGCCTGCAAGAAGAGCTGGAGCGTCTGCGACCTCTGTCTGGTCTGTATCGCGTGGTCAAATCTATGGCCACCGAGCGCAAGCTTGACGCTCTGCTTGAGACCATCACACGCGAAACGCAAAACATGCTCAAATGCGACCGTTGTAGCGTTTTTGTTTTAGACCAGGAAAAAAGTGAACTCTGGACTCAAGTGGCCCAAGGTCTCGTTGGCGCTCGCACCATTCGCATTCCTATGTCAGGCACAGCTATTGTCAGTCACTGCGCCCGTTCCGGCAAAATTATCAATATTCCAGATGCCTATCAAGACGAAAGATTTGATCCTGCCGTGGACAAACACACAGGCTACAAAACTCGCAGTGTACTCTGCGTGCCCATGCGCAACCGCGAAGGCAGCGTGATTGGCGTATTTCAGGTCTTAAATAAACTGGCCGGTCCATTTACCTCTGAAGACGAAGATTGGCTCGAAGCCTTGACTGCAGTAGCGTCAGGTTTAATTGAGCAGGCTCAGGCCTATGCCGAAATCGAAAGCTTCGTTGATAAAACTCTAGAAGTACTGGCTCAGACAATTGATAAACGCGACCCTCTAACCGCTGGCCACTCAGTGAGAGTGACTAATTACAGCTTGCTGATTGGTAGTGGCCTTGATGTCATTGCCGAAGATTTAGACGTATTGCGCTATTCTGCCATGATGCACGATTATGGCAAAATCGGTGTACCAGAAGACATTCTCTGGAAGAACGGCCGCCTCACTCCTGATGAGTATGCCACTGTACAAAAACATGCCAGCATCACTTTTGACTTGCTCAATAATTTGCCTTTCACCAAACGACTGGGAGCAGTGCCTTTCGTCGCTTCATGCCACCATGAAAAGTTAGACGGCACCGGGTACTATCGCGGTTTAAGAGGCGAAGAAATTCCATTTTTGTCACGCATTATTGCTGTTGCTGACGTTTTCGATGCACTCACTTCAGTCAGGCATTACCGAAATCGCATGCCGATTGAAAAAGTGACTGAGATTTTGGATGCTGGACGTGACAATCACTTTGACATTCGTTGCGTTGATGCATTTGAAAAATTGCCGTCAGATCGCGTGTTGAAGATCATGGAAAGCGAAAGAGATCGCAATACATCAGAAGACATTACGGCCTTTCAACACATAACCTGGAAGCGCCTGGTAGAAATCATCGGCGGCTCGCGTCCAAAACGTGGTGAAGAGGGGCTGAAAGAGGCCTTCGACCGCATGTATAACTTTGGCTTGCCTAAAGACTATAAACCTCTAGACTAACGACTAAATTTTCGACTAAAACATTTCGACTAGGATGATTGGCATTTGATGGTATCGACCGAACTTAAACAGCTGATCAGCTGCGCAGCTTTTCTACTGGCTGGCTTAATTTCAGCCAGCAGCGCTTCAGGCGCACAAAACAGTGATACTGCCAGCAATGCCACAAAAAAAATCGATAAAATCGAAAAACTAGAAATTGAAAATCGCAGCGGCCATACCAGCGACAAAGAAGATGCTCCGGCCCTGCCTCCAGCTGACGATGCGCCTCCGGCGAAGTCAACATTGCGAGTGCGCATTTCGGTGCCGCAAATGGAGAAATGCACTCAGGCTTTTGTTATTTATCCTTACATCACAAAACCACTGAAAATTTTGATACCACACGCACCTCTTCCTGAAGAAGATATGCAAGATTTTCGTATGCGCCTGATTCAAACCGGTTATGCCAATCGCCAATCGATGACTAAGCCTTATCCTGCACAGGGCTGGCGCTGGCATTACGCTTATCGCAATGCTTTAAAACGTTCGGGTTTGAGCGAGCCTAAATTTGTAGGGGGCATTTATCGTTTTGCTGACGAAATGACAAAGTATGTAAAGCCTGAATGCGAACGCATCAACCGCATTGAAGAAGCGCGCAACAAGCGCTATCAGGCGATGGTGGTGGAATATGAAGACAACCATAAAGATGAAGAAAGCGAAGCAATAAGACTGAATCGCGAACCGATTAAATTGCCCTTGCGGCTCATTGCTAAAGGCAAAGCTGTTGAAGGCACCGTTTCTCTGCCACCAGGAGAATGGTACATTACGGGCAAACACCAGGTGCCAGGCTTACTTTATTACTGGCAAGAGAGAATCAAAGTTAATAGCGGTGAGAATATCTCAGCAAATTTGACCGACGCCAATGCTCTATTGATTCAGGGCGGTTGGTAGCAATATTTTGACCAGTTTTATACAGCATTAACTTGATGCACAAGCACTTGCACTGTGGGTTTAGCCGAAAGTCTCTGTCGCAAAGCTTTTATCACGGCTTCTCTGACACTAGATCGCAAGGCCACAGTAACATCGTCACTTTTATTGTTCGGTTTGGTGCGCGTTACTGCTTCTCTAATGATGCCATCAAGTTCTTGTTGCATGGTAGCCCATTCGTTAGAGCGCAAGAAGCCCGACGCGCCGACTTCCACAGTGGGGCCTGTGACAATTTCACCACTGGCGGTGACAGTTAAACCGATAGTGACAACGCCCTCTAGACTGAGGATGCGTCTTTCGTTCACTGAGGCTGTGGTGACCCGCTCACCTTGCTCTCGATTGAATAAAACCGGCTGGAAAGCAATGGAGCCTGCAATAGAGCCAATGCCGCGGCTGATTTCAAGCATATCGCCATTGGTCAAAACAAAAATATTGCTTTCGTCTAAACCAAAAGCTGCGGCAATTTCACCATGCTGAGTAATGTGGCGCCCCTCGCCAATTGCTGGTGCAAAATAGCGGGGCTTTGTGACTGAAAGCATCAGCTTCAATTCTTCTTTCGATGCATGCTTCGATACGTGCACGCCAGGCTTTTGACCCCATAACACTTTTACGTTTTTCAAAAGCAATTCGTCGAGAATGTGCGCCATATGTCTGGCACGGCCCGGCAACACGTCACTGGAGAATATGATGGTGTCACCATCTTTGACGGTAATTGTAGGATGGCGATCATAGGCGATGTCATCTAAAACATTGATAGGATCTGACTCTGTTGTACTGGCAATCACCAGAACTTCTTCATTTTTCATATTGCCCAGCGCGTTGATAGACCCTTCAATGGCGCGGTCAAAAATCAGATTTCCGGTGATGGTGGCACTAACGGCAATTTTGTGGAAAGTATCACCAAGCAAAATCACTTTGCGATTGGTTATGGCAGCCACATCAAACAAAATTTGCAGCCTGTGAGTATTGGTGCCAGGCATCACAACAATAACGCGCCCGGACGCCTCGCTGATAATTTCTTCCATGGCTTGTGCCACTACTTTCTCAGACAAAGTGTAGCCGCCCGCCTCGACATTGGCTGAGTCTGAAATTAGCAGAGTGACACCCTCATCACCGATGGTGGCAAGTCGGCCCACATCAAGAAGGGTGTGGTCAACTGGTGTCTGATCAAACTTGAAGCTAGAAGTGTAGATAATCGTGCCGGCATCGCAAGTAATTCGCAAAGCGCAAGCATCAGCAATAGCATTGTTACTGACAATCCATTCCACTTCAAATGGGCCCACCTGATAACTTTTTTTCACCTCAATCTCTTCCATGGCGGGAACCGGCCGCACGGCGGCAGTGTCACTGGAATCGCTGGAGCTATAGAGGTCGTAGACATTTTGCTTGAAGAGCTCGGCCACAAAGCGCGGCGCTAAAATGCGAGGAAAACTAACGTGATGGGTGAGATAAGTAAGGGCGCCCGCATGCTCTTCATGGCCATTGGTGAGCAACAGTGCTGTAATTTTGTCTTGATTGGCTTCAAGAAAAGATGAATTGGGCAAAAGTAAGTCGACCCCAGGTAGTTCGCGGGCCGGATACCCTGCTCCGGCGTCTACCACGATAATTTCGCCCTGGTAGATGAAGAGCCACATCACCTGCCCCAGTTCGCCCTGACCGCCCACCGGCACTGCATAGAGGGCATGATAATCGAGTTCAGGCCAGGTAGTTAAGAAGTCGCTCACGAGTGTTTCCTGTGAAATTCAGCTAAATAAAGAAGGTCTTGCTACCAATCAATTTTATAGCTGTCGGACAGAAGAATGGAAAGAAGATCAAATTTGTAAGAATAGAAAGTAAAATCAGACACACAGGAAAATTGACTATGCAAGAGGCGAAGATGCAGGCACAAGCTAGCAAAGAGAGTCAGATAGACCTCCTTTTAAAACCAGGCAGCGCTAAAGAGGGTTTTGCCGCCACTGGCAAACCGGCCATAATTCAAGTCTTGCCCGGGGGCAAACTGAGAGAAATCGGCCACAGCGAGCTCGAGAAGCTGATTGGCCAGGCTGAAACTTTACTCAGCGAAGCCGGCGTCAAGCTCGGCGATAAAGTGATTATGACCTCACCCAATAGCCCAGAGCTGCTGGCCACCATACTGGCAACCTGGCGCCTCGGGGCCGTGGCCGTGCCAATAGATTTTCGCCTCACCGAAGGCGAACTGGCCAATGTCGCTAAATCGCCCGCCATTAGTGCAAGCGCTGTGCTTGTCTTCAAGCCTCTAATTAAAGACTATGCTGCGTTAGAGACAAATTTGCAAAGCGGCAGCGGAAATATTTTCTTGTCTGACCTTAGCGCTCTGCATAATTGCGTTGAGAAAAAGCGGTCTCAAACGGACGCCGCCAGTGATTTTAAAGATTTGAAAGATCCGGCTTTTCTGATTCTCACATCAGGCACCACAGGTACACCCAAAGGGGCATTGCACGATTTAAGCAGCCTGCTCAGCAATTTAACAGAACTGGGTGAAATGGCTGATTTTTGCAAAGATCTAAAAGTGCTGCTGCCGGTGCCAATCTCGCATGTACTCGGACTGGAAGTGATGATGATTGCCCTGCTTTACGGCAGCACGGTCATTTTTTCAGAGATGACTGTCGAAGGAATAATTGCCGCCAACAATCAATTTAAACCAGAATTCATGGTGGGCGTGCCCACCATATATGGTGCCTTTGTCGCTCTTCCTCAAGGCTCTGTCGACTTGAGCAATTCTCGTGTGCTTCTCTGTGGTGGTGCGCCACTGCCCCCATCGCTGGCCGCCGATTTCCACACCCGCTTTAATAAGCGCCTCAATAATGGTTATGGCTCAACCGAATCAAAAATCATCGCCGTCAATTTAGAAGGCCCTGACGAATCAGTAGGCAAAGTGGTGCCGGCGGTGCAAATAAAAATTCTAGGCGATCAGGGCCAAGAAATGCCTGAGGGAGAATCTGGAGAAATTGTCATTTGCGGCTCCACTCTCATGCTTGGTTACATCGGCCAACCTGAGGCCACCAGTGCGGTGATTCATGATGGTGGCTATTACACAGGTGACATCGGTCACATGCAGGACGGCTATCTTTATATTTCCGGACGGGCCAAAGAATTGATTATCGTGGCCGGCAACAAAGTCTTTCCGGCCGAAGTGGAAGGGGTTTTGCGCTCAAACGACCTTGTGCACGAAGTGGCGGTAATTGGCGTTCCCCACAGCAAATTGGGGCAGATAGTCAAAGCGCATATTGTGGTTGAAGCCGGCGAATGGTCAAAACCACTGGACAGTGAAAATGCCGAAGAGAAAAAAGAAGCGCGGCAAAAGCTGATTCAGGCTATGCGTGAGTATTGTGCTGCCAATTTAAAGCGTGAACTGCGCCCGATGGAATGGGAGTTTTACAGCTGTGAATATATTTTACCGCGCACTTCCGCCGGCAAAATTGATAAGAAGCAACTGAAATAAAATCAATTTATTTTTGACAGCCGCTCAAAATAATCCACGAACATGCGCATTCCGCCGCTGGCTTGCTGCCAATCGAAGTTTTCATTGATGGCATGATAACCGTGCTCAGGCAGGGATAAACCTAAAAAGACAATCGGCACTTGCATGATTTCTTGCATACTGACGACGGCACCGATTGACCCGCCTTCTCTGGTGAAAGCGGCTTCTTTGCCAAAGCCGGCTTTCATGGCCGCTTTGGCCGCCAAATTGAATGGCCCGCTGAATTCGCCGATGAAAGGCTTTAACGTACCTTCGCGCACCAGCTCAACATCACTATTTTTCGAGCGCACAAAAGCCTCCACCTGGTCGATTATTTTAGCCGGATCTTGGTCAGGCACCAGACGCATGCTAATTTTCGCTTCTGCTTGATGAGGAATAATGGTCTTTACGCCAGGCCCAGCGTAACCGCCGGTGATACCATGTACTTCAAAGGTAGGCTTCGCCCAGATGCGAGCACTAGCCTCCCTGGCATCTTCAGTACGGGTGTGCAGAAGCTCATGAGCTTTCTTAAAATTATCCACGGCAAAACCGGAAGCAACAAAATTAGAGAGTTCTTCTTCATTGACTGGCCGCACGTCGTCATAGAAACCAGGAATTTTAACTTCGCCGCTCCTAGCATCAAAGCATTGTGCAATCAAATCACAAAGCTCAGCGATAGGATTGCGAGCCAGGCCACCGGTAGTACCTGAATGAACATCTTTAACACCGGTTTTCAATTTGAAAAGAAAACCCTGCAACCCTCGCAGTCCATAGGGAATGGCTGGTCGCTCGCGAGAAACCCAGATGGTATCTGATACCACAATTGAGTTAGTGGAAAGCTCATCAATGTTGCCTTCGAGAAACTGGGCAAACGACGGGCTGCCGATTTCTTCTTCCAGTTCCCAAATAAATTTGATATTGATTGGCACGCCCAGTTTACGAACGTATGCAGCAGCATACATGACAGACAGCGCTGGACCTTTGTCGTCTGTGGTGCCCCGGCCGCGATAAACACCGTCTTCAATTTGCATGTCGAATGGCGGCGTTTGCCACTCAGCGGCGTCGGCAGGCTGCACATCAAGATGGTTATAAACAGTCACTGTAGGAAATTCTTTGCCGGCATGAAACTCACCCACAACCACAGGTTGACCGGCAGTGCTCACAATTTTGGCCGAGGCGCCCTGCTCTTTCAGCAGTTGCACCGCTAATTCGGCGGTCTGCAGCATCTCGGCTTTGCGGTCTGGCTCCATGCTGACGCTGGCCAAATTCACCAATTTTCTCAAATTGCTTTCGTACTCACCGCGCAGCGATTCAGCGTATGCCGAGACTTTTTCGAGATTGCATTCGACGTTCATAACACTCCAAATTTACCCAAGGTAATTATAGGAGGTTAGAAGAAAACTTAGAACGAATATAACTAGGCGACTACTGCTGGCTTATCAAGCTGGGCAAATACTCTTTGCATACTTGCCACAAATTTAGGGCTTTCTAGGAAACCTGAAACTTTGAAAACTGGTGTGATGTTTCCGCCTTTCACTGTCAATACAGACACCGATGGGTAACCTTCAATATTGCAAAGCTCGGCTAATTTTTTGCCATCAGCGTTGTTTGAAGGCGTAACCCGCAAAAATATGGCATCTTTGGCAATGGCACTTGTGCTTGATTTTTCGAGCTCTTGGCCGAAAAGCTTGCACCAACCGCAGCGGTCTTCTTGAAAAACCACAACCAGTGGTTTGCCTTCTGCCTGAGCCCTGGTAAATGCTGATTTGACGTCGGTTTGCCATTCAATTTGAGAAATATTTTGCTCGACCGATTTCGATCCTTCGAATGGTCTAATTAATTTAACAGCGAGTTGCTGGCTCAGTACTTCTCTTGCTGAATCACTGGACTTGCCGGAATATTCCAAAGCATTTGATGCCAAAATTTCAGGACGTGCCATTTTTATAGATATCCTCGCCGGAGAAACCTGAGCTGTTTGACAGCTCGACAAAGGTATCTACACGGTCATTAAGAAAGCTGGACAGCTAAGCTAAGATTCAAAGATTAAAACGCAGAGAAATTTGCGCAAATCTCTCTGCGTTTTGGCAATGCGTATTCAAAAGGTCACGGGCGCCGACCAGTTTTTTTTAAGCCGTTTACTAAACAGACGCTATTTAATCTGCACAGGAGCTCTTTCACTCATCTGCATCTGAATACCCCGGGCATCCATTTCAGCCAGGAAAAGCTTACAGGGCACGGTGGTCTCCTGGCGCAAAACTCCCCGCTCAGTAATGTCACCGCGCGCAATCATCTGCGCCACGATTGAAGCAGGAAATGCGGTCATGCGCATCATGGCCGTGAGACCAGCAGCTTGATCGGCATAGTCGATACAATCCCAGATAATCTGCACCGGTTTTTTCTCTCTCAGCCCTGAAACCATTACCCGCACAAGCACCACATCAGGCTCGTCTTTAGGCAATTTATCCGACAGCAATTTGAACAATAAATCACGAGGAATCTGCATACCTGAAGCAGTTTCCACAGGCTCTTTCGACATCATGCCCATGTCTTTCAAAGTATGCATAATGTCGCAGTGACCAGGATAGCGAATGGTTTTGTAGTCTAAATGCTGCACGCGTCCTAGATAGCTTTGCGGTAATGTGGAAATGCCGCCTGATGTATTGAACGCTTCCATGGTGCCGAATGGGCGCGGAAACTCAATTGATTCATTGTCAGACAATGATGGCACTGAAAATATTTTACCGTCGCGAATGACTGTGCAGTCTTCGTAGTACTCGTTTATCAAGCCATCGATAGAAAATACCTGGCAATAGTCCATAAAACAATCATCAGGATTGGCAGGTAAGCCACCTACTCTCAGGCGAATATCATAAATTTCGTCAAGACTTTCAGCGGCACTGACGGCTAGCAGTGACACCATACCTGGTGCCAGACCAAGATCAGGAATAATGGTTACACCCTGCTCTTTTGCTAACTCGTCTAGAGCAAATTCTTTAGCGACAATTTCTTCGTTGCCACCAAGATCGATAAAGTGAGTTTTAGTGGCCAGGGCAATTTTGGCCAGTTCATAATTATGTTTGTAAGTGATGCAGCTTACGGCCACATCAATTTCGCCCATCAATTGCGCCAGCTCGTCGGTATTTGTAACGTCTAGTTCAACCGGGATAATTTTGTCGTCAGATAGTCGCTTGACTAGCTCTTTGAGGTTGTCGGTGTTGGCGTCGGCCACAACCACTCTCTCAACTTTGGCACCGCGAATGAGATCGTAAGCTACTGCATAGCCCATCTTTCCGGCACCTAGAACTAGAAATTTCACAATTCACCTCGAACTAAAACTAGTGGTTGGCATCTTAAGCCGACAATAATACTACTAATAAGTTGAGCGGCGTTTACCACCGTCAACACAGATAGTGGAACCAGTGACATAAGCAGCCTGCACCGAAGCAAGGAAAGTTACCACGGCGGCAAACTCTTCAGGAGTGCCGAGTCGGCCACAAGGAATGTGCTTCAAATATTCACGGGTATACTCTTCTTTGCTCTGTCCACTTTTAGCCACTCGCGCGGTCATCAAATCGGTCAATCGGTCAGTAGCAATTGCTCCGGGAGCCACACAATTAACGGTTACGCCACTTGCAGCCAATTCGTCGGCCAGACTCTTAAGCATGGCAGTCACAGCAGCTCGCAGTGAATTAGAAATAGCCAGACCGGCGATGGGCTCCATCACAGATAGTGATGTAACGCATAACACCCGACCAAAGCCCCTCTCTTTCATACCAGGCACAAAAGCACAATTAAGTTCGGCTACTGATTGGAAAAGTTGCTCGAAACCAGCTTGCCAGTCATCATGACTAGTATTGGCTGTGTCACTAGGTTTGGGGCCGCCTACATTGTGCACCAGAATATCAATGCCGCCCACAGTTTTATTCACATACTCTATAAGTGCTTTGCGGCTCTCGCTCTTGCTCAAATCAGAACTAAAAATATGCAGCGGAGTATTCTTACGCCAGAGTCCGGCAGCCAGGGCCTCCAGATTACCTTGATCGCGGCTTGCCGCCACAATTTCCACACCTTCCGCGCCGAGTGCCTGAACCACTGCCCGGCCAATGCCTTTTGACGCACCGGTGACAAGAGCTTTTTTACCGCGAATACCAAGATCCATTTTCTTGCCTATATTTTGTATTTGTACGAAATTGTTTTTGCCTCGGAGAAAAATTCGAGGCTGTAGCGGCCGCCTTCGCGGCCCATACCAGAAGATTTCTGGCCACCAAAAGGTGTTCTCAAATCACGAGCAAACCAGGTGTTAATCCAGATCATACCAGCGCGAATTTTTGCACTGGCACGCTCAAGGCGATCGATATCTTTGCTCCACACCGAAGCCGAAAGACCATATGGTGTGGCATTAGCAAGTTCAATCGCTTCTTCTTCACTATCAAAAGGAAGTATTGGTAGAGCCGGCCCAAATATTTCTTCTTGCAAAAAGCGCGATTGAATTTTAAGCCCAGTAAAAACGGAAGGGCTGAGAAAATTACCTTCGCCAAGCTCAGTCAATCGCTCACCGCCACACTGGAGCTGCCCTTCAGCTTTTCCGATGGCTAGATACGACTGCACTTTTTCCATGTGCTCGCGCGAAATAAGCGCACCCATATCAGTGTCTTTGCTGAGTGGATCACCTACTCTAATTTTCTGCACTCGCTCTACAATTTTTTCCACTACTTGATCGTAGACTTTTCGCTCAACAAATAACCGAGAACCAGCCAGGCAAATCTGGCCTTGATTACGAAAAGCAGCTCTCACAGCAGTGGGAATAGCATCGTCGAGATCAGCGTCAGCAAATACTATGTTGGCACCCTTGCCACCTAATTCGAATGAGAGCTTCTTCAAAGTAGCGCTGGCAGCTTGCATGATAGCGCGGCCAGTGGAAGTTTCACCCGTGAAAGAAATGGAGCGCACGTCGGTGTGACGAGTCAGGGCTTCACCGGCACCACCAGCGCCGAAACCCTGCACGATATTAAAGACTCCCGGCGGCAAGCCGGCCTCTTGCATCACTTCAGCCAGCAAGAACGCCGTATATGGTGTCCACTCTGCCGGCTTGAGCACAATGGTATTGCCCATAACCAGAGCCGGGGCTATCTTCCATGTAGCCAGATAAAGCGGCAAATTCCAGGGCGTTATTAAACCACAAACGCCCAGTGGCTCACGCACAGCTATGTGCCTTTCCCCAGGCGCTGTGCTGAATGTTTCTTCCACATAGCTGGCGGCAAAATCGGCAAAAAATTGAAAATTGAAAGCTGATCGTGGAATGTCACCGTCAAAACTTTCGTTGATTGGTTTGCCTGAATCAGTACTTTCAGCAACAGCAAATTGCTCGCGCCTTTGCAAAATCAATGCGCCGATTTTACGCAGAACATCACAACGCTCACGCATGGAAAGACGGGGCCAAGGGCCTTTTTCAAAAGCATTACGAGCGGCAGCCACAGCTCTGTCGATATCGTCGGTGGTGCCCAGTGCCACCAGTCCGTGTACTTTGCCTGTGGCTGGATTAATAGTCTCGAAAGTTTCTTTGCTCGACCCGCTTTGAAATTTTCCATCGATAAAATGTTCGATAGATATGAGCGAATTAGCCACAGCACCAGATCTAGACATATTTTCCTCGCCTTAAGATGCGGTTGTAAAAGCAGCTATAGCCTTGATTTCAATAAAGTTGCGCCCTGGCAATTTTGCCACTTGCACAGTGGTGCGGCATGGTGGCACTGCCATGGCGAAATAGCGGCTATAAACCCTGTTGTATTTTTCAAAGTCGGCCATATCTGCTAAAAACACCGTCACGTCCACAACATCGGTATAGCCAAGGCCCGCTGCTTTCAAAACTGTGCCAAGGTTTTCAAGCACTCCTTGAGTTTGTACCTCAATATCGTATGCCAAAATTTCGCCTGCCGGGCCCAGAGTCAAACCCGCTTCTATCCCAGTCTCGACGTTGCGACAGCCTTGACCAGAAATAAAGAGCAAATTGCCCACCTGTAAAGCATGCGAATAATTGCCCAGAGGGCTGGGAGCGGAAGTACCACATTTAACTACGGTTTTAATAGAGGGCTCTGCCATTTTTTCTTACAACCATTACTTACAACAACTCAGTTTTTACACCATCAGATAGCCGAGAGAGCAGCTTGAAGCGAATTTATTAAGGTAAGAAATGGAGCCTGGCATGTTTGCACTTGAAGCTGCGAGAATTAGCAGCAAGAAAGCAAAGCTCACTAAAAAGACATCACTATGACTCAAACCGAGACCCTCACTATGGCAACCACAACCGGCCACGATCTGCCCTGGCAGCCGATTTTTACCATTGAGCGCAGCGGTCGCAAAGAAGTTACCGTATACGGCATTGTCGCACTGGTCGAGGGTCTAGGCTCAATCACATCCACTACGCAGTCAATCAATGCGGTACGGCCCATTACCGAACTCGGTGACACCTCATATCAGGTGTGGAGCCGTTCAACTTTGAAACCATGGCAACTGCTTCAACATCTGGATATTCTCAAAAATCATTATCCGGCTTTAACTGACGAGCATCTCGCTCTCTGCATGGCCTCGCACAGTGCCGAGCCACGTCATATTGAAATGCTGCAAGAAATTATTGCCATCACCGGCGCCAGCGAAGATCAATTGAAATGCCCGGCAGCAGCGCCTTTGTCAAGTGAAACTAGAGAAATGATTGGCGACGGTGAAAAAGCCAGGCGACGTTATCACAACTGCAGCGGCAAACACATCGGTTATCTCTCTGCCATCAAAGCAGTTGGTGCCAATCCTGAAAATTATTTGCTAGAGAGCGAAGCACACCATGTGCGCTTAAGAAAGATACTGGCAGAACTAGTCAACCGTCCGCTGGAAAGTTTGCTTAGCACCACTGATGGTTGCCAGCTACCAAACTATGCTCTTTCCGTGTACGAACTGGCTTATCTTTATCAGAGTCTTCTAAGCCCGTTGCCGGTGGCATTCGCCGATAAGCAAATTGAAGAATGCGCCGCCTCATACAAACAACTTGGCCAACTGATGCGTCAGCATCCACGTGCCATTTCAGGCGGCGGCAGAGTCGACTATCGTTTGATCTCAGAAGATTTATTCGGTCCGACATTTGCGCCGATTGTGGCAAAAGAAGGTGCCGACGGTCTTCTAGGAGTGGGCATTGGTGCTTGCGAGCGCTACCCAAATGGTCTTGGGCTTTGTATCAAGTTATCGTCTGGCTTTGATAATCGCCATATGGAGCTTATTGTCAAAGAAGTATTGAAAAAGCTGCAGCTAATTGGCCCTCGCAAAGAGATGCGTAAAGTGCCAAGAGAAGTAAAAACTGATCATATAAAAACTCATTTCCATTTTAAAGTTGTTTAGAAGTATTTATGTCTAAGTTCGCCTACGAAAGAATTATTGATATTTCTCAGCCGGTGAGCGAAAAGTCAGCTTGTTTTCCCGGCGATACACCGTTTTCGCGAAAGGTCACCCTGACCTATGAAGACAGCCGTGTGATCAACCTCACAGCTTTGACCATGAGCCCTCATGTCGGCACCCATGCCGACGCACCGGTGCACATCAAGGGCTCTCTTTCAGCAAATTCTCCTGATACAGGTGACGATACTACAGCTGGTGCCATGGAACTTTCGCCATTTATGGGCAAAGTGGTAGTAATTGATCTTGCTCCAACTACAGCAGGCATTAAAGCCGCGCAGGTAGAGGAACAGCTTAAGGCAGCAGCAGCAGCTGGTGTACAGCGCGTCCTTTTCAAGACAGCCCAGACAATTAATTTTGAAATCTTCGAAGATCAATACAGCTTTATTGAAACCGATTGCGCTGATTTATTAGGTGAGCTTGGATTTGTCCTGGTGGGCCTCGACACACCATCAGTTGATCACATCAAATCAAAAGATCTAGCCACTCATCACGCTTTAGACAAGCATCACTTAGTCTGGCTGGAAAACTTAGACCTGACAGCGGTGGTCGCAGGAGAATATTTCCTGGTTGCTTTACCACTCAAATTTATGAATTTAGAAGCGACACCAGTGCGCGCAGTGTTGCTCGTTTAAGGATATTGCTGACTTAAGTCTGGAGGTGTGCATGTTCGGAAAAAGCTGTTCAGTCATCGGTGTAGTGCACGTACCAGCTCTGCCGGGTGCAGACGGATACACCGGCTTTATGGATCAATGCCTGGCCACTTCCATCATTGATGCCATGACCTACAAAGAAGAAGGTGTGGACGCTCTGTTGATTGAAAATATGCACGACGTTCCCTATCTACGTGGTCGAGTAGAACCAGAAACGGTGGCAGCGATGGCTGTAATTGCCAATGCAATTAAATATGAATGCATGATGCCAATCGGTATTCAAATTTTAGCTGGTGCCAATCAAGAGGCGCTGGCAGTGGCCCACTCGAGTGACCTCGATTTTATACGTGTTGAAGGTTATGTCTATGCTCACGTAGGCGATGAAGGCATGCATGAGTCATGTGCAGCGCAGCTTGTGAGAAAACGCGCCCAGATCAAAGCTGAGAAAGTAAAAATCTTTGCCGACATCAAAAAGAAACACTCGTCTCATGCCATTACCGGTGATATCAACTTAGTGGAAACAGCGCATGCAGCAGAGTTTTTCAAAGCAGACGGAGTAATTGTCACTGGTATGCGCACAGGCGATGCACCGCCGGTCGATGACGTCAGCACAGTTAAGGCGGCAGTTCATATACCAGTGATGGTGGGCTCTGGAGTGACGCCAGATAATGTGGCCGACTATGCTAAATACGCCGACGCTGTCATTTTTGGCAGTTACGCTAAGTTTGACGGCGACTGGACTAAGAAAGTCGACCCTGAGCGGGTTAAACGTTTGGTGCATGCGGCTAATCAACCATTGGCCAATGCGGTGGTGCGCTAAAGTTAGGCATTTGTGCCGGCATTTGGGCCGGCAGGTCTTGCCCACCTCCTAAGAATTTTTACAACTGATAGGTTGTAAAAATCTACAACTTAAGAGTTGTAAAAATTCTTAGGCGAGGATTTCGACCTACCTCACTCAAGTGGCCAAGCACAAAAGACAAGCTTAAAAAGTCTCACCAGTTTTAATTTCAATTCTTGAAGCACCGCTGCAGTTCTGGGTAATCTGACCAGCTCTGCCAGTGGCGTAAAGAGTTATATGACTGGCACCACTGGCTGTCGCGTCAACCTTATTGCTGCCATCAAGGGCCGCTGAACTGGCACCAGAGACAGTGGCATGGCAATAATTGTTTCTCACTTCGCGCGCTACAACCATGCTCGCTCCCGAAACAGTAAGATCAAAGCTATTGAGCTGACCTTTGATGGTGACATTGGTGGCACCGCTGACATTCATTTTTAAGTCTTTTGACTTGCCCGAATTGCCCAGATTTACATTGGTATGAAAGGCACCACTGTTCTGCAGTTCATCTAAAGCATTGGCGTCTACTTGAATACGAACAACATTGGGGTTGATACCAGGCAACAGTTGTATTTTCAAAGTACCATTATCCACAATTGTCGTAATGCCAGACAGGCTTTTGCCATTTGCTTCCACCCTGACATTTTGCGGTTTAGAAGCGTCAAGATTGATAATCAGATCGCCGCGACCGGCCGCGTCGATTTTAGTGAAAGGAGAGAGTTTGCGATTCTCGCTTTTCTCCTCACTTTTATCCGCAGACAAAACTGAGAGCGTGACATTGGAACTGTTATTAACGTTGTTGCCTGTGCTTGTGCAAGACGACAAAGTTATTGGAATAAAAACGGCCATGGCAAATATCGAAAGAATTGTAACTACTGTGCCGTAGCTATTGGTCATGCTTTATGTAACTTCTAGATTCGCCTAACCCTTTAAAGAGGTCGCCACCGCTGCGTGCCGCCGCAGCGGGCCTTGGGCTAGCAGCAGCAGATTCTACGCGAGGTTTACGTACAACCCTTTTGACCTTAACCTGACTGGCAATTTTGGGTCGCTCGATTTCGCGTTTAACCACTTTTACTTCAGCAGGCTTTTCCACTTTCGCACCATCAACGGTGCCTGGTAAAGTGGCAGATTTGCTATTGTCAGGCTGAGCTGTGCCACTGGCAGTGGTGGCGCCTGATGGCACGGGGTCAGGAGTAGCAATTACCGGTTTAAGATCAGGTTTAAGATCAGGTTTCACCGGAGCAACAATGGCCTGTTGAGCCGGTTTCTTAGTGGTACTGTCAAAAATTAGTTTGCCGGTGATACCTAAAACCAAGAGCAATCCTGAAGCAATGGCCACCCAGTGAAATGGCTTTAAATTAGCCAGCGGAGAGCTTGGTTTGTCTTCCTCTTCAGTAGGCATGGTAGGAAAATCGGTGCGCAGCACCTGACTCTTTCCTGCCCGTGGAATGGCCGTATCAAGGTCTCTAGTTAACTCAGCCATAGTCTGGTGGCGGTCTGCCGGATCTTTTGCCAGGGCTTTGAAAACCACTGCTTCCAGACGTTCTGGAATATAAAGATCGGGACGCACTTCTTTAAACCGGGGCGGCGCTTCGGTAATGTGTTTGCCCATGGTCTCGACCATAGTTCTACCTAATATAGGCAGACGTCCGGTGAGGGTTTCGTAAATCACAATACCCATAGAATAAATGTCAGAGCGATTATCGAGTTCGTGGCCCTGGCACTGCTCGGGGCTCATATAAACTGGGCTGCCGCACACTTCGCCCATTTGCGTCAAACGCTGTTGTTCGCCGCCGGCGCTTATTAATTTAGCCACGCCAAAATCTACTACTTTGACGTAGTCTTTTTCATCCTCATAATCAATGAGCATGATGTTGGAAGGCTTCAAATCTCGGTGAATAACACCCATGCGGTGCGCGTGATCAAGTGCGTCAGTTGATTGAGAGAGAATTTTCAAACTGCGCTCGACGCCAAGTTGACCTTCATCTTTGATAATGGTCGAAAGATCGGTGCCCAGCAGATAATCCATGACAATGAAGGGCTGGCCTGATGTGGGAGTAACACCGAAGTCATAAACAGTAATGACATGAGGGTGATTCATCTTCGAAGCGGCTTTGCCTTCTTGGTGGAAGCGCTTGACGCTCATGGAGTCAGCGATGTGTTGCGACTGCAACATCTTAATCGCCACAGTTCTGTCCATTAAGACCTGTCGGCCTTTGTAGACAACACCCATACCACCGTGACCAATCACATCGATAATGTCGTATTTGCCCATCAAACAGGTGCCCACCATGGGGTCGCGGGCAAGCGGAATCAGGTTGGTACCATCGTGAGGGCACGCGGCTACGATACCGGTAAATTGCCTGTTGCACTCAAGGCAGACCTTTCGATCAAGACCTTCATGTAGATGTTCAGCGAACACTCGATTGAACCTGACTATGTTTGGGGGTGTAGCGATTCTTAACCATTGTTAATGTACCCGTCAAAAGCGGCATTTAATCGCTTTGCAGTTCGAAGTCACTCGATATTTCTTGATTAACTTTGTCCGATAAAATTTGTCCAGCCTGCACAGCCACTACCTTAGCGCCGTTTAGCCATTCTGGGCGGAATCCACTTAGGTCGGTGGTGGTAATTAATGTTTGCATGCCGCTCTCCACAAGTTGCATCAGCATCCCTTGACGACCGAGATCGAGTTCAGCCAGAACATCATCAAGCAACAATAGTGGTGGCTCCTCCAGGCGGTCGCTGACCAACTTCAGCTCGGCTAGTTTCAGCGCCAGTACGAGACTGCGCTGCTGGCCCTGTGATGCGTATGAACTGGCGGCAAAATCATTAAGAGCGAAGCTGACATCATCACGATGAGGACCGCACAGAGACTGCTTGCGGGCAATTTCTTCCCCACGCCTGCTTTTAAGCTGAGCCAGAATCAATTGAGCTAATTCTTCCAGCGACATCGACTTCAACTCGTCAATGCCGAGCGAATCTTTTTCAACCTTCTGTAAATCTGATGCATCAAACTGAGTGTCAGAGTCAGCTTCAAGCTGTTTGAAAATATACTGGGCAGTTAATTTTTCACGATTGCCCGAAATACTGGCTTGAGCATCTTCAGCTAAAGGCAGGGCCAGAGCCAGCGCATGCACCCTGTGTTTAATAATCTGACTGCCGTACTGAGCCAGCTGCCTGTCCCAGACCCGCAGCTCGTCTAAATCTGAAGGTCCTAAGCCACCCTTTTCAAAAAAAGTTTTGAGCAGTTTATTGCGCTGTTGCACAACTTTGTCATAACGCGTAGTCAGCTCGAAGTGACTATTTTTCAATTTGCAAACCAACTGGTCAAGCCAGTCTCGACGAAATTTTGGCCCTCCACGCAACAAATTTAAATCAGAAGCTTTAAAGCTCACGGTAGTCAGTCGGGCCGCAAACTTTTTGCCCGCCGGCTGGCTCACCCCGTTGATTCGAGCTTTACGCGACATGCGATCACCGGCGGTTAAAATCAAACTAGCAGTCTCGCTGTAACCGGCCGAATGATAACTGACCTCAATTAAAGCTTGACTCTCACCGCGTAAAACCAGCTCACGATCGTTACTAGCCCTATCAGAACGACCAGAGGCAATCAGTTCAATAGCCTCAAGCAGATTGGTTTTGCCCTGGGCATTTTCACCAATCAAAATATTCCTGCCATCAAATAAATCTAAAGCAGCATCTTTGTAATTGCGAAAATTTTTGACTACAACTCGGCTGACTCGCATCTCTAATCAGCAAGCACGATAGCAACGCGCTATTTGACAATCGGTGGCAATTTGATTGGTCAGCGCGCTCAAATCAACAAACTTTTGCTCGTCGCGTAAATGTTTAAAAAGCGCCACTTCAATAGTTTGACCATAAAGGTCGCCATCAAAATCAAGCAAATGTGATTCGATGGTCAACCTTTTTTCTTGCTCACCAGCGGCGTTAAATGTCGGCCGGTAGCCCACATTAATCACACTAGCTTGCTCTCTGCCATCCGCTAACCTTGAAGAACCCACATAGACACCGGTGGGCGGCACCAGCTGATTGAAAGCAATATCTACATTGGCAGTAGGAAAACCCAGTTGCCTTCCGCGTTTCTCGCCGCCTACCACAATTCCCCGCATGCTATATGGTCGACCCAGAAGCTGATTGGCCAGCTCCATATCTTTATTTAAAATAAGATCGCGAATGCGGCTGCTAGACACTTCCAGCCCTTGCACAAATACCATTTCGGCGGCGTGCACGACAAAATCGCGCTTTGCGCCCAGTTGGCTAAGCAGTTCGGCATTGCCTTCGCGGTCACGGCCAAAGTGATGATTGTGACCAACTGAAATAGATTTAGCACCCATGCAATCAATCAAAATATTGTGCACATATTCAACGGGTGAGAGCTTGCAAAGCTCTTCAGAAAAAGTTAGAACCAGAGCCAGCTCGATGCCCAGGGAGCGGAAAAGTTCAAGTCTTTGCTCGATAGTGGTGAGCAAAAGCGGCGCCTGGCCGCGGGTGAGGCCCCGTGGATGGTCGGCGAAAGTGACGACTCCAGCCGTAGCCGCCAGACTCTTCGCTTCAGACACAGCCTTGCTAATGACAACTTGATGGCCCGGATGAACGCCATCAAAAAAGCCCAGAGCAATGGCCGAACGCTCCACAAGTCTGGGTTTAGGGACAAAATGAATTTGCAAGGCAAGATTCCAGGGTTTCTAAGGGAAATTATACCTGCGATTTTATCCCAGCCACGCCTCACTTACTACTCTAAAGCCACTGAGACGGCCTTCTGTGCTAAAATTTGACCTGTACTTATGGGAATCACGGTATATCAGAGCCGTCGAACTCGCAGTGCCCACAGCCAATTATCGAACAGATAGCGAAGAGATATTTGAAGTATCTCACCGGCATATCATCGATGATTCTGAAGGTTCTGCCTGGCGATGCGAGCTTTAGACAAAAGCGTTTGGGAATCTGAACATTTATGGCAAACAAAGATCAAGGGACAGTGGCAGCTTTGACTGAAGACGAGTCTGTAAAAAAGGTCGAAGGCGAACCAATTGTTAACGAAATGGCGCCGGCTAAAATCTCCGCCGATTACAACGCCTCGGCGATTGACGTACTTGAGGGTCTAGAGGCTGTACGCAAAAGACCAGGCATGTACATCGGTACGACCGGCCCGCGTGGTCTTCACCACCTGGTTTGGGAAATCGTCGACAATGCGGTAGACGAAGCTCTGGCTGGTCACTGCAATCGCATCGACATTTGTATCAACGAAGACGAGTCTTGCACAGTGCAAGATAATGGTCGCGGCATTCCCACAGACATCGTAGCTAAGACAGGTAAGAGCGGTGTTGAAACCGTCTTCACCGTGCTGCACGCTGGTGGCAAATTTGGTGGCGAAGGCTACAAAGTTTCAGGTGGCCTACACGGAGTAGGTGCATCTGTAGTAAACGCTCTTTCTGAGCGTCTTGAGGTGGAAGTTTATCGCCTCGGCCGCATTCACAAACAAGCATACAACCGCGGTGATGCCGATGGTCTTTTGCAGGTTCTGGGCGAAACTGATTTACAGGGCACCAAAGTAACTTTCTGGCCCGACGATCAAATTTTCCACGACATTAATGAAGACAATGAACGCCTGAAAATCTACTTCGAATGGGACGTTCTTGCCACAAGACTGAGAGAAATGGCCTTCCTCAATAAAGGTCTCTGCATAGTATTGACCGACGCCCGCAGCACCAAGGGTAATGGCAAGTCTGAAACTTATCACTATGCCGGCGGTATTGCCAGCTATGTCGAATATCTCAACGAAACTCGCGACACTTTGCACAAACCACCAATTTATTTTGAGCAAAGAGCAGATGAAGTGACGGTTGAATGCTCACTGCAGTGGACAACCCTCTACTCAGAATCGGTCTACAGTTTCGTCAACAACATTAACACCCATGATGGTGGCACACACTTAACCGGTTTCAGAAACGCACTGACGCGCATCGTTAATGAGTACGCTAAGAAAAGCAACATCCTTAAAGAAGGTGAAGATCGCTTCACCGGTGAAGACATCAGAGAAGGTCTGACTGCGATTATTTCAGTCAAAGTTCCTGATCCGCAGTTTGAAGGACAAACAAAAGAGCGTCTCGGTAACCGAGAAGTGCAAGGCATTGTGCAAGGTGTAGCGGCTGAGCGCATCGCCGACTGGCTTGAATTAAATCCCAAGCCTGCCAAAGACATTGTCATGAAAGTACTGCAGTCAAAACAAGCACGTGAAGCGGCTCAAAAAGCCAAACAAACCGTGCGCCGGCAATCAGCACTTTCCGGTGGTGGTTTGCCAGGCAAGTTAGCCGATTGCTCCGACAAAGATCCCGAAAAATGCGAAGTTTATCTGGTAGAAGGTGACTCCGCCGGTGGTTCCGCTAAACAAGGCCGCGACCGTACCTTCCAGGCAATCTTGCCCTTGAGAGGAAAAATTCTCAACGTCGAGCGTGTTCAACCAAGCCGCATTTACGATAATAACGAAGTGCAGGCCATGATTCAGGCTCTTGGTCTGGTGGTTTCAGAGCAAGATGAAGACGGTGGTAAGAGCACCGGTATGCTCAGACCTAACGCGCAAAATTTAGACTTGAGCAAATTGCGTTATCACAAAGTGATTATCATGACTGACGCCGACGTCGACGGCAGCCACATACGCACATTGCTTTTGACTTTCTTCTTCCGCTACGCTCGGCCTCTGGTTGACAACGGCTATGTGTATATTGCCCAACCACCTTTATTTAAGGTATCAAAAGGCAAACGTGTTGAGTATTGCTTCAACGAGCACAAACTCGAAGCAGTACTTGCTGAGATGGGCGACAAAGCAGACATTCAGCGGTTTAAGGGTCTCGGCGAAATGATGCCGGAGCAACTCTGGGAAACCACCATGAATCCTGAGACCAGAACCTTGAAGCAAGTGACGGTTGAAGACGCTTCAGAAGCAGATCACATATTCGATTTGCTTATGGGAGAGTCTGTGGCACCACGCAGGGAATTCATCGAGAAAAATTCCCACCTGGTGGCACACCTGGACGTCTAACATGTCGGCTACTGAAGAAGATGTCTCTGCGTCATGAATGTACCTAATGTAATTACGGTATCACGCGTGGTGCTGGCTTTAGGCACCCTTTCATTGCTGTACGCCGCTCAACTACAAACAAACTCTGCCCCGAGTCGTGACAATCTTTTGTGGCTGGCATTTGCGTTGACAGTGATAGTTATTTGGGCTGACGGCCTTGATGGATATTTTGCTCGCAAACTCAATCAGACTTCAAAACTTGGTGCCATACTCGACATTGCCGGCGACAGAGCGGTGGAAATGGCATACTGGATCGTATTTTCAGCACAGGGTTGGGTAGCAGTCTGGGTGCCTCTTCTCTATCTTATAAGAGGCACATTTGTTGATGCCATGCGCAACCATGCCAGCAGCCAGGGTTTCACCGCATTTGGTGCCAAGACCATGATGCAGTCGACTGTAGGAAAATTTCTGGTGGCATCAAACTTCAGCCGTTTTACCTATGCCATCGTAAAAGCATTAGCTTTCTGCCTGGTGATCGCCGCGCAAGTTTCCACCCTCAAAGGCGGGTGGGCAGCTACAGCAGCTGACATCACCGTCTACCTTTCGGCTGCGTTTTGTCTACTGCGTGGCTTGCCAGTACTGCTGGAGAGCGCAAGCCTCTTTACCATCGAGCCAAACAGCAACTAGTTATTGTTGTTGGCAGGATTATTTGGATTATTAGGATTAACGGGATTTACGCCTGGCGGAACATACTCACCGTTTGGCAGCATACCGCCATTAGGCCCAATACCGTTTGTCGGATTTTTGTTAACGCCGCGATAATCAATGGAGCTCTGCGAAAGCTTCATCTGTTGCTCCATGCGGCTCATGGTGTAATTGGTATTTTCAATTTTGATATTCATTTGATTGCGTGTGTTGTGCAAGTTCCGCATACAATAAGCTTCCTTACCAATGGCACGATTAGCGAAACTTTCTACGCGGTCAAGCCAGCGCGCATCTTCTCGAACTTTCCTCACTTGCAGGGCAAGCACGTCATATTGTCTTCTCATGGGGTCGCCGCCGCCCATATTCTGAGCCTGCCGCTCTGAATCATCAGGATTGAGCTGCGAGTCGGTAACCATCATCATTAGATGCTGCAGTAAACCGCAACAATGCTGCTCGGTCAACTTGCTCAAACCCTTAGCGCGCTCAGCCGGCACTACGCCTTCAGCAATTTTCAAAGCTGCCAGCCAGTATTGTCTGGCTTTTTCGTACTGACGTTTCTGATAGTAATACATGCCGCCGCGATCGTACTCCACCCAATTTGGAACGTTTCGGCGAGCCTTGGAGCCTACTGCGGGCTCGCTACTGCTAGCTCGTTTTTTCGCCTTCGCCGAACAATCTGTGACCGTGCTGAATATCAACGGCACCAACAGTGAACACAGCAAAAGTGATTTTGTTGAAGCTGACATAGCGTTCTCCTAAGAGGCGGTCTGGGCCGACTGGTATACATTCAAGCATTTTTCAAAAATAAAGTCAGAAGAAAGCTCGGTGAGACATTCTCTATTATCGCAAACCTTGTGATAGTTGCACGGTCGGCAGGGCAAATCGACATCAAACACCGCTTGATTATTGGGGCCATAAGGCCTCCAGCGCACCGGGTCGGTGGGTCCGAAAATGGCAATGGTAGGCACCTGCGCAGCGGCACAAAGATGAGCTGGGCCCGAATCAACACAAACTGCCAGGTTCATCAAGCTATAAAGGGCCATACTTTCACGCAAACTCAAACGCCCGGCAAAATTCAGGGCTGTGCCATCAAGTCCAGATAGCGCAGTTAACTCTTGATAGAGGGCTACATCTTGCTGATCGCCTGAAAACACCGGAATCAAGCCCACTTCATTGTACAGCCGTTTAATTAATTTGCTCCAGCTGGCAAGTGGATAGAGCTTGTCTGGATGGGCGGCAGCCGCATGGATGAGAACATATTTTTGTTTGGTAGACAAAGACGGCTCAAGTGCGCGCACTTTTTGCAGCTCAGCTTCAGAAACCCAGGCCTCTAGTGACCGCCCCGCGGGTGATACGTCAATTGAAACTGCTTCTAAAACAGAAAGTAGCGAATCTACCTCATGAATATCCTGGCGCCATTCCACTTTGTCGGTAAGCAAAAAATTGCGGCCGGTAGCAGCATAACCTACTCGCCTTTTTGCTCCTGTGAGAAAAGCCAGTAGAGCACTGGAAAAAGACCTTTTTAAAACAAAAACCAGATCATACTTGCGCTTACGTAATTGCCATATATAGGAAGCGAAGGTGCGCGCCTTGCCCTCTCCACTATCATATTTGTGAAAGCGAGTGGTGTCATAAACAATCTGCTCGTCAATATACGGACAGCCATCAAGCACTTCGCCACTGCGCGGCCCAGTAAGTACATCTATGCGAGCACTGGGGTACGCACTGCGTAAATTGCGCAAAAATGGCACGGTCAAAATGGTATCGCCGATGAAGCGATAGCGAATTACGAGAATTTGCTTTCCATCCGGTTTTGTTGCAATCTTTTGTTCTGTCATTGGCGAGATTTGTCTAGAGAAAGCTTTGACGGCGATAGACGAAGACCAGCTAGGAAATCGGGCGCGGCCGGCAACCATTGACACTGAAGCACCAGTGCCCAGGTCTTGGCAGAGAGAGCCGGGGTTAATTTCATGCGCACAATATCTTTCTCTGTTGTCACCAACATATCGGCTCCACTGCCGACAAAGTCACTTTCAATTTCTGCCAGTTCTGCAGGGCTAAACCAATGGTGATCAGAAAATTGACGAGTTCTTATGGGCACCACACCTAGTGCCGCCAGCTCAGCTGCGAAAGCCTCTGGTCGTGCGATGGCACAAAGCGAATAAATCTTTTTACCGGCCAGCTCACTTAATTTCACCGGTTGTGGTGTTCGTCCATCGCTGGCATGACCGGTTAAATAGGCAGGAGCAAAGCGACATTGATAAATTTTGGCTTGCGGAGCGATTTCAGCCAATTGTCTGTAAGTTGCGTCTATTTTATCTGCTGGGGCGTCCACAGGAACTTTTGTCATCACTATATGGCTGGCTCGATTAAGCCCCGCGAGTGGCTCACGCAGGCGTCCGGCGGGAACAATTCTGGCATTGAGCGGGCTATCGTTGTAATCCCACAAGACTAGATCGAAATCGCGCCTGAGTTTGATATGTTGAAAACCATCGTCAAGAATAATAATTTGGGCGCCCAGCTCAAACACCGCTTTTTGCGCTGCCGCCAGTCTGGACGAACAGACTATGACTATGGCATCGCTCACTGATTGGGCAATTAAATAGGGCTCGTCACCAGCAGCTTCAACGTCGACTAAAGGCTCGCTGCCACTGCCGTCGCTCACCACCACCAGGCCCTTGCTTTTACGACCATATCCTCTAGATAAAACCGCTACTTTATGCCCGCCAGAAGACAACCTTTCAGCCAGGTCGATGGTCAGGGGAGTTTTTCCAGTGCCACCAACTGTAATATTACCAACGCTGATTACTGGTACCGCTGCAGACCGGCGGCTGGCCAACCCCAGTGAATAAGTCATCAGTCTGGCGTAAGCACCCAGCCCATAGCAAAATGCAAAAGGACGCATAGCAAATCTGACGGCTGGTGTATTCAGAAATGACAGTTTATTTATGACAGACACAGCTTACCTTTTTGCCAGCGCTGCATGTGTCTCTTGCAAATTGTCACTGAGCATAGTCATGGCCTTGCTGAGGGCACCCTGACTGGCCTTGAGAATAGCGTGACCGGCAGCACCGTCTTTTATACGGCTGTCTTGATTTGCAAAATAACGCAGCAATGCGTCAACAACTTCGTCACTATTATTGCCGACAGTGATGGCACCACTATTAATCAGAGTATTCGCCACATCTCTTGTTTTATCAAGATCGGGGCCTACTGCCACTGGAATGCCGTAAGCGTAAGGCTCCATAATATTATGGCCACCTACAGGAGCAATAGTGCCACCAACAAAAGCGACACTGGCGAGAGAATAGAAATCAAATAGACGACCAATAACATCAAGCAAATAAACTTCGCGGCCAGAGTCAGCAAAACGCTCACCACGCGAGAAACGCCTCACTGTGTAGCCTGCCTGGTCCACCAGCGCTGCCACATGATCAAAACGTTCGGGATGACGCGGCACCAGAATCAGTCTTACTGACGCTGCCTTTTCACCACCATTGGTATCAAGCATGCGACCATAAGCTTTAAGCATGGCAGTCTCTTCACCTTCATGGGTCGAGCCTGCCACCAGAACAAAACAGTTTGGCGGTAAATTGATTTGCTCACGCAATTTGGCAATGGCATCTTCTGAAATGGGAGTGAGCCCATCAAACTTAAGATTACCAAGCACGCGCACTTTTACATTGCCGGCAACATCACTATAGCGTTTTGCTTCTTCCATCGACTGTACGCCAATTTCGGCATAACAATTGAGTACCGGAGCAAAAAATTTGCGATGTCGAAAATATGATTTGAACGACTTGGGCGACATACGCCCGTTCACGACTAAAAGCTTGACGCCACGTTTTTTGCACTGATGTGAAAAGCCCGGCCAGATCTCAGTTTCTGAAATCACCACCATGCGCGGTTTTAGCAAAGCCAGATATTTTCCAGTAATCCAGGGCAAGTCAAAGGGGAAATAAAAAATCTCAGCAATACCAGCTAACTTCTCTTTTGCCAGAGCCTGCCCAGTAGCCGTTGTAGTCGAAACTACCAGCGGAAGGTGCGGATATTTATTGTGGAAAGTCTTTACCAGTGAAAGGACGGCGTTGAGCTCACCCACCGACACAGCATGAAACCAGACACAACCAGAAAGTTTGCTTCGGTTGGCGCTTAGATTTTTTGCCACGAAGCCTAATTTTTGCGCCAAACCTGCACGCGCTTTCTTCTTGAAGAGAAGAAAGGGCCCGGCTGCAAACAGCACAAGACTAAAGCAAAAATAGTAGAGAGCGATCATTTGCCACGCACAGCAATAGTTAGGCAACTAGTTAGGCTAAATATGTTATCTAATTAAGCTTCGATTAGAAAGAGTACTCATCTCATTTACAAATCAAATCATATCAAGGGCGTCTACATCTACCGCCACATTCACCTGTGGGCCAAAGCGCCGCACTCTCATGTAATCGGTAATCATGCGCTGAACGGCCTCGCCGCCTTTGTTTTTGATAATCAAGTGAAAGCGGAATCGCCCTTTAATGCGCTCAATCACACAAGGCACCGGCCCCAAAAGCTTAACATCATCTTCAGGCACGTCATCTTCTAGCAATCGACTGATTTCTTCAGCCAGAAGATCGCTGACAGACTCTACCAGTAGCTGGTCTTCACCAGTTACGACAATGCGTATCAACTGACTGAAAGGCGGATACTCAAAGTCTCTGCGGCTGGCCAACTCTGGCCCAAAGAAACTTTCATAGTCATGCTTACTGGCCAGGCGCAAGGCTTCGAGCTCTGGTGCGTAGGTTTGCAAAATCACTTCGCCAACTCGCTCTCCGCGACCAGCGCGGCCGGCCACCTGAGTGAGAAGCTGAAAGCCCCTCTCAGTGGAACGATAGTCTGGCAAATTGAAAGCGGCGTCGGCAGTCAGTACGCCGACTAAAGTAACGCGCTCAATATCTAAACCTTTGGCGACCATCTGTGTGCCGATTAGTATGTCGGCATCACCGCTGGAAAACTGATTGAGCACTTTCTCATAAGCGCCCTTCTTGGCCGCCACGTCTGAATCAAGCCTGACCACGCGAGCATCTGCATGCCTGCGCCTGACCTCCATTTCGACCTTTTGAGTGCCCAATCCCGATTCTTTTAGAAATGGGCTCGAGCAAGCCGGGCATTCCTCTTTAAGTGATGAGCGAAAACCGCAATGGTGACAGGCTAAGTGGCCCTGCAGAGGCCCGTCTTCAGGGCTATTATTCCGCCTGTGCAAAGTCAAAGTAACACTGCAATTTTTGCATTTGACCACGTGCCCGCAAAGCTGGCAAAAAACATGATTGGCAAAACCACGTCTGTTAATCAACAGCACAACTTGCTCTTGCCTCTCCATACGCTCGTCGATTGCTTTATCAAGTTGCGGAGAAAAGATTGCTTTTTTCCCGTCGGCAAATTCTTTGCGCATATCTACTAGCGTTACTTTCGGCATGGCCTGCAGAAAAACACGATTTGGCATGGCCAAAATGCGGCCGTTCTCTTTCGCCCTCTGATAAGAAACAATATCAGGAGTGGCGCTGCCAAATAAGACTAAAGCCCCTGTTCGGCGCGCCTTTTCAACCGCTACATCCCGGGCATTATAACGGGGACTGGGAGAAGATTGTTTGTATGAGCCGTCATGCTCTTCATCCAAAATAATCACACCCAGATCAGGTATATGGGCCAAAATAGCCGATCTTGCGCCAAGCAGCACTTTTACTTCGCCGGTGCGCAGTCGCTTCCAGGTGTCATATCGTTCACCAGCACTGATGGCACTGTGCCAGGTAGCCACAAGTTTACCGAAGCGCGATTTCAGGCGCCCGGCCAGCTGTGGAGTAAGGCTGATTTCAGGCACCAGAAACAAAGCCGAGCGATCTTGTTTAAGTGCTTCTGTAATCAGTCGCAGATAAACTTCAGTTTTACCCGAACCTGTAACTCCATGCAAAAGCCAGGGCTGTACTGGTTCTACCAGTGATTGCTCTGTGCTCAGTGCAAGCCGTGCATCTAAGTCAGCTTTGAGTGTGGCAAAGACAATCGACTGTTCTGCCGTTAATGGCAAACCTTCACTGAGAGCCGCTCTATCAACAAATGACTGAGGCAAAGCATCGAGCGAATCACGGTGTACTTCTTGTCCATTGAGAAGTAAGACACCATTTGCCACCATTTTGTCTACAGTGGCACGGCTGACACCCGCCGCAGTTGCCAGAGTGGCAATGGTGCAAAGCTTTTTTTCTAGTTCAAATGGTGCCAGAGCCTCAAGCACAGCTTTCTGTTTAGCTGTCTTGACCAGAGTTTCGGCTTCGCTAGCAGCAGTAACGTAAGTGACAACTTTTGCAGTGGTGGCACCCTCTTCTTCAACTTCAGATGTGACCAGTGCAACTTTAGCCAGATCGCGCAATGCAAGAGCAAATTGCGACAGGTCTAGTTTTGGCTGCATGCGCCTGGCAGTGCGCTCAAAACGTTGACGCAAAACGGTCATATTGAGCTGTTCTTTAGCAGTGTCTTTGAGCAAACTAATTAAAAGAGCCGGTGCGCGCCCTTGGGCGACAGCAAGCTGCTCGTCGCTGAAACTCGTAGCTCTGGTCAACTTGACAATGCGCTTAATTTTGGTGGTCAAACAAGCGGGAATCGCCGCAGCAATTACTTCTTGCAAGGAGGCGCAGTACTGTTTGCCAATGTAAGCGAGAAAATCTATGTAGTGTTGGTCGAACAGCGGCTCAGGCTCTACGACTTCATGAATATCTTTAATGGCGTAATCAGATTCGAAATAGTCAACTTGATCAACCACATAACCTGGAACCAGTTGCCTTGGGCCAAAGGGCACAATAACTTGCGCCCCGACAAAAACTCCGCCGAGCAAATGTTCAGGCACACGATAGGTAAAAAGCCTGTCTTTAAGCCCCTTTACCTGCACATCTAAAATTACACTGGCGAAATTACAGTCAGACATGTTTATCTCAAAAAGCGCCCTCTATATCTATACGATAAGCAAGGCATTAAAGTTCAATAGACAGCAATTCGACTGTTCGAAAAGCTGATAGAAGCTACCAATACCTAGTTAAGCGCCAATGACGTATTTCTTCCAGTCATATTCCGCCCCACCAGCATGTTTCGAAATTTCGAAAACAACGTGCGACATAGGCCGTCTTGGCGTCGTATTCAATGGCATACCAGCTTCTTTCGGGGTACGATCGCCCTTTTTGACATTACAGCGCAGGCAAGCCGCCGCCACATTGTCCCAGCTATCGAGCCCACCACGCGAACGCGGAATAATGTGGTCGATAGTCAAATCGTGCCGCTTATCGCCACAGTACTGGCAGATGTAATTGTCTCTGTGCAGAATATTCCGACGGGAAAGGCTGATTTCTTTGTAGGGGATTTTGACGTAAGAACGCAAGCGAATAACAGTAGGCAGCGGCAAATCTGTGTAGATTTCTTTGCCGTTGTTTTCGATTTGCTCCGCTTTTCCTTTCATCAACAAAACGACAGCGCGACGCCAGGTGCAGATGTTGAGGGGTTCATAGGATGCATTAAGCACTAAAACTTTGGACACTGTGGCCTCTCAACGCTTTATCTTTTTTCTACTCTTCGACTCTTCGACTTTTCGACGATCCGGTTAGCAAAAGTTTACGTTGTATTATTATAACTAGTTATTGAAAAAGAGTCTAGAAATAGGCATATATGGGCTTTTGTGTTACAATCGTCCGCTGTCCTTTGCGGTGCTGGTCGGCTTTCAAGCCTGCTGTCGCCGCAACTGTTGTCGGCGCGAAGCCTTACGGGCACGCGCTTCACGGCAATTAAGCAAATTCGAGACGCTCCTGGACCAATTCTTAAGCGAACCGTTAAGGTTCTCTGCAGATTGCGGCCTGAGACGCCAGAGAGTGCTACCTTGAGGATCTTATGAACTCTGACGGTCCTACGGAAGACCGGCCAGCAAGCTTTAATGGCTTGATTTTTGACAGTTCCGACATACCTACCGGCCTACACACTAACTAAGGAGCAAACTACCCTTGCCAGTAGCATCGATGAGACAACTTTTGGAAGCTGGTGTTCACTTCGGTCACCAGACCCGCCGCTGGAATCCTAAGATGAGACCTTACATCTATGGTGAAAGAAACGGCATCTACATTATCGACCTCGAGCAAACCACTCGCGCTCTCGATAAGGCCTGTGAATACATTAGAAAATGCGCTTCCGAAAAGAAGAACGTAATTTTTGTCGGCACCAAGAAACAAGCTTCTGAAATCGTTGAAGAAGAAGCAAAACGTTGCGGAGCCCACTATGTAAACCGTCGCTGGTTGGGCGGCATGCTCACCAACTTCGAAACCATCAGACTGCGTATTGACCGTCTGAAAAAGCTTGAAGAAATGCGCGACAGCGGAGATCTTTTCCGTCGCGGTAAAAAAGAACAATCAGTTTTGAATCGCGAATTGCTCAAACTGGAAAAATCACTTGGTGGTATCAAAACCATGCGTGGTAAGCCAGACGTGCTTTTCATCATCGATCAAAAACGTGAATTCATTGCTGTAAACGAAGCCAAGAAAATCGGCATCGCCACTGTGGGTATCATTGATACCAACTGCGATCCAGACGGCATCGATTACGTTATTCCAGGCAACGACGACTCCATTCGTTCAATCAAACTGATTGTCGGCAAAATTGCTGACTCTATTCTTGAAGGCAAACAAGGCGCAGGCCATGTAGAGCCATTGAAAGAAAATGCTGATTGGAAAGAACACGGAGCTCAGCCAGCTGCAGAAGGTACCGAGCAAAACGGTGCTGAACCTCAAATGGCTAGTGTCGGAGCTTCAAGCGAAACGCCAGAAGCAGCTCCAGCAGCTGAAGCTAGCGAAGCCTAAGCCAAAAAATTTAATTCCCAATTTCCCCAACTTCAAAAGAGGATAGGAGATGAGTACAGTGGTAGAAATATCTGCTTCCATGGTCAAAGACCTGCGCGAAAAATCAGGCGCAGCCATGATGGATTGCAAAAAAGCCCTGGTTGAAGCCACAGGCGATTTCGAAAAAGCATTCGAATTACTCAGACAAAAAGGCGCAGCATCGGCCAGCAAAAAATCTAGCCGGGCAACATCTGAAGGTCTGGTTGTTGGTTATGTGAGCCCAGACAACAAACTGGCTTCTCTAGTCGAAATCAATTGCGAAACCGACTTTGTTGCTCGCAACGAGCAGTTCGTGGCCCTCGGCAAACAAATTGCTGAACTAGCCGCAACCAAGAAACCAGCCGATGTCGAAATTTTGATGACACTCAACTTGCCAGACGGCAAGAGCGTCAAAGATGCTGTAACTGAAACAATCGCTAAAATCGGCGAAAACATTTCGGTTAAGCGTCTGGCTGTGTTTGACCTGTCAAAACCTCATGGCATCACCGGCCTTTACATCCATACACTGGGTGGAAAAATGGGCGCCATCATTGAGATTGAAACAGACAAAGCAGCCGCCTCAGCTGCTGACCTGCAAGCTCTGGCACGTGAACTCGCCATGCATGTAGTTTCTGCTAAACCGACATTCCTCACCCGTGACGATATTTCAGCTGAAGTAATCGAAAACGAGCGCAGAATTGAGTTAGGCAAAGCTGACCTGGCTGACAAGAAGCCTGAGATGAAAGAAAAAATCGTCACCGGCCGCGTTGACAAGTTGCTGGCAGAGCGCGTTCTCAGCGAACAACCATTCGTTAAAGATCCGCAGCAGTCAGTCTCTAAATATCTCACTGCCAAAGGCAAAGAACTTGGCGTTGAAGCCAAAGTAGTGCGTTACGCTCTCTTCATTCTTGGCGACAACGCCTCTGAAGAAACCGAAGCCACAGCTTAAGAATAAATCGACAATATAGATAGACAGCCGTGATCGCGTTATGATCTGGCTGTCTTCTATTTAGAAGAGTTTTCGCAAGGATTTGCTAAGGAATCACCATGGCCGTTCACTACAAAAGGATTCTCCTGAAGCTAAGCGGTGAGGCTCTTATGGGCACTCAAGGCTTCGGCATTGACCAGAACGAAATTAACCGCATCGCCAACGAAATAGCTATCGCATATAACCTGGGCGTACAAATAGCAGTAGTGGTGGGTGGCGGCAACATTTTCCGCGGCGTACAAGGCGCAGGCTGGGGCATGGACAAAGCTGCCGCCGATCACGTTGGTATGTTGGCAACGATCATGAACTGTTTGATTCTCGGCGAAGTGCTTAATAAAAAGGGCATCGACATCCGAGTGCAAACCGCCATTGCTATGCCCACCGTGGCCGAGCCATTCATTAGACTGCGGGCTATTCGGCACTTGCAGAAAAATCGTATTGTCATTCTTGGTGGCGGCACCGGCAACCCGCACGTCACCACCGACACCGCAGCAGCCCTGCGTGCCGCTGAACTCAAAGCAGACGCAGTGCTGATGGCGAAAAACGGCGTAGACGGCGTTTACAGTGATGACCCACGCACGAATGCCAATGCAAAAAAATTAGATCGTATTAGTTTTGACGAAATGCTCAGGCAGGGTCTCAAAGTAATGGATCCAGCTGCAGTCTCTCTCTGTCAGCAAAACAACATTCCAATTTTAGTCTTCGATTTTGCCAAAGACGGCAGCATCGAAAAAATTGTTCAGGGTGAAGCGATCGGAACTATCGTCGGCAATTGAGCTAGCTAGGAGAATTTAGAAATTCATGAGTACAACTACCGAAGTCTTACAGAACGCAGAAGAACGCATGAAAAAGGCGCTGGTCTCTTTGCACAAAGAACTGCAAACGTTGAGAACAGGGCGTGCCAACCCACAAATGCTCGATCGCATTGAAGCAGACTACTATGGCACCATGACACCACTTAAGGGTCTGGCCAATATTTCCACCAGCGACGGCCGTTCACTTACCATTCAGCCTTACGACAAATCAAGCTTGAAAGCCATTGAACAGGCCATTCACAAATCAGATTTGGGCTTAACACCAAACTCTGACGGTAGCGTGATTCGCATCGGCATTCCACAAATGACCGAAGAGCGGCGCAAAGAAATGGGCAAAATGGTAAAAAAAATCGGTGAAGAATCGCGCGTGGCAGTGCGCAACATTCGCCGCGATTGCGATCAAGACTTGAAAAAAATGAAAGGCGCTCAGATTTCAGAAGATGAAATCAAAGACAAAGAAGAAGCCTTGCAAAAAATTACTGACAAATTCGTCAAAGAAATTGATAAGTACATTCACGACAAAGAAGCAGAACTGATGGAAGTCTAAATTTGCTTGCAATTGCAACTAGCAAATAATTGGCTTAATCTGGAGGATGAAATATGTGCGGAATTGTTGGTTATCTCGGCCCCTTAAACGCAGCCCCGGTGCTACTAAACGAACTCAAATGCCTCGAGTATCGAGGCTATGATAGTGCCGGTGTGGCCGTAATCGAAAACGGTCGACTTTGCGTACTTAAAGCCGCAGGCAAGCTCTCCAATCTAGAAGCTCTTCTAGCCGACAAAAAGCCATCTGCCACAGTAGGCATCGGCCACACTCGCTGGGCTACTCACGGCATTCCCAATGATCAAAATGCCCACCCGCACACAGATTCTACCGGCACAATCGCAGTCGTTCATAACGGCATCATCGAAAATTATGAAGAGCTGAGAGAAGAACTCAAAGGCCTGGGTTATGCCTTCACCTCAGACACCGATACCGAAGTGGTAGCGCATCTGGTATCACACGAATATGCAGTCGACAAAAACCTTTTAAAAGCGATAACAAGATCAGTCAGAAGGCTGGTGGGAATATTTGCCCTTGGTGTAGTCAGCCAAGAGCATCCTGACCGCATCTACGCCATCAACCACCACTATTCACTTTCAGTCGGCTTAGGTAATGACGAGAATTTTCTCGCATCTGATTCAATGGCCGTGCGTCAGTATACAAACCGCGTGATCAAATTAGAGCAAAGCGAAATTGCTGAAATTACAGCAGCGAAGGTGCGCCTCTTCACCTTTGACGGTGTAGAAGTAAAACGCAGCCCTATCGCCCTCGACACCAGCCCATATGTGATCGACAAATGTGGCTACAAGCACTTCTTATTGAAAGAAATTCACGAGCAGCCGCTGGTACTACGTCAGACACTGTCAAAATATCTGCGCCATCCAAATCACCCTATCGATTTGACTATCGATCACCTGACACCAGCAGGCAGCCAGGCTGCTAACTACGGCGTGCATTTGACCGATGAAGAAATCAAAGGTCTAACCCGCATCAATATTTTTGCTTGCGGCACTGCCTATCACGCTTCTATGGTCGGCAAACTGTTGATTGAAGAGCTGGTCGGCATTCCAGTTGACGTTGATATAGCGTCAGAAATTCGTGGCCGCAGATTGCTTTGCAATGAGTCAACTCTGGCAATTGCCGTGAGCCAATCTGGCGAAACCGCCGATACCCTGGCCGCTTTGACCGAAGCGAAAAAGAAAGGCGCCTACACTCTTGGTATCACCAACCGCGCCGATTCACACCTGGCTCAATTGACCCAGAATTTAATCGTCACCGAATGTGGTATCGAAGTTTCAGTGGCCGCCACCAAAACTTATCTCGCACAGCTGGCTTGCTTCTATCTACTGGCCATTTATCTTGGCGAGCGCAGAGGCACACTGACAGCAGAGCGCGCTAAAGATTTGAAGATCAAACTCAACACCGTGCCTGCCATGATCGAACAAATTCTTGCTCGCGAAGAAGAAATTCGCGACACATCCGTCAAATATGCAGAAGCTCAAGACGTTGTCTTCATCGGCCGCGGATTGAACTTCCCCACAGCCCTGGAAGGCGCCTTGAAGCTGAAAGAGTTGAGTTATATCCACGCCTCCGGTTATGCCGCCGGCGAACTCAAACACGGACCAATCGCCGTGCTTGACCAAAACGTTCCAGTTATAACTGTGCTTGTACCTGGTCTTGTTTATGAAAAGACTCTCTCAAATGCCCAGGAAGCCCGGGCTCGCAAAGCGAAAATGATCGCTGTGGCAGTTGATGGCGACGAACAAGCACAAAGAACATTTGACTCAGTCCTGACCATTCCACCAGTGGATGAACTCTTCTCGCCAATGACCACAGTGGTGCCATTGCAATTGCTCTCGTACTTCATCTCTGATTATCTCGGAAAAGACGTAGACCAACCACGCAACCTGGCCAAATCAGTAACTGTAGAATAAAGCCCAGCCTGGCTCTTTAAAAGGACACAGTAAATTGTTTACCGTGTCCTTTTTTTGTGCATATTTGGAAGATGATTCTGCTCCAATTATTCGTTCAGGCTTTCTGGGTTGTAGCCACCATTACTGTGCTTCTTTCGGCTCACCAGCTGGAAGAAATACATCCTGGTTGCACGGCCATGCTCTGGGCCGGCATTATGATTTTGCAGATGAATAGTTTTACCGGATTAATCGGCACCGTTGCATTACTATTGAAGCGAAGAGCCGGTGCGGAATTATTTCTGCGCACAGCACTCTTGCATCAAACTCTCAGTGCCAAACTGCCTTTCAGATTTTTCACCATGGATTATCTCTACACGGCTAACATGCTGGTGATGGCGCTGGTTGAGCAACAAAAATTTGATCAGGCATTGCAAATCAGTCAAGAAATGCTGCTTATCTCTGAAGAAAAGTTTGGTCGCAATTCAGTAGAATTGGTCGAACAATTGATCGATCTCAGCAGCGTGTATTTAGGCATGGGCAAACATGATCAGGCCGAAGTGTCACTCAATAGAGCACTTGAAATTATCGAGGCCAAAGGCAAAAATGCTTCAGACCGCGAGGCCAGTGCCATGGCATACGCTTTGAATAATATGGGCGTGGCCTATACCGACAGAAGAATGCCCGAAAAAGCGCAAGAGATGTTTAAACGAGCCCTAGACATCAACACAAATATATTACACGTGAACGACAATCGCCTGGCGGTCAATTTTGGCAATCAAGGCTACACGCTTCTCAAAGCCGGCAGCTATAGTGCCAGTGAAGAAATGCTAAAACGCGCGCTTAATCTCACTCGTGTTCGCAGTGACGAGAACATCGTACATGTTGCCTCTTACTTAAATAATCTCGGTGAAGCCAAACGCCGCCAAGGAAAAATTACGGAAGCACAGCCAGACCTACTAGAAAGTTTAGCCTTGCGAGAAAAACATCTTTCGGCCGGACATGAGCATTTTGGCTACAGTTATCACAATCTAGGTTTACTTTATTTAGATTTAGACGACCTTGCCCAATGCGAAGAGTATTTAAATAAAGCTCTGCAAATTCGACAAAAATATCCTGGTGTCAAAAACAACGAACTCAAAGAGACTACTGAGGCCTTGCAGAGCCTGGCAGAACGCAAACAGAATCAAGGCCACGTGGTAACAAAATCAGCTCTTGCCACTACCAACAAAACCGATAGCAAAGATCTGGCCTTGCTCAATTCAAAATCTTCGTTGCCGTCTGAAATTTATCCGTTGCTTGTGTCTTTTGGTATGACAGCCATTCCCCTTATACTGCTGGCTACAGGTGTACTCGACCGCATGATTCGAACTTTGAAGTGGTATTAGCCGGAAATTTATGGCCAAAATTCTCCTTATCGATGACGATGTAAACTTGTCCGAGCTTCTTCAAGGAGCCCTGGAAAAAGAAGGCTGGGTAGTAGAAGCGGCGCATTGCGGCAATGATGGACTGCAGTTGTTACAGGCTTTCACTTTTGACATGATATTGCTCGATTGGCAAATGCCAGATATCAACGGAATAGAGGTCATCAAGCGTTATCGCGCCACAGGTGGAGTAACCCCAGTCATCTTTCTGACCGGCAAATTGGAAATAGACGATAAAGAAAGCGGACTCGATGCCGGAGCTGATGATTATTTGACCAAGCCTTTTGACGTGCGTGAACTTATGGCTCGCATCAGGTCGGTGCAAAGGCGTGCAGGGGCAATTTTTCAGCAAGGTCTCTCGGCCAATGGTGCAGAACTCGATATAAAGCTTCGAACTGTACGCTGGGGCGAAACAGAAGTAAGACTTTCGGCCACTGAATCATCTTTGCTAGAATTTTTCTTCCGGCATCCTAATCAATTATTTTCATCCGCCGAAGTTTTTGACCGAGTCTGGCCCACAGAGACTGAAGCTAAAGCTGATACCGTAAGAGTTCATTTACACGTTTTGCGCCGCAAACTGACACTTGCTGGTGTGCCCGAGCTAGTGAAGACCGTCAAAGGATCAGGCTACATTTTAGAAACGGCAAAAACTTAGAATGAAACTGAGAATAATTCACAAGGGATTACTACTATTACTTTTGCCCTTTGCCATTGAAGCTGTGCTTTTCGGTTTCCTTTTGACCTTAAACCAGAAAGCAGAAGAACTTGCAGTGGAAGAGCGTCAGCGCACTAAATTTATGCGCTGCATCACCGGCTTATTGCAAGATTCGGGAGTGGCGTGGGCAGACATTCTTAACCGCTTAAGTTCAACCCGCCCTCACAACGACTTTGCACCGCTGAGCCCACATAACTATAGAGTAAATACCGACCAGCAACTAAAAGAATTGAACGCTATGCCATTAAAAAGCGATCGCATGAGCGTAATTTTGCGGGAGGTTAAAGAACTGCGGGACGTACAAGCAGACACTCTCGATGCTCTTGAAGATAACAGCGACTCGTTTGCCGATTTGTCAAAACTTCGAGAATTGAAGGCGCGCAGTCTGCTTTTGCGAAGCAGCTTAAAAGTTAGCAAACGCAAATTGCTTGAAGTAAAGCGTTTAATGCAGATGGAGCAAGATCTAATTGACGAATCTATAGCAGCCGAACGCGTTCAACGCGAAATGGTGAAAAAGCTCTTGCTGGCCGGATTAGTGGTGCAAGTAGCTTTAACTATCTGCCTGCTACTTTTCTTTCTCAATAACATTACTCGCCGCCTGAATATGCTTGTGCAAAATGCGCGCACTTTGCCCTCCGGCGAGGAGCTACCGCAAAAAGTATCTGGTCGCGATGAAATTGCTTATCTTGATGTGGTGCTCCACGACGCCTCGGCAAAACTAGAAGAAGCTTCGCAAAATCGTCAATCTATAATGAATATGATTGCTCACGATATTCGCTCGCCTTTGATGTCGTCTAATTTATTGTTGGAAAAATTGTCAGATGAAATAAAATCGCCTACCGCAGGCGCCACCACGCAGCGGCTAAGAAATACTTTTCAACAGTTGTCTACATTAGTAGAAGACTTGCTGGCAATAGACAAACATGAATCTGGCACGCTAGAGTTGAACCTCTCGCTTTTTGATTTAGCAGCACTTGTTGACGAAGTAATTGAAATCGCTGGTCCTCAGGCCGAGAAGAACAGTGTGTCCATCATTGCTAGCGTGACAGCGGTTGAAGTCGTTGCGGACCGTGTGCGGATTTCGCAGGTCTTGACCAACTTGATTTCAAATGCGATCAAATATTCGACAGCAGGCGGCAAAATTGAGATCACTGGAAAAACCAAAAGCAATGGCGTCACTGTATCCGTTAAAGACAACGGCAAAGGCATCAGCGAAAAAGATCTGCCCTTTATTTTCGACAAATTCTTCCAGGCTTCAAATAGCGCAGGCAGCAGTGGCTTTGGCCTGGGTCTGGCCATAAGCAAATTAATAATAGCCAGCCATGGCGGCAAACTGGGCGCTGAGAGTACGCCAGGCCAAGGTAGCACCTTCTGGTTCAGCCTACCTTTGGACGACTGAGGCCTAAACGTAGTCTTAACGTCGCCTAACCTATATTGCAATGGTCAAGGCAATGAGGGCTACGAAATGAGGGCTACAAAATGACTACAGCACAAGCTCGGTTGGAACAAAGCGACGTTCGCGAATCAGACAACTCGAACCAGTGGAGAGGCGGCAGCCAACTCTTTAACCAAGTAGCGCAGGACATTAATAGTCAGCAAAATTCAGCGAGAGTAGCTGAGCAATCAGAAGAGCTGGCAGGAAAGAACGTTTTACCATTTTTACACCTTGGCACCGACAAAATCGGGCAAGAGATCAAGCCACCAATTCCTAAGACTCCAGATGCCACACCTGGTGAAGCGCATAAAGGCGAGCATGTTGGTGCAGGCGGCAACTTCAAAGGCGGAGGTGACGTCGATTTGAAAAAATTCAAACCAAATAACGCTATTTGCGATACCAATGTGGTTTTGCCATATACAGAGCTTTGTTACTAGATCGGCTCAAAGTCTTTATCTCACTTTTAATTCAGAGGAATAGTTAAATGGACAAAGGGCAAATGGAAAAAGGGCAAGTCGATAAGCCGCAACAAACTCCAGAACAACAAACGGAACTCTGGGATCGGATCTGTAGCGAAAACACTACAAATCTAGATAAGCCCGATGCAAAGCAAGCAGCCGAATGCGTCAATTATCTATTAGCGAAAAAGCTGTTGCCGCATACGATAATCGACGGCCTAGATGGACCAGACACTTCAAAGCTACCGCAACCTAGCGAAGAGGCGAAAGCAGAAGCTGGCAGAGTAAAGCCAGGCAGCGGATTTAAAGGCGCCGACAGCAATGAAAATCTTAAGAGTGACATCAGCCCTAAACAAGATTTGCGCGACATGAAGCCTCAGGGTGACATCATCACAAATATAAGTGACGACATCGATGAAGACGGTAAATTGTCGCCAGAAAGCGCAAAATTTTTGCAAGATGTATTAGCCAACGGGAAACTAGGGGCAGTGGTTGATGAAATAAACCATGAATTGCATCAAGATAGATCACCCTACAGGGTCGCTGAAATTGAGTACACAGAGTCAGTCACATATGAACAAAATCGAGGCAGTGTCTCACTTAACCCCGCGCCGCTAGAACAAGAAAATAAAAGAGCGGAGTTGTCTATCTTTAGCCTTTATGAAGGAAAAGCAACCGACCAAGTATTGATTAAACATGATCCGGATATTAGAGGTTACGAGCGCCCTTACTAAATTTGCTTCCACCTAATCGTGTTCAAAACCGCGCGGATTTGCTCCATACATGGCTTCGCTTCACCCATCACATCGGTATCAAAAATTATGGGCTACACCGAATTTGAATCGGTTAGCATATAAGCTGTCCCGCGGGCATAATTGAGTAGAGGCATGCGAGTACGACCTGCTCCAATCGACTCACAGGGCCCGTTGAACTGACCACGTCTCTCAACTATTAGCATCCGTCGTCCGTCAATCAATGGAGCAGTGGCAATGACTTCAGCACTGTCAGCGGCACCAGAACTGGTGCCAAAATGCGGAAGTTCTTTGAGCGCGTCAACTTGCCCCTTGGCCATAATTTCGGGAAGCATGGTTGTTTGAAGCGACTTTGCTAGCTCTGGAGTAATCTTAACGGGGCTCTCAATTGTCAGTTTAATAAGACAGTCCCACCAGCAGCCACGTCGTTTTAAAAAGTTGCGACAAGCCGGATTATCACTCTTCTCCAATTGCCATGATTCAGGTATTTCTATACTTTCAATTGCACCCAGATTAATCGATGCGCGATGGGGTGGCGTTGAGGCATTATCACCCTCTGCACAGCACGGCAGCGATGAGCACAGCAAAAGACAAACCGCAGCTATAGCCAGCAAATTTTTGTTGAACATTCAGCACCAGCTTCTTGCTTCTCTTCCGCCAGCCACCTAATCAACTGTCGCTTAAAAACTCAAACTCATACGGAGCTTCCGTTGTCGTTTCTTCTTCCTGCACCGGAAGGTGTATTCCATCAAGGGTGTGCATTAAATAGCTAGCCAATGCCATCACGCGAGACGCTTGCTGGCAGCTGAGCGGAGCGCTTTCAGGAATACCCTTATAACGTTTGAAGAACCCGGCAAGCAAATCGGAAATGCCTTCGTTTTCAGAGGCGGTGCTTTCTGCACTAAACAGCGGACCACCATCAGCATCAAAAGCCTTGCGTATAAGTTCTGCACCAGACTCTTTGATATTGCCACTTGTGCGCAACCGCACGGCGTCTTCCAGTTCTTTAACGGCCAGAGCAACAGCCGCGCCATAATGACCCAGCTCAAAGGGTCTCCAGGTGGAATGATAAATAGCTGGATGCTGCAGCGCAGCAATATAATCGCCACATGGTGGTTCAGGAATTACCGCAGCCATTTTGCGAAAGCTCGCCAGTCGCTCCAGCCTTCCACCTACGATATATGGAAATTCGTCCAGGTCTCTTTCGAAATCATCAGCCTTTAGACTGGGCACGAAATAAACATTGGATGCAAAAAATAGCGGAACAGATTCTGAGTAAAAGCAGCCCCTCAGCATCTCTGTCGTTTCAAGCACCCATGACCAATTTTGGCGTTTCGCCTGCTCCATCATTTCGCGAGAATTGGCTTTTGTTTGCAGCATACTGCGACCATTGTGGATTGCCAGCTCGATCGCTTGTTCGACCATTTCTTTTGGCCTGGCTAAAGTCAAACCAATTGAAGGTACGGGTGGAAGTTGGTTCATAGTCCCTCTGCAGCAACATAAGGAATCGAAGAAATTTTACCACCGCATAATAGAGGAACACTGTAGAAAACTCTATATACAACTGGTGATCTACACCATAGACATATGGTTCACGCGCTTGACTAACCTTGTGCATATCGAAAATAGCTCCTGGAGGCATTGTCTAAATTGTCAGCAGATATACAAAATATTTTCATCGGGGGACTTCTCAGCGCCGGCAGTTTCGCTATAATTACATGCATAAACGGTGAGCACTCACCAATCAATAAGTTGAGTGCTTTGAGCCGAGGGGTTAAGTGGAAACACCAGGTCTGCGCAGACCAGAAACTGTAGCGATAACCCGCTTACTGTGGATTCTGACTTGAAGCAGTGAGAAATATCGAGTCTACGCAATAGACTGTCAGACGATAGTAAAAAGACCGCCGCAGATTTATCTGGGTGGTCTTTTTATTTGTACAATTTTCGCTTGTGTTGATCATGAGGGCCAGGTATGAATCATCGAAAGTCTTTTACATACTTGAGTGCACTTTGTATCATGTCCGGCTTTATCAACGCCGGAGTTCAAGCCAAAGGGACAAAGTCCAAGTTAAGCAAACAAGAACACCACCAGAAAATGATGGCTCGCTTTGATGTCAATCACGACGGTAAGCTAGATGCTAACGAAAAGGCTCAAGTGCAGGTAATGCGAGAAGAGCATAAACGGCGCAAAGAGCAAAATGCAAACAGGGGCGCCATGGACCCGCAGAAAATGGCCAGACGACAAAAAATGATGCAAAAATTTGATACCAATGGCGATGGCACTCTCGACGCCAGCGAAAAATCAGCACTGCAAGCCTTCCGAGCGAAGAGACGCCAAGCAATGGAAAGTAAGCGAGGACCAGCGCTTAAATAGAAGATATAGCCGTACTCGCTGGCGGTCAGAGCTAGCCGGGGGAGGTCGTGAACGAATAGAATGGCCATTTAACATTGTAATTACGGTGTAATTACAATGTTAAATGGTGTTTTTTAGCAAAAAAACCATGCGCTCTAGCCGAGGGCCGACCTGTGCATAATTCTATATACAAATGAATATACTGAAGGTGAGCTGGTGGTTCACGAGCTTGGCTACCGCGCTTTATATAAAGAACAGCCCTGAAGTGCATCCTTCAAATTGTCAGCAGATATGCATGATATTTTCATCGGGGGACTTTCTATCTCAACCGATCTGGCTATACTTATTACATAAGCGGTGAGCACACACCAATAAATAAGTTGAGTGCTTTGAGCCGAGGGGTTAAGTGGAAACATCAGGTCTGCGCAGACCAGAAACTGTAACGATAACCCGCTAACTGTGGATTCTGACTTGAAGCAGTAAGAAATATCGAGTCTACGCAATAGACTGTCAGCCGATAGTAATTAGACCACCGCAGATTTATCTGGGTGGTCTTTTTGTTTGTGCAATTTAGAATGGGGTCATCCATAAGACTTTTAGGTCGATACAGATAAGCAGGGTCGGTTATTGAAGCAATTTGTAAAAATCACAATGCTCGCCCTCGCTTGCCCGTGCCTAGCGTTGGCAGTTCTAGCATCTCTTCGATGCTTTGTGGAAGCACGCAAAATTCCCAGCACCTCGATGCAACCAACAATCATGGTTGGTGATCGAATTCTTTTAGAAAAAGTATCAAAATTGACTGGCCGACTGGCGGAGAGAGGGGCAATTATCGTCTTCTATCCGCCGCCCATGGTATTGCCGAATAGGCAAGACTTGAGTATGGATATTCCCCATTTGCTTGGCCGTTCGACCGGTTTGCCAATTTTCCCGGTCGAACCTGCCTATATCAAACGGATAATTGCTACCGCTGGCGATACCGTCAAAATAAACAGCAATGGTGCTGTTTTTGTGAATGGCAAACTTCTTTCGGAGCCTTACTTAAAATTGAACGGCACGGATGAACTCACAACTTCACAAGAAACAAGCGGATCCACAACAGTGCATAGTCAAATTAGGCCATTTCAAAACGTTAGCTCACCATTTGTGGTGCCCAAAGGTTCAGTCTTTGTGCTCAGCGATGATCGTAAACATGCTACTCAAGACAGTCGAATGTTTGGCTTTGTAGATGAAAGCCGCATTATAGGTCGAGCATGGATTCTGATTACTTCGGCATCAATTCGCTACATGCGTGAGCCGAATTGGACACGGCCTGCCGACCTGCAAGATTAGTGCTTATCGACACTTTATGTGTCAAACATTTCTACTTAACTTTCCCTATAAAGACACCGTAAGCCGGCAAAGTAAGCGACTTAAGATTCACGTTGCTTGATCCTACTTCGTACGAGGCCAGCAGCGGCGCAGCTGATTCTGCTTCGATGCCATTTGAGTTCAAATCGAGCTGAACAACTTTGGACGCTGGTGTCATATTCAGTGCCACGACGACACTGCCTTTATCAGTCTTTCGCAAATAAGAAAGAACATCAGGATTTTTTTCGTCGACGGCAACATACTTACCATGCATCAACGCATCTTCTGTTTTGCGAAGCCGAATCAACTGTTTGTAGAAGTTGAGTACCGAGTCTTTATCGGCTGATTCAACAGCAACGTTAACCTGTTTGTAGTTGGGCGAGACCGGCAGCCACGGCTTTGCGGTGCTAAATCCGGCATTGATGTCAGCGTTCCATTGCATCGGAGTGCGCTCGCCATCACGTCCGATTTCAGCGGGCCAACCAATTTTTCCAATTGGATCTTGTACTTCCTCTTTTGTTTTGGGATCGTTGTTCTGCATTCCCAGCTCTTCGCCGTAATACATCATTGGTGTTCCACGTAAAGTAAGAAGCAAGGTGGCGGTCAACTTAGCAATTTCATTGTTGTGAGCTTTGTCACCATATCTGACGTAATGGCGCACCTGATCGTGATTGCTGAAGAAATACAGAGGCCAACCTTTAGCGGGATTGTTGTCCCATTCTTCTATGCGCTTTCGAAACTCTGGTACAGATAATTTATTGATATAGGCCAAAATGAAATTCATAGGCAGTTGAACCTCATCGAGATCCTTGCCATAAGATTTTGAAATTTCAGCAATATCAGATCCGCTGGTTTCGCCTATCAGCACTCGGTCGCCAGGATACTTATCGAGGACAGCGCGCAACTCGCGCAGCACATCGTGAACCTCCGGCAATTTATCGTTATGCAAATATTCGGTATTAGGATCGCCGTATTGATTCTTACCTTCGCGCACCGGATTATCTGGCAATTTAGGATCTTCAAATAATGTCTGCACAGCATCGAGCCTGAAGCCTGCAACGCCCTTGTCGAGCCAGAAACGAGCAGCATCATACATTGCGGTGCGCACTTCAGGGTTGCGCCAATTTAGATCAGGTTGTTCAGGATAGAAAAAGTGATAATTGTATTGATTAGTTTTTGGATACAACTTCCAGGCGGAACCACCAAACAATGAAATCCAGTTGTTCGGCGGACCGCTGGCGGAACCATCTTTCCAGATGTACCAATCTCTTTTTGGATTGTCTTTTGAACTCGCCGATTCTACAAACCATGGATGTTTATCAGAGCTGTGATTCATAACAAAATCCATAATAATTTTGATATCACGCTTTTTCGCTTCGGCAAGAAGTTCATCGAAATCGGCCATGGTTCCGTACTCTGGTGCTATCGCTTTATAGTCCGAAATGTCATAGCCGAAATCTACTTGCGGTGATGGATAGCAAGGAGTAATCCATAACGCGTCAACGCCCAGGTCTTTTAGATAATCCAACTTTGAGGTGATGCCCTTAATGTCACCCATGCCATTGTTATCAGAGTCAGCAAAGCTGCGCGGGTAAATTTCGTAAACCACCGCTTGTTTCCACCAGGGCTCAGCTTTGACTGGCTCGTTGGCCACGACTGTGGTTGCGAAGCCGCTAAACAGCGACAAAGCCATCAGCGCAACAAAAGATTTGCGAACTTTGCTAAACATGGTTTTCTCCGCCTTAATTTTCAATCTTTATAGACTTAGCCAGGGTTTTCAATTGTTTGATGCTTTCGTCGTAGACTTCCTGGCGGTCGGTCGTGGTCAAAGAATAGATACCGTCTTTTACAGGAATCGTCACCACAAAACCGCGCAAGTTGCCCGCACCACCCAGAGCACCACTAAATTCAGTGCCGGCTTCACGCCTGCCGTTGGCAAGCTCCAGAGTGAATGGCTCTTCTTTATAGTCAGAGAGGCGCTGGCGAAAAGGATGCAACATTCCTTTCATCAATTCATCTTTGTTTGGCACCTTCTCAGACGCGCCACCATTAACGATCAAAATTGAAAAAACATTTTGTCCTAAGTTTTTACGCTCAGGCCCAAGAAATGCAAAAGTTCTACTGTTGCCTCGATTTAATACCTGTAGTTTTGTTGGAGCACTGGCATGGATAGCGAATTTATGACCTTCAAATGTGAACGTTTGAGGGGGCGGTTGCAAACTAACTGTTGGTGTCTCGTCTGCACTTTTTATTCCTTCTTTAACTGCTTCATTATCTTTGTCAGTAATGGGGCCTTCACCATTGTTCGCGCTGCATGACTGCATCACAAAACAAACAGAAATTATTGACAGACTGGCGGTACAAAATCTAAAACAGTTTTTCCAATTCAGCATCATCAACCCTTTGTATTTGTCCCGCATTGACCGGTTCGTTTTTGATGAAATTATGATACCAGCGCTTAAGGCCGCCCTATCTTTGCGCATGCTCGAATTGCGCCACGGCACTGGCATAGATTAGCTGCTTGTTCATAAGTGCATATACAAACGAAGTTGGTTATGGTGCAAGCCTGGTTCAAAATCTTGACTAGCTCAGCATATATGCGAATCGACCACTAAAGCCACTCGCAGAATTGTCAGCAGATATGCACTATATTTTCATCGGGGGACTTCCTATCTCAACCGATCTGGCTATACTTATTACATAAGCGGTGAGCACACACCAATAAATAAGTTG
>JAVHQC010000031.1:0-43943 GCA_036170915.1 Cyanobacteria bacterium auto_48_18
AGTCAGACGATAGTAATTAGACCACCGCAGATTTATCTGGGTGGTCTTTTTGTTTATATCCCCTTCGGCGCGATATCCACTGCAACTCCATCCACCCATTGCTTATTTTCGTCAGCATAATAAAGATATGCACGGCTGGCTGGGCCGGTGTAGGTACCGGGCACCGCAGCAATTAGACTGAGCGCTATGTCGACCTTTGCTTCAGCCGGCAATGTGCGCCAGTAGAACACCACGTCACGTCCACGCACCTCATAGGCATCGATCTTGCCTTTTTTAACCAGCTCCTTAAGTTGATCGTGACGCGGTTCAAGCCCTCCAGGCAAGCCGATTATGGCAACGGGTGTGGGCACCACTGCTTTCTCTTTATTAATCACAGTGACGTTTGCTTCAGTGGCGCTGCCTTCAGTGAGCTTACTTTGAGCAAGTACTAATTTCAAATCGAGTTTGCACTGGTCTGAACTTTGAGGAGTGATGGCATTGTATTTCACAGCCATTGAGTATGGCATTGGTGCGCCGCCTTCCATGCGCAGCTCCAGCTTGTGGTCGCCTGGTGTCAGGAGCTCACTGAGGTCTGGCAATTTGATTGCACCGGTTGTGGCTGGTGTGAAGTCGGCCCAATCGCCAATTGATTGACCGTCTACATAGAGGCGCACCTTCCCTGGTGCCTTGGGCTTGGCTCGCATTTTGTCGTAAGTGACAATGGCACGCAGGGCCAGCACTGTTGACTGTGTAGAACCGTAGCGTCCGGCTTTGCATGAATCGGCCAAAAATTTGACTGACTTTTCCACATTGCCTGCATACTGAGCATCGCGCATCCAGGCCAAACTAGCCAGGGCTGCACCTTCCACAGCGAGTGCTTCGCCTTCGCTACCAACAATAGAACTCTTCACGTCACCTATACTGCCATCGGCTTTCTGCTTAGATGCCAGTCGATCCATTAGCTTTTTGGCTTCAACTTTGTTGCCTGATAGATACAGGGCGTTTGCCGCCAGTGCCAGCACATAACTATTCTGACTGCTGGCAGAAGCGCTCTTCAGCGAGTCAATTTCTGGTGTCAGATCAGAGGCTGCCTGACCGGTTTCGAGCAGTGACCACAAGATGTAGGCATTAGAGCAATCTTTGTCTTCAATCCAGGTATGCAAGGCGCGACGTTTGCGTGAGAAACCACCCTTACCGTCTCTTTGCTTGAACAGCCATGCACGAGTAGAAGCGATCATAGTTTGATCCACATCTCTCACTTTAGCCATGTCACTGAAATGAAGCAGACCGAAAGCTGTCAGGGCCTCGTGACCAGGGTTTTCACCAAACCACTCATAGCCTTTGTCAGGGCACCAGAAACCTACCAGCATCTTGTAGCCGGTATCAAGTTTTTTACGCGAAGTTTCTACCAATTTAGGATCTACACCAGTATGTGAGAGGAAGTATTGCTGAGCCATAGTCAGTGGATAACTGGTGGAGCAAGTCTGCTCAAAGCATCCATTTGGATCTTGAATCAGGCGCTCAAGAGCCTCAGTCATGTTGGCCAGCGGAGTGGGATAGATGGCCGTGTTAGAAGTAATGCTGCCGACGATAACCTCTTTGGGAATGGTTAAGGTGTGCACCACGTTTTTACCCGGTTCAATCATGCCACCAAAACTTTTCTCAATCGGGAAACCTTTTGGTTTGACGCTTAGATTTCTCGTCACTTTGTCTTGGAACAGACCCGACTTGGCACTCAAAGCAAAGGCACTGTTGCCGTTACCTGCGCCTACATCAATAGGTTGAATCAAACGCACTCGGCTACCGGCACCAAGAGCGGTGCCACTTTTGACTAGGGGCTGAAGCTTGAATTGTCCTCTTGAAGCTCCGTTCAAGTCGATGGATAAGTCTGGGCTAGCTAGTTCACTACTCGTAGCATTGACCAGGCTGATAGGTAGCAGTATATGATCGCCTGCCGTCACCTCAAGAGGTAGCTTCAGTTCTGCATAGAAAGGCTGCACTGATTCGACACCGAGATTGGTGGCACCCAATGCGCCACTACCAGAGAAGGCATCGGCAAAAACTCGGAAGGTGCTGACACTATCGTTCAAGCCAAAGCTAACAGTCGCTTCGCCAGTCTTAGCATCGGTTTTAACACCGGTGTTCCAAAATAGAGTTTCGGTAAAGTCAATGCGGTCTGTGGGGTTTCGGTCTTTACGAACTTGATAAGCAAACTCACGAACCATGATCAGATCGCTGCGCGAAGCACGGGCGTCATCACCCTCGCCTCCGGCTAGAAATCCAGCTTTTCGCTCCATCATTGCCGCCTTTCCCATGGCCAGTTGTAGCTTGTCGCGAGCAATTTCAGATGCAGGGAGATTTTTGCTCTGCTGCGGCATTGGCTCCAGTCTATTTTGCTTCTGATCGTCTTGATCTGGAGCAATCAATTGGGCAGCCTGACGAGCAGGGCTAGGCGCTGGCACCGGCATTGGCATCCCGGCCACAGCAGCCGCTGGCATCGCCATTTCAGCCATAGCAGCCATCGGCATATCCCCACCTCTAAACCTGATCATTCCACCTTCTTTCATGGCCTTCTCAACTTCATGCTGCGCTTGAATCTTAAGCGCCACAACCCGGCGAGCTTTGTCTCCATTAGCCTCAGTAAATTTAGCCAGGTCCATGAGGGCAAAGCGCCGCCAGCCCTGAGTGCCAAGCAGAAGGTCAGTGGCGATTGCTGCTTTAGCATTAGTCGAGTCGAGATAGACATGAGCATCGGCCAGGTCAGATACTTCCGGCTCGAGAAATGCCATGACAGGAAGCCGCGGGGCTTGCTCGCGCTTTTCCATCATTTCAAGCACACTGTCGTCGGTCACAGTGACACCGACAACCGCCGCAACAGGCTTGTCGTTTTCATCGGTTGCTCTGACTGTAAGCTTGGCACTGTCACCAGGAACGTAATTTTTCTTGTCTGGAGTGATGCTTATTTTGAGCGGGTGCTGTGGTGCGCGGAAAATAAGCCTCTCTGCCAGGGGCACTTCTTTGTCACTCCATATGGTGGCAGTTAAAACACCTTCTGCATCATCTGGAACGACAAAATTGACAGGCATCAACATGCCGGGTTTAACATCGCTGCGCTTGCTCAAATCTACGTGGCACTCTGACAACACGGTCTCGCGCTTTGCCAGAGTAACGCTGAATTTCTCGGTGGTAGAGCCTACAACAACTGTGATGGGCTGACCTTTGGCGAATGTGTCTTGGCCTGAGCGAATAATTGCCCCGGTGCTTTGCACTGTGGGCAAGGGAAAGATTGTCTTTATTCCAGCAGGCTCATCAATAGAAAGAAAATATTCTTTGTTTGCTTCAGGGGTGAATTGAATTCTTCCTCTACCTTCATGCTCAGTCGAAAACTCAGCCACAGTGGCATCGGATTGTTTGGAGATTAGCTTACCGGCAAGATCTGCCGGTTTGCCATTGGGCAGCATAGCTTGAATATAGAGACGATTGGGGAAGCCGGCGATTAGCTCGCCACCTTCTGGAAACATCTTTAGATCAACTGTCTGCAGGAGAATGGGAATGGTTTTGGAAGCGGTCTCGATCACGCCACCATCTTCAATAATGAGCGCCAGAGTCCCTTCACCTCGCGGAATCTCGCGCGGCAAGTCTAAGCTCACTGAGCAGAGCCCACTGTCATCAACCTTTGCTATGCCACCATTGACGGTGACGCCGTCGACCAGGGCAGTAACTGTCACTTTTGCACCGACGGGAACGCCTCCTTCTGCCCGTTTCACATCGAGGGTGGCGCTAATTTTTTCGCCTGGTCCGTAGCCGTCACGCAAGAAAGTTATCTGTGACCTCAAGCGTGGTGCCCGGTAAGTTCTGATGTCGAACTTTCTTTCAGCAGGCGCATGGCCATTCCACGGATAGGTAGCTTTGAGCAAGTACTGGCCGCCCGCCTGTCCTTCCGGTACCTTCCAGCTAAAGCCCCAGGCGCTGTCTTGTGAGCTGACTGTTCCGCCAGCTACCACTTCGCCCTTGGGTCCGGTAATCTCGATGGTGGCACTGCCGCCTTGCGCGTCAGCAATGGGCTTATGATCAGAGGCGCTGAGTAGAACTCCACGCACATAAACATTTTCACCGGCGCGATAGATTGGCTTATCAGTGCTGATAAAAGTGAGATAGCGATCTTTGCCACCGAGAATTTCAGTGTTAGCTTGGCTCTTGCGCATAGTGATTTGCTCCACTGTTCCCGTCTCGGCCCTGGGTAAATTCCCCATGGCAAAACTGTCATGCGGGCTGGCATAGGCTCTATTTATAAGTAATGAGCCTAGAACGGCCACTGTAAGACCACCGAAAATCCATTGGCGAGACATAGCCACGCTCCTTTGCCTTAGTGATTTCAATTTTGGCACGGAGCAGACCGGCAAAATAAGACGGTAAAGGAGGATAAAAGTTCAGGGTAAATAACAGGGTCGGCAAGTCGGCCGCCCTAATTGTCTTCCCCACCAATCATCAAATGAGCATATGGCTGAATCACCCGTTTAGGCTCGGCGCCTGCATTTGGATTAGCCAATTTATGCGCATGCAATTTTTGATTGGCCAGAGCCTTGCGCATGTCGCGTGAAAGTTTTACCTCTTTCACTTCTATCTTATGAATGCGAATGCCAAAATCTTTTGTTTGTCGATCAAGAATATTTTTGAGATTGAAATTGACACGATTGCGATCAGACAATAAATGTGCAAGATCGTTGTTGCCAACTGCTGTTCGCAAAGAGCTTTCAGTCAACTCTTTTACAGCGGCTCCTAAATTTTCAACTTTAGTTACTGCTTTTTTGGCATCCACAATTTGATACATGCAGAGTGCAGCAACTTTTACAGAAAGATTATCAGAGGTCAAAACTTCAATTGGTGCGATTGGCAAAGTAATCATTCGAGTGTCGACCATCTGCCCGCGCTCAATCATCGGCAACACCAGCTGCAAGCCGGCACCTCTGTCTGCCACCGCTCTGCCGAGGCGAAAAATCACCATGCGATCATGTTCTTTGACCACCTTCATGCCCGAAAGAATTATCATGATTGTCAGTACGATCACTCCGCCAAGTATTTCGAACATCATTTCTCCCGGTCACTGGTTCAACCATTCTAGAGCGCCTGCCGCAATCTGAAAACCGGGGAAAGCCTGATTCAGTAAAATCCCTACTATGCATATTGCGCCCGTAAGCTACGATAAATAGGTGGGTGCATCCGAGGGCAAACTATGGGCAACAAACAACCAACCCTCGAACCCCGCATATTGCCGTCCTTGCTTCCACCTTCACCGTCAAAACCTTTACTAATCAAACAATTACTTAATCCAAAAAAGCACGGTCGCCTGTTCCTCTTTTGCGGCGTGCTGTTGCCTTTGGCTGCCATGGCTTTCGAGTTGATCACGCATTTTTGCGCTCAACATTATTTTGATCCTTTTCCCTCGGCCAATCATGTGGTCTTATTCACGCTCATTCCCCTGAGCAATTATCTGGCATGGCTTTCCGGCAGAAAAGATATGTCGGCCCATTTTGGATTTATGTCTCTAATCAGCGGCATGGCCATGGGCATCGGTTGCCTGTATGCCTTGATGTTCATGCCTCTGACCGCCACCTCGGCAATCTACACTCTATTCTTCGGCTTTGGTTTGCTGGGCCTCGCCCCCCTGCTGTCAGTGCCGTGCACCTGGCTGGGCGGAAAAACCGTTTGCAGGCTGGCAACGAGGAGGAAAACATTTTTCGACTCACACCAAGTCGAGCATATCGGGCATTTGATCGTGCTCTGCATGGTAATCGCAATCGAATTTCCGTCAACTGCAACACGCATAAATTTGAGCAAAGCAGCTGAAGGAAACGCGCCTGCTATTTCATGGTTGCGACAATTCGGCAGCGAAGAAGTTATGCTCAGAGCTTGCTATGAGCGCTCTGGACGCGCCACTGATATTCTCGGCTCAATGTACGAAGGTGGGCATCCGTTAAGTATTGAAAAGGCGCGGGCAATATTTTATCAAGTCACAGGCAAACCATTTAACTCTGTTCCTATTCCAAGTTCAGCAAGAGCCACAATTCAACACGCGGGGCTTGTAGACGATCCGGCTGCAGTTAATGCCGGTGTGCAAGACGAGTTTGATTTAGATGCCGACATCGCTGGCGAAAATGTTAGCGGCGCCGCTCGCGGCCTCAGTGTTTCAGGAGCCAGTTTAACCGGCACCATTAGCCCAGACGCGGCGGTGGCAGAGCTTGATTGGTCACTCACATTCAACAATGTCTCTAAATATGATCGCGAAGCCAGAGCTAAATTATTGTTGCCGCCTGGTGGTGTTGTGACTAAGGCTACTGTAATCGTTAACGGTGTCGAGCGCGACGCCGTTATTCAAGTGCGCAGCGCCGCTCGTAACTATTACCGGCAATCGCTGGTCGAAAAAAAGGCACCGCTTCTGGTCAGCACATGCGGCGTAGACCAGGTACTTATTCAATGTTTTCCGGTGCAGCCAAACGGCGCAATGACAGTAAAGCTCAAAGTGGCCGCACCGCTTGTGGTGAGTCAGGACAAAGCCCGTGCGGCGCTGGCTCTACCATCATTGCAAGAGCGCAATTTTCAGTTTGATGCAAACAACATAATTGATATGACTGCTAGCCGACCACTGACCTCTCCAGTAAGCAGTCTTACTAGCACCATAGACAGTGCCTATCACTTAAAAGGCAATATAGAGCCAGCGCAAATGTCCAGATTCGCCGGAGTAATCTGGTGCGACCGTGACCCCAACCTCACGACTGGAATAGCCGATTACTCTGGCAACAAAATAGCTCACCGCATCAATTCTCTTGCTTACAAAACACCAAAATCATTAGTGATTCTTGTAGACGGCTCAGAGTCTATGAAAAATTATATGGCCGACATTGCTAGCGCCCTTAAGACTTTGCCTGAATCTCTGCAAACACAGATAGTGTTCATCGGTGATAACAGCATTACTTTTCGCGACCCCGCAAATTTACTAAATTACAAACCAGCAGGTGGTCAGTCTGATGATAAAGCTTTGGTGCAATACCTGAAAGCAGTGTCTAATATTTCAGTACTGTGGATACACGGCTCGCAACCAATCAGCAGCGAAAATAAAACTGCTTTTCATCAGCTTTTAAATCTTCCAGCAGACTCTCCTAGACTTTACGATTTACAAGTGTCAGCGGGGCCAAATGAGATTCTCAATGATTTAAACCCTGGCCCCAACTATGTGCGAGTGGCAAGACTCGGTACGGTCAAATCTGATCTTGAACGCCTGTTTTCACAATGGCAGCCCACTGCAAGCGCAGCAAATCAATTTGAGATATTGCAAGCACAAGAGCCTGCACATGAAAACGCTGAGTCTGCAAACCCTGCGTCTACAAACACAGCAGCGGCACCAGCTTACATCGCCCAGCTTTACGGATACCATCAATTGCTTGCTAGTTTGCAAAATACATCAGACCCCACCAGCCAAAATCAGGCTCTGGCGCTGGCATCGAAATATCAAATAGTCAGTCCGGTTTCAAGTGCAGTGGTTGTTGATTTTAATATCGCACCGGCTAATCACCCAGCGCCGCCAAAAAGCGTTCTACCTAAATTATGGAACCCACTCCTTTCTGGTGGCAGAGAAATTCAATCGCGCCTAAATGACCTTTCGAGTGCTGCATCGACAGCCTGTCTTGAAGCCCCTCCACCGCCGTCAGCGGCAGACTTTTCAGGCGATGATGGCAATATGAAGGCCAAGCAAAAAGAGGCGGTCTGGGAAGGAGATAAAGCCGACGTTGGTCCAGTCGGTGGGCGCGGCGACGAAGCAAGAGACGAAGCAAGAGAAGAAGGAAAAGATCAAGAGATCGGCCTGGAGACAAAAAAACAGAACGAATCGAGTTCGATGTTTCAGCGCCAGAATAGCCAACCTGCTGCAGAAGCACCGGGTAAAAATCTATACCTGCAAGGAGCTACTAATGGTGTTGTTGCCCAGCCCAACATGCCTAGCCAAGGGCCGATCGGGGCGCCTGTAGACCCGCGCTACGGCCAATCAACTGAAGCTGCACAGATAGCTGGCTACGAAGAGAATCGCTTCGAATGGCGTTGGATTGTTTGCTCCATAGCTTCCCTTCTGTTCTTCGCCTTTATGTTCAAAAAATTTCTAGCCAAAAAGAAGCATAAGTAGAAACCATAAATAGAGGCCCTTGTTCATAACTCGATATGCGATCGAATTTGAATCAACAGGCACCGTGGGTCACGCGCTTGGCTAGCACCGCTTATATACAGAATGAGCCCTAAAGCCACTTACGGAATTGTCATACGATATGCACAATATCTTCTACGGGGGACTTCCTATCTCAACCTATCTCGCTATACTTATTACATAAGCGGTGAGCACACACCAATCAATAAGTTGTGTGCTTTGAGCCGAGGGGTTAAGTGGAAACATCAGGTCGGCGCAGACCAGAAACTGTAACGATACCCGCTAGCTGTGGATTCTGACTTGAAGCAGCAAGAGATATCGAGCCTACGCAATAGGCAGTCAGACGATAGTAAAAAGACCACCGCAGATTTATCTGGGTGGTCTTTTTGTTTGCCTAAACAATTGCGATTATTTTCCTCGAAAAGCTCTGCAAATCAGTTCGGTACCAATAGCACTGGTCATCAGCCTTTCTTTCTTGTCTGCCAACAACTGTTGTGTCCAATTGACAAAACCACCATCGGCTAACATGAACTGATCTCCAAGACTATTTTTCATTTTGATATGAAAACAAGGGCCCTTGTAATAGGCAAGGCCGGTGAGTCTTTGCATGTTAAATTGAACTCGCACATGCTCGTATTCAACTTGCAGTGGCGCAACAATTTTTTCTTCAAGCAACTTTAGTTGCATGACTAAATGTGCAGGCAAATCGTAAGACGCGAGTTCTTCTGCGGGTTTAGCAATTATTTTCGGCCAGGTATTTTCATACTGGTCAATTACTCTAGCAGCGCTGCTTGAGTCGCGAGCGCGCACAACACTTTTGATTTGATCGAAATCTATTTTGAATTTATCGCACAGATGTGCAACAACTCGCGTATCAGAAATTTCAACAACGACATCTGCAAAGGCAAATTCGCTCTTTTGCAAATTCAACAAAAAATCTAGATAAAAGCCAATGTGCTCTTTGAGAGCCGCCAGTTCAAAAGCGAAAGAGCCTGAGTCACGGCCGCTGGTGACCATACTAAACAATTTAAAGTGCGCCGTATAATCAGGATGTTGAGGTAAAGGAAAACGCACCACACGCTGGTTTGTGCATAGCCGTACAGTCTCTTTTCTATCGGCAATATTTTTGCGCCGCCTTGAACACTCAAGGGCTAGGCTAACAGTTGGGTCAGCAGCACATTCAAAAGCTCTCACCGTACTGAGAACATTTCCCTGGTCAAGACCGGTAAGTACAGATACTGCTCCGAGCGGCATCAGTGGCGACAATTCGCGCGCTTCAAAATCGCTTGCGGTTTCGTAAGCCAGACATTCCACCTTATTCAACAAGCGAGCGTCCAGGTCACAAGTTTTAGTTACGGCACTCAACTGAGTTAATTGCGATGCATTCATGGCAGCCACTCGCCGCTTTAAAACCATCAGCATCAGTGAGTGCAGATCTGCTCCTGAAACTTTATCGGCAAGCGTGTCGACTAAATCAGGCAAGCCAAGGTCGCCGGCAATGCGCATTGCTATTTGTTCGCTCATTGTCAGCTACACGCTACATTGAAGTCGAGTTGCGCTTATCAGCCAGCGCTGTTCCTGGTTCTTCTTCAACAATTTTGGGCGTAATCAAAAGCATAAGCTCTGTACGGTTTCTACCTTTTAAAGTATTTCTGAACAGTGCGCCAAGCACAGGAGCTTCTGCCAAATAAGGTGTCTTAGCCAATTGAGCCGATTCTGTTTCGGTGAAAATGCCACCAAGTACAAGTGTCTGACCATCTTTAATGCGTACTTCTTGAGCCATGATGTCACGGTAGTTGAGCAAAGTGACGACTACTGTCGGCGCGTTGGCCGGTCCGAAAGTGAGCGGTGGTCCAAGGGGAGTTGAAACTTGCGGCCGCAAGCGCATGGTGATAAATCCGTCTTGCGTTACCTTCGGCAGTACATTCAAGAAAATGCCCGCTTTGGTCAATTCAACGTTAGTTGTGACCACGCCCAAGCTTACTGTTGAAGTTACTTTGTGCACCACTTCTGAAGCAATCGTAATCAGTGCTTCTGAATTATCTACAACCACAACTGACGGGTTAGCAATCAACTTTGCTTTGTTGGTCTGCAGCAGCAAATTGAGTGACACATTTAAGGCCTTCGGAATAGTGGCAATGTTGGCGCGGCCGCCGGCTCTTCCGTCAGCAGTGATGAAGTTGAAGGCACTCTGCGCAGTGGAGAGGGCGTTAACCCCAGCGATGCTCGGCGCGAGAATCGGAACAAGCGAGCCGATTAAACCGGTGTAGGCAGTGCCTGGTTGGCCGGCACCACCAGCGGCACCATTGGTGACGTTAGAGCCGGTAAAAGGAATAGCTGGAATGGAGGGGTTAGGGGTGGCATTGGCTGGTGAACCCAAACCAGGCAGATACGATTTCAGTGGTGCCTGAGAATTGCCCATAATTGAGGTAGACAGACCCTCACCCTGCATGTTGAGGGTAGCTCCGAGTTGCCTGATGCCCTGATTATTGAGTTCTATAAGCGAAGCTTGAATGTGCACCTGCTTCGGACGGCGGTCAATCATTCTGATGGCATCTTCTGCCATATTGACGTCATCGACCGTGCCAACCACGATCACTTGCCGACCTTTCACATCAGGTATGACGATGGCGCCACCACCATTAGGGTCAACGCTATAATCAGCGGCAATCTCTAAGTTAGCTCTGATCTGCTGGGTGCCAGGGTCAGTTGCAGCATTGTTGAAGCCCACACCTTCTTGAGTTTGCGCACGACTGGTGCCGCGCAAAGTACGTGATTGTGTTTCTAGCGAGAAGCTTTGAGTGCTGTCGGTATCACTTTTGCTACCTTCTCTATCGCTGCTCTTTTCGCCAAACTTTTCAACCGAGGGGCCGCTTAAGTCGCTTCCCTGCCCAGAGCCCTGTTTCTCACTTGCACTGTCTTCGGTGCTTTCACTGGCGATTTGACGCTTTGTTGTAGTTTTGAAATCAGGCAAATAACCTTTGTTGAAAATTGAGGCCGAAAGCAATGCGGCCACATCATATGGATGCGAATAGCTCAATTTAAATGCTCTGGCCATGGGCCTGTTCAGGCCCAGTTGCACCATCGCTTGAGTAGACCCGACCACAATTGTGCTGTTGTCGAGCACGCGGCTTTGCAGTCCGGCTGCGGCTAAAACGTTGTCCATTGCTTCATTTAGTGAAACGTCGCGCAGGTCTCCAGTGATTTTTCCACTGCATGACTTATCAATAATAATGTTGACATTGCCGCGTCTGGCAATTTCAGTTATTACATCTTTGACTGGAGTGTCTCTGAAGCTAAGATGATGAATGAGGCCATTTTGATTTTGTAGAAACAGTTTAAATGGTCGGCGTATTTTTACTTCGCCACTTACAGCGGGGAGGCTGTTGCGTGTAACCGGGCGCATAGAGCCCTGGGCAAGTTTGCGGCCATCGGCATCAGACTCGCCGCTCGCTCGCGTAGTGTCACGGGTGGTGGCGCTGACATTTCCTGAATCAATATCAGATAATTTTGCCGGCCCACTGGCATCGATGGTTGTAGATTCGCCGTCAGTTGTCGGGTTAACAGTCGGATCTGACGCAACTGCATCAGCCGACGAAGCAATAGAAGCTGGATTAGCGGAGGCTTCAGCCTTTGGTGAAGCTTTGAGCGGATTTGAGGCAATTTGCTGCGCGTCAGACGATGTGGCTGGCCCTGGTGAGTAAACCAGATCAGAGCCGCTGTTTGGCAATGCAAAAGACGGCAATGCCAAAAATGAGTTTAAACCGATTGAAAGAGCAACGGACAGTGATACCGCATGTGATATCACGGATCTGATAGCAGGCTTTTGGCTATTTGCTTGCACTTTTTCTGTTTCCTTGGTTAGCGCTTTTTCAGTCACTTGGGGGTCGAGCAAAAGCAGCGCCATTCTAGCTTGAATACCTCCAGGTTTCCTTAAACTTATGGTCGCTTATTGCCTGTAAGGCCATATATGGCGATTTCTAGATTATTTCGAGCTTCGCCGAGGTGTGGATTAAGCCGCAAAGCCAGTCTCAGCTCAGATACCGCCGATGCGACATCTCCTCGACCATATAACGCATAGCCAAGGTCGTTGCGTGCTTGGGCATTGAGTGGGTCAAGCTGAACAGCTTGGCGAAATTCTTCAACCGCACCGGTCTTGTCTTTATTGGCGTAAAGGGCCCGCCCAAGCGCCAGATGGCTCTCTACCCAGGCCGGCTCGAGCAACGTGGCCTGCCTGGCGGTTCGCAGAGCCGGATGATAATCGCCTGACACCAGCAAAGCTCTGGTCAAAACCACGTGAGCCCTTGCAGAGCTTGGCTCTACAGACACTGCCTGACGGGCAGATTTAATTGCTCCATTAATATCGTGGGTGGCGAGTTGCGCCTCTGAGAGGCCTGAAAAGTTGCTGGCGCTGGCTTTCAGAGTAGTCGACTGGCGAAACTCATCCACAGCCTGAGACACTTCAGCCCGTCTAAAAAGACTGTCGCCATAATATTCATGCGCCTCTGCCGAAGCACCCTGTAGCTGCAGAGCTCGCTTAAACTCCAGCTCTGCGCTGGCTTCATCGCCTGCATGATCAAAGATTTTGCCGAGAATGGCGTGGGCAAAATAGTCTTCAGGATTGATTGCCACGGCTCGCTTCATTTCGGCAGCAGCACCTTCAAGGTCGCCTGCCAGGTAAAGATAACCGGCCAGCCGCAGCCTTAAATTTTCATCATATGGATTGTCTGTGATTTTGCGGCGCAGCTGAATCATTAAATCGCCCAGCGAACGCAAGTCGACGCTGGCCGGTTTGCTGTTCATCAATTTAACCAGCGAGGCCTGAACAGCAGTTAACTGGCCCTTAGACAACGTTTTAGGCTCAGGCTTAGACTCAGATTTAGACTCTGTTTTAGGTTCAGGTTTTGCCGCGGAATTAGCCTCAGCTTTCGGTTCGGCTTTGTCGCCTGCTTGAACCTGACTCTTAACTTCACTCTGAACGTCGCTCTGAGTCTCGCTTTTAATCTCATCATTCGGTTGAGCACCAGCAGGATGAGTGACCAGAGCAAAACTGACAACAAGCGCTAAAGCAGCGCCAGTAAACGGTATACAGACATTGCGAGTGAACCCGGAAGGATTGAATTTATTCAAGAAAAAGCCTGTGGAGCAGCGGGGCGAAATTGGCATGTACTGTCATGGCCATTAGTAGATTTAGCTCTGTGTCGCTACAATCATGCCAAATGATAGCAACACCAGCCACCCAGATGAATAAAAAAACGTCGCCGGAAAGCGCGTATATACACATCCCCTTCTGCACACACAAGTGCGAATTTTGCGATTTTGCCGCCTTCGCCGGTTTGATTGAACTTGAGGACGAATACTGCAAAATTCTTTGCGGCGAAATCGAATCGAGGTTGGCTCATCGTGCAGAGCCTGTAAGCCTGCGCACCATTTTCTATGGTGGTGGCACACCTGGTTTAATCAAAGCGGAAAACATCGCCCTGATTCACAAGCAATTGCTCAAATTCGCCTCGGTTAAAGGTGATGAAAATCCTGAAATCGCTATGGAGACGACTCCCCACGCTATCACATTAGAAAAGGCACAAGCCTGGCTGAAGATTGGTATCAACCGCTTATCTATCGGCATCGAGTCGCTCTGCGATGACGAACTGTCAGCTATTGGCCGAGATCACACCGTCGCTGAAGCGGTGGCCGGAGTTAAACTTGCACAGCAAGCCGGCTTCAAGAACATCAGCATCGATTTTATGTACGGTCTACCAACACAGACACTGGCGAGCTGGCAACGCACCATCGAAGCTGCTCTCAGCCTGGCTGATGAATGTCCTGCCATTCAGCACATATCTGCTTACGGTCTAGAAATCGCCAAAAATTCGCCCCTGCTGAGCCGTTTTCCACGAGACTCGGCAAGCTATCCTTCAGACGACTTGTGCGTGCAGATGTATGAAATGCTCGTTGATAAACTGGAAGAAAACAATTATCAGCAATACGAAGTCTCGAACTTTGCCCGACCCGGCTTTCGCTCTGAGCATAATCTGACCTACTGGCGCAACTTGCCATATTTTGCTTTTGGAGTTGGCGCCCATCGCTATGTAGACGGCGTTCGCAGCGCCAATTGGCGCTCGCTGAAGAAATATATGCGCACTCCCCTGGCCGACGAAGTTAGCGAAAATATCGACCAGGCAATGCATGTGAAAGAAGCTATTATGCTCGGCCTGCGACTACTGGAAGGTATTGACCTGCAAGCGTTTCAGGCAGACTACGGCATAGACTTGATAGAGACCCAGCGCAGCGAAATTGAATTTTTGTGTCACGAAAATCTGCTCGATTTATCAGACGGCAAGCTGAGAATCACGCGCCAGGGCATTCCCATCAGCAACTCAATAATTGCCAGATTAATTTGAGGATTTTCCTCCCCATAAAGGGAATACGTGAATATAGATGGTCAAAATTGACGATTGGCCATCTTTACCAGGCGTGTTGGAGTTTTGGCTTTGAAGTCTTGTCCTGAGTGCTACTCAGAATACGAAGATAGTCTTGAGCGTTGCCCTGCTGATAATAGCGCGCTTAAATCCGGTGACCGCGATCCGCTAGTCGGCACAAGACTGGGCGACCGCTATGAAATCGTCTCGGTGATTGGCCGCGGTGGTATGGGAGTGGTTTACAAGGCGCGCCAGGAGCAAATGGATAAGCTCATGGCGATCAAAATGCTGCATTCGCATATGGTGTCAGATTCAGAAGCGGTTAAACGATTTTTCCGCGAAGCGAAAACAGTATCGCAAGTAAAGCATCACCACATCGTCACTCTTTACGATTTTGGCATGAGCTCTCAGGGTCAGCCATTTCTGGTTATGGATTTCCTTCAAGGTGTCAGCTTAAAAGACGAGCTGAAAGTCAAAGGTCCGCTTTCATTTGAACGGGCTGACCGAATCTTTGGACAAATCGTAGATGGTCTGGCAGCAGCGCATTCACTCGATGTGGTGCACCGCGATCTCAAGCCAGAAAATATCGTGCTGTCATCAAACGCACCAACCGGCGATTGGGTAACACTGGTTGACTTTGGCCTTTCCAAATTAAAAGAACCAAAGACCCAAGATCAATATCAAATTACTAAAACCGGCGATGTTTGCGGCAGCCCACCCTATATGAGTCCTGAACAATGTCTGGCCGCATCGGCAGTGGATCCTCGCTCTGACACTTACTCGCTAGCCATAGTCGTCTATGAATCGTTATCAGGATTTCTCCCCTACAATGCCAAATCGGCAATTGAAATGATGGACTGCCATCTTTATGGCACGCCTATTCCATTCTCGCAGTGCTCTCCTGACTTTAAAGTTTGCACAGAACTGACCAATGTTTTGAACAAAGCCCTTTCAAAAGAGCCTGAACAACGGCACGAAGATATTCAAAGTTTTGGCAAAGAGCTGCACGAAGCCCTAGCTCGCGACGGCATCAAACTAAAGTCTTATAAACACCGCATGGAAATTGCGTCGTTCAAAGATATGGAGAGCGAGGCCGAAGCACTGATGACAGGCTCGTATCCGACACTTGGACTCGCGGCAGAAGGGCATTTGAATGCAGTATCTAATCAAACTGCCATGGAAATTGCCACCAACACCCAGATCGACCCCATGTATGCAAATCGGGTCACCGGGCCAAACGAAGTAATTAACTTTGCTAACCCACCAGGACATAACTCTAATCAAAATCAAAGTCAAAGCAAAAATGGCCACAAACCAGTAGAGCGCACCTGGATTTCGCGAATAATGAGCGCCGTTCTCGGCCCTCGCCCTAAAGCCGCAGAAGAAGACGAAGTAGATGAATCACTTCTGCCCTACGCCAATTGTCCTTACTGTCAGGCCCCTGTGCGTTCCATGATCAGGTTCTGCATTTCTTGCCAGCGGCAGTTACCATCTGGTGCCGAATACGCCAAAATGCGCCTTAGTGGTGCGGGCGGCAAACTTGTTGCTACCAAGCAGCAAGCGCAAATGACCACAGGCAAGCATGCCAGACCTGGTTTCAGCAACCGCGCTAAATCGTCCATGAACCGGCAGGGCTATCCAATTATCTTCAAACTTCTCGTGATCGGCCTGGTTTGTGCCTGTCTTTACGCGGGTTCTGTGGCAATGAAAAATCCTGAATTTATCAAAATAATGAAACGCACTGTTGCATCGTTCAAAAAATAGCGAGGGCTAGTAGTATGAGCGAGCTGCCCAGTTATATTCCGCCCCTCGCACCGAAAGCCGCTGTTCTCGATTTAAGCGGCCGGCTAGACAGCTCGGCACTCGCTCGAATTGAAGCCAGTGCTTCTAAGCTCAATTACAAAGCGAAAATAGTCTTAGTACCGAATGATTACAAACCCACACCCGCTGCCGATTTACACGATCTGGCCAGAAGTATTGCCGACGCCTGGTCAGTGCAAGGCAACCGTTTTCTAATCGTCATTGATTTACCGCACAAACAAATTCGCACCATTGGTGGGGAAGGGTTGAAAGCAAAAGGCATCACCACTGAGTTTGTACAAAACACTTTATTGCCGAATTATTTTTATCCCAGTATGCGCAAAGGTGATCTGCCTGGTGCTATCGAAAATTTGATGCAAGCGGTACAAACAAAGGTTGCACAATCCACACGTACTAGTATAACAGGCACCACTGCCGGTGTGGCCAAGCCTTCCAGCAGCCAATACCAAACGTATGAAACATCAGCGCCAACTCACGCAGCACCGCAAATAAATGGCCTTGGTCTGTGGGGAACAGTGCTCATTTTCGGCAGCATCTTGCTCGCTCTAGTGCTCCTGATGGTGAAATTCTACAAAGACAAAACCAAGCGTTTAAGGCAGGCTCTGAACGATCGATTAGGCGATCTCTATAAGCGTGCTGACCAGTTGGGCCAGGCTTCAGAATATATGGATCCGACCAAGAACAAAGAACTAGCGCTCAAAATTACCGCTTTCTTTGAGAAAATTACCGCGTTGAATAAAGCCGAAGACGAGGTAGAAGAGCTAACTAAAGGCAATAATTTTGGTGGCGCCAATCGGGGCCTGGTAAATTGCCTAAAGCTTGCAGACCAATTGATTTTAGAAATGGACGATCTTTTGCCAGCGGTCAATGCCATCACAGGCGGTGTTGACAATACCGGCGAAGCCGAGCGACTGATTTTGAAAAAGAAAGAAGCTGCAGAACAGAGCCTTAAGATGCAAGAAAAAATATCTGTGCCGCAACAGCAGATGAGCGGCAGGTACTATCGACCAACCTGGTCTAACGAGCCTCAATACGCACCTCCGGTTTACAACAATGGCAGCAGTTTGATGGACGTCATGTTTTTGCTCAATCAAATGAACATGAATAACAGAATCAATCAAATGGATTGGCAAATGAATCACCCTCTATATCAAAATCAAAGTTACGACAATCCAGGTATTTCTGACGCTGGTGGCAGCTGGGGCAGCTCAAGCAGCAGCGGTAATGATGCAGGTTGGGGAGATTCGGGCGGCAGCTTTGATTCTGGCAGCAGTTCAGACTCGGGCGGCGGCTCAGATGCTGGTGGCAGCTGGTGATGGCAAACCGCAAGCTTTCGGAATCTCGTGCCAGCAAAGTGGAAGACCAAGCGCAGATTTATTATCAGGCCAGAAAAGACGCCGATAGAGCGCTAGCGGCCAAAAACTATGCGCAGTCACGCGCCGAATATCTAAAAGGCGTAAAGAACATCGACGCCGCCAAAGACAAAGAGAACTACCTCTGCGCTCTCTATGCGGGCGCCGGCAACGCTGCGCGCTGTCAGGGAAAGTACATAACTTCATTGCGTGATTTTCAAAAGTCGGCCAATCATTTGCAAAGCGGCAAACTATTCATGGCGATGTTAACTTACATCATTGAATACTTAATCGACATGACCACATACATAAACAGCGATGCTCAAAGAAGGATCGTCAAGTCTGTAGCACAGCAACTAACAAAAAAATATGCCGGCTGGCTGAACTCTGAAGCACCACAGGCGAAGCCCAAGACTTATCGTCTAAATAAGAAGAGAGTAGCAGACGCCTTTGCCACACTTGAAGAACTGGCTGAGTTTCAAGACCCTGACAGTGTCAAAAAACGCAGTGAAGCCACTGACTGGCTACAAAAGCAAGCACTGCTAGCCCGTTTGCGCCTGCTGCCGATTATTCTCGATTTTAAGCGACCAAAAGAATTCTACAAAGCTGGATACGCGCAGATGCACCAGATTCCGTATAAAGCGGGTGACTATTATTTTTACAGCAATACTGACCGTAGTTCCTACAAAACCATAAAGCGCTCAGTCACAATCGGCAAAAAAGCCAAGACTATATTTTCAGCCAAGCAACACTGCCCAGTGGGCACATGGTTAGCCGGAACCCGGGTGCACCGCAACGGCAAATTACTAGCTTATGGGCTATCGAAGTATGGTTCTGATTTTCAAAGTTGGAAAATAATTGACCTCACCAACGGCAAAGAACTAAAAGATGTAATCGAAAATGTCCCTTCCGGCTCAATATTTTTCCACCCAACAAAACGCGGACTCTACTATCGAAAAAACTTCAGCAAAAAGGCCAAAGGAAAAGAAGCTGAATACAACAAACGGGCAGCGATTTTCTATCACCACTTAGGCCAGAGCCCCGAACGCGATACACTCATTCACGCGCCCCACAGCAAAGATGCAGACTGGGTCGACGTTTACCCGCTTATAAATACTGATTTTGTCATTGTTTCAGAAGTACCATCGCAATCATTTCACAACCGCATCTTTGTCAAATCGTTGGTAACAGAAAAGATGGTGCGACTATTTGATCGTTGCATCGGATCCTATGCTTTTCTGGGCAAAGCAAACGACAAATTATTCTTCCGTACAGATCATCGTGCCTGCCGGGGAAGAGTTATAAGCGTCTCTTTCGACTGGAAAAAACACCGCATAATCTCTACAAAAGAAGCACTGCCAGAGTCAGAGCTAGCACTGCAAGACGTGCGCTTGCTTGAAGACAGCCTGATTGTGCACGCTTTAGACGCCAAAGGTCACACACGGCTCATGCAATACGATCTTGCCGGAGCGCTGATTGGTGAAATTCAATTGCCTTTTAGCGGAACATTGAGCGCGCTTTCAACAAGTTTTAGAGATAAAAACTTGTTCTTTACCTTGCAGAACTTCGCCACACCAAGCACAATTTATCACCACAATCTTGAAACTGGCCAAACTAAGCTGTTTCAAGCGCCTACATATTCGATGGCAAAACGAGTAGAGCAACATCTTGTGCAAGTCAAAAGCAAAGACGGCACGATGATACCAATGAATATAGCCCATCTAAAAGGAATAAAATTAGACGGTAAAAACCCCACACTGCTGTATGTGTATGGCGGTTTCAGCATCAGTATGTTTCCCTATTTTTCTTACCAGATAGCCAGCTGGCTGGCCATGGGCGGCATCTGGGCGCAGCCGTATTTACGCGGCGGCGACGAGCTCGGCTCTGACTGGCATGAATCAGCTACTAAACTAAACAAGCAAAAAACTTACGATGATACCGCGGCCAGTGCCCGCTGGCTTATAGAAAACAAATATACCAGACCCGACAAACTTGCCATTAACGGTGCGAGCAATGGTGGTCTAACAGTGGGAGTGGCGATCACGCAACACCCTGAACTGTATGGCGCAGCCATTGCCGACAATGGTTTGTACGACATGCTCAAGTTTAGCTTGCATGGCCTCGGTTGGGCCTGGCAAGCCGAATACGGCTCAATCAATAAAGCTGAAGAACTGAAGACACTAGAGAAATATTCGCCTTACCATCAGCTTGGTAAAGTCAAAAAAGCCAAGCATTTTCCTAAAGTGATGATCAATGCTGCAGCCTGCGACGACCGGGTGGTGCCCTGGCACTCTTATAAATTTGCTGCGGCACTACAGTCGGAGCTGAATGCAGACGTAATGCTCAACGTTAAATACAAGCAGGGGCATGGTGCCGGCAAGCCTGATTGGACCATTCGGGACAATCTGGCTTATTTGAAATGGGCGTTGAAGTTTTGAAGAGTGAATTAGAGATTACTACGATTAAAAACCACGATTGCGAGCAATGCGCGCGATCTGTAGCGCACATTCACGGGTTACTCGGATTGAGTGCTGGGTCAATCGGCCTGGCTTATATGGCACTTCATGGGGTTCTAGTGCCGTCTAACCTTGGGAGCTTTTTTATATCCCTATCATTGGTGCCAATTCTGATGAGCACTTTAAGTGTATACAAAGGTACTTGCAAAAGTTGTGGTAGAAATGCCAAACGCTATTATTTGAGAAAGTCGATGACGCCAACTTCATGGCAGAAAAGAACCGGCGAGCTGTACGTTATTTACTTAGCCATTTTTTGCTTGTCTTTCTGCGCAATTTCTATAGTATTGGAGATGCCTTACCTATTAACGGTTGCTGGCATTTACATATGTGGCATAGGCGTAATGGTCGGAACAATTAGTCGCAGGCAAGGATTTATTGAATTTTTCGACAATTACTTATTGCTCACCCAAGATGATCTTCGAAAAGAATCAGTGGAGAATATCACGGACATTAGATTGAACGATCTAATTACTCTGGCTTTAGAACTTAAGCTTATAGATAATGCAGCACTCCTCTCAGAAGTACTTTTAGAGCGAGTGCAAAAACTGCCCCAAGCTGATTAACAGTCCGAACTCTTAGAGGGCTGTTGCAGTCCGTTCAATTTCGCGCAAAAACACCATATAACATTGTAATTACGGCGTAATTACAATGTTATATGGCCATTTAAACGAAAACAGACAACCCCAGACCCAACACCAATTTTAATTAGGCTTGAAATTACCGCGCAAATTTTGCCCGATACGAAAACCTTGAATCAAATTGTGCCGAGTGAACTGAAAAATTTCGTGCAAAGCAGCAGCATCGGTGATGCCATGCTTATCAGATATAGCATTGACCTGTTCCATAGCTATGGCCGAAAAGTAAACATCGACGTCATCATGAACGTGTCCACGGCCCTGATTGGGCAATTTCAAAATGGCTTTACCAAAATCGTTGGTAACAGCATCAGCTATTTGCGCGGTTAGAAGATCAGCGTAGAAAGATTCGGCTTTAACTGCCATTCTGAGCCCCCATGAAGTCACACTAAGGTCAATAAATCGAGTTGCTTACGTACTTCTTGAATGTCCTTCCACATCAACCACTTGGGTGAGCCGACTTCTTTTGAATCGTTTCGTAGCAAGTACGATGGGTGGAATACAGGCATAACTTTAGCACCGAACTCACCGTCGAACCAAGTACCTCTTATACGGCTTATAGGATCCTTAACTTGTAAAACTGCCTCTACTGCAGTGGCACCGGCAAGCAAAATTAGTGCAGGTCTAATCAGCTCCAGCTGTGACTTTAGATACTTTTGGCAAGCTAATCTTTCCGTTTTTTCCGGTGGCCGATTGTTAGGTGGACGACACTTTACGACATTGCAAATGTATATATCTTTTTGCGCATCAATATGTGCTGCCTCAAGAATTTTATCCAGTAATTTTCCGGCCCTGCCGTCAAAGGGAATGCCGCTCTCATCGTCGTTTCGCCCCGGTGAATCACCGATTATCATCAGCTTGGCTTGCGGATTGCCGCGGGCAAAAGCAACTTGTTTGCGACTTTGACAAAGTGTGCAATCGACGCAAATTTTTGCTGCAGACTCCACCTCTGCCAGGCTCTTCCAACTTGAAGGGACTGCCAGATGAAGTTGTTCAGACATCAAAATGCCTCTAAGAACTTATTAAGCAAAAGAAGGCGAAGTTGTAACGTCTATTGAAACACTCTGATGCGCCAGCGGTGCGGTTGAGCTGCGGGCAGCTTTCCTAGCCAGGGCGAGAGGTGCGGCCACAAGCTCTGCCACATTTACCTTAGCAACGTGTCCAAGTTCCTGACCTAAGCAACAAGCAGCAGAACGAGCAAAGTCAGTGGCACTGCCAGTGGTGTAGATTTTGAAGGCTGACGACTGATAGTTATTAGCAACCGTTGATACTGCTGGTGGTGCATCTAAACCAAGCATTTGAAATGCCAGTGCGTGGGAGGGGTCAATCAACTTTAGTCCTGATGGATAAAGTTCTTTGAGTTTGCCGCTCACCAGATTCTCAATGCGGTCTGCCACAAAAGGAAAATGCGTGCATCCCAGTACAAGCCCATCGACGCCAGCCAGAGCCTGCAAATAGTCAATCAATGCCGCCTCGAGTTCAGCTTCACAGCCGGCTTCACCCAGACGACCACTTTCAATCAGCGGTACCAATTTCGGACAGCCGATTTCAATCACTTTGCCTTCGTAACCACGAGTGGTCAAAGCACGTGAAAAAGCCTTACTTCTCGCCGTATTGATGGTGGCCATCACACCTAAGGCTCTCGGTGGATTGGCGATCAACCAATCGGCGGTTGGTTCGATTAAGTCGTAAACGGTAACTCCAGCAACCTGAGCGGCAGCCTTCACCGCTGCGTCTTTAGCGATGGCGGCGCTGGTGTTGCAGGCCATGACGATTGAATCAAGCTGGAATGATGTTAGCCAGCTAACAATTTCTTCAACGAATAGAGCGATTTCACCTTGTGCGCGGTTGCCGTAGGGGCAACGGGCGGTGTCACCGAGATAGACGAACTCGAGAGCTTCACTTTGAGTCACCGAAACCAGGTGCCGCAAGACCGACAGGCCGCCTACACCAGAATCGAACAGACCAATTCGCTTGGGTGTCCGTTTGTAGAGCTGGTCTTGAATAATTAGGTTTTTCGACAATTGAGTGTCACTTATTTTGCTTGAGAAATGAGTTCAAAAACACTATTTGGTTGGTTTCCAATTTCCGGTTGCAACCCTAGACGGTTTTATCATCTCAGAAGTACCTACTGAATTGGAAGAAGAATTAGCCACATCACTTTGAGATTTTACATCGTTCAAATAATTCATAACACCGCGAGCCAAGGCATTAGCGACTTTTTGCTGATACTCAGACGAAACCAGGCGGTCACGCTCGCCTTTGTGCGTAATGTAACCCACTTCAGCGAGAATAGCCGGTACTGGTGTGTGATTGATGACATAGAAGCGCGCTTTTCTAACCGAACGGTCAGGCGCACCAAGTCCACCGACTAAAGAACCGTGCACGCGAACTGCTAGAGGACGGCTGCGGTCAGTCTGGAAGTAAGTTTCGATGCCATATATATTCGACGTGCTTTCGAGTGAATTGATATGTACCGACAAGAACAAGTTGGGGCTCACTGCATTAGTGATTTTTACCCGGTCTTCCAGAGAGACAAAAGTATCGTCCGAGCGGGTCAGCACAATGCGAGCACCTTTCGCCTCAAGCACCTTTTTCAGCTTGGCGATGATCTGCATGGTTAGTTCTTTTTCTTGAACGTCGCCGCGCACTGCACCCGGATCGTTGCCGCCATGACCAGCATCAAGCACCACCACAGTCTCGTTAGGAGCACGGGGAACTACTATAGGCCCGGTTGGAGCCAAATTAGCAACAGATGAACCGGTGCGCGAGATTCCAGCGTTGCCAGTCAAACCTTTGGCAAGCGTGACAGTCATATAGTTCGAACCAGCGTTATAAAACTCGTCTACCGATACTGTATCGTCAGCTAACTGGAGCACCAGGCGACCTGCCCCTTCCTGTTCGCCGGGTAAACCCACCCTTATAGATGAAACCAGGGGCGACTCGGTGATGTCTGGCAACAGCGAGTCTGCCAGCTCGCGATATTCAGGCATATCAACTACATAACGTTCCGGATTATGCAAACGGAATGACTTAAAATTGAGCTGTTTGCCGTCTGGTCGCTCTACTCTAAAAAGCTCGAGCTTAGCGCCTGAACCCTGCCCATCAGCCGTAGAAAGAGTAATTAGGGGTGGCGGCGCCGGCGGAACTTCAGGTGCCTGATTTTCAAAATCGTACAAGCCTTGAGCAGGAGCGGCGGTAGATTTTGCGGAACTAGAACCAGAACTAGAACTAGAACTAGAAGTAGTAGTGGTGGTGGTAGAAGTTGTAGTAGTTACGCCGTTGGCTGTGCGCACTTCGCGCGATGAAGACGAAGAAACAACACCGGCAGGCAAAGCAGAAGCTGGGAGAGAATTGAAGGCGGAAACGTCAGCATCAATAGGGCCCACAAGACCAAAGTCGGTACTCAAATTATTACTGATGGCACTACCAGCGGTGCTAGTACGTGCCGGAGCAACCTTGGGCATTGTTTCATTTTTTGAAACAACAGGAATGGCCTTTTCTGGTGTTCGCTCTGGTGTTCTCTCCAGGGGCCGCTCTACTATTCGATCTACGGGCTTTTCAACAACTTTAGGCGGCGCCTTGACCGGTGCTTTAGCAGCAACTGCAGCCACCGCCACTGGTGGCTCAACTTTTGCTAGCTCATTTTTTGCTGGTTCATCTTTAGTTGTATCAACTGACGAGCCGAAATAGCCTTTTGTTTTAGTTTTTAACCGTTTTAACCAGCCGCGCGCCTGCTCGCTGGAAGCCGCAGCCACACTTTCTTTGCTGCCAATGGCCGAGGCCAGCGGCGGCATTTTGTCTGACTCAGAAATTGCATTTGCGGGCGCTTTAGCAGCAGGCTTTTTCGCAATTTGAGTACTGACGCTTCCAGCCTCTGGCCACGAGAGTTTGAGCACACCGGGAGCCGCGCCAATGGCAACTTTTTTCAAAACAGCCGGGTCATGAGCAATGAATGAAACTCGGAGAATGCTAGGACTTGCTTGAAACTGACCGATACGAATTTCCTTAATGCCGGCAGATTTTAAATTTCTTAGACCCTTCTCAGGTGAATTCAACCTAATAATCTTGGTGGGATAGCTCCAACTCAATCCTTCGAAGTCTGCGGTTAAAACGGTGTCACCATTAGAACCAGGCAGATATTTAAATTGAGGGCGACCTGCCACCACTTGGCCCTCAGTCTTTAGAACGATTTCACCGGCATCGGCATTTTCTGAAAACTGGGTTACTCGAGCACCTGGCGCGCGATTGTATCCACGCTCTTGAGCGTGCACCGAGGTAGTGGCAAAAGGCACCAAAAGCAGAGCCACCGGCAATGATGCCGAGAGCACTCTGAGAGAAGCAGCTGATAATGCTTTTTTGAACGGTAGACCGGCGATCACTGACTCCTTGGCTTCTTCAAACTACAGAGACATGCTCACTTGGTAGTTATAAAGAGATACTGGAGAAATTCTAACATGCCCGCCACGCTTCCTTTTCAAAGGAACATAGCTTCTTGTCTAATTATCAATATCTACTTGATCACATAAGCGCACTTTATACGTAAATTAAATAGAACTCGAAGTAGGAGCCTGCCCTTCCTGCTACTCTAAGCGGTCGTGGAGATCGGGAATATTTCCGCCCCTGGCGATTATTGCCGAGCATTTCTATCGCAATCGAAAAGCTCAAATGTCTTTAAGCATTTTCGTTTCATAGTAAAAAAATCGAACGGTGGGCTTAACGCCCAATTGTCAAAAATCCGTTCAGAGTAATTAGGGAGTAAAAAATGGGTGATCTAGATCTACCTCTTCAAATATCGATAGGCTGCGGCTTGCTCGCAGTTTTGTACGGTATTTGGGCCGGCAAAAGTGTGTTGGACATGAGTCCGGGTAATGAACGCATGCAATCAATTGCAGCGGCCATTCAAGAAGGCGCCAATGCCTACATGAATAAGCAGTACACAGCCATCGCTGCTGTTGGCGCTGTGCTCTTCTTCGTAATTGGATTTTTTATCGATTGGACTTCCGCCGCCGGATTTTTAGTAGGCGCCATTCTCTCTTCTATCTCAGGCTTCGTTGGCATGTACGTTTCAGTTAGAGCCAACGTACGCACCGCTGAAGCTGCCAGAAACGGCCTCGAAACCGCACTGGCTGTAGCTTTCAAAGGCGGCTCAGTCACTGGCTTGCTTGTAGTAGGTCTAGGTTTGCTGGGCGTTTCGATCTTTTATGCCGCCACTCACAACGTTAATGCGTTGGTTGGCCTCGGATTTGGTGCCTCACTGATTTCAGTTTTCGCCAGATTAGGCGGCGGTATTTATACCAAAGCTGCTGACGTTGGCGCTGACCTTGTCGGTAAAGTAGAAGCCGGCATTCCTGAAGACGATCCAAGAAACCCAGCTGTAATTGCCGACAACGTTGGCGATAACGTCGGCGACTGTGCTGGTATGGCGGCCGACTTGTTTGAGACTTACGCTGTTACCGCTGTGGCCACCATGCTGCTGGGTCATGAATTATTTAAAGCTCAAATGGTTGGTGACGTCGCTAAATATGTAGTCGAATATCCTCTGGTACTCGGCGCCGTTTCTATCGTCACATCAATCATTGGTTGTATGTGCGTCAAACTTGGAAAGAGCACCAACATCATGGGCGCTCTTTATAAAGGTCTGATCGTAGCTGGTGTACTTGCAGGCGTAGCATTCTATTTTGTCACCGATAAAATGATGCAAGGCCTGACCATGAACGGCAATCCCGTCAGTGCTATGAACTTCTTCTATGCATCAATGGTTGGTTTGGTTGTCACCGGTTTGCTGGTTTACATCACTGAATATTACACATCGACTTCTTATGGTCCTGTGAAATACATTGCTAAAGCTTCCGAAACTGGACATGCCACCAACATCATTGCTGGTCTGGCAGTGTCAATGAAAGCCACAGCCTGGCCTGTAATTTCAATCGTTATCGGTATTCTGGTGGCATATGCTCTTGCAGGCGTTTACGGCGTGGCACTAGCTGCGATGGCAATGCTTTCAATGGCTGGAATTATTGTTGCCATCGACTCATACGGACCAATCACAGATAACGCCGGCGGTATTGCTGAAATGGCCGAAATGCCAAAAGAAGTACGCGCAGTAACCGACCCTCTTGATGCCGTGGGTAATACCACTAAAGCAGTAACTAAAGGTTATGCCATTGGTTCTGCTGGTCTGGCCGCAATTGTTTTGTTCAGCTCTTACACACAAGAATTGAACGCACATATTCTGACCAAAGGCGGCACTGCAATCACCTTTGATCTTTCAAGCCCATATGTTCTGGCTGGATTGTTCCTCGGTGGTTTGATTCCATTCCTCTTCGCTGCCCTCGCCATGGAAGCTGTTGGAGCTGCCGGCGGCATGGTAGTGGAAGAAGTTAGACGTCAGTTCCGCGAAATTCCTGGCATCATGGAAGGTACAGCTAAACCAGACTATGCACGATGCGTCAGTATCGTTACTGGTGCCGCCATTCAAAAAATGATCGTGCCTGCTCTGCTTCCGGTGTTGACACCAGTGATAATTGCCCTAATTGGTGCTTTCTATCTGAACGCGGCACTGCCTGGTGAATATGCAGCAGCCAAGATTCTTGGTGGAGTACTCGTGGGTTCGATCATCACCGGCTTGTTCGTGGCCATTTCCATGACTTCTGGTGGTGGTGCCTGGGATAACGCTAAGAAATACATTGAAGAAGGAAACCACGGCGGCAAGGGCTCTGATGCTCACAAAGCTGCGGTAACTGGAGACACAGTTGGCGACCCTTACAAAGACACTGCCGGCCCTGCCATCAACCCGATGATCAAGATTTTGAACATCGTGGCATTGCTACTGGTGACCTTGCTGGTTCGCTAATAAATTGATGATCTAAGAAAGAGTGGCCGGGTTAGACTAGTAGTCTTCCCGGCCATTTCTGTCTTCTACAATTTCAAGAGGATGCCATGCAGATTCGTCTTTTTAATCGTCAAGACGACAAAGAGTTGCGAGCACTGGTACAGGCAATCAATGAAAGCCAGGGTACTGTGATGGACCTGGACGGTAAAGACAACGATTTGCGCAATGTAGAAGGAAGTTACTTTGGCCATGACGGCCTTTTTCTAGTAGCTGAAGACGCAGGCAGCATCATTGCATTCTGTGGCGCACGCATTGGTACAAGCGCAAGTAACGTCGCCGGTGAAATTCTAGAAGTAACCAGACTCTGGTCTAAAGATGGAATCGACAAATCTATTGTGGAACAGCTAATAAGCACTGTGCGCAATCATGCCTGGCAATTAGATTTTGACAAAGTACTAGTGGGCGACGATTTAATTGCCAGTTAGATACCTGAAAGGCCTGGCAAAGTTTTCGCGACAATGGACCCATTCAATTTTCGCGCCTTAGGAAAAAATACAACCCATAAGTTGTATTTTTCCACAACTTAGAGGTTGTAAAAAAACCCTAGACAGCATATCGGGACCCCCATAAGGAAGTCCCGAATTTGCTCAAAGCCCGCGATAACTCACCCTGAACCCTATTGAGGCTCAATTCCGATTCTAATTTGCGGCAGATTCTTGCCCAAATTATTCAAAGTCTGGTAGGTCAAAGCAGCCACGTCTGCCCGTGTAGCATTAACATTGGGCTTGATTTGACTGGGGTCTGGATAACTGACAAGGATATGAGCCTTAGCAGCTTTAGCAACAGAAGGTGCTGCCCAGGCCGGTACAGACGCACCATCGCCATATGAATTGAGAATAGAGGTGTCGCCAGCAGAAACATTACCAGGCAATGCCTTAGCCAAAATCACAAGCGCTTGAGCGCGGGTAATCTTATCTTCAGGCTTGAAGCTGCCATCAGGAAAACCAGTCACCAGGCCGGCTTGACTCACCGAAGCAATAGCGCGGTTAGCCCAATAAGAACCGGAGACGTCGGCAAAACTAGCAGGCCCTGAAGCAGCAGGCAAACTTAGCGCCTTGACGGCAATGGCGGCAAACTGAGCGCGGGTGATGCCATCATCTGGCTTGAATGAACCATCCGGAAATCCGCCAATGATGCCACGTTGTGTCAGTTGACCCACGTACGACTCGGCCCAATGGCCCTTGGTATCAAATGGCACGCTTGCGCTTGAAATTGGCGGCGGCGCTTCAGCGTCATTAGGTTGTTCACTAGAACGAGATTGTCGGCGATTTCTGTTGGGCCGGCCTTCATCGTTGCGATCGAGTCTAGCGCTAACTTCTGGCACTGCCCTCATCGACTGGCGCAACTGGGTGTTTACTTGATCAAGGTCATTAGCCAGAGACAACGTCTCGGCATCTGTCAAAAGACCATCAGCTCTGAACAGACGCTCATTGGCCGAGACTCTATCGAGTTGGTTGCGCATCTGCGCATAAACCTCTTCAGAAATGCGCTGACTCGAGCGAGCGGCATCAAGTTGAGTTTGCAAGCGATTCTGGCGATCTGACAAAGAATTATTGTTGCCTCGACCACCTGGACCATTTGGATTTGACGTCGCAATCAGGCTGCGTTCAAGGCGTTTATTCAACCTTCCCAGGTCATCAGCCAGGGTTAAAGTCTCTGTGTCAGAAAGCATTCCATCAGCTCGGTATGTTGCTTCCAGACCAGTAATACGATCGAACTCCTGCTTCAGCATCGACAGTTCTTGTGCATCTAATTTGCCAGAAGATTGGCCCGTAATTAAGCGCTCTGAAATTTGTCTTTGCATATCGTTAATGCCGGGGTTTGCACCACCTGTAGCACCACCTTGATTATTGCTTATGGCAGTGAAGCGCTCGAGTTTGCTGTTGAGCCGCTCCATATCGAGGGCCAGCGACAGTTGATCTTCGGTACTGAGAACGCGTCCGCTAGCGGTCATCTGCGTATTGCGAGTACCAATGCGAGTTAACTCTTGACGATAATTTTCGGCGTCGGCGGCATTTAAACGACCAGCTGTAGACAGATCGTTAATGCGAGTCAATAGTTCTTTGCCTTTAGCAGTGAAATCCATATCGCCGCCGGTGCGTGCTTTTAGTTGCGTTTCAAAAGCACTAGATAAGCGGTCAAGCTCTAAAGCGAGCTCAAGAGTTTGTGTGCTGGTGAGCGCGCCGGCCGCCTTATATGAAGCCTCTTTTTCATTTATGCGATTGAGTGTTCTTCTGAATTCTGCTGCTTCCATTGCGGTGAGACGCCCGGCAGTGACGGCTTCAGTTAGTCTGGTTTGAATATCAAGCTGGCGACCATCGACATCTGTAAGGCCGATAGCTGTTCGCTCATGCATACCTTTTTCAATGTTAGAGGAAAGCGCGTCAAGTTCTAGTGTGAGCCTGGCTTTTTGGAAAAATGAAAATCTGCCGCCGGCTTTATAGCCATCTTCCGCATTTTTCAAGCGAATAAGCTCTTGTTTAAATGGTGCGGCTTCTGCAGCGGTCAACCGACCAGCTGCAATGGCGTCAGCAATTTTTTTATCAAGATCAGAACGTCTTTTTTCAACATCTAGCATTGATTGCATCGGATTGAAATTATTGCCACCATTCTGAGCTTGTGCAGCGGGTGCCAACCCAACAGCTAAAGTCGTGACAACGGTTAATAGGGCCAACGATGTAGCCAGACCAAAACGCGTCTTGTTTGTCTTTGTTTGCGAACGCATACTTCCCCTTTTCAATTGGATTTTAAAACTTACGCTCGTGCGAATATACGAGAGCGCACACAGGCTCACAGTCTCGACTGTCTGAATAAGCAGAAACGTAGAGCTAAATGTAATGACTCAAGTGTTAGCTTTCAGGTTCCCAAATATAACTGCAAAAGGCGTCTGGCGCAGCATTATGAAACATTTCAAACTGACAAATTGGTTTGTTCGCGCACCTTTATGCTAATAAGCGGGTGATCAAAGCGAAATACGATTCAAGATCGCCCCGGGATAAACCCAACTGTGGTGCATGATCTTCAGCCACCATCTCAGCTATCGCTTCTTGGTTATTGAGCAAAAATGTGAGAAACGATTTTTCTTTGCTGCCGGCCGGAGCAACGCTTTGCGCGTACGCCAGTTCAGTTTGCTCAATGAAACCGTTGCCGTTTTTGTCGAGCTTGTCGAAAGCTTTGTAAGCGAAGTCTCGAATGGCAATGATGTCTTGCAGGTCACCATCACCGTCAGACTGCATCCATTGCCTATCAAAGCTGTCAGATTCCTGACTGCTAGCTTGACCACCTAATTCGCCCATATTAGCCATCGCCCCATTAGAAAACTATCTTAGGTTCTTGATTCCACGGTGGCTCCCGGTCAAAACCGTTTGAGTCCTTGAAGTAAGTGGCAAGTAATTGCTAACAGAGGAGACGGTTATGGCGGACGAACACCTGAACAAAATGTGGCTGGCAGTAGTTGCCGGCTTGCTAATTGCCACATCTAACACCTGGCTATTTAACTCGAATGACGATTCCGCGCAGAAGCGTTCTATATATAGCGCACCCTGGGTCTACCCTGGCGACCAACCACCGGTCTAGAAGCTTTTAAATCAGGCGAAGAACGGTAAAAAGCCTAAAGAGTACATAGGCGAAACCTGCTGAAAAAGGAATGGTTAGAAGCCATGCCCGGGCCATTTCTGTGGCCACGAGCCAGCGCACGCCTTTGCGGCGGTTGGCGTAACCCACTCCCATCACTGTTGAAGCAATCACCTGCGAAGCTGAAACTGGCCCGCCAGTTACGGAGCCCACCACAACAACTACAGCAGAAGCGAGTTCGGTGACAAAACCATGAACCGGTCTTTGCTTAAAGATACCGGAGCCAACGCGTTTGAGAATGCCGGGAGCCATTGCCACTACCCCTAGTGTCAGACAAGCGCCGATGGACAATCGCACCCAGAGCGGAATAACATCACTCGAACTAAGCGGATTTTGAGGGCCTGCCATACTGGCCGCACTCAGTGCCATCACTACTACACCCATAATTTTTTGACTATCATTGGCTCCATGGCCAAAGGCTAATGCCGGCAAAACAAGCCATTGAGACGCTTTCAGGGCATTGTTAACCTTGACGGTAGCTCGAGCGAGGAGAAATTGCAAAAGATGCAGAGTGAAATAGCCTGCAGTAAAACCAATAAGCGGTGACAAAAATAAAGTAGTGATCACCCTGCAAACGCCAGTGGCTTGGAACCACGAAAAATTGCCCCAGTTTATATAGTCGAAATTACCGGTTGAGGCAAAAATGGCACCAATCAGGCCACCAACCAGAGCGTGTGTCGAACTTGAAGGCACACGCAGCAATCGCGTAAGAAAATTCCATAGAACAGCGGCCAGTAAGCCGCAGCTGAGCACACTTAAAAATGCTTCTCCGCGAGGATAATTTGTAATACCGGCAATGGCCGAGGCTACTTGTGAGCCACCCAAAAGTGCACCGAGAAATTCAAAAATAGCAGTGAGTAAAACCGCCTGCCAGAGCCGCAGTGAACGTGAGGCGATGGGGCTGGCGGCTACCGAGCTGCCGTCCTGAAAACCATTAGTATAGGCAAATACACATCCGCAAATAAAGACAAAAAGCAAGTGAGGGTTTACTGCCATGGCATGCTAACTAATTTTTACGATGACGTGGCGCAATTTCTCTGCAACAGTGTCGATGCACGTGGCAGTATGCATCATGGTACGGTAGACCTCCAGAGTTCGCAGAATAGTTTTAAAGTCATTGACCTCAAACAATTCGCGCATGGCATTGCGATACATTTTTTCGAAACGAGTTTCAGATTTGCGAGCTAGACTCGCCTGGGCTGAAGCTTCGCTAAAATTGCCGTCAAGATTGCGAAAAGAATTATGGAGGCAACGGGTGCCCTCCACTAAAGTACGCGCCATTTCAGAAAGGGTGGAATCACGTGGGCAATAATTGAGCGCTTCCACTTCGCGTGCGCTGTCTTTAGCAGAATTGATCACTTCATCAAGCCTGACCGACAAATCGTATATGTCTTCCCTATCGAATGGAGTAACAAAAGATTCGGCCAGCTTTAAGTGCAGTGCTGCTTTTTGCTCATCGGCTTGACGCTCTAAGTCTCGTACTCGTTGGCAGCGCTCATAAGCGCCTGTACTGAGCCAGCTTTCTAGTGCTTCTACGCCTCTTAATGTGGTATCAGCCTGCGCCAGAAGCAAAGCATAAAAATTGACGCGAGGTTCGAAAAAATGCGAAAGACCCGGCAATTTTCTTTGCAACAAATGCCAGAACGATCTCTTGGAAGATGAAGCCATCACAACCTGCTTGTTTTACTTCAAGCGCCGACGCCTGTTTCACTCAGTGCCGCTTTCAACGCTTCAAGAAAGTCATCGCCCTTGATTTGAGTCTCCGCTCCATCAGCCAACTGAAGCCGGGCAATTATGTCATCGATGCCGTTGAATTGCCAGCGGCCTCTGCCATTCTCAAGTTTGCTGAGAAAATTTGCCAGAGCGGTCAGATCAACCCTTTTCATTAGCGGTCTTGAAACATAGTCAACCCAGGTTTCATAGCGATAGTAAAACTCGTATCTTCTGCCGCACATTACTAAAATCCGCATGCGCTGTGTGCGGTTATGAATGGCCATAGGGTGCAATACAGATGAAATCCAGCTGGCACAACGCTCTCTATCAAGGGGGGCAAACGCATTTTCTTCCATACGCACTACTAGCAAATCGATTTCAGGATACTCAGTCAAAGTAATCTTGCCGGCTTCAATGGCGTCTTCAGTGCAGGTGAGAAAATTGTCTTCTTCGCTCCAGTACCGACGTAAGTTATCTATTTTCTGAATTATTTTTGGTAAGCGGAGCAGCAGTTCTTCATAAAGAATTGCAGTGATCTCAGGGTACGGTCGAGCGAAAACACTGGAGTTGAGTGGAGAGCGATCAGGATTAGTCCATGCCGACAGTACAAAAGCAATGCGAGCAGAATCGCGGTCGGCAAATATTCCAAAGTCGCCGGCGCTGGCGATATCAATTAATGTCTGCCGCTCTTCCGCCGCAGCTTGCGAATTAATCATGGCATAGAGGCAGACTAATCCGTCTTCATCAAAATGATTATTTGATACCACTTTGCACGGAGTTTGATCTTGCGATTGATCACGTTCAAGATAATGAAAAACAATCTGAGCGGAAAGATCGTCTTTGTAGACAGATGGAGTGCCGCTATCTGGCCAGTGCGACAATGTAAGTACGGTAGCATCGTTTGCCTTCCCGTCTACAATTAAATTGGGAGTCTGACCCAATTTATGGTAAGGCACATAGCGCATGCGCAGACACCGTGATTCCTAACTCATCAATACCAGCTTATCAAAAAGCCGCGATGCCGGGTCGCGAAATTCAAGGCAGACAGTAAGTTTTAGATTTCTCTTCCTAATCTATGGAGGGAGAGAAAATTTTGTTTAGCCAATCGCGGAACGATCTCGCCCAGTCAGAAGTTTGAAACGATTGTCGTTCAATCATTCGCGTGTAGGCGCCGTTAATCTCCACATTGTATGGAGAAAGAGCGTGAGCCAGTTCATAGTAGTGCAGTGCTTGGCTGTAGTTATGAGCATAATTTTCTTCGAGCTTGCCGAGCAAATAGACGCCTTCGAGCGATTTTGGATCTTCCGCTAGAAATTTCACCACTTCGGCTTTGGCTAGTCGCGGCCGGTTGCCTTTATAGAACATGTCAGCGAGATAGTAATGGAAAGCCGGTTTGACAGTTAGTTTATCTTTTAGCAGGCCAGCGTAAAAACGATTTAGTTGCTCCTCTATAAAGGATGTGGACATCGTCTTTACCAACTTCGAAAGCACTTCAGACGAAACCAGCGGTCCACCAATATATTGGGCTTCTTTTCGCAAGAAATAAAATGCGGGTTGAATCGCTTCTTTATACTGGCCAGACCAGTAGCGGCAACGCAGTAAATCTTCGGCACTTTGACCGTAACTGGGCGCCTGGTCATAGAGGTTCTGTAACGGTACAATCGCCTGCTCAAATTTCCCCTGGTTCATGAGAGCGTTTGCTTTGACCCGCAAAGCCAGAGGGAAATTGGGATATTGGGCCAGTTCTTCGTCAGCTAACTTGATAGCCTTAGGCGGATTAGTTGCTTCGTACAATTCGGCCAATTCAGCGGCCAAATGCTTAATCTTAGAGCCCGACTCATATGCTTGTTTGAGAATGCGTTCAGCTGCATACCAGTGTTTGTTTTCTTTAAAATTCATGCCCATGAAATACAAAATTTCAGGGGAGTCGGGGAAGCGCTTGAGGGATTTTTCAAGCAACTCAGTGGCGCCACGAGTATCGTGTTTTGCCAATATATGGTTCATGAGACCAGCAGTTGCTCTTGGATCTTTGGGGCCGAGTTTATCAGCCAGTTCGTATTGTGCCACGGCTTGATCAGGCAAACCAATTTCGTCGAAAACCAGGCCCAAATATAGATGCAGCTTGTAATTTGTAGGATACTTCTCTGCCAATTCCTCCAACTGGCGCTGAGATGCCTCTGTCAGACGACGACCGTCAAGTTCTTCTTGAACGCGTCTGAGCACGTCTCCCACAATCATGCCGCCGGGCAGCTGGGCGTCTGTGAGTTCGTCTTTGCGAAAAGTAGGACTGCTTGTCTCAGCGCAGGCTGAAAAGCAATCTAGCTTGAGTGAACTGGAGACGATAGTGAAACAAGTGATGGCACCGGCGATGGCAAATTTAATTTGTCGTGTCACTCTAAACGTCCTTCCAACATGATTTTTAAATCGCGCAGCTATTAATGCTAGCTATTATAGCCTCACTTGGCAGCAGATTAATTATCACTAACCATGGTTACTGCCAGAAAGTTTTTTGATTCAAATAGCAAAGCAAATGGGAATAAGTATATTGGTGCATCTTTTGCAGGCGTCGGGGTTTCAGTGTTTGAGTGATATCAAAAATTGAACATTTCCGGCACTCATTAGTAATTTGATTTTCCCGGGGGGGAATGACCCATGAAGTTTAAGCGGAAAACCAGAGGTGGTCAGATAGCTGAATTGGCTCCGGCACTGCTGATTCTGTTTGTCATTATCCTGTTTCCGATGATGGACATAATCTACCTGGGGCTCGGTTACTGCGCGGGCTGGTACCTCAATCATATGACTGCTAGAGCCTGTTCTACCGTGAGCCCGCCATCTAAAGACGCGGCTGCATTTCCTGCTGCAATTACTGCCATGAATAATGCCTGGGCAAGCAGCTCTCTCAGCGGTTTTACCGGTGCGGCCATTGCTTCGAACACGGCCAGAGCTGTTGATTTCGGCTCGACCGTGGACCGCGAAACCGGTTTTCCAATGCAATATGTTGAAGTCAACACGCAGGTTAGGGTTAATCCATTTTTCTCATTGGCTTCAGTACCATTTTTGAATTCTCTGAACATAGATGGATTAACTAGACCGATAACTTTCAATTACATCGATAAGCGCCCTATGGAAGAGACCGGAGAAAATTAACTGTTGAACAGAAGTAATACTGAGGACAAATAAATTGAAAGCGTTGAATATGCGGCATAGAAATCAGAAGGGCAGTAGCTTAGTCGAGACTACTGTAGGAAGCATCTTCATCATCATGATTGCCTTGTTTTTACTAGACGTAGCTTCCATCGTCATTTGTCAAACCCAAAATGATGCACTGGCAAAGCACTGCGCCCGAGCGGCCGCAGGCCAGGACACCGCAGGCAAAGCTAGAACTGCAGTTGATGATGTCGTATTAGAATTCCAAAAGAGTGGTGGCGGTTCAAAGATCTGTTTATTCAATAAAGCAGATATGGACTACACCGCCGCGCAAGTTTTGGTAAAAACAGAAGTGACCTGCAACTTCCCCGTTCCCATCCCCTTTGGCCCTGGTTACATGAATTTTGCGTCAGAGGCAACAGAGCCTGTGATAGCCGACGTGGTACCACCTGGTCCGTAATTCAGATTTATGCTTATGACTTTTGCAAAAGCGAATTGTGCTTAGGAATAAGCATTAACGGCTCTTTGGCAATGGGCTCATCGAGCACGTCTTTGACACTTACTGTCGAGCGCGGATCTGCTTTAATCGCCAGCTCGGTAATTTTCTTGATATCTATTTGACCGGCATTATAAATCACCACGCCGCCGTAAGGCTTGCGCAAAGCCAATTCGCAACGGCTCACGCCTTTTGTGGCCCGAAGAACGGAGCGAATCTTAAGCAAACAAGTGGCGCAACTTGCCCCTTCTAACCGGAAATCAAGACGGCGCATTTTCTGCCCAAAGGCCGCGGGTGTGCTTGTGGTATTTGTAGTTGTGGAAACGGGTTTTGCCGCACAAACAGGAGCTTGAGCGAATATCACCAACCCACTCAAAGTAGTCAAAGCCAAATTATGTATGAGTGCCATAAATAATCCTCTTTAGATTACCGATTTTTATACTTTATCTCAATTTTCAATTTTGAGCGCACTGCTGATGCTGTTTTTGTAATCAGGTCGCAAAACGCCAACCTCAGTGATAATACCGGCGATCAGCTCTGCAGGGGTGACGTCAAATCCAGGATTATAAGCTTTGGCACCGGGCACCGTTGTAGCGACACCATCTATGGTGACAACCTCTGAGCTTGAGCGCTCTTCAATCGGTATGTTTTTTCCATCAAACAGCTCGCTATCAAAAGTTGAAAGCGGTGCGGCGATATAGAACGGAATTTTATGGTGATGAGCCAGAACTGCCAGATTGTAGGTGCCTATTTTATTTGCGCTGTCGCCATTCCTGGCAATTCGATCAGCGCCTGTAATCACCATGTCTATTTTTCCATGCATCATCAAATGGCCAGACATCGAATCGCAAATTAAAGTGGAAGGTATGCCATCCTGGTGCAATTCCCACATAGTCAATTTTGAGCCTTGATTGCGTGGTCTGGTTTCATCCACATAAACAGAAATATTCTTGCCGGCAAAATGCGCCGCACGAATAACACCTAAAGCGGTACCATAGCCGCACGCAGCCAGACCGCCGGCATTGCAATGAGTGCTGATGCGGGCGCCATCACCGACAAGTTGGGCACCAAATTCGCTGATGGCAAGATTGGCATCAAGATGCTCTTGAAAAATCTTCTCTGCTTCGTTGTAGGCGAGATTGGCGATATCACCAGGATAACTATGGTCAACCGCCTCTGTAACGAGCGCACTGATGCGCTGCAAAGCCCAGCGCAAATTTACCGCTGTCGGTCGCGTTTCATTCAATTCGGCGGTAGCTTGCGCAAAGGCTGTGAGAAAATCTGGCTTATCTAAATTCAACGATGAGAGCCTGGCAGCATCGAGCGCCAGACCGAAAGCGGCCGCAACCCCTATGGAAGGCGCCCCACGCACCACCATATCGCGAATGGCGAAGACCATATCATCGTGCTCTGTAGCGTCAAAATAACAAAGCTCATGAGGCAATTTGCGCTGATCTACCAGCATGATGCGCCCTGGCTCAAATTTGATTGGCAAGACACCCGGATGATAAGACTTACTGGTGAGAGCAGACATATAATGGTCCTGTGTGTGCGTGTGTGTTTAGGTATATGTGTGTAAGGTCAAATTTTAGAGACATGCGAGCCTTAAGTCAAAAAATGTCTGTTTACCGCCTGCTTTTAGTGGCGTCTTCGGCTTCTGTGGTCGCACTCTTTTTCGGCGCGAAATATGGGCATTTAGACGCACAGCAGAACAGCTCGAACCGCTTGTCACTTGGTGCTCAGGCCAAGGTGCAGAGCTCGGTCAATCTGGCAATTAATGGCCCCAGCGAATACGATTTTCACACGCGCAGCGACATCGAGAATCTGCGCAAAACATTTGTGGCGCAGCACAATGAGCTATTGCTCTACCAATACACGCCCATGCCGGCAATCTTTGGTCAGATCGAGGACGGAAAAGCCTGGTGGGGCCTGGAGGGCCAACTTTTTTATGACTCGGGTAACCACAGCCCTGATGGTTTGTCGGAAGAGTCGCGTTTCGTCAACAATCCATTTTTGCTGGTTTGCGCCAACATGGTAATCGACGGCTATCAGTACGACTCAAATAAATATCCCAATAAAGAAGATCTCGCTTCGGCTGGTCTACCTCTTGAATGCGCCCCAAGTCAGGCGGTGATTTACCCTCGTGAACAAAAAGAAGAGATTACCTACAACGTCAGCAACTTTATGCGCGCCTCGGCCAAAATTGTGGACTTTCCCAAACAGCTTGGCAATGCGCCATTTGATGTGGTGGCATACAATGCTCGCGATTTTGGTTTTAATTATCTGGCAGTATCGCCGCGCTTTTCTAGGAACATCAACAAAACCAGCGACCGCCCCATTGAAATCAGCCAATTTATTCATACCGGCAATTCATGCGGCTACTCAGGTGGTTGCAATAATATGAGCCCATATATCGAAGGCTTGCATGACCTCTCTTTAAAAGCGGTGCCGGCTCAAGCAGTTGTTTATTTGTGGCGGTCACGACCAAGCTCGGTAGATCAAGTGCCTGATTTCATGGTCACTCTCAATTTTATTTGAAGCCACTAGAACAAAAAGCCCTGTTATTGCTAACAGGGCTTTTCAATTCATTCTGTCGCTTTCTTATTTACTAGGATTGCGCTGTTTCAAGAATTCAGGAATATCGAGAATATCGCTGGCAATCTTTTTCATATCATTCTGATTTTGTTGAGGTTGCTGTTGCGCTTGCGGAGCTTGACGCTGTTGTGGCTCAGGGCGCTGCTGCTGGGCAGTAGTGCTGGCTTGAGTTGGTCTTGCTTTAGGCTGCGATTGCACGAGCATATCGAAACCGGTAGCAATAACAGTAATCAACACTTCACCGTGGAGACGGTCATCGAGAACGGCACCAAAGATGATGTTAGCTTCGTCAGAAACAGCCGAGTAAATTACGTTGGCTGCTTCTTGCACTTCGTGCAATGTCAGATCAGGGCCGCCAGTGACGTTGAAGATAACGCCTGAGGCACCGTCGATGGTGGTTTCGAGCAATGGGCTGTTGATGGCATTGCGAGCGGCTTCTACAGCTCTGCCTTCGCCCGTTGCGCGACCCACGCCCATCAAGGCGGAACCGGCAGTTTGCATTACAGCTTTGACGTCGGCAAAGTCTACGTTAATGAGACCAGGCACGGTGATGATGTCGGAAATACCCTGAACACCTTGCATCAATACTTTGTCTGCTTCGACAAAAGCTTCTTGCATTGACGCTCTGTGATCTACTACTTCCAACAAGCGCTGGTTAGGTATTACGATCAAAGTGTCAACGCGTGAACGAATTTCGTTGATGCCTGTCTCAGCTTGATTGCTGCGGCGCTTACCTTCGAAAAGGAAAGGTCTAGAGACAACACCAACAGTTAAAGCGCCCATCTCTTTGGCTACTTCGGCAACGATTGGAGCGGCACCAGTACCGGTACCACCACCCATGCCGGCAGCGATGAAGACCATGTCGGCGCCTTGCAAAGCTTGAGCGATTTCTTCGCGGCTTTCTTCAGCGGCTTTTTGACCGATGGCGGGGTTACCACCAGCTCCTAGCCCACGAGTGAGCTTCGAGCCAATCTGCAAACGATTTTTGGCAGCGGCCAAATCGAGCGCTTGAGCATCGGTGTTACAAGACCAGAATTCCACTCCATTCAGGCCTGCTGCAATCATTCGATTGACAGCGTTGGAGCCGGCACCACCAACACCAACAACTTTTATGCTGGCCTTCATTTCGAAGCTTTTGGCAGCTTTCTCATCAATTTTAGCTCGCTCAAGCACAGCCTTTAGACCTCTTCAAACTACTACGACAATTTGACTCAATTAAAGTCACGAAACCAGTGAGCAAGCCTTCTCTTGAAGACTTCCACTTTCGGGCATTCGCCATTTGCGACAGATAGCCTACGTATTCACGATCAAAGACCTGTCGGTCACTGCAAGCGTGCGCGTTACTGCTGTCTTAGCTTAACTTATGTTAGAGCCTATCTAGTCTATTTGCAAGTTGCTACCGCAGGTATGTAGTTAACCTTTTCACATACCTAAACGGCATGCTTTCGAGCTTCGACAAGTTGGCAAGAGCACCTCTGCCAAGCTTTACATCTACCCCAATAATCCACAGAAGGCATAAATAAATTTTTTGCCCGAAGCAAAGATCGCGGCAACATTACTTAGTTTTAGAAGCGACTTTTATTTTCTCAAGAGTCTGAGCATATGCTTTGTTATCCGGATCTATATTGACAGCAGACTGGGCAGCGCTCACTGCTTCTTTATACTGACCGTTGGAAGCCATAATTGCCGCTAACAGGCGGAAAGCATCGGCGTTCTTTTTATCTAACTCAACACAGCGCTGCAAATAGGTTTGGGCTTCTTTCTTCTTACCCTGACCAGCATAAGCAGAGCCCATGTAATAGTTGGCATCGGCGCTGTCAGGAGAGAGAGTGAGGGCCATTTTCTCTTCCGCAATTTGACCAGCAAGATCACCTTTTAAGCCGAGAGCGGCGCCATAATCACGGTGTGCAGTGAAATCTTTGGGGTCAAGCTTAATGGCCTGCCTGAATTCACTTAAAGCCTGATCAATTTTCTTTTCGTCTCTAGAGAGCAACTGAGCATATTTAAGATGATAAGCAGCCTTATTAGGAGCCAGTCTCACGGCTTCTTTTATATTAGTTGTAGCCAGAGGAATATCACGTTTGCGGCCATAGCATCTGGCCAAACCCATGTAGACTTCAGGGTCTTCGCTATTGAGCTTAACTGCGGTTTTGAATGATTCGATTGCTTTATCAATGTCATTGCCCATCAAGTAGGCTTTTCCGAGTTTGACATGATTGATTGGATTGCTAGGATTTTGCTCTGAAGCGGCCTGATATCTAAAGATAGCGCTTTTGATGTCTTCTGCATCTTTGTCTTCGCAGAAGCCAGGCGCAGTCGATGACAGACTAAAACAAGCTAGTCCGGCCACAGCTGCCTTTAGAGAAAGATCAAATCGCATTTCAGTACCTCATTTTGCATATCAAATTTTAGAACACAGACTTAAGCAGATCAACGAGCGGGACGGTCTAGACTGGCGGTACGCGGCATACTCTTAACCAAAAGCTCACTCATGGCAGCCTTGCAAGCAGGGTCTTGTGGGGCCAGCTGCATGGCCTTACGCAAACTTTCAATTGCTTTCCCAGGCTCTTTCATTGCTTCATATATGCGAGCTTTAGCCAGGTAAGCGTAATGATTGTTCGGGTCAAGAGAAATCACTTTATCGATCATCAGCTTGGCTTCAGGATACTTTTCTCTCGCTTCATAACAGGATGCCAGGCCCAACACAGCCATCGCCACCTGCGGCTGACGTGGGTTCTTGGTCATGGCTTTTTCGAAATATGCAGCAGACTGCGAGTATTCGCCTTTTAGAGAGTAGGCCAGGCCGAGGTTGTAGAGGGAAACAAAATTAGCCGGATCATCGGTCAGCACTTTTTTGAATTCGACGATGGCTAAATCGATAAATCCAAGTTGCTCAAGACAGATGGCAAGATTGCCGCGGGCGGTGGTATTAGTCGGAGTCAGGTCAACAATTTTCTTAAACTGCCCGCCGGCATCGTCAAATTCGCCCCGTTTCATATAAATGGCCGCCAGGATCTCGCGTACTTGCAGTGCTTGCAGCGCATTGTCAGCAGATAAATTGAGGGCTTCCAGCAAAGACATGATCGCTTGATCCTGGTTGCCTAACTGATTTTGTATGCGACCCAATTCAAGGTGGGCGGCAAAGATGTCGCGTTTTTTGGCAATCAAATCTTCCAAGAGCCGGGCTGCTTGGGTGAGGCCGCTGAGCGATTTGGTCTTCTCGAGCATGTAGACCGACTGCATTACCTGGTCGCTGTCCACCTTCGGCGCCTTATGAGTAAGACTGTTGAGGCTCGAAAGCGGCGAGCCGAGGGCGCTCGGCGCCGCAAGAAGCATGACCGCACCGGCAGTGGCGATGCCGCAGTTCGAGCTTTTCGCCCAGAGTCTGATAGTGCTTTTAGTTTGAGTGTGCTGAGGCAAAATGAACCTGGTGTTGGTAACTTTGAAAACAACAAGTCATTATATGAGAGGTCAAGGAGTAATCAGAGCGCTTAAAATAACTCCTAACTTAACTCTCGTCGCATAGGAAAAATTCCCAACAAAAAAGCAGCGCTCCCCTTCGAAAAGTCGCACTGCTTTCTAGAAATCACCCCGGTAAAGAGATGACTGAAAAAGATTCTACTGCGGATACTCCGCTAGATCAACTTATTTCGCACTATCTACATAAATCTGCATATCACAATGAGCGCGCGCTGAAACTGTCTAAGTTTCCAGGCGCTGAAGATAAGCGGCTAGAGCACCTTATTAGAGCCCGTGTATACGGCGAGCTTGCCAGCGATGGCATCAAGCAAGTCATGGGCCATTTGAAACCAAGAAAGCGCATTGGCCTGATTGAGCGGTTCTCCGCCTTGTTCAAGCCAGGCGCTTAATTTTTGGTCCGATAATACTACTGTATATAGCGTATATACGGCGCACTATAAGAGGATATATAAATGGAGCAGAAACAGCTACCTGCGCAGCTGCATAGCAGCAGTTTGCAGATTCATACTATCGACGATGCCAAAACCATGGGCAACCTTTTTAGCCTGGCGGGCTTGTTTAAGGTCACTGAGAACGATGCCGCAAAGGGTATGACTTCGGAGCAGAAAGAGGCGATCAATGCGGTCAAATTGATCATTGGTCATGGCCTTGGCCTGACGCCTTTTGAATCAATGAAGCTGCACATTGTCAAAGACAAGGTAACTGTCGGCTACCAGCAGGTATTGGCCCTGGTGCGCAGAACACCTGGTTATGACTACAAACTAAAGCAAAACACTATCGAGTGCGCCGAGGTTGAATTTTTCCGCAATGGCGAAAGTCTTGGCGTCAGTAAGTTTGATACTGAAGATATGCAGCGCTCAGGCGGTGGTGCTATATGGCAGAGGTTTCCTTCTGAAATGCGGCTATCTAAGGCTGTCTCAAAAGGTGTCAATGCTTGCTGTCCTGAAATCTTCGGCGGTTCGGTTTATACACCACAAGATCTAGACAACAATTCGGCTGCTGGTCTTGATCTTGATGTTGAAGTGGTGGCAGAAGAAAAAAAGCCCAGACCTGTGATGCCTGTGCAGGGGG